>DLGZ01000027.1:166452-171574 GCA_002482965.1 Verrucomicrobiaceae bacterium UBA7681 | reverse complement strand
ACCCGCACAGCGGTTCCCTACCAGTCCAGAAGCGCCGCAGGGCTGGTAGGGATGCGCTGTGCGCGTCCCTGGAATCATTCGTCCCAGAGCGGCCTGCCGCCCCAAAGCGCTCCCCCCTTCCCAAACGCCTCCCGCCTTCTGCTGTCGAAAGCACCATGGACGGCGCACCTTTTTCAGCGCCTGCGCGGGACATAGCCCCGGAATCACGGACCCGCATAGCGGTTCCCTACCAGTCCAGAAGCGCCGCAGGGCTGGTAGGGATGCGCTGTGCGCGTCCGTAGAATCCTTCGTCCCAGCGCGGCCTGCTGGCTCAAAGCGCTCCCCCCTTCCCAAACGCCTCCCGCCTTCTGCAGTCGAAAGCACCATGGACGGCGCACCTTTTTGATCGCCTGCGGGAATGATAGACCCGGAATCACGGACCCGCACAGCGGTTCCCTACCAGTCCAGAAGCGCCGCGCAAACCGTCCCGCCCCCCAAAGTAGCGCCCGCCTCCACGTCACGCTTAAAAATCCCGCCCTACTGGCACCCGAAATGCTGCTTGATTGTTGGTGACTGGTGGAGATTGATTGCGCCCCCGTGCCCTTTTTCCTTTTCCCGATATGATTGAGTGGGATAATTTCTTCTGGTTTACCAGCTACATCCTCGTCTTCACCGCCCTGTCCGCCTTTGGCGCGCACAGAATCAAGGTGCTGTACCACTTTTGGAAACACCGGCATGAGGTGCCGGTGCCGCACCACGAGTTCGCCGAGCTGCCGCGCATCACCGTGCAGCTCCCCATTTTCAACGAGCTCCACGTCGTGGAAAACCTGCTGCGCACCGTCAGCGCGCTGGACTACCCCAGCGACCGCCTGCAGATCCAGGTGCTGGACGACTCCACGGACGAAACCGCCGCCCACGCCGAGCAGCTTTCCGCCGGCCTGAAGGCCCAGGGCTACGACATCGAGTACCGCCACCGCAGCAACCGCAACGGCTTCAAAGCTGGCGCGCTGGACGAAGGCATGGCCTCCGCCACGGGCGAGTACATCTGCATTTTCGACGCCGACTTCCAGCCGGCCCCGGACTACCTCAAGCAGGTGATCCACCACTTCACCGACGAGAAAGTCGGCATGGTGCAGGCGCGCTGGGGGCACCTGAACAAGAATTTCTCCCTCCTCACCAAGCTGCAGGCGCTGTTTCTAGACGGCCACCTCGTGCTGGAGCAGACGGCCCGCAGCCGCCACGGCGAATTCCTGAACTTCAACGGCACCGCCGGCATCTGGCGCAGGGCGGCCATCGAAACCGGTGGCGGCTGGCAGCATGACACGCTGACGGAGGATCTGGACCTCAGCTACCGCGCGCAGCTCAAAGGCTGGAAATTCATCTACCTCAAGGACGTCGTCGTCCCCGCCGAGCTCCCGCCGGACATGGACGGCTTCAAGAGCCAGCAGCACCGCTGGACGAAGGGCTCCATCCAGGTGTGCAAAAAGACCCTGGGCAACGTGTGGCGCAGCGACATCCCCCTGAGCCTGAAGATTGAGGCCACCTCCCACCTCACGTCCAATTTCGCCTACCTGCTCACGCTTTGCACCCTGGTGCTGATGTACCCCGCGAATTTCGTGATGGGCAGCAGCTGGCACAAGGCGGTGTTTGTGGACGTGCCCGTGTTCTTCTTCGCCTCTCTCAGCGTCATCATCTTTTACATGACCGCGCAGGGCGCCCAGGGCCGCTGGGGCTGGATCAAGGCGCTGCCGTATGTGCCCATGCTGCTCGCCCTCGGCATTGGCATGAGCATCAACAACGGCAAGGCCGTGCTGGAGGCGCTGCTCAATCAGTCGTCCGAATTCGTCCGCACGCCGAAGTATGGCATGGAAAACAAAGCGCAGGCCTCCAAGCAGCGCTCGCGCTACAAGGCCGGCAAGTCCATCGCCCTGTGGATCGAAGTCATCCTCACCGGCTACTTCGGCTGGATGATCGGCCTCGCCGCCCAGCGCGGCCAGTGGGGCTCCATCCCCTTCCTGCTGCTGTTCTTCTTCGGCTTTGGGTATGTGGCGTCCGGTTCGCTGATGAAGCGGTTTTCGATGTCTGCGTTTCAAGCCCCGCAGCCGGTGCCGGTGGAGGTGTGAGGTAGGTTGCCCAGTCCCCTAGTGGGCTCCAGGCCTCTGGAGCCGGGAACACATCAAGATGCGGTGAAAGGATCTAGAACAGTAAGACCGGGAAAATCCGCAATGTTTCGCGTGATAACGATAAGACCGTTCGCGAGAGCTGTTGCGGCGATCAGGCTGTCCATGACGGCCACAGAACGACCCTCCTCATGGGCGCGTTTACAGTAGCGTGCCCACTCCCAGGCGGCAGCGTCATCGAAAGGCAGGATGGCATCGGCGAAGTCCTCCTGCATGAACCGCAGCAGTCGTAGGAGTTCATTTTTTCGCTTCCCATCGGCCACGGCTTCTGCTCCCCGTGCAAGTTCAGCAAGAGTCAATGCGCTGATGGCGGAGTCTTCCTGATGCGCATCCAGCCACTCGATCACCTTGGGATCGGGGTGTGCCTTCATGCCTTCGGACAAAACGTTCGTGTCCAGCATGTAGATCATAGATCAACGGGCGGGCCGAGGACCTCACGGTTCACGGCAAGTTCCAGTCCTTGCAGCCCGCGCAGATGTTCTACGAGCGATTTTTGGCGTGGTTGATTCGGGCGCAGGATCATTGCCCCTGACGGCTTCAGGATCACACGAAACTCCATGCCATCTTTGAAGTGTCCTTGGGCAAGAACATCTTCAGAAAGCGAGAGCTTATGATCGGCTTCCAAAGTTGCGGTCATGGTGAAGAATCAATGATTCTGGGCGCATTGCAAGCCGGAGCGTAGTCGCAAGCTCCAGCTCATCACGCAGGCTGCGAATGAGATGCAGATCCCACCATTCGCCCGGGGCTTCGCTTTCTAGCAGCAATCTGGGAATCGCTTTCATCTCAATCGTCTCACGCTCCAGCATCGAGCGGCGGGCATCAGGCGTCAGGCACACCCCATATTTGTTGCAGACCCGATCCATGAATTGAGAAAGCTGTTCCGGGGTCATTGCGTCGGCGATCATTGTTGCTGGCTGCTGGTCTGTTTGTACCATGCAGCCTCGGCAAGAGCAACGATGGTGATCAGGCTGCATTTTGCGACTTCGATTTCTGATTGTCCAGTGAAGCTCCGAACGACGCAGCGCCCACGGAGCGCGGGCCTCCGAGCCCGCAGCATTCCGCCCAAGGACTATGCTCCGCGTGGGCAGCCTTCCTTCTTTGGCCCTTCGGCCATGCCGCATCGGGAGCAACGGGACGTTGGTTGGATACATCTGCTCAGGTTCTGTTGGAGCAGCGCTGAGAGTCGAACAGGGAAAACTCGGCGCGCCATCTGCTCGCGGAGTGCTGCGGACTCGGAGGTCCGCGCTCCACAGCCTGCATCTCCCGCGTAACTTTTCCCCGTACTCCGTGTTATGCTTCTCCATATGAAATTGCTCCGCTGCGCCTTCACGCTCGCTCTTGCCACCCCTTCTCTGCTCACCGCCGCTGGCAACGACTGGCCGCGCTTCTTGGGGCCCACAGGGGCGGCCATGGTCACGGAATCCAAGGTGCCGCTGACGTGGAGCGATACGGAAAACCTGCGGTGGAAAGCGGAAATGCCGGGGCCCGGTGCCTCCAGCCCCATCGTGCTGGGCGACAAGGTCTTCATCACCTGCTGGACGGGTTACGGCGACAAGCCGGGCGCGGACGACATGAGCAAGCTCGTGCGGCATCTCATCTGCCTCAGCCGTGCCGATGGCAAGGTGCTGTGGGATGCGCAGGTGCCCAGCGCTGCGGCGGAAGATCCGTTCAAGGGATTCATCACCGAACACGGCTACGCGACCAACACGCCCGTGACCGATGGCGAGCGCGTGTACGTGTTCTTCGGTAAGAGCGGCGCGCTGGCCTTTGACCTGCAGGGCAAGCAGCTCTGGCAGACCTCCTGCGGCACCAGCTCCGGCGAGCGGCGCTGGGGCTCGGCCGCCAGTCCCATCGTGCATGGAAACCTGCTCATCGTGAACGCCAACGAAGAGAGCCAGACGATCTTCGGCCTCGACAAAGTCACCGGCGCAGTCGTGTGGAAGGCCGAGGGCGACTTCGGCATGGCCTACGGCACACCCAACATCCTCAAGCGCGAGGGCGTGGACGATCTCGTCATCGCCGTGCCGCTGGAGCTCTGGGGCATGAATCCTGACACCGGCAAGCTGCGCTGGTTTGCCACGCACGGCCTCACCGCCAACGTCTCCCCCTGCCTCGTCCCGGGTGGCGACGACACGGTCTATGTCTTCGGCGGTTTTCCCGCCACGCGCAGCGCTGCCATCAAGCTGGGCGGCAAGGGTGATCTCGGTCCCAGCGCCATTCTTTGGGACAGCAGCTCCAGCTCCTACGTGCCCACGCCCATCCTCAAAGACGGCCATCTCTACGTCATCAACGACCAGGGCTTCGCGCTGTGCATCGATGCCAAAACCGGCAAGGAAGTGTACCGCGAGCGCGCCACCATGGGCTCACGCGGCGGCGGCAAACCCTTCTATGCTTCGCCCGTGCTCATCGGCGACAAGCTCGTCTGCGTCTCACGCAGAAACGGTGCCCTCGTCCTCGCGGCCAAGCCTGCCTATGAGCTGCTAAGCACCAACGAATTCGCCAGTGACACCACCCACTTCAATGGCACCCCGGCAGTGAGCGGCGACCTCCTGATCCTGCGCAGCAACAAGGCGGTGTATTGCGTGGGCACGCGGTGAGATGGGCGCAGGCGCGTAGGAACGCGGACCCTCTGAGTCCGTCCCGCACTTCGCAGCCTGGCGGAGAAGGCAGCAGGCCTTCGACTCCTGGCAATCATCGACCGCCACTTGAAAGGTGGAGAAGCCGTGGCGCTTCTCCACCCAGAGCTTTTCTAAACCGCTGTTAGCGGCGACCCGGAGTCCTGTCCGAATCATGATGATGGTCGGACGGATGGCCGCTCGACGGGCGACTGCTCGATGGATATCCGCTCGATGGGCGGCTGCTCGAAGGATAGCCGCTCGACGGGCGGCTGCTCGACGGATAGCCGCTCGATGGGCGGCTGCTCGACGGATAGCCGCTCGATGGGCGGTAACTCGAAGGATAGC
>DLGZ01000027.1:132196-166354 GCA_002482965.1 Verrucomicrobiaceae bacterium UBA7681 | reverse complement strand
CTCGAAGGATAGCCGCTCGACGGGCGGCTGCTCGACGGGCGGTAACTCGAAGGATAGCTGCTCGACGGGTGGCCGTGGTTCTGATGCTGACCACCGTAATAATACTGCCCGTTGTGGAAATAGCGGTTCGAGTACTGCCTGCCCTGATAGGTGTAGCTGCCGGTCTGATAACGGCCGCCCGAATAGTAGCGGCCCTGATAGTAGTAGGCGTTGCCGGCGTAATTGCGAGGAAGCGTCGAGTAGGTGTTGAAGCCGCTGCCATAGCCGCCGCCGTTGTTCGAATAACCGCCACCGTTGATCATCGGATCCACACAGGAGGAGATGGTCAGCAGGGCAAGGGCGGGAAGGAGGAGGCGACAGGGATTGAGTTTCATGAGGTGTGTGGTTGTGGGGCAGATTGGGGGTGTGTTTAAGCGGACGATCATCCGCGAAAGGAGGTGACGTTTTTTATATCCGCTTCGTGAGCAAAAGCACAACGAAGACAAGGAGAAGTTGGACGTGATAAGACAACAGATGCCCCTGCTGTGTTCAATGGGGGGAAGACCCCATTGAACACAACAAGGCATTCATGCTCTAATACGCTTGTGCGCCCAAACTTCATCCACTGCTCCTGCCTGCTCTCCGCCGCCCTCTTATTTCTAGTGGCGGGCTGCGTCGGTCCACCCCTACCCCCACCCGGCCCCGTGGCGGATGATTCCTTTTGGAATGGCGACAACATGATGGGCAGCCCTTCCATCCGCATCAGCCTGTCACAGCAGCGCGCCTTTTTCTACAAAGACGGCCAGCTTGCCGGGGTGTCGCGCATTTCATCCGGGCGTGAGGGACTCGATACGGTGACGGGAAATTTCAAGATCATCGAAAAGGACATCGACCATGTGTCCTCCCTGTTCGGCGACTATGTGGATGCCAATGGCAACGTGATCCAAAAGGACGTGGACACCAGCAAAGACCCCAAGCCCAAGGGGGCGATTTATGATGGAGCCAAAATGCCGTACTGGATGCGCATCGTCAAGGGCACCGGCATGCATGCAGGGTACCTGCCCGGCTATGCGGCCTCCCATGGCTGCATCCGCATGCCGGGCTTCATGGCCGCCGCCTTTTACCATTCCGTGGAAGTAGGCACTCCCGTGAGCATCGAACCTTGAATCTGAAATTTGGATCTCAGCTCAAACCGTACCAACCTATGAACATCACCAAAAATCGCGGCATGCTTGTGCTGGCCATCTATCTCATCGTCGTCGGCTGCATCGGTGCTTTTAACATCAGCTTGGGCGCGCTCAGCATCTTGGTGCCCATTCTTGCCATCGTGGCGGGCGTGCTGCTGATCTTGAACAAGTAGGCTGAGATCGGAAGGGTGCTTGATAAGCGGGCGTGATGGACGGCCACTCAATGAAGGGCTGTTTTGAGCCACAGCTGCGCATCACCACGCCACAGCTTCAGTGCTTCAGTGCTGAAGGACGCAGCACCTTCTCCAGTGCCTGGAGCCGTGCAGTGTCCGGCTTGCCATTCGCACTCAGTGTGGGCTGCAACCAGCCGCCTTCATCGTGCTCGTTCCATGCGTAGACAAGGATGGCGTTGGCAGGGTTCAGATCGCGATTGTTCTGTGTCCATGCGATGGCCGCACGGACATGCGCGGCGAGTTCATCTGGCGTGGCCGTGGTGGCGTCGATGAGGGATTTTTGCTGCGCGCTCGGTGTGGGGTCGGGCGTGGCAGTGACCCATGAGCACCATGCTGGCGGACGCTCCTGCCTTGGGCGTGTGTCCCAGCCCGCCGAAGCAAAGGTGATGCAGGGCGTGCGCTCCAGCTTCCATCTCGCCCACAACTTCTCACTCACCGAATAGGACGTCAGCCGCTCGTAAGTTTCGGGATCTGTGGTGTAGCCTTTGCCGGAGCAGGCATACTCGGAGACGGCATCAAATCCCAGCATATGGCGGTCCTTCGCGGCCTCTCCGCCCATCAGCACGAGATACGGTTCCTGAAGTCCCGCAGCCATCGTTTTGCGCTTCAGTTCCTCCCACTCCGCCCTGCCGATTTTCGTCGTCTTTCCAAACAAACACAGCAAGGGTCGGCCATCGAGCACGGTTTGGTAATCAGGAAGTCGGAAGTGCTCCACCAGCCGGCTCCAAGCCTGGGTGCCCTCTTTGTCGAGTCTCTCTCCTTCCTCCACGAGGCAGTAGCGGATGCCCTTTTTCTCCTTTGCGGCCAGATAGCGGTTCAGGCCGATGCTCATGCCAGGCGCTTCATTGAGGTAGTCCACAAAGGCCCAGTAGTTCAGTCCAGCCTGCGCCGCATATGCGATTTCCTGCTCCATGATCGCCTGTGAATCGCCATTGATCCTTACTTTCCCGTCTTCCAGCAACTGCGCGAACCACGGCAGGCGAAAGTGGTACTTCGGCTGCCCCAGTGAAAACTCCACCGCCTTCACCACGCCGCCATCTCCATACCAGCCATCCCAGCGGATCGCGCCGACGATGGGTGTTTCGTCTTTCGCGGGCAATGCCACGGACGAAGCCAGAACGAGTGCCGTGAATATGAGGACTTTTTTCATCAGAAGATACTGCCTGCTGTTTTAAACTGACATTGGCCATCGATTGTTAAGCATGTGCCACTAGCCGCGCCGCCTCAGAAACTGATGTACCCCAGCGGCACTTCAGACAGGGGCTTGAGCTTGAAATTCCGGTCCACCATGCAGGGAGCCTGGGTGATGGAGAGGATCTCCGTGGTGAATTTGGCACTGGCGTCAGGGCTTGCCTCCACATGCAGCACGTTGCCAGCGGCATCGCGAATGATCAGCACGTAGCCGTAGCTTTTCACTCCGTAGGGCGCGTCAGGATCCTGACTGTAGCTGAGGCGCACCGGCTGGGTGGTATGCACCATTTTGGACTGCGGGCGGATGTTAACCTCGAATTCCTCCTTTTGCAGAACGATCAGGTCGCCGTTGGGTTCAGCGACACTTTTGCCCAGAGTGATGGCCAGTCCGCGGGCGTTCTGCAAGTCCCGTGACACCTCGCGGTTGCTGAGGTTGAAGTTGTAGGTGTACTCGAAAATACGATGGTCGCTGTCGGGAGGTCCACGGTTGCTCTTGGCAGGCAGAGTCTGGCAGGAGAGGCGGTATTTTTGCACCGGCGCAGAGATGCCCACGAAGGCGGGCGCAGAGGTGGTGCCCGTTTCCGTGTGCTGCTCCTGCCAGCGGGCGATGTACTCGCTGTCCTCCTTGCAGAGCGTGCGGCGGCTGACGACGAGGGTCTGCTGATCGCTGCTGCGCTTCAGACTCACATTGTCACCTGAAACAGCGGTGATCTCCGCCTCCAGCAGCGTGCCCGCGAGACTGACGAACACACGGGTGTCTGCCAGCGCCATGGGGGCGATGAGTAGGTACAGAAATAACAGGCGGACAAATCGCATGGTCAGGAATACGGCTGGCTACGGCAATCATTGCGGAAGCGCAGCACGCTTTCAAGCCTCGCGCAGCAGAATGGCATCGACATTGATGCCATCATAGAGCGCATCGCTGAGAATGACGAGCGGATCGCCGTGCTTGATGAGCTTTTCCATGCGCAGCAGTTCCAGGGCGTTGCGAATGGCCGCCTCGGGATCTCCCTCGGTGAACTTCAGCACGAAGGGATTCACGCCACGGGCTGTGACGAGGGTGCGGCTGACGTGCAGATTGGGCGTGAAGGCAAAGATGGGGGCGAACTCCGGGCGCTGATGTGCAAGCAGGTGCGCCATGACGCCACGGATGGTGAAGACGAGCAGCTTGCTGCCGGGGATGCTGTTGGCCAGCAGGATGGCGGCCTTGACGGTCTTGTGCTTGTTGGTCTTGAGCGGGGCATCGCTGGCGAAGCGGCCGGAGGGGTACTTTTGCTCAATGCGGCTGATGACGGTGTGGAGCACCTCGACGCATTTTTCGGGATAGCGGCCAACGCTGGTTTCACCGCTGAGCATCACGCAGTCCACCTGCTCGATGACGGCATTGAAGATGTCGGTGACTTCCGCGCGCGTCGGCACCGGGTTTTCGATCATGCTTTCGAGCATCTGCGTGGCCACGATGACCTTGCGGCCATGGTAGGAGCAGCGCTCGACGATCTGACGCTGGATGAGCGGCAAGTCCTCGATGGGGCACTCGCTGCCGAGGTCACCACGGGCGATCATGATGCCGCCGGAGGCTTCGACGAGGGCGTCGATGTTGTCGATGGCCTGCTGGTTTTCGATTTTGGCAATGACGCGCGCCTTGCTCTGCTTCTGCTCAAGCAGGAGCTGCAGGTGCTGCAAGTGGCCGGGCTCACGGGCGAAACTGAGGGCGAAGAAATCGACACCCAGCTCCACGCCGAGATCGAGATCCGCGTAGTCCTTTTGCGTGAGGGGTGGCAGGCGCACGGGCACGCCGGGGAGATTGATGTGGCGGCGGGATTTCATCTCGCCCTTGGTCATGACGGTGCCGATGACGCGGAGGGTGGAGACCTCGGTGGCCTTCACCTGAATCATGCCGCCGTCCACCATGATGGTGTCGCCGACTTTGAGGTCCTTGCCCAGTTCCGGGTAGTTCACGGTGACGGAATACGGCGTGGTCGAAGGCACATCCGGTTTGCAGCGAAACTCGACGACGTCTCCCACCTGCAACTGCCAGGCCTGCTCGACATCCCCGGTGCGAATGCTGGGGCCGGTGAGGTCCATGAGGACGGCGATTTCGCGTTTGGAGGCGGCGGCGGCTTCACGTACGCGGGCATAGACGGTGCGCACCCAGTCATGGGAGGCGTGGCTCATGTTCAGACGAATGACGTCGGCACCTTTGGCGATGAGACTGGCAAGGACTTCAGGACTCTCCGTGGCAGGGCCGAGAGTGCAGAGGATTTTGGTTTTTCGCATGGATGGCATAATGAGAGCAGGTGACGGGCCAGCGTTGGCTCTGATGCGAACGAAAGCAAGGCGCAGCTCGCAACGGGGCTGGAACCTTCCCATCCGCCGGCCGGGAGGGTATGAGACCTTGAGTGCAGATCATTAGGCCGTTGCCGGGTCTGCCTCGTCCGGGGACTGGAGCAGGAAAAGGCCGATCACAAGATGCCAGGCGATCATCCAAAAGAAAAGAGACTTGAAGCCGACGGAGAAGGTCAAGGCGGCGGCCGGGATGGCGAGAAGCCCAGCCACGACTGACCAGCGGGCAAGAAGCCTGGGTGCCCAGCATGCGGACGCTGCGACAACTGCCGCGATGACCATCAACCAAAAGCTCATGGCATAGATGGCCGACCAAACGGCAGCGAGGGTGGCGGAGGGCTGGCTGCCCAGAGTGAGAAATCCCCAGCGAATGCTGTTCTCCGCAAAATCCAAACTGACACCGCATGTGCCCACAAGAAGAACGAGAACGGCCGTCAGCGGACTCTTGCGTGCGAGGGCGGCGCCAAGCCCGCACCACACCAGGATCTGAAGCAGCAGATAAACGCTGTCGAATGCCAGGTTCAGGCGCACATAAGCGCTGTAGGCCTCCCTTTGTGCGGAGGAAAGAAGCTGCTCCCCGGAAAGAATGTCGGCATGCGCAAAGGGGAAATCCGGCCGTGGCAGAAAGGCGAGCACGCACAGCGTCACTGCGGCGAGAAGGCTGGCGATTCCTGAAAGAGTTTTAGGCATGAGGTTGACCAGAATGTAGTGCTCGCTGCTGCTGTCAGTCATGCGAAGTCTGCATGAAATTTACGGCCCAAATAAAGAGCGGTAGTTGCTGGCGATGGTGGTTTGGAGTTCAAGAACGGGAACGTGATGGAGTTGCGCGAGGAGCTCGTAGCTCACGCGCAGA
Source organism: Verrucomicrobiaceae bacterium UBA7681 (assembly GCA_002482965.1). Lineage (GTDB taxonomy): Bacteria > Verrucomicrobiota > Verrucomicrobiia > Verrucomicrobiales > Verrucomicrobiaceae > Prosthecobacter. The sequence goes on along the minus strand of DLGZ01000027.1, from coordinate 160,568 downwards.
TTGGCAGGGTGATTGAGGGCTTTGCCATCGGCGGATTGCAGCGGGTGGGGGTTCAACTCATCTGGTGGCCACATGTCAGGGGCGTCGGTTTCGGCGAGCAGGCGGTCGAGGGGGACGGACTTGAAAACAGCGAGCTGCGCGGCTTTGCGCGGGTGGCCGAAGTAGGGGCTGAGGGAGAAGTAGGCACCGAGTTTGACGAAGCCAGGGATCATCTCAGCAGGGCCGCCGTAGGAGTGGAGGAGGAAGCCACGGCGTGGCAGCGGGGTGCTGCGCAGCGTCTCCTCCAGCAGGCCGAAGGCGCGCAGGCAGTGGATGGTGGCGGGGCGGTCCAGCTCCACGGCAAGCGCAAGCTGGGTGCGAAAGCATTCGAGCTGCGCTTCGATGTCCGGATTTTCAATCCACCGATCGAGGCCGATCTCACCCACCACGGCTTGGGGATGATCGAGCAACAACTGCCGCAGTGTGGCAGACCACTCGCTGGTGCGCTCTTTGACATACCAGGGGTGCAGGCCGAAGGCGGGGCGAATGAAGGCGTGCTGGCGCGCGAGATCCGCCACGGCGGGCCAGTCTTCCTCGCTGGAGCCGTTCACGATCATCTCCGCCAGCCCGGTCTGCGGCAGCATGGCGAGGATCTGCTCACGCCACGGGTCGAGGCGCTCGTCCTGGAGGTGATTGTGGGCGTCGTAGAGCACGGAGCGAATTTATGATTTATGATTTATGATTTGTGAAGGCACAAAAAAGCCCGCGCATGCTGGTGGCATACGCGGGCAGTGGAATCATTCGCGGCCTAGTTGTTGCCGATCATGAGCAGCATGGTGTCGCCTTTGCGCCAGACGCGGAGGAGGACGGTTTTGTCGCTGCCTTTGGCCAGGGTGCGGGCCTCGGCGGCATTGGCCACGGGCTTGCGGTTCACGTGGGAGATGACGTCGCTTTCTTCCACACCCATGGCGGCGGCGCGGCTGTCGGCATCCACCTTGGTGACGATGACGCCGGTCACGTTGTCAGGGATGTCGTGGCGCTCACGCAGGGCGGGGGTGAGGGTCTGGACGGTGACGCCGGAGACGAGTTCGCTGATGTTGTCCTTGGCTTGGCCGCCGGGGGCACCGGGGCCGCTGCGTGGGATACCACGCTGACCGCCGCTGAGTTCAGACAGGGCCTCCTCAGGCAGGGCTTCGAGCGTGGCGTTCAGGGTGAGGCGTTTGCCACCGCGCATGACGTCGATGGGGATCTGGCTGCCGGGCTTGGTGCCGCTGACGATGAGGCGCAGACGGCTGCTGCTGTCCACGCGCTGATTGTTGATGGAGACGATGATGTCTTCCAGCTGGATGCCGGCTTTTTCTGCGGGGGATTCGGCACCGACCATCATGACGACTGCGCCGCCCTGCTCCTTAAAGCCGAGGCGTTCTGCGAGAGCGCCGTCGAGATCGGTGATCTGCACGCCGAGGAAGCCGCGCTGCACGGCGCCGTCGTCCAGCAGGTCTTCCACGATGTGGAGGGCCATGTTGATGGGGATGGCAAAGCCGATGCCGGCATTCATGCCGGTACGGGAGAGGATGGCGGTGCTGATGCCGACAACGCGTCCCATGGCATCCACCAGCGGTCCGCCGGAGTTGCCGGGATTGATCGAGGCATCGGTCTGGATGAAGTCTTCGTAGCCCTGCACGCGGCCGCCGCGGCCGTTGCCCTTGCCAACGATGCCCTCATTGCTGCGGCCCAGGGCACTGACGATGCCCAAGGAGACGGAACGGCTGAGCTCCATCGGCGCACCTGCGGCGAGCACGATGTCTCCGACGCGGAGCTTGGAGCTGTCTCCCAGCGTGGCGGGTGTGAGGCCGGTGGCGTCGATCTTGATGAGAGCGACATCGGTGAGCGGGTCCGTGCCGATCACAGTGGCCCGGTAGGTCTTGGTGGAGCCATTGGCATCCACATCCACGTCGATCTTTTTGGCATCCGCCACGACGTGGTTGTTGGTGATGATGTAGCCGTCAGTCGTGATGATCATGCCGGAGCCGACGCCCTGGGACTGATGGGCGTCGTCCTCGGGGGCGGGCTGCTGCGGGCGCTGGGGCTGCTGCTGCTGGCCACCGCGGCGGCGGGGGGTCGGCGCGGGCTCGTCGTCTTCGTTCATGTCGCCGAAGGGGTCCTGGCCACCGGGACCGCCAGGAGCGCCGAAAAAGCGGTAGAAGAAGGGGCGGAGCTGCGGCGGGATCTGATCCACATCCGGAGCCTTGATGGGCGTGGAGGAGTGGATGGTGACGACGCTGGGCAGGATTTTATCAACCACGGTGGCATAGCTCATCTGCAACTGGCCGTTGTTCGCCAGCGTGCTGGAGTCGCGCAGGATCTTCGCGCTGAAATCGGCGGTCAGGGGCTCCTTCGAATCCGCAGGGGGCATCAGGGTCGGCGGCGGCACTGCCTGCGTCGATGCGGCAGGAGGCAATGCGCCAGGCTGCTGGGCCTGGAGTGCGGGCAGTCCTGAGGCCAGCATGCCGGCGCAGGTGAACGCGATGCAGAGGCGTGGTTGGGTCTTCATGTGAGTGCGTTGGGGTTGGGATTTTTCAGCGGCTGTGGGGGGCGCATGTCTCTCAGACGTAGTGACAGGAGGAATGTTGAACATATTTGCACGAAAGAAAGGGACTCTTTCATATCGCACACAGCTGATACAAAGATCCCTCCCGGCGACGTTTTAGCCTGTCCTGTACTACGGCGCTCGTGCCCTGAAGAACGCTTATTTGCGCGCTTCCGCGAGGGCTTTGTCCATCACCTCCTTGAGGGTGACCTCAGCACCGTTGCGGCGTTTGCTCTCGTCCGCAGCTTCCATGAAGGCGTAAATTTCCAGCGTTTCATCCGGCTCCACCGGGGACACGCCGGTGCGGAAGAAATGCACGATGGAGTAGAGCAGCGGATCGTAGCCGTCGTAGGTGCCGATGGCGGCCTCACCTTTCTCGCCGATGGCTTTGCCGCCGTAGCCTTTGGATTCGGTGAAGGTGCCGGTGCGCCCGCCCGCCCAGGTGCCGGTGACGGTGATGCGGCTGACGGTCTGCTTGGTCTCCTGCTTGGTGACTTTGTCCACGGTGGTGACTTCCTCCATGACGGTGCCGCGCTTCACGCTCTGGCAGCCAGTGCCCATGACGGTGAAGAGGGACTCCACGCCGTGGATGCCGTACCAGAAGAGATCCGGGTGGTGCTCTTCCAGGCTGGCCGGGCTGGTGGTGCTGGCCTCTTTCACCTGGCCAATGCTGCCGCCGCGCACCGCCTGCGTGCCTTTGCCAAAGCGCAGTGAGGAGGAGGAGAACACGGGAATGCTGGCCTTCTTGGAGGCATCGAAAATCTTGATCGCATCGACGAGGGTGCCCGCGATGGGTTTGTCGAGGAAGACCGGCTTGTGCGCCTCGATGCAGGGCAGCACCTGCTCAAGATGTACGCGGCCGTCATTGGATTCGAGGAAGACGACGTCCACCTTGTCGAGCAGGTCATGGATGCTGGGCACGATCTCCACGCCCAGGGCCTTGACCTTCTGCGTGTACTCCGGCACGCGCTCCGTGCTGGAGGGGATGTCCTTGGAGCCCTGCGCATACGCGGCAACAAGATGCACGCCCATGACCTCCGGTTTCTGCGGCGTGGCATTCAGCGTCTTGGTGAAAGCCAGCACGTGGGAGGTGTCGAGGCCGATGATGCCAGCGCGGATGTGCTGGGCGCTGGCGTTGAGGGAAAGCAGCGCCGAAGCGCCGACGACGAAGAGCAGGGTGCGAATCATGGGCGAAGACTACGCAGCGGTTGGTGCGGCCTTTCGTCAGGGTTTGGCTGAGAAACGGGCTGCGTAGGAGAAACCGCTCCTGCGCAGCACAAAAGGACTGAAACAGGTGCGAAAAGGAGAGGACCAAGGCAGTTGCGCACGCGCCTGCAACTTCCCCAACCGCATTTCTATGAGAGGAAGTGCTATTCCTTCGTCACCGCCTCATCCAGATTCAGCAGCATGAGGCAGAGGCTCGTCCATGTGGCGTGTTCGATGGCATCAATGGATTCATCCCGCTTCGACTCACCCACGGCGAGCAGCTTCAACGCCGCAGCACGATCCGCCGACTGCTGCGTCTTCAATTTGCCGAGCTGCACCTTCAAAAGCGCAGCCTCCGCTTTGGCAGGGGCACGGCAGGTGACGAGACGAAACGCCTGCGAGAGCGCAGCGTCTTCATTTCCACGATTTGCCAGCAAGACGCGCTGCGCCAGCACACGCGCGGCCTCGACGTAGGTCACATCGTTCAACGTCACCAGTGCTTGCAGCGGGGTGTTAGTGCGGGTGGCTTTGATCACGCAGGTCTGCCGCGCGGCATTGTCGAACAACATCGTGGGGCCCACGATGCGCCGCCAGAAGATGTACAAGGTGCGGCGGTAGAGCGCATCGCCGTGATCCTGCACGTAGCTCTTTTTGCCAAAGGTCGCCTCCTCCCAGATGCCCTCGGGCTGGTAGGGCTTCACCGAGGGGCCGCCAAGTTTGTCCTGCAGCAGGCCCGCCACATACAAGGCCTGATCCCGCAGCATCCACGAAGGCATGCGAAAGCGCGGCCCACGCGCGAGATAGCGGTTCTCCGGATCGGTCTGCGCATCGGTGATTTTCGACGACTGCATGTACGTCTCGCTCGTCACGATCAAGCGCATCAGCGCCTTCACATCCCAGCCGCTGTCGATGAATTCGGACGCCAGCCAGTCAAGCAGTTCGCGCTGCGGTGGCTCCTCGCCCTGCAATCCGAAATCCTCCGCCGTCTTCACCAGTCCCACGCCGAAGAACGCCTGCCAGAAGCGGTTCACCGTCACACGTGCGGTCAGCGGATTGTCACGATTAACGATCCATTCCGCAAGGCCCAGGCGATTGCGCGGTGCGTCAGGCTTCATCGCAGGCAGACTCGCGGGCACGTTGAAACTCACCTTCGTCGTGCTGGCTTTGTCATACGCCCCCTTCTCCAAAACAAACGTCTCACGCAGCTTCGGAAGCGTGTCCATGACCATCACCTTGGTGACAGCATTGGTGGCTGAAACGCGCGCGCGCACTGCGGCGAGGAGCTTTTGCAGCAGCTTCGTGTACGCAGCGTCCTTGCCCTTGAAATAGTTCACCGCCTCCAGCAGCGGATCCACGCCTCGGTTCTTTGGCTCGGTCTTGGCGATGTAGCTCGGCAGATTCCCTGGCAGCTTGATCGCATCGGATTCCGTCAGCGGCTTGCCTTCTGGACGCGGCCATTTTTTCAACTCAAACGCATCCACCTCCGCTGCGACTTGCTTTACTTTTTCTGTGGTCGTCTTCACTCGTTCGAGTTCCGCAGGTGTGGACATGTCCATCGCCGGAGCCGCCTGCCCGCTGCGGCCAATGCCATCCTCGCTCGTCTGGTTGAAGACGTCGTAGAGCCCGTAGTAGTCGCGCATCGTCAGCGGATCAAATTTGTGATCGTGGCACTTCGTGCAGCCCATCGTCAGCCCCAGCCACACGGTGCTGGTCGTCTCCACGCGGTCCATCACATTCTCCACGCGCGTCTCTTCGGCGATGCGTCCGCCCTCGCCGTTGATCATGTGATTGCGATTGAACCCCGTGGCCAGCTTTTGCTCAGGCGTTGCATCAGGAAGCAGATCGCCGCCAAGCTGCCAGATCGTGAAGCGGTCATAGGGCATGTTTTCGTTGATGGCCTTCACCACCCAGTCACGCCACGGCCACATCGTGCGCTCAGGATCGCCCTGATAGCCGTTCGTATCCGCATAGCGCGCCGCATCCAGCCAGTCCCAGGCCCAGCGCTCGCCGAAGCGCGGTGAATCCAGCAGGCGCTCCACGGTCTTGGCATGGTCGTCCTTCAGTTCATCCATTGTGGGCGGCAGCCCAGTGAGATCCAGCGACACACGACGCTGAAGTGTCGTCGCATCAGCCTTGGGAGAAGGCTTCATCCCCTTCTCCGCCAGCTTGGCGCGCACAAAGGCATCGATGGGATGCTGAGCGCCCACGTTCGGCACCTTCGGCCGTTCGATTTTCTTGAAGGCCCAGTGCGTCCCCCACTTTGCCCCTTCGTCGATCCACTGCTTCAGCAATTGTTTCTGCGCAGCCGTCAGCATGCGGTTGCTCTTCGGCGTGGGCATCACTTCATCCGGGTCCGTGCTGAGGATGCGTTCGATCAGCGTGCTCTCATGGCTCTTGCCCGGAAGAATGGCCGCCACGCCATCCTTCACAGCCTTGGCCTCTTGCTCCACATCCAGCCGCAGATCCCCTTTGCGCTCCTTGGCATCCGGGCCGTGGCAGAAGTAGCATTTGTCCGAAAGGATCGGCTGGATGTCGCGCGAGAAATCAATCACCGCCGCAGGAAGAGCGGAGCTGAGGCTGAGGAGGACACAAAAGACGCGCATGATGGGCAGGAATGAACATACGAAGTCCAAAGGTTCAGTATTGCCAAACACGCATGGCAGAATCTAGCATGCAGCATGCACATCCCGACCCTCATCGAGCACAAGCGCGACGGCGGCACGCTCACGTCCGAGGAAATCCATTTCGTCATCACCGCCTTCACTCGCGGTGACATGCCGGATTACCAGATGAGCGCCCTCGCGATGGCGATCTTCTTCCGCGACATGACCACGGAGGAAACCGCCGCGCTCACCGAGGCCATGCTGCACAGCGGCACCATGCTGCTGTGGAACGACCACGACCCCATGCGCGTGGACAAACACAGCACCGGCGGCATTGGCGATAAAACCTCGCTCATTCTCGCGCCCCTGCTCGCCTGCGACAACCTGTGGGTGCCGATGATCTCGGGCCGTGGTCTCGGCATCACCGGCGGCACTTTGGACAAACTGGAAAGCATTCCCGGCTTCCGCACGCAGCTCAACGAAGTGGAGATTCACAACCTCATGGACCGCATCGGCTGCGTCATGGTGGGCCAGACCGCCGGCATCTGCCCTGCGGACAAAAAGCTCTACGCCCTGCGCGATGTCACCGGCACCGTGCCGAGCGTGCCGCTGATCACCGCGAGCATCATGAGCAAGAAACTCGCCGAAGGTCTGAACCGCCTCGTGCTGGATGTGAAGTACGGTTCCGGTGCCTTCATGAAGACGCAGGAGGAAGCACATCGGCTTGCCCAAAGTCTGGTCACCGTTGGAGAAGCCATGGGCGTGCGCTCCAGCGTGCGCCTGAGCGAGATGAACGAGCCCACGGGAGAATCCGCCGGCAATGCCCTCGAAGTCGCCGAATGCGTTCGCTGCCTCAAAGGCGAAGGTCCGCAGGATCTGGAGGACATCGTGCTCGACCTCGCCTCCGCCGTTTCCATTTCATCCCGCGCCGATCTGGCCACCATGCTGCACAGCGGTGATGCCTGGCGGAAGTTTCAAAAGATGGTCGCAGCCCAAGGCGGCAACGTGGATGCGCTGGAAAGGATGGACTCCGTGCATCGCGCACCCTTCATCGGTGAACTCAAAGCCACCGCCAGCGGCAAGCTGACGCGCATGGATGCCGGGGGCATCGGCCAGGCCGTCCTCGAACTCGGCGCCGGCCGCTCCAAAGCCGCAGACACCATCGACTTCGCCGTGGGTTGTGATCAAATTGCCAAGACCGGCACCGAAGTGCAAACCGGCGATGTGCTGCTGCGCGTGCATGCGAGGACGAAGGGCGCGCTGTTTCGCACGCTCGACATTTTGGCGGAGTGCATCGACATCGCCTAACTTTTGTCTCCCCAGTCTCCAGTTGCGGGAGGAAGGGCCGATGTTAATTTTGGGTACATGAGCACCAAAGAGCAAACCTTGTCCTGGCTGGCCGAGCTGCCGGAGGATTCGCCTGCCTGGCGCGAGTTGCATGATGATGCCCGGCTGCTGCGGGACATTGCAGCGGCCGAGGATGATGTGCGTAACGGGCGTGAACGCCCCCTGGCGGAAGCCCGGGTGCTGCTGGAACACAAATGGGCTCAACGTCGTTCCAAGTCCGCCTGACTGATTCGGCGCTGAACGATCTGCATGAGATCGACGACTACTGGTTCCTGCATGGAGAGCCAGACCGCGGTGAGCAGTACGTCCGCAACCTCATAGAGAAAGCAGAAACGGAGCTGTCTTCACCCCTGCGAGCACAAAGTGGTCGTCCAGTACGTGTGGCGGTCCTGCCAAACACGTGGGAAATCCAAGTCTTCAAAGGCAGCTACAAAATTGTCTACCGGATCGACCCAGTCGAGAACGTCGTTCACGTCCTGCGCTTCTGGCATGGTCATCGCCATGAGTTGGATTTGGACGAAGGCAGAGAGTGATTCCACAAGCGGAGCCCTCGCAGGCGGAAGAACTCATCGCAATTTTCTTTCATTCAACCGTACACCTTACCATGAACCGCCGTCGCTTTCTCCAGACCACCGCCGCCGCAGCCCTGCTGCATGAGTCCGTTCAGGCCGCGCCGCCTGCCACGCGCATCATCGACACGCACACGCATTTCTATGACCCCACGCGCCCCGGTGGAGTGCCGTGGCCAAAGCAAGGCTCGCCGCTGTACCGCACCGTGCTGCCTGCAGACTGGCTCGCCGTAGCGGCACCGCATGGCATCAAAGAAACCGTCATTGTCGAAGCCAGCCCGCTCGTGGAAGACAACCAGTGGATTCTCGATCTCGCCGCCAAGGAAAAGTGCATCGTGGGATTCGTCGGGCATCTCGATCCGGGCGATGCCTTTGCAGGCCACCTGAAGCGTTTCGCTGCCAATCCCATTTTTCGTGGTGTGCGCTGGAGCGCTGCATTTCTACAGGATGCAACAAAACACGACGCTGTGCTCGACGGAGCCAGGCTGCTGGCCAAGCACGGCCTGGAGCTCGATTTGAACGGTGGCCCCGGTTACCTGCCGCAGGCCGCGAAACTCGCCGCCGATGCGCCGGATCTGCGCGTCCTCATCAACCACCTCGGTGCCTCCGGCGATCCCCAGTCCCTGAGCCCCGAATGGAAGGACCACATCCGTGCCGTGGCCAAGCAGCCGAACACCTTCATGAAAGTCTCCGCCCTCGCCGAGCAGGTGAAATGCGAATACGGCAAGGCCCCGCGTGACACGGCCTACTACCTCCCCATTCTCGATCACCTCTGGGAATCCTTCGGGCCCGACCGCCTCATCTACGGCAGCAACTGGCCCGTCTCCGATAAAGGCGCCCCGTATGACGTCGTCTTTAAAATTGTGGACGAATACTTCCGCTCCAAAGGCACGGAAGCCTGCGAAAAGTACTTCTGGAAGAATTCGAAGGAAGCGTATCGGTGGGTGGAACGAAAATAACTCATGCGCCTCGTCCTCCAACGCGTTTCCTCCGCCTCTGTCACGATCGACAGCACCATCACCGGCCAGATCGGCACGGGCTTGATGATTCTGGCCGGCATCGAGCACGAGGACACGATTGAGGATGCGAGGTGGCTGGTGCAGAAACTCACGCAGATGCGCATCTTTTCTGATGCTGAGGGCAAGATGAACCTCAGTGTGAAGGACATCGGCGGCGAGCTGCTGGTGGTGAGCCAGTTCACGCTGCATGCCAGCACGAAAAAGGGCAACCGCCCCAGCTTCATCCGCGCCGCACGTCCTGAGCACGCGATCCCGCTTTATGAACAGTTTCTGGCGCTGCTGGAGGCCGAGATGGGCAAGCCCGTGGCACGCGGGATCTTCGGCGCCGACATGAAGGTGGCACTGGTCAACGACGGGCCGGTGACGATCTGCATCGACTCGCGGGCGCGGGAGTGAAGTTGCCCAGTTCCTGCGGAACTGGGAGGCCCTTGTTGCACAGCAACAAGGCTACTTTTTGAAACAAAAAGAGAGGCGGACCGAAGTCCGCCCCTCTCCTTGGGTTTTCCAGGTTTTGGGGGTTGGAAAGTTAGGCGAGACGTGGCTTCACCAGCGTCTCGAGGCGGTTCACGCCACGACGGATGCGAGCTTTGATCGTGCCAAGAGGCTCATGCAGTCGCTCGGCCACCTCGGCCTGGGTGAGGCCGGTGAAGTAGGTCAGCTCGATGGCTTCGCGCTGATCCTGGGTGAGACGGGACACGGCACTGTGGAGGATGGTGTCGCGCTCCTTAAACTCGAGGTTTTCGTGGCCGGAGGGCTCAAACTCGAACTGGTCCTTCTTGTTCTCGGATTCGAAATCGTCATTGAGGCGGGAGCGGCGCTGCTTGGAGCGGATGCGGTCGATGGCTCGGTTGCGGGCCAAGGTCGTCAGCCAAGTGAGAGGCTTGCCTTTGCGGGGTTCGTAGAGGTGGGCTTTGTTCCAGACCTGCACGAGAACTTCCTGCATGACATCTTCGGTGTCGTGATGGTCGTTCAAAACGTTCGAAATCGAAGCGAAAATGAGGCCGCTGTATTTCTTGTAGAAGGTCTGGAAACTGGCCGAATCACGTTCCGAGATGCGCTTCAGGAGGCGGATGTCTTCGACAATATTGGGATCTAACGCAGGGGATGTTTCAGTCGCGTTCATAATGTGTTGGGGGTCTGACAAGGTTAACAATTGCGACAAAACTCGTTCCGTCAAAGATTTGTTTGTGTTTTGTCTAGATTATTGGGTTATTTGTCTAGATTTTAGCTAAAGGCTGATGAGACACAGAAGTCGCATATAAGGATGAGACAGCTGGAGGTTGTCATTATTCCCACTACTTTAGCGGCACCGGTCACTCCGGGTCACGCATCAGTAGCTACAACGTAAATCGGCCCCCAGATAAAATCTGGATGGCAAAATCACTCCACTGGCCGCATTTGCCCGCTATTTGCCCTTTTTAGCTGCGGGTTTCCGGACGGGTTTGCTGGGGGCCGCACGGCCATTGGGCTGTGCGGGATCATACCCGGCGTTTTTCGTCGGGATCAGGGCCCCCACGTCTTTCTGCCAGGCTTGGAGTTCGGCGAGCATGGCCTTCACCCGCTCGGGCTCCTGGGCGGCGAGATTCTTGGTCTCGCTGAGATCGTCCTTCAGATTGAAGAGCTCCGGCGGGTCCTGCTCAAACCACTGGATGAGCTTCCAGTCGCCACGGCGCATTGCCGCACCGGGGGCACCGCCTTGATTGCCGTAGTGGGGGTAATGCCAGAAGAGCGCACGCTCGGGCAGGTCACCCTTGCCTTCCAGCAGGGGCCGCAGGCTCACGCCGTCGATCTTTGCGGTTGGCTTGGTGCCGGTCACATCCGCCAGGGTGGCGAAGTAGTCGGGGCTGCTCACTGGCGTACCCACCTCCACCCCCGGCTTCACCTTGCCCGGCCAGCGTACAATGAGCGGTTCGCGGATGCCGCCTTCATACAGCCAGCCCTTGCCGCCACGCAGCGGCAGATTGGACGTGGGCGAACCCTCACTGGTGCTCAGGCCGCCGTTGTCCGAGGTGAAAATGATGATGGTGTTCTTCGCGAGCCCCAGTTCGTCCAGCTTCGCCAGCACCTTGCCCACGGCGTCGTCCATCGCCTCCACCATGCCTGCATAGACGGCGTGCTCCTGCACGAGGCGCACATCCCGCGGCTCCTCACGGCCAAACTTGGGCTCCAGCCCGAGCTTCTGGCGTTTCGCCTCATACTTCGCCTGCAAATCGGGCCGCGACTGCAGGGGCGTGTGCACGGAGTAGAACGAGAAAAAGGCAAAAAACGGCCCTTCTTTGTGGGCTTCGATAAACTTGTTGGCCTCGGTGGCGAGACGATCCGGCAGGTGCTCGCCGGGCGGACCATCGGGCAGGCGCGGATTGCCATAGGGCACGAAGTACTTGCCCGGGCCATACGGGCCGCCGCGATCAATGCCGCCCATGTTGACGTCGTAGCCTTGGCTCTCCGGCCAGAAGCCCTCGGGGCCGAGATGCCACTTGCCTGCAAAGAAGGTGGCGTAGCCAGCGCTCTTCATCAGCTCGCCCAGCGTCACTTCCTCATGCGCGAGACGGTCTGAATAGGGAGCCGGCAGCAGCGGCGTGTTGCGCTTCCAGCCTTCCGGTTTCATCGGCGCGCCGATGTAGTCGGTGATGCCTGTGCGCTGGGGCCAGCGGCCCGTCTGCACGGCGGCGCGTGTGGGCGAGCAGACCGGGCAGGCCGCGTAGGCATCTGTGAACAGTGCGCCCTGCTTGGCGAGGCCATCAATGTGGGGCGTCTCGTAAAAGGTGCTGCCATAGCAGCCCAGATCACGCTGGCCGAGATCATCGACGAGGAAGAACACGACATTGGGCCTGTCAGTGGCATGCAGCGCAGCGGTGAAGCAGCCCAGAAGAAGCAGTGATTTCCAAAACATAGGGCGAAGGGAACGAAGCCCCCGTCTCCGACCTTGCCCCCAATCCTCCGTTTTGGCCCTGCCTTCCCCCTTGCACGCAGGCCGAATCCGCCGACTCTACGCGCCCTTTTTCAGCCATGATCCCCAACGCCTACCGTTCCTTTCACTGCAACGCCGTCCGCACAGAGCACATCGGCCAGACCGTCACACTCTGTGGCTGGGTGAATTCGGCCCGCGACCATGGCGGTGTCATCTTCATCGACCTGCGCGACCGCGAAGGTCTGACCCAGGTGGTGTTCCGCCCGGAAGAAAACGCTGAACTCGCCGCCCTGAGCCATGACCTGCGCGACGAAGACGTGCTGCAGATCACCGGCAAAGTGGCCGCACGTCTTACGGGCACGGAAAACGCCAAGCTCGGCACCGGCGATGTCGAAATCGTCGCCACCGAATTCAAAGTGCTCAACAAGGCCGACGTGCTGCCCTTCCAGCTCGACCGCGAGCTGTCCAACGAGGACATGCGGATGAAGTACCGCTACCTGGATCTGCGCCGCGAGCGCATGAGCAAGAACATCCGCACGCGCCACAAGATCACCAACGCGGCACGCAACTGCCTCGACGCCGCCGGCTTCATCGAAGTCGAAACGCCGATCCTCAGCAACCCGACACCGGAAGGCGCACGTGACTTCCTTGTGCCTGCCCGCTTGAACCCCGGCCGCTTCTACGCGCTGCCGCAGGCCCCTCAGCAGTACAAGCAACTCATGATGGTGGCTGGTCTTGAACGCTACTTCCAGATCGCCCGCTGCTTCCGCGATGAAGATCTGCGCGCCGACCGCCAGCCTGAGTTCACGCAGATCGACATCGAGGCCAGCTTCATCGAGCGCGATGACATCCTGAACCTCGTCGAAGGCCTGCTCGTCAAGATGTTCAAAGCCGGCACCGACCGCGACATCCCCACGCCCTTCCCGCGCATGACGTATCAGGAAGCCATGGACCGCTACGGCTCCGACAAGCCTGACACGCGCTACGGCAACGAGATCGTGGACATGGCCGACGTCTTCGCCACTAGCGGCTTCAAAATCTTCCGCAGCACCATTGAAAACGGTGGCGTCGTGCGTGCCATCAATGCCAAAGGCTTCGCCGGCATCACCACCGGCCAGATGATCCGTCTGAACGAGATCGCCACGCAGGCGGGCATGAAAGTGAAGCAGCTCGCCTTCATCAAGGTGGAGCGCAATGAACAGGGCGTGCTCGAGTACAAGAGCCCGCTGTGGAAGTTCTTCAGCGAAGACGAGCAAAAAGCGCTCGTCGCCAAGCTCGAGGTCGTGGAAAACGACATCGTGTTCTTCTATGCCGGCACCTGGCAGGAAGCCTGCGACATCCTCGGCCGCGTGCGCGTCGAGATCGCCAACATGACCGCGCTGACCAAGGACAGCACCGCCTTCAACTTCCTCTGGGTCGTCGATTTCCCGCTGCTGGCCCAGGATGCCGAAACGCAGAGCTGGGTGGCCGTGCATCATCCCTTCACCCGTCCGAAGACGGAAGACATCCCGCTCATGGACGCCGGCGAATACGGCAAGGTGCGCGCTGAAGCCTACGACGTGGTCCTCAACGGCTACGAACTCGGCGGCGGTTCCATCCGAATTCACGAGAAGGATCTGCAGGCCAAGATGTTCAGCGTCCTCGGCGTGAACGAAGAGGAGCAGGCCCACAAGTTTGGCCATCTGCTCGATGCCTTCCGCTTCGGCGCACCGCCACACGGCGGCCTCGCGCTGGGTCTGGACCGCATCGCCATGCTCGTCAGCGGCGAAGACAGCATCCGCGAAGTCATCGCCTTCCCGAAAAACAACAGAGGCAGCGACTTGATGACCGACAGCCCAACAAACATCGACTTCAAGACCCTGCGCGAAATCTACATCCAGAGCACCTGGAAAGAGAAAAAGCCGGAGACGGCTGTTGCCGAGGCGCCTGTCGCGTAAAGTTGCTTTGTTGCTGTGCAACCAAGAGATCCCCTGTTCCGCAAGGACAGGGGATTTTTACTTTCTCAGCGCCACCATCAGCGCGTCCAGTTCCTCTCGCACTGTGTCCTCGTCGCTGACCGTTTGCGCGATCTCCGCTTTCACGGCCTCGCGAAAACGTTTCCGCAGGCGGTGGATCGCGACTTTCACGGCTTCGATGCTCATGCCGAGTTTTGTCGCTACTTCGGCTTGAGGTGTCGCATCGGCTTCGGCAGTCAGCCACGGCTTCAGCGCATCAAAGTGCTCTGATTTGCCATCGTCACGCATCTCGGACTCCAGACGTCCCAGCGCACGCGCCAGCAACGTCAGTGCCCATTGGCGGTCAAAGGCTGCATCCGGTGCTTCGGCTTTGACATCCGCGATTTGCAGGCCCGCACCGGTCGTATCGGACTCGCCATCGATCACCGCATGAATCTGGCCACCGCCGCGCTTGGCCGCATGATCATGATCGCGTTGATTGGCGGCAAAGCGTTTCAAGATCATGAGCAGGTAGCTCCTAAATTTGCCACGCAACGGATCAGCACTGTCTATGGTCCCACCCGCGAGGAGCTTGGCGAAGAAGTCATGCGCCAGATCACGCGCCACATCCTCAGATCGACCATCACGCCGCAGAAACGCGACCACCGGCGCATAGTAGGCCGCGCACAATTCGCTGAGCGCCGCACGAGCCTGTGTGTCCTCGCCGCGAGAGCGGGAGACAAGCGTCCAGCGGGTGTCGTGGAAGGAGGAGGTCATGGTTTGACAGCCGACGCGGATTGAGGGACATTCAATCCATGAAAACCGCGACCATCGAAGATTTGCGGCACCGGCTCACCATGGTCTTTTCGTGGCTTGAGTCGGGCGAAGATGTCGTGGTAAAATCTGGCACCGCCACCCATGGCAGCAGCGCAGTCAAGGTGGACTGGGCTCAAAGTGCGGCATTTCGTGACCGCAGCCAGGAGCAGGCCCTGACTGCAGCGGAAACCGCCGAGCTGTACGAAAGCTACAAAGGCGAACATTGAAGAGAGTCCATGATTCTCTGCGCCGACACCAGCTTTCTGCTCTCGTTCTACGGATCGGATGTGAACACCGCCGCCGCGCTTTGTCATGTGCAGCAGCACCAGGCTCCTTTGTTGATCCATGAAGTGAGTTCGCTGGAGTTCGAAAACGCCGTCCGCCTGCGAGAGTTTCGCGGCAAGCTTACTGCTCACGAGGCCTCCCGTATTACCTTCGGCTTTCAGTCGGACATCAGCGCGGGCCGGGTGGTGATGACTGCACTGCCTCTGCCTCTTCTCTTTCAAAGAGCCTCCAGCCTCTCGGCTCTGCACACCCGGACGCTGGGAAACCGTGCTTATGACATTCTTCAGGTGGCGGCGTCCCTCGTGGCAGAGGCTGACGAATTCCTGAGTTTTGACGCACGGCAGCGCCAACTGGCGAATGCGGCGGGACTCAGGGTGAGCCCGTGAACGCCGTGCACCTCCGCATCCATGCGAATGGCCGACGCCGGATGGAATGCGGTGTAACATTGAGCGCGAAACGAGCGTCCAGCGGGTGTCGTGGAAGGAGGAGGTCATTTGTCGGATTCCGCAGGCAAAGGTGGAAGGACAACCTTCTCGAAGACGAGGGTCTGAGTCTTTCGGCTGCGGAAGACAAAGGACTGCAAATCACTCAAAGGCACGTCAAAATGGACGGTTCGGATAATATTTCCGCTCGTTCCAGCACTCATTCTGCCCAGCGATCCCAACTGCGCGCCCGCTTTCAATTGGGCCACCGCATCGAAGAGCATGTCCTCTTTCGTCTGGGACCAGGATACAAAGGCCCGGTGCTCACGGTTGTCTCCAAATGCCGCCAGGTAGCAGCCATCGCCGAGGGCCATGGAGCCATGGAAGTCGATGGAGACTGGAGTCTTGTTTGACCAGGAACCAATGCTGTACCGCAGCACCACTCGAACAGCCGCAGGCAGGCTTCCTTGCCGGCCTGGACTGACGACGAGACTTTGCAGGGGTGGGTTCGGTTTGTTGGAGGACCAACTGGAGCCGCTACTCGATGACCGGTTTTGCAGCGCCTTGCCATCCACATCTAAGATCTCCACCGCCAGGTTGCTATGCCGGTCAAAGTCGGGGTGCTCAAACCAGAGCTGGAGCCAGCAATCATCAGCATTTTGACCGTTCACTCCCGAATAGCTGGATGCTTCAATCAATCGGTGTACGTCTTCGCCTTCAGGGGAAGATGTGATCATCTGTCCCGAAGTTGCGTAAATGGCGGACTCCCATTCTTTGCCGTTTCTTTGTAAACGCACCCCACGCAAGATGGGTTTCTGATCGGGTGCCTTGGACGTACCTTCAATGACCGGCGCAGGCAGGGAGGCAGGAATAGCCGCTGCCGGCACCGCACTCGGCGACAGATAAGAAAACAGCATCTTCCCGATGATCTTGTCCCACGGCATGAAGAACTCCTCAGGGGTGCTGCCGCGCTTGAGGCGCAGGCCTTTGGGTTCGACGGCAACCACACGCGCGATCCAGGTCTGCCCGTTCTCATTGGCATAAGCGATGAGCTCTCCCGGCGCGAAACCCGTGTCGAGATGTGAGGCAATCCAGCGGCTGTTTTTGGCCACACCTGGTTCATTGCCATGCGGCACAATGTAGGCCTGGGCGATGAATGAGCGGAAGAAAAACATCAGTACGAGCGCCGGGAAGAAGAGTTCGATGTTACGCACGAGCCGATGCGGCTTGATGGCCGCACGGCCCACCGGATGCCGGTGCATCCAGACCAAAGTGGACACCACGGAGGCCGCCACACCGACAAGTATCAGCGTGAGTGCAGCCCACGAGTAGGCGTCCTGATGACGCGGCAGTTGATAAAAGCCCGCGATGCCCGCAGCGATGATGGTGAGCGACCAGCAGAAGAGGTGCTTGCCAAAGACGGCGTTCACTTCATACCAGCGTTTGTCAGAAGTAAAGGTGGAGGGCAGGCGCACGCCATAGAACGAGTTCATCGGCACCAACCGCAGCCAGAGAGGCAGACTGAGGGCTGCAAGCAAGAGGCCAACGATTTCGACTCCCGATGCGATGATCATTTGCGCGGTCATGCCTGCCGTGCCGGCATGAGACCAGTATCGGGTCATGCAGATGAAAGCCAGAAACAGCAGGAGCGATGCGGGCAGAAGCCAGAGCACTCGGGAGGGGCGCTCATGCCATGCTGTGGCACGTTGGTCACCACCCTGTGCTTCAAATTCGAGTTGTCTGCGAGCCCACCACGGTACGAGCACGGAAGGCATCAACGCCGGGAACCAGATCCAGGCCGCCATGAAGGAGCTTTGTTGGGTCAACCACGCCAGCCATTGCAGCAGCGCTGGCATCTGCGCCAGATTTTTGATCACTTGAGGTGCATGGACCCGACCGCCCATGCCGCTCACCAGCGCATATACCTGCCCGCCATACGCATGCACCCCTGCCGCAAAACCTCCCACCGCAGCCCAGCCCAACCCGATGCCGCCGGTGGCCAGAAAGCCCACGCTCAAGCCTCCGTAGGCCAGCAACAACGCAATGGCCATACCGCCCAAGGATAATACGCCTATGCTCATACCACCGAGCGCCACGACACCGACGGCCATGCCGCCACAGGCAAACAAGCCCCGCGCATAACCTCCAAAGGCCACCACCCCGATGGCCCGGTCTCCGAAGGCAAAGAAGCCACGCGCCGTGCGCTTGCTGCCCGTCGCAGGATCAATGCCGTGCGCGACATGTAGCAGTGGCCTGCCCAGCAGCGTGCGCTTCGACTTGTACTCAAAGCTGCTGAACTGCCAGTCGGGTGAGCGCGGCATTGGGAAAGGCATGGAGGCGATGCCCTCGATCTGCGTTTTGAACTCGCCTGCGCTCTGCTGGCGCATGGCGCGATCTTTGGCAAGCGCACGAAACACGACCTCGTCCATGTTGCCATTCACGGCCGATTTTTCAGAAGGCGCTGCGAAGCGGCCCAGCGGCAGTTCGCCGGTAAGCATCTCGTAGAAGACGACGCCGAGGCTGTAGATGTCCGCACGATGGTCCACGCTGCCGGGCTGCTCGATCTGCTCCGGTGCCATGTAGGGTGCGGTGCCGAGCTTGGCGCCGCTTTGCGTGAGCATCATCCCAGCGTCGCCGTTTTCATCGAGGATCTTGGCGATGCCGAAGTCGGCGATCTTCACTCGGCCCTTCGCATCGAGCAGGATGTTCTCCGGTTTGATGTCGCGATGCAGCACGCCCTGACTGTGGGCGTATTGCAGAGCCTCGCACATCACGGGGATGATGTTCAGCGCCTGCTCCGGCGTGAAGCGGCCGGCACGCATGGCCTGGCGCAGGTTCACACCATCGACGTATTCCATGGTGAGGAAGCAGAAGCCGCCGCTCTCGCCAAAGTCATGCACGGTCACGATGTTGGGATGGCTGAGCCGTGCGAGCACCCGCCCCTCACGCGTGAAGCGCTCCGGAAAGCCCGGCGTGGCCGCGAGCGACTTGGGCAGCACTTTGAGCGCGACGATGCGATCAAGCTTCGGCTGCCGCGCGCGAAACACCGCGCTCATGCCGCCGTGGCCGATGAGATCGAGAATTTCGAGATCGGGAAACGCGGCGGCGATTTCCGCCAGCGACGGCAGATCACGCGGGGAGAGCGGAAGCGTGTCGGCACCACCGTCCGTCGGCATGGCGGCAGCGGCCATCAGGTCGGCAGGGTTCAGTCCGTGGAAGGGATCGGAGGAGGGTGTGGAAGAGTCCATGATACCGGCTGCATGGGGAATGTGGCGGCGAAGGTTACACACGATCATGCGGCCCAGGCCAGAAACTTCATTCCGGGGAGTGGAATCCCTTCTTGCGGAAATGAGGCGACTCCGTCACACTCGCCGTCCAACCTCCCCAGCCCGCAACCATGCGCCTCCTCGCGCTACCCACCTTTTTCCTGCTTCTCATGTCGATCTCCGGTTCGTCAGTCGCTGCCAGCGTCGAATCACTCGTCTGGGGGAAAACCCCGGCAGGTGAGGAAGTGAAGCTCTTCACGCTGCGCAATGCCAGCGGCATGGAAGCTAGGATCACCAACTGGGGCGGCTACATTGTCTCGCTGAAGGTGGCGGACAAAAGCGGGAAGTTCGCTGATGTCGTGCTCGGCTTTGACACACTTGACGGTTACCTTGGCAAAAACCCCTTCTTCGGCTGCATCGCAGGGCGATATGCGAATCGCATCGGCAATGCCGAGTTCAAACTTGATGGCGTGGAATACAAGGTGACGGCCAATTCCGGCAAGCACCAACTCCACGGCGGCAAGGAAGGCTTCGACAAAAAACTCTGGTCAGCCAAAGAGGTCCCCAATGGCGTGGCACTCAGCTACACCAGTCCTGCTGGCGAAGAAGGCTATCCCGGCACGCTGAAGTGCACCGTGACCTACACACTGACTGAGGACAACGGACTGCAGATCGGCTATGCGGCCACCACGGACAAGCCCACCGTGCTGAACCTGACGAACCACGCCTACTTCAATCTCTCCGGTGAAGGCAGCGGCGACATTCTCAGCCATGAGCTGACGCTTCCGACCGATCAAATCACCGCCACCGATGACGACCTCATCCCCACGGGCGAAATCGTCAGCATCAAGGGTACGCCGCTGGACTTCACCACCCCGCATACCCTTGGCGAACGCATCGGCGCAGATTTCAAACCGCTCATCCAAGGCATCGGCTACGATCACAACTACGTCCTGTCCGGCAGCGGCATGAAGCTGGCCGCCACGGTCAAGGACCCCGCCAGCGGCCGGGTGATGACCGTGCGCACCACGGAGCCCGGCGTGCAGCTCTACACCGGCAATCATCTCAATGGCGTGCCGGGCAAAGGCGGCCATATTTATGCAAAGCGTCATGGCTTCTGCCTTGAAACGCAGCATTATCCCGACAGTCCGAACCATCCTTCCTTCCCCAGCGTGACCTTGCGCCCGGGCGAATCTTTTCAAAGCACCACGATTTACCAGTTTTCTGCCGAGTGAGCGCCACCACCACCGTCCTGACCGATCGAGTCCCCCTGTTTGAATCCCAACCACCTGCCTTCATCCAGGAGCAGGATTTTGCCGCGAGGCAGTATCGGGGTCGTCGCGACAATCAGGAAGACTACTATGCCTTCGCCGACGCCGCCGAGCCCGAGGAGCGCAGCCTTGAGCGCCTGCTCCTCGTCATTGGCGATGGTCTCGGTGCGCATGCCGGCGGCAGCGTGGCCAGCTACATCGGGGTGAACGCCTTTGTGCGCGCCTACCATGAGCAGGACGGTCCGCACTCCTGGAAGCTCAAGCATGCCGTCGAGACGGCGAATGAAACCCTCGGCATCATCACCAGCCGCATGCCGAGTGTGGCTCCGCCTATGGGCACCACCATGGTGGGAGTGCTCATCACGCCGAAGACGATGGAATGGATCAGCGTGGGTGATTCCCCCCTCTTCCTCTTCCGCGATGGCGAACTGATCCGCCTCAATGCCGACCACAGCCTTTCTCCGCTCATCGACGCCCGTGCAGATCGCGGTGAGATCACCCGCGAAGAAGCCGAAAATCATCCTGACCGCCACACGCTCCAGGCCGCGCTGCTCGGCATGCCATTGGCGATGATTGACACCCCCGCAGAGCCCTGGCCCCTGAAGAAAGGCGACATCGTCATCGCCGCGAGCGATGGCATCTTCACGCTCACCCACAAGGCGCTCGAAGAACTGCTCAGCTTTGGCAAGCACACCACGGCGGACAAAATCTCCGACGCGATCATCTTCGCCATCCGCCGCATCAACAACGACCGTCAGGACAACACGACGGTTGGTGTGGTGAAGATAGGCTAGCAGAGAGGCTTGCCCGAAAAATTAAAAGCGCATGACCGGCTTGTCCGGATCATCGGGGTCTGACATGTCCGACTTCAAAGCCCATCGCCAGCCAAGACGCAGGAGCCAGAGGCCGACTACAAGCGACACTCCGCACGAGATTCCATAGAAGCGCAGCAGGCGCCCTTTCTCCGCGATTTCGGTGGATTGAATGCTGAGATAACAGACCCACCCGCAGACGATGGCATAACCCACGAGCGCGATGCCCATGAGGCCGATGACACATCCAGCCGGTGTTGCTTTTGTCGGAACCTCCATGGGGTCTGAACTAGCCCGGGACAGGCAATCTATCCGTTACAATCCCAGCTCCCTTTTCACGATGCCGACGCCGGCCACCATGCTGGCGAGCTTCTTCTTCGCGGCCCAGCGGGCGGTCTGGCTGAGGCCGCAGTCCGGGGCGAAGACGAGCTTGTCAGCGGGCGCATGCTTCAGGCACTCGCGCACCACATCGGCGATCTGCTCGGGCGTTTCGATGTGGTAGCTCTTCACGTCGATGATGCCGACAGCGACGTCATAGCGCTCGGCCATCGGCTTGATGACCTCCAGCTCGGCGTATTCGCGGTTCGCCATTTCCACGTGCACCTCGTCGCAGTGCAGTTCGAGGAAGGCCGGAAAAAGCGGCGCGTATTTGCGCCAGCCGACGGGGTGGCCTTTGAAATTGCCAAAGCAGAGGTGCGTGCAGATGCGCGTCTTGCCGTAGCCGCTGCTCACGGTGCGGTTGAAGATGTCCACGAAACGTTTTGTGTCCTCACGGTAGCCGTAGCAGCTCATGCTGGGCTCATCGACGCAGATTTCCTCCGCCCCCGCCGCCACGAGATTCGCGATCTCCTGGTTCACGATGGGCAGTAGCGCTTCTGTGATGGCGTAGCGGTCTTGGTATTGTGCATTCGGTGCCAGCCGTCCGCTGAGCGTGTAGGGCCCTGGCACGGAGACCTTCAAGCGCTTGCCGGTGTGTGAGGCCAGACGCTGCAGACGCTCAAACTCCTCCACCACGCCCAGCCCACGCGGCGCGCGCAGTTCGCCGACGATCTCATGCTTCCCGCGCTGATCATGCGCCGGGGGCCCAAAGCGTCGGGGGCTGGCTGGTTCGAGCGTGATGCCCTCGATGAAGCCGTAGAATGACAGGTTGAAGTCAAAGCGTGTCTGCTCGCCGTCCGTGATGACATCCAGCCCGGAGGCGATCTGATCCTGGATGGCCACCTGCGCGGCGTCATCCTGCATTTCTGCGATGTCAGCAGTGCCAAAATCCGCGAGATGCTGTGCTGAAAACTCAAGCCAGCCGGGGAAAGGATAACTGCCGATGACGGAGGTGCGGAGCGGTTGGGATTGCATGATGCGTTGAGTTTATGCGTGAGCGGCATTCTTCACCAAGTCCAAGCCGCAAAGCACAACCGATGCGGCGGAAAAATCACAGGTCAGTTTGGCGAAGGAAAATCAAGCAACACGACGAGGAACATCGATACCACATAACCAGCCGCCAGAATCGCCACTTGGAGGCACAGCCTTTTGCCCCATGTCATTCGGACAAAGAGCCACCATGGGCTTAAGGCACAAACGATCCAAACGAGTGCTGCAGCGGCATAGGAGAAGTAAAGAACCACAGAGTTCCATTTGGAAACACGCCCACCCATGATTTCGGCCACGACCTGATCAATGATCAACGCCGCCATGTGAGCGGGCATGGCAATTAAAGCCCAAGCGCCCTGTAAAAAGTCGATGTGGTAAAAATAACCCGGCAAGCAGGTCACCAAAAACAAGAGATACACCGGCCCACAGACCCTCAGGCATCGTTGCGTTGGTGATGACGTTTTGAAATTCTTCATACGCCCAACTTCGCGTAATACCTCGCGATCCTCCGAGCGTGCTCATCATACGCGGCCTCAAACAGTTCCGTGGCTTTCGCGGCACCGACGACGGCTCCGGCGGTGAGCACTTTGGGGGGCTGGCCGGCCTTGGTCAGGCGGTCGGCGACTTCGGCTTTGACGGCGTTCACCAGGAGGCAGCCGCCCACGGTGCTGCCGGGGGCGACGGGGGTGTCGAGATTTTCAATTTTGATCATGGCATCGCCAACGGGGGCACCGGTGTCGAGCACGATGTCGGAGAAGTCCTGGAGCTTTTTGCCATCGCGGTGGCGACTGGTGCTGGCCTCGCTGTGCGTGGTGCTGATGATGGCGACGACTTTGACGCCGCGCCGTTGGAATTCCTCCGCCATCTCAACTGGGACCACATTGCAGCCGCCACTGGAAATGACGAGGGCGCTGTCGCCGGGCTGGAGATCGAAGTTCCGCAGGATGCGGCTCGCCAGGCCGCTGACGTTTTCGAGGAACATGGCCTGCCGCTGGCCGTTCGCGCCGACGACGAGGTTGTGGAAGGTCAGCGAGAGTTCGACGATGGGATTGAAGCCGGGGAAGGAGCCGTAGCGCGGCCACATTTCCTCCACCAGAATGCGGCTGTGACCGGAGCCAAAGACGTGCACCATCTGTCCGGCGAGGATCGTCTTGGCGAACATGTCGGCGGCCTGCTGGATGAGCGGAAGCTGCTCGCGGACACGGTTGAGGAGGCCTTGGCTGGCGTCGAGATATTGGAGGGCGGGAGTCATGAGTGTTGCAGAAGATTGAAGACGGAACCGAGGCATCCGGCGTTGTCGCCGAGCTGGGCGGGAACGATGCGAGCCTGATTTCCGCCGGGCCGCCACTCAAAGCCAGCGAGGGCTTGTTGCAGCGGATCGAACAAACGGGAACCGGCGCCTGTGGCGATGCCGCCGCCTACAATGACGACTTCGGGATCGAGCACGTTGATGAGCGAGGCGATGGCAGCAGCAAGATGGCGGACGGAGGTGAGCCAGACTTTGGCGGCGTGTTCATCGCCAGCACTGAAGGCATCGAGCAGCGCATGGGTGGTGGCGTAATGCCCTTCCCCGCGCAGGGCGATGGTTTGATTGCCCATGGCGTCTTCGAGGCTGCCGGGGGTGTTGAAATCATCGCATGCGGCATTGGCGTCGATGGTGATGTGTCCGAGATGCCCTGCCCTACCGATCTTGCCACTCAAGAGGCGGCCACCGCTCCAGATCGCGCCACCGACACCAGTGCCAAGTGTGAGCATGAAGGCGTCCTGCGTGTCCTTTGCAGCTCCGGCCCAGACTTCACCGAGCAGCGCGGCGTGGGCATCATTCAGCACGCGGCACTCACGCTCCAGAAAGGCGGACCAGTGGAATTTTTCGAGCCCGTGCATGCGTCCGGGCATCCAGTCGATGCAATGGCCGTCGGGGTTTGCCAAACCGGGTGCGGAGAGACCTACGCGGAGCTTTTGCCCGGCCTGCGCCTCGAATTCATGCACGATCTCACGCACGGTGAGAGCGAAGCGTGGCGTGTCACCATCGAACTCACCATCGCGGGTGGGCTTTGAAAGCGTGGCAAGCGTCTGCGCACTGGTCATGTCCACGAGCGCGGCTTTGATGTTTGTGCCGCCGAGATCGATGCCGATGGATGAATTCATGAGATGAGTTGGCCGAAAAAAAGGAAAGAAGGAGAAAAATCTGATACTTGGCTGTCTGATCTGGGATCTGGCTTTTTCAATTCTTTCCTCTTTTTCGGCTATCCCAGTTGTCCTTCGCTGACAGTCCAGCCGCCATCGACAGCGAGGACCTGACCGGTGATGAATTGGGAATCGGGCGAGAGCAGCAGCAGAGCGGCGGCATCGCAGTCGGCGGGCTGACCGATGCGGCCGCCGTCGAGGGGTTGCTTGGTTTTGACGAATTTCATGATGGCTTCGTTGCTCACAGCGCGCTGGGACATCGGCGTCTCAACCAACGCGGGGGCGATGACGTTCACACGAATGTTTTGCGGCGCGTAGTAGGCGGCGATGGATTTGCTGAAACCAATGATGCCCGCCTTAGCCGCAGCATAAGCGTGGGAGGCGAAAAACTGCGCGGAGGGAGAGTAGCCGAGCACGCTGGCCATGTTGAGGATAACGCCGCCGCTGCCCTGCTTCAGGAACTGGCGCACGGCGGCGCGGTTCGAGTAGATGACGGAGTTCAGGTTGAGGTCGAGCGTGTAGCGCAGGCCGTCATCGGTCATTTCATGCAGCGGGCCGTCTCCCCGGCTGCGGCCACTGCCGCCGGCCACGTGGTAGAGGGCGTGGAGATGATCCACCATGCCGATGGCACGCTCCGCCGCCTCCGGCGTGGCGGCATCCGCAGCGAATCCGTGCGCGTTCGGGCCAAGGGAGGCCAATGCGGCATCCACATTGGCCTGCGAACGGCTGGTGACGATGACCTGAGCACCTGCTGCGACGAGTTTTTTCGCAGCGGACAGCCCTAGCCCCGTCGTGCCGCCCATAATGACGATGTTCTGGCCGGAAAGGGATTGCATGTTGAGTGAAGGAGTCGGACGTGCGATGGCGTTGTTCAAGCTCACTCATGAACACACGACGTACTTTCCTGCGCAACCTCTCAAGTTTGGCTTTTACGGCTCCATTGATGGCGGAAACGCCGAAATCGAAGAACACCGTGTGCTTTTTCACCAAGCACCTGCAGGGCCTGAGCTTTGACGACATCGCCAGTCTCGGCGCGGAGGCGGGCTTCAATGGCGTGGAGGCCCCGATCCGGCCCAAGGGTCACATCGAGCCGGAAAAGGTGGCGGATGAACT
This sequence comes from Verrucomicrobiaceae bacterium UBA7681, assembly GCA_002482965.1. Classification (GTDB taxonomy): domain Bacteria; phylum Verrucomicrobiota; class Verrucomicrobiia; order Verrucomicrobiales; family Verrucomicrobiaceae; genus Prosthecobacter. Next base: position 134,870 of record DLGZ01000027.1, on the reverse strand, counting down.
GCCGAAGTTCATCGAGGCGCTGAAGAAGCAGGGCCTGGAAATGACCATCATGACCTCCGGCATCAATGAGGTGAGCAAGGAGCAGCACACGGAAGAAGTGCTGCGCACGGCGGCGAAGCTGGGCGTGAAGCGCTTCCGCATGAACTACTTCAAGTATGACCTCAAGCAGCCGATCTGGGAGCAGCTCCAGGCGGTGCGGCCCAAGATCAAGGACCTCGTGGCCCTGTGCAAAGAGATCGGCATCCAGCCCATGTTCCAGAACCACAGCGGCAAGGATTACTTCGGCGCGCCCGTGTGGGATATCTTTTCCATCATGCGCGAGTATCCGGCAGCGGACTTCAGTTTCGCCTTCGACATCCTGCACGCCACCTGCGAAGGCGGTCTGTCCTGGCCGCTGGAGTTCAATCTGGTCAAAGACCATATCGGTGCCGCCTACTTCAAAGATTTCAAATGGGACGGCCGCAAACAGGTGACCGTGCCCCTCGGCGAAGGCCAGGTGGACCCGGCCTACGGCAAGATGCTCATGAAATCCGGCTACACTGGCCCGATTTCACTGCATCTGGAGTATCTCAAGGGCGATCCCAAGGCCCCTGCCGTGCTGAAGGAGTTCCGCGAGGCTCATGTCCGCGACTTCAAGACGCTCAAGGAGTGGGTGTGAAGCCTGCTTTGACGCTATCTTGACTCTCTGCCCACGTCCCCTTATCTTTATAGCATGATCGCCGAACGCTTCCCTGAGATCGCTCAACTGCCGGACGAGGACAAATTGACCCTGATGGCCGAGCTATGGCAGGATGTGACAGACGACGCCTGTGACGAAGATCCTGCGCAAGCGGCATTTGTGGAGCAGCGGTGGCAGGATTATCTCCAGCATCCCGAGCGTGTCTCGCCGTGGAGCCAGGTGAAGGCGCGCATCCTTGCTTCCCGTGCATGAAGCGCGAAGTGGTCTGGACGTGGTCTGCCGAGGCCGAGATGCAACGGCTGTATGCCAGTGCGGAGGATCACTCGGAGGGCAGCGGGAATCAGCTCCTTACCGAAGTTGAAAAGGCCACGGTCCTGCTGCTCTGTTTTCCACAAATGGCGGCGCAATGGCGGTCGCCGGTGCGCCGACTGATTCTGCGCCGACGCAATCTGGCCCTCTTCTATGTGCCCGAACCACGCGGCATCGTCATCATTGGCTTGGCCGACCTCCGGGGAGATCCTGACAGTTTGTGGAGCGAACTGCAAAGACGGCTGCCTTGACTGCCACCCGGTATATGCAAAGCCGCATCCAAGAGGATTCACACAGCCCTTGCGCAGACGTCCGCCCCTTCTACACTCGCATTCCCCCTTCCCCCAAAGCATGAGCACCCACGTCAAACTTTACATCCCTGGACCCGTTGAAGTCAGCCCTGACACCTATGCTGCGATGGCGCAGCCGATGATCGGGCACCGCGGCAAGGGGTTTCAGGACCTTTATGCCGAGATCCAGCCGATGCTGCAGACTCTCTTTGGCACGAAACAGCAGGTGTTTCTGAGCACTTCCTCCGCCTGGGGCGTGATGGAAGGTTCCATCCGCAATCTGGTGAAGAAAAAGGTTCTCAATTGCTGCAACGGCGCTTTCTCCGACAAGTGGCTGGACGTGTCCAAGCGCTGCGGCAAGGAAGCCGAAGCCTACACCGTGGAGTGGGGCCAGCCAGTGCGTGCCGACGAGATCGACAAGCGCCTGGCCACCGGCGAGTTCGACGCGGTGACCTTCATTCACAATGAGACCTCCACCGGCGTGCTCAGCCCCATCGCGGAGATCGCGGCGCTGAAGAAGAAGTACCCGGATGTGATGTTCATCACGGATTCCGTGTCCGGCTTCACCACCGTGCCGGTGAATTTCGACGAACTCGGCATCGACGTGCTGCTCACCGGCAGCCAGAAGGCCTTCGCACTGCCTCCGGGCCTCGCCCTTTTCACCGCTTCCGAGGCGGCAATGGCACGTGCCGCCACGATCAATGACCGCGGCTACTACTTCGACTTCCTGGAGTTCAAGGCCAATGGCGAGAAGAGCATGACGCCGAGCACGCCCTGCATTTCCCTGATCTACGGCCTGCGCCATCAGCTCCAGAAAATCTTCGCCGAAGGCGTGGACAACCGCTACGCCCGCCATGCCAAGCTCAACGGCATGGTGCACGAGTGGGTGCGCCGCAACGGCTTCGAATTCTTCGCCCCCGAGGGTTTCCGCTCCAAGTCGCTGACCTGCGTGGCGAACAACAAGGGCATCGACGTCGCGGCCTTCATCGGCCTGCTGAAGAAGAACCACAGCATGATCATCGACGGCGGCTACGGCAAGCTGAAGGGCAAGACCTTCCGCGTTTCCAACATGGGCGACGAGTCCGAGGCCAGCATCAGCACGGTGATCGCCGCGCTGGATGACAGCCTCGCGAAGCTCTGATCTGAGCCATCCCAGCCCACTGGCGATATCCATCCTTTAACGAACGGCCCTGAGAAATCAGGGCCGTTCTTTTTTGGACTGCGGTTGCGCAACGAGGCACGAGTGCAGCTACCGCTTTCCGCAGGCAGGATGGCTTACGACTACGATACGCGCATCGACAGCCCCCTCTCCCCGGCGCGCGCAGACCAGTCACTTCATGCAAACCACTAGACGCTCGAAAGCGGTAGCTTCGATGCAGGCTTGCGCCGTGCATCT
>DLGZ01000027.1:0-132180 GCA_002482965.1 Verrucomicrobiaceae bacterium UBA7681 | reverse complement strand
CGCGACCGCACTCCAAATAGCCTCTCGACCCACGCTTCTGGTATGTACTGCGGACGCGCAGTTAGGAACGAGCCATTCCCATGCCCGTACCGGTCAGCAATCACAAAGCTGTTACGAGGAGAAAGGAACTTTGGCACGCGGGATGCTTTAAATATACCTTTAGATGGAACCAACTCGCATCATTCCGATCTCATCGGCCCGCAACACTGCGAGCGCGCAACCCAGCAACATCGTCCGTATGGAACCCGATCCTGGTCTCATCAAGATGGAGTCCTATCAGGGACGCGAATCTCTTTCCGGGGGTGATGCCGAGTCCGCCCAGCGCTTCGCTGGCGAGGTGAAATATGTCGGTTATTTCGCGGGCAAACTGGCCGAGACACTCGGCATGCGCTCCCTCGAAATGGCGATTGTTGAGGATCGTGATGGCCAGACGGCCATCAGCGCAGGACAGCAGCCGGGCAACTGGCACGGTGTGGTCAGCAGCAACCGGCGCTCCATCAAGCAGGTGCGCGAATCCCTGGCCCGCTGATTTTTTCTTTGCGCCCATGAGTTTAAATCCTGTGATCACCTCCGCCGCGTCATTGCAACGCCTGGAAGGAGTGGCTGGCGTGATGCTGTTCAAAGGCAGAAACACGATCCACCGCCAGATGCCTTTCTCCGACACGCGTGCGGACAATCTGCGCGAGATCATCATCCAGATGCTCGAAGGCTACCGTCAGGTGCGGCGGAAAATCCACCAGATCTACCTAGAGCTCGACGGCGGCGTGCTCCTCGCCGTGCTGCATGACGAGTCGGTGATGCTGTTCTTTCTCACCTCGCGGGCAGACCCTGATCTGGCAGCCAGCGCGGCATCGGTGATGCTCAATGATCACGCCGCGCTGCTCCACAACGCCTCCACCGAGCAGCAGCCTGCGCCCAAGTTGCCGGCAGATGGCATCGAAGAACTCGTCGTGACCAGTCCGCGAGCACTCGCCCAACTCACCGACAAGGCAGAGACGACTGTCAATCAGTGGGGTGCGGTGAGGCAGTGCGTGGAAGGTGTGCTGGGCAAGGTCATGGGCCGGGCACAGGCCGCCAATTTGATCCAGCGCACGATCACCGAGGCCAAGATCTCCGACCCCTACCGCCTCACCTCCACTGCCGTTCGCAAGCTGGCCGCCAGCGTGATCGAGCAGGTACCGAACACCTCCAAACGCCGTCAACTTCTCGGTGAACTCGAAGCCTCGCTCGAACACCTGGACCTCTGAACCCGCCCCTTTTTGCATGAATCTATTCCGCATCTGCTCGCTGGCTTCCATCGTCTTTCTCGCCGTCTCCCTGCCGTCTGCTACAGCTCAGGACAGCAGCAAGATTGAGGCGAAGCTCGACACGATCATCAAGAAGCTCGACACGAATCAAGGCACGCTGAATGAGGTGGCCAAGGCGGTGAAAAACAGCGACGCCCCCAAGGCTGAAACCGCGCCGGCAGCCCCCTCGAGCGCCGCCGTGAAGGCGGACATCGACACAGTGCAGGTCAATCTCAACATTGTCTGGATGATCGTGGCGGGAGCACTGGTCTTCATCATGCAGGCCGGATTTGCGATGGTGGAGCTGGGCTTTGCCCGCGCCAAGAACAGCATCAACATCATCATGAAGAACTTTCTCGATTTCTGCATCAGCACGATCGTCTTTATGTTCCTTGGCTTCGGTTTGATGTTTGGCAAAAGCGCCGGAGGCTGGATCGGCACGGACAGCTTCTGGCTCGCCAATCATGTGGCGGATGACACCCTGTGGGCCTTCTGGTTCTTTCAAGTGGTGTTCGCCGGCACTGCCTGCACCATCGTTTCCGGAGCCATGGCCGAACGCACCAAATTCGTCGGTTATCTGATCTATGCAGGCCTGCTGGCCGGGGTGGTCTATCCGTTGGGCGGTCACTGGGCCTGGGGCAGTTTTGGCGGAGCCTTTGGCGTAGGCGGGGAAAAGGGCTGGCTGGAGGCGATGGGCTTCGTGGATTTCGCGGGGTCAACGGTGGTGCATGGCTGCGGTGGAGCTTGTGCTTTGGCGGGCATTCTCGTCGTCGGTGCACGGCATGGGCGCTTCGCCAAAGATGGCACGCCGCGATTGATCGCGGGTCATAATATTCCCCTCGCCGCTCTTGGGGTTTTCATCCTGTGGTTCGGCTGGTTTGGCTTTAACGCCGGGTCCACCTTGCTCGCCAATGGTTCGATTGGGCGCATTGCGGTGAACACCACCATTTCTCCTGCGGCCGGTGCGCTTGCCGCGATGATATCCATGTGGTTTGTGCAAGGCCGCCCGGATGTGGGCATCACTCTGAATGGCGGCCTAGGCGGGCTGGTGGGCATCACCGCCTGCTGCGCCAACATCTCCCCAGCCTCCGCCCTCGTGGTCGGACTGATCGCGGGGATTATCACCACCGTGGCCACCATCGCACTGGAGCGCATGCAGATTGATGACGCCGTGGGCGCAGTCCCCGTGCATCTGGTGAACGGCTGGTGGGGGACTCTGAGTGTCGCCCTGTTCAATCAGGATGGCTTCGATGCGCACAAGCTTGGGGTGCAGGCGCTCGGCACCTTTTCGATCACGCTCACCTCGTTCGTCATCTGCTTCGCCATCTTCAAAACTGTGGACATGCTCGTCGGACTGCGTGCCACGGACAACGAACAGATCGACGGCCTCGACTTCTCCGAACACGCGGCGAACGCCTATCCCGACTTCCAGACCACCGAGCAGGCTTGAGGCAACCTTGGTCACGTATTGCGCAAGATCTGCGGCGCGTCCCGGACTCGGCTGTGCGTTGATTTGGGGTCATGATCAATCTCACTCGTCTCTATTGTGATGTCGCCCAGCCCATGGACCATCTGCGCTACGGGCGCGGCCATGGCTCCCCAGCCTCCGCCGCTGAACGCCGCCCCATCGTCGTCTGGAACATCACCCGCCGGTGCAATCTGAAGTGCGTCCATTGCTACCAGGATTCCGATTCGAAATTCTACCCCGGCGAACTCACGTGGGAGCAGTGCAAGGGAGTCATTGATGATCTCGCTGAATACAAAGTGCCCGCGCTGCTGCTTTCCGGCGGCGAACCGACGATTCACCCGCACTTTTTTGAACTGGCCGAGTATGCCACCGGCAAGGGTCTCCGCCTCACGCTTTCCACCAACGGCACGCTGATCAATCCCGAGTGGGCGCAGCGCATCAAGGACATCGGCTTCTCCTATGTCGGCATTTCGCTCGATGGCATGGGTGCCACGCATGATCACTTCCGCGGCAAGGTCGGCGCCTTTGACAAAGCGGTGGCCGCCTTTCGCAACTGCAAGGCGGTGGGCCAGAAAGTCGGCCTGCGCCTCACCCTCTCCAGCCACAACATCGCCGATCTCGATTCCATCCTCGACTTCATCGAGCGTGAGGACATTGAGCGCGTGTGCTTCTACCACCTCGTCTATAGCGGACGCGGTGCCGATCTCATGGAAGTGCCGCATGAGGAGACACGTGGCGCCATCGACAAGATCCTCGACCGCACCGCCAAGTGGGCTGCCAGTGGCAAGCCGCGTGAGGTTTTGACCGTCGATCAACCCGTGGACGGCCCCTACCTCTACATGCGGCTGAAACGGGAAAACCCCGAACGTGCCGCGCGTGCCATGGAACTGCTCAACTGGAACGGCGGCGGCGCGAACAGCAGCGGCACAGGCATCAGCAACATCGACACGCAGGGCAATGTGCATCCCGACCAGTTCTGGCACGAACTCACGCTGGGCAACGTGAAGGATCGTAAGTTCAGCGATATCTGGAGCAACCGCGACAACGCCACGCTCAATGCATTGCGGGATCGCAAACAGCACCTCAAGGGCAAATGTGCCCAATGCAGTTTCCTGGACGTGTGCGGTGGCGGCTTCCGTGTGCGCGCTTTGCAAATGACCGGCGACTTGTGGGCACCTGATCCATCCTGCTATCTCAATGAGCAGGAGATTGGTCTCGCTCAAGCAGCCTGAAAAATACCCAGTTCAGCTGATATGGTAATTCGGCAAATTACGTCTTGCTGACAGGATTTTGACGAGCTGTTTTCTTGCCCTTTGATCATACTCCTGCATGCATTGACTAGCGCTTGGTGGAATCACTTCTCTGCATCAGCGCCATCACCTGCACTCCCTTAAATCCATGAAAGCTACGCGTTGTCCCGCCGCCTGTGTTGCGCGCATGTTCGCCATCCTGACACCTGTTGCTCTTCTAGTCCAGTGCTCCATGCCACCGCAGCAAGCCTGGCGCAGCATTCAGACAAACGGACTGCTGTCCTACCTGAGCTCTTCGCACCAGTCACCGCCATTGCGCACCGGCAGCTTGCACTCACAGCGTTATACTGCCTACCCTCAGCGCCCTCAATACGGCGCAGCCAGCTCCACTGGGTATGTGCCAAACAACTATTTCAGCACGCTCTCCACAGGTTTGGGCAGTTCCAGGTATGTGCCTCGTTCGCGGCCGAGCAGCCCTTCCTTGGAGCGCAAACCGAATGTGAAAATCCCGGTGGAGGAGCCTGCTGCGACGCCCCAAATCGCCAATAATCCGTCCCCAGTTAGTTCGGCACCTAAAATAGACAGTGCCGCAGAATCTCCTGAAAGCCTGCCCTATGGCACCGCAATCCCAGGTCGCATGAATATGGTGAACAGTCCCTTCGCCGGCAAAACCCAGCTCGTCGATGTCTCCGGCATGAGCGCCGGCCAGACGGTGAAGTGCCCCTACTCCGGCAAATTGTTCAGAGTACCGCCAACTCAGCAGGCCGCGAATCACACCGAGTCACGTTTGGAATCCAAAGTCGAGGCTCCAAAAACCACGGACGAGCCCCAAGCAGGTGACAAAAAGCCTTAAAAGCGGCCATAAACGGGGTTTCTCCACACTCTAATCCTGGTAAACCGGGGGAGAACTGCATTTGATGTTGATTCGACCTTGATCAGTGGAACTCTTGCCGCCCTCAAAACCGTAAACGACAACCGATCATCCATCATGGGTCAACAACTGAACAAAGTCATCAAACGCCGCCGCCGTAAGCTTTATCTTGCCCGCAAGAAAGCTCTGGCCAAGGCCGGCGTCTCCCGCAAAGCACGCGCCGTCAAATCCGAAGCCAAAACCGCCAAGAAAGCTCCAGCTAAGAAAGCCGCTGTCAAAAAGGCCACGACGAAGCCGAAGGCTGCTGAAGTCGCCGCCGAAGCCGTTGCTCCTGCCGTTGAAGTCGCTGAGACCGCTGCCCCTGCTGTTGAAGCCACCGCTCCTGCCGTTGAAGTTGCTGAGACCGCTGCTCCTGAAGCTGCTGCTCAGGAATAAGCACTTCCGCGCACAGTCATTTCAAAACAAGACCACCGTCATGGCCTGCCGTGACGGTGTTTTTTTGTACTGCTGAACCATCGCCGATTCAGCGCCTAGCGGAACCACGAATTCCCGCCTGCGCCCGGGGCGCTGCTGGAGGAGTTTGAATTGTAACCGTCGTAGTAGCCGCGCTCAAAGCTGGAGCGGTAGCGCGGATCATAGCGTCCCACCTGCGCCGACGGATCGGCCACCCGTCCTCCTGTGCGATCCCGCAGACCGTAGTCGTAGCCTTGGTTGTAGGTCGGATCGCGCGGTGGTGGTTCTTGCACTGCGCCTTGCTGCTGCGGCTGCGCCATTCCCTGATTGGGGTAGCCACCGACTTCTCGGCGGCTGTTCATCGTCAGACCGTAACTTTGATTGTAGGCATCGCGATAGGCCATCTCCGTGTTGCGGTCGTAGCGCGATGAATTGCGCTGGTAGTTTTGGCTCTGGCCTTGCTGTGCATCGGCCTGTCCGTCCTGCTGACCACGCTCAAATGCCATGCTGTTCATCTGCGATCCCTGATCCCGCATGTCCTGACGGTACGGATTCGCATAGGGATCAGTACCGTTCGGGCCGTAGTAGGGGTCAGTGCATTGTGTGAGCAGCAGCGGCAGGATCAGCGGGGCGAGAAGAAATAATTTCATGATGGAATCCAAAGGAACGTAGAAGCCCCCGCACTGCGTGGCAAGGCCGCAATCTCCGACGCCTCTGCCGTGATTTCTGTTCATCCTGAAGCTGCCGCAGACAACGACAACATATCGATGTCTGCGGAAAAGCTGCAGATGCCTACTTCTTCCCCTTCTGAGCTGCTGCCGTGAACCAGTCACCGCCGCCGCCACCGCCACCGCCAAAGGGATTTCCCATGCCGCCGCCGGAGCTGCGCTGGCCACCGCCACCGCTGGAAAAGCTGCGCTGACCACCGGCTGGGCCACCCGCCGGGCGCGGACCTGCGCTGCCCTGCTTCTTTTCAAAGTCAGGCTTCGATTTCATGCTCAGCGCGATGCGCTTGCGCGGGATGTCCACTTCCGTGACCGTGACCTGCACACGCTGCGCCACTTTCACGACTTCCGCCGCATCACGGACAAACGTGTCGCTGAGCTGGCTCACGTGCACGAGGCCATCCTGATGCACGCCGATGTCCACGAAGGCACCGAAGGCCGTCACGTTCGTCACGATGCCCGGCAGCTTCATGCCGACGGTGAGGTCCTTCATGTCGTTCACGCCTTCGGCGAAGCTGAAGACTTCGAACTGCTTACGAGGATCGCGCCCAGGCTTCGCGAGTTCGTTCATGATGTCCTGCAGCGTCGGCAGGCCCACGTCGTCGCTCACATATTTCTTCAGGTCGATCTTCTGGCGCAAGTCAGCGCGCTGCATGAGGTCCGGCACTGTGCAGCCGATTTCAGCCGCCATTTTTTCGACAAGCGGGTAGCGCTCAGGATGCACGGCGCTGGCATCCAGCGGATGTGAAGCATCGCGAATGCGCAGGAAGCCCGCCGCCTGTTCGAAGGCCTTGTCGCCGAGCCGTGGCACCTTCATGAGATCCTTGCGGCTCTTGAACGGACCATTCTCATTGCGGAAGGCCACGATGTTGGAAGCGTGTGTGCTGTTCAGACCGGAAACGTAGCTGAGCAGCTGCTTGCTGGCCGTGTTCAGCTCCACACCGACGCCGTTCACCGCGCTGATGACGACGTGGTCGAGGCTCGTCTTGAGCTGGTTCTGATCCACATCGTGCTGATACTGGCCCACACCGATGGATTTCGGATCGAGCTTCACCAGTTCTGCCAGCGGGTCCATCAGACGACGTGCGATGGAAACGGAGCCACGCACCGTGATGTCTTGAGTTGGGAACTCTTCACGAGCGACTTCGCTGGCGCTGTAAATGGAGGCTCCGCTCTCATTGACCATGATCACCGGAATCGAAGCCGGCATGCCGATCTTCTTCACAAACATCTCCGTCTCACGGCTGGCGGTGCCGTTGCCGATGGCGATGGCCTGGATCTTGTAACGATCCACCAGATTGAGCAGCAGGTTCTTCGCATGCAGCAGCCCGTTGCCCTCGCCGAGCAGGTAAATCACATCGTTGTAAAGAAGCTGCCCCTGCGCATCAAGCACCACGACTTTGCAGCCGGTACGGAAGCCGGGGTCAATGCCGAGCACGCGTTTTTGTCCCAAGGGCGCGGCCAGCAGCAGTTCGCGCAGGTTGTCAGCAAACACGCGCACCGCTTCGGTGTCCGCCTTCTTCTTGGACTCAAGACGCGCCTCAGTCTCCATGCTGGAGCTCATCAAGCGCTTGTAGCAGTCCGCGCAGGCCAGCTTCATCTGGTCAGAACAGAGATTGCCGCCTTTGACGAAGAGGTTTTCGAGCAACTTGACCGCGGTGTCTTCCGCCGGCTGAATGCGCATGAGCAAGTAACCTTCTTTTTCCCCACGACGGATGGCCAGCATGCGGTGGGATGGGATGGCTTTCAGAGGCTCGCTCCAGTCGAAGTAATCGCGGAACTTCTGAGCCTCTTCGTCCTTCTCCTTGCCGAACATGACCTTGGAAACCACCGTGGACTGCTCCGCAAAAAATTTGCGCAACGTCGCACGCGCATCCGCATTGTCGCTGATACGTTCCGCGATGATGTCGCGCGCGCCGCTGAGAGCATCGGCGGCATCCTTGACGCGCAGTTCTTCGTTTTCGTGAGTCGGGTTCACAAACTTCGCCACCTCGCCCGTGAGATCGACGCCATGTGTCATGAGGTTGGCCTCAATGAAGTCCGCCAGCGGCTCCAGGCCTTTTTCCTTCGCGATCGTGGCGCGCGTACGGCGCTTCGGACGGAACGGCGCAAAGATGTCCTCCAGCGCATTCAGCGTCTCAGCCTTGTCAATCTTCCCACGCAGAACGTCCGTCATCAGCTTGCGCTCTTCGAGTGATTTCACAATCGCGGTGCGGCGATCATCCAGCGCCACGAGTTGCGTCATGCGCTCCTGAATATTCTGGATCTGCACTTCATCCAGAGACCCCGTGGCCTCCTTTCGATATCGGGCGATGAACGGCACGGTGCCGCCATCCGCAAAGAGTTTGGCCGTCGCGCCGACCTGGATGGCCCGCAGGCCCAGCTCCTTGGCAACACGTTCGACGTGGGTGACATTGATGTTGAGTTCGTTGGCGGCAGACATGGTTGGGAAAGTGAAAAGTTGAGGATGAAAATCCGGTTGGGATGAGTGGAGTTAGCGAGACGATCACGGGCAGCAACCATTCAAGACCACATGTGAAAAACTTTTGTCGGAGGCATGGCTTGACAGTGCTGATCCATGCTGAGCATGCGCCTCATTTGGGTTATTTTTATCCATCTCTAAAGAACTGTTCATCTGGCGGCTTTGGTAGTCCTCATGAAACTCTGGCTGCCGCTCCTCCTCGCTGTTTTCGCCATCGCCGCCGCGCCCGTAATCGAAACCCCTGCCTGGAAGGCCGGCGCGGCCTCGGCCAAGATCACCCCAGAGAAACCCATGTGGATGGCGGGTTATGCAGGGCGCACCAAACCCTCTGAAGGAGTGGAGCTGGATTTGTTCGCAAAGGCTTTTGTGCTGACGGACCAGACGGGCGGGCGCTTTGCCTTGATCACGATGGATTTGATCGGTGTGCCGAGGAATCTGCGCCTCGCCGTCGCTGAACGGGTGAAGAAGGAGCACGGCATCGAACCAGCGAATCTCGCCATCAACGCCTCCCACACACACAGCGGACCGGAACTGCGCACGAGCAAAATTCATGGCGCGGATGATGTGGCTCTGCGTGAGAAAGAAGCGGCGGAATACACGGCAACATTGGAAGACACGCTGGTCCGTCTGATCGGAGAGGCCATTCAGAAATCGGTGCCGGCGAATCTTGATTACAGCACGGCGCGCTGCGGTGTCTCGATGAACCGCCGCACACCGGATGGGCAAGGCGGCTGGAGCAATTTCCCGAATCCCAGCGGGCCGGTGGATCAAACGGTGCCTGTGCTCAAAGCCAGCAGCGCCGATGGCAAGGACATCGCGATCATCTTTGGATATGCCTGCCACTGCACCACGCTCGGCCACCAGAAGTTCAGCGGCGACTACGCGGGCTATGCGCAGCAGGAAATCGAGAAGGCTCATCCCGATGCCGTGGCGATGTTTGCGAATGGTTGCAGCGGCGATCAAAACCCCTACCCGCGCAGGACGGTGGAGCTCGCACAAACGCATGGTAAATCGCTCGCCACTTCCGTACAGGCCGCACTGGAAACCCACATGCAACGCCTCAAGGGCCCCATCCGTGCCGTGTATCGTGAGATCCCGCTGGCCTATGACAAGCTGCCAACCAAGGAGCAGCTTATCGAAGAGCAGAAATCCACGAACAAATATCTGGTCACGCATGGCACACGCATCTTGCAGCGCATCGCCGATGAAGGCCATTTGCCCACAACCTATCCCTACCCTGTGCAGGTGCTGCGTCTCGGCAACGACCTTACATGGGTCACACTCGGCGGTGAAGTCGTCGTGGATTACTCACTCCGCCTCAAGCAGGACCTCAAAGACCCGATCGTCTGGGTCAGCGGCTACACCAACGACGTCATGGCCTACATCCCCAGCCTCCGCATCTGGCAGGAAGGCGGCTACGAAGGCGGCGGTGCGATGATCTATGGCTCGCATCCAACTCGCTGGAGTGACAAGACGGAGGAGGATATTGTCGGGACGGTGATGGAGTTGAGGAAGGCCGTGGAGTGAAAACAAAGCAAGCCAGCTCTCAGGAGTCTTTCTTCCCGAACTTCATGCGGTCATAGACCTCGGCCAGAGGAAGCTGGAGGCCGAGGCTTTTGATGGAGAGTTCTTGATCGAGCCCCTTGGCCTCAGTGAGGAACCAGAAGCCGTCGCCGTGACGTTCGTAGATCTCGATGTGAGGGCTGCTCTGGGAAACGAGCACGTAGGCCTTGAGTGATTCAAGCTGGCGGTAATTCTCGGCCTTCTTGCCGCGATCATAGCTTTCGGTGGATTTAGAAAGCACCTCGAAGACGATGGTCGGATTGATGGCGGTCTGCTGGCGCTTGTCCTTGGGATCGAATTCAAGCTTCTTGCAAAACACCGAGGCGTCCGGGTAGGTGACGAGACCGGTGTTGGGGACTTTGACGCGCAGATTGCTGTCGTAGGGCGTGCAGACTTTGCCTTTGAGCCTGACACCGAGTTCTCGAAGTAGGTTGGCCACGATCAAACTGTGCTCAGGACTGCCTCCTGCCATGGCAAATATCTCACCATCGAAAAATTCGCTTTTGTACACCTCGTTTTCTTCAAGATCGTAGTACTGTGCGACGGTGTACTTGGTTTTGGCTTTTGCTATGCCCATAGCAAAGATTACCACTTTGATGATTTGTTTCAATCAACGAAAAACGGCCAGGGAGGTGATCCCGGGCCGTTGGAGAGTTAAAACAGCACACGGTGTGCAGCCCCATCACTTGCTGTTCTCAGCAAACTGCGCGTCGAAGATGATCTTGCTCGGCGGGAAGTCGATCTTCTTGCAGAAGGCGGCGGATTCGGTGGCGCCGAACTCGCGGTCCATGGCGCCGTCTTCCCACTCGACGCTCAGCGGGCCACCGTACTCGATGTCGTTGAGGGCGCGGATGATCCGCTCGAAATTGATGTTGCCACGGCCGACGGACTTGAAGTCCCAGTAGCGGCTTGGCTTGTGGAAATCGACGTGGCCGCCGAAGACGCCGGCGGTGCCGTCACCGATGCCCCAGGCGACGTCCTTCATGTGGACGTGGAAAATGCGGTCGCTGAACTTGTAGAGGAACTTCACGTAATCGACGCCCTGATAACCGAAGTGGCTGGGGTCGTAGTTGAAGCCAAAGGCCGGATGGTAATCGACGGCCTGCAAAGCGCGCTCGGCGCTGGCGATGTCAAAGGCGATCTCAGTGGGATGCACTTCGAGGGCGTAGCGGATGCCGAGCTTCTGATACTCGTCGAAGATCGGCGTGAAGCGCTTGGCGAAGTCCTTGTAGCCGGCGTCGATCTGTCCCGGAAGATTCGGCGGGAAAGAATAGACGAGGTGCCAGATGCTGCTGCCGGTGAAGCCGTTGACGACGCTGATGCCGAAACGCTTGGCGGCGTGCGCGGTCTTGATGAGCTCTTCAGCGGCACGCTGGCGGACGCCTTCAGGATTGCCGTCGCCATAAATGTGGGCGGGAAGAATCTGGGCGTGGCGGGGGTCGATGTTATCGCACACGGCCTGACCGACGAGATGGGTGGAGATGGCGTGGCACTGCATGCCTGCGGCTTTCAGTTTGGCGCGCTTGTCATCGCAGTAGGCCTGGTCGGCCTTGTCCACTTCGAAGTGGTCGCCCCAGCAGGCGAGTTCGACACCGTCATAGCCGAAAGCCTTGGCCTTCTGGATCATGGTATCAACGGGAAGATCGGCCCACTGGCCGGTGAAGAGAGTTACTGGGCGTGGCATGTCGGGTGTGTGGTTGAGTTGAGGCGGGGAAGAAGGAGAAAGATTCGGGAAAGTCGACTGTGAATGACGATTTTTTGCGAGGCGCGGCTACTTGCTTTCGACCGCCTGGGTGCGGGCCAGGGTGAAGGGGTAGTCGTAATTGAGCAGAATTTTCTCGCGCTTCGGCCCCGCTGCCTGCGCAGAGGCGAGAAACTGGCCGGAGGCCTTGGTCTCCACATCGAGCATGTCCGACAATCGGCGGACGATGGTGGCGGTGAAACTGACCTCCATGCGGGCATTGAGAGTCATGGGCCGTTCCATGTGAAATTTACCTTCGATGGTGAATGTGGCATACGGACCATCGGGCTTGACCTCCAGTGACACGAAGGTGGTTTCGAGACTCTCAAGAATGATGAACCCGCGGTCTTTGCCGCCGGAAGATGCGGGTTCCACTTTCCAGTGATCGCCCGGTTTGCGCATTCCCGTGCCGACGCCAAGAGGCAGGATTTCGAGCAAATCGGCGGCAAAGGCGAGGTCGGCCAGAGATTGAGCCTCTTCGGGTGTGGGCCTGCCCTGATGCAGATTGAAATCCCAATGACCACCCTTTTTCCGGGCACGCAGCGTCTTGCCCAGCAAGGCCATGGTTTCATTCGGAGCGGGAGGCTGACCGGTGAAATTCACACATTCCTTCACGAATTCACGCACCTGCAGCTCTTCAGAATCAGCGTTCAGGAGACGCCGCACCAGATTTACCCGCTGCACATAGCGCGTGGTTGCCGTGACAACGTTCGCCCCAGTCTCCTGTTGGGTGCTGCCCGCAGCCACCCGCAGCTCGCGCTTCTCCCGCAGCGTGACGCCGTTGCGCGTGGTGGCATGGCTGCCCACTTCCACCAGTTCTCCCGGACGGTCAGCGGCACGCGGCATCCCTGCCGCGACGGTCAGCCATATCAGCAACGCAAAGCCCTGCACGTTTTTCATGCCGTCAGAATACGCGAAAAGCGTGACTCCGCACAATCACAACCTTGCGCATTTCATGCTTGGCGAACGCCGTCCGTTCATTCCATGATGCGCGCATGAACCGAGTGTTTATCCTCTGTCTCGCCTGCACCACCATGCTTCATGCGCAGTGGACCACTTCGCGCATTCACGGTTCACCGGAGGCACCGAAACCCTGCATCGCAGAGCAAACCTTTGCATCCATAGCACTTCATGATGCCTTGGAGATGATCGCCGTGCCCGGCGCGCAGCGCTTCGTCGCCGTCGAGAAGGGTGGCAAAATCTGGAGCTTCAAGGATGCACCTGACGCGGGAACAAAAGACCTGCTCATTGATCTCAAGCCGGACCATCCGCTGCTGCAATACGCCTACGGCATCGCCTTTCATCCACGGTGGAAGGAGAACGGCTACATCTTCCTCTGCTATGCCTATGGCGACAAAGTTCCCGATGGCACGAAGCTCTCGCGTTTCAAACTCACGCAGCAGGAGCCACCGGTACTCGATCCCAAATCTGAAACCGTGCTGCTGACGTGGCGTAGTGGAGGTCACAATGGCGCGTCATTGCAGTTCGGCCCGGATGGCATGCTCTACATCTCCACCGGTGACGCTGAAGTGCCATCGCCACCCGATCCGCTGAACACCGGGCAGGACATCAGCGATCTGCTGTCCTCCATCCTGCGCATTGATGTGGATCATGCGGAGAACGGCAAGACGTATGCGATTCCGCCAGACAATCCGTTTTTGAAAACACCGCAGGCCATGCCAGAAATCTGGGCCTTCGGCTTTCGCAATCCGTGGAAGATCAGTTTCGATGCCAAGGGGAGACTGTGGTGCGGCGATGTCGGCTGGGAGCTTTGGGAAATGATTCATCTGGTGCAGCGCGGCGGCAATCATGGCTGGAGCGCGTATGAAGCGAGCCAGCCGATCAAACCCGAAACCCAGCGCCCCGAACCCATCATCCCGCCCGCCGCTGCGCATCCACACACCGAGGCCGCGAGCATCACTGGCGGCTATGTGTATCACGGCACACGCTTTCCCGAACTGCGTGGTGCCTACATCTACGGCGACTACGAAACCGGCAAAATCTGGGCCCTGTGGCATGACGGCAAACAAGTCACACGCCGTGAGGAAATCGCCGACACGCCACACAAGATCGTGACCTTCGGTCAGAGCGAGGACGGCGAGGTGTACTGGATGAACTGGGAAAAAGACACGCGCATCTACCGACTAACGCCGAATCCCGCCGTCGGCAAACCAAGCCAGTTCCCGCAAAAACTCAGTGACACCGGTCTTTTCACCGACACCGCCGCGCAAACACCCGCTGCAGGCGTACAGCCCTTTGAGATCGCTGAACCGATGTGGCAGGACGGCGCCACAGCCGCGCGGTTCATCGCCCTGCCCGAAGGCAAAAGCATTACGACAACCAGCAGCGGCAATCCCGCGAAACCGAACTACAAAGTCGAATGGCCCGCTGAGTCCGTGCTTGCCCGCACCCTCACCTGGCCAGCTACGAAGCAGCGCATCGAAACCCAGGTTCTCCACTTCGACGGCGACTCATGGAATGGCTACTCCTACCGCTGGAATGACCAGGGAACCGACGCCGAACTCGTCGCCGCAGATGGTGAAGAGTTCACCGTGCAAAAGCAGCCCTGGCGCATCCATGGCCGCGCTGAATGCGCGCGTTGCCACAACAACTGGAGCGGATTTGCCTTGGGGTTTCAGCCGGATCAACTCGTCAGCATCGGCGGCAAAAAACCAACCGATGTATCGGGTTTGTTCGACGGTCCCTTTCTGGAACGCTTGCCCAAGCAACTCGTCTCCAGCCATGATGAAACAGCAGTGCTTGAAACTCGCGCGCGCTCCTGGCTTCACGCGAACTGCGCCCATTGTCATCGCCGTCACGGTGGCGGCAGCGTGCCCTTGATGCTGAATGCCGATCTGCCCACGGCTGAGACGATGATCATGGGTGAAAAGCCCACGCGGGGTGATTTTGCACTGACAGACGGCCTTGTTATCTCACCCGGAAAGCCTGAACAGAGCGTGCTGCTCGCGCGCATAGCACGCAGCGGCAACGGCCACATGCCGATGATCGGCGCCCGTGAAATCGATCCGCATGGTTTTCAGGTCTTATGGGACTGGATTGGTCAGGGTGCGGCGACGCCTCGTCACTCCACTCCGCCGAACACTCCCAGCGAAGCCCTCGTCATGGCAAGCTTGATTGCACGTAACGAAAGCAAGTTTGATCCCTCATTTGCCAAGATTCCCAATCCCGCCATCGCCTGCTATTTCGAACGCTTCCTGCCGCCCGATCAGCGGGTGAAGACCCTCGGCATGAATTTTGATGCGAAAAGACTCCTCGCCGTCCAGGGCGATGCGAAGCGCGGCGGTGAACTCCTCAGCATGACCGGCAAAATGGCCGCCTGCTTTGCCTGCCACATCGTCAACGGCATGGGCCGCGATTTCGGCCCGGATTTAAGCAAGGTGGGGGCGCGTCTGACGCGTGAGCAAATCCTCGAAAGCCTGCAACAGCCTTCAAAGACCATCGCCAAGGGCTACGAGACATGGATCATCACCTTGAAGGATGACAGTTTGCAAACCGGATTCCTCATCCATTCCGCTGATGCAGCCATCACCCTCAAACTCCCCAGCGGCCAGCCACAGACGATTGAGCGTGATCAAATCAAAAGCCAGCAACCGCAGCCAGCTTCACTGATGCCGGAAGGCCTGCTGCAAAGCCTGACTGAACAGGAAGCCGCAGACATCATCACCTATCTGGCAGGGTTGAAATGATAAATCAGGGAAACCCTGATTTATACAGTTCGCGTCATGGGTTATGGCGGAGTTCATGCTCAAAAGCTCACCTCCCGCCTAAACGAGAAAGCTGCGAACATAGGCAACCAAAGTACGTTTCATTGTCATTAATTGATGCATACCACACCCGTCACCTGCCCGAGCTGTTTTCAGGAATTTGAGGTCCCTT
The DNA here is from genome assembly GCA_002482965.1 of Verrucomicrobiaceae bacterium UBA7681. Classification (GTDB taxonomy): domain Bacteria; phylum Verrucomicrobiota; class Verrucomicrobiia; order Verrucomicrobiales; family Verrucomicrobiaceae; genus Prosthecobacter. Next base: position 116,444 of record DLGZ01000027.1, on the reverse strand, counting down.
CGCCCTCTTATAGTGAGGTGCCTTGCGATGTGGACTATGACTGCGAGGTCTGCTGCCGGCCGCTGCGCATCCTTTTCACTGAAGATGATGGTGAGGTTTTTGGCACGGCCTACGGTTTGGGAGAGAGCGGACCTTATGGGTAATATCCGCCAAACCACCACCTGACATTATGGTAGTCCCAAATATCCCCTTTCTTATGCCTCCCTTGCGCGTTTTAGCAGAGAATGCATTTGGCTGTTTGCAAAAACAGAAGTTGTCGTTAATCTCGAAAAATCCCGCTGCCAGGAGTCTGGTGGATGGGAAGCTTAACAAAAAGGTTAACACCCACACACACACATGAAAATCGCTATCCTTGCCCTCATCGCGGCTTCCGCCGTCCTCTCCGCTTGCCAGCAGCCTGCTCCTCCGCCGCCACCACCACCAATGCAGAGCGGCAAGTAAGCAGTCCGCCGCCTAGCGCGGCAGGTTGTTAACTTACGTTTGATCATCTCATGATCCGTCTTGCCACTGTTCTGTCGCTGCGTCCGTGATGCTTCATGCATCCTGTTCCAGCTAAGAAGGCATGTGCGAAGTGCGACGCCAAAGCGAAGGCCGACTGTAAAGACGGTCACAAGCTCTAATCTGACAGGAAACTGTCATATTGCGCCGCCGTTCCCCACCCAACCGGGGGACGGCGGCTTTTTTTTGCCCTCTCAGCGCCGGATTCTGGATGCTGGACTCCCGTTTTTACTTCATTGATGGACTGCCATGCCTGACTGCCTGCTCGCCCTTGAATCCTCCTGTGATGAGACTGCCGCGGCCATTTGTACGCTGGAAGGTGAGCTGATTGCCAGCCGTATCGCCTCACAGATCGAAATACACCGCCCGTATGGTGGCGTCGTGCCGGAGGTGGCCTCACGCAATCACATCCTCCACGTGCGACCTCTGGTTCAGCAGGTCTTGGCTGACGCAGGCAAAACGCTCGGCGACATGGCAGTCTTCGCGGCCACCAGTGGGCCAGGTCTTGTCAGCTCCCTGCTCATCGGTACGTCGATGGCCAAGGCGCTCGCCATTGCGGAAAACAAGCCCTTCCTAGCAGTGAATCACATGGAAGGCCATTTGCTCTCCCCATTCATGGATGGCCACGGCCCGGTGCGCGCCTGTGTGGCGCTAATCGTCAGCGGCGGACACACGATGCTTGTACGCGTGCATGGCGTGGGCCGCTACGAACTGCTGGGACGCACCCGTGATGACGCCGCAGGTGAAGCCTTCGACAAGGTCGCCAAGATGATCGGACTCCCCTACCCCGGCGGGCCGGAGATCGACAAGCTGGCAGCTCGTGGCGATCCAACCGCCTTCGCCTTTCCACGGAGTTTCCTCAATGGCCGCAGCCTAGAGTTCAGTTTCAGCGGCTTGAAGACCGCTGTGCTTTATGAACTGCCGCGTCTCGACCTGAAGAACGAGCAGGTGCTGGCCGATCTCAGTGCCAGTGTGCAGGCGGCGATCATTGAGGTGCTGGTCGAAAAACTGGTGCTCGCGGCGAAGCAATGCGGCGAGACGCTCGTCACCGTGAGTGGCGGCGTCAGTTGCAATCGCGGCCTGCGTGCGGCGCTCACCGCACGCTGCGCCAAAGCAGGTCTGCAACTGCTGCTCGCACGCCCCGATCTTTGCACTGACAATGCCGGCATGATTGCATTCGCCGCTGCGCAACGTTTTAGCATCGGCCACACTTCTCCCTTGGAGGCGGATGTGGATCCCAACCTCTCCCTCGTCAGTTAAACTCCATCCTCATTTCCATGCGCCCAATTCTTCTTCTCCTCTGCGCATTCACCAGCCTGCAGGCAGGCGACTGGCCGCAATTCCTCGGCCCACAGCGCACCTGCACTGCGTCTGACGAAGCCCCCATCGTCGGCACCACCGAACCAGAGATCGTGTGGAAGCGCATGCTGGGCAGCGGTCATGCCGGAGCCGTGGTCAGCGGCAACCACGTGATCGTGACCCACCGTCAGGGCGGCGAAATCATCACTGAGGCGCTGGCAGCCGCCGATGGCAAAGCCATCTGGAAACACGCCTACCCCACCACCTATCGCGACAGCTTTGGTTTCGACAACGGCCCCCGCGCCGTGCCGTGCATCGCCGCAGGCAAAGTCATCACACATGGCCCAGAAGGCATCGTACAGGCGCTCGATTTTGAGACGGGTGCGCTGATCTGGAGCTACGATACCGTCGCCGAGCTCGAATCACCGCAGGGGTACTTTGGCCGTGCCTGCTCCCCACTTGTCACGGATGGCAAGGTACTGCTCAATGTGGGCGGTAAGAACGCAAAGGGAGGGGCGGGTATCATCGCGCTGGATCTTGCCACGGGCAAACTGCTCTGGCAGGCCACGGACGACGAGGCGAGCTATTCATCCCCCATACTGCTCCCCGAAGATCCGGGAGTGAGCGCCTTCTTCACCCGGCGCGGCGTTCTTTTGGCGCAAACCAGCGACGGCAAGGTGCTCGCAGATGAATATTTTCGTGCCCAGATCGATGCCTCCGTGAATGCGGCTGCCCCAGTACCCTGCGGGAATGGCAGGCTCTTTTTCACCGCCGCTTATGATGTGGGAGCCGGCCTGTGGCAGTGGAACAAGGCTGAACGCAAACTGACCAATCTGTGGAAACAAGCTGATGCGCTCGACTGCCACTATACCACGCCGGTCTATCACGCCGGGCATGTCTATGGCCTGCATGGACGGCAGGAGACCGGCATGACGCTGCGCTGCATCGCCGTGGCCGATGGCAAACTGGCTTGGGAAGCACCGGATCACCTCCAAGGCGGCACTCTCATTCTGGTGGGAGACAAAATACTGCTGCACAGCGAAGCCGGTGAGCTCTTGCTGTTCTCCGCCGACTCGAAAAAATTCAATCTCCTCCAGCGCAGCCAGATCACCCGGACGGGACATCGCAGCCATGGTGCCTTCTCGAATGGTCAGCTCTATGCCCGGGACGCGGAAAAACTGGTCGTGGTGAAGGTGAAGTAGGCGCTGGATTGATCCGCAGCCGCAGCTAGTCTGCCATTCATGGCTCAAATCGGCAAACGCAACTCCCTCATCGTCCTCCACAGTACGCCACACGGCATTTACTTGGATGGGGGGGATCACGGTGAAATTTTACTACCAAACCGTTACATTCCCAAAGGAACCAGTCTCGGAGAAGCCTTGGACGTCTTCATCTATCGTGATTCCGAAGACCGCCTCGTAGCCACCACGGAGGTGCCTTTCGCCATGGTGGGCGAGTTCGCCACGCTGGAAGTCGTGAGCGTGAACCGCAACATCGGCGCATTTTTGAATTGGGGCCTGCTCAAGGATCTGCTGCTGCCGTTTCGTGAGCAGGCAGATCAGGTTTACGTGGGAGACAAGGTTGTCGCCTACATCATGCTGGATGAGAAAACGGACCGCATCATCGCGACCACACGCCTGAACCGGCATCTGAGCCGCGAACGCCCGCCGTTCAGACCAGCGCAGCCCGTGCCTCTGCTGATCACCGCCCGCACACCGCTGGGCTACAATGCGATTGTCGCAGGGACGCATGTCGGTCTGCTTTACCACACCAACATCGGCGCTCCGCTCCAGGTGGGACAACAGATCAACGGATTCGTCAGTGCCATTCACCCGAGCGGCAAGATCGATCTCAGCCTCGATGCTTCTGGCTACCAGCGTGTCGCTTCATTGACGGATCGCATTCTAGAAGCGCTCAAGAACAATGGCGGCAAACTTGAATTTGATGACGACAGCCACCCCGAGGCCATTCGCAGCCACTTCGAAGCCAGCAAAAAGGCCTTCAAACAAGCGCTCGGCTCGCTCTACAAACAGCGCCGTATCGAGTTCACCCGCCCGGGCATCGCATCCCTCGACATTCGTGAGGCAAAAGAAGGTGACTGGAAGCCTTCTGCCAAAAAGGGTTGAGGCGGCATACTGCCGACCGCAGGCGCAAATAAAAAGGAGCGCCCGTTGCCAGGCGCTCCCTCCAAAATCACTTACTTAAACGCAGCTCAAGGCAGTGGGAAGCGCTTGTTCGTCTCGCTGACTTCCTTGCGGATTTCAGCCAGAGCAGCCTCGTCGTCACGGTTCGTCAGCGCACGGTCGATCCAGGCGGCGATCTGCTTCATCTCGGCTTCCTTCATGCCGCGAGTCGTCACCGCAGGGGTGCCGACGCGAATGCCGCCGCCGAGGGTGATCTTCTCAGTGTCGAAGGGGATACCGTTTTTGTTCACGGTGATCGCGGCCTTGTCGAGGGTCTCGCTGGCAACCTTGCCGTTGAGACCCTTCGGACGAAGATCGACGAGCATGAGGTGGTTGTCCGTGCCACCGCTGACGATGCGGTAGCCGAGAGCGGTGAGCGCGGCAGCAAGGGCCTGGGCATTTTTGACGATCTGTGCGGTGTAGTCCTTGAAGTCAGGCTTGAGGCATTCGCCAAAGCAGACGGCCTTGGCGGCGATGACGTGCATGAGGGGGCCGCCCTGAACGCCAGGGAAGACTTGGCTCTGGATCTTTTTGAAGAGGTCCTCGCGATTGGTGAGGATCATGCCACCACGCGGGCCACGCAGGCTCTTGTGCGTGGTGGTGGTGACAAAGTCTGCATACTCCATCGGAGACGGATGCGCGCCACCAGCCACAAGACCGGCGATGTGGGCCATATCCACAAAGAGATAAGCACCGACGCTCTTGGCAATCTCGCTCATCTTTTTGAAGTCGATGATGCGCGGGTAGGCGCTGGCACCGGCGGTGATCATCTTGGGCTGCTCACGCATGGCGACTTCGGCGAGTTCGTCGTAGTCGATGAGTTCGTTTTCCTGATTCACACCGTACTGGCAGAAGTTGTAGAGGCGGCCTGAGAAATTGGCCGGATTGCCGTGCGTGAGGTGACCGCCGTGGGCGAGGTTCATGCCAAGCACCTTGTCGCCAGGCTGCAGGACGCTGAAATAAACCGCTGCATTGGCCTGTGAACCGGAATGCGGCTGCACGTTGGCAAATTTGGCACCGAAAAGCTCGCACGCGCGATCGATGGCAAGCTGCTCGATTTTATCGACCTCTTCGCAGCCACCGTACCAGCGCTTGCCGGGATAACCCTCGGCATACTTGTTCGTGAGGCAGCTGCCTTGGGCGGCCATGACCGACTTGCTGGTGAAGTTTTCACTCGCGATGAGTTCGATGTGGTCCTGCTGACGATGCTGCTCGCCCTGAATGATCTCTGCGACGGCGGGATCATTGGCTTCCAAAATGTCGAGCGGGTGCGGCTGTGCGTTCATCTTGTCCACCCGACGGCCATGGCGGCCACCGGCAAAAGGAGTTTTAAGCCAGGCATCCACGATTTCGTTCGCGGTGGCCTCCGAAGTGTTTTTGCCGGAGAGACAGAGCACATTGGAGTTGTTGTGTTCCCGCGTGATGGCAGCGGTCTGCGCGTCACCGACCAGCGAAGCCTGAATGCCTACATGGCGGTTCGCGGCGATGCACATGCCGATGCCCGTGGTGCATACCAAAATGCCCGCATCGGCCTCGCCTGAGAGCACCTTGTCAGCGACCACCTCTGCATAGTCAGGGTAATCGACTGAATCATGTGAATTCACCCCCAGATCCTCCACGCCATAACCGGCGGATTGCAGATGAGCGACGACGGCATTTTTCAATTCCACTCCACCATGATCGGCGGCGATGGCGAGTTTATGAGGAAGGGTGCCGTTGGAGGTGCTGGTCATTTTTTTGCGTTGGGGGTGAGGGGCGAAGATGGGTGGGCGATGGCTGCTGTCATGCATCATTTTTCTTCCAGGTCTGATCAATATAAGCGAGCAGGCTGGGTAGAATTTTTTCAAGGTCGCGAAGCGTCACTTCATACGCGGCACGGCCCTGTCCAAAGGGGTCGGAAATATCTCTGCCCCGCAGGGCATCTTCGGCGACAAATTCAGATACAAGGTAAACCTTGTCCGAATGCGCAGGGAATTCATCCGCGATCGCAGCCATGTGGTGCGAGGACATGGCGAACACGTGCGTGGCTTGCTCCAGTGTCTGCCGGTCGAGCATGCGGCTCTGGAAACTGCCCAGATTGATTCCTCGCTCCTTGAGCAAAGCCACCGAATATTTGCTCGCAGGCATACCGGGAGCGGCCGCCACACCAGCGCTGGAGACTTGGTAGTCGGCACGTTCCCTGACCAGATCACGGAAAAGCGCCTCCGCCATCGGGCTGCGGCAAGTGTTGCCAGTGCAGACAAAAAGAACTTTTTTCAAGATGCTGAGCGGGTTTGATTCTATCCCGTCAGAGTTGACGGGGGATATCAGTGTGTCGCGCCCCCACATTTTGTCAAAGGCGGAGCAGAAAGTGCTCATAAGCATTTTCGTGGAATATCCCGCTTGCCAAAGGGGAGGCACATGGGCTTTGCTCCTGTTTATCTTATTTTCAAGTGCTTAACCCCGGATGGCGGAACGATATAAAATATATGAAAAGCTCGGCATGGGCGGCGTTGGTGCCGTCTTCCGTGCTTATGACAGCCAGTTGAAGCGCTGGGTCGCCGTCAAACGACTGCTGACCGCCAACGAAGCTGACGTCGACAAAAACGTCGCTTCCGAACTGCGACGTGAGGCTGACGCACTCGCCTCCCTGCGCAATCCGAACATCGTGACCATCTTCGACGTGGCGAGCGATGACGAAGGGTTGTTCATCGTGATGGAACTGCTGCAGGGCGAAGACCTGGCAGACGTCGTCGCACGCGGCCCGCTTCCCTACGATGATTTTAAAGAACTGGCCTCGCAGACACTCGAAGGCCTGCTCGCGGCGCACCAGCACCACATCCTGCATCGGGACATCAAGCCTGAGAACATCAAGGTGGAGCGTCTTCCCGGCGGCCGCATGCAGGCGAAGATCATCGACTTCGGTCTCGCACGGGCAGGACTGCGCGCACGCAAGCAGACGGAGGACCAGGAAGGCACGGTGATGGGTTCCATCTATTACATGGCTCCCGAGCAGCTCACGCGTGAGCCCGTGGATGAACGCACCGATCTCTATTCCCTAGGCTGTGTCTTCTATGAGGCGCTCTCCGGCAGAAAAGCGTTCGACGGCAGCTCCATGGCCGAGGTCATCGACAAGCACATCGACCACATCTTGGTGCCGCTGCATGAAATCGCCCCTCACGTGCCGCAGTGGCTAGGGGCTTGGTGCGCGCGCCTCATGGCGCAAAAGCCTGATGACCGCCCGACCAATGCGCAGCAGGCCATCGAAGAGTTCCGCGCCTGGGAAAAAATGCCCACGATGGTCCCCTACGGCCCTTGGATGGGCATGTACGCGCCGCAGCCCGTTTATATGCCACCCGGCATGCCCCCCGGAACAGGCACGGTGCCGCTGACAGGTTACTATCCTCCTCCTGAAGCCCAAGCCCAGACCTTCTATGCCGAAATGGTGGCCGAGGCCGTGCCAGTGGAAATCGTTGAAGACGCGCAGCCTGTCGTTGAGCTAGCCGCCCTCACAACGCCGCTAGCACCTGCGCCGCGCAGGTCCGGAATCGGGCATGTCACGGCGCAGCAGCGGCAGCCATCTGCTGCCCGCTCTTCTCCCGCTTCATTCCTTCAGACAAACGCGAAGCTGGTCAAACAAATCGCCATCATCGGCGGTGGCGTGATTCTGCTGGGCATCGGCGGATGCTTTTTCTTTGGTAAAAAGCCAGGTGCTTCGTCTTCCAGCAATTCGGCGCTGTCAGCTATCGGCATCTCGTCCAATCCGCCCAAGGTCAGCTTTCAGCTCCCACAGGACCGTGCGTTTCCGCCCGTGGACCGAGGCATCGGTCTATTCTATGTCGGCAGCACCGGCATCTTGACCAACCGTAAAGGTGACGACGGCAAACCCGCCGCGGCCAACGCCAGTGAGCCTGTCATCGAATGGCATGACATTTCCGAACGGGGTGGTGACAACATTTTGCGCAGTTATCAGAAAAGTCCGGACTATGCTCCCAAGCGCGTCAACTGGCCGGAGGCCGCAATTGGCGGCACGCCCAAGCCGGGGCGGGTCGTGCTCGATTTCCATTCACGCAATGGCAAGCCCTGCATCCTGGAGCTTGATGATACGGGCAGTGAAATGCAGAACATGCCCTTCGGAAGCAAAGATGCCGGAGTTCCCAACGAAAAAGGACTCACCGCCGTCATCGCCTTTCAGGCCGATGCCGCAAAGCTCCCCATGCGTGTTTTCACCCTCGGCAATGATGATGGCACTACGGTGTCTCTGCTGGTGGATGAAAAGAAGAACCTCGTGGCCGAGGTGAAAAACGCCGGCGGCAGCCCCACGCTGACCTCCAAAGATGTGAACGGCACGCTGGCCTGCCTCGCCTTCATCAGCTGGAACGCCACTACAGGCCTCGTGGAACTCCGCGCACGCGATGCCGACGGCAAGGCATTCATCTCCTCCGACGGCAAGTCCACCGCGCCGTCCAAGCCGCTGAACTGGCTGCTGATCGGACGTGGCCAGGACAGCAGTGGCGGAAGCGTCAGTCCTCAAGATCAGTTCAGTGGCTATCTGGCAGAATTCTTTGTTTACTCGATCATCCTGAAATCCGACCAGACCCAGCTCATTGACGGACGGGTGCGTGATTGGTATTTCATCACCCCACCAACACCGCTCAACACCCGACTGAGGACGAAGCTTGCCTTGATCGAGCCTCGCAGCGCCTGGAAGCTAAGCGCCAGCCTCAAAAAAGAAGACTGCGCGAAAGCCGTGGACAACAACACCGGCTCCCGCTGGGCAACCGGAGCTGCCATGAAGGGCGGCGAGTGGTTCACCGTCGAGCTTCCAACCGAGGAGAACATTGCCGGACTGGCCCTCGACAGCCAGAGCAGCTATCAAGACTATCCGCGCAAATACAAAGTCGAAGTGTCGTCCGAAGGCACGCAGTGGAGCCCTGCCGCCCAAGGAGATGGGAGCGCAGTGACCGAGATTGTTTTCAAAACACCGCAGAAAGGGCGCTTTGTGCGCATCACACAACTCGGCTCATCCAGCAGCTTCTGGGGCATTAACGAGTTGGTCCTGTTCAAAAAGTAGACCGCCTCTTTTCCACGGCTGGGGTGATTTCTGTCAGTTCATCGCCGCACACAGGGCACCACGCAACAGGTGCGCCTGCTCATGACTCAGCCCTGCAGGGGCGGCCACTGCGGCATGCACCATGCCGGCGGCTGTTTCACACGGGATCACTGTAAGCACATGCCCAGATGCCAGCGGCTGGTGAATCACCAAGGGCGTTTCACAGGCGGACATCGCGCTCGCACGTATCGCAGCACCCCATGCCATCATTGTGGAAAGCACCAACCCCGCTTTCGCCTCACCTCCCCACAGGACTTCTCCATCATCACTCATAACCAGAACCTGTCCGCCGCCCTCATGCAGCACCAGCCGAGCCCAGCCGGCAAATGCAGCCAGACGCACCTCGCGGGAGCCTTGCGGAATTTCAAAGGCGGGTGCCTGCCACGGAACCTCAATGTATTCCGGCTCCATGCCAGTTGCTGATTCGTCTTTGCAGACGCCATCCTCATCGGCATCGCCACTTTCATCATCAACAGGAACACACACGGTTGTCTTTTCCTGGGATGCCGGCTCCATCGGCGCGATCTCGCTCATGCGTGTCAGAATGCCTGCGTCAGTCGCACGTTGGCGAATCGCACGCAGCTTATCACGGATTCGACTCAGCGGCAGCGCGGCGGCTTGATCGGGGAGTGATTGACCATGCTCGTCATCGTCCGATTCATCTTCCATCTCTGCCGGCGGCGGCGCTGATTCGGCAAAAACTGTTTCAATCCTCGAAACAGTGGGCGCGGGTCTCACGGTGGGTTCCGTCCAGTCCATGGCAAATCCCCATTCCTCGGCACCATGGATCGTCAAGGATTCAGGCGTCGTATCAATCTCCATGATGCCTGGCATCTCCTGCACGCAGCTTTCCTGAGGTGCGATCTGCGCCACCAGCTCCTTGAGCCGCTCGGCATCAATCCATGAGACTTGCATGGCCATGCTCCCTTTCACGTTCGTGGGTCAATCCAGTACGCTGCTCCAGTTCGGCGGCGATCTGGTCAAAAATCAGTGCCTCAGGCGGTGGGTTGCGCTTCGTCAGCGCCACCGGCACCCCCAGGGCGCTCGCTTCGAGAAAAGAGGGCAGGCGCGGAATGCTCTGCTGAAACATCAGGTTCGCAGGCAGCATGTCGCGCAGCTCCCGCGCCACCTTCATGCTCATCTCATTTTCACGCATCACCATCGTCAGCAAAATGCCCGCCACGCGCACGCCTGCGCCCTCCGCACGGAAACGCGCAAGTGTCTCAAGCAGATGTGGCACGCTGCGGATCGCCAGTGGCTCCGCCTGCTGGGGCAGCACCACGAAATCACAGGCCTTCACCACAGCCTCCGTCGTGCTGCTCATACCGGCAGCCGTGTCCATCAGTACGACATCGACCCCCCGCAGCTCCGCACCCCGCAGCAGATCGGCCAGCCGTGCCGGAACCTCATGCGCCGACCAGCCCTGCCTGGCGCAGGTGTCATACTGCCCGGCGGGCACGATCTCCAGCTCGGGGAGCCGCGTTGGCACCACCATCTTGTTCAAATCCCCGCCGCGAACGAGAAACTCATGAAAACCCTCACGTGCCTTCGTGCTTTTTGCCAGCGACAGTCCCACGCCGCCCTGCGGATCCGTGTCAATCAACAGCACACGCCAGCCGCGCCTCGCCAGTGAATAAGCGAGATTGATGCACAACGTGGTTTTACCCACGCCGCCTTTTTGACTCGCTGTTGCAATCGCTATCACTCTCCGATGCTAGGATGGGTTTGCCGAATGGCAAGGAAGTTGCGCAGCAGACCATTCAAGATTAAATTCTACAAGCCTCCGCTGGCGGGGATCATTCCCTGAACACCCACATGAAACCGCCTCTTCTCTTTTGTTGTCTGGCACTCTGTTTAACGAGCATCTCATGTGAGCGCCACGCGGAGCTCAAGCGTGAAATCGCCACACTCGAGACCACATTCAAAAAGGACGAGGCAGCCACCCGCCAGCATGAGAAGGACATCGCCTCACTCGGAGGCATGGATGCGCTGAAGAGCATCGTCCAAAAAGCCGAGTTTAAAGCAACCCAACTGCGTCCTCTGGAATTTGTCAATGCCCCCGGCAGCGCAAGCTGTCGGCCATTGAAACCGAGTTCGCCAAGCTCAAGCCGGCGGCTGAAGCTTTCAAAGCCGCGCAATCCAAATAATCCACACCACGACACACAGTGTTCGAATTTCGTTTCTCATCCCTCCTCAAAGCCCTGCTTTTGATCACCTGTGTCCTGGGAGGCTACGAGTACCTTTCCAAGCTCGACCAACTCAAGGCGGAGCTTGCCGAATTGAAAGCCCGGGCCGAGACGGCCCGGGAGACAGCAGAACTGCGCCGGCAGGAATGGACCGAAATTAAAACCGCCCAAGATAAACTGGATAAACTGGCGGCGCGCATGGCGGAAGTCATTCGGCAGCGTGACCTTCTGGACACTCTGGAGCGCAAACTGACCGGTGAAATCAGATATCTGGCGGATTCTATGGCGACAGCCGTGGAGAAAGCCCGCGCATCTGCCCTCGGCACCGTGATCCCGGAGCTCAGGCTTATGGGACGTCCAGCCCTGCACAATGCGAAAATCTTCAAGATCAACGACGATGCAATCGCTTTTCTGCACGAAGATGGAGTGGCCAACCTGCAGGTGAAAACGGATGATCTGCCGATGGAGTTTGTGCAGAAGTATGACCTCGGGCCAAAGTCCATCCATCAAGGACTGCAACGCCTGGCAGATGAACTGGTTCCGCCGTCCAAAAAAGACACCTCCGGCAAAACCAAGAACTTGTAATATTTGCTGCTCAAAGCGGCTGGCATGGGATTGACATCGCCGCAAGGAGACCCTGCCGCGTTGAACACCTCCACATGCCCCCAACTCGGGGAAGCAACTTCACTTCAAGTTCATCGAAGAAGTTTGAAGACATGCCTTGTTGATATGTTGCTGTTTTGTTACTAAAACCAGCTTGGTCATGCCACAGCTTGGCCGACATGATTCCAGCAGGGAATCCCTCATGGCAGTTTCACATGCAAAATGGTGTTTCTAAATGTATTTTTAATGATAAAATCTGTCCATTCCTAGCAGCCACACAACATTCCCTAAATGTTCCGCCCTCCCATTTTAACCTGCCTTGCAGCCATTATTTTAGCAAGCTCCTGCGACAAACCTCGCGTCCTGATCAATGAGCGAGCCAACGTCGAAGCTGAGATTCAACGCGCCAATGAAGAAATGCGTTCAGTTGATGCCAAATTCGAAGCGCTTCGGACCGCTCCCATATCGTATGGAAAGACCTTGGATCGGCACTACGAAGACGCGGTGAAAAAAAATGCAGAGTTAGAGGCTGAATTGGCCTATCTCAGCAAAAAGTGCGCCGATGGCGAGGCTGCTCTGAGTGAAATCCGTCCCCGTTTGGATGCATACAAAGCCAAATACCTGTACTGAATTTTAACCATCGGTCACCATGTTTGAAGAATCTAAGGTCTGGGTTTTACTGTTACTTGTCAGCGTCCTTGTTTCATTTGGTTACGGGGCACACTACCTGAGTTCAGTGGATGAAGCCAATCTAGCGCTGCAGGAAAGCAAATCCAAGCTTGTAGACATGCAGGAAATGTTATTGCTTAGAAATAAATCCTGGAATGAAAACGAGCAAATTATTAACAAGCTCCAGGCCGAGGCAGACAAACACGCAACGCTCCTCAAGGCAAAAGACATCCTGGACCAGCGTTTCAGCAAAGCCGATAGCGACTTGAAATATGCCCTCGAATCCATGCAATCCTCGGTGGATAGAACGCGCAACAATGCACCCGGCACGGAACTGGCGGAAATCTCCTTGAACAACGGCAAGACTCTGCGTGCCGTCAAACTACGTAAAGTGGAAGAGCACGGTATTTCCTTGATCCACGTTGATGGCATTGGCACAATTCCTTTGGACCTGCTTCCTGATAACCTGAAGGAACAATATGATCTGGGACCGAATGCCCTTGTCCCCATAATTCAGAAAGCCCAAACGGCTCTTCTACAAAAGTCTGAAGAAGACACTGAAAACAAACTGCCATCGCCGCCGCCCGTCACACCTTCCGGCACACCAAATCCCCAAAAAACTGCCGATGAATCCAAGGCAAAGAGCATCAAGTTGCGGATGGCCGAGTTGGATTCACGCATCACAACCTACGCCAATTTGGCAGCGAAATATCGAACTGAGGCGAACAGCCATCGCTCACTAGCATCAAACGCCAAAATTCGGGGACAGCCATCCACCCGGCACACCTTGGATGCGAATGAAATTCTCGCTAAAGCAACTTTGCTGGAGCGCCAAATGGGCAGCATGCGTGAAGAACGTGGAAAGCTCAATGTGGAGCTCGAGTATGCGATGCATGGCAGATAAGGCCTACTCTCCGCTAGCGACCTCCGGATTCAACGGCGTGTAGTGCTCCATGTAGCCAATCATCATCTCATCGAAGGTCTGCTGCCCCCAGCGCACGGTTTTGGTGGGATCAGGATTGGCCGGGTTGCCGGTGCTGTTGTCGAACACGGCGGTAATTTTCACCGTGCTGCCACGGGGCAGGAAATGCGGCATGGCGTAGTCATAGCGAAGCTGCCAGTTGAAGTCGTATTTGGGAATGTCCAGCAGCGTCTCAGTTTTGCCGCCGGGCAGAGTGACCTCAAATTTGAAGGCCTTGCCGCGCACGTGCATGTGGGCCATCCAGGCCATCACATTGACGTCCGTCGGCAGCTTGCGCTGGGCCACCTCGACATGGTCGGCCGCCCCCGGTGGAATGCTGAGGCGCGCATTGGGCAAAGCGGTGGTGTGAATGACGTATTTCGGCGGTGCCTTGGAAAACAGAAGCCCCATGCGCATCGTGTCTTCCACCGCTTTGCCGTTGGGTGTGTAATGAATCTGAAAACTCACTGTAGCTCCTGCGGGCAGCTTACGTGCAAAACCCTCGGGATAGACCTGTTTCGTATTACCGGGAACATAGGCTGCCCAGTAGCCCTGTGAACCTTCATCGCCACCACCGCGAACCTTGCTGCCTTTTTCATGTACGCTGACAATGACGTGATGGACCACCTGACGCGCTGCGGGCAGGATCTCGTAGCCGCGCACCCAGCGGTCTTCCGGAAAGTCTGTGGTCACGGTCACGTGCTGATAGGGCATCGTGCCCTCGGCCTTGATGGAAATCGGCTTTGCAGCGGCGATGATTGCATCCGGCTTGCCAATGCTCCATTCGCTGGGGAAAACGCGAGGCTTGGGCGCATCGGCCACGTCTCCCTTGGCACGGTCCGAACCCAGCCATGCGAGCAAATCTGCACGATCGCGATCAGACAGGGAGCGGTCGTTGCTCCAAGGCGAGTGCGTGAGCCCTTCAAGTGGCGCGGCGAACCATGGCGGCATCGCCCCGCGCTCCACCTGCTTGCGAATCATTCCGGCGTGCTCAATCACTGCTTCATAGGAGTCGAGCGCGAACGGACCCACGCCGCCCTTGCGATGGCATTCCACACAGTTGCTTTGCAAAATACGTGCGATGTCGCGGTGGTAGTTCACCGACGTCGTGGCGACGGCTTTTTGCGTCGGCAGATCAAGCGCACATCCCGGCGCACTGGTGGCGACAATTTCAGTCGGCTCACCAAACAGCATCGCAGCCACGGCATCGCGCAGGTAATGATGCTGTGGCATGTCCTTCGAATAGCCGAGGCCGTATTGGTCATTCAGCGCGCCACGGTAAACGAGTGTGCGTGCGGCATCGAGCAGGAACACCTCCGTCGTAGTCGTTGCAGCCAGTTGCTGTGAGAGCGCGCCGTCCGCATCACTGGCGACCGGAGAGACCAGCTTGTGGTCTGCGATAAACTTGGCGACATCCTCGGCTTTCTGCCCCGGTGGCGCATTCACCAGCAGCATTGCCACACCCTGCTCCTTCAGATCCTTCTCCAGCCGAGCGATCTCGGGCGCCAGTTTGCCACTGATCGGGCAGCTCGCGCTGAACAGCGCAATCACGAGGCCGTTCTTGCCGGCGACGCTGCTCAGTTTGATTTCATCCCCCTTCAAGGACTTCAGTGCGAGACCTGCCACCATGCGCCCCACTCCATGCTCGCTGCCTTTCAGCCACTGCGGCGCCTCCTTGAAGGACGGATCCTCGGCGGCGGGTTTGGTCGCACTCTCAGCAGCGGAGCTGCCGGTGCTGCCGCGCTTGCGCAGGCTGGCGATCGCATTCGCTGCCTCCTCCAAAGTCACTACGCCGTCTTTGTCGGCATCCAGTGTATTGAACCATTTCTTGTTGGGCAATTCTTCTGCGCTCAGCT
This sequence comes from Verrucomicrobiaceae bacterium UBA7681, assembly GCA_002482965.1. GTDB lineage: Bacteria > Verrucomicrobiota > Verrucomicrobiia > Verrucomicrobiales > Verrucomicrobiaceae > Prosthecobacter. The sequence goes on along the minus strand of DLGZ01000027.1, from coordinate 101,097 downwards.
TGCCGTCGCCGTTTTTGTCCAAGCGCTTGAAGAGACCCTCCGTCGGCTCTTCGCCAGCTCCGGTGGGCTGATTGCCCGTGAGTTTGCGCGTCTTCTGGACGGCTTCGAGTGCTTCCTCACGCGTCAGTTTGCCGTCCTTGTTCAAATCAAGCCGGGGGAGGTAGCTCGCTCCGTTCATTTCATCCCCGCTGATGATGCCGTCGCTGTTCTGGTCGAACGCTTTGAATTTTTCATCAAACTCGGTGAGTTGCGCCTGCGCACGCAGGCCGGCGACGGAGCCGGCCAATGCCGCGCTACCGAGAAGAATGAAGAGGACCTTTTTCATGGGGAGATGCATGGGAACACGCTGTGTGACCTGAAGTTTCCTGCCGTATGACAGGATCATCCAGCAAAATCGCCGTTGTACGATTGACGCTGCCCCCTCGCTTCGTTTGAATTCGCCTGATGAGCAACCGCATCCTCTCCCTCCTGTCCGTCATGGCCCTCGCCAGCACCGCTGCTGCCGAGGTGGCCTATGAATTCGTCCCGAACTTCATCACCCCGCCTCCCGGCAAAGAAACCATCGGCGACGGCCACGGCGAAATCGCAGTGGACTCCGCCGGCAACATCTACGTGAGCGTCCAAGACAAAGACCCCGCGCTGGCAGGCCTGCAGGTGTATGGTAAGGACGGCAAATTCATCAAAACGTTGCCTCTGCCCCCTTCCCTCCATGGCTTTGTGATCCGCAAACTCGGCGATGGCGAGCACATCTATGGCGCCGTCCTCGGCGAACAGAAGGTCATCAAATGCAACCTGGATGGCAGCATCGTGATGGAGATCCCCACCAGTGCTTTCCCGGCTGAACAGCGTGATTTTGTCAGCGTTACCAAGAGCGACGAGACCGACCCGAAAAAGAAGACTGCCATCGCATCGGGCATCCGCATGGCCGATTCAAAAACCGAAATCACCTTGAAGCTTGCTGACGGCACCGAGAAGAAAATCGCCAAGGAAAAAGGCGTCTCCGCCGCGGGCGGCCTCAAGCTCACCAACTGTGACGTGGCACCCAACGGCGACATCTACGTCGTCGATGGCTACGGCCGCAGCTTCATCTTTGTGTTCAGCGCCGACGGCAAGTTCAAGAGCGTGTTCGGCGGCCCGGACAAGCCACTGGCACTGGCCAACGCCCACAAAATCTTCATCGACAAGCGCTTTGAACCCGCCCGCGTCATGATCTGCGACCGCGGCCACAAGCGCATGCTGCACACCGACCTCGCGGGTAATTTCATCGGCGAAATCGCCACCGAAATGCGCAATCCCAGCTCAGCAAGCTTCCATGGCGATCTGATGTGCGTGGCTGAAATCGCTGGCAACGTGAGCGTTTGGAACAAGGAAAACAAGCGCGTCGCCGATCTCGGCACCAGCCCTGCAATGACCAATACCCCCGGCATCGCCCCCAAGGACTGGCACGAAGGCATCGTGACCAGCCCACATGGCATCACCTTCGACAATGACGGCAACATCCTCGAAACCGAGTGGAACAAGTGGGGCCGTGTGCTGCGCTGGAACGTGAAGAAGTAACGATGCGCCTCGCGCGATCCATCCTCATTCTCGCCGCAGGGGGAGCCGTTCTGGCCCCCCTGTGTGTTTTCGGGCATGGAGCAGAGTTTTTGAGTGCCAAGCTCACTCTTTTGCCAAACGCCGAAGTGCTGCTGGAGATAACCGCAGACTATGGCAGCAATCCGCTCATCATGGATAACTCTGCCGCGCTTGAGGCGCTGGCAGATCCGGTGCGTCTGCGGCATCATGAAGCACTCGTACCGCTCTCCTCTTTGGGCACGGCGAAAATCTCATGGCATCAAAACTGGGCAGACTATGCCCCTGCCGCCTACCTACCCTCGGACACTCAGGGGGGGGAACATGCGCTCGTCACCTCCGCATGGCGCTGGCACAGCTCAGAGCCCGAAATCGTATTTGAAATGCCGAAGGGAAAGCTCCACGACGTACTGCTCTGGACCCACGACGCGACACAGCCTGAGGCACCGCCCAAATGGATGCTCCTGCTGGCGGGCGATCGTTCCCGCCCCATTCCCATCCAGCAAACACCGTGGTGGCACAACTGGATGGCGGCCGCAGGAGCAGGCGGCCTCGTTTTATTGAGTTCTTACTTCGTCTCGCGGAACTTCACATTGCGCCAGCGCACACTGTAGGGACCGGTGCCACCCTTGATGCCGTGCACCTGGAAGCCGATGTATCCTTCTGGATCTCCCGGCTGGGTGAAGTCGGCAGCAGGCACGCCATTGACGAAGCTTTGATAGTGGTCGCCCTTCACCACGATGCGGTAGAGATTCCATTCACCCTTCTTAAAAGCAGCCTTGGCTGCATCCGTACGGACGGCTTCGGTTTTCGTCAGAATGCTCCACCAGGTGCCACGACGGGCTTCATCATAAAAATCTCCAGCAGTGCCGTTGATCGCGATCTCGCACTGCGGTCCATAGAGACGCCCCGCAGGCAGCGGCTTGTCACCCTTGGCACCTTCAGGCACCGGATCGCCTTCCTTGGCGATGTGGCTGCGCACCTGCACGCCGGAATTGAGAGCGTCATCCACATTCACCTCGAACTCGAGCTCGAAATCCTTGAACGGGCCGATGGCGAGAAAGCTGTTCGGACTGCCTTCGGTCGTGGTACCGGTGAGCACTCCGTTTTCGACTTTGTAGGAAGCTTTGCCGCTGATGATCTGGCCGCCTTGCAACGAGCCATCCGCAAACCAGTTCTGCCAGCCATCCCCCTTCGTTTCAGCATTCAGGTTGACCAAAGCGGCACCCAGCAGGGCGATGGGAAGTGAGATAGAGAGGAATCGTTTCATAGGATTGGGCGGTTTTGAACGCAGTTCAGGGCAAATTTCCATCGTAAAGCGCCAGATATTTAAGAAAACTTAATTAAATTCAGGGTTTTAATAGGGTTAAAACCCCAAATAAATCGAAACCAGTCTTGACCGTTGGGTCAAGATGGAATTAAAATGGGGTTATAACCCGGTTATTATTGGATGGCTCGCCCCTCAAACACCTTCGACTCACTTTCACTGACGATCGCGATTACACCGCAGATCAAGCAGTACCTCGAAGACATGACCTTGAAGGGCACGTTTGGCAGCAGCCCCGCCGAGGCGGCGCGGATGCTGTTGAGCAATGGGATTGATTCCATGTTGAACACGGGGGCTTTGGACAGACGCAAATGGACTCTCAAGGACGGACAACTCGTTCTTTTGACGCCGGATCAACCTTCCCTCTCATCATGATACTGCAACACGATCTTCAGGCTGACTCCACCGTCTTCTCCGCCCTCGTCGAAGTCGAAATGACTGACACGGACCGCAGCAAAAAAGGCAACTGGAAGTCCGAAACCCGGCTCTCGATGCTCTCGCACGAGATCGCCCGCTACATGCCGGAACTCGCAGCGATGCTGGCCGAAGGCGGCAAACAGAAGCTGATGGCTGCAGCCTGAGGTAGAATGCCGCCAAGCGCGGCTGAAAGGTGTTGGAATAACACCTGTGTATTCACGGCTTGTCAGTTGACAGGCCCCAAGGACCAAGCCGTTCGGCGGCTTTTTTGCGCAGGGTCGCCTGCTTTTCAGCGGGCAGATGTTGGCAGATGCGATCAAGCGAACCCGCCACGTTCATGCTGGCCTTCTGCCAGACTTCGATGCGCAGCGCCTTGAAGTCTGCGGCAGTTTGAAGCAGTTCTGCGTGGACCGCACTGCGCTCGGAGTCCGTGAGGTCGAGCTCTGCGACTATCAGGGATTCGATCTTGCCGACAGCCCGATCAACCGGTGCGTGAGCATCATCTGGATGCGCAATGGCATGCTGAACGATTCGGCGCAGGACCAGCAGTCCGCCGCCGATGCCGCAGCCGGCACCCAGGGCAAAGACCAGCGCCAGCAGCAGAACGGCTTTCCAGCGTGACGAAGTAATGGATGGAGTTTTCATGGGAAATTAAATGCCCGCGAGGACGGGGCCCTGAAGCTGCCAGATCCAGGCAATTTCATTCACGATATCGAGGCTCTCGAGGCAGGCCAGAACAGCTGCAACTGAGAGACAGGCAATACTGGTCTGCAGCCAGCGGGACTGGAAGAGACTGGCGACATCGTCAAACAGCGACGCGGCTTGTGGCTGCACCGGAGACGAAATGATTTCGGCGCGAACGGCAGCACGCAGGTCCATGTCAGCAGGCGCAGGAGCAGACCGGGCGTGGTGAGTGAGCTGGTTCCAGGATTTGGATTTAGGAGAGGGTGTATCCATGGCGTGTGAGGATGGTTTTAAGTCGCTGCCGGGCGCGAAAGGCTTTTACCTTGGCGTTGACTTTGCTCCAGCCGAAATGCGCGGCGATGTCATGCAAAGACATTTGTTCGAGATGCAGCAGCGCGAGCAAGGCACGGTCATCCGGCGGCAGGTGGGAGAGAATGAACTGCACGCTGGCGAGATCGTCGCTGGCAGTGGTGGCATCAACCTCACTGGCGATGTGATCGAGCGGATGCGATTCATTGGTCGGCTGAACGAGTCGTGAAAAGGGCGAGCGCTGGTGCTTGCGGCAGAATTCGAGACCGACATTAGCAGCGATGCGTTTGAGCCAGTGCAGAAAGGGTTTGTCCGGTCGCCACTGCGGCAGTGCGCGCCAGGCACGCACAAACGTCTCCTGCACCATGTCCTCAAGATCAGCACGGTTGGCAGCAAAGCGATGGAGCATGGCGGTCATGGTGGACTGATGGCGTGTGATGATTTGATCAAAGGCATCAAGGTCACCCGCTTGCGCCGCCTGAATCAGGACAAGGTCATCATCCACGAGGCTTTCAGATTGAGCGGGGGCGGTCACAGCAGGTAACGCAGGTAATTCCAAAAAAGAGAATGGCAACGAGGCGGACCCGTGAAGATCGCGCCTCGTTGCCGTGGGAGCGGTCGGTATCAACGCAGCGCGGAGGCGAGCGAGCCATCGACAAGTCCTTCGATCTCGGTGCGGGCGGCTTCGAGCTGCTTTTGCTGCTCCGGCGTGAGCAGCGGCTGCACTTGTGCACCGATGCGGGCCATCAGCAGCGCCCGATCACGGGCGGCATCGCCGATCTTTTCCGCAGCCGTCTTGGTACTGCCGTTTTCCTTAACCGCCGCCTCCATGGCATGGCGGGCAGCGCGGCACCGATTGATCTGCGCGGCGATTTCCTCGCGGTGCTCTGCGAGGATCTTGCTGATCGCAGCTTTCTGTTCTTCGCTAAGCGGCGTCTGCTTGCGGAAGTTCAAGTAATGCCGCACCGCAGTGCGCACGATCTCTCGGATGGAGGTGCGCGTTTGATCAGGGATGATGCCTTCGCCGATGTCGGCGTTGCGGCCAAACGCCATCGCAGGAACAGCGGTGGCCAGGCCAAAGACGGCCAGGAGTGACAGAGTCAGTGTTTTCATAATCTGGAGGGGGGGGGTAGCCGGAAAGTGGCGGGTTAATTCTTCGTGGTGGTAGTGGTTGCGGATTTCGTCTGCCCATTCGCTCCCGTGGCGCTGCGGTTGGCGGTGCGAGTGCCATCGGCATGAGTCACCGAGCCGCTGGTCGTGGCGGTTTTACCATTCGGGCCGGTGACAGCACCGCTGGAGGCACGGCCATTTTCGATACGCGTCACCTTCTGGCTGGTGGTCGCGGTTCTGCCTTGGGCACCCGTGGTGGTGGCAGTTCGGTTGGCTCCCATGGCACGGGTGACATTGCCCGCGACTGCACGCGAGCCTGTGCCACGCTTACTGGTGAACATGGAACTGCGGCCAAAATCGCGCGCTTGTACGCTGCCGAGGGTGAAACCGAGAGTGAGGAGGATGAGGATGGTTTTCATGATGTATTTTAGGTTTGGATGAATCACGGCGTGATCGCCGCACAGTGATCCGAATGCAGGGGTGGCAGGGCCGGTTACAGAAAAATCGGCCCTCGGTTTTTGGCGTCGGCGGTTGACTCGCCGCCACGTCTGCATGACCAGAAAAGATGCAGATCATCTCTGGAACCGCCGTAGCCGAAAAAGTCATCGAAGAATGCCGTCGCGAAATCGCGGAACTGGCCGCACTGGGGCGCAAACCAGGCCTCGCAGTCGTTCTCATCGGCGATGATCCGGCGTCACGGGCCTACGTGCGTTCAAAAGATAAAAAGTGCCGTGATCTGGGCCTGCACTCCGTCAAACTCGAACTCCCGGCCACGACGACGCAGGAGGAGCTGCTGGCCCATGTGCACGCCTTGAACAACGATCCGGCGATTCACGGCATCCTTGTGCAAAGCCCGCCGCCCAAGCACATCGACGAGGCCGCCATCGTGCGGGCCATTGATCCGGCGAAGGATGTCGATGGCTTTCATCCGGTCAATGTCGCCAAGCTCGCGCTGGAAGATCCCACGGGCTTTGTCCCCTGCACCCCACTGGGCTGCCAGAGGCTGCTGATCGAAGCCGGCATCGAAACCAGCGGCGCTCATGCCGTCGTGGTCGGCCGCAGCATGATCGTGGGCAAGCCCATGGCACTGCTGCTCATGGCCAAGGGCAAAGGTGGCGACGCCACAGTGACCGTCACGCATTCCCGCACACGCGATCTCGCCGCGATCACCCGCACGGCGGACATCATCATCGCCGCGATTGGACGCCCGCATTTCATCAAGGCTGAGCATGTCAAAGAAGGCGCGGTCGTGATCGACGTGGGCATCAACCGCGTGGACGATCCTACCACCGAGAAGGGCTATAAGCTCGTAGGCGACGTCGCCTATGATGAAGTCGCGCCCAAATGCCGTGCGATCACGCCCGTCCCCGGCGGGGTCGGCCCGATGACCATCGCCATGCTGATGGCGAACACGATCAAGGCCTGCAAGCAGGCCGTCTGATCGCGGTGGTTTCATAAGAATTTCGATTCTCAAGGTGTGGTGCGCATGCCATGCTTACGTCACCATGCGTATCCGACCGATCTTTTTGACCTCCGTACTGGCTCTTGCGATGCCGGTTTGTCTTGCCGCTGAAGACAAAAACCCCGCCAAACCTGAAGCACCACCTGCGGAGAAAAAGGAAGGTAAAGAGGATGACAAGAAAGACGCCAAGAAGCCCGACGCCGACAAGCCAGTGGTTACGTCAGGCAAGGTGACTATCGGCGGCAAAGAAATCGCGTATGAAGCCAAGGCGGGCACGCTGCCCATTTTGAAACCCGACGGAAAACCTTCGGCGCAGGTGTTTTACGTGGCCTACACGATGAAGGATGTGAAAGACGTGGCTAAACGCCCCGTGACGTTCTGCTTCAACGGCGGACCGGGCAGCAGCTCGGTGTGGCTGCACCTGGGTGCTTTTGGCCCCAAGCGGGTCGATCTGCCTGCGGATGGACTGACGCCACCGCTTCCACCGGGCGGGCTGGTGAACAATGAGTTCTCCTTGCTGGATGTGACAGATCTCGTGTTCATCGACCCGGTGAACACCGGCTTCAGCCGCGCGGAAGACCCCAAAAACGTGAGCGAGTTTCTCGGCGTGCAGGAGGACATCGCCAGCGTGGGCGAGTTCATGCGGTTGTGGGTCACCCGCGAGGAGCGCTGGCGTTCGCCGAAGTTCATCGCAGGAGAAAGTTACGGCGGCATTCGCGGCGGCGGGCTGGCGGAGCATCTGCAGCAGCGGCATCGCATGTACTTGAATGGCATCGTGATCGTGTCCGGCCTGCTGGATTATGCGACGCTGATGAGCGCACCGCTCAATGACATACCCTATGAGGTGCTGCTGCCGGCTTTGACCGCCACGGCGCATTACCACAAGAAGCTACCTGCCGATTTGCAGGCAGATTTCAACAAAGCCGTGGCAGAATCACGTGCGTTTGCATTTGGCGACTATGCCGTGGCTTTGCTCAAGGGGAGCGATTTGACGCAGGCCGAGCGTGACGTGGTGGCGAAAAAGCTGGCCCGGTTGACCGGCCTGGAGCCCAAGCTGATCGAGGAGCAGGAGCTGCGGATCGACAGCGGAGTCTTCCGAGAGATGCTGCTGCGCAAAGAAAAGCTGGTGCTCGGCGCCTATGATGGCCGGGTGACGGGGCGGGATGGCGATGAGTCGGAAAATCATCCGCAGATCGAGCCGTTCATGCGCGTGGTGGGCAGCATCGCAGCGGCCTCGATGAACGCCTACCTGCGCGAGGAGCTGCATTTTGAAAAGGACCTGCCTTATGAAGTACTGGCTCCCCAGCCGAACTGGAACCACGGCAAGGGCAACAGCTACACCAGCGTGAGCGGCCAGCTGGCGGAGGCGATTTTGCAAAACCCCCATCTCCGGGTGCTGGCGCTGCTAGGCTGGCGTGATCTGGTGACTCCGCCTGACAACATGCGGCTGAGCGTCCGCCAGATGCAACTGCCGGACGAACTGCGCGGAAACATCGAATTCGCTGAATATGAGTCCGGCCACATGATGTACACGAACCGCCCTGACATGGAGAAAATGCACGCAGACATCGCCGCATTCATGGCAAAGGCACTGAAGTAAACCTCCTTTGAACAGCCAGAAACAACCCAAAAGCAGCCAGATTCGGCCCGATGTATGGCTCACGCGCTGGGAAAAGCCCTTCCAAGGGTCTGGAAATAGGTCCGCCCCCTTAAGAGCTTGCTGAAAACTCAAAAAAAACGGCAATTTGCCCTAATTGAAGAGCCCTCCGGCACGTTCCTGCACTGGGAAGCCTACTTTTATTCATTCCACAACACCATGAAACAAACCACGAAACTGCTCAGCAGCCTGCTTGTTTCCGCACTTGTTGCGTCTTCCGCCTTTGCGGAAATTCGCACTTGGACGGACACCTCGGGCCGCCAAGTCACCGCCTCATTCATCGGACTCGATGGTGAGGACATCATCCTTCAAACCGCAGACGGCGCCACTCACAAGTTCGCGCTGACCAGATTGTCTCCCGAAGATCAGGCGCTGGCAAAAAGCATCAAGCCTTCGGATCAGCCGGTGATGCTGGCAAATGCCACTGTCGCCCAGGCATCCGCAGCGGTTGACCGCCTCGTCGCCAATGGCTTGGTTCGTGCCAATCCTGAGCGCGCCAAGACTGCTGGCAAAAAACCGATCACCGGATTCAACGCCATGGCCAACGACGAGCAGTTCGTGCGCCGTGTCTATCTCGACATCGTCGGTCGCATTCCGAATTACACGGAAACCACTCAATTCGTTGCGGACTCCAATGCGGGCAAGCGTGCCAAACTGATCGACATGCTGCTCGACAGCCCCGGCTACAACAGCAACACGTTCAACTACTTCGCGGAAATGCTGCGTGTTAAAGACCGCCTCGAACAGGACAACCTGCGCGGCGTTCCCTACATCAACTGGATGCAGCACCAGATCGAGAATAACGTCACCTGGGACAAGATGGTGTTCGACATGCTCACCGCCAAGGGCAAAATGTGGCAGGACGGTGCCGCTGGTTATCTGCTGCGTGATGCAGGGATGCCACTGGACAATCTGGCCAACACGCTCGCCGTGTTCCTTGGTACAGACGTGGCCTGCGCCCAGTGCCATGACCACCCCTTCTCAGACTGGACCCAGCACCAGTTCTATGAAATGGCCTCCTTTTTTGGTGCCACCACCACCAACATGAATGCAGCAGCCAATCGTAAAAAAGCCAAGGATGGCGGCGGCATGATGGCGATGAATGCAACGAGAGCGCTGATGCCCAAGATTGAAGAAATGGTCACCAGCAGCGGCCAGGACATCAAGCGCATCCGCAATGGCATCCAAAACTACATGGGGGCCAACCGTTTCATCGTCGGTGACACAGACACCAACACCATGAAGCTTCCGCATGACTACAAGTATCCGGATGACAAACCAGACGCCCTCGTGGAACCGAAGTTCATTACCTGGACCAAGAACGACAGCAAGCTTCCTGCCTACAAGCAGAAGATGAAGTCCGCCGAAGAACTCCGTCCAGCTTTCGCCAAATGGGCCACTGACCCTAGCAATCCCCGCTTTGCCATGGCGATCGCCAACCGCATGTGGAAGCGTGCTTTCGGCCAGGGCATCTGTGAGCCTGTGACCAACATTGATGATCCAAAGCAGTCCGTGAATCCTGAACTGCTCGTCCATCTGGCCCAGGAAATGATCCGGGTGAAGTTCGACATCAAGAGCTTCATGCGCATCATCTACAACACCCGCGCCTACCAGGCTGAAGCCACCTCGGAAAAGATCGCTATGGGCGAACCCTACTACTTCCAGGGACCACTGCTTCGCCGCATGAGCGCTGAGCAGGCCTGGGACTCTTACATGACTTTGGTGCTCGGAGCTGATGTGGACAAGTATACCAAGCCGCTGGAAGATCTCTACAGCCGCTCCATTGACCTTGACCTCAGCAATCCGAAACTGGATGCGCAGACGGTGCTGATCAAATATCAAGCCTTCCGCAACATGGCAGACAAAGAACGCGCCCTCATGGGTGGTGGTCTTGCAGATGCCGGTGGCAGTGACATGATGATGGACAGCGGCAAAGCCAAAGGCAAGGCCAAGACGGAAGCCAAGCCTGCTGGAGACATGATGGAAAACGCCTCCCTTAGCTACGGTGGCATGATCCTTCGCAGAGCCTCCACGCTGGAGCAGCCAGCTCCGAACGGCCACTTCCTGATCGACTTCGGCCAGTCTCCTCGCGCCTTGATCGACGGCAGTGTCAAGACCGGTTCGGTGCCCCAGGTGCTGATGATGATGAACGGCAAGGCGCAGCAGATGCTCACCAGCCCGGATTCACTGGTCTTCCGCACGATGGAAAAAGTGAAGTCACCACCTGAAAAGGTTGAGGCTCTGTTCGTCTCCGTTCTCAGCCGCCGCCCGACACTTCAGGAAAAAGAGATCGCCAAGCGCGCTCTCTCCGGTGGTGAAGACGGCTATGCCAACATGATCTGGGCGCTCATCAACACCCGCGAGTTCATCTTCATCCAATAATTACAGGCTCAACCACAACACGTAACACGCTAAACTTCATATATGAAACCAGCACACAACAAACTCAATCCAATCGCCCGTCGTGACTTCATGATGCGCACAGCCCAGGCAGCACTCGGCGTGACCGTCATGCCCGCTCTGAATCTGGCGGCGGCTGGCACCACCGGTCCGGGCACCCCTGGATTCGGCAAGGCCAAAAACGTCATCTTCCTCTGGATGGGTGGCGGCATGACCCACATCGACACCTGGGATCCCAAGGACGGCGCCACCAAAGGCCCGACCGATCCCATCAAAGCGAATTCGGGTTCCGGCAACATGGACCGCCTTGGCGGCAGCATGGTGAAGATGGCCAAGGTGGCCAACAAGTTCTCCATCATCCGCTCCATGAGCTCCAAGACGGGTGTGCATGATCAGGGCACATACGTCATGAAGACCGGCTATGAGCCGCGTGGCACGATTGTCCATCCTTGCATCGGTGCTTGGGCGTCCCATTTCCTGGGTCGTATCAAGGGGCCAACTCTTCCAGACAGCGTCGTCGTCAACAGCGGCAATGCTTTCCCAGGCGCAGGCTTCTTCCCGACCACGATGAGCCCCATCCCGATCTCCAATCCTGAGACTGGGCTGCAAAACATCAAACCGACCACTTCCGAAGATCAGTTCAAGAAGCGTCTGTCTCTGACAGACGAATTCGACACCTCCTTCCGCAAGAAGTTCCAGTCGGACGATGTGAAGTCTTATTCCGAGTTCTATGACGAAACCGTCAAGCTCATGAAGAGCGAAGACCTGAAGGCCTTCGACCTCAGCCAGGAGCCCGCAGCGGTGCGTGAGAAGTTTGGCAGAAACAACTTCGGACAGGGAGCTCTCCTTGCCCGTCGTCTGGTGCAGGCAGGCGTTCGCTTCGTGGAAGTTCAATCGGGCGGCTGGGACATGCATGAAGGCATCGATGGCAGGCTGAACACCACCGCAGCCACCATGGACAATGTCTTCGCCACATTGATTGAAGACCTTGTCTCCAACGGCTTGTTTGAGTCCACGATGATCGTCATGGGTTCCGAATTCGGCCGCACACCGGATATCAACGAAAATGATGGCCGCGACCATTACCCACTCGCTTACTCCACGGTCTTCGCAGGCGGCGGCGTCAAGGGCGGCTTCGTCTATGGCTCCACCGACAAGGAAGGCCGCCGTGTGGCTGACAAGCAGTGCTCACCGCAGGACTTCCAGGCCACCATCGGCCATGGCATGGGCCTGCCTGTGGATGAAGTGGTCATGTCCCCTTCAAACCGTCCGTTCACGGTCGGCGACAAGGGCGTTCCAGTCGTCGACATCTTCGCGTAACCAATCGCAGGATCATCTCCTCAATGAGAAGCACCCGGTCGCAAGACCGGGTGTTTTTTTTATGCCGTCTTGCTCTGCACGAATCGCGGGCGGCTCAAGCGCGCCGGCGTGGGGCATGCAGTAGAGCGGCGCCTAGGAGCAAGAGCACCACGCAGCCAGGCTCGGGAACAGGCGTGACGGACGTGATGGCAAAGCTAAAGTCGTCGAAGCTTTGAATGTAGCTCACAGCTCCATTGTCCAGCGTACCTCCGCGTAAATCCCATTGCAGTCCGGTGATTGCGCCGCTGATCAGGCCAAGACTTTGACTGGTGAGCACGCTGCTGCTGTTTCCCAGCAGTGAACTCCCATCATTGTAGGCGCTTACTCCGAGGCTGGCGGTATTGTGCAGCGTATCCAGCGCCAGAGTGATTTCAGACCAGCCCATGCTGCCCATTTGATAGGCCGTCGTCTGCCAGGTGCCGCCGGTCAGGCGGTACTGCAGGAAATTGTCTCCAGTGTACCCCACTTCAAACACGGGCTGATTGGCCGCATCAATCAGCGACAGACCCAAAATATTGCCAGTGTCCGGGTCATCCCAATCCGAGGGCTTGACCCAAAACGACATTTGAACCTGCAGACCCGCAGTGCTGGAAGGGTTAACCCCGCCAAAATCACGTGAATCCATGCTGTAGAGGTAGCTGAGGCTCTGATCCGAAGCCATCAGGTTCAGGGTCTGCGACCCCGAGTGCGGCAGGGTATTGCGGTAGGCAACGATCTGATTCCGGTCGTACTGGCTCCCATAGTAGTAGGGAGCCGTGGCATCTTCATACAGCCTGCCACCAGAAAGTGCCTGCCAAAGACCCGAACCGTCGGCAATGTCCGCCGCCGCGCCTCCAGGGCCAGAGTTGTTCGAGCCAAACTGGCCTGCGTTATACCGTGTGACGTCGGGACCATTCGTGCCATCTCCCAGCGAGTTGGGGTAGGCTCCAAGCGGCACCACGCCGGTGTAACCGTCGGCGGAGTTGTTATTGAGATAGAACTGGGCATCCCCGGCCACGTACGCAGACAGAATTTGGCCGTTCATAGGCACCCGATAGCCATCTTGCTCCTCGAAACTGCCCAAGAAGGCACGAGCGTCTTGGGACCAGAGCATGGCCCCAATGACGCACGCATAGAGACAAAATCTGCGTTCCAGGATATTCACAGGCTAAGCATTAATTTATCCACACTAAATATAAATTCAATAATTAATGAATCATTTCATATTCAGAGACTTTGAAAACTTATAACCTGACCGCCGCTTGAACATACATGGGGGGGCAAAACTCAACTTCTCGTCACCCCACCCGGTGTCATTCTGAGTCCGCTGCCGCTACCATGGGGGTTCCAAATGCCTTTCATGCACGGCTTTTCCTGCTTGCGGCCTCCTTTGAAGCCCGGATAATGGCCGCCCTTCCGTGCCTCCTTGGCTAGTGAATTGACACCATGAGCAAACCCAGCCCCAAGTCCGACGAACCCTCCTTTGAAGACGCCATGCAGCGCTTGGATGAGATCGTGGCAGGCATGGAGGACGGCCAGCTCTCTCTGGAGGAAATGATTTCCAGCTACGAAGACGGAGTACGGCTCCTCAAGCTCTGCCGTCAGCGCATCGATGGTGCCCGCCGCCGGGTAGATGTAATCAGTGCCGACTTAGAAGGTGGCAAAGCTTCGCTCACTTCATTTGACGATGCCGCTGATAACGACGAGAGCGCCGAAGACACCGAAAAACTCCGCTCCCCAGCCCGCCGCCGTAAAACCGCCGAGACTGAAGGCAGCGAAATTCGACTTTTTTAGACCTGTGGATACCCAACTGCCTGCCATCAACTCCCCTGCCGACCTCAAAGCCCTGCCGCTGGAGAAACTGCCCGAACTCGCGGAGAAAATCCGCCAGACGCTCATCGAGACCCTCAGCCAGACCGGCGGCCACCTCGGCCCGAATCTCGGTGTCGTGGAACTCAGCATCGCTCTGCATCGGGTTTTCGACACCCCCAAGGACCGCTTCGTCTTCGATGTCGCGCATCAAGGCTACGTGCATAAAATGCTCACCGGCCGCTGGGACCGTATTCATACCATCCGCCAGCACGACGGTCTCAATGGCTTCCTTCTCCGCACCGAGAGCGAACATGACTGCTATGGTGCAGGCCACGCTGGCACAGCCCTCTCCGCAGCCCTCGGCATGGCCACAGGCCGTGATCTCTCCGGCACTGACGAAAACGTCATCTGCGTGGCTGGAGACGCCGCATTCACCTGCGGCCCCGTGTTTGAAGCGATGAACAATGTCGCGGCGCATACCAAACGCCTCATCGTCGTACTCAACGACAACGAATGGTCCATCGACCGCAACGTCGGCGCCATTGCGAAGTACTTCAATTCCATCGCCACGCACCCTGCGTACGCGAACCTGCATCAAAAAGCCGGCAAATTGCTTGAGTTCGTACTTGGTGAAGACGCACGCCGCATCGCCAAGAAGGTCGAAGACCACGCCAAGAACATCCTCCTTCCGCAGAGCCAGACACCGTCCAACCGCAGCTCCCTGTTCGACGAATTCGGCATCCGTTACTACGGCCCCATCGACGGTCACAATATCCCGCTGCTCATCCAGACCTTCGAGTTCCTCAAAACTCAGGATGAACCGGTGATCCTGCACATCATCACCGAAAAAGGCCGCGGCTACACCCCTGCCCTCAACGATCCCGGCAAATTCCACGGTCTCGGCAAATACACCATCGAGACCGGAGAAACTGCAGCCAGCGACAAGCCCACCTACTCCCAAGTCTTCGCCCGCAGCGTGACCGACTTCGCCAAGGCCGACAAGAAAATTGTCGCCATCACTGGAGCCATGCCCGGCGGAACCGGCTTGAGCGTCTTCAAAAAGGAAATCCCTGAGCGCTATTTCGATGTGGGTATCGCGGAAGAACATGCCGCGCTCTTTGCCTGCGGCCTTGCCACCCGTGGCTTGAAGCCCTTCCTCACCATCTACTCCACCTTCATGCAGCGCGCGTTCGACATGATCGTGCATGACATGGCAGTCCAAAACCTCCCCGTGCGCCTCTGCATGGACCGTGGTGGTCTCAGCGGTGATGACGGTCCCACGCACCATGGCCTCTTCGACATCGCCTACCTTCGTGGCATCCCCGGCATCGTCCACATGCAGCCGCGCAATGAAGACGAGTTTGTGGACATGCTCTGGACCATGGCCTGCTACGAGAGTGGCCCCATCGCCATCCGCTACCCGCGTGGCAACGGCCCCGGCATCATGCCCAAGGACAAGCCCGTCCGCCTTGAAATCGGCAAGGCTGAGGTCATTGCAGACGGCAGTGACGTCGCCCTTATCGCACTCGGCGACATGTTCCCCATCGCTGAAGCCGCTAAGATAGAGCTCGAAGCCAAAGGCCTCTCCGTCGCTCTCATCAATCCACGCTGGATCAAACCGCTCGACATGGTCTGCATCGCGTCCTTTGCCAGAAAAGTAAAGGTCGTCTGCACCCTCGAAGACCACGTTCTCCGCAACGGTTTCGGTGCAGGCGTCATAGAAGAGCTCAGCGACGCTGGAGTTCATACCCCTGTCGTCCGCATCGGCTGGCCCGACCAGTTTATCGAGCACGGCACGCCCTCAGTCCTCCGCAAAAAGCACGGCCTCAGTGTCGAAAACACCGTCTCTAAAGTGCTGGCTCAGTTGGCAGAGGGCTGACCTTGGGGCATAGCCTGACATTGTTCTGAGGGACATGGCGTGAGTTATGAACCAAGGTGGAGTTCATGCTGTTACGCGCCTGTTTTCTCGTATTTTTAGTCTGGGGACAGACATTTCCACTGTTCTCTGACGAGGTGGCGCAGGTGCCCGCTGCCGTCTCAGGTGAGTCGTCGCTTGTCCGCAAAGACCAGATGAACGAATCGGGTGAAAAGCTCGGCACTTTCATTGATGACATCGGCGCTTCACTTGCATCAACACCCGTGGCATGGATGAATGAACCGGCGTGGCGGGGCATCATCTGGCTGAAAGTCCTGACCAGCGGACTCCTGCTATTGGTGCTCATCATTGGAGCCCCATGGCTCCACAGAGCCATCGGCAGGCGTCTTCAACCGCCTGGTGAAGACCGGCCACCGAGCGCCTCCCAAGTCCTGCTCGATGCGGTGCGTCACCCGCTCTACCTCTTCATCTGGGTTTGTGGGATCTACTGGACGCTCACGCCCCTGTTCCCCCACTTTGCAAACTCCAACGGGAGCAACAGAGCGCAGTCACTTGCGGGGCATGTCACCGATGCAGTTGCACTGATCGCCCTTACCTGGTTTGCCGTCCGCCTTGTCAGGCTTGTGAACACCCGTCTTCGTGTCTGGGCAGCCAAGGACGGCCGTCATTCCGCAGCGATCCTTGCCGCTATCCTTCGCAAAGGGGTGCGCCTTGTGTTTCCTGTGGTCGCTCTGCTGATGGTGCTGCCGCTTCTGAACCTCGACCCGGATAAGCTGCTGGTGTTCAATCGCATCACCAGCCTGTTCCTCATCGGCAGCATGTCATGGCTTATCATCCAGGGGCTGGATGCGTTCGAGCATGTGCTTCTCAGCCGCCACCAGCTTGACACCCCGGATAATCATGAAGCCCGCCGTATTTTCACCCAGGCCAACCTGCTCAAAAAAGTAATCGTCGCTGTCGTCATTATCCTCACTGCGGGCTCCATGCTCATGGTCTTTGATTCCGTCCGTCAATATGGCAGCAGCATTCTCGCATCGGCGGGCATTGCAGGTTTGATCATCGGTGTTGCAGCACAGCGCAGCATCGCCGGCCTGCTGGCAGGCTTCCAGATCGCCATCGCCCAGCCCATCAGCATTGAGGATGTCGTTGTGGTCGAAGGGGAGTGGGGACGCATCGAGGAAATCACGCTCACCTACGTTGTCGTCCGCATCTGGGATCAACGCCGTCTGGTGCTGCCAATCAACTACTTCATCGAAAAGCCATTTCAAAACTGGACACGCCAGACCGCCGAAGTGCTGGGCACCGTCTTTCTTCAGGTGGACTACAGTGCGCCCGTTGGCGAACTCCGGGAAGAACTCACTCGCATCGTCAAAGCCTCAAGCCATTGGGATGGTCGCGTCGTGGGTCTGCAGGTCACCGACAGCAAGGACAGCACCCTGGAATTGCGCGCTCTTGCCAGTGCCGCCGACGGTTCGAAAGCCTGGGATCTGCGCTGTGAGATCCGCGAAAAGCTCGTCGAATTCATCCGCAAAAGTCATCCTGAAAGCCTGCCGCGAATCCGCACAGGGCTTGACGACAGGATCTCAGCACTCAAACACGCCGTAGCTGGGCCTGAATCAGCTTGAGCCATTTCACCATCTGGGAAGCCCGATTGTCCAATTTACGCGCGACCCATCAATATAAATCTTTTGCCTATTGCACCTCTCAAAATTCGATTGGAAATTTGACCGATTTTTTACTGCTGCGCATACTCACAGAAAACACGGCGGCAGACCTTTTTTGTGAATAAATCAGCTTATTACCATGTTCTTTCAAGATGATGAAACAGCTATTTCAGAGCTCGCAATGACGAGTGACGTAGAACTTACAAGATCTGGGACATGCCAGATTATAACAACGAAGTCTCCTGAGATTTTCGGGCAGGATGAACAGCAATCGATAACCAACAGGCCGTTCTACACACGACCCTCGGCTCCCAACCAGCGGTGCCGGCCCGGTCAGAAATGGCTCATTGGAACCGGGGTTTTCATCGCAGCCACCTGCGGCTATCTTCTCGGCCTCAACCACCCGCTCTCCGCATCTCCGCAAGCTCAGACAGCCCTTCCCTATCTGCCTGATATGCCAGCACTGCCTGGTATGGCTGTTTTGCCGAGTGCAGAGCCTTCATCTTCGCCTGCCCCGACACCCGAGACTGAGTTCGTTGAGCTCAAGGGAGGAACCTATGCAATGGGAGATTCCTTGGATGGATTGAAGGACGCACGGCCTCATCAGGTCAGTCTGGGGCCTTTCATGATGGCCAAACATGAAGTGACCTTGAAGCTTTGGGAAGACGTCAGGCTGTGGGGGCGAGACCATGGCTATCCTGACCTCTCTGATGGCAGCGGCAAAGCGCACAACCACCCTGTCTATGGCATCTCCTGGGGGGATGCTGTGAAATGGTGCAACGCGCTCAGTGAAAAGGAAGGCCTCAAGCCTTGTTATTACACCGAAACCACCAAGCAGAATGTCGCACGCCAAGGCATGGTGGACATCGGCAACCAACATGTCAACTGGGGGGCCCATGGGTACCGCCTGCCCACGGAGGCCGAATGGGAGTTTGCCGCCCGTGGTGGTCTCACAGGCAACCGTTTTCCCTGGGGCAACGAGATCACTCATGAGCAGGCCAACTACCATGGGTCCTCTCTCATCGAATATGACAAATGTCAGCATGAAGGAACAGCGCAACCCCTCAAGAGCAGCACTCCCTACACTGCGGCCATTGGCAGCTTTCAGTCCAATGCATTCGGCCTCTATGACATGGCTGGCAACGTGGCCGAGTGGTGCTGGGATTTCTACGATCCAAACTACGGAACTCCGATGCAACCGCTGGACAATCCCCATGGTCCTGACAAGGGAAAAAACTGCATCGCCAGAGGCGGTAGCTGGCGGCACACCGCCGCTGACGCCCGCTGCGCAAGTCGTTTCAGCCTGCCGGGAGATATGACTGCAACGCACGTCGGCCTTCGGATCGTGCGCGGCCTCTGAGTACGCCATTCAGGGGACCACTGACGCGAAATTCTGCGTGGCATAGACGTGAAATTTCGGACAGGTGCAGGCATGCACGCCACAGCCCAAAAAGGCGAGATTGCGGTTTAGAATATTCGCCCGGTGGCCCGGAGAGTTCATCCACAACTTCACCATCTCATCCGCAAAGGCGAGGTAGGTGAGGCCGTTCGTGGTGCGCATGGCGATGTTTTCAGCGCGCTCGCCACTTTTCATGCCCTTGGCCTCCATGCGCTGCCAGGCTGTGCGCTTCGTGGGATCATTGGGATTCTCGTGAGAAAAGAAATTCTCCAAGGCCATGTCTCGTGAGTGCTCGAAAGCGCACGCCGTCAGCGCACGAGAGGCTTGGAACATCGGCAGCTTGCGCTTCTCCCGCTCCGCGTTGGTGGCAAAGAAAATCGCCGCGTTGAGCAAGCCAACATCCATCTTCGCACGCTCCATCACCTGGAGAACTGGCGGATGCAGACGAAACGTTGCCGGAGAGAATCGCATGTAATCCGCCATCGTCCAAAGCGCGGATTCAGTTGCAGGCTTCGTCGTGTCTTCAGCATCCAGAGGGAGCGTGAGGAAGAGCAGGAGCGAGATCAAGCGCGTCATGGCTAAAGGAAGTCAGGACTGAGTTGAAGGCAACTGGACGAACGCCCTCATCTCCCTACCTCTCCTCCACCCAGCCCGGAGCCGGGTAGCTGCCGAGGATCTTCACCTGCACGGCGATGCCTTCGACTTCGAGGGCAGTGATGGCCTGCTGGAGCGTGGCATCGGTATGGTGGCCGCTGATTTCGAGGAAGAAGCGCGCCTGGGTGCCGCAGGAAGTCGGGCGGTTTTCGATCTGGCGCACGTTGACGTTGCGTGAGGCAAAGACTTGCAGAACCTCCATGAGCGCGCCCACGCGATCCTTGGAATGGATCATCAGCATGGTGTTGTCATTGCCTGAAGGCGGACCGGAGCGGCGGCCGAGGATGATGAAGCGGGTCTGGGTGGCGTATTCACGCGGCGAGGTGGCGATGACGCGCAGATCGTGCAGCTCAGCACTCAGGGGAGTCCCGAGAGCCGCCACGGTGGGATTCTGCGCCGCAAGGCTGGCAGCCGCGCTGGAACTCGCCGACTCGATCAGCTGTGCGCCGGGGAAGCTCTGGATGAGCCAGGGACGGCAACGTGCGAGCATCTGCGCCCGTCCATGAATCTCGGTGATCGTGCTGTTCGCCCCCTGCGCCATGACGGCGGCATCGGCCTTCCATAAAATCTCGGCGTAGATTTGCAAGGCGCTGTCGGCAAGGTGATCCAGCGTGTGATGCACCGCACCTTCCGTCGAGTGCTCGATGGGCAGCACTCCATAATCGGCGGTCTGCGCGGCAACGCGGCCAAACACGCCTTCAGTGCTGGCTTCAGCGAGGTACTCGACGCAATGGCCGAACTTGTTCACCGCCGCCTGGTGCGTCCACGAGCCCGTGGGGCCAAGGTAGGCGATTTTGAGGCTGTCTTCCAAAGCGAGCGCGGCACTCATGATCTCACGATAGATCGCGCGGATGGCCCGCTCGGTGAGGCGGCCGTTTTGCGCACGGTTGATCTCCGCCAGCTTGCGCAGCAGCTTGTCCTCGCGACCCGGCACATAGATGTCGAGATCGTCCTTGCGTTTGATCTCGCCAACAGCGTGCACCAGCTCGGCGCGTTCGTTGAGCAAACGCAGCAGTTGCTGATCGATGCTGTCGATCTTGTTGCGGACTTCTTCGAGGGACATGGGCCGCAGGAGAAAAAAGGGTTAAGAATCGTCTGCCGCAGCAGGCGTGACCGGAGCCAGGGAAAGCTGATGCTCCTGAGGTTGTTCGGCAGCGGCGGCACCTTCCTCGGCGGTCGGTAGTTTCACGCGGCGAAGTTCAGAGGCGTTGGGCATGTCGTCGAGACTGCGCACGCCGAAATGATCGAGGAAAGCCTCCGTGGTGCCATACAGCAGCGGGCGGCCTGGCAGATCGGCACGGCCTTCAATCTTCATCAACCCACGATCAATGAGCTGCTGCACCATCGCATCCACCGAAACACCGCGCACCGCTTCGATTCCGGCTTTCGTAATCGGCTGGCGGTAGGCCACAATGGCGAGCGTCTCAAGCGCGGGCTGGCTCAGGCGCTGCACCTTTTTGCCGGGATATAGCGCGCGGCACCACTCGGCATACTCGCCACGGGCGGCGATGCGCCAGCCGTTCGCACGCTCGACGAGGGTGAAGGAATGCTTCTCCGCTGCGTAGCGGGCGATCAATTCATCCAAAATACCACGCACCTGCTCCTCAGTCGTGGCAGCCAATGGGGAGACCCACTCCGGGATCTGGATCAGGCTCCCTTCCCCCACGGGTTCGCTGGCAGCATCCACGATGTCCTTCGCCGTCTCTTTGACGGCGGCACACATCTGCGGCACGCCCAGGGGCTCCTGGGTGGCAAAAAGAAGGGCTTCGACGATCGAGATTAATTCCATGGCGCGGACAGGCAATCTCAAGCGAGCCAGAGGGGAGAGTCAAGCCGTGGAACGCACTTCGAACCCTGGGAAGTGTCATTCCAGCCCCCTCGCTCTTGACACTCCCGCCATGCCCACGCTCTCATGGTCGCATGGCCCTGCGTCTCGACACCGCCGTCATCCGTGGCGAAATCGACAATACCACTCGCGACAACGTGCGCGGCAAGCTCTGGCTGGTCGGCCGGGAGGATCCCGTCATCATTGATCTGAGAGGCAATGCTTGGCGCGATGTCGCTGGCTGCAAAATAACTTTCACCAACCCTGATCCCTCGCCCCAGCCCACGTCCCTCAGCCTGCCGCCGAAACAGAAGGGCCACGTCGGAGACATCACCATCTCCTGCAAAGTGAAGGTTCACCCCGCGACAGAGAAGCAGGAGCAAAGCCGCGAGGAGGATGATTTCGTCGATTCTCCAACCGAATGTCAAAACAACCTTTATATCGAGTGGTTCTCCCCAGAGAACGGCCGTGTTTTCATTGATGGCACGAATTTTGAGGTCTGCCTCTCCGCGTGGGTTTGGGAAATGGAAGAGGCGGAGGAAGAGGCGCAAAAACTGAGCAACCTTCACGCCATGCGCGACTGGCTGGCCGGCATTATCCAACGCCCCGAGTCAAAGGACGATGACGATGATGACGACGATGACAGTGAGGAATCCTGGGAAAAATCACTCAAGCAATCCGACCGCCTCGCAGACGCGCACATGGAGGCCATCGAAAAATATGGCGTAGACGGCCTCCATGATGAACGCATCGCCTTTGTCATGGGCTGGGATCACATTCTGCGCGGCAGCCCCGAGCCCGATGACGACGATGCTGCAGGTGAAGCCTGGAAAGAGGGGCATGAAGCGCTGCCAGAACTGGACGGGATCGAGAACGAACTCGATGATCAAGCCTTCTCCGACTTCCTGGAAGAGCGCGAGCGTGAAGCCCACCCGCTGCAAACCATGGCCTATGACTTCGTCTTGCGGCTGCTGACCGAAATCAAAGAAGAACGATCCGAAAACACCGTGAAGAGCGATGGCAGCTCGCCACTCGACCGTTTCATCCGCAACTCGATGAACATCAGCGGCAAGCTGGCCGGAGCACTTGGCACGCATGACTTTGATGCTTCATTCCAAACCGGTCATACTCTCGCCATTCTACGCCGCTGTCTCAACTGGGCCAACGAGGCCCTCGCCGCATTGAACGAACTGATGAAAACCCCCGATTGGAGTGACCGTCAAGATTTGCTCAACGACTTCCGCGCTGAACTCTTCGCCATCCGCGACGGCATCAACGATCTACGCAAAAAACTGCGCGCAAATTAGGCCATTTGCGGCGCAACTGGCCTAATTTCGCAGCGACTTCCAAGGCTCCTCCTCACTGTGGTCCACGAGGCCGGGCTCATCGGCCTTGGCTGGAGAAAGGATCGCGAGGAAGACGAGTATTTCGTCCCCCACGTTCCAGGTGCCATGGATTTCACCCATGGGAATGAAGGCGGTGTCTCCGGGGCCGAGGATTTTTTTCTGCTGGCCGACCCACTGCTCGGCCTTGCCCGCAAGAATGTAGATCATCTCCTCCCGCGTCGGGTGTGAGTGGAAGGGATGGCTGCGCCCGGGCTCCATGTTGGCACGCACCATCATGAGGTGCTCGTTATTCACGATGTCACTGCGGCAGATCCACTCCTCCAGCGTCCAAGGAGACTGAAAGTCGATTTTTTCGGCAGCAGTGACGAAGCGGCGGTTGGCGATGGCGTCGGACATGGTGGTCGGATGCTAGCGTGATGAAATCACCACAGCAAGCCGGGCGATGCACCTGTGACTATCCGTTTTGCCACTTCAGTACGTGAACAAATCTTTCACCACCCAGGGGCGCTCGATTTCCACGCCCTTCTGCTTGAGGAGGAGATTCAGTGCGTCGGCCATGCGCTGTTTCATGTGCTTGGTCAGCCGGCGGCCTTTGCGGGCGCGCTGCACGGCTTTGTGCGTCATTGGCTCCGTACTGGCGGCCACTAGGGCGTGATTTCCCAGTTCATGCTCGGTCATGATCCCGTCCAGAGGCTGCACGCCCATGTTACGCTCGATTTCGTCTTCTTGTCCCATGTTCACCCTCTCATTCTGCAAACCGTTTTCTGCAATCTGAATTGCAGCCATGCGCATCTTCCCGCCACCACTTATCAGCCCTCCCTCCGGTGACCTCCCTGCGCTGCACGCCGCAATTTAAAGCGATTCACCGCCACATGGCTCGGCTGATCGGCATGGGGCTGCGCATTGGCTGATGCGCTTGATAGAGCTTAAGTCGCTCGCTTGATCGGCCGACCTCATCGCTGTTGGGGGGGAGTTTTTTGAGAAGCTCCTGCTCCAGCTGAATGGCTGCGGCGTAGTCCCGCTGCTCCGCATGGGCTGCCGCTAGGGCGACAGAAACTTCCGGGCGATCTGCTTGCAACACACCTGCCGCGAGGTTGGCGTATTGACTGGCTTTCTGGCCGTCACGGATCGAGCCGTCAGGACAGGTGGCCAGCAGCCAGGCGAGATCAAGAAAAGTAAGAGTGTAACCCGGCGTTGTTTGCGCACCTCTCACGTAGTCAGCAAACGCGGCTCGAAAATCGCCTTTGGCGTGGTAAGCGCGTCCGCGCAGATCAAAATTGACTCCATGGGGTGAATCCTTCACCGCAATGTCAAGGTCGGCGATAGCGTGGTCGTAGTCACCCATTTGATAATAAGTCATGCCCCGGGTACTGTAGATATGGTCGTTGCCGGGATTGATCCGCAGAGCCTCACCATAGTCCGCCAGTGCTTTGTCATGCTGCCGAAGAGCCGCATGGGCATTGGCTCTGTTGTTGAAAAATCCCGATTCGCGAGGGTGATGCTTGATCGCCTCATCGTAAACAAGTACAGCGCCTTTATAGTCACCCTGATTCCATAGCGCGCTGGCCTTCTGGATAAACTCGGTCACCGTTTGTGGTGGGCCCGCAAGCCTCTGCACCCGTTTGTATTCGAAATTCAGGCTCATCGGCTTGCCCTCTGCCTGCCGCACAGACGTGATGGTCATCAAGCCGACCACTCCGCGAGAAGTTCTAAACAGACAGGAAACGGGCCACTGGCCCTGGGCAAGCGTGATGGCTTCGTTCTTGGCGGTCACCTCACCCATCAATGCCATCGCACTGCTGGCGGACATGAACAGGTTTTGGTGCCCCGTGAGCCAACCTCCGAAAGCGCAGTCATGCGGATGAATGCGGATGTCACCGGCCTCCTGGCTCAGGCTGAAGTCCACTCCACCGGCTGAATCTGCTTTTTCCCAGTCAGCTTTGATTTCCTCCGGGCTTGCCGCTGTGGCGGTGCGGATGACGAAGGTCTTTCCGCCGGCGAACTGAAAATACGGCACGATGCCTTCCGTAGCGCAGGCAAGCACATGCTCTTGCTCGGGATCAAAGATCAGTTCGGCGTCCGCCTGCGCCGATGGGGCGTTTTTTTTCGCGCCTGCCTGGTCCTCTTTCTTGGAGGGTTCCGCTGCTGACGCGCTCTTGATGGATTGTTGCAGCCTGGCCGTCAAATCATCTGCCTCCTCATAAGTCAGATTGCCGCTGATCTCCACACGACCGTCGCTGATCTCGGACTGGATCATGGGAGCGGAACGGAGCTGACCGTCGATGATGATCGCCAGCTTTCGGCCCTTCCCTTCGCGCGTCGCCTGCGCGAAGCGCTGCTTGCCGTTCTCGGTCAATTGCAGCGAAATGCTCCCCCCCCCGCCCTGCGTTCGATGAATGGCTTCGACAGACTGCAAAGCGGACTGATCGAGCAGAACGGTCTTTTCGACGTTCAGCGTCTCGCTCCGCCCTCTTCCTGCGAGCGTCATCGATTCGGTATCCGGTGAAGGGGTGTCACTCACCCAGCGCATTTGAAGGGTGGACTTGAAGCCAGAGTCTGGGTTTGCAACGAGCACAGGCGGCACCTGCACACCATCGTTGGTGAAGTTCTTCCTCTCGCGGCTGCGCATAATGAATCCCGCAAACGACGAGAGCGGCTGGCCGAAGGAGATGGTGTGTACAAACTGGCTTTGAAAATTCACCGCCGTGCTGCCTTCGTTGCGCACATCCGAGCCATCATGCAGGCGACCCAGGACCTCCCACTGGTAGTAAGGAAACTTGTCTTCATCTTCCGTAACCACGGTCACAAAGGCCCGATGATTTGCGTCCTCGCCCGAGTTGGTCAGGAGCTGGCCCCCACCGCTGTAGTTAGTCTTGCCCGCCGTCACGAGTTCACTACTCCACCAGGAGCCAGCAGTGAGCGCGAGGCGTGCCTTCAACTGTCCTTTGGCGGCTGCATAAGGAACACGACACCCCATGGCGAGCCATCCATCAGCTTGAGGCATCTGCGGCTCGCGGGGTCCAGATACGCGTTGTGTCACATGAATTTCCGCCCCCGCTGGAGTGAAGAGGTTCAAATCGCTCTCACTGCGTTGATCAATGGCCGGGTGGGAATAGAAAAACATCAGCCAGCCTGCCGTATCGCTGATCTTGGACGCAGTGCCATTTTTCAACAGGCCCTTCTTCCACCATTCCCAGTCACCCACAGGGATGTCGCCCGGCGCAGTCACTGCTTCACCACCCGGCGCATACAGCCGCCAGCCGCCCTCATCCTTGGGCATCCAGGCGATGTAGCGCAGCTTGGGTTCGCCTTTGAATGGAACCTCGTCCGGCTGTTTCGCGGCTTGTCGTTGGACAACAGGCCGGGCAGTTGCGGTCGGCACCTTGGGCGGCAGAGGCGGGAATGTACGAGCAAGCTTGATGGAAAGTTCGATGTCTCGCCCGTCCTGCAGTCGATGGGTGAAGGTCACCGAACCGCCAAGCGCTGCCTGCAATGTGGGCAATGGGAACACTTTCTTGACTCCCGCAGGAGCATCCCGCATTGACTCCGTGACCGTCCCCTCCAGAACAAATGTTTCGCCCTGCACTGTGGCGTCCGCCTTGACCTTCGTCTGCTTGTTCGCTTTGATGGAAAACTCGATCTGCAGGCCGTCTTTGGCTATAGTTTGGAAACGTGCGGCTGTTCCAATCTGCGTGTAAACCATGGGCTTGGAAATCAGCTTTCCAGAGCCTGCAGGCGAGTTTGGCAAAGTCTCCGTCATTGTTCCTTCCAGCAGGATCGCCTCAGGCCGTTGATCGATCATTTCCAGGTATTTCTGGAGGGGTTCAAAACTTGGACTGGCGGCATCGAGGACCATCGAATTGCCCTCCGTCTCAACGTGCCTGACACCGCCTGCCAGTTCGGGATGCTCAGCTTTGATCCGATCAATCGCGAGTGTGGCATCAAGGTATTTGAGGGCGATGTGACTTTCCTGGGGTGTGATGCGCGGCGCGGCTTTGCCTGGCTCATCGTTTTTTCCTGCCAAATCCCACTGCGTCTGGGGCCGGAATCCAGAGGAAACGCCACCCTTTTTTCCCCCCTCGGATCTTGTGTTGTTGGTTGGAGTACTTTGAAGCGCCGTCAGCTTAGCGTACGCCATCACAACCCAGGGCGCCATGGAATGAACGAACAGAAGCACGAAGCACCCTGCCGTTATCCGGGCTGCCATCTTCGTGGCTGCGCCTTGGATGCGCCGCTGGGTCCACGCATAGAGACCAAAAGCTGCGCCCGCCTGCAACGCCAATACAACCTGTGTGAATGAACCTTGCACCGCCATGACTGTAACCAAAGACGACGAGCCCAGTGTTTTGCCTGCGACGACCATCCATAAGCTGCCGGGAATGCGGAGCAGCGCGAGCAACCCGAAGGAGGCGACCACGGCGAAAATCGCCCTCGGGACAGGATCAAGTGCGCCGTAATGTTGCTCACGGAGAAGACGCCATCCAGAAATGCTCCCTGCAATGATCGGCAACACCCCCCCCACAATCATCGCCCAATTGTCAGAGCCCCAGCCCCAGTTTTGTGAGGCATACACCCCCAGTCCCATCATGATGCCGCCGATGCAAAGCAGACTCAGGGCTGTCATCGGCAGCATCCAGGGTCTGGAAAGCGAAGCTTTGCCTGCCGTCATCGTCTGGCTGGAGGTTGACTGAACATTCTCGACACACGTGCGAAACTCCGCCGCTGTGGCGAAGCGCATCTCGGGCGATTTCTCCAAGGCGCGCAGCACGATTTCGTCAATGCGGATGTCCATCTGAATGCGCTTCGAGGGGGCTTCGAGTTTGGCGGTGGGACGCTCACCGGTGAGCATCTCGTAAAGCACGACTCCGAGGGAGTAAATGTCGGCGCGATGATCGGCGGAGCCGCTGGCCTGCTCCGGGGCGGCGTAGTCGGGGGTGCCGAAAGGCATGCTAGGAGCGGGGTGCTTCCCGTCTGTCGATGCACAGGCTTCCCCATCATGGACATGACTCAGCGCTTCGCTGCCATCGACGATTTTCGCGATGCCGAAGTCGGCAATCTTCACCGTACCCGCCTTGTCGATAAGCAGGTTCTCAGGCTTGATGTCGCGATGGACGATGCCGTGATCGTGCGCGCATTGCAGCGCTTCACAGATGGGCGGCACGATGCTGAGCGCCTCCTTGGGCGTAAGCCGTTTTGTTTGCAGGAGCTGGCGCAGGTTAACGCCGTCGATGAACTCCATCAGCAGAAAGTAAAAGTCTCCGGCCCGGCCAAAGTCATGCACGGTGACGATGTGCGGGTGGCTGAGCCTGGCGAGTGCCTGCGCCTCGCGCTGAAACCGTTCGGAGAAGCCCGGCAGACCGGCGAGTTCCGCTGGCAGAATCTTCAGCGCCACGAAACGGTCGAGCTGTGGCTGGCGGGCTTTGAACACCGCCCCCATCCCGCCGCTGCCAATGAGTGCGGTGACTTCCAGATGTGGGAAGGCAGCACGCACGGCATCCAAACTCGGCGGCGCATGGGGTAAAAAGCCGCCATCGGCCGTCGGAGCCAGCGCCTTGGCGAAGACACAGCGCGGGCACAGTCCATTGGCAGAATCCTCCGGGATGAGCGCACCGCATTGCGGGCAGGTGTTCGATGGGATCGTGGTCATGCCTGTTCCTTGGAGACTGCGGATGGAAAGTTACCTCAAATCATCCATGCACGGAACAGAGGTAGCGCAATTCATCATCAACATCTGCCTCATCATCGAGCGTTTGCGCGATCTCCTGCCGCAGGAGTTCACGGAATCGTTTGCGCAGGCGATGCACCGCCACTTTCACAGCCCCTTCACTCATGCCCAGCTTTTTCGCCGTCTCGGCATGGGACGCCGCATCGTCACCCATCAACCACGGTTGCAGCGCCTCGAACTGAACCGACCTGCTTCCCCGGTGCTCTGCAGCAAGCGCGGCCACCGCACGATTCATCACTGCGACGGCCCATTCTCGATCAAACGCCTCCGCCATCGGAGTGGCTGTGGGATCGTCGATCATGAGAGGCGGCGAACCTTCCGCACCGGCATCCAGAGATTCATGCGTCATGCCGCCACCACGCTTCTCCCTGCACGCATGATTCTGCAATCCGATGACGAAGTATTTCACCGCTCCGAGCAAATAGCTGCGGAATCTTCCGCGCTCCGGATCGGGCCCGGCGAATCCACGCTGCAGCAAATGCGCGAAAAACGAATGCGTGTGATCACGAGCCGTGTCCGGGGCAAATCCCGTGCGCCGCAGGAAGACGAAGACGGGCTGGTAATACGCCGCACACAGGTCACTCAGCGCCACCCTGCCCTCGGGTGACGAGGCGTTCGCGCGCAGCACCAAGGTCCAACGAGTTGGCATGAAACTGCCAGAGACTTGAGAGTATTGCATTGGGGAACTTGTGAGTACCTTGGAGAAGTTGGACCCAAAGTTACACCTTGCATCAAAGATGTCGTGGACATCAGGCTGTTCTCATAGGCATGAGAGACAACCTGAGATCCGTTTGCACCTATGCACAGCAGATCCAAACCACTCCGGCTACAACATCCCATGCTCCTTAAAGCTGAAATAGGGCAGCGGGCGTGATTCAGCAGGAGTCCCGATGATGAGGTGGTCCTGAAGAAAGAGCCCGGTGGCCTCGGAGGCTTCACGGAGACGGCGGGTGAGACGGCGGTCGGCCTCGCTCGGGGTGGGATCTCCAGAAGGATGGTTGTGAACGAGGATGAAGGCGTAGGCGTTATGAATGAGCACCTTCCGCAGCAGATCGCGCGGATGAGCGACACATTCGTTCAAGCTGCCTTTAAAAGCCTCTTCACTGCGCATGACAGCCAGCTTGGTGGTCAGCAGGATGATGCGGACGGATTCACTGCCGAGAGCCTGCATCTCCGGGCCAATATAGTCGTAGATGCGCTGCGGACGGTCGAGGATGACCTCGGCGTGCGAGGGTTCCTGCGCGGAACGGCGGCCTAGCTCGAAAGCAGCAGCGAGCAGTGCGGTTTTCGCCGGGCCAAGAGCTTTGATTTTTCTCAGAACAGCAGGTTCGAGTCTTGAGAGGTCTCGCAGGGATTTGTAATCGCGCAGGATGCGCTGGCCGATCTGCAGGGCATTTTCACCCTTCGTACCGGTGTTGATGAAGAGAGCGAGGAGTTCCGCATCCGAGAGCGCCTGAGGACCAAGGCGGAGCAGGCGCTCACGCGGGCGGTCGTTTTCCGGTATGTCGTGGATGCGGCTCATGAATCGGTGCGCATTTCACACGATTTAAGAGAGAGATCAATGAATTGCGCGGCACTGATCCAGCAGGCTGTGCAGATAACCGACGATGTCTTCGAGCGCCTGTTTGTGCGGCGAAACATGTAGGCAGATCAAATCGGCACGGGCTTCGACCAGCATGTTTTGCGCGAATTTGACCGCTCGGTCAACGGCCCCTTCGTAGTCTGCGATGCCCGCAAGAATGGTGGTGTCCATGGGCTCGCCTTTGAGCAGCATGCGGTTGAGCTTTTGCTTCTGCGCATCGGTGGCGCTTTCAAGGAGATAGAGAATGGGCAGCGTGAGCTTGCCACGGGCGAGATCGGTGCGGAGCGTTTTGCCGACCGTTTTTTCGTCACCGACAATATCGAGACAGTCGTCGTAGATCTGGTAGGCGGTGCCGAGCTTGAGGCCGTAGTCGCGCAGTGCAGACTGAACGGAGTCGGGCTGTTGATTGAGACGGGCGCCGAGTTCGCAGGCGGCGGCGAAAAGAGCAGCGGTCTTCATCTCGATCATCTTGAGATAATCGGTGACGGAGAGATTGAAATCAAAGCGGCGCTGGGTTTGCAGAATTTCGCCGGTGCAGACATCACGCGAGGCACGGGCGATGGTGCGGCAGACATGCGTGTCTTCGAACTCTGTGGCAAGTTCAAGAGCGTAGGCGAAGAGGCTGTCTCCCAGCAGGACGCTGAGACTGCTGCCCCATTTCGCGACGGCGGTCGGCTGGGCACGGCGGATGTCCGCCCCGTCCATGATGTCGTCGTGCACCAGAGAGGCTATGTGGACGAGTTCGAGAATGACAGAGAGGCGCGTGTGACCTTCGTGCGTGCCACCCGTGGCACCACCGGCGAGCACAGCCAAAGCAGGACGGATGCGTTTGCCCGATGTTTTGCAGACATAACTCACGTAACCTTCGACGCCGGGATCAAATGCACGTGCTTGTTCGAGGATGGCCGTTTCCACACGTTCCAAGTCTGCCCGTACGAGGTGAAACGGAAAAACAGGGTTGCTGGCGCTAAGGGCTGGGGCGGACATGGAATCTACCTTATTCCATCCACCACGGCAGGGGCTTCGTCAAATGCCAGCAGGTGCCTCGTAAATGCGAACTTTCAAAAGAAATGAAAGCTGCGTTTCATTTCTTTCGCCGGACGGCCAAAAGACCGCTGACAATGGCCTCGGCAAGTTTCTGGCGATGGGCAGGATCTGCGCAGCGCAAGGCCTCGCGTTTATTGCTGAGATAGCCGCATTCGACGAGCACCGCAGGCATCTGGGTCTCGCGCAGCACCTTAAAGCCGGCGTAAAAAATGCCGCGCGTGCCACCAGCAACCCTGCCTTTGATCGAACGGTTGATGGCTGATGCGAGCAATTTGCCGCGCGAGCTGCGATAATACACCTCCCCACCGGAGATGATGGTTTTGCGGCTGCCGTTGAAATGGATGCTGACAAAGACTGACGCGGGCACACGATTGGCGATGCGCGCCCGTTGGGAGAGATCTACAAAGGTGTCGGTACGCCGCGTCATGACGGTTTTAAGGCCACTCGCCTTTAGTGCCGTTTCGACGCGCTTCGCGACATCAAGGCAGAGCTTTTTTTCGACCAACCCATTCCAGACAGAACCGCCATCCTTGCCGCCGTGGCCTGCATCAATCACCACCGTGGAAAAACGCACCGGCTCCGCTGCCCCCCCAATCGCCGCACCACCCACGATCAGCGACAGACACCATGCTGCGATGCGTGAGGAGAGATGACACACGACTACTAGGGTATTTTAAGCGTTTTGCCCGCACGGATC
Source organism: Verrucomicrobiaceae bacterium UBA7681 (assembly GCA_002482965.1). Classification (GTDB taxonomy): domain Bacteria; phylum Verrucomicrobiota; class Verrucomicrobiia; order Verrucomicrobiales; family Verrucomicrobiaceae; genus Prosthecobacter. The sequence continues at coordinate 69,194 of DLGZ01000027.1, read as the reverse complement.
ATGTCGGAAGACAGCCCGTTGGCAGCCTTGAGTTTCGCCACTGTGGTGCCGTTCTTGCGTGCGATAGCACCCAAGTTGTCACCGCTCTTGATGGTATATGAACCGCCTTTGCGCGAGGTTTTGCTGCCGGAGCTTTTGCCACCGGATTTGGACGAGGTCTTTTTCTTGGAGGAACTGCGGGAGGAAGAGCTGCCATGGGAAGAGCGCCAGGAGGAGTAGTCCATGCCTGCCCCCTGCCCGCCCTCGGCAGCCCAGTCACTTTTGTAATCACCGTTATCTGCAAAAGGATAATCTGCATGCCCCATCGTATGGACAGGCGTACTTGGCGACCCATGCAGATTGATGACCGGCAGGTCTTTGGGGAGTCCCTTGATGTGTGAAGAATTTTCACACGCAGCCAGCAATAGCAGCGGGAGGACCAAACAGGCTCTGAGCAGCAATGGCGGGCAATGATTCATGCGAGAAGATGCGTCACTTTCGTTCATGAATCAATTCGTCGCATGAAAACGACTGATGCGTTGTTTGACCCGCGGATTGCCATTTTTATCCTTCTCCATAACAATAGTGCGTTCGTGATAATAACCCGCCCCACTGGCAGGAAGGCTGTAACGCCAGTTGGCCACATCAACTCCAAGATCATTGCCTTCCATGGGGTTTTTGATCGTATTAAAGACGGTTCTGCCATCCATGCCGGGCCTCACCATGCTGAATTTCCGTTCCGAAAAACCCATGGAATAGCGCGTACCAGTGGAGCCGATATGGAACACCGCATTGATGGAGTCAGGGACGGAATACCCATCTCTGATGGTGTAAAAAGCAACCATCAGCGCCGGAATAATGATGATGACCGCCGGAGTGAAGAAATACCAGTTCCTTTTGACGAATGCAGAATTCATGAAGCTGCATGCTGGTGGAAACGATGCCCGCAGGCAAGGTAAAACACGCGGCAAATCAAGGCTGCATTTTGTTCAGCTTTGCGATATGCGGCCAGCCATTCTCGATGCGCCTCCCTCGCAGGATCTGTTACAGGCGCTGGTCTCCAGTTGTGTTTGTCGTTGCGGTGGTCGTGTACATCAACTGACCGTCTTTTACCCGAAGGAATCTCGCAGCCCCTTGGATGTCTTCATCACTAAGCCCTGGAACCACAAAAACTCGGCCCCGCATCGACCCACGCACCGACATGCCGCCACGAACAATGGCACGCACGGTATCGATCACGCTCTCGTCCTGCACAAAATTCAGTTCTGCCGTCTGCGCCATCATGCAAGTCGAGCACAGTTCCTGAGCATTGCGGCGATCACGCGCCGCATAAACGGCATCGCCCTGGCCCATCATTGGCACGGCCATTCCGATCATCACTCCAATAATGGCGATAAACATCAAGACCTCAAAAAAACTGAACGCAGAGGAAGCTCGGCGTTGCTTGGATATGTGAGTGAGATTTTTCATGGCCGTTCGCATCAATGATGGTAATTTGTGATAATTATTACGGCAGCGCAACAATAAAATGTCACTTCCACGAAAAACGGTCATTTAATCGTCTCATATTTGATAATTCGAGGCGAGCTGTCACTCATTTTTAATTCCACCACGCGGATCACTGCTTGCCAAACCAGGCCAAAAACTCGCGATTGCCTTCCGTTCCTTGAATGGATGACTCAATCAAGCCCCGCCATTCCAGTTCTGGCCGCAAGCGCACAAACTCTTCAATTCGTGCACAGGCTTTGGCATGCAGTTCAGGTTCACGTACAATGCCGCCTTTGCCAACCTCTTCACGTGAAAGCTCAAACTGAGGCTTGATCAAAACCAAGGCCTGACCACTCGGGCGCAGCGCCTGCAGCACCGCAGGCAGGACCAAGGTCAGGGAAATAAAGGAGAGGTCGGCCACCAGAATGTCCACCTCCTGGCCCACATCATCCGGGAGCATATGGCGGAGGTTGAACTGTTCCCTCGAGACCACCCGCGGGTCGCTGCGCAATTTCCAGGCGAGTTGATTGGTGCCAACATCGAAGGCGAAGACTTTTACCGCGCCGCGTTGCAGCAGACAATCGGTGAATCCTCCCGTGGACGCCCCTACGTCGAGTGCGGTCATGCCTGTGACATCAATATTAAAGTGCTTGAGCGCCCCTTCGAGCTTCAGCCCCCCCCGGCTGACGAATTTAGGGCGTTCCCGCACGACGATCTGCTGAAGCCCTGCAACCAACCAGCCCGGCTGGGTGATGCGCTTGCCAAGGACACTGACCTCACCAGCCATGATGAGGCGTTTGGCCTGTTCACGTGAGGGCACAATGCCAAGCTTCACCAAGGCGAGATCAAGACGTTCGCGTGGCATCTAGGATGATTGTTATTTCCGCTCCGAGTAAATCAGTTCGTCGCCTGCTTCAATGCGCACTCCAGGGAGAGTGAAAGTAGAATCAATGTCCACGACGGCTTCTGCTGCTTCAATGGTTTCACCCACGATCACTCGGCCAACCAGTCCGTTGCCACGCCGCACATCGAATTTCATCCCGCTGGTCAGATGTTTGTCTTTTCCCGCACTGATCACTGCAAAGCCCTGGTCATTGTGAACTTCCAGCACCTTGGCGAAGGCAGGCATGCCCAAAAGCTGCTTTTGCAGATCTGTCAAAGGTGCAGCGGCAGCTGCCGGTGATGCATATCGGGTGGGAGTTCCTGGCATCAGATCACTTCCGGCCAAAGCCGGCACGGCGGGAGCAGCCTGCACTTCCGGCGGCGGCGGCAAATTTGTCACGGTGTCAGGCTTGGTTGGCATGGCCATTTCATAGGCTGCCTGCTGCCTGCGCACTAGTTCGAGTTCTTTGCGTGCGCCCTTGGCTTCCTCCTGCGCCTCCCAGGCCAGAAAACCGGTGATTGCGAGCAGAATGATCGTAAGAGCCAGGGCATAATGTGAGAGACGCATGCTGCATGCTAGACGCAAGCACAGTGCGGATCAACCCCCTCTCACTTTCAGCGCAGCAGTCCCAGTAATTCACGCATGCGCAGCTCAATGTTGAGCAGACTGGCCTGCACGCCGGCCAGCCACTCCATGTCAGCACCTTGGGGATGCTGCTGAACCAGCTTGTCCGTGGCATTCAAGGCCGCTGCAAACAGAGGCAGACTTTGTTCAAGATCGATCACCAAAAACTGCCACTGATCTTTTTCCGCCTCGGCAAACTGACGCAGCACATGGATGAGGTGCGCGGCCAGATCCGCCACTGTGGACAGCAGGCGCAGGACCGCCGGGCGGGTGCGAACCTCTTCATTGAAGACGAGCAGGCTTTGAAAGCGCCGCAGTTCCTTCGCCAGCGCCGCAGATCGTGTGACGGGATCCAGACCGGTGCTTCCCGGTGCCCTGGCGGGCGTTTTGTGCGAGGGCTCAAAGGGATCATGCTTGACGGAGCCGAACGGATCGCTGCCCGGTTTGGCAGGTTGGAAAGGGTCGTCAAAACCAGGACTGTGCAAAGCATCGGCGGATTTTGAATTGCGAGTGCCACCCAGCAGGAAATGCTTTCGCCGGGCACGGTTCTGCCGCAGCAAAGCGGCCTCTTCATCCTTCGTCAGTTGCCAGCGTGGCGAAGAGACACGCAGTTGCAGGTGCCAGGACTGTATCAGTATGCGCTGGTGGTCCTGATTGAACCACTCGAAGAACAGCAGGTTTTTCAGCCCGGGCGGCTCCGGCAATGTGATGACCGTGTCCGAGTGTGATCGGCGGCGCGGGAGTTTCAACACGCGAGAAGAGGCGGTCATCAGACCGCTGTATCCATGCTGCATGGGCGCAATGGCATCCACATGGTCTTCATTGGCATTAGGAAGCGGGTTGTGAAAGTCCACCCGGCAGCCGGCAATATCGCGCAAAAAATTACCCACCAGTTCGACCCGCACCGGCTGATTCTGACCTGCGAGATGGAGCACGCCTGTGACCAATCCAGGTACTTCATTGGAAAGGTACCCGCCGAGGATGGACGATTCGAGGCAAATAATCATTAATTGTCATATAAACTAGAGGTCAGTGAGGTGTGCCGCAAGCAGACATGCCTTCATAAAGTCAAAATAAATACCCTTTGCATGCCCATACCCACTTTTGTGGAACTGTGGCAAGATTGCTGCTTGTTCCACAACTCATGTGATGTTACGGCCCTATCCCCAAAACCTACAAACCAATAAAGCATACCATGAAAGACCTCGTTTACCTCAGCCGCGCCTTCGTTGAATTCGGCCCCTTCGCCAAAACAGAAATCCTCGATTTCCAGAAGCGCGGACTCCTCACTGCAACCGACTATCTCCGTGATGAAGGCAGTGACAGCTGGGTTCATTATCAGGAATGGCTGACCGTCGTCCCGATGCCTGCGCCAAAGCTGGTGAAGAAACCCGCCGCCAAGGCCGCCCCTGAAGCTAAAGCCCCGGCAGCCAAGAAGTCCAAGAAAGCCGCCTGATAGTCCGTGAGGGCTTATCGCTCTCTCATCTGATGCGCGTCCCGCCTCCGTGCTGGACGCGCATCTCTGTTCATGCGAATAGCCCGCGTGAATGAAGCCGATGCCATCACCTCCCGAACCCTGCGCAACGAGCTGTGGCGCTCGATCCCCTCAGGAGTCATCGACACGCTGACCGCTTCCTTCGGCATGCTCATTGCCGTAAAGGTGTTTCACATGAGCGATGCGGCGAAGTCCGTCTTTCTCAGCGCCACCAGTGGCGGCATGGTGGCCAGTTTGTTCGTGGTACCGCTCCTGCTGCGGGCCAAAAGCACCATCGCCCGCACGGCGGCAAAGGTGCAATTGCTGGGCGGTGCCTGCATGGCCGTTTCAGCGGCGTTTCCACACAGCCCGCAGCTGTTCATCGGCGGCATGAGCTTGGGCTTGTTCTGCCTGACCATGCAGATCCCTTTGATGACGCAGATCTACCGCATCAACTACCCTGCCGCCAAACGCGGCAAGCTATATGCGGTTACTGGAGTCACGCGGGCGACGGCGGCGGTGTGCTTCGGCTTTGTGGGCGGCAAACTTCTCGGATGGAACATCGAGAACTATACCTGGCTCTTGTGGGCCTTCGCCGCCAGCAGCTTCATCTCGGGCTTCTGGACTTATGGTCTGCCGATCACCCCGTGGGAAGCGCCTGAAAACTCCAGCACCAGCCTCTGGAGTTCAATGCGCTGGGTGCGGGAGGACCGTGATTTCCGCACACTGCTCATCTCCTGGATGATCATGGGCATCGGCAATCTGGCTGCGGCATGCCTGTTCGTCGAATACCTCGCCAACCCGAGCCACGGCATCAACTTGAGCGCGTTCAATGTCGCCTGGATCACCGGAGTGGTGCCGGTGCTCGCCCGGGTGGTGTTTTCCTATCCCTGGGGGCTGGTTTATGACCGCTTCCATCTCTTCACCGTGCGAGCGGTACTCAATGTGTTTTTCGCCGCCGGCATCCTGTGTTTCTTCCTTGGCCACAACCTCTTTTGGTGGACCCTCGGCATGGCCTTGTGGGGCATGGCCAATGCCGGTGGCAACGTCACCTGGGCGCTCTGGGTCACCAAACTCGCCGACAAACACGCCGTTGCCGAGTACATGAGCGTTCATACCTTTCTCACCGGCGTGCGCGGTCTCGTGGCTCCATCTCTGGCTTTCGCCATGATCAAGGTCATATCGTTCGACACCTTCGCCATCGTCTGCGGCATCACCATCCTCTCCGCCAGCTGCTTCATTGGCGTCCGCGCCCGCAGCAATTCTGAATCCTCACACCGCCTCCGTCCCGGCTCCAACCACGAACGCTTATGAATGTCCATCTCGTGCAAATCGATTCCGTCTGGGAAGATCGCCCTGCCAATCACGCCAAGGCGCGACAGTTGATCGCAAGCGCCAGTCCACAACCCGGATCTCTCATTGTCCTGCCGGAGACCTTCTCCACCGGCTTCAGCATGAAACTCGCCGTCACCGCCGAGCCAGAGAATGGCCCCACAGAGCAGTTCCTGCGCGAATTGGCCGTGCAATACCAAAGCTGCGTCATCGGTGGAGTCGTGACAGCAACCAGTGATGGTCGCGGCATGAATCAAGCCCTCGCCATCGCGCCAGATGGCAGCGTCCGCTCCCGCTACACAAAGAATTACCCCTTCAGCCTCGGTGGCGAAGCTCAAGCTCACATCGCCGGCACCGACGTCAGCCTCTTTGCATGGCAGGGACTGTGCATCGCCCCGCTCATCTGCTACGATCTGCGCTTTCCCGAACTCTCCCGCACAGCCATTCGTGCCGGGGCTGAAGTATTAATCTTCATCGCCGCCTGGCCGGTGAAACGCATCCAGCACTGGATCACACTGCTCCAGGCACGCGCCATCGAAAACCTCGCCTACGTCATCGGCGTCAACCGCTGCGGCACCGATCCCGACTTCACCTACACGGGTCGCAGCCTCGTGGTGGATCCGCATGGACTCATCATCGCCGACGCGGCCGAGCAGGAACGCGTCATCAGCGCCCAGATCGACCCAGCCGTGCTCCGCGACTGGCGCAGTCAGTTCCCAGCGCTCAGAGATGCAGGCATTCCGTCCTGATCACCGCAGGCTTGTCCTCATCCGCCCAGCTTCGAGGATCGCATCAAACCGCCGTGCATCATCTTCACGAGCACCGCTGACGAGCACGTAGCCGTACCTGCGCCAATGCTCCATCTCTGCCGCCGCGTTCTGCATGCGCAGTTCAAACGCCGCAGCATCCTCCGTCGCACGGCCTGAGAGGCGGTTGCGTAGTTCCTCCAGGCTGGGCGGCAGCACGAAAATCTCCAGCAGGCAGCGCTTCACCAGTTCGTCCTCGCAAGCGCGAACCTGCATCGCTCCCTGCACGTCGATGTCCATGATCACATCCACTCCACGTTTGAGATTCTCATACACGTAGCTCTTTAGAGTGCCGTAAAGCCGACCATGGACGCGAGCGTATTCAAACAGCTCCCCACGCTCCACCCGCGCCAAAAAGTCTTCCTCGGTCAGGAAAAAATAGTCCTTCCCGTCCACCTCACCCGCCCTCGGTGCGCGCGTCGTGCAGGAGACGGAAAAGACCGCCTCGCCACGATCACACACTTTCCGTGCCAGGGTCGTCTTGCCGGTGCCCGAAGGCCCCGAAACGATAATCAACTGGCCCAGACGCTGTTTTGAAGATTCCATCCTGCCGAATACCCACGCCAACAGCGAGTGCAAGAGACTTGGCAAATCGACTGTACTGTTCCACCCTCAAATCCCACCCAACACCAACCATGCAAACCGCATCCTCACGCCGTCAGTTCGCCAAAGTTGCCGCCGCCTCGGTGGCAGCTCCCTTCATCCTCCCCTCACGCGTCTGGAGCGCAGAGACCGCCCCCAGCGAGCGTCTCACGCTCGGCTTCATCGGTGTGGGTAAAATGAACAGCGGCCATCTCAACAGCTTCCTGGGCCGTAAAGAAGTCCAGATCGTGGCTGTCTGCGATGTCGATACCAACCGCCGCGAAAACGCCAAAAAGACCGTCGAAGAACGCTACGGCAAGGACAAGGATGCCGGCTTCAAAGGCTGTGAAGCCTATGCGGATTTCCGCAAGCTGCTGGAGCGCAAGGACATCGACGCCGTCGTCATCGCCACGCCTGACCATTGGCATGCCTTCATCGCCATCGCCGCATTGAACGCTGGCAAGGACGTCTATTGCGAAAAGCCGCTCACCCACAACATCCACGAGGCTCTCACGCTCATCGACTCCGTGCGCAGCAACAAGCGCATCCTGCAGACCGGTTCCCAGCAGCGTTCCAGCAAAGAATTCCGCGTGGCTTGCGAACTCGTCCGCAACGGCATTATCGGCAAGATCGACCACGTCGAAACCCAGTTCGGTGCCCCCGCCAAGCCCAACGCCAATCCTGAAGAGCCCATGGAACCCGGCCTCGACTGGGACATGTGGTGCGGCCCGGCTCCGCTGGTTCCATACAGCAGCGTTCTCAGCCCGCGCGGCGTTCACAACCACTTCCCCGCCTGGCGCAACACCCGCGAATTCGGCGGCGGCATGATCACCGACTGGGGTGCCCACCACATCGACATCGCCCAGTGGGGCCTCGGTGAGGATGAGCACGGCCCGGTCGAAATCATCGCTCCTGAAAATTACGCAAACGCCACCGACGGCGCGAAGCTCATCTACGCCAGCGGCATTCCGCTCCATCACAACGGCAAGGGCCGAGGTGTCTCTTTCTATGGTGCGAACGGCGAAGTGCACGTCAATCGCGGCAAGTTCGAGCTCGTCCTCGGCGGCAAAACCATTCACAAGTTCTGGGACAAAGAGACCGATAAGGGCACCTCTCTAGATCGTGAAGTCATCCTCACCGAGCGCGAATACCTCGCCGATGCCAAAGTGAAGCTCTACAATTCGAAGAACCATCACGAAGACTGGCTCAACTCGATCAAGACCCGTGAGAAGCCCATCTGCGATGTCGCCATCGGTGCCAGCACAGCCATCTCCTGCCACCTCATGAGCCAGAGCTACTACCACGGCGGTTCCATGAAATGGAATCCTGAGAAGCACGAGTACATCAGCGGTGGCGACGCCTCATGGCTCACCCGCGATTACCGCGCCGGCTGGAAAGTCTAAGCCCCTGCCCGCATGTGCTTCTATGGCGGCCTCGAAGGAGGCCGCCTTTTTTATTTCAACTCCGCACGCTTCACCACACTTGTGCCGTCCCGCACGGTGTCCGGCGGGTGCATCAGTACTTCATCACCCTTTTTGAGGCCTTCCAGCACCTGCGTGAATTTGCCGTCCGTGCGTCCAGCCTTCACCACCACAGCCTTGGCGCTGCTTCCGGCAGCAAAGAGAAACGTCTTCCACTCGCTGCCTTCACGAAACAGGGCTCCCGCTGGCACCAGCAGCGTTTCATCGCTGTGCCACACCGCCACACGCACTTCCACGCGGTAACGGTCTCCCAGCGCTTTCAAAGCAGGCGTCTGCTCCGTAAAATCACTCAGGACCAGCACCCGCTGCTCTTCGACACCCAGCGCAGACACCTTGGTAAACGCAGCAGGTTCCACGCGCCGCACGCGGGCTTTTGCCGGCGCATCCCCCCCCCACTGCTCCACCGTGACCAGAGCTCCCGGTTTGATCGTCACCGCATCGCGTGAGAGGATTTCCGCCTCGATCTCTAAGTCAGTGGGATCACCAATTTCCAAAATCGGAGCCCCCGGCGCCACGATCGTCGCGCTCTCCTGCTGCACACGCAGCACGACTCCGCTGACCGGAGCACGCACCTCAATGAATGCACCGCCCGTGCTCGGCTTGTCGATCTGCTGCAGCGCCGCCCTCGCCTGTTCCAGTTCAAAATCGGCCACCTGGAGGGCGAATTCAGCCGAACGAACCTCTCGCGTTTTCATTTCAGCCTCACGCTCAAACGTATCGCGGTCGGTGGCGCTGACGGTCCCCTTGTCCGTATTGTTCTTGATGCGGTCCCAATTCGCCTGCGCATATTTCAGACCGGTACGTGACATCTCGATGTCTTCGTTGGCCCGGCTGCGAGTGGCAATCGCCCCATCGACACGTGCCTGTGCCTGCGAGCGCGCCCGGGCATCCAGCAGTGGCGACAGCGTCGGCTCGATGCGAGTGAGCACCGTTTCACCGGCCTTCACCACATCTCCAGGCTTTAAGACCACGCGCTGCATGCTGCCCGCCACCGGCGCGGCAACTATATGGCGGTTGCGGATGCGCGTCTTTCCTTCCTCGGACACATACACCGTCAGCGGTCCCTGCTGAACCACCCCGGTCTCCACCTCCACCGCCCGCGGCTGCAGGGCGTAGATCATCACCAGAACCAGTGCGGCCACCACGGACCAGAACGCCAGCTTGCGCGACAGGCTGCGTCGCGTGATCGGCACTTTCGTTTCCCAGGGAGGAGCGGCGGTATGCGGTGTTTCGGTTGGTGCTTCAGGCATGGCGTGCGCCCACTATGCGCGAAGTTCGTGTGGCGGCAGGTGATTTTTGCTTGTTGCTTTCACCGATCTCTGTTCACAATCTGCCGTTCGCGTCCTGAACTGCGAACAGCGAACCATCCAACCGACAACTTCACCCTTATGCCCCACGTCGAAACCAACGGAATCAAGATGTTTTACCAAGAACGCGGCAGCGGCGAACCGCTCGTTTGCATCATGGGCGTCACCGCTCCTGGCGGCGTGTGGGAAGCGCACGCCCAGTCCTGGGAAAAGCACTTCCGCTGCATCCTCGGAGACAACCGCGGCGTGGGAGAAACCGACAAACCCGCCGGGCCCTATACCACCGCCATGATGGCAGACGACTATGCAGGCCTCATGGACAAGCTCGGCATCAAGCAGGCCCGCGTCGTGGGCTGCTCGCTTGGCTCCGTCATTGCCCAGCAGCTCGCCCTGCGACATCCGGAGAAGGTGAAGAGCATGATCCTGATGTGCACCTGGGCCAGGCAGGACCGCTTCGGTCTCTATACCTGGCAGCATCTCATGAAGGCAAAAGCGAACATGCGCCCCGAAGACTTCATGCAGTGGATTCAAATGCTCATCTTCACCAAGCCTTGGTTCGACAACGACGACTGCTGGAACAACATGCAGCAGGGCCTCAAAGACGCCGCCACCAATTCTGCACCACAGCCCCTGCATGCCACGGAAGCGCAGAGCGCCGCCGCCATGACGCACAACACCCTTAACGAACTCAAGAATGTAAAGTGCCCCACGCTCGTCATCGGTGGCAAAGACGACACCTTCACCCCCCAGTGGATGGGTAAAGAAGTCGCCGCAGCCATCCCCGGCGCTGATCTGCATCTCTACGACAACGCCGGACACGCCTTCCACTGGGAACAACTGGGCGATTTCAATCCACGCTCGACCGAGTGGCTGTTGAATCATTGATCCAGTCAGGCATAGACACGCAATACGAAGCAGGCATGCGGCATTGAGCCTGCATGCCTGTTTTGTGTACTCGCCTCCCCCTGTTCAACCCATGTGGAAAGGCGTCACCGCTTCTTCTTGCCGGGCTCGTAAGGAAAACGGCAGATCACGACGACACCGCGCCGGGGCTTGGCTTTGACCGTCAGTCGCGCGCCGATGAGATTGGCGCGATAGTCCATCACCCGTACACCGATGCCACCGGGCTTCCCTCCTTTGGTTTTCTTCAAACCGGCGCCATCGTCTTCGATTCGCAGTTCGCACTCGGTCTGGTTTACATGCTGCAGGGACAGCTTCACTTTCGAGGGCTTGCCGTGACGCAGGGCATTGTTGACCGCCTCCTGCGCGATACGGAAAAGATGAGCCTCAATATCGTTGTTTTGAATCGCGATACTGGCGTCCACCTCGCACAGGCAAGGCGTGCGGAAGTTGGTGCGCACGGTTTCGGCCAGCAGTTGCAGCGCGCCGACGAGACCGCGATACTTCACGCTGGTGGGCGAGAGTCCGTGGGACATGCGGCGCACTTCAGAAACGGATTGGCGCAGCAGTTCATGGATGCGCTGCGCCTGCTGCCGGGGCTCGCCCTGCAGATCTGCCTCCAAAGCCTCCAGCAGTGAGACAATGCCGGTCATGGTCTGGCCCACGCCATCGTGCAGATCATGCCCCACGCGCGCCTGTTCCTGCTCCACCACGCGCAGCACCTCCTGCTGCAGACGATAGCGCTCCGTCATGTCCGTTCCAGTAATCACGATGCGATCCAGGCTGCCATCTGGTTTGCAAGTGGCGGTGCTGCGCAGTTCCACGCTGCGCCACTTGCCGTCCTTGGTACGCAGACGTGAATCTGCTGGCGGATTTCTCTCCCCACGCAGCAGACGCGCAAAGCGCTCCTTCGAGCGCGCCGTCTCCGCTGCATCCATGAGACCGATTTCCCAAGGTGTTTTGCCGATCACCTGTTTAATGCTGTACCCCATGGTCTCGCTGAAGGCCGCATTGGCATGAACAAAGCGTCCTTCGATATCGAGCCCAACGATGAACGCGGAGGTGTGGCTCACCAGCGCCTGATTGTATGCCAGTTCACGGCGGTAGTCGAGTTCCGCGCGTTTGCGCTCTGTGATGTCTTCGACCACGGCGACATGACGCAAGGGAGGCTCACCGGGAAGCCACATCGGTGAAACCGTCAGATTCACCCACTTCAGGGTGCCGTCTAGAAGCAGATTGCGTTTCTCGAGGTTGTAACTGCGAATCTTGCCTGCCTTCAATTCCTCCATCTGCTGCAAGGATTTCGGCAGATCCTCTGGCAGGGTCACATCGCTGAAGGTCAGCCGCAGCATCTCGTCTCGCGAGCGTTGATTGATCTCACAAATTCGCTGGTTCACGCTGAGAAAACGTCCAGTGGTGGTGTCCATCTCCGCCACGCCGACTGCGGCCTGCTCAAACACGGCGCGAAAACGCTGCTCGCTCGCCAGCAGCGCCTGCTCCGCCAGCTTGCGATCTGATATGTCCGATATGGTGCCGGTCATCCGCACCGCCTCTCCCCGCTCATTCCAGTCGGCTTCGCCCCGGGTGAGAAACCAGCGATATTCGCCGTTCTTGGTGCACAAACGCAGTTCCACCTGATAGGGCACGCGACGTTCGAAATGCGCCTTTCGTGCGGCTTGAACCCTCGGCCAGTCCTCCGGGTGCAGCCTGGACATAAACGATTCCTGGTCCTTGCCCAGATGATCTGCCTCTGCAAATCCAAGCATCATCTTCCAGCGAGGCGAGAGGTAGGTTTCACCCGTCACAATATTCCACTCCCACAAGCCATCCGTGGTGGCCCTCATGGCGCGCTCATAACGCTCCTCGCTGACCTGCAACGCCAGCTTGCGCTCCTCACGTTCAATGGTCAGCGCGGCAAGACGTGCGGCAGCGGCGATCGCCTGAATCTCCTGCTGGTCCGGCACGTGAATCTCCCGCCGATAGCAGGCAAACGCTCCTAGCACCTGCCCGGCACCACTCACCACAGGCTCCGACCAGCAGGCAAGCAATCGGGCCTTCTCCGCCAGTTTGTGAAATGGCTCCAGACGCGAATCCGCCAGCACATCCGCACAAATAACCCGCTTGCCGCCGAAGGTGGCCACACCGCAAATGCCGATGTCAGGCGAGATAGGCATCCCATCCAACGCCTTTTTTACATATTCGGGCAGGCTGGGCGCGGCCTGCAGCCGCAGCCGCGTGCCGGTTTCGTCAGCCAGCATCACACTGCAGCGCATGCCTGGATGCCCCGCCTCAACGCTGCGCACGATGGCTTCCAGCACGGCGGTGCACGGTGCGCCCTTCACGATCAATTGCAGATTATGCTCCTCGCGTTCCTCAGCAGCCTTCCGCCGGGATATGTCCTCCAACGTGCCGGTCATGCGCAGCGCACGCTGCTGGTCATCACGGCGAATGACCTTGCCGCGCCCCATCACCCATTTCCAGGAGCCATCTTTGCATCGCATACGAAACTCCCGGGCAAAGCTGTCAGCCCGCTGCTGCAAATGATCATTCACCGCCAGCTCGATTCCCGGCAGATCCTCGGGATGCACCATTTCCTGCCAGCCGAGCATTGAACTATCAACAGGCTCGCCCGCTCCATAGCCGAGCATCATCTTAAACTGACTGGAGCGGAAGATCGTATTACGCTTGAGATCCCAGTCCCACACTCCAAAGCCCGAACTCTCAAGAGCGAACTTCCAACGCTGCTCGCCCTCTTGCATGCGCTGCTCCACCAGCACACGCTCCGTGATGTCCCGGCCAACGGACTGCATCTCCAACAACACGCCTTGGGCATCAAAAAAGCCACGATTGACGAACTGCATCCAGCGCACCTGCACTCTGCCGGCTAGCACCCGGTTCTCGATCACCACCACCGGGTTTTTTGGTGTGAGCATCCGTAGCCTTGACTCGACCAACGACATGTCAGCCTCCACCACAAAGGGCCGCCATGACAGCCCGATCAGTTCTTCACGCGTCTTGCCAAAGAAGCGGCAAAACACCTCGTTCACATAGGTGAAGGTGCCATTTGGCAGAAAGCGGCAAATCGTCTCCGTCAGATCCTCCACCACCGTGCGGTAAGGGTCTGATGTCGACAGCGCATGCAATGCAGCAGGCGGCGCAGTAGTTCGGGTCTTGCGTGTCTTCATGCGGGCACAGCTACAGCATACCCCAGCGGGAAGCACAAGCCACCGCAGAGATGCAGGATCAAGGGATGTATCCCATCGACTTCATCCACTCCGCCACGCGGTTTGGCCAGTCGTTCACCGGCCCGCCGCTTTTGCGCATGCCGAAGCCGTGGCCGCCTTTGGCGTAGATGTGCAGTTCGCAGGGAATGTTGAGCTTTTTGTATTCGAGGTAAAGCAGGGCGCTCGCGCTGGCTGGCCACGGATCATCGCCCGCATGAACCAGGCACATGGGGGGTGATTTGGCGGTCACTTCAAAACCAGGCAGCAGATGCGTGATGTCCTCCTTGCTGACGAGATAGGCCGGGTAAACTGGAATGGCAAAATTCGGCGTCGCGTCCTCGACATCAAGCGCAGGATCAGTCGTGTAGGTTCGGGTGTTCGCATGCAGCGCTGTCATCACGGTCAGATGCCCACCGGCGGAGAAGCCGAGAATGCCGATGCGATCCGGCTTGAGACCCCACTCCGCTGCGTGATGGCGAATCACTCCCATCGCACGCTGTGCATCCTGCAATGCTTCGCGGCCAGGGTCCTTTGGATCACGCTTCGGCACACGGTATTTGAGCAGGATGCCCGTCACCCCGTGTTGAACGAGAAAATCACAGACCTGCGAGCCTTCGTGCTCATAGGCGAGGATGCCGTAGCCACCACCAGGACACACCATCACCGCGGTACCGTTCGGTTTCTCCGGTTTGAAGACCGAGATCATCGGGTCGGTCACGTTCGTGATGCGCTGCACATCATCCGCCGATTTCTTCGGCACTTCTTTCTCCGCCTCGATCTTCACCCCGGGCTGTTCCGGCGCACCTCCGGGCCAGAGTTTTACAACAATGGGATCTGCGGCGAAGAGGGACGAAGAGACAAGCAGAAGAGCGGGAAGGAGCTTCATGGTGCCGCTAATGGAGCGGAAATCATCGCTCAACGCAAGGCAGCATCATCGCATCCCGCATGCCATGAAGGATTTTTTTGTCCGCCGGACAGACCGTGGCCAGCACCCCGCCAAGCGCCGGGTCATTATCCTCCTCCGACGTGGCAAAAAAATACGGGCATAGCCTCACCCGGCTCTGCATCGCACGCGTGGCCTGTTTGTCTTCATCCCAAGCCGGATGCGTGACCACCTTGGCACGATGAAACTCCTGGAGCACGAACGGATTTGTCGGAAAACTCGCCAGGGCATCATTAATCGCCTCGCCCCACTGCTCCTGCGATAAATCATGGCCGATGAACACTCCACGCGATCCCCAGCCGCGCTCGGAAAAACCGCTGATCTTCAGCACAAGCTGCCGCTGCTTGCCACCAAAGGCTTTCATCTCAGGCCAGCTCTGAATATCGAGCTTCGGCCATACTGCAAAGGGTGGCAGCGGTACCGGATCAACCACCCACCCCATCGGGATGCATTGCCGCAAAAGCTCCAAGTGTTCAGCACTAAGAGCTGACTGCCAATAATCTGCCAACGCTGGCGACCAGAACAGCGCGAGCCAAAGCTTCTCTTCGAGGAAGGCTTTGATCGGCGGGGTAAAGCTCAGCTCTCCTCGCTCCGCCATGCGCAGCATCACATCGGCATTCTCCACGTTGGCGAGATCAAACAGCTCGAAGAAACGGTAAATCGCCGAGCCGTTGAGTTCATAGGGCTGCACCTCCCATGGCCGCAGCACTCGGCGGCCCAGTCGCTCCGCCAGCCAGCTCATTTCAGGGAGGTAATCACCCGATTCGCGCGAGATAAGGATGTCCTCGCTCGGAAACGCAGTGGCAAACGCTTCGATCATTCCCGAAGCCCCACCGATCACGTCTTGATCCAGCGCGGCATAAGTCTCATTCAGCCACGCCGTTAAACCAATCCCACCTGGCAGAGAATCCAGCTCCGAAATGGTCACACCCGTTTCCGTCAGCACCAAGTCCGGCCGCAGCACGCGCGGCAGGTCTTCATGCCAGCGCGGATTTCGCCCCAGTTCGGTCACCCGCTGCGGCTTGCCCTGATCCAGCAGCTTTGCCACCCAGGGATATGTCTCGTCAAAGTACAACTGATTGCACGCCCTCTGGAAGGCTCGCAACGCGGGCCCCAGATTGCGAATCAACGTCACCGTTGCCGTATCCAAAGCGAACGCTTGTGGAGAAAGCACCCATTCCTTCTCCGCAAAGAAACCCTGCTCCGGAAAGGAAGCGCGGATTTGGGAGATTGATTCAGCGGCAGAAACTGACATTGAAAACGATTACGACGGACGAATGCTTCTGTCTCACTTCACTTCCGCCACCTTCGTATTTCCCGAAGGCAGAGTGCGAATGCGCTGAGTCGGGCTAAGGCCGTATTTGTCCGGCTGATACATGGCTTCAATTCTCGCAGGCGGAGCAGTGGTGTCGCCTTCGGCGATGACGCGGGCGAGGTATTGAAGGCTGAACTTGCCTTTTGCTGGCGCGAAGTCGGTGAAGAACAGAGCTCGGTCGGTGCGAATTTCGCGGTGGTCGCAGAACCAGGCCTGAGTGCCGTCGGGCAGTTGCTCGCCCTCGCGTTCGCTCTGGGTGCCGAACTCGGGATTGATGGCTTCAAAGACGGCTGGCAGAGCATCGTCGATGGCGAGATAGCGATCACCGCCGCCGATTTCGATCTTGAGCGTGACAACCACCATGTCTCCAACTCGGAGATCCTCGGTGCCGGAGGTGGAACCGTCCATGTTCAACTCTTCGTAGCTGCGTTCGATGGCGTAGCCTTTGTTCTCACCACCAAAAGCGCGCTGCGGCGGGAAGCTGCGCGCTTCGATACGACCGTAGATTTCACGACCTGCCGGCAGCTCAACGCTGAGCGGCTTGGCACTGAGCGCATTATTGAGCGCAAAGTTCACATGGGTGCTGGAGAAACCAGCGGCGAGATTGAGCGGCACAGACTGCGTGTCCCAATGCCCCGTCGCAGCGAGCGGCTCGCCGACTTTCTTCAAACTGCGCTCGTAGGCTGCCAGGGCGGTCAGCGTCCATGCATTGGTAAAAGTGTTGCCCCACTCCCCACGACCGTTGCGAGATTGCAGGATCGACACGGCAAGATTTTCCGCGTCTTCGGTGAGGCCGAGATGCGTGTAGCAGATCAACCGCAGCGCCTTGTTCGCGCCATTCCCAGCCCAGTGGCTCCAGACGACAGGACGCGGAGCGGGTGTCGTCTTGGCCTTGGTGACTTTGGTGGCCTTGGTCTTGGCGTCAGCCTTCGCAGGAGCAGGATGCTCGATTGGCCTCCAGCCGAGCGTGTCTTTGATTTGCTGCTCGGGGGCGTTGCTCAGGCACATCGAAAGCGCAAGGTAGAGCCTGGCGATTTCAGGCAGGTGTTCGCGTCTGCCAAAAAGCAGGTTCTGATAGGCCGGCTCGGGTTTGCCAGCCTTCGCGAGGGTGTAGAGCGCCAGAGCGGAATCGGTGATGTTGTAGAGATCTTTTTCCTCATCAAGACCACGCAGTTTTTTCGAGAGAAACTCCACGAGTTTGTTGATGGCGTAAGCAGGAACATCTGCGCCCTGATCGCGTGCGCGCAGCAGCATCATGCCGCCGTAGGCGCTGCCCCAGAAGCTTGACTCGGTGCCGCCGGGCCAGTAGGCGAGGCCGCCTTCATCCGTGGTCATTTGCAGGAGCTTGTCCACACCAGCCTGCACGGCCTGCTTCGCCTTGCCACCGCCGAGCAGGTCCGGGAACAGCGGCTCGTATTTGCCGAGGGCGAGCCAGGGCATGGTGGCAGAGGTCGTCTGCTCGACGCAGCCATACGGATATTGCAGCAGGTATCCGAGTGCATCACGGGCCTCATAGAGACGGCTGTTGCTGATGCCGAGAGACAGCGACCCTTCGCCTTCGAGCAGCGCAGGGTTCACGTCCTTGATGAGGTTCTCGTTCGGCTCATCGGCCTTGAGACGCGTGTAGCTCACATAGCGCAGCTCAGGCACGGGATGATTCACTTCAAAAGTCGATTCCGTGCCGTCGCTGGCTGCCACCGGCCAGTCCACGCCTCGCGCTGTCCATTTCCATTTCGCGGTGCCGAGTTGTACAAACTGCACCGGGAATGCGCTGGCGGCAGTTTCACCGGCTTTGATTTGCAGGATAACCTTCTGCTGCTTGGCACTGCCACCCCTGTCTGCTTTGAGAGAGGCGGGAACGAAATCTCGCTTCTCCTGAATGAAGTCCGCCGTGTCATCGAGTTCGAGTGTGACTTCCACAGCGCCAGCGTTTGGCGTGGTGTTGTGAACAACGGCTTTGACGAGGAATTCATCGCCCAGGCGGGCAAAACGCGGCACGGCGGGCTCGATCATGAGCGGCTTGTTGATCTTGAAGGCGGATTCTCCGTTGCCGAAACGATCCACTCCATGCGCCGCGACGGCCATGATGCGATAGCGCGTGAGATTGTCCGGCGCGGTGACGCTCGCGGTCAGGCTGCCCTGCGCATCCGTGGTGCCGGAGGCGAGCCACAACGGCGTGACGATGAAATTTTTGCGGATGTTCGCGTCCGGCCCATTGCCATCACCATCCCCGCCACCAACGACGAAGCCCTTGTTGCCACGGTCACGTGCGGCGGCCTCTTCAGACAACAGATTGTCGAAGGAGGTGAAACTGTCGATGGCGAGCGGCAGCTCGGCATGGAAATACGCGGAAGGATCCGGCGTCTCATGCTTCATGAGACTCAGTACGCCTTCATCAACGGCGTAGAGCGTCACATCAGCACCTGCAACGGCGGCACCTTTGTCATCGGTGATCGTCGTGGTGATTTTCACCTCTTCCGCAGGACGCACCTCATCGTGATCCGGTTTCACTGCGAGTTTCAGTTCCTTCGCATCTGATTCCACAGTCAGTGCGCAGTAACCAACGCGATACTCCGGCATCTTGTGCTGCTTGGTGCTGGCGGCAGAACCACGGATGACGATGACGGAAACGAAAACATTAGGAAACTCATCTTCACCGAGCGGCACCCGGATGATCGGATTTTCGAGCGTTAGTTCGGCCACAAACTGGCGATGCAGCTTGTTGCGCTCCACGGTGACGAGCGCGGTGCCAGCGATGGGTGTTTTCACCACGATGACCGCATCCTCACCGGGCTTGAGGGTGGATTTTTCCGGCTGGAGGTTCATGCGGTTGCCATCCTCCATCGCCCATGGGAATTCGTTGCCTCCGACAGCATAGAAAGGCATGCGGGAGAGCACCTTCGTGCCTTTGGCATCCACCGCCTCGGCGGTGACGAAATACACACCGCCGCTTGCGGGAGTGAATGGAACGGTGACCGAGGGAGCCGAGCCTGCGGTAGCAGTCTTCAAATCCAAACTCTGCTTCAATTCCTCACGCAGAATGACCTGATCCTTGGTTGTCGATCCGCCGCCAGCAGTGGCAATTTTGAGTGTGTGGTATTCCTGGCGTTCGACTTTGAATTCGACGTGCACGTTACCTGCAGCGGGTGCGCCTTTGGAATCAATCGCTACGACTTCAAGTTGCAGTGCTTTGCCAGCGCTGCCGAAATAATCGGGACCTTTGAGGCCGAGCAGGAAATCCGCGCCGGGCACTTCAAACTCAGCCGAGGAGCTGATGGTCTGTTCGTTGATGTCGGTGACTTCCGCATTCACACGCACGCGCTGAGGCAGCGCGGCACGGTCTGGCGGCGGCTGCGGCATTTCGAGTGTGGCAGTGCCGTCTTCCGCCAGGAAGAGATTGCCATTCACGAACCACTCGTTTTCCACATCATCATTGCCATGGCCGGCGTAGTCGCCATCGGCATCGCGATCCTGGGCGTAGTGTGCCCAGGCATCCGCTTCACCGAAATGGTAGCGTTTGTAAGCCTCCGGCGCTTCGTAGTCGCGCTGCGAGTTAGCACTCCACTGCACCTTGGCAACGGAGAGAGCCTTGCCCATGTAGTAGTTCGCACTGAGCGGCAGGTGGATGCGATCAGGCTGAAACTTGATCACTTTGGTGTCGAGCTTAACCTCAAAGGTATTCGGCTTGTAGTCGTCAATGCGGAAGGTCATGCTGCCACCGTCATCACTCTGACTGTTCGGATTGGCCGCCTTGAGATTGATCGACAGATCATACCAGCCTGCGGGGCCGGTCGGCAGCACCACATCATCCGCCCAAGCACCATTCGCGGTGAACGTGACTGGCTTGTCGATCACAATGCGGTAACGCGGATCGCGGATCACGAGACGCCCCTGCGCGGGTGCTTGATCAAGGCTCAAATCATCGCCGACAAGCAGGCGGGTGTGTGCCTTGAAATGCGCCGTGTCGCCGGGCTTGTAGAGTGGGCGGTCGGAGAAAACAAACGTGCGCCGTTGCGGCTTCCAGACGTTTTCATAAGCCTGCGAGATGTCGTAGGGAACGCTGATGCCGCTGTCGCTGCACTCGATGACAGCGCAGTCGCCATTTTTTTCAGCGAGCACAAACGCAGGCGTGGCTCCGGGTGCTGTAGCGATGCCACTGGCGTCTGTGTCACCATAGCCGATGAGTTTCAAATCGGCATCGACGAGGGTGAGGCGCACGCCAGGAACTGGCCTTCCAGTTTCCAGCGAAGTCACGAAGACCATCGACTCGCGGCCATTGCTTTTCTGCATGATGCCCAGATCGGTGAACTGCACGAGCGTCTGGGTGACGACACCTTTCTGTTTGAGTCCTGCGGCGGCAGTGCCTTCGAGCTCGATGAACAGCGGCGCAGCGGGAAAATCTCCGAGAACTTCACGCCAGTTCAGCTTCAGGATTTCGCTGTGGTCGAGCGGCTTTGTCACCGGAAAGCTGCGGTCAAACACCTGCGTGCCAGGGTAGGCATCAATGGACTGCATCTTGTAGGCGGCCTTTTGTTTATCGTTGCCGTAGTAGGCCGAGCGGTAGGCACGGTAGTCATCAAGGGCTTTAAGCAATTCAGGGCCGTTGAGGCGCTTCGCGCGCACACGCACCTGGCTCACGTTTGCGGCGCTGAATTCGTAATTCGCAGCACCTTTGGCGAGCTGCGCATTGATGAAGCTCGGCGCGGCAAGATAGGGCGGATTGGGGATGAAGGTGACTTCGTTTTTGTAGTTGGCCTGCAACGGCAGATTGTCCCCCGATGTCATCGCCATATCGACTGTGACGGCGTACTTCTTGTTCACTTCAAAAGGCCCGGTGAAGCGCAGCGTGCGGCCGAGAATCTCGACCTTGAGACCCGTGATCGGACCTTCATCCTTGTTAACCACCGACGCCAGTTTTTGGCCAAGCGAAGTGCGGCGGATCGTGACGAATGGCGCAAGCTTTTGCGCAAAAGCCTCCGTCATCTCCTTGGTCATTTCATCATTGGTCGGCGGCAGGAGACGCTTGTTGAAATCGACATCGATATAATAGTCGTTGTCGAACGGCGTGTGCGCCTCGACCTCACGCACTTCGAACGGCTTGATCTCGCCAAGCTGAATGTCGTCACCCGTGGCGATCTGATTGACGCCGGAGGTATTGCTGAGCGTTTCAGCGATGGTGAGACGCCACTTGCCAATGGAGAGCTGTGTTTCAGGCTCGACAATGATGGCGCTGAGACGAGCGGCATCATCCCCCACGGAAGGTTTCACCTTGGAGATCTCTTCCGCCCAGGTCGCCTGCGGCTCGGTGCCCATGCGAGTGAAGTCCTTGCCCGTGGCGTGGCGGATCTTGGCGGCGACCGGCTGTGGCGATGTTTCGGAGACGAACTTGATGTGCTTGACGACCTCCGCAGGCGTCACGCTGTCATTGAACTCGAAGAGAAAACGCGGAGCGCGATTCTGCGCATCGTCATCAAACCAGCGTGGATGCTGGTCGATGATGCGAAAGCGGGCGCTTTCCACAGAATCGAGCTTCTCAGCCGCGAGCGGTTTGCCGGCGAGGTCGGTCAAACCGGTGCGCACTTTGAACTCATAGCTGGCGGCGAACTTCGGTGCCTGCGTGAGGTGATAGTGACCGCTGCGCGTGCTCGTCCACTCAAAAGTGCCGGTCAATTCCGGTATGACGACCAATGGCGAAGTGTCCGCGCTCTTGCCGATCTGATCCTTCGCCACCATCGGCGTTGGAAACACGACTTCAATGGTCGAATCGGGCGCCAGTTCCTCCGGATTGATGGTGATGTCCGCGTGCAACTCCTGTGGAGGTGGCGTTTTCACATCAGCTCGGCTTTTGGGCGGAGCTGCGTGGGAGATGGCAGAGGCAGCAGCAAACGCCAGCGTCATGGCTGGCAGCAGCGCAAGGCTGAAAGAAGTTTTCATGGCGAAAAGTGGTTCGCCTTGAGAGTAGCACGCCGCCCGCAGGGGCGAGGATATTTTTGGAGTGTTTTTGGAAACCTCCAAACACCTTATTTCAACGCCCAGACCTTCACATTGTCGAATGCGACCTCCTGCCCGTCCTTGCCGCCCACGCGGAAGACGAGCCCGGTTTTTTTGACGTGAAAATCGGCGGCAGCAGCCTTGAGGGGTTCTTTCCCAGTGATTTGCGCGACGACATTGTCGCCTTTGCATTCCACCATCAGTGTGTAAGTCGTGGCGGGATCAAACGCCGTCTCCACCTTGGCGTGAACCTTGGTTTTGCTTTCAGGATTGGCCTTGTCGTTGTGCTCGATGATGCTCCATCCGGTTTTGGCGACGGTGACGGAGAGCAGGTGGCCTTTTTTCTTCAGTTCCCCCGGTGAGGGGTCAAAACCTAGATTGAAGATACGGGCGTCACCGAGTTTGAAGTCGATCTGCACGGCACAGTCCTGCACCGGCAGGCGAAAACGAAAGGCACCGATGTGCATGTCGCTGGATTTTTCGGCGGCGAGGAGCGTGCCATCCGCCACGTGCAGTGTGCCGGTGTTGGACGCCCATCCCTTGGGCAGTTCGGTGCCCGCGAAGGATTCTTCGAGAAGCTTGTCGCCCAAGGTGCCGAGCTGCGGAGCCAAATCTGCAGCAGCAGCAAAGCCGGAGAAGGCGAGGAAAAGAAAGATGCGGGAGGGATTCATGCTTGCGGTTAAACGCAAGGCACGGAGCAAAATTGCGCCCCAGTTTAGATCAACTCGGCAGCTTTACACCGCGCCCACGCATCCGCCTCGATGAGCGTCCCGAGATCTGGATGCTCTGCCACCTGATGCGCCGTCATGACGCGCTCTACCGTCTGCCAGATGCCAGGGAATGGGATTCTCCCATTGAGGAAGGCCTCGACGGCGACTTCGTTGGCGGCGTTGAGAACGGCGGGGAGGGTGCCGCCGACGGTGCCGGCGTGACGGGCCAGATTGAGTGCAGGGAAATCGTCCACGCGTGGCGCTTCGAAATGCAACGCGCCAACTTTGGCAAAATCGAGCGGCTTCAGGTTGTTCGTCACGCGGTCGGGCCAGGTCACTGCGTATTGGATCGGGAAGCACATGTCGCTGTGGCTGAGCTGGGCAATGACGCTGTGGTCGGCAAATTCGACCATGCTGTGGACGATGCTTTGCGGGTGCACGACGACTTCAATTTTGTCCATCGGCACGTCGAAGAGCCACTTCGCCTCGATCATTTCGAGGCCCTTGTTGAAGAGGGTCGCGCTGTCGATGGTGATCTTGCGGCCCATGGTCCAGGTGGGATGCTTCAGCGCCTGGGCTAAGGTGACGCCGGGAAGTTGATCCGCAGGCAGCGTGCGAAAGGGGCCCCCGCTGGCGGTGAGCAGGATGCGCTGGACGCTGCTGTGCCGGTGGCCTTCGAGGCACTGGAAGATGGCGTTGTGCTCGCTGTCCACGGGCAGAATGTTCACGCCTTTGCGTTTCGCGGCTTCGGTGACGGCTTCGCCGGCCATGACGAGGATTTCCTTGCTGGCCACGGCGAGATGCATGCCGCGCTCAATGGCGGCGAGCGCGGGCGCAAGGCCGGCGGTGCCGACGATGGCAACGAGCACCATGTCGGCGTCAGATTCGTTCACGAGATCGACCAATCCCTGCTTGCCCGTGTGCAGCACAACATCCGCAGGCAGCAGAGCACGTGCTTTTGCCGCCGCGGCAGCATCGGTCAGCGCCACCTGCTTCACGCCGGTCTCGCGGACCTGCTCCACGAGCGCCTCGACACTGCAGTTCGCGGCCAGGCCGACGATCTGCATGCGGTCGGGAATGTCGCGCGCAACTTTGAGGGCACTGGTGCCAATGGAGCCGGTGGAGCCGAGGAGGAGAACTTTGCGCATCACGAATGCTTGCTTTGCCTTATCGTGCGATGGCGGACAAGTAAAAATAAAACACCGGCGCGGTGAAAAGCAGGCTGTCGGTGAGGTCAAGGATGCCCCCGATGCCGGGGAGCGCCTGGCCGCTGTCCTTGATGGCGACGCAGCGTTTGAGCACGGATTCAGCCAGATCCCCGGTGACAGCCGTCGCGCAAAGCACCGGGGCGAGGATCATGCCGTGCATCCAAGTGAGAGGAGCGAGTTTTTCTGGGATGGTGGCCAGCAGCACAGCGGCGGCACCAAACGAACCAATGAAGGCACCAACAAAGCCCTCCCACGATTTCGCGGGGCTGATGTGCGGAATCATTTTGTGCTTCCCAAATAGCACGCCCACAACATATGCGCCCATGTCGCTGAATTTCGTGACCATGATGAGGAAGAGCACGAGGAAGATGTCGGTGATGCCCTTGCCATCCGCATGAAAGTACATGAGCCGCACCATGAAGCCGAAGAAAATGACGGTGTACACAGTGCCAAAGACGGTGTTGAAAATGCGCTGCAGCGTGGACGCGCCTTCGAGCTGATGGCGGTAGCAGAGGATGAAAGAGCCGTGCACACTGGCGGTGAGCGCCGCGAGGTCGAACTCCATGGGCGGCGCTTTATGTCGGGTGGTGGTGTACCAGAGCACCGCGACCCAGTAAGTGATGCAGATGACAAAGCCGAGCGCATTGAAGGAGCGCGCATGCGGGTCATTGCGCAGCAGCCGGAAATACTCGACGGCACCCGCAACGCCAAAGAAACCGGTGATCGCAATGATCAGCCAGTTGTTCTGCCATTCCAAAAAGGCCACCGCAAGCAGTGACCAAAGCAGCAGGGTGCTGAACAAACGGGACGCGAAAACGCGACGCTTGCTGGGCGCGGTGGTCGGCGTGGCTGCGGCAGTTTCGGACATGTGAAGGGTTGGGGGTGCGCCATTTAGAGCCTATCCCGCAGGTGAGAGCAATGCGATTTCGCGTTTGTCCTTCCTCATGCCCCTTTAATATTAGATTTCCAGGGCGACCACTCGGGCCAATGGATCACAGGCCGCCGGCGAAAAACATGCGCAGTTCGTGCAGCCCCTGCCCTTCGGCGCAGACTTCGGCCAGATTCGACACTGCAGCTGGGATGTGCTGCTCGTAGTGTGGTTTGCCGAGATTGCGGCTGAGATTGGCATACGCCCCGAGCGCTTGCATGAGCCGCTGGGCGGCGCAGAGATAAAACACTTCCCGCACGTCATGGAACTCCAGACCACGATGATCCGCATAGTAGCGCAGCAGGCAAGAGCGCTCCGTCCTCGTGAGATTCACATACGGGTCGTAGAGCAACGAGGCGAGATCGTATTCGGCGAGGCCGAGGCGCAGGCCCTGGTAATCGACCAACCAAGCGTCCTCACCGCGAATGAGCACGTTCTGGCTTTGAAAATCCCGATGCACCAGACAGCGCTGAAGTCGGGACAGACGGCGTCGGAGCTGCCTGAGCGTTTCATGCGCGGCATTGAACTCGGCATTGGAAATCTCGCGCCCTAGGTGGCCACGCACATAATGTTCCAAGAAGTAGCCCTGCTCCCATTCGTAGAGCGCCTCATCAAAGCCGGGTTCGAGTTCGTTGATATCCACCGGCGTCAGGGCATTTTCGCCGACGCCATGAAACTTGGCCGCCTCACGTAGAGTGGCCTGATATAGAGGCAGGCGCCGGTCCCAAGGGTGGTCGTTGAAGGACTGCAGGTCGATGCGCCCCAGATCCTCCAGCCAGACGCACAGACTCTGTTCATCAAAGGCATACACCTCCGGCACATTTGCCCCGATTTTCCTCAGCCGGTAGGTGGCGGGGACGAACTTCGGATTGTCCCGACGCGCCAGGGTGTAAACCATGAGGATCATTGGCGCGCGATCAGCCTGCCACTTAAGGCGATAGAAATGGCG
Source organism: Verrucomicrobiaceae bacterium UBA7681 (assembly GCA_002482965.1). Classification (GTDB taxonomy): domain Bacteria; phylum Verrucomicrobiota; class Verrucomicrobiia; order Verrucomicrobiales; family Verrucomicrobiaceae; genus Prosthecobacter. The sequence goes on along the minus strand of DLGZ01000027.1, from coordinate 43,070 downwards.
GTCGGAGGCACCCTTGAGGATCACCTCAACTTCGCACGGCGTGCCGTTCAGTTCAGGGAACTGTTTGCGGGTGAAGATGAGCAAAGCCTCGTGTTCTGGGAGCATGGTTGGGAAATGTGGAATGACGAATGCGAAACGAAGTATGTCCAACGCTAAGCCACGACCGCCTAAAAATCGACGTCTTCAGCGTTCCCCGCCGCCGTGATACCGCTGCGGACGATGCAGCGCTTCAACACCGAACCGGCCTGCACGTGGCCGCCAGGCCAGATAATGCTGTCCTCCATCTGGACACCAGCTTCAATCACGGCCCCAGCACCGATGACATTGATACCTCGCAGCATAGCTCCGGCCTCGATGTGCGCCGCTGGATCAATCGCCGGGCCATACATGCCGTTCAGGGCCGAATGCGCGGATAAATAGGCCGTGCGACTGCCCAGATCCCACCAACTGCCTTCGTCAATCACCACGGCACCGAGCTTTGCCCCGGCGCGGATCATGTTGAGGAAGATGGGAATGACGGACTCGACCTTGCCGGGCGTGATCCAGTCGTGAATGGCCGGATCGCAGGCGTAAATGCCTGTGAAGAGGTATTTCCCTTCGTCACCTGTGCCGAGCTTGTTGCGGATGTCGGTTACAAGTCCCCGCCGGGGATCAAAAGCGATGTGCAAGGACGGCCCATGACTGCGGAGGACCAGGGTGATGAGATTGCCGTTTTCACGATGCTCGGTGAGCAGCGGCTTCAGGGGCAGGTCGGTCAGGATGTCGCCGTTGTAGACAAGAAAAGGTTCGTTGCCGAGCAGATCACGCACGTTGGAAATGCCTCCGGCGGTTTCAAGCCGCACCGGGCTTTCGTTGCGGAACTGGATCGGCGTACCCTTGTAGCTTTGATCCGGAAAGGCCTTGGCATACGCCTCAGGGATGTGGTGGGTGTTCACCACCAGACGTGACACACCCGCCGCCATCAGGTGATCAAACGCATAGGTGATGAGCGGCCGGTGAAACACCGGCACCAGCGGCTTCGGAAGCTGCTCCGTCAACGGTTTCAGCCTCTCTCCAATGCCTGCTCCCAATACAAATGCCTGTTTCACGCGCGGCATTTACGCGGACAGGATGGCGGTGCAAACGGAAGTTGCCACCGCAGTTCAAGCCGTCCGCTTCCTGCGCAGCCAGGTAACGAGCACCACAATGCCCGCCACGGCAATCACCGTTGGTAGCATGTACCCACCTCCTGCACCGGTTCCACACAGCTCACACACGCCCCCAAGACTGTCCGGCACCGCACCTGCGGCCTGCAGAGATTCCTCCGTGATGGGAGGCGGAGCCTTGGTGCGCGGCGTGAAAGTTTTCAAATCCAACACGTAGCTAGTTTCTCCCGGAAAGAGGATTTGGTAGCGCTCCACTTTTTTGCCGAGGGCGGTGTTGTGATACAACACGCTCAGTGTTCCTGTCGGAAGAGCCTTGATCGAGTAGCCCGTGCTGTCAGCAGGAAGCTTAGTGCGCCAGGTACCAGTGAGCATGACCGGATCTTCCGGCTGTTTCAGCGGGGCATTTTCAGCCGCTGTAAATTCCCAGGCAAGGTCGGGCTTCACCTCCGCCACGGGATCGAGGACGATCTCAACCGCCTTCTGCACATACTCACGGGCCTGGGCCTTGAGTTTTTCCTGCTGGTCCGCCGGCGTGACGCCCAGGTCGGCATTGGTGAGGTAAGGCGCCACATTGGGGTCCGGCTGGAAGCTGCGAGGGTCAATCTCCACCTGGAGCATCCAGTCCCCGTTTTGCTCGAAATGGGCCCTTACCGCCACATCCGGCAGCGGATGCGCCATACAGGGGGCTACGAACGCCATAAGGGCGAGCATACAGAGGCTGGTTGCCGAGTTCTTCATCCGACCAGCGTGGCACAGCCCGGGGGCTTGTGACGAGCTTTTTTCAAAAACCCCACATTTTTTGATTGTCAGGGGGGGCGGCATTCGTTTTGAATACACGCAAATCCGCTCGGTCACTTCCTGACGGAAAGCTAACCACACTCAAACTCAACATGAAATCCATCCTCACCACCCTCGCCGTCCTCGGCCTCTCCGTGTCCGCTTTCGCAGGCTGCGGCAAAATCGACACCACCAGCGGCACCCTCAAGTCCGTTGACGCTGACTCCAAGTCCATCGTGATCGAATCCGGCGGCAAAGACGTCAAGCTCACCCTCACCGCCGCCGTCTCCGGTGCTGACAAGCTCGTCGGCAAGAAAGTGACCGCCACCAGCTCCCACAAGAAAGTGGAGACCCTCAAGGAAGGCTGATCTCATTTTGCGGTGATTTATTCACCCACGAAGCCCGGAAGCGACCCTTCCGGGCTTTTTCATGTACGCGTCCTGCCCCTCGGAATGACCGAATGCACATTTATTCTTGAGATTGCCTGAAATAACGCGTTTTATTTCCACTCTTATGTTCTGCGCACAGGTCATCCGACCGCTGCCAGTCTCAAGACACCCATACCACATCATCATGAAATCGCTTCTTACCCTTGCCCTTGTCTCCACCGGCCTCCTGCTGAGCAGCTGCGCCAACGGCCATTGCCTCTTCGCAAAGAAGAAAGATAGCTGCAGCTCCTGCTGCGCCCCTGCGGCCAAAACCACCGCAAGTGCCTGCTGCGCCACCCCGGCCAAGAAGAAGTAATCTCTGGCAGATCATATCGCGAAGCCCGGAGACGCGCCTCCGGGCTTTTTTGTGCCTGCATTGCGCCGATCTTGCCCGCCAGTGTGCCTGTTTTGGCGCAGATTGCTTAAACATGCACGCCGCATGCAAGTTTAAGCTCATGCCCTCGTAAATCGAGGTATGCGACTCAGCCTTTTCTCAGATTACTCCCTCCGCGTGCTCATGTTTGCGGCGCTGAAGAGGGAGATGTTTTCCCTCAGTGAAGTCGCTGAAGCCTACGACATCTCGCGACACCATCTGGTGAAGGTGGTGAACTATTTGGCCAAGCTCGGCTACCTGGAAACACGCCGTGGCAGAGGAGGCGGCATCACCTTGGGCATGCCGCCGGAGGACATCCGCATCGGCATGGTCGTGCGCCGAACGGAGGACACGCCCTTCATCGTCGAGTGTTTCGACAAGCAGCACAACACCTGCCCCATCAACGGTTCCTGCCGCCTCAAAGGCGCGCTCGCCCAGGCCGTGAACGCCTTTTACGAAACTCTCGACCGCCACACTCTGCGCGACCTCGTGGCCGGCTCCGCAGGTGCTGGAATGAGAGAGACGTTGCTCTCGCAGAAATGACGAAATCCGAATGTCGAATTTCCCAGCCATGGCTTGTCACTTTCCGAACACTATGACGCGATACGCCTTCATTCTGGTCTCGTCTTTCTTCCTCCCATCTCTTCTCAACGCCGAGGACGAATACGAAAACGCCCCCATCCGCTACTCCGACACCACGCCCAACGACGCCACTCAGCGGCTCGAAAGCCTCATGGCAGCTGGCAAGGTCAAAATCGACCGCACCGATGCCTGGACTGTTTTGCGCGATGTGATGAAGCAGTTCGACATCCCGCAGGAGTCTCAGGTCATGGTCTTTTCCAAGACCAGCAAGCAGAATGAACTCATCAACCCGCAGACTCCGCGTGTCATCTATTTCGGTGACAACGCCTACCTAGGTTACTGCCTCGGCGGCTCGATCGAAGTGGCCACCATCGATCCAAAGCTCGGCCCTATCTTCTACCTGCTCGCCCCCGATGAGGAACCCTCCAAGCCGCTGCACTTTCAGCGCGACAACAGCTGCCTGAGCTGCCACGGCGGCTCGTACACGCCCGAGGTGCCCGGCCTCATCGTGCGCTCCGTGTATCCCGGTCCCGAGGGCCATCCCATCACGAGTCAGGGCAGCACCGTGGTCGATACCACGACACCCTTCGCCGACCGCTGGGGCGGCTGGTATGTCACCGGCAAACACGGCAGCGTCCTGCATCGCGGCAACGTCACCGCCACCGAGAAAAACGATCAGACCATCGACATCGACTTCAAAGCCGGTGCCAACGTCACCAGCCTCGCCAGGTTTTTCGACGTCACACCCTACAAGCGCAAACAGAGCGACATCGTCGCCCTCATGGTGCTGGAGCACCAGACCAGCGTGCAAAACATCCTCACCAAGGCGAATCAATCCTCCCTGCGTGCCATGCACATGCAGACCAGCCTCCAGCGCGAGCTGGGCGAAACTGTCATGAGCGAACCCACCGGCACCGCGCGCCGCATCATCGACCACTGTGCCGAGGACATTGTCGAAGCACTGCTCTTCAAAGACGAAGCCGCCCTGCCCGATGGTGGCATCGAGGGAGACCCCGCCTTCCAGACTGCCTTCACTAAACGCGCCCCGCAAAGCAGCGATGGCCGCAGTCTCAAGGATTTCCAGCTCCTGCACCGCCTCTTCAAGTACCGCTGCAGCTACATGGTCTACTCTCTCACCTTCCACAACCTCACCGCCCCGCTGAAGCAAACTGTACTCAACCGCCTCTGGACCGTTCTCGAAGGCAAGGACACCACCGGGGAATACGCGTACCTCAGCGAAACCGAGCGCGGACACATCCGCCGCATTCTCGCGGAGACCCTGCCCGGCGCTCCGGCGGAGTGGAAGCAAGCAATGGCGGTAAAGTGAGCCGTGCTGCGGGTTGAAAAGCCGCGCATCATCTCCAACCTGCACGCATGAAACAGCTCTTCGCTCTCCTTCTCTGCGCTTTCTGCCTGTCCTCCTGTGAAAAACAGCCTCCAGTCGTCGATTTCGCGGACAAGGATGTCGAGATGCTGAATGAAGGCAAAGAGGCGAACTACAAGGGCAAGCCCTACACTGGCCTCATCCGCAACAAGCACTCCAATGGAAAGACCGCCGGCGAATACCCTTATCAAAACGGCAAGATGCATGGCGTGATGAAGGAATGGTGGGAGAACGGCCAGCAGTCAGCCGAAACCAACTTCGACCACGGCCAGCGCCACGGCCTCAACCGCTACTGGGAAATGAAGGGCCATCAAACGAAGGAACAAATCTACGACCACGACAAATCCATCAGCGAGAAGCACCTCTGAATATGGAGCTTTAAACCTGAAACTTTAAACTCAAGCTCATGGTCGCCCCGGTCATCGCTCTTCTCGTCATTGCCCTCGTCTCACTGCTGGTGGTGCGCGTGGGTTCGACGGCGCTGATGATGACCGGCATCAGCTGGGACACGGCCAGTTTTCAGGCATACTCCGCCTTTTTCGGCGTCGGCTTCACCACCAAGGAGGCGGAGCTCGTCGTGAACCACCCCGTGCGCCGCCGTATCATCCGCGACCTCATTCTCGCCGGGAACGTTGGTCTCACCTCCGCACTCGCCACGCTCATTGTCACCCTGCTGCAAAGCGGCTCCGGCGGCAACACCGTGCTGATGCTCGGCTTGCTCGTTGGAGGGCTCATCGTGATGCTCTTCATTTCTCGCCTCACCATTTTTCAAAAGGTGCTCGACCACATCATCCAGCGCACACTCGAGCGCACAGGAATGGTGCATGCGCTTGATTACGAACTGCTGCTGCGCATCCAGCATGGCTATGTCGTATCCGAGATCGAAGTGCCTCAAGGCACCTACCTTGCGGGCCGTACACTGCGTGAATCACGCCCTTGGGATCGTGGCGTCGTCATCCTTGCTATCAAGCGCGATGGCAAAACCCATGCCGGCATTCCAACCCGGGACGATATGATCCAGGCAGGCGACGTACTCACTGCTTATGGCAAAGAAACCGCCCTTCAGGCCATGACGCAGATCATGGGACAACCAGAGACCAAAAACAAAGAATCATGAACCTCGCCAACCAAGTCTGCGCCGTCACTGGCGGTGCGAAAGGCATCGGCCTCGCCACGGCTCAAGCGCTCCTAGCACGCGGTGCGCGTGTGGCCCTGCTCGACCTCGAAAACGTCGCTCTTGACCATCCGCACGCGCTGTCGATCCGCTGCGATGTCTCCCGCGCCTCTGACGTGCAGTCAGCCGTCGATCAAATCACTGAACTGCTCGGCCCCATCGCCGTCTGGGTGAACAACGCGGGTCTCGCGCGTCATCGCTGGATTCCTGACTACACCGAGGAGGAGATCGACCTCATGCTCGCGGTGAATCTCAAAGGCACCATTCTCGGCTCCCAAGCCGCCTTGAAGACCATGATGCCGCACCAGCACGGCCACATCATCAACGTCATCTCCACCGCCAGCCTGCGTGGCATTCCGAGTGAAACCGTTTACTGCGCCGCGAAGTGGGGTGTACGCGGATTCACCCAGGGCTTGGCTGAAGAAGCCGCCGCGCATCGCATCCGCGTCACCGCCATCCTGCCCGGCGGCGTGGACACAGCATTTTGGGACGATGCCTCCCAACGCCAGGCCCCGAAGCAGCTTTTTCTCAAGCCCGAGCACATCGCCAACGGCATCGTGACCTGCATTGAGATGGACGATTTCTGCGTCCCTCGCGAGCTCGTGCTGCGCTCGCTCGACGACAGCGACTTTTCGGTGAAACCAGCATGATCACTGGTCCTCACCCTTTCACGAATGGCCGTCATTCGTGAAGAAGACGTGATTTGCAGTGAATGGCTCCCACGCAACGTTTAGAACCCCATGACTCGTCTTCTGGCCACATTCCTTGCCCTGCAAAGCATGGCGTTCGCCGCCTTTCATGAGCAGCTGCCCGGCGTGTATCTATGGCAGGACACCTGCAACGTTTATGTGCTCAAGCACAATGACCGAGCCCTGCTTATCAATCTGGGCGATGGCAGTGCGCTCGATCATTTGGCGAAAATCGGTGTGAAGCAGATCGAGTGGGTGCTCTTCACCGATCATCATCGCGAGCAGTGCCAGGGAGCGCCGAAGCTGGATCGTCAAACGACTCAAGTCGCCGCTCCGAAGGATGAGCAGACTTCCTTCGAGACCCCGAATGAGTTTCGGAAGTGGAACCCGCGGCTCAGCGACAAATTCACCGTGCATGGCTCCAGCTACCTCCGCCCACCTGCCCAGCCAGTGAAGATCGACAAAGGGCTCGTGGATGGCGACACGATCACTTGGAACAGCTTCACACTCACCTGTGTGAGCACACCCGGCCACTCGCCAGGAGGGATGAGTTTCATGCTGAAGCAGGGCGAACTCACGCTGGCCTTCACTGGCGGAGTCATGCACGACGGTGCCAAGATGACAAACTGGTTCGACACCGAGTGGGACTATGGCTTTGCCAAAGGGCTCGATGCGCTCACCGCCACGGTGGACAAGCTGATCGCGCTCAAACCGGAGACGGCCCTTCCATCGCAAGGCCCGGTCATAGCGAATGCCACGTCGCAGTTCCAGACCTACAAGGAGCGGCTCACCCAGTTCCGCCCGGATTACGTGCGAGGCTATCCGACCGACAACCTCTCCAAACGCGGCCCGCATCCCGCCACCCAGCCGACCAAGGCCCACTACATCGTGCAGGTGACACCGCATCTCTACATGTTCGGCCCGGAGATGGCGGGGAAGAACTTTGCCATCATCATCGCCGACAGCGGCCACGCTTTGCTGCTGGATTGCGGCCTGTTTCCAAAGCTCGTTCTCGAACGCATCATCAGCGACATGCAGCAGTTTCTGGGGCTGAAACAAATCGACGCTTGCTGGATCTCCCACTCGCATGGCGACCACTTCACACTCTTCCCTGCGCTCAAGGATCATGGCGTGAAGTTCTGGACGATGGACACCATCGCCGACAAATGCGAGAACCCGCGCTACTACGACTACCCCGCGATGATCGGCGCCTACAACGCCGGTTTTGAACAGGCCAAGATCGACCGCATCCTCAAAGCGGGTGACGTCATTGACTGGGAAGGCTACAAACTGCACATCGACTGGATGCCCGGCCAGACGGAGTTTGGCAATTCCCTCTGGCTGGAACTCGACGGCAAAAAGATCGTCTTCACCGGCGACAACCTCTTTGGCGATCCCGCCGACCCCGCGCAGAACGGCCACGAATGCGTCAACGCACGCAACAGCGCCATCATTGAAGAAGGCTATCTCGTCGCCGCCAAATACCTGCAAAAGCTTCAGCCCGACATCATCATGGGAGCGCACGGCGTACTCATGACCGAGCCCAAGGCCTTCATAGAACGTTACCATGACTGGGCGCAGCGCATCATCCGCGAATACAAGGAGCTGCTGCCCGACACGAACTATGAGTACCTCTACGATCCCTACTGGGTCAGCGCCTATCCGTATCGTGTGGACTTCCAGAAACAGACCATGCAGGAGGTCAGAATCACCGTGCGCAATTTCCGCGACACTTTGCAGCAGCATCGCATCGTGCTCCAGCTCCCACCCGGCGTCACCTCAGATCCGGCTGTCATCGAAGGCACAGTCGGCCCAAAAACACGCCAGAGCTTCAAGATCAAACTCACCGCAGATCCCGCCCAAGTCCCTGCGGGCGTGCAGATGGTTCCCATGGACATCACACTCGACGGCAGGCATTACGGCCAGATCTTTGATTTCATCATCCAAGCCAGGGAAAAAGACGCCAAATGATGACCCGCCGCTCCATTCTGACCCTGCTGACCAGCCTCGCGGCAACGAAAAGCCACAGCACCACATCTGACCACATGCAAGCCGCCGCTCAGATCATCCAGCAGCAAGTCGACTCCGGCATTCTCGTTTCCGCAGTGCTGCATGTGCGACAAGGCAAAGACACCTTTCAGCAGGCCTTTGGCAAAGCTGGGAATCCAGACGCCATTTTCCTCCTCGCCTCGATCACGAAGACCATGACCGCTGCGGGCGTGATGCTTCTGGCGGATCGCGGAGATCTGCGGCTCACCGATCCTGTGATGAAATTCATCCCGGAATTCAACGAGGGCGCACGAAAACAGATCACCATTGAGCAACTGCTCACGCACACCTCCGGCCTGCCGGATCAGCTGGAGAACAATACTGAATTGCGGTCCCGCCACGCACCGCTCTCTGAATTCGTACAAGGCGTGATCCGCACACCTCTGCTGTTCGCTCCGGGAACGAAGTATCACTATCAAAGCATGGGCATCATGCTTGCGGCAGAGATTGTAGAACGCATCACCCAGATGCTGCTGCCGGATTTTCTGGCGAAGGAGGTTTTTGCACCGCTCGGCATGAAGCATAGCGCGCTCGGTCTCGGCCACTTCAAACTGGCAGACACGATCCGCTGCCAGACCGAACACGCTGCACCCGAATCGGGCGCTGGTGACCCGCAGGCCACCTCGTGGGACTGGAACAGCCCCTACTGGCGCAACCTCGCTGCCCCGTGGGGTGGGGCGCATGGCTCTGCCGCCGATGTGGCGCGTTTTCTTGACGCCTTCGTGCACCCGTCAGGTCAGGTGCTGCGCGAAGAAACGGCCCGCCTGATGCTGCAAAACCACACGCCGGGCCTCACGGCGCGTCGCGGAATCGGCTTCGCCCTGGGGCCGGAAGGATTCGGCAAAAACTGCTCGCAGCAGAGCTTTGGCCACAGCGGATCGACTGGCACCCTTGCATGGGCTGATCCAGCGACCGATACGACCTGCGTCATCCTTACTTCGCTGCCCTCGCGCCTTTCAGCTCAGACGATTTTGCACCCGGTCTCGGATGTGGTGGCAGCCGCCAGCTGAAATCTCGGTCTTCAATGCCGGATTCCCCATGCTCGAAGTGGGAATATATCATGCGTTGGCTCCGTTCTTTACGGAGTATCTTCGTTATGACCAAAGCCATTCTTTTCACCGCTCTCGCCACGATCAGCGTCCACGCCGCCGAGCCAGCCGTTCCGGCCAAGATCGAGTTCAATCGCGATGTGCAGCCGATCCTGTCGGACAACTGCTTCTACTGCCACGGCAACGACCCCAAGCATCGGGAGGCTGATCTGCGACTCGACATTCGCGATGAGGCCGTGAAGGCGGAGGCGTTCATTCCCGGCAAGGCTTCCAAAAGTGAACTCGTGTCGCGTATCCTCACCGCAGACGAAGACGATCTCATGCCGCCACCGGATTCGCACAAGAAGCTCACGCAGCGGCAGAAGGAGATCTTGAAAAAATGGATCGATCAGGGAGCGGCCTACCAGCAGCACTGGTCTTATGAAAAACCAGTGAAGGCGGCGATCCCAGCGGGAAAAAACGGTGTGGATGTGCTCGTGCAGCAGCGCCTCACAGAAATCGGCCTCAAGCCTTCGCCACAGGCCGACGCGCGCACGTTGATCCGCAGACTCTACATGGACCTGATTGGCTTGCCCCCCACGCCGGAGGAAGTGGCCGCTTTTGAAAAGGACGCATCGCCTGCCGCCTTTGCAAAGCTCGTCGAAAGCCTGCTCAAAAACCCGCACTACGGCGAGCGCATGGCCATCGGCTGGCTCGATGTGGTGCGCTTCGCTGACACTATCGGCTACCATAGCGACAATCCGCACAACGTGTGGCCCTACCGCGACTACGTCATCCAGTCATTCAACAGCAACAAACGCTTTGACCGTTTCACCCTCGAACAAATCGCCGGCGACCTCATGCCGGATGCCGATCAGGAGACGCGAGTCGGTTCCGCCTTCAACCGTCTGCTGCTCACCACCGAGGAAGGCGGCGCACAGGCGAAGGACTATGAGCAGCGCATGCTCACCGACCGCGTCCGCGCCGTCGGCAACGCTTGGATCGGGCAGACGACCGGCTGCTGTCAGTGCCACGACCACAAATTCGATCCGTGGACACAGCGTGATTTCTATTCCCTGGGTGCCTTCTTTGCCGACATTAAAGAGCCAATTCTCGGCCGTCGTGAGCCCGGCATTCTGGTGCTCGATGCTGCGGGTCAGAAACGTCAGACGGATATCGCGCAGCGGCTTGCCGCCCTGCAGGCCGAATTCGCCAAACCGCGCCCGGAACTCGCCCCAGCCCAGGCTACGTGGGAGAAGCTGGCGCTGGAGGCCGTAACGGCCAGCGGCATGTGGCAGCCGCTGAAGCAAATCACTGCGGCTTCGGCCAAGAAAAACATCGCACTCAAGGCCGACCAGGAGGGCGTGGTGCGCGGCACCATCGATGCCAAACGCAACGAGCGGAAACTGAACGACGGCACCGAGACCTACACGCTCACCACCAAGCTTCCGCAGGGAACCACGGGCATCCGCATTGAGGCGCTCAAGGAAAAACTGCCCGGCATCGGCCTCGCAGCAAACAGCAACTTCGTGCTCAGTGAAATTGCTCTCACCACAGGTGCGAAGAACAAGCCGACCAAACTCGCCCTTGCTCACGCCAGCGCCACGTTTGAGCAAAAGACCCTCCCCGCCGCCGCCGCCATCGACGGCATCTCAGACAAAAAAGAGAATGGTTGGGGTGTGCTGGGTGCCACCGGAGCCGATCAGTCGCTCTACCTTGAAATCGCCGAGCCACTCACCGAAGCCAATACCGCTGTGACCTTCACGCTCACTTTTGGCTGGGGTGAAAATCATGAAATGGCCAATCTCCGCCTCAGCAGCACCAGCGCACCCAAGCCCATCCGTGCGCCCGGCGCCTCACTACCCGCCGCTGAGATTGCCGACATTCTCAAAGCAGCTCCGGAGAAGCGCACCCCTGCGCAAAAACAAAAACTCACCGCCGCCTACAAGCAGATCGCGCCTGAACTCAACGACCTCCGCACCAAGATCGCCACGGTCGAAAAGGAGAAGGCGGATTTCGAAAGCAGCGCCCCCAAGTGCATCGTTTCCATCAGCGATACGAACAAGCGTACCGTGCGCATTTTACCACGCGGCAACTGGATGGACGAAAGCGGTGAGGTCGTAAAGGCCGCACTCCCTGGCTACCTGCCGAAGACCAAAATCGAAGGCCGCGACCTCACCCGTCTCGACCTGGCACAGTGGCTCGTTTCCAAGGACAATCCGCTCACCGCTCGCACGGTGATGAATCGTCTGTGGAAGCAGTTCTTCGGCACCGGCTTGAGCAAGGTGCTCGACGACCTTGGCGCGCAGGGCGAGCCGCCAGTGAATCCTACGCTGCTCGACTGGCTGGCCTGTGAGTTCATGGATAGCGGCTGGGACATGCAGCACATGATCCGCATCATTGTGAACAGCGAGGCGTACCAGCAAGTCTCCACCTCCACCAAGGAACTCACCGCCGCCGATCCCTACAACCGCGAATGCGCCCGCCAGAGCCCCTTCCGCCTCGATGCCGAACTCGTGCGCGACAATGCGCTCACCATCTCCGGCCTGCTCGTTCCCAAAATCGGTGGCCCAAGTGTGAAGCCCTATCAGCCCGCCAAATACTGGGAAAACCTGAACTTCCCCACGCGCGAATGGCAGAACGACAGCGGCGAAGGCCTGTATCGGCGCGGCCTCTACACCTGGTGGCAGCGCAGCTTCACGCACCCTTCCCTGCTCGCCTTCGACGCTCCCAGCCGTGAGGAATGCGTGGCCGAGCGCAACCGCTCGAACATCCCGCAGCAGGCCCTCGTTCTACTGAATGACCCAACGTATGTCGAAGCCGCCCGCGTCTATGCCGCCCGCATCATGACTGAATCCAACGGCGATACCAGCCAGCGTATCACCTGGGCCGTACAGCAAGCCCTGCAACGCAAACCAAGTGCCGACGAACTAAAAACACTCTCTGCACTGTTCGCCCAACAGCTCGCCGATTATCAAAAAGAGCCCGCTGCAGCAGCCGAACTGCTCAAAACTGGTGCTGCGCCTGTCGCTCCCAATTTGAGCTCAAGTGAACTCGCCGCGTGGACGCATGTGGCACGAGTGCTTCTGAACCTGCACGAAACCATCACGCGGAGCTGAGCCATGCATTCGATCTCCGCTCAAACCCGTCGCGCATTCCTCGGCCGCACCACGCAAGGTCTCGGCAGCGTGGCGTTGGCTTCGCTCCTGCAGCCCAATCTGCTGCATGCTGCGTCTCGCGGCGTCCTAGGCACTCTGCCATTTCCCCAAAAAGCCAAACGCGTCATCTGGCTCACCATGGCCGGGGGGCCTTCGCAGTTGGAGTTGTTCGACCACAAACCGAAGCTGGCAGAAATGGATGGCAAGCCGATGCCGGAGTCGTTCACCAAAGGGCAGCAACTGGCGCAGCTTCAGGGGCAGAAGCTCGTGTGCAAAGGGCCGATGTTCCGCTTTCAAAGGTATGGCGAGTGCCAGATGGAGCTGTCGGAATTGCTGCCACACATAGGCAGCATCGCAGATGACATCTGCCTTGTGCGCTCGATGACGACGGACGCGATCAATCACGACCCGGCGCACATGTTCATGAATACCGGCTCACAGATCGCCGGCCGTCCCAGCATGGGTTCGTGGGCGACCTACGGTCTCGGCAGCGAGGCGGATGATCTGCCAGGCTTCGTCGTGATGATGTCCACCGGCAAAGGTCGCAATCCCCAGCCCATCGCCGCACGGCAGTGGAACAGCGGCTTCCTGCCCTCCAAGTATCAGGGCGTACAACTGCGATCGCTCGGCGATCCCGTGCTCTACCTCACCAGTCCGAACGGCGTCACGCGTGAGCGGCAAGGCCGAGATTTCGGTGCCATCAATGCACTCAACAAACAGCATGCCGCACTGTGCGATGATCCCGAAATCGCCACACGCATTGCCCAGTATGAGATGGCGTTCCAAATGCAGGCCAGCGTGCCTGAGTTGATGGACATCCGCGGCGAAGGCACCAAAACGCTCGAACTTTACGGCTGCCAGCCCGGCGACGGCTCCTTCGCATCGAACTGCCTACTCGCCCGCCGCCTCGCAGAGCGCGGCACCCGCTTCATCCAGCTCTACCATCGTGACTGGGACCACCACAGCCTGCTGAAGGAGGAATTGCCGCTACGTGCCAAAGAAGTGGACCAGGCCTGCGCAGCACTGATCAAGGATCTCAAGCAGCGCGGCATGTTTGATGACACGCTCATTGTTTTCAGCGGTGAATTCGGCCGCACGCCAATGGCACAGGGCAACAAAGGCCCCATAGGACGGGACCACCACAACAAGGCCATGTCCATGTGGCTCGCAGGTGCAGGCGTCCAGCGCGGCGTCACCTTCGGCAGCACCGATGACCTCGGCTATGCCGCGCAGGAAAACATCACCACCGTCCACGACCTCCACGCCACGATGCTCCACCAGCTCGGCATCCAGCACGACGCATTTACTTTCAAATTTCAAGGCCTCGATGCCAAGCTTTCCGGCGTCCAAGGTGCCAAAGTCATCAAACAAATTCTCGCATGAAACCCACCGCCCTCATCCTTCTCGCTCTCACACTCAAAGCCACAGCGTTCGACATCAACGTCGTCGAAAAAGACCACGTCGATGTCTCCAACAACGGCAAAGTCGTCGCCCGGCTCATGATGGCAAATGACCTCAGCACGCCCGAACGGCATCACGAGACCTACAAGCCCTATCTGCACGTCTTTGACTCCAGCGGAGCCACCCGCCTAACAAAGGGCCCGGGCTTCAACTTCACCCATCATCGCGGCATCTTTCTCGGCTTCAGCAAGATCAGCTACGGTGGCAAATCCTATGACCGCTGGCACATGAAAGGCGGCGATCAGGTCGTTACCAAAGTGGAACCCGGCGATTCCAGTTTCACCGCCTCCATCAACTGGCAGGGAGAAACCAAAGATCCCTTTCTCACCGAGGAACGCCGCTTCACCTTCACCACGCCCGCGAAGCCTTTCTACCTGGGCATCGACATGACCAGCGCCATCAAGCCCACCAGTGGCGAGGCCGAAATGAGTGGCGACCCTGAACACGCCGGCGCGCAGTTCCGCCCTTCCGAGCTGGTGGACACCAAAACGACGACCTACATCTTCCCCGGCGAAAACATTGACGCCCACAAGGTCAAAGACCTGCCATGGGCCGCCGAAGTCTTCACCGTGGAAGGCAAGACCTTCACCGTCGTGATTTTCAATCATCCCGACAACCCGAAGGAAACCGCCATCTCCGCCTACCGCGATTACGGCCGCTTTGGCATGTTCCCGAAAGGCAAGGCCACCACAGAAGCCCCCTTCAAGCTGCATTACCAATGGCTCGTCGCCGAGGGTGATGTGCGCGATGCCGCCGTCTTTCAGCAGGCGTGGAATGCCTTCGCAGGAAAAAGCGACCCAGTGCCGCCGCTGACCATCAAAGGCTCCGATCAACCGAAACCGAAAAAAGACAAATGAGGCGTTATCAGTGACACCAGAAATACCAAAATTGGTCATTGAGCGATTAGGAATCCGCCCAGAATTCTAGTTGGGTAAGTCCTCCCCCCTCAAAACTAAAAAAGCCTCTCCATGCCTACCCCAAGGTTCCCATCCCTCGCCCTGCGTTCGTCGCTGTTTATTTTTGCGTCGTCATTCTTGCCCACCGCCCAGGCTGTTCATCAAAAGAACGCCGGCCCGGAGGAAGTCGAATTGAAGTTCAAACTGCCACCGCCAGCACCATTGTCTCCCGAGGAGGCGCTGAAGACCTTCAAAGTCGAAAAGGGGTTCCATATCGAACTCGTCGCGAGCGAGCCGATGATCGAAGCGCCAGTAGCGATGAGCTTTGATGATCAGGGCCGGCTCTACGTCGTCGAAATGCGCGGTTACATGCATGACCTTGAGGGAGGTGGCGAAAAAGAACCCACGGGCCGTGTTTCCCTTCTTGAAGACACGGATGGCGATGGCCGCATGGACAAGGCGACGCCTTTTCTCGACAATCTCGTCATGCCACGTGCCGTGCTGGCTGTGAATGGTGGGGCGCTGATCGCTGTGCCGCCGAATTTGTATTTCTGCAAAGATACCGACGGCGATGGCAAGGCAGACGTGAAAGACGTCGTTGCAACCGACTTCGGGACGCAAGGCGGACAGCCCGAGCACATGGCCAATACACCGGTCTGGGCAATGGACAATGCCATCTGGAGTGCCGGTTACTCCACCCGTTTTAAATTGCGCGGCGGCGTATGGCAGAAGGACACCGGCCTCGGTCGCGGCCAGTGGGGCCTGTGTCAGGACGACTTCGGTAGACTCTACTTCAACTACAATTCCGACATGCTTCGTGCCGACCTCCTGCCCACGGAGGCTTTCACGCGCAATCCCCTGCTGCGCAACGCCACGAGCATCAATGCCAAGCTGGCGGCGGATCAAACGCTATATCCTTCACACCCCACACCCGGCGTAAATCGTGGTTACGATCCGAAATCACTCCGCGCCGACGGCACGCTGTCAAAACCGACCGGCACCTGCGGCGCTCTGATCTATCGCGGCGATGCCTTTCCTGCCGCCTACCGTGGCAATGCCTTCGTGCCCGAGCCCTGCGCGAATCTGGTGAAACGCTTCACGATGAGTGAAACAGACGGCGTCGTGAAGGCCACGAACACCGCAAAGACCACCGAATTCCTCACTTCCACCGACGAGCGCTTCCGCCCCGTGCAGGCCGCGAATGGCCCCGATGGCGCGCTTTACCTCGTGGATATGTATCGGGGCATCATTCAGCACCAGAGCTTCCTCACGCACTACCTCATTGCAAACATTGAGGCTCGCAAACTGGAAACGCCGTTCAATCAGGGCCGCATCTGGCGCATCGTTCCGGACGCGAAGGAGCGCCCGCAGCCGGTCAAAGTAAGCAAAGACGTGAACCTGCTCACGCATGCCAACGGCTGGGTGCGTGACACCGCGCAGCGCCTCCTCGTCGAATCTGGCGATGCCGCCACCGTGCCTGCGTTGAAGGAAATGCTCACCAATGAGTCGGCGCTCGCGCGCCTGCATGCCTTGTGGACACTCGACGGCCTCGCTGCTGTCACACCGGATCTGCTGCGCACCGCATTGGCTGACAAAGACGCCCAAGTGCGCGCTGCGGCCGTGCGTATTGCATCACGCGATCTTGCGCCCGACTTGATCGCGCTGACTTCGGAAAAGGATGCGCTCGTTCTTGCGAACCTCGCAATCAAGCTCACCTCATTCAATCTGCCTGATGCCGATACAGCCGTGGCCAAACTGCTCGCGGTAAACGGCAAGAACACCCTGATTCGTGAAGGCGCTTTGACAGGCATGCGAGGCAGAGAGGCGGCTTATGCCAAATTGCTTGTCGGGCAGCTCACCCAAGACAACAACGCACAGATAATGCCAGTCATGGAGGCGCTGGGCTCGCTCCTGGCCCAGGCAGGCAAGGCGGGACCGTTTGAGGAAATGCTCGAACTCGCTGCCGCACAGCCTCAGGGCGGTGCGCTCCAGGTGGCGGCCATCAAGGGCCTCGCCAGCAGCGGCGACCCCAAATCCAAAACGCCCGCGAAACTGCTCTGGCTCGACTCCGAACCTGCATCCTTGAAAACACTCAGGTCAGCCATGAGCGACAAAGCAGGAGCTAAACTGTTTGCGACTGTCGCGGCTCGTCTCGCTTGGCCTGGCAAGCCGGGAGCGCCACCACCACCCAAAATCGTGCCGCTGAACGAAGCACAGACAGCCCTGTTTGAAAAAGGCAAAACCGTCTACGCCACCCTTTGCACCGCCTGCCATCAGCCGCATGGCTTCGGCCTCGACGGACTCGCACCACCGCTGGTGGACAGCGAATGGGTACTCGGCAAGCCGGAGATTCTCACCCGCATCGTCCTCAATGGGCTCGCAGGTCCCGTAAAGGTGAGCGGGCGCAGTTTCAACCTCGCCATGCCGCCGCTGCCTCAGCTTACCGATGAGGACATCGCCGGCGTGCTGACCTACATACGCCGTGAGTGGGAGCACACCGGCTCACCGGTCGAAATCAAAGCTGTCACCACCCTGCGCGAACAAAACAAAGGCCGCATGGCGATGTGGACGGAAGAGGAATTGAAGAACCTCGGGAAGAAACCCGTTACCAAGTAATCATGAACACGCCGTCACCGCTTCATCGTCGCGCCTTTCTCGGCAAGACATCCCAAGGCCTTGGAGCGGTTGCGCTTGCCTCCCTGATGCAGCCAGCGCATGCCGCACCCGTGCGGGGTGTGCTGGGCACTCTGCCCCTGCCGCAGAAGGCGAAGCGCGTGATCTGGCTCACCATGGCGGGCGGGCCCTCGCATCTGGAGACGTTTGATCCCAAACCGAAACTTGCCGAGATGGACGGCAAGCCGATGCCCGAGTCGTTCACCAAAGGCCAGCAGCTCGCGCAGCTTCAAGGCAAGCCGCTGAACTGTTTCGGACCACAGCATCCGTTCGCCAAATTTGGGAAGAACCAGACCGAGATCTGCTCGCTGTTTCCACAGATCGGCAGCGTGATCGACGACATCTGCCTGATTCGCTCGATGACGACGGACGCGATCAATCACGATCCTGCGCACATGTTCATGAATACCGGCTCGCAGATTGCAGGCCGCCCCAGCATGGGGTCGTGGATCACGTATGGCCTCGGCACCGAGGCCTCGGATCTTCCCGGCTTCGTCGTGCTGACCTCACTCGGCAAAGGTGGGCAGAACCAGCCCATCGCCGCGCGCCAGTGGAGCAGCGGCTTTCTGCCATCGAAGTATCAGGGCGTGCAACTTCGGGCGCAAGGCGACCCCGTGCTGTATCTCACCAACCCGGGCGGTGTCACGCGTGATCAACAAGGTCGCGACGTAGCGGCAATCAACGCGATCAACAAGCAGCACGACTCGCTCGTGGACGATCCTGAAATCGCCACACGCATCGCTCAATACGAGATGGCCTTCCAAATGCAGGCCAGTGTGCCCAATTTGATGGATGTGAGCAAGGAAGGCGCGAAGACTCTGGAGCTGTACGGCTGCCAGCCCGGTGATGGTTCCTTCGCCTCGAACTGCCTGCTCGCACGCCGCCTTGCTGAACGTGGCACTCGCTTTATCCAGCTCTATCACAAAGATTGGGACCACCATGGCGGCGTCAAAGAAGGCGTGGCGCTCAAGGCCCAGGAAATCGACCGCGCGTGCATGGCGCTCATCACCGATCTCAAGCAGCGCGGCATGCTCGAGGAGACCCTCATCGTCTGGGCCGGAGAATTTGGCCGCACCCCGATGTCGCAGGGCGGCAGCGGCCGCGATCATCACAACAAGGCCATGTCCGTATGGCTGGCAGGTGCAGGCATCCAGGGTGGCATCGTGCATGGAGCCACCGACGACCTTGGATATGCCGCCATCGACAAAACCACCACCGTCCACGATCTGCACGCCACCATGCTGCATCAACTCGGCATCAATCACGATGCCTTCAGTTTCAAGTTCCAGGGGCTGGATGCGCGCCTGAGTGGCGTGGAAGGTGCAAAGATCATCAAAGACATCCTCGCGTGAAATGAGTTTCCGCACCTTTGAATCAGCCCACATTGGCGACGGCATTCATCACGTCACAGTGAAGTCGGCGGCACTGAGCCGTCGTGCAGATATCAGCTTTTATGTGCCGCCAGATGCCAAGGTTGAAAAGCTGCCCCTCGTGATTCTTCTTCACGGCGTTTATGGCAGCCACTGGGCTTGGTTGTACAAAGGTGGGGCACATCAGGTGCTGGATCGACTTATCAAAGAAGAGAAGCTGCCACCCATGATGCTGGCGATGCCTTCAGACGGCCTTTGGGGCGATGGCTCGGGCTACGTGCGGCACCACGATGCCGATTACGCCAGTTGGATCGTGGATGAGGTGCCGGAAGCCGCTGCGGAGATTGATGCACGCTGCAAGGACACTCCCCGCTTCATCAGCGGACTGTCGATGGGCGGCTATGGCGCACTGCGGCTTGGCCTGCTGCATCCGAAGAAATTCACCGGCATCAGTGCGCACAGCAGCATCACGGATGTGCCGCCGCAGATGCAGGACTTCGTGGAAGAATCACTGGAAGAATTCAGTCTGACGGGTACCGAACCTCTGGCGGTCATTGATTGCGCAAAACTGAGTTCACCGCTTCCTCATCTGCGCTTTGACTGTGGCACGGAAGACATCTTGATCGAACACAACCGCACGCTGCACCGCGACTTGGAGGCTGCAGGCATCCCGCATGTCTATGAGGAATTTCCAGGCGGACACATGTGGGACTACTGGCATGATCATCTGGCGGACACTCTGCGATTTTTCAAAGCATGTCTCACTGCATAGCAGTCACTTCTTCACCGACCTCGCCTTGTCCGTGTAGAACACCATCGGCAGGCTCAGGTGTTCCTTGTCCCCCACCGTCTGACCTACGAGCGGAATGAGGTTTTTGAAAGGAAACTCTGGGCTGGGGGAAAAATCGCGGTCGAAGGCGAGCATGGGGCCACGGACAATGAGATCACGCCACTCGGCATAGGGGCCGGTGTAGATGTCGGTGATGCGCTCGACCTTCGCAGAAACGGGCGTCATGACGAAACCGGCCAGCTTCACGCCGCGCGCCTCGGCTTTTGATTTCATGACTTCATAGTCGCCGCGCTGCGTGCAAAGATCCACGCAGGGCACATCGCCATACCAGGCGATGAATGCAGGTGAATCGGACATGACGAACTCATTCTTGTCCATGAGCTGACGCAGTAGGGAAACGCGCTCCGGCAGGAAGGGCGGCCAGTGCGGCGGGATTTTGCCGCCCATGGTAAGGCCAAACTTCATCAGCACGGGCAGATTCACCGCCATGGGCAGCGCGGTGATGAGCAATGCCACCAGCGGCGCGCCCCAGCGTGCCATGAAGTCACCAGACATGTGAAAGCGGGACCACAGCACCACCAGCATCGCCGAACCAAAGGTGCACATCGCGGGCATGAGCACGATGTAGAGGGCGTTGTCGTCCTTCTCTTTGTCGGATAAACCGATGAGTCCCATACCGATGGCCACGCAGGCGAAAACTACTGCAAGCGTCCAGCGCGCAGAAGCCGCATCCGCCTTGCGAAAACGGTGCATGAGGGCAAGAAAAAAGAGCAGCGCCGGCACGACGTAACCCAGATGCGCCATGAGCAGTCCCAGCTGGGACTGCCAGCCGAGGCCTAGACGCCGCAGCAGATCATCCACCTGCAGCAGCGGCACGCTGGGTGAAAAGTCACGCAGCAGAAGATCATGCGCCACAGCGGAGGATTGCGCCTGAAACAAGGCCTTGATGCCTCCGAGCGGATCACCGCAAAGCTGAACATTCCACCAGCCCCAGGCGGCCAGTGTCAGCACCGGGAACAAGGCCACCACAATGGCTCCAGCCTTCCCGCGTGGAAGAAACACCACCATGCCGATGATGACCCCCAGCACGATCCAAAGGGCCATCCAGTGCGTGAGCACCATCAGTGAGCAGACGATCCCCAGCAGCGTGAGCGGCACAAACATGCCACGATTTTCCACCGCACGTCCCGCAGCCGAAGCATACAGACGAAACGCCAGCGCAAACAGCAGCACCAGCAGCCCACGTGGCGCACCGCTGACCATCAGCTCCCACGCCGGCTCGCAGACCAGCAGCGCGATGGCGGCGATGGCCGCAACTTGTTCGTCAAACAACCGCCGTGCAGCGCCGTGCGTGAAAAAAATCGTCAGCAGATACCACGTCACGCCAAAACACGCGATCACACGATCCATCATAAAAATCGCCCCGCCCGTGACCGGATCATAAACTTGCCATGGCTTCATGAAACGAAACGCAACCGACCACAGCAGCGGCTGGAGTGGCGGCTGCACGGTCTCCGGCATCGCCAGCGGCGTGGGCTGCTTCTGAGCCGACTCCATCTGTGACCAGGCATACGGCTCGATCACGTGCGTCTGATACGAGCCCGTCCGGGCGATCTGACGCGCGAGCTGCGCCTGGTTCATGCCTTCAGCACTGCTCAGGCCGCGAAACGTCACAAACACATGCAGCAGCGCCATGACGATGGCAGCGGCATAAAACACCAGTCGAAGCAGAGCGCCGGGGCCGGAGGAGTTGGGAGACATGGGCGTTACATGCCACAGCCAGCCCCCGCGTGCCAAGAACGATCTCGCGTCTCACTGATGTGGCTCGAAAATCACCCCGGCACACTGGCGCTGCCCATCCGCGCCCGTACAGCGCCAGTGCCAGCGCACCGCAGGCTTCACAAACGAACCCAGTTTGCCTTCCAAAATGCGGAACTGCCCCAGCAACTCGCCGCCATCTCGCACCTCCAGCGAACGCGCAGCCACCGTGCCTGACAGAGTGCCTCCCTTTTCCAAGGTCACCGGCCCTTCACACACGAAATCGCCCGAAGCATGGCCCGCGACGGTGATCGAACGCGCCCGCACCTCCTGCAAAAACGTCACTTCACAGCCTGCGGTCACTTCGAGGCGGTCACACACGACGTTGTCAGCGATGAGTCCGTCCATGTCGATCGTCCGTGAAGGCAGCTCCGGAGACTCCTGCTCAATGCGCTGCAGCTTTTTCATGCAGATCGGGCAGGAAGGGGTGGCGAAATCGCCCGCTGTGGTGACGACGAAGAGAAAATCACTTTTAGCACCTGGCAGGGCCCGCATGGCGGCATCCAGCGCCACCGCATCCACCGCTTCGATTCGCAGTTCCTGCGCCGTGCTAAGCGCCGCCGGGCTGAAACCCGCAGGCGCAATCAAAATGCCGCGCGTGTCACGCGAGGTGTGCACCTCCTGCGCAAAACGCTGCACCGCCTCCGGCGTGGCCCCCCATTCATTCCATGGGGCGGTCTTCACAATCGCCCTCCGTGCTTTCGCCGATCTGGGCTCCTCAATCATGCCAAACAGCACCGCACCGTCCGGCATTATGCGTGATCCCGCCAGTTCGCAGCCTGCCTCCGTCGCAATCGCACGTGCCAGCTCTGAAATGCGCGCCCAGTCCAGGCACGCAATCAACTCCGGCGACCACCCGGCCAGCCGGTCCACGCCACCAATCCGCCGCGGCGAGAAACCTGCTTCTTCAAGAGTGACGAACGGATCGAGCATGGGAGATGACTGGAGACTGGCAGCCGGGTTTCCGACAATAAAGGACGGTACCGATGCACATTCAAGGCGGGTGCCACCCAACCATTGATCCAACCATCCGGCAATCGGGCATCCAACAACTGGCAGCAAGCAATCCGCCTTGCCGCCTCTCCAAAACCCTGTTTCTTCCGCGACTCATGTCAAAGGCCGTCAAAACAGAAGAAACCAAGTTTTTCCACACCGGTAGCGCCAAGGAACCCTTCAAGTTCGCCTGCGGCACCCAACTGCCCGAAATCACGGTCGCCTACGAAACCTACGGCAAGCTCAACGCCTCTAAATCAAACGCAATCCTGCTGTTCCACGCCCTTTCGGGCAGCCAGCACGCCGCAGGCGTCACCACCGAGGTGCCAGATACCGATGAACGCTGGACCACAGACTGCCACAACGGCTGGTGGGATCTGTTCATCGGCCCCGACAAGGCGCTGGACACCAAGCGCTACTTCATCATCTGCGCAAACTACCTCGGCGGCTGCTACGGCAGCAGCGGGCCCGCTTCGATCAATCCCGCCACCGGCACCCCCTACGGCAGCACCTTTCCCGAGGTGCGCACGAGCGATGTCGTGAAGTCCCAGCTCGCTCTGCTCGACAGCCTCGGCATCAAAACACTCCACGCCGTCATGGGTGCGTCCGTCGGCGGGCTGCTGGCGATCAATCTCGCGACTCTGCATCCCGAGCGCGTCAAACTCGTCATCCCCATCGCCAGCGGCTGCCGCACCACGGTGCTCACACGCCTCACCCTGTTCGAGCAGGTGCTCGCCATCGAGAACGACCCCCACTTTCAAGGCGGCGATTTTTATGAAGGCAAGGCACCTGAGTATGGTCTCGCCCTCGCACGCATGATCAGCCACAAGACCTTTGTGCATCTCGACGCCATCGAGCGCCGTGCGCGGAAGGATGTGAAGCACGGTGGCGACACGCTTTCGTGGTATCGCGTCCAGCACAACGTTGAGAGCTACATGCTGCATCAGGGCAAAAAATTCGTGAAACGCTTCGATGCCAACACCTACCTTCGCATCGCCGACATGTGGCTGCGCTTCGATCCACTCGGGGATGCCGGAGTGGAAACCTATGCCGAGCTCTTCGCCCGCAGCGCCGCCGCCGGGCAGCACTACCTCGTCTTCAGCATCGACAGCGACTTCTGCTTCTATCCCGAGGAGCAGGCGGAACTCGTCAGCCACCTCGAAAAAGCCGAGGTCTCCAACATGCACATCACCGTGCACTCCGACAAAGGTCACGACTCCTTCCTCCTTGAACCGCAGCTCTACACCCCGCATCTGTCCTTCACACTCGATGGCCGCTGGAACAAAGGCTCGGTGGACCGTCCGGTGCAGGAGGTAGAATGAAATTGGGAGTTATCAAAGGATGCGAAACGTCGGCCTTGCCTTGAATCTGAACTCCGAAGTTAGAAAATACCAGGGGCAGGAGCATGTTAGCTTTTCTCGAAAGGCACCGTCAGCGTTCCCCGCATGTAGCCGCGCATCAGATCACCGTCAAAGGCACCCATCCAGAAACGCACACCCCAGTCACTATCGTTCGTGATCCGGCCACCGAGCTTGTCTTCCCCTTTGACGGAGATGTTGCATCCCTTCAAGGCGAAGTCCCATACCGCACAGGCCCCCAGTCGGGTTTCCAGCCGGCATCCGTCCGCATTCGAAGAGAAGAAATTGATGTTGTAGAGACGATTCTTGATCGCCTCGCGCCGGACGACGTCGTCCTCTTCAACCAATTGAAGTTGCAACCACTCTTTCCGCTTCTGGAAAAAGGCGCTAGAACTGTTCGTCCCATCGAGGCTGACGCCTACCGCCGTCATCGCCTCGTCCGAATTGTCAAACCAGTTCACTGGGCAACGCCGAGCATAAACCTTGTAGTCAGCGATCTCCCAGATCTTTTTTTCGGGATCATCCGGGTCCAGGGCATCATCTCGACGCAGAATGATCGCTTGATCCGAACTCTCCACCTGGAAGTCAAAAGGGACGATCGGCATGAAGATGCCATCGCTCACCGGAAAATAGGTGATGGTGTTGCGCAGTTCAAATTTCGGCCCGCTCATCGGATGCCCCTGCGGCATCCAGCGTATCTTGCCTTCACGCAGTGCCTGCGCGGCGCGGACGAAGGGCTTTCCACCGAGGGTGACCCCCGTGACAAACACGCCGAACTGCTTCGTGGCGTGCTCCGGCGGATACGACGGCGGCGGAGCGTCCCGAAAGTCACAATCTGGAATTTCATCCCGCTGTAGGCGGATGATCTGATCAAGATCGTTTTCGTATCCAAGGGCGAAGGTGTAACCGCTGGCACCTCGAGGATCGTTGGAGGGATCGGGGTCCGTCGCCTGCCGACATTGCCAGTAGCCCTCGTAATGAATGGTCAGTGGTTGCATGGGATTTATGATCCTTGGGTCCAGAGTTTTTGGAAATGGAGCTGAGTGCTGGTGATGTTCTCGAAGAGAACCTGCATGTCCGACCGCAGGCGGTGTGGAACCACGCTGTGGAGTTCCCGGGCCGTAGCGGCCAGCTCGCTCAGGCGGCTGTTGAACCAGGCCGGTTCGTATTCGGATTCCACCGGTCCTTCCACCTCGAAGCTTGCTCCCGCGTTTTGCCCAGGATATTCCGGGCCAGCTGGCATGCGCGCGAGGATTTCGCCGAGCGGCCGCACCATCATGGTCATCAGCGGAAAGAATGCCGCATAAAATAGGGCAGCCTGAGGTCGCGGCTCTGGAGTTCCGGTCGATGAATAGTTTGCGAAATAGGCCTTCAAGAGAACCAGCATGGTGTGGTAAACCCGGTTAAAGAATCGCATTACCTGAACGGCAGATGGATCAGTGATGACCGAAACGGGCAAACCTGCGGGATGCGGCTTCAGGGCAGGATTGGCCACCACAGGCAGAGCCAGACTGAAATCCGGTATTTCGGAGGTGGACGTCTGCAACTCGGCGAGAATGTTCGTGAACCTTTGAAAGTGGGAATCGGAATGCAACGGCTGGTCACCGATGCCTTCACCCTGCTCCAGGATTTGCTGAATGGCCGCAACCGCTTCGCTCTGGTTGGTGACCGTAAGCATCTCCACGCGGTAACCAAAATTTGCCGCGCCGACTTGCAGGTCCGTGCTTCCCTGGAAAACCTCGGCAGGTGGCAGCGAGGTGAATGCAGTGGAGATTTCCTCGTAAAGCTCCTGGATGCTGCTGATGCCCAACGCGTCCCTCACCGGATGATGCAAAAGTTCATGCGCAGAGCTGCACCCGCCGCACGGAGGAGCAGGAAAGCTCGGTGTCAGATATTCAGGACGCTCATACCAGACGAATCGTTTCACCGAGGACTCTCCGAAACGCTCTAGGCAAAGCGGGGCACCAACCAACGCAGCCTCTTTCGGGATTGGAAAGGAGGGGTGCTCAAACCAAGGCCCTTCTCCCACCGCTGCTAGCAGATTGGTCACGATCCCCAGATGCTCCATCTCCTGCCGGGCAATCATGTTGATCTGGCTGAGCCAGGGGCGAGCACGGTCGAGGATCAGCCGCTTGCGGCCTTCATCCCCACCGGGATCAAAATCGGCGAGGGACTTCCGCGCCGAGAATGAGGCAAATAGATACTCGCAAGACAACATGTGCTCCAGTTCCGAGGCAAAGCGTAACGCTTGCACCAGTTTCTTACGGGTCCCAATTTTTCTCGTGGTTGTGGATGATTTTGGCATAGATCAATCGGGTTTGGGGCGCTCAGGGCGATGATTCGGAGGCGGTGTCCAGGCATGCAGCAAAGCCTTCAATTGCTCCGTCGATCTGGACGAATTGAATCACCTCTTAGTCCTCAAAGAGATGGGGCGAAGAAGCCGAGTTTTATGCGGGAGCAGTGGATTTAGGCAGTTTTGATGGTGGCGTTTGGTGTGCGGACCAAAATGACTGACATTTTTGTTTTCTCGATGAGCTGGGAAAAGGAGTTAACGCAAGGGCGTCAGCATCACTTTTCAGGGCAGCCAGACTGCATCCAATATTTGAAGTTGCTTAGTTGTTCATCTGTCCAATACGGGGTGTCTGGATTCGGCTTTTGCGGTGAAAACGGCGGCATTTGTTTTGGCATCCTTTTATGAACCATCGCATCATAGATCATACCAGAATGAATCTTGACGACTGAATACTTGCTGAAATCAAACGTGTATTCTCCGAGCATGCATTCCACATCGGTTTTAGTGAAATAGGGCTGAACAATGTCCCATGTCACTTTTTTGGCAGGCTGCACAGAGGCTTGGGGGGCATAGTACTGAGTGGTTCGGTAGATGTTGAACTTGTAGGTGGCGATGTTGGGGAACATAGCGAGGATCTCCAGCTTGCTCTTGACGGCAGACTGGAGTTCTTGCACCCATACTCGGTCAAATGGATAGCCAGCACCTCGGGGATCAGGGTAGGTTCCAGGATATTTGATGGGGACGTTGGCACCACAGAACGCCACAGCATTTGACTTGAGGCTGTCCATGTTCAACTTGTCATCCGTCAACATGCAGAATGCGATGGTTGGCATTCCGCTGGGCCGCCCAGCGGGGAGCAGCATGTTTTGTGGCCACCCACACTTGCACCAGTCACTCGCGTTGGCACCGACTGGTTTCCTCGCTACGGACGATTCGATGTCCTGTCTGCTGACGATGGTTCGCGGTTTTGTCAGCTTGATGGTGAACTTGTCCATCTCCACCCAAAAGGACCTCTGCTGAACCAGTTCTTCAGGGCAGATGAAAATGCGTGCGGTCACGATCTGGGGATTCTCCTCGCTGGGTGGAATCTTTCTGGTGCTGGTGATGTGAAATGTCCAAATAAAAGGCTCGTGGTTGATCTTGGCATTGGATTCCAGGAGGTCCAGGCGTGGGGCTCCAAGGACGGTTGAAACCCCCTGACCGATGGGTGTGCCCAGCGTGGTTCCCCCTTTAGGATCGATGCGTAGAGCTCTGATAATGGCTTCTGGTTTGTGTTCGTTAAGATCCAGTGGGAACTGATCACCCACACGAGTGCGATAAGTTTCAATGTGCCGGTGAAACTCATAGAACACTGGGTCTCTGGGTGAACCGTAGTTGGAGGTCATCAGTCCCATTTGGTTCTCACTCGAAAGGAACGTCTTATAACCAATCTCTGCGAACTTATCGTGCCCCAGATCGTGGATGTCACCGTAGAGATCTCGATTGATCTTGTATTTGTTGAATGTGGAAAGTGGATCGCTCTCGGCCTCGATGACCACACCTGTGATGTGCTGGGCATTATCTTCGGTCAACGTGACCGTTCCCTTTGTGTTCGAATCTGCCACGGAGACTGTTCCGAAAGATTTGTTGCTGATCGCCGCATAGACATTGTCTCGCCATTTTTTAAGCGCAGCTTTCGGCGGCGAGGCTACATCCGCTGGCACGTTGGGATTGTTGAGTTCATACCACCCCTTATTACCCGGCCGGGCTCCGTAGAATGGGATGAGACCTGGGACCGGATAATACTCGGATGAAACCACGTCATCGAAGTCAAAGGTAGCAGTAACCGGCATTCCCCAAGAGATCCGCTCACAATCGTAGCGTGAGACCATTTGAGAGTGCATGTAGAGGAAGAGTTCACCCTGACGGTCAATCACCGGGACAGAGCTGCCGTTCCCCATATAGATGCCTGCACCTGGATAGACCACATGCCAATGGAGGTGATGATCTTGGTAATCATAGTCATCCCGCCAGTAGGCCAGGATTTCTTCGCCAACGAAGGTGTCCGCTG
This sequence comes from Verrucomicrobiaceae bacterium UBA7681, assembly GCA_002482965.1. GTDB lineage: Bacteria > Verrucomicrobiota > Verrucomicrobiia > Verrucomicrobiales > Verrucomicrobiaceae > Prosthecobacter. The sequence goes on along the minus strand of DLGZ01000027.1, from coordinate 14,581 downwards.
TGATCGGTTTTACCAGTTGGACAAGGGCGTCATTGGTATTGACAGGTGTTTTCGGCATGGGTGCTGGTGCATTCCTCGCCGCCTGGAATCTTTTAAAGAACGACCAGTGTTTTAAGTCAGGGACGGTGAGGTACTGTCTGGCTTTGGCAGAATGGGTGATATGAGTGGCAAAGGCATGTTTCACCATATCGGGATGATTCTTGCCATCTTTAAGCATCGCGGACACAAGAGTGAAAACACCTTCCAATCCACCCTTCTCCTCTGCTTCGAAGAGCTGGACCTGAAGCGTCTGAATGTCTTTCTTGGACTGCGCTGAAAATGACCGCCAAGGGCCGGGATCTTTTGTAGTTACCGCAGATCCGAAGATCGTGTTTACCGTTTTCTGATGCGCGAGTGCTGTTAGCGACTTCGTCATGGCGTCTGGCAAACAACAGGTGTCATTGTCAGCGGGATTGGGTAGCAGTGCCGTTTTTGGCGTCTGCGCAGGGACGCCCCTTTTGATACTGGGAGCCTCAGTCGTTGCAGGAACTTTGACGTCTTGGGACTGGACTAGCGACACGCTGAAGGCGAGAAGCAGCGCGTGGAGGATGATATCTTTCATGTGATTGGGGATGAAGGTTTGCGGGACGTGAATGGTATTGCCCGGAGAAGTGAGAATCTGAAACTGGCAGCAACTACTCTTACTAGGAGTTCACTTGGTCTCAAAATGACCGGCATCCTCCACGCTTAGCCGCCGCAACCTCTTACTTGGTGCCTTTGCCGTTGTATTGAATCTGGCGTGGTTTGCCTCTGCGGTCGAAGGAACCCAGGAGGTGGCGGTTTTTTGTGGTGGCCGTGTACCACGCTGGCAGAGTTTTGAAGGTGAGAACCATGTCAAAGTCGCCAGCAATGCTGCCTGGGTTCATGGGGACGTTACCCAGTCTGTTTTGAAACCAGACCATCCATTGTGGGGAGCCTGGCACGGGAGATTCCATGTATGAGCCATCTGGACCGGCACCACCAGGAGGATTCGTCAAGCTGGGCATCAAAAACGACTCCATGCCTACGGAAGGATTGGTCAGATTCCATTGAGCCGAACTGTGGCAGCTCATGCAGGATGAGTTTTTGCCATTTTTGACGAGCCACTCTTTGCCATCCGCCTGAAAGGCAATGTCATTCATGGCACCATCGTTCGGGCCGGAAAGCCGCTGCCCCCAGCCGAAGGTTTCGCCGCCGTAGGCCGGGGCGGCAGGATTGTTCCAGTTCTCCAGCAAGACGGGGTTCAAAATCGCTGGATCACTGGCTTGTGGATCGTTGCCCCATTGCGCACCCAGCGGGACCATCTGGTCCCAGACGCCTCCTGCTCCGGGTTTCACCCGATTGTCATAGACCAGGGTCGAGAATACCCAGCCTGTTTTGGGCGCTGACACGCTGTCTTTCACGATGATGTCGAGTTGCATCAGGTAACAATTGACCACCTTGGGTTCAGCAGAGTCTCCTGTGGTCGCGTCCGTCGTGATATAGAGCGGCCAGATCTGGCTGCCATCCATCACCGGCCACACGTCAGGACCCGCAGTGATGAAGGCAGCCTTCACGACCAGCGATCCCTCTGGAAACTGAGTGGATGCTGAGGTGATTGAAGGCTGGAGTGCAGTCGTCCCCCAGATGCGATTCAGAGTTTGCGCTGCAGTCTTGTCATAGTAGGTCAAAACATAGGTCGTGATCGGTTTCTTCAGCCCGCTGGCCTTGAAGAGCGAAGCCTCCAGTGAACTGTTGCCGATGTACATGCCATGAATTGCCTCCCGATCCGGACCCAGCCACGGCTCGTTGTACCAACCCTGTTTTGCCGCATCCCAATTGGCATAATCGGACAGCAGGACGCTCATGTCCTTGCCAACCGCGTCCTTCAGCGCCTGGGCGTAAGCACCGGCGTTTTGCGTTGTGATCTGCCCGTTGTTGATGGCAGCACGCCATGGCATGGGCGGAACAGGGGAGTCTGCCGGATACTGGTGGCTGAGCTTGAAAAGCGATCCATTGTAGGCGGATGCTGGTGGAATCTGCCCGTTGTTGTCGCTGAATGGCTGCAAGTCCTGCGCTGACAGAGCGAAAGAAAAGAGACAGCACCCGGACAAGATTAAACGATTTCTCTTCATGTTAGCTGAATTATTGATGAAACGAACTGGCGTGTTTTCAAAGCACAGCGATTCAGCCTGATGCGTCATGCTTTGTCATGACAGGTAATTCCCTTCTTTTTTGTAAGTTAATCCCTCACATTTAGTGAATTTTTTCTTTGTCTTGACTCTTATTGTCACTCTTAGCTATTACCCGATTATGCAAATATTCACCCGCAAACAAATCCTATTGGTTGATCCGACCCCAGTGGTACGCCTAGGTTTAAAATTCATGATCGATCTGGGTTCAGAGATGAAAGTCTGCGCGGAGGCTCCCACGCTAACCCGAGCACGCATCCTACTGCCACACCATCGACCGGATTTGGTAATGGTGGACGCCGCGATGGAGGACGGCGAAGGGTTTGTTTTTCTCAAAGAAGTGCATAGCGCCCACAGCAAAGCCGTGGTCTTCAGCCGCTCCTTGAATGCGGTCACGGTCCAGCGTGCCTTTCAATGCGGTGCACAGGCGGTCATCTCCCACCTGGATTCCCATGAGTCGGTGCTGACCGCGCTGGTCGCCGTGTCCGCAGGACGGAAGCACATCGCCCCTTGCGTCGCCGAAGCCATGGCCGGAAGTCTCACCCAGAACGGAACCTGCGGCCTGCAGAATGCGGAACAAGTGCTGTCAGACCGGGAACTGCAGATTTACCACCTCCTGGGCCGAGGCCATTCGGTGAAGGAGATGGCCGCCCGGTTGGGCATCTCCAGCAAGACGGTGGAATCCAACGAAGCCCGGATGAAGGAAAAGCTGGGCCTGAAAAACAATGCCTTGCTGCGGCATCAGGCCACGGTGTTTGTCAGCCGGAAAGATGGGCAGCTTGAGGTGCCGGAGGCAGCCGCGGCAGCGTGAACGCCACCAGTGTTGGCCGCTGGAACAAAGGCTCCTTCGATCGTCCGGTGCCTGAGATGGAGCGATGTCGGGATTGACTACGGAGTTGCTGGAGATTCGCTCCCTGTCTGCCGGGAAAAGGCTTCATAGGCACAGAAGAGGCACACCGTCACATAGGCACTCATGGCATCGAAGACGACTCCGGAGGATGCGTCCACGACCCAATGGTCTGGCATGATTTCGAGGCCGGAGAGAGCGAGGAGAATGGCAATTGGGGCACTCAAAATTACCGTCAGCAGGAGATCCGCCACCTGCCAGCAGCGGCCTTGAGTCAGCTCTTGGCCGCAGCGCCAGACAGGTGTTCGCTTTTGACCACACTTTCCGCGCGCGCACTCCTCGGATACATATAAAAGAAAGGCACCAACAGCAACAGCATCGACAGAACGAGATGGATGCCGATGAGGAAACGCGTCCACCACAACTGCGGCCAGGTGCCCAGTCCTGCGGAGAGTGCCTGCCCGGCACTTGAGGCTGTCCCGTGGCTGTAATACAACGCCAGATGGATCTCCCCTGCGGTGGCGTTGATGCCAAAAAAGTTTTCGAGGAACTGGCTGATCTTGAACGACTTTTGAAGTCATCCGGCTCAAATACAAGTAGTCCATATAGCTGCTCAGCAGCTCTCAGGGAACCCAGATCACCTTCACGACCAGTGCAGTCGCCACGAACCGTGCGCGGAAGATTTGCCACGCTTTGGATAAGATCGCCCAGATGCCGGGCGGATCCTGCGGCCGAATGTAAACTTCAGAGGCGGGCGGGGCATAGGGATTGATGGATTCCCTCATCGGAGTTTTATCTGATTGAAATGGCGCCACGTTGTCGAGCACAAATGCGCTCCCGCTCGACAAACTGATCTGGAGGCGCAATTCAGCGCATCTCGCCCTGTGAAAAGCGCGAATCATGGTTAACACTCGCCCATTGTCTTCCCTGAACCCCATGTCCATGCAACTCACATTCCTCGGCACCGGCACGTCCGTCGGCATTCCGGTGATTGGCTGTGACTGCGCGGTGTGCCGCAGCACCGACCCCAAGGACAAGCGCCTGCGCAGTTCCGTTTACATCCACACGCCGGAGGCTGACTGGGTGGTGGATACCGGGCCAGATTTCCGCATGCAGTGCCTGCGCGAAAACATCCGCAGCCTGGATGCCGCCATCTTCACGCATCCGCACATGGACCACCTCACCGGTTTCGACGATCTGCGTCGTTTCACCACCGAGGCGGATCATTTCCTGCCAATCTACGGCACGCCCGAGTGCCTCGCCGTGCTGGAGCGCATGTTCATCTACGCCTTCAATGGAGAGAATCGTTATCGCGGCTATTTGAAGCCCTTTCCGAAACCGGTTCACGGCCCGTTTCATCTTGGTGAAACAACGATCATCCCCCTGCCCGTGCAGCACGGCAAGGTGGACACCATCGGCTATCTTTTTGAGCGCGGCGGCAAAAAGCTCTGCGCCTACATCCCCGACTGCAAAACACTGCTGCCGCAGTCTCTCGAAGCACTGCGCGGGGTCGATACTCTCATCATCGACGCCCTGCGTCACACGCCGCACCCTACTCACATGAGTTTTGAAGAAAGCCTGGCCGTGCAGCGCGAGCTCCAGCCGCGCCAGACCTGGTTCACCCACATCCAGTGCGAGATCATGCATTCTGTGGAAGACCCCAAGCTGCCTCCGGGCGTGAACATCGCCTACGACGGCCTCAAACTGGAGTGGCCTTAACCAACTTCAATCCGGCAGGAATGACGAATAAAGCTCCAATGATGAAGGACGAGTCGCATGTGCTTACTCTGCGATCAGGCATGCCTAAAACTCACCACGTGATTCGGCCGTCGTCATTCATTCGTCATTTTTCCGCCGCCATCTTCCTGCTTCTCACCCTTTCCGCACGCGCCCAGCTCATAGCCGACTGGGATGCCGCCGCAGAAACCGCTGTCGTCTTCAATCCCGATTTCCCCGGCTCTGCGGAACTCGCCGCCTACTACGCCGAACGCCGCCATATTCCCAAGGAGCGCGTCATCGGACTGCGCTGCTCGCAGGAAGACTCCATCTCACGCGCTGAGTTCGAAGCCCAGTTGCGCAAACCGCTGCTCCAGCTCTTTGAGTCCAGGCGCTGGTTCACCGCAGAACCACGCGTGCCGGACAAGCCGCTCACGGGCGACGGCATCACCTCCCCCACGACCCCGTCTCACAAGGTGCGCGTACTTGTGCTTATGCGCGGCGTCCCTTTTCAAATCCGCCGTGCAGCACAAAATCCAAAGCAATCGCAGGAAGATGAGGCCAGTGTCGATTCCGAACTGACCGCGCTCGGCCTCGACAAGCCACCCACCCTGGGCGGCCTGCGCAATCCCTACTTCGACCAGCAGACGCGTTTTTCCCATGCTCAAAACTCATCAGGACTCCTGATCGTCGGCCGGCTCGACGGACCGGATGCCGCCACGGTGAAACATATGATCGACGACGCGATCTATGCCGAGCAAACCGGACTGCTGGGCCGCGCCGTCATTGACCTTGCTCAGAAAACCGGTGCCTATCAGGAGGGAGAGGACTGGCTCAAAAACAGCGCCGAATTTTATCGCCGCGCCGGCATTCCCGTGTTCATCGACCGCTCCACAGAAGTGCTGCGTGAGGGCTGGCCGCTGCCTGACACGATTTTCTATTTCGGCTGGTACACCGATCACATTGTGGGCGCGCTGGCTTCACCCACATTTCGTTTCAAGCGTGGTGCCATCGCCTGCCATCTGCATTCGTTCAGCGCCAGCATCATCCGTTCTCATGACAAGGCCTGGGCCGGCCCTCTGCTCTCGCACGGCGCTGCCGTCACCTTTGGCAATGTGTTTGAGCCCTACCTTGCGCTCACGATCCACTTTGACATTTTCAACAAGCGCCTCCTCGAAGGCTTCACGGTCGGTGAGGCCGCATGGAATGCCACACCGGCGCTGTCATGGATGAACGTCGTTCTGGGAGATCCCTTATACCGCCCCTTTGGCAAAGGCAGCGGGGCCAAGCTCGGCGAAGGTGCCGACCGCGACTACGCGCTCTATCAAGGCATGGCGCTGCGTCTGGCAGGCGAGCCTGATGGTCACATTAAGACCGCGCTCACCGAATTCGCCGAGAAACGTCAAAGACCACGCCTGCTCGAACTCACTGCGCTGCTCTCCGCACTGCAGTCCAAGCTCCCACAGGCCGTCGATCTGCTCGAACACGCCGAATCCACCACTCAGGATGCTGCCGACCTGCTGCGTTTGAGGCTGTATCGGGCTGAAATGCTCCACCGCAATGAAAAAGCCGATGCCGCGCGCAAGCTGCTGCGCGAGACTCTGAAAGAAGACCGCTTCAAAAAGCAACCCTCCCGGATGGCCGCCGAGACCCTGCTCAAGGAGATGGGCGGATGAACACTCCCAAGCATAGAATGCAGCGAAAGTGGCAGTCTGTGCTAAAACCCGAGGTTCATCACACGTTTGAAGCTAGTCGCCCATTCCCACCAATTCATGAAGATCACTACCACCGTTTTGCTTTCACTTTGCCTGACCCTCGGGGCCAGCGCTGAAATCCGCATCTGGAAGGACGCCTCAGGTGCCCACGAAATCAGAGCCGAACTCGTCAGTGTAGCAGGAGGCAAAGTCACCCTGAAGCGTGAAAACGGCGCCCTGCTCACACTAGCGGTCACCTCCCTCAGCAAGGCAGATCAGGCTCTCCTCGGCGGTTCCTCCAGCAGCCCGGGCGGGGCTGCTCCAGGCGACTGGCCGCAATGGCGCGGCCCCGGTCGTGACGATGTCTCGAAGGAAACGGGACTGCTCAAAAAGTGGCCCTCTGGCGGTCCGAAGCGCCTGTGGGTGAATGAAGATGGCGGGCTTGGCTATTCCGGTTTCGCCGTTGTCGGTGGCAAGCTTTACACCATGGGCCTCTACGATGCCGAAGAGAAGCTCATCTGCATCGACACTGCCACCGGCAAAAAACTGTGGGAAACCGCCGTCGGCCCGATTCTGAAAAACGGCTGGGGTGATGGGCCGCGCGCCACCCCCACCGTCGCCAACGGCATGGTCTATGCCACCGGCGGCACTGGCGAAATCATCTGTGCCGATGCTGCGACGGGCAAGGAAGTCTGGAAAAAGAGCCTCACCAAGGATCTCGGCGGCAAAGTTCAGGGCTGGGGCTACACCGAGTCTCCGCTCGTGGATGGTGATCTCGTCATCGTGACCCCCGGCGGTGCACAAGGTGCCGTCGCTGCACTGGATGCGAAGACCGGCAAGGTCGTATGGCAGACCAGCGACGTGACTGAAAACGCACAGTATTCCTCCGTGATCCCCATCACTCAGGGTGGTGAACGCGAATATGTGCAGCTTCTCATGAACAGCATTCTGGGTGTCTCCAAAACGGGCAAGGTGCTCTGGAAGACCGAATTCCCCGGCAAAACCGCCGTGATTCCAACCCCCATCTACAACGACGGTCAGGTGTATGTGGCCGCTGGTTATGGCGTCGGTTGCAAGTCGGTGAAAATCGACGGTGGCAGCGTCACGGAAGTTTACTCCAACACCAACATGGTCAATCACCATGGCGGCGTGATTCTCATCGACGGCATGCTCTATGGCCACTCCGACAAGGGCGGCTGGACCTGCCAGGATTTCAAAACCGGGGACATCGTCTGGCAGGACAAAGGCATTGGCAAAGGTGCGGTGACCAGCGCAGATGGCAAGCTCTACTGCCTCTCGGAAGACTCCGGTACGGTCGCCCTTGTGGAAGCCTCTAAAAAAGGCTGGCAGGAGATCAGCAACTTCAAACTCGAAGCCACCTCCTCACAGCGCAATCCCAAGGGCAAGATCTGGACGCATCCCGTCATCAGCAACGGCAAGCTTTACTTGCGTGACCAGGAGTTCATCTCCTGCTACGATGTGAAAGGCTGATGCACAGTTTCATCAAATTTCTCGGAGGCAGGGCCGCATGGCTCTGCCTCTTTTTTGTGCTCACGCACTGCGGCCCAGCCCCCCGCAGCGAGTGGAAACTGCTCTCGGACGAGTTTGCACCTGCCTGGAAGGCATCCGGCATACCCGAAGAAGGCAAAGTTTTGATCCACGATGGCGAGATCACCTTGCAGCCCGGCCAGCCAATGACCGGCGTACGATTTGATGCATGGAAGTCCGCCGGCCTGCCGATCACACGCTATGCCATCGAATACGAGGCCATGCGGGTGGAGGGGAATGACTTCTTCGGCACTGTGACGTTTCCGGTGAATGATTCTCATGTCTCGCTGATCGTCGGCGGCTGGGGTGGCACCCTCGTGGGCATCTCCAGCATCGATGATATGGATGCCGGCGAGAACAACACTCGTGGCAACGCCTACTTTGAAAACAACCGCTGGCACAAGGTGCGAATCGAAGTGCGCGATGATGACCTGCAGGCCTGGATCAATGACAAGCTGTTCGTCAATACCAGCATCAAAGGCCGCAGGCTTGGCCTGCGAACCGGCGACATTGAAAAATGCGTCCCCTTCGGCTTCGCCAGCTATACCACGCAGTCACGGATCCGCGGCGTGCTGATTAGGCGCCTCTAAACTATCCGACCTGAAGCTTGACCTTGCAGGGCCACCCCATATCCTCCGCACTTATGGCAACCGAGCATTTCCAACGAGGTCAGGTCATTTTTCGTGAAAACGACAAATCCAAGGAGGCCTACTTCATTGTCAGCGGATTGGTCGAGATCTCCATCAACACCTCCCATGGCGTCCAGTCACTCGCCCAGATCGGTCCGGGTGAAATTTTCGGGGAGATGGGCATGATCATGGACCGCCCGCGCTCCGCCACCGCCACTGCGCTGGAGAATACCTCGCTGGAAACGATTGCTGAAGCGGAGTTCGAACAGCAGATCATCCAGCGCTCCGACCGCCTGCATGTGTATCTCGCCACGCTGTTCGAGCGCATCCGCAGGACCGACCTGCTGCTGACCACGACCACCAATGCCACCGTGCCGCTGGTGACCAAACCCAAGCCGGCCAAGGAGCCTGTCTTCCGGGTGAAGCTTCGTTCGCACTACGATGAAACCGGTCTTGACCTTCCTCCGGTGGAGAAAACGATCACCAAGCTTCCCTTCCGCGTTGGCCGCACCTACTTCGACACCGCAGTGTCATCGCTCGCCCGCAACGATCTTTCCATCGAGGAGCAGCATCCTTATCAGCTCTCGCGCAATCATTGTGAGATCGATTTCGAGCACGGTCATTTCGTCCTGCGCGACCGCGGCAGCAAACTCGGCTCCTGGGTGAACGGCGAGCACGTCAGCGTCGATGCAGGCTGCATCACCAGCCTGCTGAAAACCGGCGAAAACAAAATCATCTTCGGCAACGCCGACAGCCCGCACCGCTACACGATCACGATTGAGGAGCTGGAGTAAGCACACGCTTCACTTCATCTGCACGATAGCCGAAGCCGGGGCCACTGATTGTACTCAGGTCCACAATGCCGTTGCGACGCTGGAACAGGCCCGGGTGAATCTCCTGCTCGGGCAGTGACGCATCAGGATAGAACTGCATCGCATTGCACTCCACGCCCTGAATCGTTCCCGCATGGGCGGCTAGGCGCACGTGCGGAATCATCGCCAGCATCGGATTCGTCAGATCCTGCACCATGAGCGGCATGCCATGCGCTTTGGCCCAGCACAGGCTCAGCAAGGCACCGGTCTGCGTTTTGCAGGTCTTCAAGGCCACACCAGACCAGCCGAGGCGGCGGCCCAGGCGCACGAACTCCCAGTCATGCGCGCTTTCATCGAGGAACAACGGCTTGCGCGCCGAGACGCTGCGCACGTCGATTTGATGCGCCTCCAGATCATACGGAAACGGCTGCTCCACATACAAGGTGCGGGCAAAGATCTCCGGCTCGTCGCGCAGTAGACGGTCGAGAATGTCATTCACATAACCGGGTTCCTTGACGGTGCAGTTGAAGTCCGCGCTCAGCCATTTGACGCCACCGGCGAAACCGATTCGTCCAATGCGCTGCATGCGTTCAAAATCCCATGCCGCATCCGTGCCGCGCAGCTTCACTTTGAGGCATTTCAAGCCGTCGCGTTTGATCCAGTCTGCCAGCAGCAGCGGGTGCTCGTCTTTCGGTTCCGTGCCATTCAAATCCGCTGCCTCCAGCGCGTCCACACCTCCCACGAGATGCCACACTGGCAACTGCTTCGGTGCATCCATCACGAGGTAGTCCTGCGGATAGCGCCCCTTGAAATCAATGCTGCTGCCCTCTTCCGGTGTGATGAACGCAGACAGATCACGGTTCATGAACTCCGCGTTGTATGTGGAGTAGATGTCACAATTGTGCAGCACGCCATACGCATCATGCACGGCGATGTCGAAGGCGCTGAAGGCCACAAGAGAACCGAGGTAGGGCATTTCATCCCCGCCCGCAGCCGCATTGGCCTCCTTCAAGGTCGCCGCCAACGGGCCGTGCATGAAATCCTGGCCGATCTCCATCGGATGGCCGGTAAAGCCGCTCTCCACCAGCCGCTTGGCCAGCAGTGTGGAAAAATCCTGCATGCGCTGCGCCCGCACCGCCACACTCAGTGTACTGGGCCAGACCCATGACACGCTGAGCGGCGTTTCACCCCAGCCCTGCGCCGTTTTGCCAGCCCGGTCCGCCACCGTCACTCGCACCCGCAGGCAAACGACATTCGCCACAGTCTCCGGGCCAAACTTCAGCGGCACACGCATCGTGACGGGCAGGAAGAAAACTTCGGCGGTGGTGACTCGGACGTCAGTGGGTTTGGTGGTGGGCATGAGTTCAAAATGAAGCGCCTCAGCAAGCTCGCAAAGAAAACATTGCCGTGGTGATGTGCTTCCGCTTCATTCATCCCCATGCGCATTTGGGATCTGCACTGCCACATGTCCGGTGTCCCCGGCCTCACGCCGGAGGAACGCCTCAAGGCGCTGCTCGTCTATGCCGACCGCATGGGCATCGAGCGGCTGTGCGTTTACATGGGCTTGAAATGGTCGCAGGATCCCTCCCCCGCTGATCTGGTGCAGCAGAACAATGAAGTCCTGCGCGCCATCGCCAAGTTCCCTGATCGCGCCTTTGGATTTGTCTATCTCAGCGCCAAGCATCCTGAGGAAAGCCTCGCGGAGCTGGAACGCTGCGTGGCCAACGGCCCGATGGTGGGCGTGAAGCTTTGGGTGGCGGAAAGATGCAACGTGGCCGCCATCGATTCGATCATCCGCCGCGCCGCCGAGCTGAAAGCCGTCATCTTCCAGCACACCTGGTTCAAAACCACCTCCAACTACCCCGGCGAATCGACCCCGGACGATCTCGTCGCGCTGGCAAAACGCTTTCCTGATGTGCCCATCATCTGCGGCCACACCGGCGGCACCTGGGAACTGGGTATTCGTGCCATTCGCGCCCAAACCAATCTCTATGCCGATCTCGCCGGCTCAGATCCCACGGCAGGTTTCACGGAGATGGCGGTGCGGGAGCTCGGCACCGGGCGCGTCATCTACGGCAGCGACTGCGGCGGGCGCAGCTTCGCCAGCCAGCTGGCGAAAGTCCACGGCGCGCAGATCAGCGATGCCGACAAACAAAAGATCTTCTGCGACAATCTGCGCGGTCTTATGCTGCCCATCCTGCAGGCCAAAGGCATCAAAGCGTGAGGTCAGTCCTTCTTTTTGCCGAAGCCAAAGAGACGCTTCAGGAATCCACCGCCTGATTTGGTCTCAGCGGCTTCAGTGTTCGGGGCGTTCGGCCCGGCCAGCCTGCGAACACTTGAGTCCGATTTTACTTCGGCAGGCTTCTTGGCCGCCACAGGCGCAGCTCGGCCTGCCGGGGTCGGCAACGATGCCTCCCACCAGGCAGGTGCCAGCACGGCCACCGTCTGCCACGCTTCCAGTCCTGCATGCCAGATCAGAGAATCCGAAGACAGCTTTTTGGCACGGACCAGCTCGGTCATCGCCTGGTCATCCATGGGACCCTCGGCTGCGCCTGCGTTGTTGTAGTACCAGTTCATCGGAATATGCGGCAAGGCTACGCACGCATCAAAACAGCGCAAGGCAGGAGGAAATGCTTTTCACAGCCCCCGAATCGTTCAAACTACCGGCATGAATCGCCGGAATTTCATGCTGACCTCCAGCGCCATGCTTGCAGCCACGTCCCTGCGCGCGGTGGAAGAGACGAAACTGACTGACTGCCACGTCTATCTGGGCTCCCATCCGTTTCGGCAGCTTGGCGCTGAAAATCCCCAGGAATTCATTCAACGTCTGACCCTGCGCGGCGTGACGGAGGCCTGGACCGGTGCCTTTGAAGGCCTGCTGCGGCGTGACGTGGCGAATGTGAACCGTGAGCTCGCCAAAGCCTGCCAAAACTCCATTCTCCGTCCCTGCGGCACCATCAATCTTTCCCTGCCAGACTGGCAGGATGACGTCAAACGCTGCGCTGAAGATCACGGCATGCGCGTGATTCGCCTGCATCCAAACTATCACGGCTACGACTTGCAAGCGCCTGCCTTTCGCCAGCTGCTCCCCCTCGCTGCAAAGCACCATCTGCTGGTGCAATTGGTGATCCAGATGGAGAATGAACGCACTCAGAACCCGCAGGTGCGTGTGGCCCCGGTCGATCTCAAGCCTCTCTCAGGCATCCTCCAGGAAATCAAGGACTCGCGTATCATGCTGCTCAATGCCAACGCCACCATGCTGCTTCACGATTTGCAGGAATGCCCGAACGTGTGGATCGATTTCGCGATGATCGAAGGCGTGGGCGGCGTGGAAAACCTGCTCAAAACCTGGCCTCTGGAGCGGCTCGTGTTTGGCTCATTCGCCCCTGTGTTCTACTGGGAGTCCGCCCGCCTGAAAATGCAGGAGTCTGCGCTTGATCCAGTACAAACGCAGGCAGTTCAAGTGCGCAATGCAGCCGTCTTGCTGGGCTGAGCAGCAGATCGTTCACCGGCTAACAGCAGCCCGCCAAGGTCAACCGCCAGAGCGGCGAGAACCAGATTGAACACAATTCGTAAAGCCTGCAGAACCTGCTCCGACACGCCGAGATCATCCACTCCACTGGGCACATAGCAAAGATAGAGAACCAAAGTGATGAGCCGAGATCGCTGGAACCATGACAGCGAAGGGTGGGCGGGAGAGCAGGCGATCCACAGCACAGGCAAGCCATACATGTGGGAAAAAATTCGCGAGCTAACCGCCAGGAGGGACAGCAGGAGCAACACCGCCGTCCATCGAATCAAGTTGTGGTGATCGGTTTTTTTTCTCCGCAGCCAAAGCCACAGGAGCCCGCCCAGCATCAACAACAGGAGCATGGCTCCAGAGAGCTGAGCCGGAACAGCAAGGTTCGGAAACATCACGTTCCATGAGCGAAACGGCATCCAGACCGTCAGCAGGCTGTCCTTGTTAAAGACCCTCGTGTTGCCGTTGAGGACATCCGCGAAAATCGTGATCGGATTCGCGTTGATGATGCGGCATAGAACCAAATGCACTCCAACGTGAATGCCCCCTCCGACCAGCAGGCAGCGCCAGCGCCATTGCATGATGAAGAAAAACAGCACCAATGGCCAGATCAGCGCATATTTAAACACCCCTAAGGCGAGCAGCACTCCGGCAAGCAGGGGCCGCCGGGCGCAGTCGGCACGGAATGCAGCCAGAGTGAGCGCCACTGAAAAAATGGACGCCTGCCCCATGGCAAGACAGCTCCAGAATGGAATGCCACAGATCCAGAGACAGGTCATCAGCATCTGATCCCCATTGCATGGGCCACCCGCTGCCATCATCCAGCGCATGGTGCAAACAAGCAGCACCAATGATCCCAGGCTGATGATGAGCCACAATGTTTTGACTGCATTGAAAGGCAGCTTGGCCATCAGCAGAACTGGCAGCAGCGTGGATGGAAAGTAATCTGCGCCTACAAGCTGGCCCGCGCCAAGCAAGCTAGCGGTGCGCAGATTGAGGTCTTTGGAGGCGTCGAGTTGATAAATATTCTCCCCCATCAGGAGCATGCGCACCTCATTGTGACGCAGCAGGAGATCTTGTGAACCGGACAACGCGTTTCGCACATTTCCATCAAAGCCCCGGGGTTCACTCAGAGCAAAGAATGCCCCCACACCCAAAAAAGCGGCGGCAAACAAAACGGCACCCACTCGAATGATCCGCATCAGCAAGGTTTGGAACAAAGAACGCTTCATGGTGAATTGGCAGAGGTGCGCCTGCGCACCAGTCTCAAATAGGCCCATGCCGAAAGCAAAGTCACATAAACAGAGTCCAGCAGATGTTCAAAATGGTGCGCTGCAGCAAGCTGCCACAGACTTGTCTGCCGCTGCGCCAGGGAGCCGATGTTCACCTCTCTCAGCCGCCAGACAATCCAAAGCGGGATCAGCGTGGCCAGGACAATCCAAACCACCCCCTGCCAGACCATCCTCCAATTGACCACAGACAGCCTGGATGAAGCGGCAAGCCGCAGATCAAGCAACAACAAGCAGGCCATCGCCGGACAGAGCGTCAATAACCGGTGAGTTTCGATTTCGCGTGCCTGATGCGCGAGGTAGAGCGGATCTGTCAGCGCTCTGAGCGGCGATCCAA
>DLGZ01000071.1 GCA_002482965.1 Verrucomicrobiaceae bacterium UBA7681 | reverse complement strand
TTCATGACCGGCTACATGAAAGACACCGGCATTCGCGTGACCTTGAAGGCCTTCGCCGGCATTGAGCAGTCGGACGGCAACACCCGCACCGTCCTTTTTCGCATCGCCCAGGAGGCGCTGAACAACGTGGCACGCCATGCGCAGGCCAGCCAGGCGGCGCTGAGCATCCAGAATCCTGACGGCGGCATCTGCATGGAGATCACCGACAACGGCTGCGGCTTTGCCGTGGCAGGAAAGGGCAGCGCCAAGAAGAACAACCGGCTGGGCCTGCTCGGCATGCGTGAACGCATCGAGATGATCGGCGGCACCTTTTGCGTGGAGTCCGCCCCCGGCAAAGGCACCACCATCCGCGTGGAGATTCCGTCCACAAGCGACACCGCCAAACACATACCAAAGAACCCGTCCTGCGACACAACCTCCCTGGAATGCCCATGAACACTCCCGCTGATAGAAATGAGCCCGGAAAAATTTCATCCCCCTACCATGATTCCCATCACCATCTTGCTGGCTGAAGACCACCGCATCATCCGCGAAGGCCTGCGCGAACTCCTGCGCATCGAAGAAGACATCCAGGTCATCGCTGAAGCCGAAAACGGCCGCCAGGCTGTGTCGCTGACCGAACAGCTCCATCCTGACGTGGTCATCATGGACATCTCCATGCCTCTGATCAATGGCATCGAAGCCACCCGGCAGATCATGCTGACTACCGTGAAAACCAAGGTGCTCGTTTTTTCCTCTCACTGTGACGATGTTTACATCGAGCAGGCCAGGGCCTTCGGCGCTTCAGGTTACCTCGTGAAACAAACCGACATGCTCATGCTGCCTTCTGCGATTCGCGGAGCCCATCGCGGCACCGCATTCATCTGCCCCAGCAAAATCACCCAAGCTGCACGCTCATGAAGCCCATCACCGTCCTGCTCGCGGATGACCATACCATCGTCCGTGAAGGACTGCGTGCGCTGCTCGCCCTGGAGACTGACATGGAAGTGGTCGGAGAGGCCGCGAACGGACATCAGGCCGTCGCCTTCGCCAACAAGCTGGCCCCAGATGTCGTCGTCATGGATCTCTCCATGCCGCTCCTCAGCGGCCTGGACGCCATCGCCCGGATTCGGGAGTGCACCCCGGCCTCCACCAAGATACTGGTGCTCTCTTCCTACGACGAGAACGACTATGTTCAGCAAGCCAGGGCGTTGGGCGCCTCGGGATATTTGGTCAAGCAAAGCGACTCGCATGTCCTCGCCACAGCGATTCGCGAAATTTATCGAGGCCACACTTACTTTAAGCCCATTCAACCTGCCACCCTGCAACACCCATGAGTACCATCACTGTGCTTCTAGCTGAAGACCACCAGATCGTCCGCGAAGGCCTGCGGGCCATGTTGAATCTGGAAACTGACATGAAGGTCATCGGCGAAGCTGAGAATGGCCGGCAGGCCGTGGAATTCGTCACCAGGATGCGCCCAGACGTCGTCGTCATGGACATCGCCATGCCTCTGCTCAACGGCATGGAGGCCACGCGGCAGATCCTGCATACCTTCCCCGACACCCGGGTGCTGGTTCTCTCCGCCCACAGTGATGATGCCTACGTTGCCATGGTCATGGCCATCGGTGCCTCGGGTTATCTCATCAAACAAACCGCCGCGCATGTGCTGCCGGAGGCGATTCGCGCCGTCCATCAAGGGAATAACTATTTCAGCCCCATCATTGCCAAACGCCGCCATTATCAAAAGCAGAAGGATCGCAATGATGGCGAACTTCCGGGCAAGGCCCTCCCCACCCTCAGTGCACGGGAGATGGAGGTGCTGCAGCTCATTGCAGAAGGAAAGGCCAACAAAGAATCGGCGAATGAACTTCACATCAGCGTCAAGACGGTCGAAAAACACCGCCAGAGCCTGATGGACAAGCTCAACATCCACGACACCGCCAGCCTCACCCGCTACGCCATCTCGATGGGCATCATTGAGAACAGCGTGCAGCCCACCATTGTCTGAACTAATCATGAATGCCCCACCCTGTGAACCCGCCCGGAGCGTCATTGCCATGGCCGCCTCAGCCGGTGGCTTGCAGGCTCTGTCCGTCATTCTGGGCGGACTGCCGGCCGACTTCCCGGCGGCCATCGCCATCGTGATGCACCTTTCTCCTGTGCACAAAAGCCTGCTGGCCGAGATTTTAAGCAGCCGCTCGCTGTTGCAGGTCCGTCAGGCGCAGACCGGCGACATCCTCTGCCATTCGAGTGTGTTTGTCGCGCCGCCCAATCATCACATGTCCGTCGTCAAAGGCGGCCGCATTGAGCTCTCCTCTGACGTTGCGGAAAAAGTACATTTTGCCCGTCCGTCCGCCGAGCCGCTGTTTGCCTCCGTAGCAGAGGTTTATCAATTGCACGCCATTGCGGTTGTTCTCACCGGTGGAGATGGTGATGGCTCCTTCGGAGTGCAGATCATCAAAGAACGCGGAGGCAAAGTCATCGCGCAAGACCGGCCCACGTCGCAGGATTTCAGCATGCCGCAGTCTTCGATCGCCACCGGCGATGTCGATTTCATTCTGCCGCTGAACGAGATCGCCCCGATGCTCATCGAGTTGATTATTCCAGGTCAGGCGTGAGCGCAGAAGCCTGTGGCAGGGTTATAAATGGGTAGTACACCCCATGGCTCTTTCAGGCAGGGCAGTCACTTTGAATCGTATATGAATTCTCAGGATGATACAGCCGCCCAGCAGCCAGATACCGCACTGCGTGTTTCGGAGCTCAGCTACCGGCGGCTGTTTGAAGCGGCGCGCGATGGCATTCTGATCCTGGAAGTGGATGAGGGACGGATCACGGACGTGAACCCGTTCCTGACCGAGTTGCTGGGCTTTTCACACGCGGAAATGGTCGGCCAAACCGTCGGCGAACTCAGCCCGTTCAAGGACATCGAGTCCAATCAGGCCATGCTGGAGCGGCTTCAGCA
This sequence comes from Verrucomicrobiaceae bacterium UBA7681, assembly GCA_002482965.1. Classification (GTDB taxonomy): domain Bacteria; phylum Verrucomicrobiota; class Verrucomicrobiia; order Verrucomicrobiales; family Verrucomicrobiaceae; genus Prosthecobacter. Next base: position 202 of record DLGZ01000071.1, on the reverse strand, counting down.
GCATGGCTACGCCCGCTATGAAAACCTGCCGTTGGAAACGCGGGACGGACACCACATTGCCGTGGAGTTTGTCAGCAACGTTTACCAGGCCGGCGACCACAAGGTGATCCAATGCAACATCCGTGACATCACGCAGCGCAAACGAGCGGAGGATGAAATCCGGCGGCTCAACGAGGAGCTGGAGCAGCGAGTCACGGAACGC
>DLGZ01000062.1 GCA_002482965.1 Verrucomicrobiaceae bacterium UBA7681 | reverse complement strand
TACCTATGTCCTGAACCTGCACCGCGGGGCGTGGCCGGGGCATGAAAAAGCCACGCTGCATGGGGGGATGCGGGGTGGCTTGAGGGATTTTGAGGGGAGTTGGTGTGGTGGATCGTCAATCGGGGGGATCTAGACGGTGGTGGGTGTGAGTGATTGAGGATTGATGAGCAAGGATTGCTGATTTTTGAGGTGTCGGGCCTGCGCGGGTGACGGGGCGGGGTGATGGGTATGGTTTGCCATGTGGGGCGGGGCGCTGGTCGACGGGCATGAGTGCTCATCGTACTTCAGAGGCTTTGCTTAACTGAAGCCTAGGGCGTGGAGGAGGGCCTGGGCGACGGAGTAGAAGAGCCAGGCGTAGAAGGCCCAGGCGATGGCGATGAAGCCGATGACCATGGCGATGAGGAGGAAGATGCCGAAGTAGAAGTGGAAGGTGCTGCGCTGGACTTTGTCCTTATGCCCGGCCTGCCAGGCGATGAGGAGCTTCAAATTGCGGGAGTTGGATTTGAAGAAGATGGAGGCGATGGCTCCCGCGCCGGGGATGAGGCCGATGAGGAAATTGATGCCCATATTCAGCGCCATGCGCAGGAAGACGGGGATGGGGATGCCGGAGCGGAGGGCATCGAGCAGGATGATGAAGCCGGCACCGGAGGCGACGGTGTCGCCAAGGGCGGGGATGAGGGCGAGGATGGGATCGAGCCCGAAGCGGACGTTGGTGCCGGGGACGCGCATGAGCTCGTCGAGGTACTTGGTGAGGATGCGGGCGGCGGCGTTGTTGACGGGGTCTTTGCTGCTGGCGAGCTTGGCGGCGATGGGATTGATCGGCTCGGGCGGGAGGACTTCGTTTACTTTGATGTCAGGTGCCGGCATGGGAGGGGATACGCTGGTGGGGGGGGAGGGGGCAACGGACGAATGACGAATGCGGAAGTACTGGATGCATTTAGCATGCCACTGGAATAGGTCTGATAGGGCGTATAGGGCCGATGGGGGGTGACGTGGGTGTGGTGTTCGAGTGTTTTATGGTATGCGGTGGCTGACCGGCCTGCGGAAAGCGGTAGCTACGGTCGTTCCTCCCTGCGCGACCGCAGTCCATATGGGGCTGGTGCGAAGGCGTGAAGCGATGCTAGTACGAAGTTCGGGCTTCCCTCTTCGCCTGAGTGACGAAGGATTGGGAAGCCCGAATGAAGAGTGGAGTGCTGTGAACTCGAAGCGAAGAGTTAGGTCTTGCTGGGGAGATCGACGAGCATTTGGGCGTTGCTGGGGTAGCGCTCTAGGAGGGAGATGACGCGCTGGATGGCTTCGACGGGCTTGTGGCCGGCGAGGCCGCGGCGGAGCATGTGGATTTTGTCGAGCTGGAAGGTCTGCAGGAGCAGCTCTTCGCGGCGGGTGCCGGATTTGAAGATGTTGACGGCGGGGTAGGTGAACTGCTCGGCGATCTTGCGATCGAGAACGAGCTCCATGTTGCCGGTGCCTTTGAACTCCTGGAAGATGAGGTCGTCCATGCGGGTGCCGGTTTCGACGAGGGCGGTGCCAAGGATGGTGAGGGAGCCTGCGGTGCGGGTGTTGCGGGCTGCGGCGAAGAGTCGGCGCGGGATTTCGAGGGCTCCGACGCCGACGCCGCCGCTCATGACAGCACCGGATTTGGCGGTGTTGTTGAAGGCGCGGGCCATGCGGGTGAGGGAGTCCATGAGCATGAAGACGTGCTCGCCGCACTCGACGAGGCGCTTGGCGCGCTCGATGGCGAAGGTGCAGATGCGGGTGTGATTCTTGACGTCCTGGTCGTTGTTGCTGGCGTAGATTTCGGCCTGGGGGAGGATGCGCTTGAACTCGGTGACTTCTTCGGGGCGTTCATCGACGAGGAGGATCATCAAGTGCACGGTGGGATGATTGGCGACCATGGCTTCGGCGATGTGCTGAAGGATGGTGGTCTTGCCGGCGCGGGGTGCGGCGACGATGAGTCCGCGCTGGCCTCGGCCGACGGGGGTCATCATGTCGATGACGCGGGTGGTGAGGCGGTCCTTGGTGGTCTCAAGCTGGTAGCGCTTGTTGGGATTGATGGCTTTGAGCTCTTCGAAGAGGGGGAGATCCCGCATGGCGAGGGGATTGCGGCCATTGACCTCGGTGACTTCGGTGATCTGGGGGCCGCGTGCGCCTTTGCACTGAACGCCGACGATCTGCATGCCTTCGCGGAGGCCGTATTTGCGGACGAACTCGGGGGCGATGAAGGCGTCCATGGGGTTTTGCGCGAAGGAGAGTTCGCGACGGCGGAGGAAGCCGTAGCCTTTGGGGGACATTTCGAGAATGCCGTTGGCGGGCTCGGGCGGGCCGAGGGGTTTTTCGGGCTCGGGCTCGTAGTTGCGGCCGCCCTGGGGATGCTGCTGGGGGGCGCCGTTGTCGCGCTCGCGTTCGCGGTGGCCGCCGTTGTCGCGGTCGCGGTCGCGATTGTTGCCGTTTTCACGATCACGATTGTTGCCGCCTTCGCGGTTCACATTGGGATTGGGCGTGTAGGGGGTGCCGGAGCGGCGCTGGGCGTCGCGCTCGGCACGGCGCTGCTTCCAGCGTTCGAACTTGGCTTTGCGGCGCTCTTTGGCGGTCATGGGGCGCGGCTGGCCGTTGTCGCCGATGACGGTGTAGCGTGGGAGGCCGTTGGGCTCGGTGCCGGAGTTGTTGTCTTCGGCGTCGTCGTTGTCAGAGTCTTCGGTGCCTGCGGGATTGGCGGCAGGGGCTGGCGCGGGTGCAGACGCGGGAGCTGCAACGGGTGCAGGGGCTGGAGCTTCCTGGACGATGGCGGCGGGGGCTTCGACGGGAGCGGGCGCAGGGGCTGCGGGGATCTCAAGGTTCAGCTCGGGAGCTTCCGTGGTGTCGGCCTTTTTCTTGGCAGTCTTGCGGGCGACTTTGGCCTTGGGCTTGGCGGCAGGAGGGGCTTCTTCGACGGGGGCGACTTCGACCACGGGTTCGGGAGCGGGTGCGGCTTTGGCTTTTACTTTGGCTGCTTTTTTCGCTGGAGGGGGCGCGGCTTCTTCGGCGGCGACTTCCACGATGGGTTCAGCTTTGGCTTTGGCGACTTTTTTGACCGCTGCTTTTTTGGCCGGGGCTTTGCGCTTGGTTTTAGGAGCTTCGAGCTCGGCGGTGGTTTCGTCAGGCATATACAGGAAAGGGGCGGGGATTAATCGAGCTGCTCGGCAATGGCGTCGTCGATTTCAAAATTGGCGTGGACGTGATGTGCATCGTCGTAGCCGTCGAGGATGTCGTAGAGGCGGATCAGGGATTTCGCGGTGTCCAGATCACTGACTGTGACGGTGGTCTGCGGCTGATAGATGAGCTTTTGCGAGGTGGTGGTGAGGCCTTTTTCGCGGAGGATGCCATTGACCTGGAAGAGCTGATCGGTGGCGGTGTAAACGATCCAGTCGTCGCCGTCTTCCTGGATGTCTTCGGCACCGGCGTCGAGGGCAACTTCCATGATCTGGTCTTCGGTGGCGGTGGCTTTTTCGAGGCGGATCTCGCCACGGCGTGCGAACATGTAGGCGACGCTGCCGGAGTCTGCGAAGGTGCCCTGATTTTTGCCGAGGAGGACGCGGATGTCGTTGGCGCTGCGGTTGCGGTTGTCGGTGACGATTTCGATCATCATGGCGACGCCGCCGGGGGCGTAGGCTTCGTAGAGGATTTCTTCGATCTGAGCGCCACCGAGTTCGCCGGTGCCTTTTTTGACGGCGCGGTCGATGTTGTCATTGGGCATGTTGGCGGCGCGAGCGGCGAGGACGGCGCTGCGGAGGCGGGCATTCATGTCGATGCTGCCGCCGCCGTGCTTGGCAGCGAGGGTGATTTCCTTCGACAGTTTGCTGAACGCATTGCCGCGTTTGGCATCCGTGATGGCTTTGCCACGCTTGATTTTGGACCATTTATTGTGGCCTGCCATAGTGAAGAGCGATGTCTGTTGGAATGCAGCGAACGGGTGTGGCCATGACAATGGTGCGGCCTTCCGTGCGGTGTGGTTTGGGGAAATGTAGGGGGGGAAGCGGCATTGCCGCGGTGAGTCTCTACAGGAATGACGGCTACGCAGCGAGTGCGGAGTCGCGTTTCAACAGCGCCAAGGCCAGAGAAACTTCGGCAATCCTGCCGGGAACAACACCAAGTGTTCACCAAGTTGAGAGAACTTGGAACGGGTGAAGTGTGCGGGATGCCGGGGCAGGATGCAAGATGTTTTTTTAGGGGGTGGAAAAAGTGGGGGGGGCGGAGGGGAGGTCGCAAAAAGCCGCAAAAAAGGAACAAAGAGCTGGAGAGCGTGCTGCTGCTGCTGCAGGACTTGTTTTTCATGGGCTGATTCAAGAATGGGGCGGGGTGGACGTATTGGGAGGGTGATCGCGCGCCTCACAGTTTTGCTTTGCCTGCCGGTTTTAGTTCTGGCGGGGAGTCCGCCGACGGCGGAGGGGCTGTGGTCGCTGAAGGGGTTTGCAGTGCAGGTGGTGCCGGTGGTGAAGCAGGTGCAGTGGCCGCAGTCGCGGGTGGATGCGTTTATTTTGGCGCGGCTGGAGAAGGCGGGGCTGAAGCCGAATGAGGTGGCGGAGCCGCTGACGCTGCTGCGACGGGTGTACTTTGATTTGATTGGGCTGCCGCCGCCGCTGGAGGTGGTGGAGGGATTTGAGATGGCGAAGTTTCCGGCGGTGGTGGATGGGCTGCTGGCTTCGCCGGAGTTTGGTGTGCGCTGGGGGCGGCACTGGCTGGATGTGGCGCGCTATGCGGAGACGAGCGGCAACACGCGGAACATGGCGTATGTGCTGGCGTGGCGTTACCGGAACTATGTGGTGCGGGCTTTGAACCGTGACACGCCGTTTGATGAATTCATCCGCGAGCAGCTGGCGGGGGATCTGCTGCCGGCTGCGGGTGATGCGCTGAGGCGGGATGACCAGCTGCTGGCGACGGGTTTTCTCAATGTGGGGGTGAAGTCGCTGGGGGAGTCTGACGCGATGCTGTATGACATGAACGTGGCGGATGATCAGATCGACGCGACGTGCCATGCGTTTCTGGCGCTGAGTGCGAACTGCGCGCGCTGCCATGACCATAAGTTTGACCCGATTCCCACCACGGACTACCACGCGCTGGCAGGGATTTTTCGCAGCACGCAAAATTTGTCCGGGGTGGAGACGAACAATGTGATGAAGGAGGCTGAGGCGATGCCGCTGGGGCGCGATGGGGTGCAGCGGATGCTGGCGGTGAAGCAGCATGCGAAGGAAATCGCGGACATGCAGAAGGACTACGCTGAGGTGGCGAAGAAGCGCAACACGATGCGCGAGGAGCTGGTGAAGGCGGGGATTGATCCGGCGAAAAAACCGGCAGTGATGCCGAAGGAGATGGTGGAGAAGATGAGCACGCTGACGGTGCTGGAGAAGGATGTGGGCGAGTGGCAGAAGAGGCTGGCGGAAAAGCAGAAGAGCATGCCGCCGGTGCCGCCGGTGGGGATGTCTGTACGCGATGCGGAGACGCCGCTGGACTGCCCGGTATTTGACAAGGGCGAGGTCAAAAAACCGCTGGCGGCGGTGAAGCGTGGGGTGCTGTCAGCGATTCCGGTGAAGCTGGGGGTGATCGGCCCGAAGGAGAGCGGTCGGAAGCAACTGGCGGAGTGGATTGCGAGTGCGGAGAATCCGCTGACGGCGCGGGTGCTGGTGAACCGTGTGTGGTTGCATTTGTTTGGCCTGGGGCTGGTGGGGACGCCGGATGATTTTGGGCGCATGGGGATGCAGCCGACGCACCCGGAACTGCTGGATGATCTGGCGGCGCGGTTTGTGAAGGAGGGGTGGTCGGTGAAGGCGCTGATCCGCGAACTGGTGCTGACGCGCACGTATCAGATGAGCTCCAGCACGAGGTCTGAGGTGGCGTGGGCGCAGGACCCAACGAACCTGCTGCTGTGGCGTGCGAACCGGAAGCGACTGGAGGCTGAGCCGCTGCGCGATGCGCTGCTGGCGCTGGGCGGGACGCTGGATCTGACGCCGCGTGAGGGCTCTCCGGTGGCGGACAAGTCGCAGGCGATCACGCCGCAGGGGCGCGAGGTGGGACGGAAGCATTTTCTCAATGATCTGCAGGACGACACGACGCACCGGAGCATTTATCTGCCCATCGTGCGTGGTGCGCAGATGCCGATGATGCAGTGCTTCAATGCTGCGGATCCGGGGCTGGTGGTCGGGGGACGATCCGCGAGCATCACGCCGGTGCAGTCGCTGCTGCTCATGAACAGCGAGCAGGTGATGCGGCAGGCGGAGGGGATGGCGCTGCGGCTGAGCGGGAAGACGGCGGAGGAGAAGATCGTGAGCGCGTGGAAGATGGTGTGCTGCCGTGTGCCGACGGTGGAGGAGCGGGAGATGATGAAGGGGTTTCTGATGAGTGCGGGGGATACGCCGGATGGGTGGGCGCAGCTGTGCCATGCGCTGATGCAGAGCGGGGAGTTTCAGGTGGTGTATTGAGGCGGGGCTGGGCTGTTTTTTCGCGCGGTCATCACGAGGCTGGAGATGAGGGCGCTGAGTGGCTGGGCCGCGCTGATCAGGCCCGTGAGGTTATCAAGAGTTTGCCGCTATTCGCCCCTGATATCGTGGGAGGTGATTGGCCGAGGGAGTAGAGGGGGTAAACGGGGCGAAAAGACCGGGGAAGCGCTGGTTTTGCTTAACGTTGCAGAGGCTGGGCAACTTCCTTGCCAGCACAGGTGGCAAATCCATACGCCAGAAACAGATGTCTCACGCTGGTGAAAGGCGAGGTTGGCAGAGAACGGATTAAGATAGACTTGCTTACTAGGGGATGGTGAATAAGGGGATAATGGCCAGATAAATGCCACTCATCATTCTTAATGAAGCCGCCTTTTTTGCAATAGTGTGCAGTCTCCCTATTTAGTATCTCAAGCATGAAAACACGTTCTCTCCTTGCTCTTATTTATCTGTTTGCCTCAGTGACCGGCGCCGCCCCGCCGCCGGAGCTGACGCTGCTACTCACGCAGTATGAAAAGGTGCTCGCGGAGCGTGTGAGCGCGCCGCATGATGCTGCGATCAAGGATCTGAATGCCAAGTTCATCACGGCGCTGGGCAACGCTGGTGCACAGGCCAAAGGCGCGGGTGATCTTCCGGCCGTGCTCGCCATCACAGCGGATCAAAAATTACTGGGTGCTGGAGAGTCTTTGCCGGAAGACGATGATACAACGCCTGAGGCACTCAAAAAGCTCCGCACGATCTATCGTGAACAGCTGCAGAGACTCGCGCAGCAGAAGATGGCCAACGTCTCAGCGGTTCAGGGACCCTACACCGCACGTTTGAAGGAGCTGGAGGCCACTTTGACCAAGGCCGACAGGGTGGATGAAGCGAAGGAGGTCATGGCGTATCGTACCGGTCTGGTGGCGGATGTTCCGGCCTCAGGGGTTGCCTCTGCCACCGCGCCGCCGGCCGCAATGCCCCGCCCGGAATCAGCGGCAAAAATGCCCAAGGTGAGAGGGGATGACCGCAAGGCTGCCGAATGGGTGTTGTCCATCGGCGGGACGGTCAAGGTAGGTGCCGCAGACATCAAATCGGTGGAGGCCCTGCCGCGGGGGCAGTTCGTCGTCACCAGCGTGATCCTGCCTACGCCGATGCCCGATACGCCGGACGCCGCTTTTGACCAGCTTGCTGGGCTCACCGACTTGAAAGTGTTCCAAACTTCAGGGGGTGGCAATCAGACCGATGCAGCCTTCCGCTTCCTCAGCAGCTGCCCGCAATTGATCAGAGTGGATGTCCAGAACTGGGTGAACTTGGAGGGGGCTTGGTTGCAATACCTTGCCTCCTCGCAGAACCTCGAAGCTCTCTGGGTCACCAGTTCTGCCAAATCGGACCTCAGCGGCCTGACGCAGTTACCCGGCGGCAAACTTGAGTGGCTCCAACTGCGTGGGACGGGGATCAATGCAGACACCGTCAAAGCGATAGGACGTTTCAAACAATTAAGCTTGCTGAGTCTGCGCGAGACGAAAATCGGTGACGAAAGCCTGCCTGTGCTGGCCTCGCTCCCCCACTTGGAGGCACTCAACGTCATGCAGACAGAGATCACCAACAAGGGCCTGCTTTCGCTTGCCAAACTGTCCGTGAAATCGCTGGGGTTCGGCAGCCGGTTGAGCGATCTGCCAGCAGAGATCGCAACGGTTGCCGCTGCATTTCCCAAATTGGAAGCCCTCGAACTTCCGCCGGGAACGTTTGCCGCGACCGACCTGGCCATGCTTGGTGCTGCCTGGCCAAAAATAAAAATGCTCAGCATCAGCAGCACAACAGACGTGCAGGCGGATGCCTTTGCGGGCCTGCCCAAGATTTGGCCTCAGATGGAGGAACTGGTCCTGTCGAAGACCAATATTACTGACACACACATCGCGGACATCGCGAAGTTAAAGAAGCTGGCGCTCCTGAGAATCGCCACCTGCAATCAACTCACCCCTGCATGCCTGTCGGTGTTGCAAAAGATGGGTGGCTTGAAGAATCTGGGAATCAAACCAGGACAGTTTCCAGAGGCCGGCCTCCAGGCTTTCAAGAAACAACGCCCCGACGTCACGCTGCAAACCTGGTAACTCCATCCGCTACCTCATGATCCCCGCCACTGAAGGAAGCGGAGCTGACCAAGGCGGGACGCATTGATGACGCGAAGCTGGTGAAGGAGTGCCGTGAAAATCTCAAGCCGTGATCTACGGGGAGGCGCTGGGAGGGGTAAGTTTTTGATAGATGGCCTGGAGGTCATCATTCGGGTGACTCGGCCTGATCGAGGAAGTGTATGAGTTCTTCGGGGGCTTGGGCGCGGGTTTTTTTGCGGTCGAGGCGGCGGAGTTGCTGGCTGACGTTGGCGGCGGATTTCATGGCGAGTTTTTCGGCGAGCCATTCCTGGGAGACGGTGGTGCGGTGCCAGAGGAGGTCGGCAAGGAGGAGCTTGCGGGGATCAGAGCCTTTGAGTTGGGCGACTTCGGCGGGCTTGAGGGCTGCGGCTTTGAGGCCTTGCTTGAGCCAGGATTCGGCCTGCTGCTGGCCGTGCGAGGCGACGTGGGGATCGCTGCGGTAACTGCGGGATTTTGGGGTGTGTTTGGTGACGGCGGTATCGGCGAGGTTGCGCATGGCATTGCCAAAGGCTTGGGTGCCCCAGAACCAGCCGCGGCGGAGGTGGCTGGTGCGGGCGTCTGCTTCTTCGGGGAGCGGGGGGACGCCGCAGTTGGCGATTTCTTCGGTGAGGGCGCGGCGGTCGAGCCGCTTGATCATCTGGCGGCGTCCTGCGGCGTTGTCTTCGAGATTGAAGGCGCGGAGGCCGCTGGCGGCGTCGAGCCAGGTGGGGCGCTCTTTGGGTGGGAGGGCGTAGCCGCCGGCGAGGCTGCTCCAGCGGTAGTCGAGGACGCTTTTACCGGCCTTGGGGCGGATGAGTTTGGCGCGGACGGGGTTGAGGTGGATGTAGTCGATGAGGGTCTGGTAGTGGTGGGCGTCGGTGCCTTCGACGATGACGGCTTTGTAGCGGTCTCCGAAGAGGCGGCCCCACTGGCTGTGCCGGACGTTGTAGCGGCGGGTGAGGGTGTTTTGCAGCCAGGCCATGCCGGCGACGAGGTTGGGCTCCGGGGTCTGGATGAAGAGGTGGTAGTGATTGCCCATGAGCACCCAGGCGTGGACGCGCCAGCCGGTCATTTCACAGGCCTGGCTGAGGGTGTGGAGGAAGAAGCGGCGGTCGGCGTCGTCATGGAAGATGGCTTCGCGACGGTTTCCCCGGGCCATGACGTGGTAGTAGGCTCCGGCGGACTGGATGCGGATGCTGCGTGGCATGGCGGGATTTTAGAGTTGGGGTGGTGATTTTGTCAAAAATTTGCATACTGACCCCATTTTGAATGGGCGGAGTGAATGCGAATATTGCACCGGGATGATGCAGGTGATTTGTCAAGAATTTGCACACTGACCCCATTTTGGCGGAGGGGTGTTTTTTTGCGGGGGATTTATGGCTTTGCGAGGCCTTCGGGGAGGGTGGCGAGGCGTTCGATCTCGGTGACTTCGTGGAAGAACCAGGGTTTGCTGTCTTTCACTTTGAAGATGATGGTCTTGCTGGCGTATTTGAGGCCGTCGTGCTCCTTCCAGTCGCTGAAGCGATAGAAGTCTCCGCGCCAGTCGAGGCGGTGGAGGAGCGAGGTTTCTTTGTCGAAGTAGAAATTCATCGCGGGTGTGACGCTGCCGCTGATGCGGAGGCCGAAGCAGCTTTTGCCTTCGTCGGTGAGGTCGGGGATGACTTCGATCTTGGATTTTTCATCGACGAGGAGATCCAGGGACCAGGCGCGTACGTCGTCCTTGGCGGGTTCGATACCGCGCTCTTTTTTGTTGATCCACCATTTGTCGGGCTGGGAGAGGATGGACTCGCGGGTGGAGCGTTTTTTTCCCTCGGCGGGCTCGGGGGTGCTGCCAAAGTGGAAGATTTCCTTGATGCGGAAATTCTTGAGGAGCCGGTCTTTGCCTCCAACTGCTGTGAGGGCTTTTTCGACGAGTGGATTCGGATCGGCGGTTTGGGCCTGGATGCTGGTGGTGATGGCGGCGGCGAGGAGCAGGCAGAGGAATCGATGGTTCATGGGGGCGGGTTGATTGGAGTCGGGTGCGAACTAGACGTACTTGCGAACAGGCAGACCTTCTGCGCGGCCAGTCTGGATTTTGAACTAACGCGGATGGTTTGCTTGTTCATTCCAGATGCTCAGCAAACAATTGCATATTCACGATTGAGCGCTGGGATCTAGTCGCAGTCCGTCGGCGGGTCGAATGTCTGGTGCGGCTGCTACGGGGGATTGATCGGCGAGGAGGTTCTTCATGGCGGGCAGGATGTGGCTGGCATTGACATTGAACTGGGGAGGGGCGGCGTCGGGAGCGACAAGAATTATGGAATGGTGGCGTATGAGTGTGTGATGGGGATGCTTTCCAGTCGCCGTGATTTGCTGAGTGCTTCGAGCGCGGGGTTTGGCATGTTGGCGCTGAGGGGATTGTTTGGGGCGAATGGGCTGGGGGCGGCGAGGATGAATCCGCTGGTGCCGGGGGCGACGCATTTTCCGGCAAGGGCGAAGCGGGTGATCTTTTTGTTTATGCAGGGAGGGCCGTCGCAGGTGGACACGTTTGATTACAAGCCGGCGCTGACGAAGCAGCAGGGGGTGCCGAGTGCGAAGGGGAGCACGAATGTGTATTGCCAGTCGCCGTGGGAGTTCAGGGCGCGGGGGCAGAGTGGGATGATGGTGTCTGATTTGCTACCGAACATCGCGCGGCATGCGGATGATCTGTGTGTGATCAATTCGATGCACACGGACCACAATGCGCATCCGCAGGCGATCCTGCAGATGAACACGGGGAGCTTTGCGTTTACGCGGCCGAGCGTGGGCTCGTGGTGTGTGTATGGGCTGGGTACGGAGAATCAAAATCTGCCGGGCTTTGTGACGATCAATCCGTCGTTTTCAGGGGGTGGTCCGCTGAAGCATGGCTGCGCGTTTTTACCGGCGGTTTGTGGTGGGACGCCGATCGGCCAGGACCGTGGGAATGGATCGAGCCCGGGTTTTCCGGCGACACCGCTGAAGGACATTGAGCTGCCGTTCATGAGGAATGCGCGGCTGGATGTGAGGGCGCAGCGGCGGCAACTGGATCTGGTGCAGTCGCTGAACCGTCAGAAGCTGGCGCAGGATGGGAGCAACGAGGCGCTGGAGGGACTGATCTCGTCTGCGGAGCTGGCTTTTAACATGCAGCGTGAGATGCCGGAGGTGATGAACCTGAACCGGGAGAGCAAGGCGACGCAGGAGATGTATGGGATTGGCGATGGGAAGATGACGGACCAGATCGGGCGGGCGTGTCTGATGGCGCGGCGTTTTGCGGAGGCGGGGGTGAGGTTCATCCAGGTGAATCACGAGTTTTGGGATGATCACACGGATATTTTCAAGGGGCATCCGCAGCATGCGCTGGAGACGGACCAGCCGGTGGCGGCGCTGCTGACGGATCTGAAGCAGCGCGGGCTGCTGGAGGATACGCTGGTGCTGTGGGGTGGTGAGTTTGGCCGGCCGCCGCTGCTGAACAAAAACAATGGCCGCGATCATGATCACCTGGGGTTCACGATGTGGATGGCGGGTGGTGGAGCGAAACCGGGGATCCGCTATGGGAGCACGGATGAAACGGGCTTCAAAGCGGAGCAGGACAAGGTGCATCTGCATGATCTGCATGCGACGATGCTGCACCTGCTGGGGCTGGATCATGAGCGGCTGACGTATCGCTATGCGGGACGGGATTTCCGGCTGACGGATGTGTTTGGGGAGGTGAAGAGGGGGCTGCTGGCGTGAGGGAGTGAAATGGTGTGGGTGTGAAGATGTGGTATGAAGTGGTAGCGTGTGATGCCGGGGCGGGGATTGAAAACTACGGCTTCCTCCTTTGCTGAAGCTGCGGAGGACTGGAGGGCCCGGGCCGCGAACGAAGAGCGCCGCCCTACTTGGCCTTCTTCTTCGTGCCTTTCGCCGGCGCTTTCTCTGCCGAGGTTTTTTCAGCAGAAGTTTCGTCAAATTTCAGGACGGTGGGGAGCTTGGGGGCGGGGCCGTCCCAGAGGAAGTGTTCGAGGCGGATTTTGGTGGCGCGGTCGCGGGCTTCGGTGGCGCGGTCGCCGGGGCGCTGGGCGATCTGCTCGGCGAGGCGGGCGGCGGCTTCCCACTGGCGGGAGGCTTCGAGGAGATCGACGCCGAAGAAGCCGGCTTTGGAAAACCAGAGGTAGTCGGCGGGACTGGTTGGGGGGGACATGTCGGCGGCGCGGAGGACGTTGTAGCAGGCTTCGAGGGCTTCGGTGTCGTGCTTGGCGTCGTGATGCACTGAGGCGAGTGTGAAGCCGGCGCGGGCCTTCCAGACGAAGGGCAGGGTGTGGTCGGTGAGGAAGGCGTCGAGGAGATCTGCGGCGGCGTCGAGCTGGGCGGGGTCGGTCTTGCCGAGGAGGAGGAGGAGCTCGGCTTTTTCACAGGTGGTCATGAGGCGCTGGGCGGGCTCGAGGGCTTTCATGGCGAGGACTTTGTCGAGGACGGCGAGGGCGGCGGCGTGGTTTCCCTGGAGGCGCTCTGAGAGGGCCTGCTGCCTGCGGGAGGCGACGGCGAGGGGGCCGTTTTTCTGGGCGAGTTCCTCCCAGATTTCGAGGGCGCGTTTGCGGCCGTCTTCACTCATGACGGAGGTGGCGGACATGGCGGCGAAGTAGAGGGCGGTGTCTGCCTGCTGAGTGTCGGGATAGTCGCGGGCGATGATTTCGAATTCGGTGCGAGCATTGGCGAAGTCTTCGAGACGGTAGTAGGCGCCGGCGATCTTCATGCGGACTTCGGTAAGGAGGGGGCTTTTGGGCCAGAGCTTGAGGAAGTCTGCGCCTTGGGCGATGAGGGTTTTCAAATCGCCTGCGGCGTCGCTGAGCCAGAGGCGGGTGTAGTGGATGCGCTGCTGCTGCTGGGGTGCGAGCTGGCCGGGGGCGGTGGTGGCGTTGTCGAGGGACTTGAGGGCGTCTTCGATGCGGGGTGGTGTGGCGAGGAGAAACCATTCGGCGAGGGCGATGCAGGCGTCGGCGAAGCGTGGGTGCTTGGGGTAGGTGCGGATGAAGGTGCGGAGGGCATCTTCGGCTTCGGGCTTGTGGGCGGCGGCGAGGTAGAGGGCTTTTTCGAGTTCGAGGGTGGCGGCGGAGTCTGTGCTTTCGGAGCCGACGGCGGTGGCGTTGGAGATGAGTTGGAGCTGACCGAGGAGGCTCTGGTAGAGGGTGAAATCACTGGCGGTGATGGCGGCTACGGCGGCGTTGAACAGGGCGCGGCGGCGCTCGGTGAGGGTGGTGGCGACGTTGGCGGCGCTTTGAAACAGTTGGAGTGCCTCGCGGGTCTCGCCACGGCGGAAGTGGAGGCCGCCGACGGCGAAGTCCACGGGGACGGAGGAGGTGCTGAAGTGCTGGTGCCAGGCTTCGGCGAGCGCCTTGACGCGTACGTCGATGTGGTGGTTGGCGTAGATCTCCATGGCGAGCTGCATGGCATCGCTGAGGCGTGGGTGGTGGGGGTGGAGCTGGATGAGGGACTCCAGCATGCTGACGGCTTCGTCATCGCGTTTCTGCGCGGCGAGCCACTGGGCGGTGAGATAGATGGCGTGGCCGCGAAATTTTGCGGTGGCTTCTGCCAGAACGGGGGGGGGATCGGGCTGCTGCTGGGCGGTGTTGCCGGCGGAGATCCAGCGCAGGACGCCTTCCGGAATGGTGCCGGAGGTGGGGATCTCCTGATGGGCGAGGTTGAGGAGGTCAAAGGCTTCGATCCAGAGAGGGCTGTCGGCGGTGGCATCGAGAAACTTGGTGAGCTGCTCCTGGGCATCGGTGGCCTGGTGGAGCTGGAGGAGGGCCTCCACCTGAAGGAGCTGCGCGGCCTGGTGGATGCGCTCTCCGCCTTGGGGGGAGGTGAGTACGGACTGGAGCATCTCCTGCGCGAGGATGAGCTGGCCGCTTTGAAGCAGGGCGCGTGCGCGGAGGAAGCGGGTGGCGGCAGTGTCCTGATCCACTTGGGTGGGGAGACTGCGGGCGGGTTTGCCTTCGTTGATGTCGATCTCGCTTTGCAGCAGGCGTGCATGGGATTGCAGGGCGGCATCGGTGGAAGTCAGCAGGGGGGCGAGGGCATCACGGGCGGCGGCATTTTCACCGAGGGCGGCGAGGATTTGCGCGAGGAGGAGCGGGGTTCGCGGATGCTGCGGGGTGGTGGTGGTTTCTTCGGTGAGGAGCTGGCGTGCGGCGGTGAGGTCTCCGGTGAGGGCGAGGCCCTGACCGCGCCAGAAGGGTTCGTCATCGAGGTCGTAGGTGTCTGCTAGGGTGAGGACGCGGGTGCCTTCGGTGGCACGGGTCCAGGCTTCGGCTGCGAAGGTGGCGAGCTGGCGTGTCTCGACGCGGGTCCAGCCTTTGAGCTTGAGGAGGCGCTCTGCTTTGACGGCGGCGACGCTGGGGAGCCCGTCTGCGAGGGCTTGCCGTGCCGAGACATACTCGGAGGCTTCTTCAAGCCCGGCCGCTAGGAGGGCGGTGGGGAGTGAGAGAAGGGCGGCGGCGAGTAGGAGGCTCCGGGGCTTGGGCATGCTGGTGGAGGGTATCTCAGCATTTGATGCGGGGCAAAGAGGAATGATGGGTGCGTGGCAGCTTGGGGCTGGAAGCGGAGTGCGCGGCGTGGCGCATTGCAGACGCCCATTCTTCGCTAAAGCTACGAAGGGTGGGCGTGGGGTGCGGCGGAGGGATGGTTTGCTTCCCGGATTGGCTGTCCGAACCCAGGGTCGCCTCACTGAGGCTCGGCTGACCCTGGGCTCTTACTCAGCTCCGTTGGAGCTGGTGTGCGGCGGAGCGGAGTGGTGAAAAAGACGCCAGCCTGCCATGGAGATTCGTGGTGCAGGGAGCTATGAACCGGCAGGTGCAAAAACGAACGCCACCGCCTTTGCCGGGTGCTGGTTGTACCTGCGGGCTGCTAAAACTGATCGAGGAGGTATTTGATGAGGTCGGTGGTGGTGACGATGCCGACGAGCTTGGTGCCGGAGACGATGGGGAGGGCGTGGAAGGTGCCGCCGGCGAGGAGTTCGGCGGCTTCACGGACGGTGCCGGTTTCGGCGAGGGTGACGGGGCTCTTTTGCATGATCTGCTCCAGGGAGAGGGTGTGATCGAGCGTGGCGTCCACGGTGCGTTCGTCGGTGTTGAAGGCGTCGCCAAAGCTGACGCGGAGGATGTCAGTCCAGGAGATGATGCCGACGAGCTGGTCGGCCTTGACGACGGGGATGTGATGGACGCCGTGCTGGCGGACGAGGGCGCGGACTTTGGAGATTGGATCGCCGTGGTGGGCGGTGATCACATTGCGGGACATGAGGTGGGAGATGGGATCGTTGCGTTTCATGGTTGAGGATGAAACATGGCGGTGGCGAATGGGGGCTGCTCTCCGCGATTTGGGGATGGGTGGGCGGATGTTGTGCGGGGGGGGCTGGATGCTGGATGCTGGAT
>DLGZ01000032.1 GCA_002482965.1 Verrucomicrobiaceae bacterium UBA7681 | reverse complement strand
GTCTTTCATGTAGCCGGTCATGAATGCCTGCAGTGCGGGGATGAGTCCCAGATCATCCAGCACTGAGGGGCGCAGTTCACGTGCGAAGCGGTGGACAATGTCCACCGACTTTTCCACCAGCTCCTGGGTGCTGGTGATCTTGCCCTGAAGGTCCTTTTTGCTGACCGAAGAATCTGTTTTCAAAGCTGCCAGGCGTACATTGATGCCCGTGAGGGTCTGCGCGATGACGTCGTGCAGCTCGCGGCTGATTTTTTTGCGCTCCTCCTCCTGCGCGGAGAGAAGCTGACGTGAGAGCTGGCGCAGCTCTTCCTGCAATTCGCGCGACTTCTGCAGCAGATCGCTGGAGGTCTGCTGGCTGATGCGGAGAGTCTCCTCGATGGCCCTGCGATGCACGACCTCCTGCTTGAGATCCTCGACGGAGGCGGCCAGCTCATGCGTGCGCAGGCTCAGCGTGTGGACCATTTGATTGAGGTGAATATTGGCCTCACGTGCTCCGCGATGCGTTTCCTCGATGGGGGTGATGGCTTCGGCAAAGAACAAGCCAGCGCGTCCCATCAGGCCGTCATTGGTGCTGGATGAGTAGCTTGGCAGCACCAGCGAAACGAGGGCGACCTCATGCATGCGTGCCAGATCCAGCGTCTCCAGCCCGAGGGTGATGGCCTGGTGCCCGAGCTGATGCGCGGGTGCCATGCTCGCCGCCGGACCTTCCCTCAAGAAGTGCTGCAAAGCTGCGTGATAATGACGCGAAAGATCAATGCGCTTATATTTCATGGGGAATGCCGAATTCGTGGGCGAACTGGTTGATGGTTTTCACGGCGGCCTCCACCAGCCGCTGCGTGGTGGCGATTTCCTGATTGAGTCCCGCATGCCTGGCGACCATCTGCGTTTTCAAAGTCAGCAGGCGCATGTGGATGCCCAGCAAGGTCTGGCCGATGTCGTCATGGAGCTGGAGGCTCATCTTCTTCCTCTCCACTTCATCTGCGGACATGATCTGCCGTGTCATGTCCTTCAGCTGCTGCTCCAGCAGACGGGAATCATGAAGCAGCTGGCCGGAGACGCGTTCGCTGTTTTCCAGCGCAGCCTCGGCGGTCATGCGCTTGGTGATGCCCTGCTGGAGGTCACGATTGGACTCTGCCAGATCGAGAGTACGCTGTCCCAGCCGCTCCTGCAGCTGCTGCAAGTCAGCATGGGCTTCCAAGGCGAAGCGGTGCGTCTTTTCGATGGGGACGATGGCTTCGGTGAAAAACACCTCCGCACGCAGGGTCATCTCATCGCGCATGACGGAGGAGCAAGTAGGCAGAATGAGAGTCTCCAGGGCCTGATGGTGCACCTTGGCGAGATCCAGCGTCTCGAGACCGACATTCACCGCCTCAGTGCCCAGCTCATGGGCAGGCAGCAGGCTCGTCTGACGGCCTTGTTCCAGATGGGTGCGCAATGCCGCCAGGTAATGGACTGACAGTTGGCTCAACAGGGTCTCACTCATGCTTGTTCTGAAAAAGCAGCACCCTGGGCATCGAGGCTCGATCCCTGGCTGGTGCGGCTGTTCAGCGTCTATTATTCGCCAGCGGCGGCAGGCTAGCCATGGGGTGAAACCCTACCTATAATCATTCGCCAAGATTGGCTATGACTGATTAGGAGCGGCGGTCGCCGGTGTGGCAATGACCACAGGCGGCACCGTAACGGAAGCGCCGGTATAGGCATTCATGGCGCGTTTATGGGCCGACTCCTCCTCTGCGTTTTCGCCTGATTTCTCGGCTTCCAGCGCCTGCTCAAGCAGAATTCGGGCGGCCTCGATGCTGAATTTGGGTGATTGCGCGGGGATGGGAATGTCAGGGGGCGTGGTCATGAGTCAGCTTGGGGGGGCTTGTGGGCAGACTCGTCCGCACGGGATCCACCTGCGATGGGGTGAAACCCTACTTTGTGCGAACAGTTAGACATTTTTTGCATGGAAGTGGCCGGCATGAGCAGCCAGCCGCTTCCTCCTTTTTGTTGGCAGGGAACTCTGGGCAGCTCAGGACTTCTTCAGCAGATTACCCCACCAGCCATCGTAGGCGGTCATCGGGCTGCCGAGAGGGGTGTTCTCGTAGAGCCAGTGCAGGGGCTGATAGATGACGGTGACAGCGTTGGGGACGGGGCCTTCGATGCGCTTGCTCGAATACAAGGCCATAACCGGACCGTGGCTGAGCAGATATACCGCCAGCAGTTGCAGCAACGTGAAGAGGCAGCCGGTGGATCTGGATCGTCGAGGGGAGGATGAACTCATGAGGCAAGAATACCGCTTCTGCGGCCGCCGCCAATGGGGTGAACACTCCATGGTGAGTCTGCGTGGTGCTGTTCATGGTGGGGTGTTGCGACCCATTGAACTTGATGAAACGGCACCTCCCACTCTACTTCAGCGAGATCCCGGTGCTGATCATCAGTGAATGGCTGGAGCGAGTGCGCGCCGACGAGGCAATCATGGATGCTGAGAGATTGAGCACGATCGCGCTCACGAACCACCTTCCTGAAATTTTTGAGAATCTGATCAACACACTACCGCATTACGGCAGCGAGGTGGTTGCCGGGCAATCGGTCAAAGATGCCGGGGAGCACGGTTCCACACGCCTGAGGCAGGGTTACGAACTCCCTGAAATGCTGCGCGAGTTCATGCAACTCCGCGCCATTCTCATCTACCACCTGCGAGAGTTCAAAGATATGCATGCAGAATTTGGTGCAGCCTCATGCCTGTTCATCGTCACCACTCTGCATCGTTTCATTGATGAGATGATTATTGATGGCACCGAGTCTATCTGTGGTCTCAGTTGAGCATGCATGATCAAATTCACCAGGGACGAATCAAATGGTAGCCACTGAACAGGAAACGGCCAAAACGCGAGAACAGCTGAGCGCGCTCGCAACCCACCTCGGTGAGAAGCGAGATTTCCTCCTGCAACGGTGGCGAACCGCGACGGAGAACGTGGCAGAGCTGACCATCGCCACCTCGTTGACGCGCTTGCAGTTTAACGACCACATCCCCGGCGTGCTGGATTCATTCGCCCTCCGGCTGCGCGCCTGGCCTGAAGTTGAAAGCTTCCAGGCACAGCAGAATGAAAAAGACCAGGTCACAGAGCACGGGCTGCAGCGCTGGCAGCAGGGCTATCAGCTGCGCGAGCTGACCCAGGAGTGGGGGCATCTGCAAATGGCCGTCATGGAGGAGCTGGAAATGTATGGTCCAGCGCATCCCGGCCTGGAGGCTGCGGTTCTGCCAGCGGCGCGGCGCGCATGGGCTCAATTGTGCTGGGACGGCATCAGTGACAGCGCCACGCAATACTGGCGGCTGCATCAAGCAGAAGCGAACGGGCATGTGCGTGAACTGGAGCAGGCCCTGTCCACACTGAACGATCTGGACCGGGTGCGAGCGGCCGCCTGGCGCGAAGCGACGCATGATTTGCAGGGCAGCCTGAGCGTGGTGTCTGGGGCGACTTCCGTGCTGGACCGAAAAAACGTTACGGAACCGATGAGGCATGAGTTTGCCACCTTGTTGCAGAAGGGGGTGTCATCACTGCACGAAATGCTCAAAGACCTGATGAGCCTGGCGCGGCTGGATGCCGGGCTGGAAAGTCGCAAGGTGGTGCCCTTTGATGCGGGTGTGCTGCTGGCGGATTTTTGCCAAACGTCCATGCCGCTGGCGCAGGCGCGAGGTTTGTATTTGAAGATGAAGGGGCCGGACTCCATGCGTGTGCATGGCGACCGTGCCAAAATCCAGCGCATCCTGCAAAACCTGCTGCTCAACGCACTCAAATACACGCAGAGCGGCGGTGTCACCGTCATCTGGGGGCCTGGCAAAGGCGGTGAAACAAATGATTGGATGTTTTGTGTTCAGGACACCGGTCCCGGGCTGGACGCCGGCCCCGGCGCACCGCTGGCACGCCAGCTTTACGAAGCCACGCAAACCGCACACGCGGCCGATGACATCAACGCCCATGATCGGGACTCGGGAGATCTCAGCAACGCACCCACCGTGCCTGCGCAGTCCACGACACTCCCGGCCAGTCAGCTGCCCGGAGAAGGTGTGGGTCTTTCCATCGTGAAGCGTTTGTGCGAACTGCTGGACGCAAGTCTGGAACTGGAGACCAGCCCCGGGGCAGGTTCGACGTTTCGGGTGGTGCTGCCACGGCACTACAACAAAAGCGTGAAGTAAAGGGGCCGGGTTTCACCCCATGGTGATGGAGGAAGAGTGCCTGTTAAATGCGCGCAGTGAACATCATCATTCACTTAACCCGCCAGCTACTTCAAATCATCAAACCCCAACAAGTTCTATGAAAACACTTTTCACACGCAAAAAATCATCCGGCAAAATTGGCTGGGCACTGCTGTGGCTGCTCGGCATTCCGCTTCCCATCCTGCTGCTGTTCTTTGTGCTGCGCGGCTGCACCTGAGTGCGGGTGCGCCATTATCAGCCCTTCATTCCGTGAAACGAATGAGGGGCTTTTTTATGCAGTAGTGGCGGCATTTCATGGCCAGCGGTGAGTGAGGGAAAAGAGTGGGGTTTCACCCCATAGTGAATGTTGCGGGGGAACTCTAGCATGCCGCCGATGACAGCAACAACAGCGTCATCAACAACCAAACAAAGCAACCATATGAAAAACAAAACAACCACCCTGTTCTCCACCTCCACTCTCGCCCTCTGCGCGGCGATGCTCTTCACTGCGAGCAGCAACGCAGCACCGAAAGACACCCTCGACGCAGCGGACGTCAAATTCGTCAAAACCGAATCCGCCGCAGGCACTGCTGTGGTGAAGCTCGCTGAACTTGGCGTGCAAAAAGCTGAGCGCGCTGACGTCAAGGCTTTCGCCGAGATGCTGGTCACCGAGCACACCCAGGCAAACAAGGATCTCAGTGCTCTGGCAGTCGCAAAGGGCGTGGATGTCTCTGCTGTCATCAGTCCTAAACAGGCCGGAAAATTCCAGGATCTGGAAAAGGCCACCAAGGCGGATTTCGACAAGGAATTCCTCGCCGACCTGATCAGCAGTCACAAGAAGTGCGTCAGCAACTTCGAAGACGCCGCCAAGGACTCCAAGGACAGCGACGTGAAGGGTTGGGCTGAAAAGATGCTCCCAGCGCTGAAGGCACATCTTGCCACAGCCACGGAACTTGCCGCCAAGTAATTTGCGCGAGAGAAGCAGGGAGCCTGGCAGATCCGTTTGCCTGAATTCCTGACGCGCCTCTCAACGCATCAAGCTGTGGCAGTTGAGGCGACCCCCCGCCCAACTGCCACAGCTCTTTTTTTGAAGCTGCGGCTGAAAGCCATAATAAAACCTCAATCCCCCATTCCATGACCACTGACCAGACATTCGAGACCTGCAATGCGCTGCTGATCCGAGAGATCGCCGCCGTTGAAACCTACAGCCAGGTGATTGATAAATTCGACAATGGTACTGCCGACATCGCGCTCGAACGCATCCGCGCGGATCATCAGGAGAATGTTTTTGAACTGCGCAAATTTATTTCCGACAGTGCTCTGGAGCCTGCCTCCGACAGCGGCACCTGGACCGGCTTTGCAGAGGCGCTGAGGGAGGCCGATGGCCTGCTGGGCGAATCCCCGGTTTTGAAGAATCTGCAGGCCGGCGAGGAGCTCGGCATCAGCCAGTATGAAAATGCCCTGGCAAATGCGGACGTTTCCGAGGCGGCGAAGGCAATCATCAAGCGGACGCTGCTGCCGATTCTCTCGGACCATCTCATTGATCTGCAGCAGCGGCGGGATCTGGGGCAATGAACCAGGCCTCCCCACCCTGTTCAGAGTCAGCCACATTGAGGTGCATTGCCCATGGGAGATGCGCGGACCGTGCTCGACAAGAGGCCCATCGTGGAGTCTGCTGGGGTCACAGGCGCTACCGAGGCATCGAGGCGGAGCTCGTGAACGAGCCATGAAAAAATCCGCATCCACTCCAGCGCGAAAGCGTACGGTCAAAAAAGCCACGCCTGCGCCCCGGAAAACCCAGTCGAAGAAGGTGTATGAGTGCCCCATCGTTGGCATCGGTGCTTCAGCGGGCGGTTTGGAGGCGCTGGTGCAGTTTCTTGCGCATGTGCCCAAAGACAGCGGCATAGCGTATGTCATTGTGCAGCATCTGGACCCCACGCAGAAAGGCATGATGCCTGAGCTGCTGCAGCGCGCTACGTCCTTGAAGGTGATGCAGGTGACGGACCGCACCAAGGTGCAGCCGAACTGCGTGTATGTGATCCCGCCGAACAGCGACATGTCCGTGCTGCGTGGTGTGCTGCATTTGCTGGCCCCCGTGGAATCGCGCGGACTGCGGCTGCCGATTGACTTCTTCTTCCGCTCGCTGGCGCAGGATCAGCGTGAGCAGAGCGTGGGCATTATTCTCTCGGGCATGGGGAGCGATGGCACGCTGGGACTGCGCGCCATCAAGGAGAAAGCAGGCGTCGTGCTGGTGCAGGACCCGGCCACGGCCAAGTTCAACGCCATGCCGCGCAGTGTCATTGACGCAGGGCTGGCGGACATTGTGGCTTCGGCTGAGGAACTGCCGGACAAACTCATCGCCTACCGGCGGCATCTGCCCCATCTTGCCAGGACCGAACTGCATCTGGATGAAAAAATGCAGAGTGCGCTGGAGAAGATCGTCATCCTGCTGCGTGCGCACAGCGGCCATGATTTCACGCTGTACCGCCGCAGCACTTTGTACCGGCGGGTGGAGCGCCGCATGGGCATCCATCAGGTGGGCAGGATCAGCGGCTACGTGCGCTACCTGCAGGAGAATCCGCAGGAGCTGGGCATCCTCTTCAAGGAGCT
Source organism: Verrucomicrobiaceae bacterium UBA7681 (assembly GCA_002482965.1). Classification (GTDB taxonomy): domain Bacteria; phylum Verrucomicrobiota; class Verrucomicrobiia; order Verrucomicrobiales; family Verrucomicrobiaceae; genus Prosthecobacter. Next base: position 71,637 of record DLGZ01000032.1, on the reverse strand, counting down.
GCTCATCGGCGTGACGAATTTCTTCCGTGACAAATCCTCCTGGGAGCAGATGGCCAGCAAGGCGCTGCCGCTGCTGCTCAAAGACCGGCCCGCAGGCAGCACCCTGCGCGCCTGGGTGGCGGGCTGCTCCTCCGGTGAGGAGGCGTACTCGCTGGCCATGATCTTCAAGGAGACGCTGAAGACCCTCAAGTCCACGGACAACTTCTCCCTGCAAATCTATGCCACGGATCTGGACAAAGACGCCATCGACAAGGCACGCCTGGGGCTCTTTCCCGAGAACATCGTGGCGGATGTTTCGCCTGCGCGGCTGACGCGCTTTTTCATCAAAGAGGAAGGCGGCTACCGGGTGAACAAGGAGATCCGCTCCATGGTGATCTTTGCACCGCAGAATCTCATCATGGATCCGCCGTTCACCAAGCTGGACATCCTGAGCTGTCGGAACCTGCTTATTTATCTCACCCCGGAGTTGCAGAAGAAACTGTTTCCGCTGTTCCATTACAGCCTGAACCCGGGCGGGGTGCTGTTTCTTGGCAGTGCGGAGAGCATTGGCAACTTCACGCACCTGTTCACCGCGCTGGCGCTGAAGGAGCGCATTTTTCAGCGCAACGAAACCGCCATGCAGAGCAGCCATCTGGACTTCCCCGCCGTGTATGTGCCGACCCAGACGAACCGCCAGGAATCTCAAACATCAGCGCGTGCTCCGTCTCCCAGCCTGCAATCCCTGGCCGATCAGATGCTGCAGAAACGCTACGCGCCGCCCGCAGTACTGGTGAACGAGCACGGGGACATCCTCTACATCAGTGGCAGAACCGGCAAATTTCTGGAGCCCGCCGCCGGCAAGGCGAACTGGAATGTCATCGCCATGGCGCATGACGGACTGCGCAACGAGCTCTCCAGCGCGTTGCAGAAAGTCATCCGGAAGAAAGGCACGGTCACCGCCCAAGGCATCAAACTCGGGCCCCCGTCCGACACACGTGCCGTGGACATCATGGTGCAGGCCGTGGATGAGCCGAAGGAGCTGTTTGGCATGATCCTCATCGTGTTTACTGAAACGGTCATCCCTGCCGAGAGCCTGCCTGCTCCTGCGAAAGGCAAGGCCACGGCCAGCCACGGGGCCATGCAGCGCGAGCTGCAAAATGAACTCAAGCATGCCCGTGATGAAGTGCAGGCAGGGCGCGAGGAGATGCAGACTTCGCAGGAGGAGCTGAAGTCCATGAACGAGGAGCTGCAATCCACCAATGAGGAGTTGCAGTCCACCAACGAGGAACTCATGACCTCCAAGGAGGAGATGCAGTCGCTCAATGAAGAGCTGCAAACGGTGAATGCCGAACTGCAGGCGAAGCTGGACGAGCTCTCCGGCACGAACAATGACATGAAGAACCTGCTCAACAGCACGGACATCGCGACCGTGTTTTTGGACAACGACCTGCATGTGCGCCGCTTCACGTTGCAGGCGAAGACGATCATCAAATTCATCGCCACGGATGTGGGCCGCCCCATCACCGACCTCGCCTCCGACCTGCTCTACCCTGAACTGGTCAAGGACGCGCACGAGGTGCTGCGCACGCTGGTTTTCAGCGAGCGCTCCATCGCCACGCAGAACGGACGCTGGTTCACGGTGCGCATCATGCCCTACCGCACGGTGGACAACCGCATCGACGGCGTGGTCATCACCTTTGCCGACATCACTGCGGCGAAGAAAATCGAAGCCGAGCTGCGGGAACAGCACCGCAAGATGACCCAGCACGCAGAAGAGCAGAACCGCGCGCTGGACAATGCCCTGGGCGGCTCCAAACGCCGCAGCGGGGCCGCACCTCCACGGAAATCCAAATCATGAAAGCAGCCACCACCGAACTGCGCCGCCGTGCGGAACGCCGGATGCGCGAGCAGCCGGCGAAAACGCTGACCGTGGCAGACCACGCGGACGCGCAGCGCACGCTGCAGGAGCTGCAGATCCACCAGATCGAGCTGGAACTGCAAAACGAAGAGCTCAAGCTCACCAAGGCCGAGGTGGACGAAGGGTTGGAGAAGTTCACCGAACTCTACGACTTCGCCCCTGTCGGTTATTTCACCCTCACCAACGACGGCACGATCCGGCAGGTCAATCTCACCGGCACCACCATGGTCGGCTTGCAGCGCTCCAGGCTGCTGGGCCAGCGCTTTGGCGTGCTGCTGGATCCCCGGGACCGCCGGAACTTCAATGACTTCCTGGCGCAGGTCTTTGAGGATGATGTGCGGAAGTCGGGCGACTTTGAGCTGCTGCGTGGGGGCCAGCCGCCTCTCGTCGTCAACATCGCGGCCAAGCGTCAGATCAACGAGCGCGAGTGCCACGCCGTGGTCATGGACATCACGGATCGCAAACGAGTGGAGGACATCCTGCGCCGCAACGAGGCGCTGTTTGCGGCACTGCTGGGCAAGGCTCCCATTGGCGTCTATGTCGTGGATGACGATCTGCGCCTGGTCCAGATCAATCCCCGGGCGATGCCGTTGTTCAACAACATCCAGCCCCTGCTTGGGCGATGCTTTTCCGAAGTCATCCGTATTCTCTGGCCGAAGCGGGTGGCAGATGCCGCCGAGAAGCGTTTCCGGCACACGCTGAAGACCGGGGAGCCGTATCAGTCGCCGGAGTTTGTCGAGCGGCGCAAGGACACCGGGGTGACGGAGGCCTATGAATGGCAGATTCAGCGGGTCACGCTGCCTTCGGGAGATCACCGCGTGGTCTGCTTTTTCAACGACATCACCGAGCGCAAGCGTGCGGAGGAAGCCCAGCGACGCGTCGAAGTGCTGGCCGCCTCCAATGCGAAGCTCAAGCAGGAGATCATCCACCGTGAGGCGGTGGAGGCCACCCTCAAGATGAGTGAGCAGCACGCGCTGGAACTCCTGAATCAATCGCGACTGCTGCAGCAAAAACTGCGCGAGTCGGCCCACCAGAACCTTCTGGCACTGGAGAATCAGCGCAAGGAGATCAGCCATGAGCTGCATGATAAAATCAGCCAGGTGCTGATCGGCATCAATGTGCGGCTGGCGGTTTTCACCCGCACGGCGGGGGTCGATGCGCTGACCATGGCCCCGGTGCGTGAGCTGGTGGAGAAGTCCGTGAAAATTGTCCACGACTATGCGCGAGAGCTACGGCCTGCGATGCTGGACCAACTGGGCCTGATCCCGACTCTGCGCACCTACATTGATGAAATTCCCAAATTTAAAGGCCGCAAGATCCACTTCACCGCCTCTCCCAGTGTTGAGACCCTGGACAACGACAAGCGCACTGTGCTGTACCGCGTGGCGCAGGAAGCACTCGTGAATGTGGGCAAGCATGCGAAGGCGAAGAATGTGAGCGTGAGCCTGCGTCTTGCGCACGGAGGTGTGTGCCTGGAGATCACGGACGATGGCAAGGCATTCGACGTGGAACTTCTTTCATCCCCCCAGTGGAGCCAGCGCCTCGGACTCACCGGCATGCGCGAACGTGTGGAAATGGTCAACGGTATGTTCAGCATTGTGTCCGCGAGCGGCAAGGGAACGACGATCCGTGCGGTGATTCCCGTGGGCGAGGCTGTGAGCCCGGCGAAGAGAGTTAAGAAGGGGAAGGTGGCAAAAAAGTAGCCTTGTTGCTGAGGTACAAGGTTGGGTGGAAACGCACGGGGCCTTGTTCCGCAGGAACAAGGCGGCTTTCATGCTTTCCCTGTTTGGGGTGAAGACCCCATGGCTGCATGCACCCATGGCGTGAAGGGTGTGCCACTATGAAACCCACGATCAAGACGACGCAGGAACTTTCGGATATCGACGATCTCAACGAAGAGGTGCTGGAGGATGCAGCCCATGAAAGCAAAGCGCTTCTGGCACCGGAAACGATTCCCGGAAATGACCGCATCACCGCCTGGAATGAAACGGCTGATGCTGGGAGTCATCGCGTCGCAAGCCTGCCCGCTGAAAACGACGAGACCATTGCGGAGCAACTCGTGGATGCAGGCAATGACGAAGCGGGTCTGGAGCAGCGCCTCACCGCGAATCTCAACAAGCCGAAGGAGGAATAACGCTGAACGCGTCTGCCACCACGATGCGCTACATTCTCACGATCAATGCGGGGTCTTCCAGCATCCGCTTTGCTTTTTTTCAGGCGGGTGGGACGCTGGAGAAACAGCTCCATGGCAAGGTGGACCGCATTGGCTCCCCAGATGCGACATTAACTTTCAAGGACGCGGGAGGCGCCGGTGAAAGTCTCGTGGTGCCCGAGGGAACTGCCGCGACGGAGTTTCTGCTGAACTGGCTGGAGCTTCAGCCTGTGTTTAAACGCGTGACCGCCGTGGGGCATCGCATCGTGCATGGCATGCACCACACGGCACCGGAACGGATTACCGAGGAGTTGCTGGAAGAACTGCGCAGCATCCGCTTTTATGACCCGGAGCATCTGCCGCGTGAGATTGAGCTGATTGAGGCGATTCAAAAGCGCCACCCGCAGATGACGCAGACCGCCTGTTTCGACACGGCCTTCCATCAGTCCATGCCGCGCGTGGCCAAGATGATGGCGGTCCCACGACGGTATGAAGCCAAGGGAGTGCAGCGCTATGGCTTTCACGGTTTGTCCTATGCGTATCTGATGGAGGAGCTCATACGTCTCGGGGATCACGCCGCGACGAGTGGGCGTGTGATTTTGGCGCATCTGGGGAATGGAGCCAGCATGGCTGCCGTGCGTGAAGGGCAGGGGATGGACACGAGCATGGGCTTCACTCCGACCTCGGGTCTGGTGATGAGCACGCGCTGTGGTGATCTTGATCCCGGACTGGTCAGTTTTTTGTCCCGCACGGATGGCATGAGCGCCACGCAGTTTCAGCATCTGGTGAATCATGAGTCCGGCCTGCTGGGTGTCTCTGAGACCAGCTCTGACATGCGGGATCTGCTGGCGCTGGAAGACACGGATGTGCGTGCTGCTGAGGCGGTGGCGCTGTTCTGCTATCAGGCGAAGAAATGGATCGGCTCCTTCGCCGCTGCTCTTGGCGGCATCGACACACTCGTCTTTGCCGGCGGCATCGGTGAAAACTGCACCGTCGTTCGCTCGCGCATCTGCGCCGGGCTGGGATTTCTTGGCATCGTGATCAATGCGCAGCGCAATGAGAAGCATGATGCACTCATTTCCACCGTCTCGGGTCAGGTGAAAGTCCGAGTCATTCGCACGGATGAAGAACTCATGATCGCACGCCTGGTCTTGCGGAAGGAAACTCAGTGAATCCGCTGAGTGGGGTTGCACCCTGTATCGAACCGGCTGCGGTTGACTGAAGCTGTGACTGCATGGGTTTGACGGCATCGCGGGCAGCCGTCTTGTCCTCACAGTAGGGTTATACCCCATTTTTATAGGGGGGGGCAGGCCGTAGGCGTTTTTGTACATCCCCTGTGTGGAGATGGCGACCTGACGCTGCTTATGAAAATGACGACTCTTTCTCCTGAACTCCTTCATCGCATCGACGCCTACTGGCGCGCAGCGAACTATCTCTCGGTCGGCCAGATCTATCTGTTCGACAATCCTTTGCTGAAGCGACCGCTCGTGCTGGCGGACATCAAGCACATGCTGCTGGGACATTGGGGGACCACTCCGGGGCAGAACTTCATTTACGCTCACCTGAACCGGGTCATCAAAGAGAATGACCTCGACATGATCTATGTCTCCGGCCCTGGGCATGGAGGACCGGCGGTGGTCGGGCACACCTACCTCGAAGGCACTTACAGCGAGGTCTATCCGCACATCAGCCAGGATGAGGCAGGACTGCAAAAGCTCTTCCTGCAGTTCTCGTATCCCGGCGGCATTCCGAGTCATGCATCGCCGGAGACTCCAGGCTCGATCCATGAAGGCGGCGAGCTGGGCTATTCGCTGAGTCATTCCTTTGGCGCGGTGTTTGACAATCCGGACCTCATCGTCGCGTGCGTGGTGGGTGATGGTGAAGCGGAAACCGGACCGCTGGCCACGGCGTGGCATTCCAACAAATTTCTCAATGCCGCGACGGATGGCGCAGTGCTGCCGATCCTGCATCTCAATGGCTACAAGATTGCCAATCCCACCATCCTCGCCCGCATCACGCGTGAAGAGCTGGATCAACTGCTGCGCGGCTATGGCTGGACGCCCTATTTCGTCGATTATGCCGACGACAACGACGCGATGCATCAGATGATGGCGACGACACTTGATGCTGTCATTACAGAGATCAAACGCATCCAGCTCGAAGCCCGTGAGCGTGGCAGCCAGACACGACCGCGCTGGCCGATGATCGTGCTCAATTCACCGAAGGGCTGGACGGGGCCGGAATGGGTGAATGGTCTCCAAGTTGAAGGGACGTTTCGCGCCCATCAGGTGCCGCTGCATCCGCTGGGGCATCCTGAGCAGCTTCAACAGCTGGAAGACTGGCTGCGCAGCTACCGGCCTGAAGAGCTCTTTGATGAGCAGGGCAGGCTGAAGCCGGAGATCGCTGATCTTGCACCGAAAGGCGAGCGTCGCATGGGTGCGAACCCGCATGCCAACGGCGGCCTGCTGCTGCACGATTTGAAGATGCCGAACTTCCGTGACTACGCGGCGGAGGTTCCCACTCATGGCGCGCCCGGCATTGGGGACACCCATGTACTCGGGCCGTTTCTGCGCGATGTGACGAAGATCAATGATGAGCAGAAAAACTTCCGCGTCTTCGGTCCGGATGAAACCCTGTCGAATGGACTCGGAGCGCTCTTTGAAACCACCGAACGGCAGTGGGATGCTGCGACCGAAGCCAATGACCAATGGCTCGCGCCGACGGGACGCGTGATGGAAATGCTTAGCGAGCACCAGTGCGAAGGCTGGCTGGAAGGCTACCTGCTGACCGGGCGGCACGGCGTGTTCAACTGCTACGAAGCTTTCATCCACATCGTTGATTCGATGTTCAACCAGCACGCCAAGTGGCTTAAGGTCACAGCGGGCCTGCCATGGCGGAAGCCGATCGCTTCATTGAACTACCTGCTGGCCTCGCATGTGTGGCGTCAGGATCACAATGGCTTCACGCATCAGGACCCCGGATTCATTGATCATGTCGTGAACAAGAAAGCCTCCGTCGTACGCGTCTATCTGCCGCCGGATGCAAACTGCCTGCTCTCGGTGATGGATCACTGCCTGCGCAGCCGGCATTACGTCAATGTGGTCATCGCCGGCAAGCACCCCGCTCCGCAATGGCTCAGCATGGACGCCGCCGCCAAACATTGCGCCGAAGGCATCGGCGTCTGGCAGTGGGCCAGCAATGACGAAGGCGGAGAGCCCGATGTCGTCATGGCCTGCTGTGGCGATGTGCCCACGCTGGAGACACTTGCCGCCGTCACCATCATGCGGGAGCATCTGCCGGAGCTGAAAATCCGCGTGGTCAATGTGGTGGATCTCATGAAACTGCAGCCGCAGAGCGAGCATCCGCATGGTTTGAGCGATGAGAAGTTTGACGCCCTGTTCACAAAAGACAAACACGTCATCTTCGCCTTCCACGCCTACCCGTGGCTCATTCACCGCCTGACCTACCGCCGCACGAACCATGGCAAAATCCATGTGCGTGGCTACAAGGAAGAGGGGACGATCACGACGCCGTTTGACATGACCGTGCTCAATGATCTGGATCGCTATCACCTCGTGATGGACACCATCGACCGCCTGCCGCAGACGGGTGACAAGGGCCACGACCTGAAGGAGCAGCTCAAAGCCAAGCTCATTGAGCACAAGCTGTACATCGACACCAACGGGCAGGACATGCCCGAAATTCGGAACTGGAAATGGAGTCACTCATCATGAACACACAACCACTGATCAACACCGCAAGCGCACTCATGGCGGATCACAAGGGCATCCTTGCGATGGACGAAAGCAATCCAACCTGCAACAAACGGTTCGCCGCGCTGGGCATTCCACAGACTGAAGATGCGCGGCGCGACTATCGAGAGATGATCGTGACCACGCCCAATCTCGGCGAGTGCATCAGCGGTGCCATCCTCTACGACGAAACCATTCGTCAGAAGACTCAGGAGGGCACGTCCTTCCTCAATGTCCTCATTGATTCAGGCATCATTCCCGGCATCAAAGTGGATGCTGGGACCCAGGACCTCGCGGGTCATCCTGGCGAGAAGACCACCGAAAGGCTGGATGGCCTGCGTGAACGTCTGGCGGAGTATTCACAGATGGGTGCCCGCTTCGCGAAATGGCGCGCTGTGATTGGCATCGGCGAGGGCATTCCCAGCCGGAGCTGTCTGGAAGGCACTGCCCACACCCTGGCATGCTATGCTGCCTTGTGCCAGGAGGCAGGGTTGGTCCCCATCGTTGAGCCTGAAGTCCTCATGACAGGCGAGCATACGCTGGAGCGCTGCCTTCACGTCACGCGGGAAGTACTGCGAAATGTTTTCATCCAGCTCAACTGCCAGCGCGTGCTGCTGGAAGGCATGCTTCTCAAGCCCAGCATGGTGCTGCCAGGATTAAGCTGTCCGACACAGGTGTCCGTGGAGGAGGTGGCTGATGCGACGGTGAATTGTCTGCTGCAAACCGTCCCTGCCGCAGTTCCGGGTGTTGCCTTTCTTTCAGGCGGTCAGTCCGCCAGGCTCGCTTCCGCCCGGCTGAATGCGATGAACGTTCGCTTCAAGTCGCGGGCGCCATGGGCACTGGCGTTTTCGTTTGCCCGCGCCATCCAGCAGCCTGCTTTGGAAATCTGGCGTGGTGATGAGTTGAATGTGAAAGCAGCCCAGGAAGCCCTGCTGCATCGGGCCAGGTGCAATGTGGCGGCTCGTCGTGGCATCTACACCGAAGACACGGAAGGGAGTGGGACCATCTGATGCCTCTGCACATCCACCTTATCCGCCATGGTGAAACCGAATGGACCTTCTCCAGCCGCCACACCGGACGCACTGACATTCCACTGACCGCTCTCGGCGAGGACGAAGTGCGGGAGTGGGGAGAGCGTCTCTGCCGAATCCCCTTTGACCATGTGCTGACCAGTCCCCTCATACGGGCGCAGCGGACCTGTGAGCTGGTCGGACTGGCCAAAGGCGCGGAGCTGGAACCCGACCTGCAGGAATGGGACTACGGCGACTACGAGGGCCTGCGCTCCGTGGACATCCGCAAGGAGCGGCCCGGATGGAATGTCTTTCGCGACGGGTGTCCCAACGGTGAGTCTCCCGAAGAAATCACCCTCCGCGCAGACCGGCTCATCACCCGCCTGCGCACGATGGAAGGCAACGTCGCGCTCTTTTCACACGGTCAGTTTGGCAGTGTGCTAGCCGCGCGCTGGATTGGATTGTCCGTGGTCGAAGCGCGGCATTTTCCTCTGGGCACCGCATCCCTCAGCATTCTCAGCCACGATCCGCATCATCCCAAGGTGCCGGTCCTGGAGTTGTGGAATGCCGCACCCCATGAGGCGACGCATCTGGCTCCCGTTCCCCGCGCTGTCGATCATATGCCCATGAAGCAGCGCGCGCTCCAACGCTGGGAGAACGAAGGCGGGGAGATTCCGACGGTATCCACGCCATGACCTGATGAAGAAGCTCATTGTTTTTGACCTTGATGTGATTTCTGGTGGTGACTGGCCCCAGTTTGAATCGCAGGTGCTCGCCACCCCATGAGTGATTTCCAACTCACGCGCCTCGGACTCATCATGGAGCCCGAACCCGGCAATGCGCAGGAGGTCGAAGGAACGCTGAATCCTGCGGCTGTGCGTGGGCCGGATGGCGCGCTTTATCTTTTTCCACGGCTCGTCGCGAAGGGCAACTATTCGCGCATTGGCATTGCACGGGTGAAGTTCAACGAGGCCGGTGATCCCTGCGGAATCGAGCGGCTTGGCATCGCGCTCGAACCGGAGGCTGACTATGAGCGGCTGCCGGGAGGACGGGGTGGCTGTGAAGATCCTCGCGTGACGTTTGTCGAACCGCTTCACCACTATGTGATGACCTACACGGCACTTTCACAGCAAGGGCCGCGCATTGCGCTGGCCATGTCCAAAGATCTCTTCCATTGGAAACGCATCGGGCTGGCGAACTTTGAACCCTATCACGGCATCGACTTCGTCAATGTGGACAATAAGGACGCGAGCATCTTTCCCACCGCGATTCCGAATCATGTGGGAAAACTCCAGCTCGCGATGCTGCATCGCCCGCTCTTCACCGGCACACGCCCGGAGGAAATCGTGTGGCAGGGGGATGACCGGTTGGTGGACCTCGACCATGAAAGCATCTGGATTTCATACTGCCCGATGCCGCCGGACAACCTTGAGCCGCATCACCCCGGCCTGTTCAATTCCCACCACCGGCTGGCCACTCCGACCGCGCCGTGGGAGAAGCTTAAAATCGGCGGTGGCACTCCGCCGCTCCTCACGCGGCATGGCTGGCTGATTGTGTATCATGGCGTGAGCAAGGCGACCGAGCCGGACAAGGTCGGGCGGGAGCTCTGCTACTCGGCGGGTGTGATGATCCTGTCTGAAGAACACCCGCGCATCATCCGCTACCGATCAACTGAGCCTCTGCTGACGCCGTCGTCTCCCGAAGAACTCGAAGGCACCATCTCCAACGTCGTCTTTCCGACAGGCATCGACCAGCGGGATGATCTCGGCACGCCGGATCGGTTCGATGTTTATTACGGCATGGCGGACAGCCGCATTGGCGTGGCGAGGCTTGACCTGCCGGAGCATTTGCCTGGATGGAAGCAGGATCCTGCGCCTGGCGAAAAGAGAGGGTGCTGATGTCGCAAGATACGCCGAGAACCCTTCAGCCTCGGGTGAAGGCCCATGGCACTTGTTCGTGGTGGAAGGGCGCTTCGGCTCGTTCCTCTACCTGGAATCCCTGAGCGAGGAGATGGGCATGATGCCGAGGTCGCGGGCGTCGGGGATGGAGATGAGCTGGATGTCGGGATCAGCTTCTTCGGAGTCGTCGTCGAGTTGCTCCTTGTACTTCTTGAGGTTGGCGTTGCCGATTTTGACGGCGCTGGTGAAGGTCTTGTAGGAGGCTTTGAACTCGGTGAGCTTGGCTTTCTCGGTGAGGTTCGCGATTTGTTCGACGGATTTGATTTCGTCGTTGCCGAGCATGGTGGTTTCCAGGCCGATGCGTTTGGCGTCTTCGCCATCACCGAGGTCGAAGGCGAGGAAGCAGTGACCCGGAATCATGACGAGGTAGGAAGTGATGCCGATCTTGCTGAGCACGGAAGCCATGAGGACGGAGCCATCCACGCAGTTGGCCTGGGTGGCACGTACGGAGTCGTCCATAAAGCGCACGGTCTGGCAGACGACGGCTTTGCTGGGCGTGGTGTGGGAGACGTCGCTGTATTTGATGCCGCGGCGCTGCAGGGCATTCCAGATGGCGAAGACCTGCATCATGACATCCTTGGGGTCGTCGGACTGGTAGCCGGAGAAGTCGGAGACAATGCCGCTTTTGAGGGCTTCTTTGAGAATCATGTCCACCTCGGGGTGGTTTTCATTCACGTAGGCAGCGAAGAGCCAGGAGAAGTCGTCGAAGTCCTCGCCGTCTTCGTCCATCAGCACGTAGAACATGCAGTCGTTGAGCGAGCGCATGACATAGGTCTCATGGTCGTCGGGGATGGGGGTGCCATTGACGCTGGCCTGGAAGGTGACGTTGATGGGGCGCTGCTGGCGGACTTTGAGGAGGGCATCGTAGTCCCACAGGGCTTTGGGGAAGATGCGGGCCTCGCCGGCTTTGGTGACGCGGGTGACTTTGCCTTTCCAGGTGGAAGGCTTGAGGAAGCCGTCGATGGAGATGGTGACTTCGACGCGGGCGTCTTTGGGCAGGCCGGTGAGATCGACGGCGAGCCAGCCGTTTTCATCGCCATAGATGGGGATCTCTTTTTTCTTGGGCTTGGGATCGTCAGCGGTTTTTTTGTCCTCGGCGATCTGGTCGTCGCCATTCCAGTCCACCGTGGCGGTGGAAACGATGGCGCTGGGGTAGAGATCGGTCTCGGTGTAGGACCAGGGCTCCATGGTGACTTCGGTCGGCTGCGAAGTGGGGAGTACAAACGAAAGCAGCAGGAAGGTGAGGAGGGGGCTCATGGGGAAGGCGTTGATTGTCAAAGAAGCAGCGGCCTGCTCCTGCCAATCTGGACAAGGCGGCTACTCTAACATGGCCTGTCCCTGCTGCTTCTGGAAAAACTTCAGGGCAATAAAGATTTTAGCAGGGGGTGGGCTGAGCTTTAAAGGACTCCTTCTCGCAGCTTGCACTCGTTTGGACCACTGGCACCGTGCGGCATGCCCAAGCGCATCGCCATTTTTGGAGGCAGCTTCAATCCCCCGGGGAACCACCATGCCGCCATCGCCGCACGCCTGGTGCAGGACTTTGACGAGGTGCGGGTGATCCCCTGCGGACCCCGGCCAGACAAGCCGGTGACGGACAGCGTGCCCTCAGTGTATCGTGCGGCGCTGGCAGACATCGTGTTTGGCGGACTGCCCAAGGTGACCGTGGATCTCTCGGATTTCGAGCAGGAAACCTTCACGCGGAATTACGAGCTGCAGCGGCGCTTTGAGGCCGAAGGGGAGCTGTGGCATGTGGTGGGGGCGGATCTGGTGACGGGTGGCGCAAGTGGAGAGTCGCTGATCCAGCGGACCTGGGCGCATGGCCTGGAGCTATGGCAGCAGGCGAATTTTGCCGTGCTAAAGCGGCCGGGCTACACGCTGCATGCAGGTGATTTGCCACCGCATGCGCAGGTCATCGAGCATCTGGTGGAGGGATCCAGCACGGCGATCCGCGAGCATTTGAGCCACGGGAAGCGTGTGGGAGATCTGGTGCCGCCACGGGCGGAGGCCTACCTGGCGCGCTACGGCCTCTATCGCGCACCGGTGCCGGGGAACTGGGCGCGGGGCACGCTGGAAGACGCGAAGTTTTTTCTGCAGGCGGATGTGGAAATCCCGAGAGTGCGTCAGCTGAGCACCCTGCTGGAGGGCAGGCATGTGGCCGCCAAAGATGCCGATTTCATCAACGTGATCGGGGGGGACGGCGCCATGCTGCGCAGCATCCGTGAGCACTGGCGCACGCGGCTGCCGTTCTTTGGCATCAATGCCGGGCACCTCGGCTTTCTGCTGAATGCGCAGGAACAAGTAACGGCGAATTCGTTTCCGCCGAGCGATGTCATTTTTCGTCAAATGCCCATGCTCTTCCTTGAATTTGAGGATGAAGAGGGGCGCAGGCACCCCGCGCATGGGTTCAATGATTCCTGGCTTGAGCGCGCCACCAGCCAGTCCGCGTGGCTGGAGATCACTGTGAATAACGTGCGCCGTATTCCCAAACTGGTGTGCGACGGGGCCCTCGTGGCTACCGCAGCCGGATCGACCGCCTACGCCCGCAGCATGGGCGCGGCCCCGCTGCTGGCGGATACGCCGGCATGGTTACTTGTTGGCTCCAATGTCCTGCAGCCGGCGCACTGGCGCAGCGCGCTGCTTTCCCCCGACACCACAGTGGAGATCCGCAACATCGACCCCAAGCACCGTCCCGTGCAGGCCTATGTGGACGGTCTCAGCATGGGGCGTGTGGTAGCGTTACATGCACGCCTCTCTCGCGCAGCGGCGGCGGAGCTGGTCTTCTGCGCCAGCCATGACATGGCGGAAAAAATCGCAGCCATCCAGTTCGGGGCATGATCTCAGCGTTACAAAAAGACGACGCACTGCTGGCCGACATCGCAGCCGCTTCCAAGGACGAAGACATACTGCATGTCTGGTGGTTGGGGCAGAGCGGCTTCCTCGTGCAGTGGGCAGGGGAGCGGCTGCTGTTTGACCCCTATCTCTCCGATTCACTGACGGAAAAGTACGCCGCCACCGACAAGCCGCATGTGCGGATGACAGAGCGCTGCATCGACCCGCGCCAGCTCACCGGCATCACCCGTGTGACGGCCAGCCACCTGCACACAGACCATCTGGACGCTGCCACGCTGGTGCCTCTCGCCGCAGCAAATCCCGGCTTCCGGCTCTTCCTGCCACACCCCATCATTCCCGAGGCGCAAAAGCGGCTCGGAGATGCCCGCGTGAACTACTGCGGCATCGGGGACCATGACGTGTATTTCGAAGGCCGCTGGGAGCTGCGCGGCATCATCGCCAAACACAATGAAGTGCTGCGTGATGAGCATGACAACTGCCACTGCGCCGGCTTTCTGCTGCGCTGCGGCCCCTTCACCCTTTACCACAGCGGCGACACACTCTGGCACGATGACATCGTTACAATGGCGCGTGAGTACGCCTGCGATCTGATGCTTCTACCCATCAATGGCAACAAACCCGAGCGCCGTGTGGCAGGAAACCTCAACGGCACCGAGGCCGCAGCACTCGGCAAAGTCGGCGAGGCAAGGCTCGTCGTGCCCTGCCACTACGACATGTTTGGGTTCAACACCGAAACGCCCGACGAATTTGTGGCCGCCTGCGGCCGTCTCGATCAGCCATATCGCGTGCTGCAATGTGGCGAGCACCTGGAAATGAAAAAACGAGAAGAGGCCTAGCCATCACTTCGCGATGGCCTGCCCGCTGGCCGCCCAGGCGTTGAAGCCGCCTTTGAGCAGGAGGATGTCCTTAAAGCCGAGTTGATGCATCTGCACGGCGATGAACTGGGCGCGGCCACCGATCGCGCAGTGCACGATGCAGGGCTTGGTCTTGTCGAGCTTTTCCAGAGCATCCAGCATCTTCTGGCCGTGGAAGTAGTCGAAGTTCAGTGAATTGAGAATGTAGCCGCGCGTGTGCCTTTCATCCTCAGTGCGGACGTCAATGATCAGCGTGTCGGGGTGGTCCACCAGCTGGCGCATCACCTGTTCCGGCGCGATCTCGTGGACTTCCGGTGGAACCACCACCGCCGGTGGTAGCGAAGGGCTGCCGGGAGGCTCGGTTGCGAAGGCAGCCGTGCAAAGCCCGAAGATCAGGAGCGCAGGCATGAGGAGGGAATTCATGAAGTGCGGAAATGTGCCTCTTTGTGGTGAGTTGGCCAGCGGAACTCACCACACTCTGCGGCGGGTAGCGCTCAGGGTAGGGGCCATGGCTGCCGATGGTGTGCATAGGCACCCTAAAGAGTGGAGCATGGGAAGGTGGACAGGCAGCGCTGCGGGATGCCGGCCAAGCTGCCCTCCCGATCATGCGAAAGCAGGTCGGAGAGGAGTGGAATGGGCATGGTCAGAAGGATCAAAGCACGTCCCACAGGGCCCAAATGGAAATTGGCAGGAACTCGGTTTTTAACAAACCAGGCATAGAGCACCAGCAGCAGCAGGGTGCCCAGTTCCGCAAAGATCACCTGAGCCTGCAAGGCGGTCAGTTCTGCCAGATTGGTTTCGAGCAGAGCCAGCATTAGGAACGTGGTGGGCAGGTTTTGAATGGAAACTAGGCGGAGCAGGCAGGCCGGGACGAGCAGGACCAATGGGAGTGCCTGCCAAAGCAAGAGGCGGATCCGCATTCCGAAAGCACAGACCAGCAAGGTCAAAGCGGTGCTGAAGTACGTGAGCTTTTAAAAAGTTTTAATAAACACGTAATATAATAAAAACTATAAGAAGAGCATGGGCAAACTGATTCAGCAGGGACCTCTCTACTCAAGCGCTTGTTACCTGGATGTATCGAGAGCATAGGAATAGTCCAGTCCCAGCTGTCTGAGATGCAGTGTCAGCCTGGATCGCAAGAAAAAAGGTCAAATCACCTGAGCACTAGGCAAGTAACAACAGTCAGGGGGCCTCAGTCCTGACAGGGAATGGGTACATTGCTGTCAATGGGGGTGTTGCAGCGAGCTGTCCCAGTCGGTTCAAACCATGCTGAGCAGATCTTTTTAAAGCGAAAAAAAGTTCATTCGGGAGCGAGTGCTCGTCCTTTTTTGCGTGGTAAATCATTGGCTTTGTAAAAATTATGAAAAAAACGTTGTGTATAATTTTAAGATGCCTTACAATTTCCATAATTCGAGGCTGAGCAACTCCACAAAGCTGATCATCTCGAAGCAATACCAACAGCCAAACACACACAGACAACACTATGAAAAACATCAAGCTCAACACCTCCCGCAAAGCTGGCTTCAGCCTCGTGGAAATGCTCGTCGTCATCGCCATCATCGGCATCATTGCCGCTATCGCGATCCCGAACATCGGTAACCTGAACGCAAGCGCCCGTGACGCTTCGGCCCGCCGCAATGCGCAGACCGTCGCTTCCGTCGTGAATGCTGCCATCGCCGCCGGCGCTGACACCACCGATATCACCACCACCGCTTTGGCCGTCGCCGCTGCTGAAGGTGGTACGCTCTCCCCGACGCAAGGTGCGTTCAAGGACAAGATCTTCACCTCCGGTGCCATCAATGCTGAAGATCGTACCGCGGTGATCGGCTACCTGGACTGGGACAACGACAACAAGCAGCTGAAGTACGACACGACCTCCTCGCAGTAGTTCAGGACTCAGCTAACGTTTCGCCCGGCTCATTGTTGATCTAAAAAACAACAGATTCGGACGCTTCACGTCCGCCGGGGAGGTGACTCCCCGGCGGCTTTTGTGTAACAAGCAAATTTAGGCGGCACTGATTATGAAGATGATGAAACAGAGGAGGAAGCGTGGATTTAGTTTTGTTGAGGCGATCTTCACGATTGCCATCATCGGCATCATGTCATCCATCGTGGTGGCGGCCATTTCGAATGCCTCACGCGATGCTCATCGTGTCATGGCCCGGCAGCAGCAGGCGTCGGTGCAGAGCGCCTTGACCGCCTGGGTGATGGCGCAGATGCGCGTCGGCAACACGGCTCAATTTCGCAGCCTTGAAAGCGTGCGCACCACTTATAACGCGCTGGCCTCAAGCAAGCTGCGTTTCAATCTTCTGATTCCAAATCCAGCATCGTCGGATCCGAGTCTGCGCGTGGGTTTCCTTGATCAGACGACGGCGGATCACTTTGCGGATTACACCACCAATGCCAATCAACTGCAGACCGCCGCTTTGGCCAATGCGCAGCAGTACCTGTCCTTCGCTGACTGGCAGATAGGCGATTTCCCTCATGTGGATCTGGTCAATCAATAATCCGCTCTCCCGCTGAGCTTCATCATGCACACCTCCTCTTCCAAATCTCACTCATTCATTCGCGGTTTCTCGCTGGTGGAGATGATGGCCTGTGTGTCGATCATTGGCATCATCGCCTTCATGGCGATCCCTTCCGTCACTCGCATGCGGGGTGACAGTGAACGCAATCTGGCGATCGCCCGTGCGGAGTCGCTAAATCTGGCCCAGGCAAGCTACATCCAGGTGCGTGGCCGGACGCAGGCAGCGCTGGACTGGACCGCCGCATCATCGTCCGACTCGAAGTACACTCTGCTGCGCCCCTACCTGAGTTTTGCGGAGACGACGCTGACTGCCTACATGCCGTCCGGGTACACCGTCACGTTTCCTCCCTCCATCACGTCCATGACCAAGGTCTCGCTCACCAGCCCGACCGGAAGCATTTATTACTGACGCACTCCGGCATGACCCCTCCCGTACATCGCGGAATTCGCACCACCTTCCTGCCAGCCGGCAGTGAGCGTGGTTTTTCCATGTCTGAACTGGTCATTGTGATTTCCATCATGGGGGTGCTGGCAGGAATCGCCGTGCAGTCGTTTGGCCAATTTTTAGGCGGTTCCAAAGATGCGCTGGCCATGTCACGGCAGGAGACGCTCAACCAGTCGCTGCATCGTTTCGCCCAGCAGAACTACGAGCTGGTGTTTGATGCCATGACTGGGTCCGTGGCGGATGAGCTGGTCATTCTGCGTACGCTCCAATACCGCGATCCCAATATTAAGCGCGCACAGCCGGGCTCCCCCTTCATGGATCCACGGTACAATCCGGTCTCCTCCAGCGATGTCTCCGCGCATCGTCTGCGCTGGACGGGTAAACTGTTTGAATTGATCAAACCGGGGCAGAGCGGCACCGGAATACTGATGAATTTCGAAGGCACAGACTTCACCACGGCATTTGTTTTCCCGCCGAATTTTCAAATGGCTGGACGCTGAGTCTGCCTCGCCACACCCATGTCTGTCACATTACAGAACCCAACAAACCCGCTGACACCAAAATCCTTTGGTGCTGCGAGTAATCCACCTAACACGATTGTTGAGGCGAGGCAATCGGCCATTCTGGCCATTCAATCCATCGAAGGCCTGGCCCTGCAGCACGGCATGCTGCCGGTCACACTTCTGCGTGAAAGCTGCTCGCCCGATGCGGAACGGCTCATCCGCAAGCTCGGCCGGGTGCCCTATGTGGCGGATCCCTGGCTGCCGGTCAGCACCATCGGCCCGCTGCTGGTCATGGCGCATCACAATCCACGGGCGGGAGATTTGTGGGGCGTGCCGCACTTCCTCACCATCCGGGTGCTCGTCACACCGGAGCAGTATCAAAACACCCGCAAGGATCTGGTGCAGCGCTTTGGCCAGATGCCGATTTCACAGTCGAACGCGATGGAGCAGCTGCAGCCGCAGGTGTTTTCCGATCTCGGACTGGACGGCACCTTCAAGTGGCTGCTCGAACACTATCCGTATGAACCGGCTGAAATCACCAAGCTGAAAGGCTTTTACGAGGCGGAGAGTGGCAAGACTGAGACAATGGCTGTCACGCATTTCAATGTGGTGCAGCGCAACATGGGCATCGCCCTCCAGCATCTCGTCAGCGGCTGCCGCACCCTCGTGTACAGCGCCACCGAGGCGCAGCGCCAGAGCTTCTTCCCCATTCCCCTGCTGGAACGGCACAATGTTTACCCGCTCTACATCGGCAAGCAGGTCGTCTTCCTCCTCAGTGAGAGCAGCGACTGCTACGCCTTCGAAGACGAATGGCTCTCGATGGGCAATCCATCGGTGAAGATCATCCCGGTGCTGGCAGATTTGGTCAGCATTCGTGAGGCGATCAACCGCGCGGGAGCCACCTTTGATCCCAGTGCGGTGGCTTCGATGGAGGGGAGCACCCTCTCCGTCGCGGATGATTCCAGCGTCGTCGAAATTTCCCCCGAAGACATGGCGCGGATCAATCCGCAGAATCCCAACCACGAGCCTGAGCAGCTCGTGCAGTGGGCGCTCTTCACCGCCATCCGCTGCCGCGCTTCAGATTTGCATCTGGAGAAATTTTACAGCTTCACCCGGTTTCGTGCGCGCATGGACGGCACCATGAAGACCATCATGACCGCGCCGGAGAGCCAGCTCAACCGCTACGTGGCCCTGCTGAAAAACTACGCCGGCATGAGCCAGAACCGGCAGGAGTGCCAGGACGGACGCATGGCGCTCTCCATCGGCCGGCGTCGGGTGGATGTTCGTGTCGCTGCGGTGCCGACGCGGCGTGAGTTCCAGAAGGTCATCATGCGTTTCCTCGACAAGCAGGACGGGGTGAAGCGTCTCTCGGACTTCAATCTCTCGCAGCGCCAGATCGACATCCTCACGCGCACCATGCAGCGCGACCAGGGGCTGGTGCTCGTCACCGGTCCCACCGGCTCCGGGAAAACCACCACGCTGTATGCCCTGCTCAACAGCGTGAACGATGAAACCGTCAACATCCAGACGATCGAAGACCCGATCGAATACGAAATTGAAGGCATCAATCAGACCCAGACCAACAACGCCCGCGGTCTCGACTTCGCGAATGGTCTGCGTTCCTTGCTGCGTGCCGACCCTGACATCATCCTGATCGGTGAGTCACGCGATGCGGAAACCGCAGGCGCTGCAGTGAACGCCTCACTGACAGGACATCTCGTGCTCACCACCCTGCATGCCAATGACTCGCTTCGTGCTGTGTCACGACTGTTGTCCATGGGAGTGGAAAAATACCTTCTCGCAGACTCACTAGCTCTCAGCCAGGCCCAGCGTCTCGTCCGCAGGCTGTGCACCTACTGCAAGCAGCCCATGCAGGCACCGCAGGACGTGCAGGATCTCATGGCCAAGCAGGCCGTGATCACAGCGCCGATCACCACGCCCATCTACACCGCACGCGGCTGTGATGAGTGCCATGGCACCGGCTACGCCGGACGCGTCGCGCTGATGGAGCTGTGCGAAGTGAACAATGAACTGCGCGATCTTGTTGAGGAAGGCGCACCGCTGAGCGCGATGCGTGCCGCCGCCTTTAAAAACGGTTTCCGTTCGCTCTATCAGGAAGGCCTCCAGCAGATCATCGGAGGGCACACGTCGCTCGATGAAATCAAATGCCTTAGCTACACCGCAATGTAACACGGAAGACTTTTTCTCAATCACCCAGCTATTCGCCATCATGTCCCAGACCTCCCAGCTTCTCCCTCGTGAATTTGCCGCTCGTGCCATCGCACGTGTGTTGCTTGTGGATGACGAACCTCACGTGCTGGCCGTAGGCAAAGCCGTGCTGGAAGCCCACGGTTTTGAGGCCGTGGCCACCGGCAGCGGTGAAGCGGCGCTCGAACTCGTGCGCGCAGGCGTGGAGGCCGGGCAGCGCTTCACCGTCGCCATTGTAGACCTCACCATGCCTGGCGGTGCCTCCGGCTTTGAGGTGCTCGAATGGCTGCGTTCCTGTGATCCGCGGCTGCCCGTCATCGCCTGCAGCGGCTACTTCCAGGACGATGTGAAGGATCTTTGCCAGGCGATTGGTTTTGTGGATGTTCTCCACAAGCCCTTCAATCTGGAAAGCCTCTGCCTGGCGGTGCGTCGTGCCATGGTCCAGGAATCGGAGGGGGCTGAGTCGAATAACTCGACCTTCAAACCCGGTGCAGCCTCATGAGGTTTCACTTTCAGATCGCCAACCGCTTTACCCTGCTCGGCATGTTTGCCGTGCTGGTGGGTGCGGGGGCGACTGCCACGGGCTTCATGTGGCAGGAGTTTATCACTCTGCGCTTCGTGCAGAGCTCCTACCTCGGTGCGGCTGCTTTGGCCGGTCAGATGGAGCTGAACCGGCAGGCCCTCAGTGAGAATGAAATGACTGGAGTGGCCCCGCTGAACTGGGAGAACGAAACACGCATGCGCATGCGCCTGCAGACGGTGGACATCCCCCCAGCCCTGCAAATTCTCGGTCTGCAAGTCGAGATGGTGGCACCGCGCCAGACAGTTGGCGGCGGCTCTCCGCCGATGGCAAAGTCGCCGCCCATCGTCATCTTTCCCGGCTGCCAGAATTGTGTCATCGAGGATCCCTCCGCGGCACACATGAACAATCTCATCTACCGCGTGATGGCGGGCAGTTCCCTGGTCATGGATGACACCAGCGACAACCGCGATCTCGAAATCAACGGCGGCGATCACTGGCTCATCAGCGCCGCGCCCCTCTACTCCCGCAGCGGGCATGTGGCGGGCGCCTTCATCGCACGTCAGCCTCTGGTGCAGCTGCGGCATCTCTTCAATGCCCAGCGTCTCACCGTGCCCATTCTCGGTGCCTGTGCCGGTCTCGCCCTCGCAGTGTTCAGCTTCTACATCATCGGCCGGCGCATCACGAAGAAGACCCATTCCCTCATCGACGCCTTCCGTGCCATGCGTGCCGGAAATCTCAATGCCCGCGTCCCCGCCGATGGCTGTGACGATCTCGACCTCGTGCAGGAGGAGTTTAACATGATGATCTCCCATGTGCAGGAGGAGGACCAGCGCAAGCACACCCTGCTCGTCGAATACGAAGCCGCCAAGCGGCAGGCGGAAACCGCCACCGCCGCCAAGGGCAGCTTCCTCGCCAACATGAGTCATGAGATTCGCACACCGATGAATGGCATCATCGGCACCACCAGCCTCCTCATTGAAATGGGGCTCGATCCCGAGCAGGAGGAGCTCATCCGCATGATCCGCTCCAGCGGCGAATCACTCCTCCACGTCATCAATGACATCCTCGACTTCTCCAAGCTCGAGTCCGCCAAGATGGACATGGAAAAGTTCCCGGTGGACATTGAAAAACTGCTTGGCGAAACCACCGACGTCTTCACCCACAAGGCTGCCGAGAAAAACATCGAGCTCAATGTCCACCTTGACGCCGCCCTCCCGCGCAAGGTGCTCGGCGACTTCCAGCGCATCAAGCAAATCCTCGTCAACCTCGTCGGCAACGCCATCAAGTTCACCGAGAAGGGCGAGATCCTCATCCTGGTGCGCCAGGTTTCACGTCAGACCCCGCAGGGGGACAGGACGCTTCTGCACTTTTCCGTGCGCGACACCGGCATCGGCATTCCACCGGAAAAAATCGGCCAGCTCTTTCAGGCCTTCAATCAGGCCGACGCCTCCACCACGCGCAAATACGGCGGCACAGGCCTGGGCCTCGCCATTTCCAAAAAGCTCATCAAAATGATGCAGGGGGAGATCAGCGTCGTCAGCGAAGAAGGGAAGGGGTCCGATTTCTTCTTTGAGCTGCCCCTCATCGTCGCTGCGGATGATGAATCGCGTGAGGAAGAACTGGCCTGGCTCGATGTCGTCAAGTCGCGCCCGGCCGTTGTTTACAGTGCGCATCCCACCACTTTGCAGGTGCTGAACCAGTCGCTGATGCAATGGGGCATGACGGTGCGCCTGCTGCGAGACCGTTCTCTTGTGGAACTCGATTCCATGGTCGAAGAGGCGGGTCTCTTCATTCTCGATGTCACCGGCCTCCAGCATGAGGAGGCCGTGCAAATGCTGAATACCGCCGCCATGCGTGGCACCGCCATCATCACCATCATGTCCATCACCAGCGCGAAGCTGGATCGTGAACGCTACAGCCCGCCCGCCGGCAGCCGGCACGCGCGGCTGTCCAAGCCCATCAAACGCCGTGAACTCCTGCGCACCATGGCCGAGCTCTACCGCATGCCACGCAGGGTGATCCTCACACCCATCGTCACCTCGGCTGCACCAGCCGAGAGGATCGCCACAGCACCAGTTCCTGTGGCCGCACCTGCACTGCGCCCGCTCAACACACCCGTGCAACAGCCGCAGCAGTCGCAGCAGCCATTTTACTTCCAGCCCCAGATGGCGCAGCCGATGGTGCAGCCGCAGATGGGACAACCGATGGTGCAGCCTCAGATGGGACAACCGATGGTTTCCACGTTTGATTCCCCCTCAGTATTGGAGATGCCCGCGCCACCCTCCATGTCGAATCAAAGTTCTGCACGTGCCGCCGCTGGCGGACATGACATTCAGGTCTCCCACGCCACCAACCGTGCCATCGCCAAGGCCGCCAAAGCAGACGCCGACAACTTCGCCAGCCAGAACCCCGCGCAAATCCTCCTTGTCGAAGATCAGCCCTTGAATCAAAAAATCGCCACCATGCTGCTGCAGCGCCTCGGCTATGTGCGCATGGACATCGCCAACAACGGCGAAGAAGCCGTCAGCATGGTCGGCCAAGGCGGGTATGATATCGTCTTCATGGACCTGCAAATGCCCGTCATGGGCGGAGTCGAAGCCACCCGGCGCATCCGCGGCAACTTCCAGCTCAAACATCAGCCCGCCATCATCGCCATGACAGGCCACGCCCTCACCGGAGTCAAAGAAGAGTGCCGCGAATGTGGCATGAATGCCTTCCTCACCAAGCCCGTCTCCCTCGACGATTTCCGCCGCGTCATCCCGCCCGCACTTTCAGTCGAAGCCTCGCAGATCCCAATGAGTTTCTAGAGCTCAAAATTTCAAGGTGCAAGCCAAGACCTGAACACCGCTAAGTAGAAATAGCTGCCCTGCTCGCACCACAAAAATAATGCCAGGCATTTAGTTGTTGCCATTGCCGTTTTTTTTCCCACCTTCTCCCCATGAAAGTTGTCCAAACCTCTGATTCCCAGTTGCTCCCGCTCGAAGAGCAACTCGTCGGCGTGAATGCGAAAACGGGCCTCTATCCCGGCGCGCGTTCGTGGTCCGGCGGCAGGTTCCGCATCCTCGGCAAGGGGCCGCTGGAGTCCTACTGCTATCATGTCATGTCCCGCACCTGTGGCGGCGATGTGCTGTTTGATGAGGTGGAAAAAGAAGCGCTGCGCCGCGTGATCTGGCGCATGGCCGAGTTCTCCGGCATCAAGGTCGTGACCTACTGCCTCATGAGCAATCACTTCCACCTGCTCGCCGAGGTTCCACATCGGGAGACGTGGCTGGAGCGCTTTGATGGCCCCCAAGGTGAAGCGAAGTTGTTTGATCATCTGCGCACACTTTACAGCCGCGCTTACCTGGGGCTGCTGCGCGATGAACTCGCAGATTTCCGCGCACGCGGCATGGCGGTGCTGGCCGAACAGCGGCTGGCCGCGCTCAAAAAACGCTTCTGCGATCTCTCCCTGTTCGTCAAAGAAGTGAAGGAACGCTTCAGCCGCTGGTTCAACAAACGCCGCGGTCGCCGAGGCACGCTGTGGATGGATCGCTTCAAGAGTGTACTGGTGGAAGGCAAAGGCGAGCCGCTGCGCACCATGGCCGCCTACATTGATCTCAATCCCGTGCGTGCAGGGCTGGTCAAAGATCCCAAGGACTACCGCTGGTGCGGCTACGCCGAGGCGCTCGGTGGCAGTCGTAGAGCGCAGCGCGGTCTGTGCAAAGCGCAGGGCAAACCGGTGGACGGTTGGAAAAGCGCCGGCGCTGCGGCAGCGTATCGCTGTCTTCTGCACGACGAAGGTCGCGAAGTGAAGGATGCGCAGAATGAGAACGTGGTGGAACGCGGTGTCACCGCCGAGTCAGCCCGCGCCGTGCTGGCGGAGAAAGGCAAGCTCAGCCCCGCAGAGTTGGTGCGGCTCCGCGTGCGCTACTTCAGCGACGGCGTAGCACTGGGAAGCAGGGAGTTTGTGGAAGGCATCTTCGAGGCACAGCGCGAGCTGTTCGGTCCGAAGCGCAAACAGGGCAGCCGCCGCATGGCGGAGTCCGCAGCGCCTTTCTACACGCTGCGGCAGCTGCGTCTCAAGCCACTGGGCTAAGGGGTAAATCTCAGGGGGGAAACAGCGGTGTGGGTGTTTTCATCGGCGATGAGTGTGCTGCTTTGCGCCGGGCCTTGAGAGCAGCGCCCGATTAAATCAGAGGCTGTCTAAGCAACGCTTGAACCTCGCTGAGGCCTATCTCAGAGTGACGAGAAATGAATGTGTCGTGTTGTTGGATGATCCTGCTGGCTGGCTGCCTGCTGCCGGGTTGTGCTCCTGAAACCCGGACGAAGATGGATGATTTCTGGGGGCTGGTAGATCCTATCGGGCATACACGTTCGCATCGTGAGCGTTATTATCCGCATGAACGGACGACTGGAATACGGCTGCCGAAGGCTGATTGAATGAGTAAAACTGAAAGCGGATTTCCGAGACACTGAATGAGGACGCACATAAAGAAAATCACGGCAGTCGTCTGCCTGACATGGCCGCTGCTGGGTCTGGTGTCCTGCGGTCACGCTACGCGCCAGGTCACAGAGGTGGTGCCGCAGACAGCGGGCCCTCCGGAACAGCGGTTGGTGGTCAGTGTCGCGGAGCAGATGATGGTGACGCTTGAAGGTGGCAAGCCCAGGAAGCTCTTTCGCGTGAGCACCTCAAAATTCGGCACGGGAGACAAACTGGGAACCTTTCTCACACCGTTGGGAAGGTTGGAGGTCATGGACATCGTAGGGCAAGAACTGCCCGTGGGCGCGCGGCTGAAGGCCCGGCAGGAAACGGGGGAGATCGTGCCGGTCAACGCGCCCGGGCGTGATTCCATCGTGACCCGTGTGCTGCGCCTGCGCGGCATGGAGCGGAAGAATGCCCACACGCTGGAGCGGGCGATTTACATCCACGGCACGCCGGAGGAGTCCAAGCTGAAGACCCCAGCTTCGTATGGCTGCATCCGCATGGGCTCTGCAGACATCATCTCGTTGTGCCGTTGGGTGAAGGTGGGCGCACGGGTGGATGTTGTGGCAGGAAAACTGCCATCCCCGGATCAACTGCCACCGTGAAGGCTGGGTACAGGGATTCCAGGACTCGTTCTCGTTCTCGTCCTGCCGCATCGACTTCATGATCATCGATTTCATGGCAATAGGCAGAGCAGCGCGGAATGCTGGATTCAATGGCCAGTAAAACAGCAAGCATGCGGGGAAGGGGTAAGCAAAATCTCCTCAGCGCCGTCTTGAGTGATGTGCGGCGGCGAGAGATACCGGTGGAGCACCGTAGGTAGCGGTGTAGAATTGTGCCCCCTCCGCATGCCGCCTCCTTCCCTGCAACGTCGTCATATCTTGAAAATTGTCGTGCTGACCGTATTCGGCACGCTCCTGGCGTGGTATATGAGTGCGATCCTCAGCTTTGCAGGCAACTCCTACGGCTTCAATAATCGCTTCTCGGAGGTGGCGTTGCAGCACCACTGGTGGTTTCTCGTCTGGAGCAATCTCGTCGTGCTGAAAGGCTACCTGCTGGTCGCGGCCGGCTATGTGCTCTTAATCTACCCTCTGGTCCGCCTGTGGGGCAAGGTGCGGGCCTTTGCGCGCTGGGGCGTCGTGTGGCGCACCCTGCTGTTTGCCTGCCTGCTCTACGGTTTTTTCATCTTTAAGCTGATGCTGGAAAAGCCGTACTTCGGTGACTACAGCTATCTGCTGGGCTGGTATGATGCGCTGGGCCGGGTGTGCGGCACCAGGGTGCAGGATGCCGTGCATGCGCTGATCACGCAGGTGTTTCCGCTAATGGCCATTGTGTCTGCGGCAGGCTTTTATCTCTTTGAGCTGCGCCGCTGGTTCACCCGTTCGGCACGGCCGCTGCTCTTCAGCTTTGCAGCGGTGTCGGGCGTGCTGGCGCTCTTTGCCGTGAGCGGCTATGGCGTGAATCGTGCGCCAGATGTGGATGAACTGGCAGGCGGCAAAAAGCGGCCCAAAAACATCGTCATTCTCGGCTCGGACTCGCTGCGTGCAGATCATCTCTCCTGCAATGGGTATCACCGCCTGACGTCGCCCAACATCGACCGCATCGCGGCGAACGGCGTCAATTTTGAGCGCTGCCTGACGCCGATCGCCTCCACGCTGGAATCCCTCACCAGCATGTTTTCCTCGCAGTATCCGCACACGCACGGAGTGCGGCACATGTTCCCCAGCCGTGCTATGGTGGACCGCGCCAATCTCGAAGCGCCCTCTCTGGGAGCGGAGCTGAAGCGCCAAGGCTACGACACCTCGGTCATCGGCGACTGGTGCGCCTGCGGCTTCAACGAACTGCCGATGGGCTTCGACAAGATCATCGTCTCCGACTTCGACAACTTCCGCGTCTACATGAGCGAGGTCGTCTTTCTGCATCATCAGATCCTGCCCCTGTTTTTCGACAATCGCGTGGGCCACATGCTCTTTCCAAAGCTCAAGTCCTTCGCCAATTATATGACCCCTGAGGTCGTCACGGATCAGGTGATCGACCGCATCAAGCAGCGCGCCGAAGACCGGCAGCCCTTCCTGCTCCTGGGTTATTACTCCTGCACACATCTGCCCTACAAGACACCCACGCATTACGCGAAACTGTGGACAGACCCGAAGTACGACGGCCCGCACAAGCATGAGCTCGCGCTGAATGTGGACGAGTTCATCGGCGGCACGGACATCAATGAAAAGTGGAGCAAGCTGCCGCGCAAAGAGGTGGAGCAGATCACCGCGCTGTATGACGGCTGCGTGCGCATGTTTGACGACTCCGTGGGCCGCGTCGTGGCCGAGCTCGAAAAGCAGGGCCTGCTGGATGACACGATCATCCTGATCACCGGTGATCATGGTGATGATCTCTTTGAGCCGAACTGCACCTTCGGTCATGGCACCACCTTCAATGGCGGAGACCAGGCCAATCACGTCCCCGCGATCTTCCACGTCCCCGGTCTGGAAAAACCGCAGCGGCACGCGCAGCTCGCGCGCACGCTCGACTTTGCGCCCACGCTGCTGGACCTCGTCGGCGTACCAGCCCAGCCGCGCTTTGAAGGCACCAGCCTGGCACCGCTCATTCGTGGAGAAAAGAAAAGCCTCGGCCTCGCCTACTTCGGTGAAACCAGCTACCTCTTCTTCCGCCGCACCATTCCGGGTGAAGAGCCGCTCTTCATCCCGCCGATGGATGAGACCACCTTCATCGATCCAGATTTCGATTTCCACTTTGTGCTCAAGGACAAGTTCCAAGACGCCGTGCTGAAGACGAAAGAGCACTGCGTGCGCACAGAGCGCTTCAAATACATCCGCACCCCCGGCGCGCAGCACTCCATCGAGCGCCTGTTTGATCTGCGCGAAGACCCGCACTGCGAGCGTGATGTGAAGTCGCGCTATCCCGAAGTGAAGGCGCGTCTCTCCGCCGCCATGGACCAGTGGCTGACCACCCACCAGCAGAGCACCACAGCAGAGATCTACGGCATCCTCGGAGAAGAAACACTCCAGCCCACCGCGCCATGAACGTTGCCGATCTGCCGCACCTCGTCATCGGCGCATGCATGAACGTGCATCGCACCCTCGGCCCCGGCCTCACGCAGGACGCCTATGAGGAATGCCTCGCCATTGAGCTGCGCGAGCTGGAGTTCGATTTCAAACGCCACGTGCCGCTGGAGTTCACCTACCATGGCCGCACCGTACAGACCGCGACGCGTCTCGACTTTGTCGTCGGCGATTCACTGTTGCTGCTGGTGCGTGCCCAGGAAGAAATCACCCGCCTTCAGCACCAGGAGCTGGAGTCCAAGGTCAGGCTGGGACACTTCACCGCTGGACTGATCGTCAACTTCAACGTCGGCACCCTGCGCAAAGGGATTCATCAGATCACAGTCAAGCGTCGGGCGGAGAGCGAGAAGGGGTAGCAGTAAAAAAGGGGGAATGGGCGCTGCGCTCACCGCACGGCAAAAGTGCCTGTATTAAGAGCAAGATGCGGCAGCGAGCATCTGGGAGGCTGCCGAACGGTGCAGGGCATCTAGGCATTAAATATGTGCAGGAATGTGAAAAAGATGTGATTTTGGCACGTTTGTTCGAACATGAAGAAACTCTTCGCCCTCCCCCTCCTAGCGCTCGTTTCGCTGTCATCCGCCAAGGCAGCGGGCCAGATGGAAACCGCTGCTGCTGCCAGGCAGCTTGACGCCGTTCTGGCCAAAGACTGGGCGGCCAACAAGCTCCAAGGCAACCCGCAAACCGACGACAACACCTTTGTGCGTCGCATTTACCTCGATGTCATCGGGCGCATCCCCACCACCCGTGAAACGGAGGAATTCCTGAACTCCAAGGACACGAGCAAGCGCGCAAAGCTCATCGACAAGCTGCTCGCCTCCGAAGCCTACGTGCAGCATTTCTTCAACTACTGGGCCGATGTGCTGCGCGTCACCTCGAATGGCAACCAGACTGGAGCCATCACCGGCGCGGCTTACGCGAACTTTGTCAAAGACAGCCTGCGCAAAAACCAGCCCTATGACCAGTTCGTGCGCGAGATGGTCGCCTCTCAGGGCAAGGCCTGGGACAACGGTGCCATTGGTTATTACATGCGTGACCGCGGCATGCCGCTGGACAACATGGCCAACACCGTGCGCGTCTTCCTCGGCACTCGCATCGAGTGCGCGCAGTGCCACAATCATCCCTTCGACAAGTGGTCGCAGATGCAGTTCTTCCAAATGGCCGCCTTCACTTATGGCGTGCAGACGCAGGACTACGGTGGCGATACCATGAGTGGTGTGACTGATCTCCTGCGCGACAAGGAAAAAGCCATTCGTGACGCCATCAAAGAGCCCCAGCGCCCGCAGCGCGTCAAGAACACCGGCAAGATGAGCAAAGAGGAAAGAGCCGCTCTGGAGACCAAGTTCGTCAGCGAGCAGAAGAAGTACGACGAGCAGATGAAGGAAGTGAACAAGAAGCGCGAGGAAGCCCGTCAGGTGCTCCGCAAAGAACAGCGCGGCTATCAGGAAGCCATGAACGATGTGCGCGATACCATGCGCTACACCTCCGTCAGCAATCGTGAGCGCAAGCCAACTCTGCCGCATGACTATCAGTACAGCGACGCCAAACCCAAGTCCGCTGTCGATTCCGCTACGATGATGGGACACGAGTGCATCACCCAGCCGGGCGAGACCCCCCTGCAGGCCTATGCACGCTGGATGACCAGCCCTGAAAATCCCCGCTTCACCACCGTCATTGCCAACCGCCTCTGGAAGCGCGTCTTTGGCCTCGCTCTCATCGAACCCCTCGACGAGCTCATGGACACCACGGTGCCGATGATTCCTGACATGGAAAAGAGTCTGGAAAAGCTTGTGGTGGACATGAAGTACGACATGAAAGGCGTCCTGCGCGTCCTTTACAACACCAAGGCCTATCAGGCCCAGGTCACACGCGAAGAGCACGCCCCCGGCAATGTGTATCACTTCACCGGGCCTCTGCTCCGCCGCATGAGCGCCGAACAGATGTGGGACTCCTTTGTCACACTCATCAATCCCAGCCCGGACATGATCAACCAGGCCAACCGTGACGTCATGGAGCAGCGCATCCTGCAGGCCAAGAAGATCGCGGATGGCGTCGAGGCGCTGTCTGCCGACGAGGCCCTCGCCGGACTCAAGAAAGCCGCCGACATCTACAGCAAGAACCGTGAGCGCACCGATGTGCAGCAGAAGCTTTTTGCCGAAGCACGTACCGCCCACAAGGAAGCCCGCGACGTGGCTGACGCCATGGCGGACGGCCCCGCCAAAGTTGCAGCTCTGGCGAAAGCGGAGGAGCTGAGGAAGAAGTCCGACGTCATCCGCACCGAGGTCAACCGCATCCAGAACGAAGGCCGCCGTGTCACCTTTGCCGAGGTCATCGTACCCGGAGAGAAAAAGCTCTTCGAAAAAGTCACCGGCAAGCCCTACCAGACCGTCTCCCTCACCAAGAACAGCGGCGGCGACTCCTCCCCCTCCATGATGAGCGGCGGTGGCGAAATGATGATGATGGCCAACGGTGCCAAGGCAGAAAAGATCACCATCCCCGGCTACGACCGCAAGGAACTCACCAAAGAAGAGCAGAAGGCCGTCTCCCTGAAGGCGCACGCCGCCTACGCCGAAGAGGCCGACTTCTTTGGCATCACCAATGAGAAGGAACGCCGGGCCTACATCAGCACCCGTGAGCAGGTCAGCCGCAGCATGCTGCGTGCCGCTGAGCAGGAAAGCCCCGCACCGCGCGGCCACTACCTCCGCGAGTTCGGCCAGAGCGACCGCGAGACCATCGAAAACGCCAACAACGACGCCAGCGTGCCGCAGGCCCTCGCCATGATGAACGGCAGCCTCCTGCCGCAGATCGCTGGCAGGTTCAGCCAGCTCATGCTTACCGTAAACAAGGCCCCGTATCCAGATGACAAAGTGGACGCCGCCTACATGACCCTCCTCTCCCGCAAGCCCACCGCTGCGGAAAAAGCCGTCTGGCTCAAGGCCCAGGACAGCGGCCTCAGCAGCATGGAGGACCTCGTCTTCTCCCTGCTCAACACCCAGCAGTTCATTTTCATTCAGTAAGACACGTCAACCCAAACACCACACGCGCGCCTCCCATGAAACAGGAACTTGCCAGCAAACTCGTCCGCTCAGGAGAAATCACCCGGCGTGATTTCGCCGCCAAAACCGCTAGCTCCCTCCTCGGAGTCGGCCTGCTTGGCAATTCGCTCACCACCAAGTCCTTCGCCGCCTTTGAGGGTTCCTCAAAGCTGAAGCAGGCGGCCACGGCGAAGAACGTCATCTATTTGTACATGAGCGGTGGCCAGTCCCACATGGACACCTGGGATCCCAAGGAAGGCGTGGAAACCGCCGGCCCGACCAAGCCCATCAAGACCAGCGCCGACGGCGTGCGCATCTCCGAGTACCTGCCGCTCACCGCGCAGCAGATGCACCACGGCACCGTCATCAATTCCCTCACCTCCACGCAGGGCGCGCATGAGCAGGGCAACTACATGATGCACACCAGCTATGAGATGCGCGGAACCATCCGCCATCCCTCCATGGGCGCGTGGCTCAATGTGTTCCAAGGCGGTGGCAACAGCACCCTGCCAAACTTCGTCTTCATCGGCAATGACAGCCGCCATCCCGGTGCAGGCTTCTTCCCCGCCGCCCAGGCCCCGCTGTTCGTCAGCAATCCAGAAAACGGCCTCAAGAACATCCGCAACGGCAGCCCGGAAGACAAGTTCCAGGCCCGCATGAAGCTCGCCGATGAACTCGACAAAGACTTCCGCACCACCTTTCCGCACCGCAATGTGAAGGCCTACGCCGACATGTATGACGACGCCATGGCCATGATGAAGTCCGAAGACCTCAAAGCCTTCGACCTCAGCGAAGAGCCCGGCGAACTCCGTGCCGCCTACGGCAAAGAAGCCTTCGGCCAGGGCTGCCTCCTCGCCCGCCGTCTGGTGGAGCGCGGCGTCCGCTTCGTCGAAGTTTCCCTCGGCGGCTGGGATACCCACAACGCCAACTTCGTCGCCGTCCCAGACCGTTGCGAAACCCTCGACAAGGGCCTCGCCACTCTCGTCGCCGATCTGCACAATCGCGGCCTGCTCGAAGACACCCTCATCGTCCTGAACTCCGAATTCGGCCGCACCCCGGACATCAATCAGAACGCCGGTCGCGACCATTATCCGAAAGCCTTCTCCGGCGTCATGTTCGGTGGCGGCGTCAAAGGCGGCTTCACCTACGGCAAGACCGACAAGGAAGGCCGCGAAGTCGTCGAAGACAAAGTCAAGATCATGGACTTCAACGCCTCCATCGCCTACGCCCTCGGCCTCCCGCTGGACCAGGTCATCTACAGCCCCAGCAAGCGCCCGTTCACCATTGCCGACAAAGGTCAGCCGATCACGAATCTCTTCGCGTAAGCCGGGAATTCAGTGTGTGTTTCAAGCACGCGATGCCGCAAGGCATCGCGTGTTTTGCGTTGTGGGCATGAGGTTGCGCTTAAGTTTGGGAACTCCTGCTAGGAGAAGCGACAACACGGGGGCGCTTTATCCATTCCTTCAATGAGGCGAAGACGCGTCGCTGGAAAGATTACGCGCCTGAAGAGGTGGTCTCTGAATGTATGTAATATGATGAAAATGAGCAATCTGAGCGTGGTAAGGCAAAATAATGCCTGGCATTATGTAATAAGCTTCGGATCATTCGGCGGCGGACGCAACTCCGTTGGAGTTGCACGGGAAGGGGACGTTGGGTGGCGCTAACCCAGGGTTCTGCGAACCCTGGGCTCAACTACGGAAGGCCTTTGGCCTTCAAGCTGCACGATGGCCAGCTGGCAGCTTCGCCCTTTGCAGCTTCGCCCTTTGCAGCTTTGTTGCTCAGCACCTTCACCCCTTCGTCTTCTTCACCAGCTTAACCCCCTCGATCCGCATCTTCTTATCCGCCGCCTTGCACATGTCATAGATCGTCAGCGCCGCGATGCTCACCGCAGTCAGCGCCTCCATCTCCACCCCCGTCGGCGCCACTGTGATCGCCGTGGCAGTGATGTGGATCGCTTTCGCCCGCACTTCAAAATCCACCTGCACTTTGCTCAGCGGAATCTGATGACACAGCGGGATCAGATACTGCGTCTGCTTCGCCGCCTGAATCCCCGCGATGCGTGCGATGCTCAGCACATCCCCCTTCTTCACCTGGTTTTTCCGGATCAAATCCAGCGTGGCCGCCTGCAGCAGGATGCGCCCCTCGGCCACCGCCTCACGCCTCACCGGCGGCTTCTCGGAAACATCCACCATGGCGGCTTCGCCTTTGCGATTGAGGTGCGTCAGTTGGCTCATAAGAAGCGGATGCTAGGGCTGCGCATCCGCAGTTAAAGCAGAATTTTGCTTCACTCAGTCATTCGCGTACGCCACGCGTTTTTTGCTGCATAAATCCATTCTCGGGCTTGACCCATACGCGGAGGAGTGAAAGGGAGTTTTTGTACTTTCCACCAAAGCCATGAGTGATCCCGCGCCAATGCTGATTTATCCGATCCCGAGTCTGATTTCGACCCTGGTGAACCGGGAGGAGGAGAAGGGCAGTCCGCTGACTGAGGCGGAGGTCATGGAAATCCGCAATGGCTGCAAGGCCGTGGCCCTGCCGAGGGATGTCGCGGAGAAGATTGATGGTGAGCGCGGCTACAAAGACATCGACCCGGAGCGCTGCTGGGAGGCGTGGCAGGAGGTGAGGAAGACTTTTTGATCGCTCCTGTCGTGACCTCGGCTGATATGGCAGCTCTCCAGCGATTCCAAACTTGATTCCCCACTTCCGGAGCGGCAGACTTTGCATCGTCTACCCACGTAACCCGCCCTGTCCGACCATGAGAATCTTCGTCATCCTTGCTTGCCTCGCCTGCCTGAATTCCTGTGGACGCTCCAAAAGCGACAGCGTCGTGAAGAGGGAAGGGAACCCTGATTACATCCGCGTGGAAGGTGCGTCGGAGGAAAAAATGAAACAGGCAGTCGCCCAATCCAGGAAGGAGATTGGCACCTTCATTGAAGCTCTCGCGAACCCCAAGGCGTCGCAGACCCATTTCTCGGTGAAGAAGCCCTTTCCCTATCAGGATGGCGATGCGACTTCCCATGAACACATCTGGCTCTCCGATGTGTCATTTCGCGATGGCAAGTTTCACGGTCGCGTGGGCAATGAGCCCGTCGATGTCAAAGGACTCAAGCTGGGGGACGAAGTGGAGCTTGCCAAGGAAGAAGCCTCAGACTGGATGATCATCGACGATGATCATTTGATCGGCGGTTACACGATCATCGCTCTCCGCGAGGCCATGCCGCCGGATGAGCAGAAAGAATTCGACGCACATTTTCCTTACAAGATCGGGGCGAAGTAGGATCGGGCCTCCCAGACGCGGTATTTGCCTCATTGACCGCGAGATTCGAAAGGCAGGAGTGCCCCTCGCCCCTCTAAAGACGTATTTAGTCCCATCCAACACCATCACGACCCCCGATCAATCTTGGGACTCTGTTATTCTCGTATTCGAGAATAACATCAAAGGCAAAAAACTTACTTTCTGTGGAGTAGTGTTTGGCATAAATATCATTGAATCTGATCCGATTCAGAACCTCTGAACCTAGATTCATTGTGGAAAATCAAGAATCACCCTTGTCTACTTCGCCAACATCTTTGCCGTCCGCTGCGGGCCTGCTGCCTTCTTTGTCGCAGGTTGAGGGTCTGAACCCTTTTACCGACGATGTCTGCGCCGGGCCCTTTGGCGTCGCGGAAAATCGCTCCGTCCCAGGCTTGAACGGCGACATTTTAGGCCATCTGACCACGACAATCGATGAGCGTCAAAGCAGCGCGGGTCGTGCAGGCGGGCAGCCTCTGCTGCTGCTCACCGCCCCACGTGCGGGCTATGGCAAGACGCATCTGCTGGGCCGTCTGGCCGCCGCCGCCAATGGGCAGGTCGTGCTCGTTCCGCTCGCGTTTCGTCTGGAAGATCAGATCGGCATTTCCGCCGTGGCCGTACGCGGCCTGGAGTCCATGGCCCGTGCGGAAGCCTCACGCGAGGGCTGGACCAAGCTGCGCGAAGCCTGCGCCGGTGTGTGCGCGATTTTAGTGCGCCGTTTGATCGAAAACGGCACGCTGCCCTGTGCGAACCCTGAGCAGGCCCTGCGCGTGCTCAGCGGCGATCCCGTGGAAGTCTTTGATGCAAACGGCAGCGCGCGCCTCATCGGCGACTGGGTGCGGCGCTTTGAATCACAGCTGCGCAGGCCCATGACCGAGCAGGCCATGAAGCGTGTACCCGCGATCCCCACCGCCCTGGCCTCCTGGGTCAATGCCATGCTCAATCACGCGCTGGATGGCGGCATGTCCCACATGGCCGTGCTGCGCATGCTGGCGGCCGATGAATCCAACGAAGGCCCCGTCACGTGGTTGCGCCTCCTGGGCCTCTGGCGTCCCGTCGTCCTGCTGGTCGATCACCTGGATGCCTACTATCGCAATCCCGAAGCCGGGCTGCGCATCGCCTCACTCCTGCTCGACATGTCTGAAATGGACGGCGTGCACGTGGTGCTCAGCCTGAATCAGGATGTGTGGCAGGCCACCTTCGGCCACCACCTGCCCAGCGCCATGGAGGACCGTCTGACAGCTTCGCAGATGCTTCTGCGCGGCATTGGTGAAAGTGAAGCCGCCACGCTGCTCCGCCTGCGCCTGCAGCATGCCGGCATCCCGGCGGACCCGGCACGTGAGTTCACCACGTTTCTGGATGTGAAGCGCTACTTCCTCGGGCGCCCTCTGGGCTCAGTCTCCGCGCGTACCTTCCTGCGCCATGCCGCAAAGCAGTGGGACTTTTTCCAGCAGACACTGACCTCTCCGGTCATGCCCGGGTCCATCTCTCCGCAGTCGCTCGCGCCAGATGAAGGCGTGCAGTCGCTGATGACGGACGAGGTCGCGGCAAGTCCTGCCCAAGAAAAGCCCGCCTCGGGCGAGTTTTCGATTTTTGATTCCACCACGACAGCGCAGATGAAGCTGATGGCAGAGGGCCTGGCGGAACCGACGCCCGCACTCCCACAGGAGGATGAAGCACCGCTGCTGCCGCCCCCTGCGGCCCTGAATGGCAAACATCTGACCCCGCCGAGCACGCCTGCGGACGACGCACCGGACTCCCCTGAGGAGAATGAGGCCCCCGCGCAGTTCTCGCCGAGCTCAGCAGGTGCGTTTGAAAATCTGCGCGAAATGCTCGGCAAGCTGCGGCAGCCCTGTGCTTCGCACGCGACTGAAAGCAAGGCTGAGAGCAATGGCACGCATGTCGTGGCCGAACGTCTGGCGGATGTGCTGGGTGCTGCTGCAACGCCTGAGCTGGCCGTGGCCGCTGCGGCCCCTGCTGCAACGCCTGAAGTGAAGGTGGCCTCTGCGGCTGCTGCGGAACCGCCCACCACGACTTTGGCATTGGCTGCCCCACCGCTACCCACGCCATCACGTCCTGGCGTGACGACTGCGCCGAATAAGGAGCGCGATGCACTGCTCGGCCGCTACGAGGCGCTGCGCCTGCAAATGGCTGCGGAGGCCGTGTCTCTGCCGCTGGATTTCACCAAGCTGGCCGATCTCATCCGCCTCGCCGGCAAGCGCTTTCCACTCGTGCGCTTCAGCGAGCACGAGCTGCCCGGCATGACCGGTCGCTATGCCATGTGCTGGTCATTGCAGGGCCTTGAGGTGGTGTTTGGCCTGGCCAATTTCGCCGACGGCTCCTACTGGCGCACGCTGGCAGGTTTTGCCGCAGGTCGGCTGGCGGAAGTGAATCAGGATTCGCAGTCCACAGGGGCAGCGGTGCCACGGCTGAAGATCACCACCTTCAAAACAGACCGCGAGCAGCAGAGCTGGGCCATCCTCCAGCACAGCACCTCTTTCCCTGAAGTGCTCAAGACGAACGTGGACCCGATCCACCTCGACACTCAAAACGTCGCCGCGCTTTATGCCATGCAGCGCATCATCAAGGAAGCGGAAAGCGGTGCCCTCGAAGCCACGCCTGCGCAGGTGATGAGCGTGCTCGCCCGCGAGCTGGATTTCTTCTGGAAGCGTGTCACGCGTGCTGCGTGAGGAGGAGTTGACGGTTGTTTACGGTGGTTGACGATTGTTGACAGTTGTTTCTTGAAGAGAGAACGGGGATGATGAAGGACGAATGTGAAGACTCATCGGCGCTGCCGCTTTTTACGGAGCGATCGTGGGCCGTGGCGGGCCGGTTTGCGGTGCCTGAGGCAGAGCGTGGGGTGAAGCCGGAGATCACCGAGGGGCTGGAGCTCTTTCAGGCAGCGCCTGCGGCTGAAGCGGATGGTTATTCCGCATGGAAGTCCGAGATGGCGGCGGAGAAAGCCGCCGAAGAAGCACGACGCCGCAGCACGCAGCTACCCGTTCATGCCAGTGACCAAGGTTTTGCCCGCTGGAAGGAGGAGGCAGAACATGAGAAACGCG
This sequence comes from Verrucomicrobiaceae bacterium UBA7681, assembly GCA_002482965.1. Classification (GTDB taxonomy): domain Bacteria; phylum Verrucomicrobiota; class Verrucomicrobiia; order Verrucomicrobiales; family Verrucomicrobiaceae; genus Prosthecobacter. Next base: position 34,030 of record DLGZ01000032.1, on the reverse strand, counting down.
CCTTTGAGAAACGCTGGGGCGTGCCGCTCGGAAAGCCGGTGCGTGTGCAACTGCGCGGTGAATCCCGTGAGCGGGAAGGACTGCTGCGGGTGGTGGAGGAACCTGCGGGAAGCTCCGCCAGGGCGCTGAGACTGGCGATGGGCGGCCATGCGTTTCTGGCTGCGCAGATTGAGAGTCTGGTGAGGGTGTGAGGAGTGGTGGAGAAGGGCGGGGACTCTGCGTGTGGACTTCGACCTCATTTTCAATCTCTCACTCTGAGCGCTCCATCCTGCGGGCAATGTGAATTTGGATGAGCCCTGATGAAAGTGAGTGTGCTGGGTGAGTTAAGGTATGTCATGGTAGAATATATCATGGAGTTCATCGCCCGGAGCGTCTTTGGGGGGGCAGCGGGGGGCTGCCGCGTTCGTTCGTCTTGTGGTGGGCGTGGGGTGACGGGCTGGCGGAAGTTCACCGGCTCCCGCCTTCGAATAACCCGTGGTACGCGTGAGATGATCAGCACGTCGAAAGCGGCAGCTGCGTTCGTTCCTCACTGCGCAACCGCAGTCCATATCGGAGGCGGGCTGAGAAGCGCGGTGCTGAAGTGCCGGAAACGAAAAACCGCACGCCACACGCATGGAGCGGTGACGTGCGGTGATGTTTGAGGGACGCTGCGGCTTAGAACTTGTAGCCGAAGCGGACGCTGCCGAAGTGGCTTTCCATGTTGTTGCGGAAGAGCTGCACCTGATAGCCGAGGAGCATGCTGAAGTCGGGGGTGAACTGGAAGTTCACGCCGGTACCCAGGACCACATAGTCCTGCCCTGGGGTTTGATTGCCACCGGCGGCGGTGAAGGGGGCGTTGATGAGGCTGACGCTGGTGCCGTTGTTCTTGAGGTTCTGGCGCTCGTAGCTGACACGCACCTGCGGGGTGATGACTGCCCAGTTGGTTTCGAACTTCTTGGAGAGAGACCAGCCGACGCGGGTGACGAGGGAGTCAAAGCTTTGACGGGCGAAGGTGAGAGCTGCGAGTCCGCCGCCGGTTTCGCTGTAGCCGTCGATGGAGCCGTGGAGATAGTCTGCACCGATGAAGGGGCCAGTGACGAGGGTGTTGCCCTGGAATCGGAAGTTGTACCCGGTGTTGAACTGCACGGAGTTGGTGTAGGCGGTGGTGCTGCCGGAGGCGCCGGTGAAGCCGAAGCCGGGATTGCGGGAGGTGCCCATGTTGTAGTCGCCAAAGGAGTAGAGGAGGCTGGCCCAGACGTTTTTGCGTGCGTAGGAGAGGTAGGTGGAGAGCGAGGGGCCTTCGAGGTTCACGTTGCCGAGGCCACCGGTGTAGTTCTGCTGGCTCTGGAGGAAGGAGAAGGCGAAGCCGAGGGTGAGGCCGGGGGCGAGATGGCGCTCGATGCCGACGCCGGAGGCCCAGGAGTCGATCTGCACGCCGGCCTGGCTGCTGATGGGGCTGAGCTTGACGTTGCCGTAGTTGACGGTGGCGAAGGCTTCCCACTGGCGGCTGCGCTGGATGCGCTGGGCGATGGGGTTTTTCCCGGGGCCGTCTCCCTGACCGGTGACGACGCCTTCATCCATGGAGGAGGCGAGGCTGCCGTTGGCGTCTTCTTCACCAAGGCCGGCGCGGAGCATGAAGAGGTGGTTGTTGACGTCGTTGGTGGCGGTCTGGCTCGCCGCGAGGACGCCCTGATTTACGGTATTGGCGAAGGCGATGCCGTAGATCTCTGCGGAAGGCCGCGAAAGGTCATCGACGATATCAAAGAGGGTGCTCGATGGGACGCTTTCGTCAGCGGTATTCACAGTTCCCAGGCCCAGAATGTAGGTGCCAGAAGTCGACAGGGTGAAGGTGGTGGTTTGGACTCCTGGAAGCCCGCTTGAGCCTACCAGGGTGATGTTATCGGTGCCAGGACCTGTGAGCGTGGCGAAGCCGCCATCAAGGCCACCATCGGTGTTGTTGAAAAACGAATGGATGGTAATGACTTCGTTGGCATAGCCGGTGAAGGATTGATAAAGGAAGGATGCATCTGTGACGGTTGAACCCAGGGGAAAGCCTGAAAGGCTGCCGGCGGTGAGGCCCAAGGAGAGCTCCACTGGAGCAAGAACATTGAGGGAGGTGCCGTGTTCGTTTGAAATCAAAGTCTGGAAGTTGCCAATGATGTTGGCGCCGGTGCCGACGATGGAGGCATTGCCGCCGAGGTTGTTCCACCCGGTGAGGTCTCCTGTTTCAAATCCGGGATTGATCAACTGAGCGGAGGCAGAGCCAGCGGTCAGGGCGAGGAGGAGGGCTGTCTTGAGGAGCGTTTTCATTCGTGCGATGCCTTGTTCAGGTCGAGTTGGTAGGTCAGCACGAGCCACCCCCGTGGGAATGGGGAGGGGTCCTGAGCTGACTCTGAGTTCATGTTCAGCTCTGAAGCGGGCGGCAGGAGTGCTCCCGAGACTTTAAATGGCAGTCATCTGCCGACTAAGCGGTGTCGTGTTAAACGCGACAAAAAGCTTTGGCAAGAAATAAAGACTTCACTTGGTCATTATGATTATTTGGGATTATTTTCCTAAATATTAAAAGGGGGTGGGTGGATTGACACAAAAAAGGCGATGCCTTGCGGCACCGCCTTGATCGATAAGCGTTGATCGGCTCCTAGAACTTGTAGCCGAAGCGGACGCTGCCGAAGTGGGCTTCCATGTTGTTGCGGAAGAGCTGGACCTGGTAGCCGAGGAGCATGCTGAAGTCGGGGGTGAACTGGAAGTTCACACCGGTGCCGATGACCATGTAATCCTGCCCGGGCGTTTGATTGCCGCCAGCGGCGGTGAAGGGGGCATTGATGAGGCTGACGCTGGTGCCGTTGTTTTTGAGGTTTTGGCGCTCATAGCTGAGGCGGAACTGCGGGGTGATGGTGGCCCAGTCGGTGTCGAATTTTTTGGAGGTGGACCAGCCGACGCGGGTGACGAGGGATTCGAAGGTCTGCCTGCCGTAGCGCAGTGCGCCGAGACCACCGCCCGTTTCGCTGTAGGCGTCCACGCTGCCGTGGAGGTAGTCGATGCCGACGAAGGGGCCGGTGACGAGGGTGTTGTTCTGGAAGCGGAAGTTCCAGCCGGTGTTGTACTGGATGGCATTCGTGTAGGCGCTGGTGCCACCGGAGGCGCTGGGGAGGCCGAGGCCGGGATTGCGCTGGGAGTCGAGATCGAAGGCACCAAAGGAATAGAGCAGGCTGCCCCAGAAGCTTTTGTGAACGTAGGAGACGTAAGCTGACAACATCGGGCCTTCGAGGTCCACCTTGCCGAGGCCGCCGGTGTAGGTCTGGGTGCTCTGCAGGAAGGTGGCGGCAAAGCCGAGGGTGAGTCCGCGGGAGAGGTGGCGCTCAATGCCGACGCTGGAGGCCCAGGAGTCGATCTGCACGCCGGACTGGCTGCTGATGGGATTGAGCTTCACGTTGCCGTAGTTCACGGTGGTGAAGACTTCCCACTGGCGGCTGCGTTTGATGCGCTTGGCGATGGGGTTTTTGTCTTCGGAGCCGTCTCCTTGACCCACCACGACGCCGTAGTCGAGCGAGGCGGAGATGCTGCCGTCGGATTCCTCTTCCTCCTCACCGCCCCCGCTGTGGAGATTGAAGAGGTGGTTGTTCACGTCATTGAGCGCGGTCTGCACCCCGGAGATGATGGCCTGGCCTTCGGCATTGGCCATGGCGAGGCCGCTGCTGTAGGCGGTGAGTTCAGGGCGGATATCGGCGATGGAGTAGATGCCGGTGGTCTGGTCAAAGCTGCCAACGAAGCCGGTGGCGAGGCCGAGGGCGCTGTCGTTGACGGCAAGCTGGCCGGTGATGGTGCCTGCGCCGCTGTTGAGGTCGATGACTTTCCATTGATCGCCGCCTGCAAAGACGGGCGTGACGAGGTGATTGCCGATGACAAGGGTGCCGCCGGCGGTGGCATTGAGGGTGCCGTGAAGGCTGAGCTGATCTGCGGCGGTGGAGATGCCGGTGTTGTCCCCAAGGCCTGCGCCCGTGTAGAGATTGACCAGGATGACGCTGTCTGCGCCCATGACGATGGCTCCCGTGCCGGAGGTGGTGAGGGAAAGCACCTGCGCGCCGGGAAGGGCGGTGGGATCGCCAACGCTGATGGCACCATTGACGAGGATGGAGCGGTTCAGCGCCATCTCCACAGCGCCAGATCCGGCCAAGGTGCCTGTGGTGGCGACGGTGAGGTCGCCTTTGCCGATGAGGGTCACGCCGCTGTTGATGGCAAGCAGGGCGTTGACCGCCGTGGAATTGTTCACCGTGAGGGTTTGTGTTCCTGTGGTGGAGATGCCGGTGTCGTTCTCGATGGTGAGGCTATAGATGGTGGTGTCCACGTCCAGATTGGTCTGGGTGCTGCCCACGCCGGTGGCGGAGAAGGTCACGTCCGTGAGGGCACCGGGCAGTGAGGCGGTGTCGGTGACGCCGTCCACAGCGGTGGACCAGTTGCTGGTGCCGGAACTGAGGGTGGACCAGTTGCTGTCAACGTTGCCGGTCCAGAAGGCGGTGATGGGCAGGGTGTAGACCAGTTTCAACGTGGTGCCGTCATATTCGAGGCGGTAGTTGTCGGGCAGTCCATAGAGGCCCAGTGTGAAGGGATTGCTGCCGTCCAGGCCACCGCCATCAGCGGTCATGAGGGTGTAGCTTCTCTGGGTGAGACTGTCGTAGGTGTCGATGTAAAGGAGTGCGCCGGAGGCGATGGTGACAGCGCCGCTGAGGTGCAGCGTGCTCAGGGTGTCGCCGCCGCCCAGCACGTGAAAGATGCTGTTCGTGTCAAAGGTGGCGGTGGTGCCGGTGAGGGTGCCCAGATCATTGATCGTTCCCGGGGTCAGGATGCCGCCATTCAGCACGTGGATGTTGCTGCCGATCTGGCCAATGCCTGCCAGCTCGGCGGAGGATTGCACGATGATTTCGCCGGTCGCGGCGGTGTGGTCCCCATTGATGAAGAGGGTGCCGCTGTTGATGATGGTTTCACCGGTGTAGGTGTCCGTGCCAGTGAGGATGGTGAGGCTATCCGGGCCAGCGACACGGAGGCCGCTGCCGCCATTGTCCAGGATGGGGGCGGAGATGGTCACGATACCGTCGTAGTTGAAGTTGTTGATCTGGAGCATGCCGCCTGCGGTGGCCGTGGTGATGCCTGCGCCGGAGTCGCTGCCGGTGATTTCATAGTCGTAATCTCCGCCGAAATTCCACACGTCACTGCTGAGGACGGAGCCGGCATCCAGTGTGAGCACACCGGTTGATTGGGTGCTGTCCACCGTGATGCTGCGGGCCGTCTGGGAGGCGGTGATCTCCAGGCTGGAACTGCCGGGGTCAAGGTTGCCGCCGCTGTTGTTGTCGATGAGGTAGTCCGTGCCAGCGATTGCGCCGCTGTCTGGCAGGAGGTCCGTGCTGGTGAGGCGGATGATTTGATTGAGCTCATTGACCGTGGCCAGGCCAAAGCCGGTGGAGTCGGTGACGGTGAAGCCGGGATTGATGACGCTGCCGGCGGTCTGGCCGGAGAGCAGGACGATGCCGGTGCCGACGGTGGCACCATCCGCGCCGCCCTCATAGAGGTCGAAGTTCAGTGCGGAGCCGCTGCCTGCGGAGGTGAGCGCGCCGAGGTCCAGAGTCACATCAGGGCTGAGATAGATCTGGCTGCCGGTGCCTGCGGTGGTGGTGAGGCCGTTCAGCGTCTGGCTGCTGCCGCTGGCTGGAGAGTAAAGATTCAATATGCCGCCACCGAGGGTGAGGGCGGAGCTTCTGGAAATGATGTCGGTCGTGACATCGGTGAAATCGAGGTCAAGCGTGCCGCCGTTCACGGTGGTCCTGCCGGTGTAGGTGTTCTGTTGGTCGAAAGTGAGGTAACCGCTGCCGAGCTTGTTCACCGCAAGATCTCCGGTCAGCACCGGGTTGTAGGGGAGGCTTGGGTTGAACAAGTTGTAGTTATAGTTCACCACTGCGCCACTGACGCCGGACACTGTTTCCGCAATCAAAAGGCCGAGGCTTCCGCCCATGCCGATGTTCAGCGTGCCCTGTGCGCCGAGTGTGACGGGGCCATGCCCGTCGGCCACCGCGACAATGCCGAAGTCCGCGATGTTCAGCACGCCGGTGCCGCGCTGGCCGATGTCAAGATCGCCGTAGATGGCCCACGCTCCGCTATTGCTCACGGTCACGGTGCCCCTGGATCCGGCATTGACGCCGATATGACCGTGGGAGCTTTCCACATAGCCCGCAGTGATGTTGAGAACGCCGGTGCCGGATCTGCCGACGGTGAGGTCGAGGTTGTTGTACCAACTCGCATTTTGATCAACAAGTGCGCTGCCGCTCGCACCAGCGGCGTCGCCGAGCACGGCGTCGGCGTTGGTCATGGAACCGAAGATGGAAAGCGCAGCGTTGTCACCCGTCTGGCTGCCGACGGTTGTCCTGCCGTTGCTGCTGATGGAGCCGGTGGTGTTCACCGCCAGGGCTCCGCCGGTGATCAGGGTGTCCCCGGTGTAGGTGTTTTCACCGCTGAGGTATATCACGCCTGTCCCTGCCACCTGGAGGCCGCTGCCGCCATTGTCCAGAATGGGGGCGGAGATGAACAGAACGCTGTCGTTGAAGTTGTTGATCTGCAGCATGCCGCCGGCGGTGGCGGCTTGAAGGCCTGCGCCTAAGCCGTCGCTGATGATTTCAAAGGGGTTGCCGTTGTGGCCGCCGAAATTCCACACATCCGTGCTGAGCACCACACCGGAATTTAAGGTCAGACTGCCATAGGCTTGGGTGGTGTCCACGGTGATGCTGTGGGCAGTCTGGGAGTCAGTGACGATGAGGGAGGAACTGCCAGCGGCGGTGCTGCCGCCGCTGTTGTTGTCGATGCGGTAGTCCGTGCCGCTGTCTGCGCCGCTGGCGGGCAGGAGGTCGCTGGTGGTGAGGCGGATGATTTGATTGCTGGCATTGACGGTGGCCAGGCCAAAGCCGGTGGAGTCGGTGACGGTGAAAGCGGTGTTGATGGAGCTGCCGGCGGTCTGGCCGGAGAGCAGGACGACGCCGCTGCCCACGGTGTCTCCATCCGCGCCACCGGCGGCGGTATTGAAGTTCAGTGAGGAGCCGCTGCCTGCAGAGGTGAGTGCGCCCAGGTCCAGGGTCGAATTGGAGCCGAGCACAATGCGGCTGGCAGTGCCAGCCAGGGTGGTGAGTCCGTTCAGGGTCTGAGTGCCCGCCCCAGTGAGGCGGAGCGTGCCACCGCCGAGGGTCAGGGCGGAGCTGCTGGAGATAATGTTCGCCGTCACAGTGCCAAAGCCCAGCTCCAGCGTGCCGCCGAGCACGGAAGTCGTGCCGGTGTAAGTGTTTGCCTTGGTGAGGGTGGTGGTGCCGGGGCCGATGTGGTTCACACTCAGGCTGCCATCCAGAGTGGGGGTGAAGTTTAAGCTGCCAGTGTGGTTGAAATTCACCACGGCGGTGCCGCTGCCACCGTAGATGCTGGCCGCATTCAGCGTGCCCGCCGCGCCGCCGGTGCCGATGTTGAGCGTGCCGCTGCTGCCGCTGCTCACCCCCAGGTTGAGCGTGCCGTTGCCAGAGTCGACGGTGATGATGCCAGTGTCTGTGAGGTTCACCACCCCTGTGCCGCCATGGCCGAGGTAAACTGTGGAAGTGTTCCACGTCCCACCGCTCACATTCATCGTGCCACTGCTGCCAGTTTTTTCGCCAATAAAGTTATACGTGCCGCTGGCGTCGACAGTGCCGCCGGTCAGGTTCAAGACTCCGGTGCCATAGTTGCCGACGGCAAAAGCGCCGCCGCTGGTCCAGGTTCCGCCGCTCACATTTACGGTGCCGCTGCTGCCGGATTGGCTGCCGACATAGCTGTAGCTGTTGCTGAGGCTGCCGCCGGAAATGTTTAGCAGCCCGGTACCGGAATAGCCGACATGAAGAGTGCCGTTTACCCAGGTCCCGCCGCTCACATTCGCCGTGCCGCTGCCGCCCCCGTTGTAGCCAAGAAGGAGTTGGCCGGCTCCGGCGCCGCCGTTCGCACTGCCACCGCTGCCGCCAGAGAGGTTCAGCACGCCGGTGCCATCATTGCCGACGCGGAGAGCTGAGCCGTAGGTCCAGCTGCCTCCGGTCACATCCACCGTGCCGCTGCTTCCTGCCTGGTTGCCTATGTAGTTAAAATCTCCGCCGCCGAAGCCGAAACCGACGGTGCCGCCGCTGATGAGAAGCCGGGCGACGTCCCCGGACTGGTCGGCAACGAAGAGGCTGGCATTCAATTGGGAGAAGCTGGCCCCTGCCACCACCTGAAGGGTGCCATCGCGTATGAAGGTGTCGTTGGTGTAGGTGTTGAGGCCGGAAAGAATCAGCGTGCCTGCGCCCGCCTTGATGACCTGGCCCGTGCCGCTGAGCACGCCGCTCTGCGTGGCGGTGCCGGAGAGGATGCTGAGCGTGGTGGGGTCATTCGGCGCGGAGGTGTCGTAGCCCGTCGCATCGGTCTGGCCGTTGGTGTAGTCGATCTGCACCTGAGCAGCGAGCGGGGTGGCTAGCAGGGCGGCTGTCAGGCAGCCGAGGATGAAGGTGGGCAGGCGGGGGTGGTGGGACGTTAGGGACATGAAATTGGGGGTGAAATGGGGGCGTATGGCTGCCTAAGAGGCATGACTGGTTCTTTTTTCCTTCCTCAAGACTGCCTTCTTGTGCAGCGGACCATTCGGCTTGGGTTAAAACCAAGTCGCTCATGATGCCGGACACAGTCGCGCAGAGTTCTGTTTTGAAACCCTATGCCGATGGGGGCTTTGTTTATATCAATCTCAGTTCCAGGCAAGTTGATTTCTGAAGGTATATTCAGGTAAAATATAAATAAATATAAACGGAAGTCTTATTCCTATGGGTGTTCATCCAGAATGGATTGGCTGCCGGTATCATGCACCGTAGAGAGGGTTAGGGGCGGTGCAACGCCTCAGAGCCTGAACTGACTAAGGAGCAGCGGGAGCGGTGACGATGACCTCATGCTCGCCGGGAGCAAAGGTGGGGCGCTGGGTCCATTTGGAGCCTTTTTTGCCAAACAGGTAATCGACGGCGTCGTCGGGCGCCCAGGTCCAGGTGTAGATGCCCTGCTCGTTCGCCTGGTCGGGGATCTGGCTGTAGGGGACGTTCGGGTGACGCCAGTTGAAGAGGGTTTCTTTGCCGCGCCAGCCGGTGATGTTGACGAGGACCTTGGGCACGGGTTTGCCTGCGGCATCGACAAAGCGAAAGGTGACGGTCTTGCCGGGCTGAAGCTGCAGGTCTTCCGTGTGAGTTTTGGCCGTGAGCTGGATCTCTTTGAGCAAGGGCGAGTGGCCTGGGGCGATGACGGTGAGCAGGGTCTTGCCGGGCAGGAGCGGGGGGAGGCGGAAGCGGCCTGAGTCATCGGCGAAGGCTTCCTGCACGTTGCTGTTGTGGTAGGGCTTGTCTCCCCAGATGACGAGGGCTTTGGGCACGGCTTTGCCATCGGCCCCAGTGACGGTGCCGGTGACGCGGACGCCGGTCTGCATGACGGTGGTGGCGGTTTGATCGCGGAACTGCTGGAGGGAAAAGGGCGGGCCCTGCATGCCGCGCCATTCCTGATCGCCCACATGGTCGGGGTGCTGGAGCCGGAGGCCGATGCGCCAGTCCGGGCCGGCGGGGACGTTGTTGAGGGCCCAGAAGCCGTGTTCGTCGGTGTAGCAACAGTCGTCGCCCTCGGCGAGCCATTTGTTGACGACGGGCTCGCCGATGCCACCGCGGCCGTTTTCGCGGGAATCGAGGCAGACTTCGACCTTGGCTCCGAGGATGGGCGCGCCGATGTCGTCGTGGATGAAGCCGCCGATGGTGGTGCCTTCCGCGAGGGTGAAGGTGAAGTCCTTGGGCACGGGATCGCCGCCGAGCTGCCCGGCGTCGAAGTTGGCAAACATGGGCACGCGGCCTTTGGCGCTGGCCCAGAGGCGGAGGATGCGGACCTGCGCGGGGAGCTGGAAGGTGGTGCTGCCCTGGGCGTCGGTGGTGTAGTCGGAATTGGGCGGGAACTTGGCGTTCGTCCAGACGCCGCTGTGGATCTTTGCGCCTGGGATGGGAGCGCCGGATTCATCGATGACGCGGACGGTGAGGGGGCGGGTGGCGGCGGGTACCTCCTCTGCTGCTACGGGATGTGGCAGCAGGTGCGCCATGGCGATGAGGATGGCGATTAGGAATGAGGCATTTTTCACGCGGGTCATTTTAAGCGGGTGGCGTGGGAAGAAGCGAGGATGAAATGACCCGCTGAGGGCGGTGGGGTCAGGGTCACGAGGGTCAAAATGGGGTCATTTGGCCCTCATGGCCCTTGGCGGGTTCAGGGTCACAGGGTCACGACCTATATATAGGTCGTGACCCTGTGACCCTGAACCCTACCACTCCGATGGGAATTGATACTCACCACCGGTGCCCCGCTGTCGCCATTGATATCACTTCCTGCTGGGCGTTGCGGGAGCGTGCTTTGGGCGAAGCTCTGGCGGAGAGGGACCATCCTGGTCCCTGAGCGCTCCGCTGGGTGTGGCATTCTTAAAAGAACAGGCCCCTGGGTGGCTTGGGTACGAGGGGACTTGGGCGTGTGCGGAGCGGTGGGTGAACGCGGAGCGTGGAGGATCGGGACGATCCCCCTCCGCCGGAACGCTGACGGGGCGGACGCACCCGGCTAGGACCTGCCGGGGAACGGGAGTCTAGGCGAGGTGCTTGTGCGAGCCGTCGCAGGTGGGCATCTTTTGGGAGTGGCCGCAGATGCAGTCGTGGATGCCTTTATCGGCGAGGATGCGGGGAAGTCTGCCTGGCAGCGACGGCTGACGCTGGGTGGTGTGTTATGGCTTTGGCAGAAGCTGTTTCAGCCGGGCTTCCTTGGTCAGGGGCTGGATGTCTTCGGGGTTGAGGACGCCCAGGGTTTTGGCGTGGGTCTCGTAGCTGTTTCCCTGGTGGTGAAGCAGCCAGATCTGACTTTTGTGAACGTCTGCGGTGGGGCGGAAGTAGCCCTCGCTGGGGTTGTCTTCAAAAATGTGCGTGGCTTCGCCGGGTTCTTCGGGGGCGGTGGGCCGGGTATTCATGTCTTTGACATAGCGGGCGGCCACGGGAAGCAGTCCGTAGCGAAGGGTGATGGGCAGTTCGGCCTCGTGAAAGACGCCTTTGATGACGCGAGTCACCAGCAGGATCGCGTGATGCTCATAGGTGCCTTCGCTTTTGTGAGTGACCTTTTTGATGCTGCCTTCCTTGACGCGTGCAATGACGATCAACTCCGCCCGGGCGGTGACTTCCGCGTCCGCGTAAAGGCGGGTGGGCCATGCGCCGGCAGTGCCGGAGAAAACGGTCGCCAGAAGGGCCAGTAGAAGCGCAGTTTTCATGGGGGGTGACTGTGTGAATGATGTGGAATGACTCAGACGCGGCGATTCATCTCAGGCATGAATGGCACTCGGTTAAGGCGGGCCATCGAGGAGGTATGTGCCGCAGTGCCAAAGAGTCCTCGGCGCGCGGACCTCCGAGTCCGCAGCACGCCGCAAGCACACGCGGCTCCGAATCGTCCCTGCTGCCATCGCTCTTTCGTAGCCAGAGTTCTCGTGCTTACGCTGTTCTGCCTGCAGCCACACGCGCTGGGTGATTGCGAACCGCTGCGGACTCGGAGGTCCGCGCTCCTGGAGCGTTTTCTTCAGCAGAGCCCCATGGGCTTTGCGGGAGGCACAAAAAGATACGAAACACGCCCTTAACCGAGTGCCATTCATCTCAGGCATTATTTGATGAATTTCGTGTGCGAGCCGTCGCAGGTGGGCATCTTTTGGGAGTGGCCGCAGATGCAGTCGTGGATGCCTTTGCCGGCGAGGATGCGGGGCGTGCAGGCTTCGATGCGGGAGGTGCGGGTGGCGGACTGTTTGGCGGCGTTGAAGTGCAGCAGGTAGGCGCGCTGGCGGCCGGGGGTGAGGGCGGCGAAGGCTTCGTCGAGCGCGGGGTTTCTGTTGAGCTTTTGTTGCAGCTCTTCCGGGATGGGCTCGGGGGTGGTCTTGTAGACGGGTTTGACGCCGGCTTTTTCGTTTTCGGTGGCGGCGAGGAGGAAGGACTTCAGCTCGGGCTCCAGGGCTTTGATTTCATCTGTGGTGGTGAAGGGGATGAAGCGCCCGGCCTGGGTGTGCTCGCCGGGTTTTTGCAGAAGCTCGCGGGGATCTTTGAGCAGGGAGCCGTTGCAAAACATGAGCCTGCAGTGGTCCTTGAAGCCGCCGATGAGGACGATGTTGGCGCCGTCGTGGGTGTAGCAGGGCTGGTCCCACTTGAGCTCTTCGGTGAGGCCGGTGTCGAGGATGATGCGGCGCAGGGCTTTCATCTCGGGCTGCCATGCCTTGGCGCTGGCGATGTGGGCAGTGACGGCGGGGTTCTTGCGGTTCATGGGGGATGAATCGGAATGAAGCGGGGTGAGCAGTATTGGGGAAACAGATTTTTGCACCGCAGAGGCTGGAACGCCGCAGGGATTTTCCCCAGAGTTTTTCTCTGCGTTCTCCAAAACTCTGCGGTGCAAAAGGGAGTTCGGATTTTACACCGCAGAGATTCGGAGAACGCAGTGATGAGATGCAGAATCCAAATGGAGTGAAGCGGGTTTAGTTTGAGTAGGTCGAGAAATAAATGGCCGAAGTGGAAGGGGAGAGGGCGACGATGCCGAATGTGCGGCCCGTGAGTTTTTTGGGCTCGTAATATTCGCAGTCTTTGAATGCGGCTGCGGCGGGCCACCAGGCGGGGGCGGGGAGGATGCTGTGAAACTGGGGGGACGTGACGGCGGGGATTTCGGGGGACAGAATCTTCTGCCACTTGGGGAGGTCTGCGGGCGGGAAGGTGATGACGCCGGAGAGGTAGACATCAGAAGGGCCGGGGACCATGCCGCCGCTGTTGTCGGCGAGGTCTTCGGCCATGTGGGCGTCGAGGAGCGGGCCGGGGAGCTTGCAGTACTTGGAGAGGATGGCGGTGGCGCGGGTGACGCGCTCGGTCTGCGTGCCGGTGATTTCGGCGCGGGTTTGTTTTTGGGGCGTGGGGCCGCAGGCGCTGAGGGTGCAGACGATAAGGCTGAACAGGAGAGCTTTCATGGGTGAGAGGGATGCTCAACACCTGAGATCTCTCATGCCTGCCCCGGTTTGTCAGCAAGAATGCCCCAGAGCTCCATTACTTCTTTGCCTCCGGCGTCAGGGGGGCGCTGCATTTGAGCATGGTCAGGGTACGATTTCGTAATGGCTGCGGATTTCTGCTTCCGACCATTGGTGGTCAACCCACCCCTGGGGGGAGGCTCTCACGGCAGGAACATTGCGAAATGGACGGGGGCAATAGGTTCCTCCGGGATTGCGGCCTGGTGTCGCCTTAGGGGCGTCATAGCCATTCTTCATCTCAGCGAGGTTGATGACCTGGGCGGGTTGGTCTGGCTTATCAAGCTCGCGGTCAGGGATGTAAAAGAGATCGTAGCCCAGGCGCATGCGATCCAGGACGCTGTGATGTATTTTCATGGTCCAGCCATGGTAACGTGCTGGCACCACTTCTTTGGCGTTTTTAGGGGCCCACCAAGGCTTGGCAGTCCCAGGCTCGATCTTGTCCGCCTTGTCTCCTAACACTTCTCCGCGCACTCTGAATGCCTTGCCACGGTAGAGCTTGCTGACGGACAGATCGTGTCTCGGAGAGGTGTAGTCTTCATGCACCTTGATTTCGCGGCCCTTGTCTCCCAGCAGGCGCTCGCCCACATGAGAAAGCATCCAGTTCATGCTGATGCCTGCCAGATCTTTGTCGCCATCATGCCCGCCGCCGAGGTCGGAGTGGTCACCAGGAAACCATACAAATTCATATTTGTCCGGCTTGCCGAGATCGAAGTCAGGAAGTTCTGCGAGAAAGGGCTGGCGTTGCTCATCCATGGAGAAGGCAATGAGGCAGTTTTTAATATCAGGCCCCAAGGCGTAGGGGTGGAAGCGATGACCGCGAAGGCGTCCGTATTCCGAGACATCGCTCACCGACCATAAAACTTTGGCCGCAGGCAGGACTCCGCCGACCAAGGAATCCACCGGATCCCAGACACCGAGCACGGAGATTTTGGGGTGGATGCGGCCTGCCTTCTGTGTCCAGCCTTCGCAGGTGTTGATCTTGGCCCAGTAGGCCTGTCTCCACAGTTCGGCGCGCTTTTGAGGCGACAGGTCATCGCGATGGTTTGCAACGCCGTTGGCGTCTTTGGCGGCCGCTTTTTCGGCATCTTCAATCTCGTTGTAATGGGAGGTGACGAGACTCTCCACGCGCTGTTCCTTCTGCTTGTAGGACTCCCCGCTCCGTGGCTGAACTGCGGGCAGTCCCGCACGCGTTACAAGAGTCGCCAGTACCACCGCGCTATAAGCTCCGCGACTGAACCCAAAAATGCTGATCTCATCACCCACCTGGTAGTTCTGGGCGAGAAAGGTCATGGCTTGACGCAGATTCCTTTGGAAGCCGAAGCCCAAGGCCCCGCCCATACCTATGTTGATCCAGTTTCTGCCAGTGCCAACACCGGGGTCATAATACGTCAGAACATCAGGCTGGTGACGGGCTGTGGTCATCTCATAAAGACGGCGCACATTGGTCCGGGACCCCACGTCATTGCCGGTGCCATCCATGAAGACAACGAGCTGGCGTCCTTTGGACGCTTTTCCCATCGAGGGCCAGTTCTTGGAATGCACAAAACTGGAACTGTCATTGATGGCGCATCCTGTAAGCATAAAAATTAATAGGGACGATAAGATGTTTGGGCGATTCATGATTATTCCATCGAGTATTGGGCTGGCAAAATGAAGGTAGACGCTCCTACCTTGTAGAAAAAGAGCTGTTAACTAGCTTAGTACAACTGATGCGCTTGGAATTTCCACCCATAAATCAGCCGGGGATCTTTTTCCCGGCTCTCATCATCATGACCCCTTGGAGTTTTGTCTGAATTTTTAAGTCATGCCCCCCTCATATTCTGCTCTCCGCTTTGAGTGTTCGCGCTGCAGCAGGTCAATCCTGCGTATTCGCTGGGGCTGTCGTTGGTTCAAGATGTGGTGTGGACTCGATGCTCCCGCTGTAAATTTGGTTGGGCACGAAGGAGCTCAGGAGCCAGAGGCCTGTCATGATGAAGATGCAGAACAGTCCAACGATGCCCACCCAACGACGCGGAAAAAATGACCACATATCAGGAGGCACCATTGGCAGGCACAGGCATTCATATGACGCGACTCCCACCATGACCGGATCGCGGTAGCCGGGAACGTTTTTGGCATCAAGGTTGGAATCGGACTCAGCTTTTAATTCGGCCATTAACTGCTCATGACGCAACTTGATTTCCGCTTCAGTATCCTGAACGCGGAAGGCCATGATCCAAAAGGTGATGGCGAAGGGCAGCAGGAGGAGCATGCCGACAAGGAAGGTGATGAGCTTGGGGGCTAGCATGGGGTGGGGGTGATTTGGGAACGAGTGAGGATGGGGGCGCGCTGGCCGACGGGCAGGAGAGCCGAGGCTTGGCGAACCGGAGCGCAGCGAAGATAGACGAAGTCAAACAGGTGAAGCCAATCTGTCGTACTTGGGGAGCCTGCGGCTCACTTTTTGGGGGCTTCGGCTGGTTTCTTCGGCTCTTCCTTTGGTGCGTCTTCGGGCTTTACGGGGACGCGGACTTGGAACTGGGTTTCTTTGCCGAGGTTCTTGGTGAGGGTGGCGGGGTAGTCCCAGGAGGGTTTGTCGGGGGCGTAGACGACGACTTTGCTGCGCATGGCGGCCATGGCGGTGGCCTGGGGGATGTCGAGGTATTTGAGGACGTTGAGCATGGCGGGGCCGACGGACTCGGGATCTCCGGTGACGGTGCCGTTGTGGGTGAGGGGCATGTCGTGGAGATCGAGGCGCTTGATGTTGTCTTCAAAGAGGGATGCGTAGAGGGCATCGACGGCCATGTCGCGATGGGCCTGGATCCAGAGCGGGGTTTCACCGAAGCCGGGGATGGCGCGGATGGTCTGGAGGGTGCGGCGGATGTCCCACACGCGCATGCCATCGAGGGTCTGGCCGAGGAGGTAGAAGCGGCGGAGGCGCTGGGTCTGGGCTTTGGGGCTGCCGGTCCAGGCGGTGGGGCCGACGCCGCGCGGGCAGATGTAGGCCATGCCCCATTTGTTGCTCATGAACATGGCCTTTTCCTGCTCAAAGGCGGCGTCGTCTTTCGGGGCACCGGGGAAGACTTCGATGAGCTTGCCAAAGCGGGAATGGTAGGTGGCGCAGAATTCATCCCATCCGGCTTCATCGAGGACGTTGAGCGCGACGAGGTCGAGGTCTTCGGCGCGGAGGCCATCGCGATGGACGATGTAGAGGCGGAGGCGGAAGGGGGACTGGCTGTCGAAGTCGTAGGCGGTCATGCGGATGCCATCGACTTCGGCGCTGCTTTCCTTCTGCGGATTGACGGAGGGGATGTCCTTGGGCCAGCCGTTGAAGACTTTGGCTTTGAGGTCGTTCATCCAGGTGTCGCTCTGCTTGGTCCAATCGGCGGCATTGGTGGCGGGCGCGGGGGCTTTGGCGATGGGGACGAAGGTTTCGTCGGCCTTGGTGTTGATCTCGTCCTTGGGGATTTCGGTGAAGACGCGGAGGGAGGCGGGCTGGATGGTTTTCTTGGCGCCTTCGTCGAGCACGGCCATGGAGTCTGCGCCTTTGAGGAAGCGCTCGAACCAATGGAAGGCGCCGATGTTCAGGGGCTGCAGGTCTTTGTGCGGACCTTCGGCGACCTGGAGGCCGATGTTTCCCTCTTTGCCGAGGAGGGTGTAGATCTTGCGCACGTTTTGGTAGATGCGGGAAACGCCGTCGATGGGGAAGATGGGGTCTTTGTCGGTATTGACGATGAGGAGCGGGCGTGGTGCGGCGAGGGCGACCATGCGCTCGAAATTCCAGCGGTAGGTGTTCACGAAGAACATGCAGTCGCAGTGGCCTTCGACGCAGCCGTCGATGACCTGATTTTGCATATCCGTGACGCCGGCGGTGGGGGCGCTGGCTTTGATGCGCTCATCCAGCGCGGTGATCCACCAGGAGTAGGCACCGCCGCCGCTGCGGCCGGTGACGCCGAAGCGGGTTTTGTCCACTTCCTTGCGGGTTTCGAGGTAGTCCAAAGCGCGTATGCAGCTCCAGGCTTCGAGTCCGGCGGGGGTGTAGCCGCGTGAGAACCACCACCAGCGGCCTTTGCTGTAGGTGCCGTGGTGTTCGCCGCGGATCTCGCCGAGCTGGACGGTGTCGATGATGAGGCAGGCGTAGCCGTGGCGTGCATACCAGACGCCGTGGTGCTCGTAGCCGGTCTTGTTGCCGAGGCTGACGCCGTCCTTGACCACAACGGCATGGCCGCAGACGTAGAGGATGGTGGGCAGGGGTTTATCGACTTTCTCTGGCAGGTAGAGATTGGCCGTGACGTAGAGTCCGGGCATGGACTGGAAGTGCATTTTTTCCACGATGTAGCCGTCGCCTTTGAGCTCGCCGGTCTTGGTGACGTGGAGCGGGGTTTTTTCCGGCAGGGGATCGAGGCCGAGCATCTCGAACATCTGGCGGCGGTATTCGGGGGCCTTGGCCTCCCAGTCGGCGGCGGTCTCGATCTGCGCGAGGCCGTTGTCTGCGGTGATCTCGCGTGTCTGCTCGGCGAAATAGCGGTTGATGAGCCTGTTTCCCGGGGTGTCCGGGGTCTTTTCAGGGTAGGGGGAGGCTGCGAGGACGAGGGACGGCAGCAGGCAGAGGAGCAGGGAAGTGCGCATGAGATGGGATGACAGCCAAAACGTGCGGCAAAGGCAAGAGTGATCTCCTTTTGAGCGGAAGGCGAAAGAAGTGCACGAAAATGCAAAACAGATGTTGCATAAAACCTCAGGCGTCTATATTCGCGGCCCCTGTTTTTCACACCTGCTCGGGTGGCGGAATTGGTATACGCGCAAGACTAAGGATCTTGTGCCGAAAGGCTTAAGGGTTCGAGTCCCTTCCCGAGCACCACTCTTTGAAGTACAAAGAGTTACAAAGGACGGTGGCTGTGCAACGACCATGAGGTCGGAGTGATTCAAAGCGTTTCTTTGCAAAGCGCCGGAGGAGTCCGGCATGGGTCACTTTTAACCACCCAAGTGGTTGTCTGGAGGCGGAGCTTTTTTGATGAGGCTGCCCCAATTCACCACCTTTTCATCTTGGAGGTAAACGGTGAAGCCGTTGTCATGATGCTAAGACTCCCGGCCATCACGAAGGCCTGTGTTTCGATGACTTCCCATCACCCAATTAGCGAAGTAAGCGGGCATGCCGATGCGCAGCCTGCTGTCATTCGCGAACTTGGACCATTCAGCCAGCTGCTCTTGTGTGGCCCGGCCATGGGCGAACATCTGTGCTGAGTGACGGGACAAATCTTCGACGCGGCCTTTTTTGTATCTCGCCTCCCTTAAAAGAAACTGAACATGGTCGGGAAGGATGAGTTCAGAGAGAAATGCCGATTCCGAATCCAGCCAGAGGACGCAATGCGGCCTTTGCTGCCGCCAGCATAGCTGCCGAGATGAAGAAGCACTTTTGTGACGGATGCGAGCACGATAAGGGGCAGGTGTGATGACCTGCCCCTGCGTGTTGCCTGATGTGCCTCAGTGGCACTGCTGCCTAAGCTGGCTCAGCGATACCCCGGCAAGAGCCGAATGTTCGATTGCTGCTGCAGGATGGGGGTGTGGATGTTCGTGCTGGTCCTGTAACCGCTGTTGTGCTGCGGGGTGTAATGCTGATGGCTGCCGCCGTAGTAGTACTGGCCGTTGTGAGAGTACCGGTTGCTGTAGGATCTCCCCTGGTAGTTGTAGTTGCCGGTTTGATAGTTGCCGCCGGAGTAATAGCGGCCGTTGTGATTGTAGGCGCTGCCCCTGTAGTTGCTGGGCAGGGTGGAGTAGGTGTTGAAGCCGCCGCCGTAGCCGCCGCCGTAACCATTGACACCGGCATAGCCGGGGCCGACACAGGAGGACATGCCGAGGCTGAGAGCCAGGGGAAGAAGAAGGAGCAATGAGGTGAGTTTCATGGTGTCAGGATTGAGCTGAAGTGTGCGGGTTGGGTTAAATCCGCCCGGTGAGCAGCAGGACGATGAGAATGATGACGATGAGGCTGGCACCGCCGCCCACGTAATGATTGCCGGAACTGAAGCCGTAACCTCCGCCGCCAAGGAGCAGAAGGATGAGCAGAATGACGATGATGTTCATGGTGAAGTGTGGTGGATGGGTTGTGGTGGTATGTTGGGACTGCTGCGGCCGCAATACCATGGGGTGTTCACCCCGTTTGTGCTGCGGAGGGCAAGGGTGAACACTCCACATGCATGGCCACCTGCTCCTGAAACCAGCGCTGCACATCCAGGTCTGGCTGGGTCAGCAGAAAGAGGTCCATGGCCAGCACCGTCTCAGGAGACCAGTCTTCCGCAGTTCTCGCTGTGGTGATCCCTGGCTGAGGAGGTGTCTTCATGCGCAGTGGGTGAAGAGCGTTAGAAGGACTCCTGCGGGCAGTTTTTGTCGGTGCGTTCCTGGGTGGAATCGGTCCAGAGGAACATGCTTTTCACGACATCGATGAAGCCCATGAATTTGTTTTTCTCCTGCTGAAGCTCGACGGCTGCGTGCTGGTATTCCTCCTCGCAGTCGATGGATCCGCCTTTTTGAGGAGGCGGGCGGGAGAGACGAACCAGCAGCTTTTGCACCTGCTCATCGACCTCTTCGCTGGAGTTGTTTTTAAGCAGTTCGAGTTTGATGTGCATCGCATCGGCGCAGTTGTGAATGACTTCCAAGTGCGCCTCCAAGAGCCTGGCGATGGCAGCCCATTCTGTCTGGGCTGCGGCATTCAAACCCACGGCCTGGCCTTGCAGCGCGTGCAGGGTCTGCTCCAGCCGGGTGTCTTCGATCTGGAGCTTCGTCCACGTTTGCAGAGCTTTCTCATGACGATTCCTATCGTGGCTTTGGATGGCTTCCTGCACCTCATTCACAAGCTCGTGGATCTGGCACAGAATTTTTTCCACCAGGTCCCAATGATGACCCCAGGCGTTGATCCAGTCTCCAGGTGAGCCGTATTCGGCACCGAGACCACGGCCACGCTGCAGCACGTGGATCAATTCCTCCTCCAGTTCGGACAAACGAGCGGCATCTGTCCGGAGTCCGATTTCAAGCCGGGCAAGTATGTGGGTTTTGCTGTGCGTCATCATGGTTTGCCTGTTTATGGCACCGGATGACCGAACTCTGCGATGGGGTAAAACCCTACTTTGGATTTGCGCTGTTCCGTGGCTGAAGCTGAAAGCGAGAACGATGAGGCGTCTTTGCGAATGGAGGGGACACCCCATCGAAAGCGGTGTGTGTGCGAGGTAAGGTGAGTCTGGGGCAGATGATCAAAGACGCCCCTGCAATGCTGAGGTGAATGGGGCGGAGACGGATGCTTTTTATAGATCATGGATGACCTTCGGCGGGAAGGCTGCACGAAGGGCATTGAGCACGGCGAGAATGTCGATGATCTCCTGCGCGATGGCTCCGCTGACGGGTGAGAGATGGCCGGTGGCGGCGAAAGCCATGCCGATGAGACTGAGAGCCATGCCGCCAACGGCGCTTTGCAGGGCGATGACTCGCATGCGGCGGCTGATGTGCATGAACTCGTCCACTTTCTTGAGCGAGTTGTCCATGATGACGACGCCGGCGGCTTCAGCGGTGACGTCGCTGTTTTGGCCGATGGCCATGCCGACGGTGGCGGCCATCATGGCGGGAGCGTCGTTGATGCCGTCGCCTACGTAGAGCGTTTTGGCCTTGGCGGTTTCGGCGCGGACGATGGCGAGTTTTTCCTCGGGGCTTTTTTGCGCGTGGACCTCGGTGATGCCGACCTGCTCCGCGAGGTAGCGGACTTCGGATTCGCGATCGCCGGAGATGATCATGACGCGATCAAAGTGATGCTTTGGCGCGAGGTGATTCACGAAACTGCGGCTCTCGGCGCGGGGCGCATCGCGGAAGCGCAAGGCGGCGGCGTATTGACCGTCGAGGACGACGACGCATTCCAGACCGCCTGCGATGGGAGGCAGTTGATCGGTGCCGGGGAGGTTCTGCGGGATGAGTTTGTTGCGGCTGGTGATCTGGAGCTGATGACCGGCGACGGTGCCGCGCAGTCCATTGCCGGGCTGCTCGCTGACGTCGCTCGCTTCGGGCAAGGTGAGGCTTTGCTCCTTGGCTGCGGCGAGGATGGCGCGTGAGAGAGGATGCTTTGAGTAGCGCTCCAGGCTGGCAACGAGGGTGAGCACTTCTTTTTGATCAAGGCCGGTGGCGGTGAGCTGCTCGGTGAGCTTGGGCTCGCCGTAGGTGAGGGTGCCGGTCTTGTCAAAGATGGCGGTGCGGCATCCGGCGATCTGTTCGAGCACGACGGGAGTTTTGACGATGATGGCGCGACGTGCACAGAGGGAGATGGAACTGACAATCGCGATGGGGATGCCAAGCAGCAGCGGGCAGGGCGTGGCGATGACGAGCACGGCGAGAAAGCGCAGGGAATCGCCGCTGAGGAACCAGGCGAGCAAGGCAACGACGAGGGCAACGGGCGTGTAGATGGCTCCGAGCTGGTCGCCGAGGCGCTGGAGCTGCGGGCGCTTGCTCTCGGACTCGCGCATGACCTCCATGATTTTCGCGTAACGTGAATCGGCGGCGAGCTTGGTGGTTCGGATGGTCAGCGCGGTCTCGCCATTGATGGCACCGGAGATGACGGTGGAGCCGGTGGTCTTGGTGATCTGGAATGGCTCGCCGGTGAGGTAGGACTCGTCCATGACGCCGTGGCCTTCGGTGAGGATGCCGTCGGCAGGGCAGATTTCATGCGGGTAGATAACGAGCGTGTCGCCGATGGCGATGTCTGCCAAAGCGACATCTGAAATGTCTGCGCCAGCTTTGCGATGCGCGATGGAGGGCATGCGTTTCGCCATGGCCGCGAGCACGGAGGATGCGCTGCGCAAGGCGTAGCTCTCCAGGGCCTCGCCGCCTGCGAGCATGAGCACGATGATGGAGCCTGCGAGGTATTCGCCAAGCAGGAGGGAGGTGATGATGGAGACGCCGCCGAGAAGGTCCGAGCCGAACTCGCGCCGCAGCAGCTTGCGCAGCAGATCGTAGAGCTGCGGCAGGCCACCGATGATGAGTGTGAGGAGCAGCGGCAGGTGCTGCGCATTCAGCGATGACTTGAGTGCAAATCGTAGCACGAGATGCGTGATGATGCCGGTGAGAGCGAGCGCGGCGAGCAGCGTCGATTTGCGCTGCCAGAGCATCGAAAGCAGCGATGGAGGGGGGGAGGCCATGTGCTGGGTACTAGTCGCGGTCTTTGCTGACGGCAGTCGGTTTGATAGCGTCTGGCCGGATTTCTGTGTGTCGAATTTGGCCACCCATGTTGGCTGTCCAGGCCATCAAACCGCTCACGGTGAATGAGGCAATCACCATCAGGGCTGCGAACCAGGCTGGAACGGCTTTTCCGTGGCGCAGCGCGAGCAGTCCGATGAGCGCAATCAGACCCAACACGCCGATGCTGGCAAAGGCAACGCCCGCAGCTTCTTCATGCTGCTCGATGATCGATTCAGAAACTCCCGGCAGCCCTTTAACACCCTTTTCAGCGGGTTCCCCCGTGAGGTCAACGGGGATGGTCATGAGAGCGACGAGGACGAAGACGCCGAGGGCTGTTTTCTTCAGCTCGGTGCTCTTTCGCAATATGCCGTAGGCGAGCAAGCCCAGCCCAAAGGCGGTGCCGAGAACGGGGATGTGATTGAGGACGAGGTGCAGGTGGGTGAGTGTCATGATGGCGGAGGTCAGCTTGCGGTGAGACGTTTCGTTTCAACCTGGGGCGAACACCCCGGTGATTGTTTCTTGGAGGCGATCTCCGCCTTCATTGGATGCCCAGCTTGTCATCAGACCGGCTGCGCCAGGTTTCCAGCAGCACGGTGGTGATGGTGAGCACCACGGGGCCCAGGATGAGCCCGGCGGGGCCGAAGAGCATCAGGCCACCCACCACGGAAATGAAAGCGAGGACGGTGTGCAGCTTGAGCAGATTGCCGACAAGGACGGGACGCAGGAGATTGTCAACCGTGCCAACGATCAGCATGCCCCAAAGGATCAAGATGACGGATTTTCCCCAGCTGCCTTCCAAGGCCAGGAAGAGCGCGGCGGGAATCCACACCACAAAAGCGCCGAGCATGGGCACCACGGAGAGAAGGGCCATCACCACGCCCCACAGCAGCGGAGCGGGCAAACCCAGACACCAGAACATGAGCCCGGCCAGAAGTCCCTGAATGATGGAAACGACGAGAGTGCCATAGACGGTCGCCTGAATGGTGTCACGGACGCGGTCCAGGAGCGTCTCTGTTTCCACTCTGGAAAGCGGGGAGAGATGGTGCAGCGAGGCAAGTGCGCTGCGGCGATCCCGCAAAAAAAAGAACAGCAAATAAAAGATGAGGCCAAAGCTGACCACCTGAAGCATGGAGCCGCTGACAAAGGCCCCGGCTTTGGTGCTGAACCATGTTGCGAGTGATTTCATCATGCCGGGCAGATCCAGTTCACGCTCGATTTTTTTGGCCACAGGCGCCAGACTCGGCTGCGCATCGATCGCACGGCGCCATTCGCCGGAGGTGACCTTGGTTTCGATGAGCTGTGCGCCCTGAGCGGCCTGGTCGACGAGAGTCTGACCGACAAAGACCACAGGAGCGACGACGATGAACGCGATCACGACCACCGCGATCATGGCAGACAGGTTAGGATGGCTGAGCTTCGACTCGAGCCATCTCTGAAACGGCGTGAAGAGCACGGACAAGGAAATCGCCCAGGTCAGTGCGGGCAAAAAAGGCTCCGCCAGCAAATAGCAGAGGAAGATGCCTGCAGCGATGGCGGCGATGTGCACGAACGTCCGCAGCCGGAAAGCTTCCTGCGAATGTGCCGATGGTGGAATCACGTTGCTAATCTTTCGTTTGTTGGGCCGCAGCCGTGGCCGGCATCAACGATCTGCACCTGGGGGGATCACGAGTCCTGGATTTCGAATCCGACTTTGAGGGTGACCTGCCAGTGCTGCACCTTGCCTTTGTCAATGCTGCCGCGCGTTTCGGTGACCTGGAACCAGCTAAGGCCCTTGATGGTCTTGTGGGCGCGCTTGAGAGCCTTGTTGACGGCATCTTCAATGGTGGTGGCCGAGGTGCCTGTGATTTCGATGATCTTGTAAACGTTGTCTTTCATAGGGGCAAACCTAGGCACTGAGGGAGGCCTGCTGCGATGGGGTGTACACCTACTCTATGAGTCACTGTGAGTGGCCGAGCTGCGGCACAGGCCCAGTCTTGAAAAGATGCCCAGCACAGGCTGAGCCTGGTTCAGGGTGTAAAGGTGGATGCCAGGGACGCCGTGATCGAGAAGATCGGCGCATTGCTCAGTGGCATGATGCAGGGCGATGCGGCGGAAGGAATCGGGATCATCGCCGGCGCGATTGAGAGCACGAATGAGGCGGGCGGGGTAGCGCATGCCGCCGGCGAGTTCGGCCATGCGCTGCATGCCGGTGGCGGTGGTCAAAGGCAGGATGCCCGCGAGGATGGGCGCGGTGATGCCTGCCAGCGCGCAGCGGGCGCGGAAGTCGTGGAAGGAGGTGTTGTCGAAGAAGGACTGGGTGCAGAGCCAGTCGGCCCCGGTATCGACCTTGGCTTTGAGGTGATCCATCTCGGTCATGCGATTGGGCGTGGCGGGATGACCTTCAGGAAAACAGGCGACGCCGATGCCGAAGCCGCGTGGGTCCGGGTGCAGGCCGCGCTCATTGAACTGGCGGATGAAGCGCACGAGCTCAGCGGCATTGGCAAAGGTGCCGGTGTCTGTTTGTCCGGCTGGAAGGTCGCCGCGCAGAGCCAGGATGTTGCTGACTCCGGCGGCGGCGTAGCGTGTGAGCAGAGCCATGATTTCAGACTCGCTGTGGCCTACGCAGGTGAGGTGCGGAATGGGGGTGAAGACATCGCTCTGCGTCAGCTCTGCGACGAGGCTTTGCGTGAGCTCGCGCGTGCTGCCGCCTGCGCCATACGTGACGCTGGCAAAGGCGGGACGCAGGGGCGCGAGGTGATCGA
This sequence comes from Verrucomicrobiaceae bacterium UBA7681, assembly GCA_002482965.1. Taxonomy (GTDB): domain Bacteria; phylum Verrucomicrobiota; class Verrucomicrobiia; order Verrucomicrobiales; family Verrucomicrobiaceae; genus Prosthecobacter. Next base: position 9,016 of record DLGZ01000032.1, on the reverse strand, counting down.
GCGTGCTTTGCAGCGTCTTCACTGCCACGGGGGTGCGTGGGGGGAAGAACTCGAAGGAGAACGCGGTGGTGCCACGGGTGGCGGAGAGGATGTCTTCGATGTGCATGCGCTTTTTACACGGCTGGTTGCAACTGCGGTGCACGCAGATTTTTCGCTGTTTGAACCATGTGGATGAGGGAGGTTTTGACTTCGGTCCAGCCGCGTGTTTTGAGACCGCAGTCGGGATTCACCCAGAGATTGCGGCGAGGAATGACGGCCTCGGCTTTGCGCATGAGGTTCTCCATTTCACTGACGGAAGGCACGCGCGGGGAGTGGATGTCGTAGACGCCGGGGCCGATCTCGTTCGGGTACTGGAAGTCCACGAAGGCGCCGAGGAGTTCCATGTTGGAGCGGGAGGTTTCGATGGTGATGACATCGGCATCCATGTCTGCGATGGCGGCGATGATGTCGTTGAATTCGGAGTAGCACATGTGGGTGTGGATCTGCGTGTCGTCACGCACGCCGCTGGCGCTGAGGCGGAAGGCGGTGACGGCCCAGTCGAGGTAGTGGGCCCAGTCGAAGCGGCGCAGAGGGAGGCCTTCGCGGATGGCGGGTTCGTCGATCTGGATGGCGGCGATGCCTGCGGCTTCGAGGTCCACGACTTCATCGCGGATGGCGAGGGCGATTTGACGTGTGGTCTCGGAGCGCGGCTGATCATCGCGGACAAAGCTCCACTGCAAAATGGTGACGGGACCGGTGAGCATGCCCTTCATGGGGCGCGAGGTGAGGGACTGCGCGAACTTCGACCAGCGCACGGTCATGGGTGCGGGGCGGCTGACATCGCCGTAGATGACGGGGGGCTTCACGCAGCGGGTGCCGTAGCTCTGCACCCAGCCGTTGGCGGTGAAAAGGAAGCCGTCGAGTTGCTCGCCGAAGTACTCGACCATGTCATTGCGCTCGAACTCGCCGTGCACGGGCATATCGAGGCCGATCGCGTCTTGGAAGGCGACGCAGGCGCGGGTTTCATTTTCCAGGTAGGCTTCGTACTCGGCGGCGGTGAGGTCGCCTTTTTTCCACTTGGCGCGCATGGAGCGGACCTCGGCAGTTTGAGGGAATGAGCCGATGGTGGTGGTGGGGAACTCGGGCAGTGCGAGTCGTGCCTGCTGCAAAGCTTGCCGCTGCGGGAAGGGGGAGTGACGGCGAGCATCCTGATCTGTGACGAGCGCTAGGCGTGCTCTGACTTCGGGATTGTGCGTGCGGCGGCTGGAGGCGCGGCTGAGGATGGCGTCTTGATTGGCTTCCAGGACGCCGCTGCGTGAGACATTGCGAAGGAGTGCGCTGAGGGTGACGACTTCGGTGAGTTTTTGATCGGCAAAGGCCAGCCAGTTTTCGATCTGGGCATCCAGCGTGTGCTCGGAGGCGAGTGTGACGGGCGAGTGGAGCAGGGAGCAAGAGGGGGCGACCCAGAGGCGCTGCGTGCCGAGCTTGGCCTTTGCTGTGGTGAGAAGCTTCAGGGACTTGGTGAAATCATTCTTCCAGATATTGCGGCCATCGACCACGCCGAGGGAGAGGATTTTATCCTGTGGGAGATGTTCCAGGACTTCATCGAGCTCTGCTGGGGCACGGACGCAATCAACGTGGAAGGCATGCGCGGGAAGTGAGAGGAAGAGGGGAAGATTTTCACGTAGGGCACCGAAGTAACTGGCGACGATGATTTTCAAGCCGGGCGCGGCAGCGGCGAGGCGACGCCAGGAGTCCACAACGGCATCGCGCTGTTGCGGGGAGAGGTCGAGGGCGAAGATGGGCTCGTCGATTTGCACCCACTCGGCTCCTTGCTCGGCGAGGCGTTGGAGGATTTTTTCATAGACTGACACCAGTCCATCGAGCAGTGACCAGCGGTCGAAGTCGGGGTTTTGGGAGTCTTGGACTTTGCCAAGCGATAGATAGGTCACGGGGCCGGGCAGCACGGGCTTGGCACGCAGGCCGAGGGCTTTCAGCTCGGCGAACTCGCGGAAGACTTTGCTGCCGACGAGTTGGAACTGGGTGTCTGCGCGAAACTCGGGAACGATGTAGTGGTAGTTGGTGTCGAACCATTTGGTCATTTCGCAGGCAAAGGCTGCCTCATGACCGCCGCAGCCGTGGGCGCAGCCTTCATGACCTTCGCCGCGTGAGCCGCGCGCCATGAGGAAGAGGGTGTCGAGGCCGATGTCTTCGCCCTGCCAGCCGAAGCGTGGAGGCACGTTGCCGATGAGGCAGGAGAAATCGAGCATCTGATCGTAGAACGAGAAGTCGTTGCAGGGGATGAGGTCGATGCCTGCGGCGCTCTGTTTGGCCCAGTTGTCACGGCGCAGCCTGCGGCCGGTGGCTTCCAGTTCTTCCTGGGAGAGTTTGCCATGCCAGAAGGCTTCGGTGGCTTTTTTGAGTTCACGCTGCTCGCCGATGCGCGGGTAGCCCAGATTGTGTGTGTGAATGATGTTGTCGCTCATAGCGACGCAATAACTATCGCTGGATTCAGTATTAACAATCCAGAGAGTTTTGTTGATCATCATCGAAATGTCTTATGATGATGGCATGATCGAAATTCGCCATTTGCATGCCCTCATTGCCCTCGCTGAGACGGGGAATCTTTCGAAAGCGGGGCGGCGTCTGCATCTCTCGCAGCCTGCGCTGTCGCATCAGGTGAAGAGCATTGAGACGCATCTGGGGGTGCCGTTGTTTGAGAGGAAAAGCAGCCCGCTGCGGCTGAGCCCTGCGGGTGAGCGGCTGCTGGGGACGGCGCATGAGATCGTGAAACAGATGCGGCAGTGCGAGCGGGATGTGGCGCGCATCGCCGAAGGGAAGGCGGGGCAGCTTCGCATCGCGGTGGAGTGTCATTCGTGCTTTGACTGGCTGATGCCGGCGATGGATGAATTTCGCATCGCGTGGCCGGAGGTGGAGATGGATCTTGTGTCGGGATTTCAGCCTGACCCGACCGGATTGCTCATCGAAGATCAGGCGGATCTGGTGATTGTTTCCAAAGCGCCGGCGCGCAAGGACGTGGTGTATCATCCGCTGTTTCGGTATGAAGTGCTGGCGCTGCTGGCGCATCAGCATCCGCTGACGCGGAAGAAATTTCTCACGGCGCAGGATTTTGCGAAGGAGACGCTGATTACTTATCCGATCCCAGATGATCGCATTGATGTGGTGCGCGAGGTGCTGGGGCCGCTGGGGGTGAACCCGGTGCGGCGTACGGCAATGCTGACGGTGGCGATTTTGCAGCTGGTGGCGAGTCAGCGTGGCATTGCGGCGATGCCGGGATGGGCGGTGCAGCCGTATCTGGAGCGGCGCTATGTGGCGCAGCGGCCGGTGCGCAAGAGCGGGCTGTTTTCCAATCTGAATGCGGCCACCACACGTGCGCTGGCGGGCACTGCGTACATGAAGGAATTCATCGCGACGATGAAGAAGGTGAGCTTTGACAATCTGAAAGGGATCGCCGCGGTGGATGAGGTGTGACCAGAGGGAGAAAAATCCAGAGTACCATTCAATATTTTATAGCCTTCCTGGCTCATCATATCGTGCGGACACAACGCTAACCCCTCACCCCGGCCCTCTCCCCGAAGATAAAGATTCGTTGTCGTCGTGTATCAGGGGCGGGGAGAGGGAGAACCGCTTTGGACGCCCTAGATTTATCGGACACAAAAAAATATTTTAAACGCCATTATACCCGAGCTCATTGACGGCGCCCCAGCCGTGCTTCGGCCAGATCAATGTCGCGCTGGATGCGGCGGAGGACTTCATCACTGATCACGTTTTCATTGCGCAGGTGGATGATGGTCTGACGCTCTTGCAGCAGGGCTGCGAGTGAGAGGCGCTCATACTCCAGGGAAAACAGGCGCAGCGGGGTGCCGGCACTGGCGGAGGCGGCGCCTTCCGCCTGACGGATGTGGTCTTCGTATTCGAGGCGGAGACGCCGCAGCGCATCGGCCTTGGCGGGGTCTTGTTCCTCGATCTCGTTGAGGCGGGCGAAGGCTTCACGGTTTGCTTTCAGGCGTGCTTTGCGTTCTTCGCTCGCAGATAAGATGTCTTCTTTGATGCCGAGCCAGCGAATGAGCGCGGGCAGGCTGAGGCCCTGCACGACGAGGGTGACGATGATCACGGTGAAGGTGAGGAAGAGAATCAAATCACGGCCTGGAAAGGGGGTGCCATCCCGCAGAGTCAGAGGCAGAGCCAGTGCGGCAGCTAGAGAGAGCACCCCGCGCATGCCCGTCCATGCGATGATCATGACATGCCGCCAGCGGGGCGGGGGATTGCTCATGGAGTGGTTCTGCAGCATCCAGCGCGGCAGATAGATGGCAGGGAAGACCCAGAGAATGCGCACGAGGATGACGGTCAGGCTGATCATCAGTGCATACGAGATGAGGCGGTGGACGGGGATGGCCTCGTCCGACAAGGCCTGAAGGACTTCGGGAAGCTGCAGGCCGATGAGAATGAAGACGAAGCCATTGAGGAGGAACTGGATCATCTCCCAGACCGGGCCGCCATGGAGCCGTGTCTTGAAGTCCAGCAGTTCGGGCATGCGCCAGCCGAGATACAATCCGGCCGTGACCACGGCGAGTACGCCGGAGAGGTCCAGCTTCTCTGCGAGCAGATAGGCGACAAAGGGTGTGAGCAGCGAGATGGTGACTTCGATGGGCGCATCATCCACATGCTTGTGAAACTGCTCCGCGAGCCAGCCGATGAGCAGGCCGATCAAAAGACCGCCAAGACCCATGATGACGAATTGTCCGCCTGCATGAGGCAGTGAAAAAGAGCCGGTGACCACGGCCAGTACGGCGAAGCGGTAGGCCACCAAGGCGGTGGCATCATTGACGAGGCTTTCGCCTTCAAGAATGGTGACGATGCGGCGCGGGACCTTCAAGGTGTCAGCAATGGCCGATGCGGCGATGGCATCTGGCGGTGAGACGATGGCACCGAGCACAAAGCCCGCCGCCAGCGGCAGGCCCATGAAATAATGCGCCAGCAAGGCCACCGCCACCGTGGTGAACAAGACGAGCCCGACGGCGAGGAGTGTGATGGGACGGAGATTGGCCCGGAAGTCCCGCCACGAGGTGAACAGCGCCGCAGGAAACAGCAGCGGGGGAAGAATCAGCTGAAACACCAGATGGGGATCAAGCCGAACTTCGGGCAGTTTCGGGATCATGCTGAGCGCCAGACCGCCGAGCACAAACAGGATGGGATAAGGCATCGACAGCTTGCGTGCCAACAGCGCCAGCACGACGACGGCCAGCAGCAGCCCCACGAAGATATCAGCGATGCTGGTCATCACGTTAGTATGCCTGGCTAACGGAACCAGCCTTCAGTCTGGCTGTGCAGGAGTGATGCTAAACAGGAACTGCAGCGCTGCTGTCCACCGTGGTGGACCAATACGATGAGCCCAGTGTTCCACGCACGCAGGGTGGAAGTGAGCGGCTGCCATAATAATGCCCGAGTCCCATGCGCAGGCCGAGCGAGATGGGCGATTTTTCGCCGGACACGGAGATGAGATTGCACACGCACTGTGCGCTGTTGCGCAAGGTGCAGGTCATGGAGCAGTCGGGGTTGGGACGACGGATGTTCATGGGGGTGGGTCAGGATGCGATCATGCATGCACGAGACGCCGCTCAGCGGTCAGTTCTGCTTCGGCTTGCAGCCAGTCGTCGGTATGAGAGCCGTCTGCCGATCCGCGTTTTAGATAGTTGAGATAGGCCCGTGCGGCGACTTCGCTGGCTGAGTGGGGCGCCGGAGGAGTGGCACTGTCCTGGGGGGGCGAAGTATCCAGCGGCAATGCCTTGGCAGGCTTGGGTTTGCTGGCAGTGGCGGCCTTGGTGACTGGCACAATTTTGGCGCTGGGGGTGGCCTTCGGGTTTTTGGAACCTTGGGCCACTGGAGTGACTTTTGCGGTCTTGCTGCCTTTGGCGGACGGGGTGCCTTTTGTGGGTTTCATGGGGTGCCCCACGTTCCAAAGTTAGCACTACTGTTGCCATGGGGTGTTTACCCCAAATTCTCAGGCGGAAGGGACGGCGCCTTTCTCGGCGAAGGCCAGAGTCACATTGAGGGTCTCCATGAATTCGTTCACCTTGATGGGCTTAGTGAGATAGCGGAAGAAGCCTGCCTCGATGCCTTTTTCGATGTCGCGTGGAATGGCATTGGCGCTGAGAGCGACGATGGGGATGTGCGCGGTGGCGGGATCCTTGCGGATGAGCTTCATGGCCTCGATGCCGCTGATGCCAGGGAGATTGATGTCCATGAGGATGACGTCAGGCAGATAGCCGTGGGCGAGATTGATGCCGTCGGTGCCGTTCTGGGCGGTGAGCAGGCGCAAGTCGGGACGGCGTGCGATCAACTGCTCGATGAGCTTCAGGTTGGCGGGATTGTCTTCAATGTAGAGCAGCAGACGAGTGCGCGTGCCCTCGCTGCTGGGGCTGGCGGCTTTCGTGGTGCCGACGGATTTGATGAAATCAATGTGAGGGTCCACGGCGGCACCGAGTTCGATCCAGAAGACGCTGCCCGTGCCGACGGTGCTCTGCGCGCCAATGCTGCCCTCCATGAGCTCCACCAGGCGTTTGCTGACGACGAGGCCGATGCCGGTGCCTTCCTCTCCCGTGGCTTCTTTGCCAAGACGATTGAAGGCCTGGAAGAGCTGTGCGAGCAGTTCTGGCGAAAGTCCGGCTCCGGTGTCCCTGACGCCGATGCGCAGGCGTCCTGCGATGTTCCGATCACAGTCCACCACCACGGTCCCGCCGGAACGATTGTATTTGATCGCGTTGGACAGCAGATTGATGAGCACCTGCTTCAAGCGTGTGCGGTCGGCCTTGATGAAACAGGGGGCTTCAAATTTCGGAAACGACATGCTGATGCCGCGCTTCTGCGCCTGGGGCTCGATCATGGCCTGGCATTCGATGAGGACCTCGGGAAGCGAGACGGCCTCCAGCGAGAGTGAAAGGCGGCCGGACTCGACGACGGCGAGATCGAGAATGTCATTGATCAGTTCCAGGAGGAACCAGCCCGCGTGGAGAATCTGATCGATGCTGGCTTTTTGCGATGCGGTGGGCGGCGGTGTGTCTGACTCGATGAGCTGGGTGAAGCCGAGGATGGCATTGAGCGGCGAACGCAGCTCATGGCTCATGCTGGAGAGGAAGTCGGATTTCGCGAGATTGGCCTTCTCAGCGACGGCCTTGGCTTTTTCCAGTTCGACGGTGTTTTCCTGCAGCACCTTGTCCCAGCGTTTGCGTTCGGTGACATCACGAGCAGCGGCAAAGACGCCCTGCAGGACGCCGTCGCGATTATGAAAGGTGGTGGCATTGTAGGAGACGTCGGTCTCCTTGCCGTCTTTGGCACGGGCGGTGAGTTCGTAGTCGGTGACTTTGCCCTCGGTCAGCACGTGTCTGATGCCGGACTCCGCGCGTGCGGGATCGGTGAAGTAGTTTTTAAACGCGGCACCAATGAGCTCTTCGCGCGAGTGGCCGGTGAGTGTTTCCATCTGATTGTTCACGTCGGTGATGATGCCGGAGGGATCGGTGGTCATCAGGGCGTCGATGTTGGATTCGATCAGGGAGCGCGTGTAGAACTGCTGATCCCGGAGGAGCTGGTCGAGCTTGTCCTGCTTGGCTTCCGCCTGTTTGCGAACGGTGTTGTCCGTGCCGATGAGGAGATAGCCAATGATGGTGCCGTGGTCATTCACATCACGCAAAGCGGTGACTGAGACCACGGCGGGGAAGCGGCTGCCGTCCTTGCGGATGTAGGTCAGCTCATAGATGTCCTCGATGCCGCGTGAGGCTTTGAACACAAGCGCCTCGAAGCCGGGGGCGATGGTGGTGCCCAGCTCCAGACTCAAGGCTGCCGCGCGGGCGACAACTTCCTGCGGGTCTGAGATTTCCGCCGGGGTGATTTTGTTGAGCACATCGGCGGCGGTGTAGCCGAGCATGCGCTCGGCTCCGACATTGAAGATTTGAATGACGCCTTTTTCGTCAGTGGCGATGCTGGAAAAGTTGGCGCTCTTCAGGATCGCGTCCTGCAGGGCTCCGGTCTTTAAGAAGGCGTCATTGTGCAGTCGCTCGGTGACGCTTCCCTTGGTGGGTGTTGCAGGTTTATCTGTGGCAGGCGTGAGACTTGAGGGTGTTGTCATGATGTTTCCGTGAGGGCATCCAGCTTGCCGGATGTCACTTTATAGTCTCGGGGCGATGCCTTGAAGTTGTTATGGGGTCTTCACCCCAAGCAGCCGGTGCCAGATCAGATGATCGTGACCTGCACGCTGTTCTCAATGATGCCCATGGAGATGGCGTAGCGGGTGAGGCCGGCGGTGTCGTGGATGTTGAGCTTGTCCATCAGGCTCTGACGGTGTTTTTCGACCGTTTTGACGCTGATCTGAAGTTCGTCCGCCGATTCTTTGTTGGCCTTTCCTTCGGCAATGAGCTGCAGCACTTCCATTTCTCGTGCGCTGAGGGTGGTGACGGCTTTTCCGGGAAGTTCGCCCTGGTTGCGGTCCTTCTTCTTTTGATGATTGCGGCGTTTGGCAATGATGGGGCTGAAATAGGTCTTCCCCTGATGGACGGCGCGAATCGCCTCGGGCAGCACATGGGAGGCGGTTTGTTTGATGAGATAACCCGAAGCACCGATGGCCATGACCATGGCGACGTAGGCATCATCGCTGTGGGCGGAGAGAATCAGCACCTTGGTGCCGGGGAAGGCGAGGAGGATCTGCCGGGTGGCCTCCATGCCGTTGAGCAGAGGCATGGCGATGTCCATGACGACGACGTCTGGGCGCACCTTGGCGACGAGCTCGACGGCCTGCCGGCCGTTCTCGGCTTCGCTGATGACCTTGATGTCGGTTTCCAGATTCAACATGGCCCGCAGACCTTCGCGGACGATCTGGTGGTCTTCAGCGAGCAGGACGGTGATGGAGCTCATGGGTGATGCAGGGTGGCGGTTTGGATGGGCTTGAAGGAAGTGGGGACTTGATGAATTTTGGGGATCGCTGTGGCGAGGGCATGCGAGTCAGTTTGACTGACCCCAGATCCCG
>DLGZ01000046.1:16196-17067 GCA_002482965.1 Verrucomicrobiaceae bacterium UBA7681 | reverse complement strand
TCGTGATGTCCGCCTCGAAGGTCAGTCGGGGATCAGGCAGCGAGCGCTCACGCGTGATCTTCTCCACCGATGCCAGCCATTCGTAATACGCCGCCTCGACCTGCGGATGTTTGTAGATGGCGTGACGGACAAACGTCTCCGGTGAACCGCCGCTGCGCAGTGCAGGCAGACTGGGCGCTGCATCTGCCGGGCGATACTTGCTCAGCACCTTCTGCACCCTCTCCCTTGAATCACGTTCACCCGGCGTTTTGATGCCAACACAGGCGGCTGAAAAGCCACAGGCCGCTGCCAGGACGATGCGAGCAAGTCGCACCGACGCCCGGCCATGTGTGGGAAATTTCATCATATTCGAGTCAATTCCATAAGAGGCACCACCATCTTTCTTCAAGACCATTGATAGGTCATGGTTTCACCTTCGCCATGTATTTGGCGGGCTCTTTGTTAAAGTCATCCAGGCACGATTTGCAGCACAGACGCACCTCGGTGCCCTCATGCGTGAAGACATGGGGCTCGCCCATGCTGTCGAGTTTTTCACCGGAAACGACGCAGGTGGTGAGCGGGTAGGAGCCGTCATTCGATGTTTTGCCGCAGGAAACGAGACCGAGGCAGATGAGGAGCATGGGAATGGCTTTCATGGAGGCAATGATGGCTTGTTGTTGCGTTGGCAGAGATGCTTCGGGTTCGGGAAGTCCTCTGGCTGTCGTTCTTTCAGGACTGGTGCATGACGCGTACGGATGGTGCCAATGGGGAATAACCCTACTTTGGGTCTCAAAGTGTCTTGAACACCAAACCGCCGACGGTCAGTCCGGCGGCGGCCCGGTGAAGGCGTGGGATCAGTGGCTGGTGCAATGATGCAGTGTGCCGCCGCAGG
>DLGZ01000046.1:15333-16181 GCA_002482965.1 Verrucomicrobiaceae bacterium UBA7681 | reverse complement strand
CTTGCAGGTGTGCTGGGTGAGATTGCCGGTCTTCAGCATGGCGACGACCTTGTTTTCACAATCCGAGCAGGACATGCTATCAGCATGGCGCAGCGTGACGAAGCCGCCTTTCGCGCCAGCGGCTCCAGCGCCGCTGGTGACCGGGGCGTTGAAGTGGATGGTGTGGCACTTGGAACAGGTCACGGCACTGGTGGGCGTGTGAGCCGGAGCCTGGCAGGAGACAAGGGCCAGTGTGCCGAGTGCGGCCAGGCCGAGGAGGGCGGAGCGGATGAGTTTCGTTTTCATGGTATGTTTGTGTTGGTGATTTCAGCAGTGTATCTGCCTTCGTTAAGTCAAACACCCCATCGGGGCGAAACCCTTGAAGCTGCCAAGAACCGCTCTCCCAGACACAAGATCAGCTCAGACGTCTAAATCCTTTAGCAGGCTCCTGAGCATCTGCCGCGCCCGGTAGATGCGGGTCTCCACCGCTTTGCTGCTGCAATGGGCTGCCTGGGCAATTTGTGCATAGCTCAGATCCTCATAGGTGAAGAGCAGCATGGCCTCGCGCAGCTCCGGCGGCAGCGCAGCGATGGCTGCCTCGACGGTGCGCAGGCGTTCGCCGCTTTGTATGTCCACATCGGGAGATGACTGGTGACCGGGTGTTTCTCCCGCAACACCTTCTCCATCCTCAAGCGAAACGGTGGGGTGGCGGCGGCGCCAGCGCTGATGATTGCGGGCGAGATTGGCGGCGATGCGAAACAGGTAGGAGGGAAATGCCGCGCTGGGCGAGTAGGAGCCACAGTGCTGGTAAAGGCGCACGAAGGTCTCCTGCGCCAGATCCACGGCGGCATCGGGATCGCCGGTCATGC
>DLGZ01000046.1:8738-15264 GCA_002482965.1 Verrucomicrobiaceae bacterium UBA7681 | reverse complement strand
ATGGCAAGAATGTCGGCATCGGGAGGAGCGTCGGACATCGGAATCATCGAGAGCGTGAGGAGTCCCTGTCTCGCGGAAGCCTGAGGCCCAGGACATACGGCAGCAGGGTGTCGAGATACTGCTTGGCCTGGCTGGCGTTCATGCAGGCGGCAGTCTGTCTCACATGGGTCAGCATGGCCTGCTGAGATTCGACCTGGAGCTCGGCACGGGTTTTGAGCGCTGCCATGGGATCCTTCTGTGGATCGCTCAGGACTTCTCTCAACGCGGTTTCCACCTCCTCGGCACGCATGCAGAGATCCTGGCATTTGGGGCGGTAGGCCAGATGTAGCGTCTTCNNCCTTTTCAAACTGCGCCTCATCGAGCCGCAGCCGCTGTCGTAGCCACTCCAGCTCCGGCAGCAGGCTTTCACGCTCCTGCGGCATGGCGTTCGTCATGCGGTTGTCATGCAGCCAATAGCGCGAGCAGAAGAACATGCATGCCCCAAGTGCCAGGGCGATGACCAGGATGAACTGGCCGCGTTTCATGGCATGTTTCCCATGCTGCCTTGCAGCAGCGGATGAATGGATTCGACATAGGCCATTTCAGCGGCCGCGGCATTCTCCGCCTGACCCCAACCGCCCAGCCATACCCCCAAGGCAATGAAGGCGGCAATCGTCAGGCTGGCTGGCAGTGGGCGCGCCAGCATGGCAAACAGCGACTGCGCGAGCCTGCTGATGCACTCGCGGAAGGTGAGGGAGGCTTCCGCCTCGATGCGCGCCCAGACCTCACGGCCGAAGGAGGCCGGAAGTTTGACCTGCGCGGGCGTCCGGCGCAGGAGATGGTGGAGTTGATCGTCATTCATGACAGGAATGTTGGAAGACGATTTCATGGTGTGGCCGGTTGGACAGGGGTTCAACCTGACAAACACCGCAGTTGTCATAAACCCTGACAAAACATACCCTCGTCGCAGCGCTGTATCGGCAGCACCGCAAGGGAGGCACATGCATGACCAATTGCCGCATGAGGCGTGTCTTAGCAGGCCTTACTTCTTCAGCTTGCCGAGATACTTGGCCGGATTGGCGTCGAACTTCTTGATGCAGGGCTTGCAGCAGAGTTTGACCTCCTGATCTTTGTAAACTTTGGTGATGGGCCTGCCCATGCTGCCGAGTTCATTGTCGCTGACGAGGCAGGTTTTGAGCGGGTAGGCGCCGGGGGCGGCGGAGAGGAGGCTGGCGCTGACAAAGAGGATGGAGAGAATCAGTTTCATAGGGGTGTTGGTTTGGGGTGGGTTGGGTGACCGCTCGAATAAGCCGTCATCAGGTGCAACTCCGCCGCCGGGCCAACCCCTCGAACAATTTTAAAACTTTAGCAGGCCATGCGGGCGAGCGATTCCTTCAAAGCCTGCCGGGCACGATAAACGCGCACTTCAACGGCCTTGGCCGAACAGCCCAGCATGGCGGCGATGTCGGCATGGCTCATGTCCTCGACTGTGAACAGCAGCAGCGCCTCGCGCAGCTCGGCCGGCAACGATGCAATGGCCTGGTTTACCAGCGTGGTCTTTTCATGCAGGGCCGCCGCATCATCGGGGGTGAGCTGCGGATCAACCGGCTCGTGAACAAGATCGCCGTGCTCATCCTCCATCGGCACGGTGGGGTGTCGGAGTTTCCAGCGGGCATGGCTGCGGGCGAGATTCGCCGCGATGTGAAACAGGTAGGTCGAAAAGGCGGCCACCGGCTTGTAGCTGTGGCGGCTGGTATAGAGGCGCACAAAGGTCTCTTGGGTGAGATCCATGGCCGTGGCGTGATCGCCCACCATGCGGAGAAGAAATGCGGCGACTCGCTCGCGCCAGCGTGCCATGAGCTCGTTCAAGGCCAGATCCTCCCCTCCAGCGAGCCGCTGCATCAGCATTACATCGGCATCGTGGGTGAAGTCCATGCGGCAGTAGGGATCAGTGGCCGCCGTGCATGGAGGCAGGCTCCATTTTCATGTCGATGACCTGTGGCAGCATGGCATCGAGATAGCTGCGGGCCTGCTCTGGCGAAAGACAGGCCGCTGTCTGATACAGATGCGTGAGCAGCGCCGTCTGGCATTCCACATGCAGAGCGGCTTGCTCCTGCAGGGCCGCTTTGAGTTCGGGCGAGACCTGTGCGCCATCACTGACGAGCCTTTTGATGTTGCCCTGAGACGCCATCACCTTCATGCAAAGGTCTTCACAGGTGGGGCGGTAGGCCAGATGCAGATCGGAGACTTTGGCAAATTGAGTGTCGGTCAGTTCGAACTCATGCCGCAGCCATTCGAGTTCAGGCAGCCGAGAACCGCCATCATGCGGGGTGCTGTCTTCCGTCATGACATCACAGCATGCTTTTTGAGTGATGACAAAGCCTGCGACAGCCACTAGCACGGCCGCAAGGACGATCCAGAGGCCAGGCTTCATGGTTGAGTTGAGAGACGGGCCGCGACCAAGGGGTTGATGGAAGCCACATAAGCAGTGCGCAAGGCAGCGTGATTGGTGTCGGGCGTGAGCAGCCGCCCAAAACCAGCTCCGACGAGCAACATCACGGTGATCACGGCCATCGCAGGCGCAGGCTGTGCCACCCAGCGGAACAGCGACTCACTCCATTGCCGCCAACGGGCGGTCCACGATTGCTGTTCAGCGACGACGATGCGCGCCCAGATTTCACGCTGAAAAGAGGAGGAAAACTCCGGCTTCGGGTGCGTCTGCCGGATCAGATCATGGAGTTCGTCGTCATTCATGGCAGGGAAGCTTGGTGGATGATGAGCAAAACACAACCCGCCAGATCATCCGATGCTGGCGGGTTGCGGGCTCGTGGAGCCATTACTTGCAGCAGCCCTTGGCTTTCACCGGGGCAGCGTCCTTGGTCGCCGCCACATCCGGGTGGCAGCTCATGCCGGCAGTGGCAGGCGCGTCTTTGTCAGCGGCTGGCGCGGGAGCCTTCGTCATTTTTGCGCAGCAGCTCATGCCGGCAGGTTTTTCAGCCGCAGGCGTGGCGGTGTCCAGGGCGACGGTAGTGCCGATGCCTGCAAGGATGAGAGCGGCGAGGAGGGAGAGTTTTGTTTTCATGATGGGGCGTTTTCTGTGCGGTTTGGTTGGTTGATTGGATCGCCATGTCAGGCGTTCATCCAGTGCAACTCCGTGCCGCCATCAACCCCTCCAAATAGTTTCAAATGCTGCCAAAAAACATCACTGCAGAATGACAAAACTGCCGTCAGGTCGTGCATAAGCGACGACGTAGCTCCAGAGGGGCAGGTTGTCGCCATCACCAGAAGCCGTGACGCGGCTCTGGGCATCCAGCAGGTCCCAATGCAGGCTGCCTGCCTTGTTCCAGCCAGAGCCAATGACGCTTGCAATGAGGGTCTCTCCTTTCCCATTCTGCGCCAGGGCTGGGTGCTTGGCCTTCTTTGGTCCGACTTTCTGCGTTGATGCCGGAGGCTCACGCATGAGTCCGGTGAAAATCTGGCCGTCATTCTCCCAGGCAGCCCGGAGCGTCTGCGTGGCAGGCAGCAGGCTGGCGCTGCTCATAGGGCACATGGCGACGCGCCAGTCGTCGAGTTTTGTGAGGGTTGTGCGGCCGGCTTGGCGGGTGAGGAGAATCATGCCTCGCGCTGTCGGTGCAGGCGCGCCGCGATAGAGGACGGTCAGCGTGTCATCAGCGGCCAGATGTGCGCGTAGCGAGCAGCAGGCGCAGACACCGGGCTGTTTTTCATTGAGCGGTGCGGGCGCTGAGAAGGTTCCGCCGTCGTCGGTGGAATAACGCGCGTATACGAGGCGCTCGATCTCACCCCTCTCACCGGCAGGAGCGGCATGCCAGACGACGGCGACGTGTCCCTTGTCGTTCGCGGCGATAGATGCGCCGCCATCGAGCGCGGTGGTATCGCCCATGAGATTCTGTTGCGGGCTGAAGGTCTTCCCGCCGGGCTGGAGCCGCGCGTGAAGCAGTGGTGCGTGCATCATCATTTCTTTTTTGCCGCCGGTGTTGCCGTTCCAAATGACCTGCACGCTGCCATCTTTTCCGAGCGCGATCTGTGCCCCGCGAATGGTGCCTGCAGCGATCGCTGAGCGCGGCTCGCTGTTAACGGTGACAGGCGGGCTCCACTCACCGCCTTCCACGCGACGTGTCGTGTGGCGGATGTCGCAGGCTTTGGGATCGCCCTTAAGATAGACGAGATGCACGAGGCCTGCGGGGGTGACGATGAGCTGCGGCTGGATGCCGCCCTCCGGGACACGCTCCTGAACCACTTCGGCAGAAGCCAGTGAAGCAAGGGCAACGAAGGCGAAGAAGATGCGGGGAATAAGTTTCATGGGATCGGGAGCATGGATTCTTATGAAGCAAACCCCGCCGGAAGAGGGAATCTTCCGGCAAGGATGGGTATGGTGGCTTACTTCACGGGAGCCGCGTCTTTGACCATCTTGACGAATTTGGCGGGGTCCTTTTTGAAGTCCTTGAGGCAGGACTTGCAGCAGAGGTACACGTCGGTGCCTTCGTGAGTGGAAGGCTTTGTTAAAGCTTGGCGAGGTACGCGGCCTTATTGGCCTCAAACTTCTTAACGCAGGGGTTGCAGCAAAATTTGATCTCCTGATTGCCATAGACCTTGGTGACTGCACCGCCCATGCTGTCGAGATCGTTGCCGCTGACGAGGCAGGTGGTGTGTGGATAAGGTTTGGGGCCTCCAGCGGTGGCAGCGCCATCGGGGCTGCTGCAGGCGGTGAGTGAAAGGCCGAGCAGGAGTGCGGAGAACAGAGTGGTGAATTTCATGTCGGTATCGTGTTGTTGGTTTGGGTTCAGTGATGACGTGTGCCATCAAAAGCGGATGAGGACACCGGCTCCGAGGCCGTAGTCGCTATGATAGGAGGCGGTGAGAGAAGTGTGGGGCGTGAGGGTGTAGTCCACGCCGGCGCTCCATTCGAACTGTGTTCCGGTGTCGTAGAAGACATCGCCAAAGAGGCCGAGACGCGGGGTAAGCTGGATGCGCTTGGCGAGGGTGAGGCGGGCATCGCCCTCGCTGTCGAGGCTGAGATTCAGCCAGACCATGAGGGGCAGGCGGTAATTGATGCCGGCGATGGCGCGGTCTTTGGCATCTTCATCGTTGGTGAAGCGGTAGCCTGCGAAGGCTTGGAAGTTGGGGTTGAAGTAACGCTGGTAGATGGCGTCGATCTCGTATTGCGGATTGTCCACCCCCTCCCAGCCGACTTCCCAGGCGAGCTGAAGGTCGTTCTTCGGATTCATCCAGGTGAGGAGGCCCTCGCTCATGTTGCTTTGGATGGAGGCCGCGCCCCAGATATAAGACATGTCGTGCGCATGCTCCCCGAGGCCGCTGGCATGGCCGATGCTGTGATGCTCGTTGAGGGATGGTGACGCGGACAGTGGCATGCTGGGTCCGGGCTCGTCCTCATAGCGGAAGACGCGGGCCATGCCGCTCATCATGTGGTAGAGGATGTGGCAGTGAAACATCCAGTCGTGGGCTTCATTCGCCTCGAACTCGACGGTGCGCTTCGTCATGGGCGGGACATCCACCGTGTGCTTCAAAGGTGAGCGCGCTCCCTGGTCCATGAGGAGGCGGAAGAAATGACCATGAAGATGGATGGGGTGATGCATCATGGTGTCGTTCACCAGTTCCAGTTCGATGACCTCGCCCCGCTTCAACATGACGTAAGGTGCTTCGGCGACGGTTTTGCCGTCGAAGGACCAGATGTAGCGGTTCATGTCCCCGGTGAGATGCAGGCTGATCTTCCGACGCGGCAGCTTCGCGGGCAAAGCCGTGGACGCCGGTGCGCGCAGCAGGCGGTAGGGCGAGCCCGGCCTTGGCAGATTGAGTGAGGCATGTGGATCGTCTTCCTTCTCCTCCAGCGCCAAATTCAGCATCTCGTCCATTTGATAGACATTGGGTCGAGGCGGATCGGCGGCAGGATGCAGCTCTCCGGCACCGAAGTAAGCAGAGGCATGACCGCTGCCGTCCTGAGCGGTGGCTCGCAGCTCGTATTGACCGCTGGGGGGCACCGTGACGATCACATCATAGGTCTCGGCGACGGCCATGAGGAAGCGGTTCAGTTTGACCGGCTGCACGGGCGGGCCGTCAGCGGCGACGATGGTCATGGGTGCGGCGGAGGAGTGGAGGTAGAAGTTTGTGGCCGCCGAAGCGTTAATGACGCGCAGGCGCAGGCGCTCACCGGGCCTNNCCTGCGACCTGGATACTGCGGCGTCCATTGACGAGGAAGGCGTCATAGCCCACGTCTGAAAGATCCATCGGCATCATGCGAGCCCATTGATTGCTGACATACTGCTTCAGCATTCCCTTTCGCGCGGCCCCAAGCACGGACTGTGCATTGCCGCGCTTGAGACCGAAGTAATCGCTGCCACGCATGAGCATCCGCTGCACTTCGGCAGGATCAATGTTGGTCCAGTCAGAGAGCACCAGCACCTCGTCGCGGTCGGCAGGCGCGCGCTCACCGTCGCGCGGTTCCACGACGATGCCGCCATAAACGCCGCTTTGCTCCTGATGGTGGGTGTGGGAATGGTACCAGTAGGTG
>DLGZ01000046.1:7624-8708 GCA_002482965.1 Verrucomicrobiaceae bacterium UBA7681 | reverse complement strand
GTGGTGATGTGCGGCACGCCGTCCTGCGGATTGGGCAAAAGCAGGCCGTGCCAGTGCGTGGAGGTCTCTTCATTCCGGAGGTCATTGTGGACACGGATGCGGGCAAAGTCCCCCTCACGGAAGCGCAGCGTGGGGCCGGGAATGCCGCCGTTGATCGTGAGCACGCGGACAAGCTTGCCCGCCGGGCTCTGATGCCCTTCGGCGATGTGCAGGTCGTATTCGACGACCCTCTGGCCGGGGGCGGGTTGGGTAAGCTTGCAGGCATCGCAGGCAAGCACGGCGGCTGGCGCGAGCAGTGCGGCGCAGACTAAAAGGATGGATATTTTCATAAGGACTCTGAATCGATGGATGTTCACGGCGGAACCCAGCCCAGGCACATCATGCCCGGAAGAGGGCCGTGCTGCATGGGCACAATGCGTCTAGCAAAGACGCCGATTCAGGTCAAAAACGAGCAGAACAGCACCGCGAGCCGGACGTGCGGCATGGTGGCAGTCAGCGAAGCAAACTCAGGCCGCGCTGCGCGTTCGGCGTTTGCAGGGACAGACGAACAGATTCCAAAAAAATCAGGCAGCTTGATCCACACAGTGGGTATTAGTTCACGCCCCTGAGAGGGCGGCAGGGTGGCTGGTGGTGTCGTCGGCACACCCGGAGCTGCCGCGCAGCCGCACTTATCCAGGCCAGTCTCTGCCAATACCGCACAGCAGCTCATGGGGCATTTCTCTCGCGGAGCCTCGACGGCCAAAAGCCCCACAGGCAGCACCTGCGTCACCAGCGTGACGATAATGAGGATGGAACGGAGGAAAGCCATGGAATGATGAATCAATACGGCCCATGAGAGGAGGAAAGCCACCAAATATTCCAACAGAGGGAAACAAAATGGCAAGCACCCCCTTAAGCCCTGCGGCTACAAAATCATCATCCATGATGGGGGTCAAGACGCAAGGTCGTGCAGGAGATCATCATTGAGCCAAGCATCACTGGTTTGGATCCATGCCGCCATACCGATCACCCAAAAGTGGGACTACACAACCTGCACCAAACCGGACAAGAAAGCGGTTGCGCTTCTCATTTGCGGCCCCAGTTT
>DLGZ01000046.1:0-7618 GCA_002482965.1 Verrucomicrobiaceae bacterium UBA7681 | reverse complement strand
ATGGCCCACGCGCTTCGGCAAACTCTGGCTACGCTCGCCATCTTGGTGGAGCTAAGTTCTTGGCCTGCAGAGGGGTTTCATCTGCGACTGCGGTGGGCATGAGCACCTTACGCAGCTTGACCATTGTCACGGTGTTCTCTGTGCTGACGAAAATGGACATGATGGCTCCTTGTGCTTTGGCTTAGTTGAGCAATTCGTCTCCCCTTTTGAGAATCTCTTTGTGATCGAGCTTTGCCATCCTCCTCCTAAACCGTTGAAGTCGCCGATGATTCTAAAATTGGGTCTCTATTCGTTTCCCATTTTCGTTCATATCTCGCTTGGTTCCTGAATACCCCTCCATCCGGGTATCAGGTTCTGTCTGGCATCTTGAGGTTGCTGTTCTGCTATCGCCTGTGGAGGCCGTGATTACTGTTCTGTTTGGAGCTGCAAATATCTGACTGCATCGTGCTCTGTGAGGAAAAAGCCGGTTTTTGAACCATCGCCTCCAGCACCCAATAGAGGCTGTATAACCCAAGGACCACCGCTTCTTCGTCACCCTGCATCACAGAGCAGCCGGCATCGGTAGATGCAGCAGGGCCAATGAGAGTGACCTGTTGGCGGAGCCTAGGAACCCGTTGGGTGGGCCCGCACACGCCCACTCACCTGGTTGAAGGCCGGTGGTACAGCCATTGTTGGAGCTACATTCCACCAAAGAACGGTTTCAGGTCAAGCAATCCCTCACGATTGAAGCGTGAGAAGATCTTCACGAGGCAAAAAACATCTCTGAACGAAAGAACAGGGTCATCTCCAGGTTGTGTTACCGCGATCAGCCGACAGGACATAAAAAACTCAAAATCTTGTTTTGTCATTCCGGTCATCTGTATCACCTCAGACGTCCTCATGGTCTGTTTAATCCGTAGCTTCTTCGCCTGTTTGTGGATCTTGTGACCTGCCATCAGAATCTCAAGATGATCGAGAGCAGCCATTCGAGAAAGGAGGCCGTTAAAGCTGTCGGTGACAATCAACTGGCTGACACCATCGCATTCTGGGGATTTATCCATTTCCCTGCCCTCCTCCCTCTGCGACTGACATCTGACCCAGTAGGTAGCGCACAGCATCATCCTCGGCGTTGAAGAAGCCGGTTCGTGCTCCGCCGACCTCCAGCACCCAGTAGAGACCGAAGAACTCCAAGGCCGTTGCTTCTTCATCACATACGATCACAGAGCAGGTGGGACGAGACAGAAGCAACAATGCCCGTGGATGTATGATCTGTTCCACTAGGGCAGGATTGAGGATTTTTTGAGCAGCCAGTAAACGGGTGCTCACCTCTCCGAAAGACAGAGGCGCATTCACTTCGACACCTCCATTTCCTTGAAAAAGTTTGGAGTCGTAACGCAGGAAGCCCCCATGCGACGATACGCATGAGGGCTCCGATGATCTGATTGACGCTACTTGGGAGTGACTCATCTATCCGATTTGCCCGGCCTCCTTCAACTCTAGGGCTTTCTCTACTACGTGAAGGACTTCCTCGACGTTCAACAGTGGATTGGTTGACGCCGTGTCAGCATGGATGAGGCCCATGAAGATGAACGTTGCCAAATCCATTTTGGTCATGCCTGTCACCGAGCAGACACAGGACATCCGCATTGCGAGCTTTGCATCTTGCGCCTTTGCTTGGAGGAGCATTTCTTTCCCCCTTCTGATGATGTTTATGTGATCGAGCTTCGCCATCCTGCCTCCTAAGCCATTGAAGTCGCCGATGATTCTAAAATTGGGTCTCGTTGTCTGATTTTCTGAAGTTTTCATAACCTTGGTTCGCTTCCCACATGCCTCTCCTCCTGGCATCGGGTTCCTGTTGTGAGCATCAAATGGCTGCTGTTCTGCAATGCCGGTGGAGTGCTCCGAATTAATGGTAGTCAGTGAATGAGCCCCGTGCGGCCATAAGATGCCGCACAGGGACCCACACCAATCATCCTGCGTGTCCGATTAATGCTGTGAACGCTCCTGCTTTCTTTATCTGAGCGACACGACAGTATGGATCAGCGTAGTTCTTTCCTTGAATGTGGTCGATTTCCAGATCCACCTCAATTCCGACAAGGAGATCCAGTGCATCAGCGATAATCTCGCCGGTGACGTCAATGACCTTGTCCACATCCGCCCGTAGAAGTTCCTCTAGGTCACGGATGATATAATCTGACTCCTTGACGCCATAGCTTCTTTTCGCCATGAACGTTTTGGTGGGATGTAACAGCGACGTGATCTCAAAAATCAGTCTCAGTTCCCATTCATCTTTGCCATTCTTACCTTNNTGTTGACCAGGCCGGCATCAACGATTTTGGCCCGATGGAATCCGTCAGTTAGGACCCATGCAATTTTCTTCTGTATTTTCACTGCGTTTTAGTTCGGGGAATACCCCATTTGTTCTGAACCCACAATCACTTGCAGGCTCGTTTTGTCCTGACACACTGCCAATATCTGCATGCTTTTGGGCACACAGTCCACCAACCCCCTGGTCTAACCCAGAGATATAGTTGAGGGAGATTGTGTTCGTGCGTGTCATTACAATCAACTTAACTCACCGCTGAAGATGTACAAGCAAAAGTTGCAATAGTAGCGCAAGTTTCTTAGGCCACTTGAATAACCCAAATCGATCTTCAGCAGCCGACTCCTTGAATGCACTTAGATTGCATACAGATATTCCATGCCGCGTCCAAAGTGGATCCGAAGGTGAAGACAGCTGAACCAACCTTAGACGCGGCACAGGTACAAATCTAACGTCTTGTGGCTTTGACCTTTTTTCTTTTACCACGCTTCCCTTTTCCTTTTGATGCCTTGTATTCCTCGCGCTTGATGACGCTGGGACGACTTTTTGCAGGAACGCCAATGAATGACTTGGACTGACTCATGAGGTTGCCCATGTAAACCCGTTTGTTGATCCCACTACCTGCAGCGCCGAAGGCATCCAGGAAGTTGCGCATCGCCAAATTCACTTCTTTGGCATGTGAACGATCTAGAGCACACAGCTTCTGCCATGCGGTCTCATACGGTTCCTTCAGTTCAATGGCTTTGGTCAAATACCGGATGCACTTTTTGTGATATTCCTTGGAGTCGATCAGTTTCACTTCGATTGACGGAATCAATCCAACGCCGGCATAACCGCTGATCATTTCACCCAGAGCGTCATTCAGCTCAGGAGGAAAGGCGTTAGCAGTGACAATAGCATGCGAGTGAGGATTGACCTGAAGCGGAACAAGGCTGCGGATTTTGAGCTCGTGAGAGATGTAGGCGCCACGGATCAAATCATTGTTCAAGAGATGCCGTAGAGCCGTTTCATTTGCCTTCCAATAAATTTTGGGATCTCCTGAGGTGGTAATGTCGAAGGGAATATCATCATCGAAACCGAGAGTGACATGGTAGAAGCTGTCCTTCCCAAAGGTCCCATCAAATGACTCTGAGGGATCAATACCTTCCACATAAGCACACTTCGAGCACAGCGTCCATTGATCACACGGAACCTTATAGCCCTTGAGATTGTTGTTCCCGCAGTAAACGATTTTGTCAGCTTTGGAGTATCCCCCGCAGATGATTGGAAGCAGATTGTCGAAGTAGTTTCCACACTCAAAGCCCTCCGGGAAGAAGTCTTTTTTCTTCTTCGCGATCCCAAGCAAGATCCGATGACCTTGGTCTAACAGGCGCTTATTTTCGAGCACCTCATCCCAGTCGGTCCAATTTAATTCCTCAATGGCGGCAAATTTCGGCGCAACAGGCTCCGCCTCTCCGCGATTATTTGGGCCACGGAGGATATAATTGGAGCCGAGTGATTTTATTCCATCAAGGCGAGCACCAGAGAGAGGAACACAGATGTCGGAGCTTGATGGGATGGATTGAGAAAGAATTGATTTCGGAGAGAGAGGAGCATTACGTATTTCATCTAACAGAGCAGGTCTGCCGGAATGAAGGTTTTTTTGTGTGGCGACTGTTGGAACTTCTGCTGAATTTGAGCCGGGCATTGCGATTGTCATAACTTTACTGATAAGCATTGGATGACGGTGTTTCCGTGCTTGTGTCGAATCGCCTCGCGGGCGATTATCAAGAAAGTGAATCAGCCCTTTTTTGGAGGAATGCTGAGAAGCCAATGTGGAACCGGAGTTACCCGTACTTTGACTTGCGTGCTAGAACCGTCTTTCGGATTTCTGAATCGCGCCGATGAGTTTCACACACTTATGCCATTTGTCAAGATGAGTTAGTTATAACTTCACCGATCAGCTTATTAAATACTTTGGTCGCACCGCTGTTTTTGGTGGGTAATGTGCGGACGGATATTGAGGGATAGAGTCCGACAATCGAGAAGCGGACCTCTTGAGTTTCTCGAAGTGTGTGCAAGCCTTGGCCATGGCGGCGGGCTGAGGCCACTGACTGACGGCCTTGAACCTGATCAAACGCGGGTAGTAGTCCATGAAAAGGTCCCAAGCTGTGATGGCGGACTGAAGAACACGGGATGCTTGCCGACGCACACCACATCGAACCGTGCACATCGGACTATCGAACGGCCTGTAGATAGCCCAAAAGGTGCTGCCCCACATAAAAGGTGGAGTATCGCAGAGGCGCTATTGAGGGCGACGATTCGGCGGACAGGGCAGTCGCAGCGCACCGCGCTCGCCGCCATTCGACTGAGAG
The DNA here is from genome assembly GCA_002482965.1 of Verrucomicrobiaceae bacterium UBA7681. Classification (GTDB taxonomy): domain Bacteria; phylum Verrucomicrobiota; class Verrucomicrobiia; order Verrucomicrobiales; family Verrucomicrobiaceae; genus Prosthecobacter. The sequence continues at coordinate 2,962 of DLGZ01000046.1, read as the reverse complement.
AATGGCGGCGAGGTGGTTTGCAGAGCCCACAACATAGCCGTGAGCGCCCGAGGGGAGGGAAGCAGGGTCTAGGCGGCAGCAGCGAACTGAACGCGTTTAAAGCCCTTGCGGGCACTGTCAGCGCGCATGATGTCGTTACGCTTTCCTGTGTCGTGGAACTCCTCCATGAGGTCAGGAAGCTCCTTGAGGAACTTCTGTCGGCTGGTTGGCTTCCAGCCACGTGCACGGCACTCCGCGATGTAGCGCTGGTAGATTTCATCCGAGGTCAGGTCACCATCGCCGGCCACGACATTGGTGCGCACAAATTCCGTCTGGCCCTTGGATTCCAGGATGACGTCCTCAATGCGCTGGCGCTGCTCATCGGTAAGGATGAAGTCCCCCTTTTCCTGAAGTTCAGCGCGGTGAGCCATATATCCTTCGGCCAACCAGGCAAGCACGCCCTCTCCTTCCTCCTCCACAATGATGTCGGCGAAGTGGGGGATGATGCGCTCTGGTGCCAGCCGGTCCATGATGTAAACCAGCATGCGTCGGCGCCAGGCCTGTTCGTCGTCCTGGATGGCGATGGTGAGTCGGGAATTTGAGGTGACGTTGACGTAGAAGTCACCGCGCATCTCGAACTTCCCACCGTATTTTTTTTCGGTTTGAAAATGGTCTCCGCCGGTCAGCGACTTGAGCATAGCAGCCCCGCCATTGGAGAGGAATTCGGGCGGCACATCCTTCGCGACGAGGACATCTTTGCCCTGGAAATTGTGCGTTTCAAACCGGGTTGGCAAATGATTGGTCCGAAGGTGTGCGAAGCGACCTTTCCAGATCAGTTTCTCGAAAACCGAAATGACCAGGCTTTTTCCGGATCCACCGCCTCCCACGACAATGCTGAATCGCTGCGCCTTGTTGCCAGGGACCAGGGTTCGGCCCCAGTCTCTCTGCATAAGTGAGACGTCGTTCGGGTCTTTGAGCGCTGGTTTAAGCACTTCGTTCAGGAACCGAGGACAGGTTGCGTCTGGATTGTAGTCAACGGCGATGTAGGAGGTGACCCAGTCCTCAGGACCTCGTGGTCGCAAGACTGGCTTGGCGTCCGAAAGATAAAGCATTCCGTTTTTAACAGCCACGCATTCCTGCAGGGATGTGACCGGCGTTCCCATCGGCGAACAGCCTTTAACGAATTTCAACATTGATTTGGCGAGCGACGGAGTCCGCTTCGGCAACAACATGATGGCGTCTTTTTTGTCTGCTACCTGCTTGAGGAAGCTGCTTGCTGACCAAACCATCCATTCCTCATCCCTCGGAACCCACGCAGCCGGGCTCGGCTCGTACGAATAAAAGGTCGAGGTTTTGGCACAGTAGGCGATGCCTTCGTCGGAGGCATACTTCATGGCTAGGGCGGGCAAATTGGTTTTTACCTTATCAGCGTCGATAAAAAGTAGAGGCCCCTGACTTTCTTCAACCGGATCAACTGCCGGCAAGTCGTCCGAGCCGTCCGAGGCTGGGGCTTGGGGGGTGGGCTCAGTCCCATCCGCCACTCCAGCAGCTGAGGGACTGGCAAGAGGTGACAGCACCTCCGAGGAACCATGAGGTGCCGGGGGTTGATTTGAGGGTGTTGAATTTGACGAGTCGAATTTCATAAATTGGTGAATTGAGTTGGATTCTCGAACGCAAACACCGGGAGCCGCATGCCTTCAGGGCATGACGGTGCTGCCACGCGTATGATAGATGCGATGGCATACATTCAGGAGCCGAACATGCTCTTGGCATGACGGCCAGAATGGACCCCGCCTTAAATCATTGGTCAGGGTCGCTTTCCGGATGGCTTCACCATCACCGCTTGCGCGATGACCGGATCCCCCACGAGGCGAAGTTCAGCGGAAGCTCGTCGTCTTCCATCGTGCTGTTCTCAGACCTCGCTCGACCGTCGCTTGGATGATCGAGTATGACGTATAACGGATCAAAACGCCGTTTCTTAGCGTCTTGACAAAAAAAGCTCAGCGCTGTTACGGCTGCTTACCTCCTTCGCCATATGACGAGGTGGCACGGAGGAAGCGGTCAAGCTCCTCCGAAGCGATAATAACGTGCCGGAAGGCACGGGAAGGCTTGATCAGCCCACGCGAAATGGCTCGACGCAGGCTGACAGTGGACACCCCCAAAAGGGTGGCAGCTTCTTTGAGTTTATAGGCACGACGGCCCTGATTTTCATGGATCATTTTTTGCGTGCCCGACGCTGTGCGCCTGCCGCCGTCGACAATCGGAGAAAGAATTTTTGCCAGCATGAGGCCGGCAACGCCCATTGGCGTTTTATCATGGATGCAGGCCGTTCTTTGACGGCCGAATGTGCTTTGAAGGAACATCTAAACTTTCGATCGGGGCTCAAAGCGGGTCCAGGGACCAACGTCGAGCATGTCCAAGATGTCTGAAGATTCTTCCACATGCAATAGGGAGGGAGTGTTTTCCAAAAGCCTCTATTTGGAATAATCGGACAGTGCCGCGTCGTTCTGCCGTGGAAATAAATGCCCCGCTGCTTGGATACTGATTTTGTATACTGGCGGTGTCAAATTGGGCTCACATAGGCCCACATGAGGAAATGCACATCAGAACCTAAACCGTTGATGCACAAAGAAGAGGACGCATGAGATCACTTTGGATCATATGGGATAATTACTTAGATACCGTCCCGAACGAAGCGCTCTACCAGGCTGAGCCACAGCCCGCCTTCGTCATTGCTGACTCTTGCGGCACCACCTTGGGCATTGCTGCCATCCGGTGGGCGGGACGGGATTTGTAGCCTTACAGGTGGACGACGCAAGCTGGAAGATGTCCGGCTCAGGCTCCACAGGAACGTCATTTTAATATTAGGAGTCATATTCGGCTCTTGGGGCTGCATAGGCAAAGCGCCCATGAAATATGTTACAACAAGACGATGCGAAAAGGCTTTGCAGGTTTCACAAGCGCGCTAGCTTAATGGCTGAAC
>DLGZ01000045.1 GCA_002482965.1 Verrucomicrobiaceae bacterium UBA7681 | reverse complement strand
TGCTGCCGAAGGGCGAGCCGTTGGAACTCGCACCCAATGAGAAGGGTGACGCGGGAGACTGCTTAATCGCAGACTCTGCCGCCGGTTGACTCATTTGGAACGATGAGCCGACGGGGGATTGGGGAGTGGGCGTTGCAGGCTGGCCGAACGAAAACGGTGATGGTGCAGCGGCAGGTGCGGGGGCCGCACCCTGTCCTTCGCGGGCTTGAGCGATCAACCCAGGAAGCTTCGCCGCTGGCAGTGCCACCATACGTGGGTCCTGGGGTGAGATAGGCACTTGGAAAAGCGCCGGGCAGACACGATACAGCTCAAACACTGGCAATGCGGCCTGGCCACTGCGTAATGCGTTTTCCAGCAGAGCGGGCGGCAGGGCAAGCGGCTGTTCCGCAGGCAGTGCCCCCATACGCACGACTTCGGCGGGCAGTTGGTGGATCACATCTCCTACTGTCAGCGGTGAATTCGTGGGAGTTGCTCCAATGACGCTGAACGGCGACATGCCTGTGGCTGAATTGATCGGCGGTGCAGCAATCGGTTCGTTGCCAGCCGTTTTGAAAAGTGGACTGCCCCCCATTTGAAAAGGGGAACCACCAGCTGGAAACTGTATAGAAGGAGACGCTTGCATGGATGAGAGGCTGTTTGTGCCCGAGCCCACCATTCTTTGAGGAAGTGTTCCTGCGGAGTACTGCTGAGCGTCTTGCCCCGGTTCGTTAGAACCGGCTCCACGCTGGAACAAACCTCGTAACGAAAAACTCATCGGCGGATGAAGCGGCCCGGCATAGCAAGATAGCAAGCCTGTGTGAAAAATCTAGTAATTATAAACAAATACCTCGGCATTTGCGTTATTTAACTGAGGTTAAATATTTTGCCACATACTTCAAGGTTTTTTCATCGTTTTTCACCGATCTAAGCATTTCTTCAGCACCCTTTGGACCACGCCTTCCATTTTTAGCGGAGGCTGAGCAGATCAACGCATCGCAGAATGGGGTGTGTTGCAGAGAGCTGAGTCTGCATACGGTGCTCAGCGGCGGTCTTCTCTGGTTGGGATGATCTGTGTTTGATGGGGGCGGATGAAGGGGCAGAGATCGGGCATTTGGCGAGTCGTGGGAATGTGAATGAAGCAGGTTCGGAAAAATGAATTTCATCATCGATGAATTTTCTCTTGCGCAATCAAACTTTGAAAGCAATATCCCGGCCCGCTCAACCCGAGCAAACGACCCCTTCGTCTAGCGGTTAGGACACATCCCTTTCACGGATGCGACACGAGTTCGATTCTCGTAGGGGTCGCCACTCTCTTCAAAAGAGTGGCGGCCGAAACGGGTCAGCAAAGCCTCGAAGATGGCTTGAGCTTTGACTCACGGCATCGGGTGTCATGCTTCTGCAACGCATGAAGTGCAGTGGTTTCGCGTCATGACATTGTCGCTGGAAAATGAAGCTGTGCTGGACACCGCATCCGCATCCGCTAGGCATGCATGCATGTCTTCATCAGGCGGCAAAATTTTCATCACCGGTCATCAAGGTCTCGTTGGGCGCGCACTGCTGCGCCACTACGCAGACAAACCCGAATGGCAGGTCATCACGCGCACCAAGGCAGAGCTGGATCTGCGTGACCAGCATGCGACCAATGCTTTCTTTGCAGCGGAGAAGCCGGATCAAGTGATCCTGGCTGCGGCGACTGTGGGTGGCATCAAGGCCAGCTACACCCAGCCCGTTGATTTCCTGCTCAACAATCTGCAGATTCAAAACAGCGTGCTGTCAGCGGCGCATCAGTATGAGACGAAGAAGCTGCTCTTTCTGGGAAGCACCTGCATTTATCCGAAGGTGGTGGAAATGCCCATTCGTGAAGACAGCCTCATGACCGGGCCGATGGAGGAGACCAATGCTCCGTATGGGATCGCCAAGATCGCGGGGATCAAGCTCTGCCAGGGCTACCGGCACCAGCATGGGCGTGATTTCATCTGCGGCATGCCGGCGAATCTGTACGGCTCCTATGACAACTTTGATCCGGAGCATTCCCATGTGCTGCCCTCCCTGATCCGCCGTTTTCACGAAGCCAAGCTGCACAACAAGCCTTCCGTCACCCTGTGGGGCAGTGGCAACCCGACGCGCGAATTCCTCTTCGTGGATGATCTGGCCTCTGCCTGCGCCTTCCTGCTCGAAAACTACAGCAGCCCCGACATCATCAACATCGGCACCGGCGCGGAGATCAGCATCCGCGATGCCGCAGAAGCCATCAAAACGATCATCGGCTACGAGGGCGAAATCCTCTGGGACACCACGCAGCCAGACGGTAATCCGCGCCGCCTGCTGGACGTCAGTCGCATGGAAAAACTCGGCTGGAAGGCCAGCACCGACTTCCGTGAAGGCGTGGCCCGCACCTACCAGTGGTTTCTTGACAACCGGGCCACCGCCCGAGTGTGATCTTGTCGAGTGAAGTCTAGCTGGACACGCCAGCACAACAATGCCAATTGAGCCAATGGCCATCCAAGCTTTCCGCCCCGTCCTCATCACCCGCAACACCTGCCGTATTTGCGGCTCACGCAGCCTCACTCCTGTCGTCAGCCTTGGGGATCAATTCATTGGCGGTGTGCTCGCGAGCGCCGATGGCAGTGCACTCATTAAGCGCAAAGTCCCGCTCGATCTCGTGCGCTGTGACCCTTCGCAGGATGAAAACGCCTGTGGTCT
>DLGZ01000025.1 GCA_002482965.1 Verrucomicrobiaceae bacterium UBA7681 | reverse complement strand
CTTGTAGCACCACTTGCACACCGAGTGCCGCACCTTCCCCCCACCCGCCGCCTTGTCCGCCGCCTCTACCTGCGACCGCAGCATCGCCGCGATGGCACTGACACTGGCAAGAGTTCCGAACTGACGGCGGGAAAGGATGGTTGGAGTCATTCCCAAATCCTACACGGATGCCGTGTCGGATTCCAAGCAGAGAATCACGCCTTCCTGCCTTTCAGCAGCTTGAGGATGGACGTGTGTCACACGTCACATGTCCAGCACGGCAACAAAGTGGATTTCCGTAGTGTCTTGAAGGCCAACGGCCTTCCGTATTTCAGCCCAGGGGTGCCGAGCTTTAGCGAGTGCTCCCCTGGGTATCAGCCATCACACCGGGAAGCAAACCCAGCACTCCGCCACATCCCGTGCGAACCAGCAGCGTCTGCAATACGCCCCGGCGCACATCGGCGCGATAAAAGCTCCATATCCCCAAAAATTCGACGAACTGTCTCTTCACCGTTTGAGTACAAGAGGCGCCCTCACCATTCGCAGGCAAGCCCCTCTCGCTACAGCCTCACCGGCACCCCACGCGCACCCAGATACTTCTTCACATCCCCCACGGTGTACTCTCCAAAGTGGAAAATGCTCGCCGCCAGCACCGCATCCGCTTTCCCATCTCTCAAAACATCCACCATGTGGTCAATGTTCCCTGCGCCACCGCTGGCGATCACCGGAATCGTCACCGCCTCGCTCACGGCCTTGGTCAGCGCGATGTCATAACCCGCCTTCGTTCCATCCGAGTCCATGCTCGTCAGCAAAATCTCACCCGCACCGCGCCGGCAAACCTCCACCGCCCATTCCACCGCATCCAGCTCCGTCGCGTTGCGGCCTCCATGCGTATAAACCGTCCAGGAACCATTCGCATTCCTCTTCGCATCAATGGCCACCACCAGGCACTGGCACCCAAACGCATTCGCCGCCTCGTCAATGACGTGCGGCGTATTCACGGCGGCGGTGTTGATCCCCACCTTGTCCGCACCCGCCAGCAGCATCTCGCGCATGTCCGCCACGGTACGGATGCCACCACCCACTGTCAGCGGCATGAAACAACTCGCCGCCGTGCGTGCCACCACATCCACCATCGTCTTGCGCTCCTCATGGCTCGCCGTGATGTCCAGAAACACCAGTTCATCCGCCCCCTGCGCATTGTACACCTGCGCACACTCCACCGGATCACCGGCATCGCGCAGTTGCAGGAACTTCGTGCCTTTGACGACACGACCTTCCTTCACGTCCAGACAGGGAATGATGCGTTTGGTAAGCATATGAAAATGGGATACGCCTAAAAAGCAAAAGAAGGAAAAAATCAGAGAACTCAGTCTCCGATTTTTTCACCTCTTTCCTTTCTTTCGGCTAAACCTCAGCCCAAAGCCGCCGCCACCATCGTCTCCAGCTTCACGATGTCCTTCGCGAAGTTACGAATGCCTTCAGCCGTCTTCTCAGTCGCCATCGCGTCTTCGTTGAACAACCAGCGGAAGGTCTTCTCGTCGCTGCCGATCTTCTCGATCTGCAGGGACTTCGCGTTGGCGGCGTTAAGCTTCGGAGCCAGGGCTTCTTCACTCGCAGCAAGTTCACCCAGCAGGCCGGGGCTGATGGTCAGCAGGTCGCAGCCGGTGAGTTCAGTGATCTCGCCCTTGTTGCGGAAGCTGGCTCCCATGATCTCCGTCGTGTAGCCGAAGTGCTTGTAGTAGTTGTAGATCTGCGTCACCGACTGCACGCCCGGATCTTCCGTCGGCGCGAAATCCTTGCCCGTGCTCTTCTTGTGCCAGTCAAGGATGCGGCCCACGAATGGGGAGATCAGCTTGATGCCGCCTTCAGCACAAACCACCGCCTGCGCGAGACTGAAAAGCAGCGTCAGATTGCAGTTGATGCCTTCCTTCTGCAGCACTTCAGCCGCTTTGATGCCTTCCCACGTGGAGGCGATCTTGATGAGGATGCGCTCGCGGCCAATGCCTGCCTTTTCATACATGCCGATCAACTGGCGCGCCTTGTCGATGTTCGCCTGCGTGTCGAAGGACAGGCGGGCATCCACTTCCGTCGAAACACGACCTGGGACGATCTTCAAAATTTCGAGGCCAAAGGCCACCACCACGTTGTCCATCACAGCGCTCACGCCACCGGATTTGCCATCCGCGACCGCTTTGTCGAACAGCGACTTGTACTCAGCCTTCTGCGAGGCCTGGAGGATGAGGGAAGGGTTGGTCGTGGCGTCCTGAGGCTTGTAGGCCTTCATGGCTTCGAAGTCGCCGGTGTCGGCGACCACCACGGTGTGCTGCTTGAGCTGATCGAGCTGGGTCATAGTCTTGGGGTTTTGGGGGGTATGAGAGTAAAGGCTGTGGCAGGTTAATCAAGCGCGAGGAACCGCACGCAGATGCTGCCCGGCACGTTCACCTTGGTGCCGGTGAAAGTCAGCTTGCCGCTGTCCTGATCCACCTTGAAAAGCGCCGCCGTCGCACTGTCCTGATGCGCTGCGATGAGCCACTTGCCCGTCGGGTCCAGGCAGATGTTGCGGGGAATCTTGCCTTCGACAGGCACGTTTTGCAGCAGCGTCAGTTTCCCGGTGGCCGGATCGCACGCAAAAACGGCGATGGTGTCATGCGTGCGGTTGGAAACATACACCACCCGCCCGTTCGGATGCGCCACCGTTTCAGCCGTGCTGAGGCCCTTCTTGCCACGGTCCGCTTCCGGCAGCGTTGAGATGGTTTGGATCTCCGTGAGCGCACCCTTTTCAGCATCGTAGGCAAACACAGTCTCCGTCATGGCCATCTCGTTGTTCACAAAGACAAACTTGCCGCTGGGGTGAAACGCCAGGTGGCGCGGCCCGCCGCCCGCCGGTGTTTTCGCAAAGGGCGGATCGTTCGGCGTCAGCTTGCCCGTGGCGGGGTCGGTCTTGTAGATCAGCACCTTGTCCAGACCCAGGTCGCAGGCGAAGGCAAAGCGGTTGTCCGGGCTGAAGTTCACCGAATGCGCATGCGGTCCCGCCTGCCGCTTCGGGTCAGCGCCTGAGCCCTCATGCTGGAAAAAGCTCACTTCCGGAGAGACCGCGCCGTCCTCCTTGATCGCAAAAGAACCGATGCTCCCGCTGCCGTAGTTCGCGATCGTCGCCATCTTCCCCGTCTTGTCCACGCTCACATGGCAGGGTCCCGCTCCCGCCGTCGCTGCCTGATTGATCAGCGTCAGCTTCCCGCTTCCCTTCTCAATCCCAAACGCACTGATCCCCCCAGCCTTCTTGCCATCGGCGTTCATGACATCCCCGCAGGCATACAGAAATTTTTTCGACGGATGAATCGCCAAAAATCCCGGGTTGCCAGCCTCAACCGCCAGTTCAGGCTGCGTCAGTTCGCCCGTCGCCGTGTTGAATCTTGCCACGTATACCCCCTTGCTCCCATTCTTCGCATTCGTGTTCGTACCGAAGTACACGAGAAAATTTTCCCCCGCGATGGCGGTGGTGGTGAGCGCGGCAAAAGCAAAGGCAAGAGAGGAGCGGATCATGGTGCCAAGATGCTGAAGGCTTGTGACAGCCCGGTCAAGCCCGCACTGCGCTGCCTGCATGAACGGATTTCATCCCCCTCATTTGTTAGCTTGCTCCTTCAATAGGAACGCGCATCTTCCGTGCCATGAAACCGTCCCTGTTTCTTCTCGCCGCCTTTCTGTTGATACTCCCTGGCTGCAGTGGCTTCCAGCCCGTGAAACTCGATCATGATCCCGATAAAGAGAAACCTCTCGACTATCGCGATGGCGACTGGATTCCGAAGAACACCTAAAGCAGCCATTTCGCTCCGCGAGAAAGAGTCTGGTGTAATTCTACTTGGGCAAGTCATCAGGGGGGCGTAAAATCCTTCGGAAGGTCTTCCCTGCCGCATCACAACTTACGCCGTGGAATGCCCTTGGCAGATTGTCACTGCCTTTCGTCATCCCATTCCGCTTTCCAGCAGTCCCAACGGGACTGCGCATCATAGCGAAGGGGTGCCGAGCCACAGCGAGGCTCCCCTGGTACCAGACGTCGTCACCGGAAAGCAAACCCAGCGCCTTCGCCACACACCAAGTCCACCAGCAGCGTTTGCAAGAAACTCCGCCGCGCTCAAGCGTGCCGCCCGCGCGAAAAATGCTCCTCTCTGCGTCCGCTGTTGGAATTAAAAATCCACTTCACGCGCGCATTTGACCGCGCCGCACGTCCTCGCCACTTTGTGCTCCATGCAACCCGCCTGGTTCCACGTCGATAACGAAGCTGACATCCCATCGCCCTCGCTCCTGTTCTACCGCAGTCGCATAGAGCACAATCTAGCCCTCATGCTCCAGATTGCCGGCGATCCCAATCGCCTGCGCCCCCATGTCAAGACCCACAAGGCAGCCGAGGTCATTGCCATGCAACTCCGTCTCGGCATCACCAAGTTCAAGACCTCCACCATCGCCGAGGCCGAGATGTGCGCTGCCGTCGGTGCCACGGATGTCCTCCTCGCCATGCCCTGCGTCGGCATCAATGCGCATCGCCTGGCAGACCTCGCCGCGAAGTTCCCAGAAACACAGTTCTCCAGCATCGCCGATGCCGAGGAAACGATCTCCTACCTCGCCTCCGCCGCCCAGCAGCACAAGGTCACCCTCGGAGTCTACATAGAAATCGACTGCGGCATGGGCCGCACCGGCATCTTGCCCGGCGATGAGGCCGTCATTCTCGCCCACGTCCTCAAAGACATGCCCCGTCTCCAGTTCCGCGGCATCCACGCCTACGACGGCCACATTCACGATGACAGCCTCGACGTCCGCCGCGAGCGCTGTGACGCCGCCTTCGCCCCCGTCCTCCAGTTCCGCTGCCGCTTGCAGGGAGAGGGCATCATCGTCAAAGAACTCGTCGCCGGCGGTTCCCCCACCTTCGGCATCCACGCCACCTATCCGGACCGCACCCTCAGCCCCGGCACCACCGTCCTCTGGGACTTCGGCTACGGCGACAAATACCTCGCCGACCTCCCCTTCCAGCCCGCTGCCGTCCTGCTAACTCGCGTCATCAGCAAGCCCGGCAAAAACCGCATCACCCTCGACCTCGGCCACAAATCCGTCGCCCCTGAAAACCCGCATCCCCGCGTCCGCTTCGAAGAATTGCCCGACGCCACCGTCGTCATGCAGAGCGAGGAGCACCTCGTCCTCGAAACCGAACGCGCCCACGAATTCACCATCGGCCAGGCCCTCCACGGCATCCCCCGCCACGTCTGCCCCACCGTCTCCATGCACGGCGAAGCCTACATCATCGACGGCTTCAAAACCACCGAACGCTGGCCCATCACCGCCCGCAACCGCCTCATCACCGTCTAAGTCCGGCAAGTCGAATTTCCCCTTCCGTAGGCCAACCTCATGAATCACTGGCTCCTCAAAACCGAACCCGACGTCTTCTCCTTCGACCACCTGAAGAAGCGCCCGAAAAAGACCGAGCCCTGGAACGGCGTCCGCAATTACCAGGTCCGCAACATGATGCGCGACCAGATGGCCGAGGGAGACCTCGGCTTCTTCTACCACTCCAGTTGCGACGTCCCCGGCATCGCCGGCATCGTGAAAATCGTCAAGGACGCCTACCCCGACCACACCCAGTTCGACCCCTCCTCCGAATACTTCGACAAAGGCAGCAAACGCGAAGACCCCCGCTGGCTCATGGTCGATGTCAAATGGGAGGCCGACTTTGAAACCTTCGTCACCCTCGACATGCTCCGCGCCGATCCCAAGCTCGCAGACCTGATCACTCTCAAGCGCGGCAACCGCCTCTCCATCACCCCCGTGGAAACAAAACACTGGGACCGCATCTGCAAACTCGGCGGTTTGTAAAACGCTCCTGCAAACAACATGCAGGATTGCCGAATCCGACACACAAAAACCGCCGCCGCGTTTCAAAAAACACCAGAAACGCAGATGACGATTCTTGACCTGTCAGTCTTCGGTCGGTGAATCTATTTTTCCACCATCAGCTCCTTCACGCCCACTTTCCCATAGCTGAAGCCAACACTGAGATTCGCTTTCTCGCGTGCAATGGAAGCATGCTCATACGTCTTCGCAAACTCACCCACCTTCACCGTGGCCTTCGTCCCCCGCAGCTCCACGCTGACATTCGTCCACTCCCCCACCTTCAGTTTCGCCGCCTTTTCATTGCCAAGTGAGATCGACTTGTGGTCCTTCTCCTCCGGCGGGAAAGCCCGCACACCCATGCCAGCCTGACTGAAAACCAGGCGGAAGACATGCCCCTCCGCGCTGTTGGTCGTAAAAACGACCGCCTTGTTCGCAGCATCCGGTTTCACCGCAAAACGAATCGCCGCGTCGGTATAAACGAGATCGTAAAAGAGAATTGGCCCATGGTCCTTGTTCTTCTTGTACAGCTCATCGTCCTGCGTGCAGGTGGCGCTGTTGTCGGCAAATTTCCACTCACCCCGTGAGGCGCGGCGTGTCGCCAGCTTGGGCGCGGAAAAGTCGTCCTTAAGCAGCGGTGCATCGGCAGCCAGTGCAGCGGCGACGAAAAATAGAAACAGAACAGATTTCATGGCAGTGTTTTGGCGATCTTGTTAAAACCTTCGCGTACAGTGCCGTCAGCGCTGATGAGCGGCTTCGGATGCTCCACGCGCCCCAGTTCGCGCACGCCGGGCGCGTCCTTGGTCTTGTCACCCAGATCCGCCTTCATCGTCTCGGCATGCTTCTGCAATTGCGCCACGATATCCGCATGATCCGCCGCGACGTTTTTAGCTTCGCCGATGTCTTCATCAAGATTGTACAGCTCATTTTTTCCAAGGTGCAGCTTCCACGCACCACTGCGCACCGCCTGGAGATTGAAGCCGGCGTAGTAATGAAACACATCATGTCCGACGGCGTCCTTCTGGCCGAGCAGCACAGGGGAGATGTCCTTGCCGTCGAGCTGCAATTCTCCAATGCTTTTGCATCGCGCCAGGGTGCCAAACGTGGGCAGCCAGTCTATGTGCGCGGTGATCTCGTTGCTTTTCGAACCAGCGGCGACTTTGCCGGGCCACCACGCAATCGTGCAGACGCGGATGCCGCCTTCCAGCGTGCTGCCTTTGCTGCCGCGCAGCGGGCCGTTGTCTGCCCCTTGATTGAGCGGTCCGCCGTTGTCGCTGGTGAAGATGACGAGGGTGTTGGCGTCCATCTTCAGTTCGCGCAGCGTGTCGAGCACCTGTCCGACTGACCAATCGACTTCCGTGGCCCAGTCCTTCTGCAAACTGATGCCCGATTTGCCGGTAAACTCCTGATGCGGGTAGTGCGGAAAGTGAACCGCATTGTGCGCGAGATAGAGGAAGAAAGGCTGCTTTTGATTTTCGCGGATGTACTTCACCGCGCGCTCGGTGTAGCGGCGCGTGAAGGTGTGCTGCTGCGCAGCTTTGACGCGTTCGACGACGTTGTGGTTTTCGACCAGCGGCAGCGGCGGCTGCGCACCGCCTTTGAGGCCGGTTTCAGCATCCGCATCGCCCTTGCCGGCTCCCCCTTTTCCTTTGCCAGGACCCTTGGGCAGCGGCTGGTCAGGATTGCTCTTGGAGCCCTCAGCCGCAGGGCCCATGTCGTTCGAGTATGGGATGCCGAAGTAGCTGTCAAACCCCTGGCTTGTAGGCAGAAACTCCGGCTGATCCCCGAGATGCCATTTGCCAATGCAGGTGGTGGCATAACCCCCCGCCTTCAGCACTTCTGCTACCGTGATTGCATTCGGGTTCAATCCCACTGCCGCAGCCGGAAACAGCACCCCGGGAACCGGCAGCACCCGCTTCGGATAACAACCCGTCATCATCGCCGCACGTGAAGGCGTGCACACGGGTGCCGCATAATGACTCATGAGCTTCATTCCCTCCTTCGCCATGCGCTCAATGTTCGGCGTGGAAATCTTGGCACCAAAAGGACCAATGTCCGCATAACCAAGATCATCAATGTTGATGAGGACGATGTTCGGAGTCGCCGCAAACGACGAATGCAAAGCGATGAATGACGAAAGCAGAAAGGGTAGAATTTTCATAAAAATTGGGTGACTGAGAAATGACGGCGCAGACTCCTCACGGATCCACCAGCACAGGATTATACATGGCATTGCCCTTGGGAATTTCCGGCGTCTTCCCATCCGGCGGAAACGTCGTCTTCACGATAGCGTGGAGCTGTTCGGCGAGTTTCGCCTGCACTTCGGCCTGCGCGGGTTTGTCAGCTAGATTAGTAAGCTCTTTGGGGTCGGTTTCGTGGTCGTAGAGTTCTTTGCCAGCCTTGCCCTCGTCCCACTCGGTATAGCGCCAGCGGTCCGTGCGGAGCGCGTAGCCAAAGATCCGTTTGCCGTCATCGCCTTTGGCGGCACTGGCACCCATGCGCTTGAAGCCACCACCGCGCACGACCTGGCTCAGCACCCAGCCGCGACCTTTGGCCTCGGGGTCTTTCAGCATCGGCACGAGGCTCTGGCCTTGGAGGTTTTCAGGTGCCTTGACGCCGCAGAGTTCGGTCAGCGTGGGGTAGAGGTCGATGAGTCCGACAGGCGCATTGGCCACGACGCCCTGCTTCATGCCTGGCGCGGCGATGAGCAGCGGGACGCGCGCGCTTTCCTCAAAGAGGCTCTGTTTTTGCCACAGGCCATGCTCGCCCATGTGGTAGCCATGGTCGCTGGTGAAGACCACGATGGTGTTTTCTGCCAGTCCGAGGCGGTCCAGCGCATCCAGAACCTTGCCGGCCTGCGCATCCATGAAACTGATGGCGGAATAGTAGGCCTGCACAGTCTGACGGCGCAGGTCGTCGGTGAGTTTGTCCTGTTCCTTTTTATAGCTGCCGAGAGCCGGGGCTGGGAGATCGGCTTGATCTTCCTTAACTCCTTGAACCACAGGTATCTCTGTCTCAGGATAGCCTTTGAACCATTTCTCCGGGGAGACATACGGGGTGTGCGGGCGGAAAAAACCCAAGGCGAGGAAAAACGGACGATCCTTGTCTTTCGCGCAGCGTTCGAGCACCCACTCTGCATCCTTCGCTTGGAGGCCATCAGTATGCTTCTCATCGGGCCGTGGTGAGGCATACCAGCTTAGCGTGCCGCCAAAGTTGCCGGGGATGAGGGAGAAGATATCAGGGTGCTCCAGCAGGCGGTCGCATCCGGCGGGGTTGAGCTCCAGTTCCCAGGAGGCGGGGTCATCGTGACCATTCGTGCCTATCCCGTTGGGCACTCCATAGTGATAAAGTTTTCCGATGCGGGCCGCGAAGTAGCCACCCCGTCGGAAAGCCTGGGGCAGGCTGATGGCGTCCGGGATCGTTTGGCGGAAAAGTTGGGAGTTACTAAGTATTCCGGTGGTGTTCGGATAAAGACCCGTGAGCATTGAGTTCCGGCTCGGGCCGCAGAGCGGAAACTGGCAGTTGGCATTCTGAAAGCGCACCCCACGGGCGGCCAGTTTGTCGAGATTCGGTGTTTTAACGAGCGGATGGCCGTAGCAGCCAAGACTGTTGTTGAGGTCGTCCGCCATCATGAACAGGACGTTCGGCCGCGTGGCGGCGTTTACCTGGGAAAAGACGAGAAGTACGGCGGTGGCGAGAAAGGTGGGGAGTCTCATGCGGCCGGGGGAAACGCCGGGAAAAGACAGATCTTGCCAAACTCCGATGAGGCCGCTGCAGCTCAGAGATTGAAGCCCAATGAGGTGTTAAGTTTAATCTTTAAATAATGAATGCCCTTAGGTGGTGGATCAAGGTGACAAAATCTTTAGCATTACCCCTGCACAATTGCTTGCTTGTGATCTTCCAAATCCCTTAACATCGAAATTTGCCAATCAAATTTCAATATGAGTTACTTACGCGCTTTTCGCCGTTCCTTGGGCACACTGATGTTCGTGCTGATGCTTTCGTGGCAGGTGGGGCAGCCGTTGCAGGCAGCGACTCTTTATTGGGACACTGATACAAATGCAGCGAACAACAATGTCGGCACAGGAGCAGGTTTAGGTGGGGCGGGGAATTGGAATAATTCACTCTCAGGCACTCCGCTGCAAAACTGGTTTAACGGAACGAGCGACACTTCCTGGGTCAATGAGAACAATGACACGGCGGTATTTAGGGGCGCGGCCGGAACGGTGACACTCACAGACAACGTGACCGTTGGCGGCTTGATGTTCAATACGACGGCATACACGATTAATGGAACCACAAACAGCAAAACGCTGACCTTTGGTGCGGCGAATAATCTGATCACACTGAACAACATCGCCGCCGCCACGATCACCAGCGGGGTGTCGAGTGTTGCATCTAGCAATGTGACACTTAGCGGGGGCATTTATGGAGGTCAGACCGCAGGGACGCTTACCTTTAACGGGACGCAGAACGGCACTGGCTGGTCAGGCACCACCACGATCAACAACGGGATGACCATGGCCCTGGCCGCCAGCAATCTGGCATTGGCTGCCACCACCGGCATCACGCTCAACGGTGGCGGGATCACCCTGACGAATACGTCCTCTACTGAGGCTTTGCTCAATCGTGTTGCCAATGGTGCCGGCATCACCTCCAACGGCGGCACGATCACCTTCACCAACACTTCAGGCACCGCTGTTTACGCTGAAACACTCGGCACGGTGGCGCTGACCAGCGGGCAGTTGAATCTTGTCGAAACCACCAATCAGGCAGGCGCTGGCAGTCAGACCCTGACCCTTTCCGGCCTGACCCGTACCGGTGCCACCAACACTTCCGCGATCACCTTTTCTTCTGCGTCGGGATTGAACACGACCAAAAACATGATTGTTGTCACGGGTGCCACCGCCACCACTGCCGGCCAGATTATCGGCCCTTGGGCTACCGTGGGGACCACGGCCGCGCTGCAGACCGACTACGCCGTTTACAATGCCTCTTCACAGGTCGTGGGTGCGGGCATTGCCGGATCGTTGGAATCGACTTGGACCAATGCAAGCAATGCCTACACCAGTTCCGCTTCACAGACGCTGGCCACCACTCGCACCATTGCGGCCCTGCTGAACACAGGAGCCACTTCCACTCTCACGCTGGCAGCAGGGGCAAATCTGCAAACCTACGGGCTGCTCAATGGTGTGGCGACGCTCTTGACGGTGGCAACCGGAACAGGCGGTGTGCTGACAACTCCGACCGGCGGCGGCAACCTTTATGTTAACACCGGCAGTGCCGGCATCACCATCAGTGCGCCGATCAGCGACAACGGTGGCGCTGTGACCTTGGTGAAGACGGGTTCGGCTGGCGCACTGACTCTCAGCTCAACCTCAAACAGCTACAGCGGTGGCACCGTGATCGACGCTGCAGCGCGGCCGGCCATTGGCGCTGCCACGACTGCTGCGATCAGCATCGGCGCAGACACCAATCTCGGGGCCTTGACGGGAGGCCTCACCTTCAACAGCAGCGGCACTCTGCAGATCACTGCCAGCCTCACGCTCAATGCCGCACGCACCATCACGATCAACAACGGGGCGATTGCGAAGTTCACCGAAGCCGCCTTTGACCTTGTCATCGCCGGCAAGGTCACCGGCACCGGCGGTATCATCATTGAGACGACCTCAGGCACACATGGGGTCACCCTCTCCAACACGGCCAATGATTTCCAAGGGGTGTTGGTCATCGGCTTCACGTCGAACTCGGTGACGGGTGTCATCGCCAGTTTGGCGGATTCTGCTTCGGCCAATGGCGCGATTCGTCTTCAGGCCACCACCGGCAATGGCATCTTTCAATGGAGCACCGCCGCCATTTCCGCGCTCGTCTTGAACAACCGCCAGTTCGATTTGATGGGCACCGGTGGTACGGCGACGATTGACAATTCAAACGCCTCGGCTGCCAATACCATCACCGTCAACACCGATCTGATGGTCAGCGGCGCGGGCGCGAAGACCTTCACGCTGCAGGGGGCCAATACCGGCAGCAACACATTCGCTGGCGTCATCGGTGATGGCACCAGTGCGGTCATCTCGCTGACCAAGGCGGGCACTGGCACCTGGATTCTCGCAGGCAGCAACACCTACTCCGGTAACACCAACGTCAACACTGGCATTCTCAAAATCGCAGGGGCTGATGGCGCAATCAACAATTCCTCAATCGCAATCAATCCTGGTGCCACACTCACGGTGGACAACACCACGGCAGCTGGAGGCATCAAGCTGAACCGCCTGAACTCACAGAACCTGACGCTTACCAACGGTACGTTCAATTACATCAGCGGCACAGGCGCCAGCACGGATGCGGTTGGAACTCTGGCGCTGAACTCCGGGGGCAACAGCATCATCAATCTGACGGCGAATACGACGGGAGCTACTTCCGTCACAGTCTCCAGCCTCACCCGCGCTGCGGGTGCCACGCTGCTCCTGACCGGGGCCAACCTCGGTGCCGCCGCCGGGGCAAACAACACCAACCTCATTGTGACCGCCAATGGTGCGGGGGCTGATGCGATTGGCGGCACCGGCCTCGCCGGCTCGACCTCGATCAGCATCAATTCCTTTGTCCTCGGGCAGGACACGGCGCTAAGTGGCAGTGCCCAATACGGGTTCATGACCGACAAGATCAACGGGTCCATGCTTGCCGGCGGCCTGCGCAATCTGACCTCGGCGGAATATGCCGGCTCAATCGCTGATGCAGCGACCTTTCTGGACAACGTCAGCTTGAGCAGCCTCGTTTCCGGGCTCGACAGCGCCGGGACGAAGATCAATTCACTGCGTCTTAACTCAGGCGGCAGCGTGTCCGGTTCCGGGACACTCACACTCAACAGCGGTGCTATTCTGTCGCTTGCAGGGAATGGATACACCGGCATTTCCGTCAGCAATCTGGCGTTCGGCGCGCAGGAGGCCATTATTTACACGGTGACCTCGGATTTGCGGATCAACAGCGTGATCTCCGGCAGCGGCGGCCTCACCAAATCGTCAAACGGTGTTCTGACCTTCAATGGTGTGAACAATTACACCGGTGCCACCAAGGTGAATGGCGGGGTTCTCCGCGCGGGTACGACGTCGGCCTTCGGTCCGAACTCGGCGGTGTCATTGGCCACGACTGCCGGGGTAGTTCTGGACCTGGCTGGTTTTGACAATTCCCTTGGCTCACTTTCAGGTGGTAGCGCCACGGCCGGTATTGTCAGCCTCAGGGGGGCAACCCTGACGGTGGGCAGCGACAACACTGACACCACCTTTGCCGGTTTGATTTACAGCACTGGCTCTCTCGTCAAAACGGGCACCGGCACTTTGACCCTCAGCGCCGCCAATACCTTTGCGGGTTCCACGACGATCAATTCCGGCGGTACGCTGAAAGGCGGCATTGCAGCCTTCCTTCCTGCGGCCACGGCCTTGACTGTGAACGGCACGCTCGACCTCAATGCTGTTGCGGTCACGGTAGGCCAGTTCACCGGCTCGGGCGTGGTCACCAACACAAATGCCACTGCAGTTGCCCTGACTCTCGGCAATTTCGCCGGCAATTTCGATACGACCTTCAGTGGCGTTTTCAATTCGACCACCCCGGCGAGTTTGACCCTGACGAAAACCGGCGGCGGCACACTGACTCTCACCTCTGCCGCAGGCACGGCGACGGGGGCTTGGACACTGAACGCCGGCACCATCAAGCTCGACTATTCCGCCGGTTCGGTGACCGGCAACATCATGAACCAGGTTGCCACCCTCACTCTGCAAGGCGGCTCGCTCAATGTGACAGGCCGCAGCGGGGCTGCGGTGACGCAAACGCTGAATGCGTTCACCCTCGGTGTTCGCGGCGGACAGATCACCTTGGTGGACGGCGGTGGCGGCGGCAGCACTTTGCTGAATGTGACCGGCGCACTGACCACGACTGCGGCAGGTGGCGCGATGCTCATCACCGCGCCAACCAACACATCCGTGACTTTTGCGACAGCAGCAGATGCCACCGGCCTTCTGGGTGCTGGCCGCATCGTTTTTTCAGATGGCACGGCGGGCGGCTTCAACTGGGCCACGAATTCCGGCGCGGGCTCCGTGACCACCGGTCTCGGCAGCTACACCAATCTGGTGGCCTCGGGCTCCACCTCGACCATCAACTACTTGCAGACGGGCACGTTGGTCGGAGGCATCACCGCCAGTGAGGCCGTCAACACCCTGAAAATCACAGACGTCGCGGCAGGTGGCACACTGGCGCTCGCCGGCAACGTTCTCACCATCACTACTGGCGGCTTGCTCTATACTGGGGCGAACGGCTACCTCATCAGCAGCACCACCGGTTCGCTTAAAAGCGGTGTCGCCACCAACTCCGACCTCATCATTCACCAGTATGGTGCGGGCACCCTCACCATCAGCGCCATCATTGCGGACGGCACCGGCGCTTCCACGCTGACCAAGGCGGGCACTGGCAGGCTGGTCCTTTCCGGCGTTAACACCTACACAGGCGCGACATTTGTTGATGCGGGGATTCTCAGCATCAGCAACAACAATCAGCTCGGTAACACCCTCACCAGCGCCATCAATCTCACCGATGGGGCGACGCTTCAAACCACCGCCACTTTTAGCACCGGCACGCACACATATTCGCTCACCGGCGGCAATGCGATGCTCGACATCGCGCCAGCCACCACCCTGACGATTAACGGAGTCATCTCAGGCGCAGGCGGGCTCACTTTGAACAACACCGGCACGCTCTCAATCACCGCGGCAGCCACCTACACGGGGGCCACCTATGTGAACTCCGGCACCCTGCAGGGCGGTGTGGCCACGTTCATCAATGCTTCCACCGGCGGCAACTTGAACGTAGGTGCCAGCGGTCTGGTGGAGATGAACAATTTCACGCTCACGGTGGGTGGCATTGCGGGTTCGGGCAATATCAAAAACTCGGGCGGAACAGCCGCGGCATTGACCGTGGGTGGCAACAACCAGAGCACCGTTTACTCCGGTGTGTTGCAGGCCACGGGCACCGCCGCCAACCTGAATTTTATCAAAAACGGCACCGGTACGCTGACCTTAAACGCCTCCAACCTTTACACCGGCACCACCACGGTAAACAACGGCACCATCCAGTGGGGCGTGGACAATGCACTCACCAGCACGACGGTTGTCACGCTTGGAAATGCAGCCGGTCCTATCGTCGCCATGCTGGACCTCAATGGTCACTCTCAGACACTGGCCGGCCCCACCTTGTATGGCACCACTTCCACGGCGACCAGCCAGGCGATCATCAACATCGGTGCCGGTGGCAACCTCACGCTCGCGGGCACTCTCACCGCAACCGTCAACGCGACGGCCGCGAACGGATTCCTGGGTGCCTTCATCAATGGCGGCACTCTGACGATGACTGCGGCACGCACCTTTGCCATCGCTGACAGCATCAACGCGGCGGCCGATCTCACGATCACTTCGGCGATCACTGGTGCTGCCGGCGGCATCACCAAGACAGGTGCTGGCAATCTGGTGCTTGCCGGTGTCAACACCACCACGGGCGCGAACATCATTCAAGTCGGCACCTTGACCGCCGGTGTCAACGGCGCGCTCTCGACGGCAGGCACCTGGACGGTGACCGCCACGGGTGCCGGTGTCACCGCGACTCTGGACCTCAGCGGCACTGTGCAGAGCCTGAACAATGTGCTGGCCCTGGGTGGCAGCACGGCGACCAGTACTCCGGTTGTGAATCTCAATGGTGGCACTCTCAGCATACTGAATGGCATCACCTATTCAGCGTCAGGCAACCCACTCGGTGGACAGATCATCGGCGGCACTCTGGATCTTGGTTCCGCCACGCGCACCATCACCGTGGGCAACAGCACCAACGCTGCTGTGGACTTGGCCATCTCCTCCGTGATCTCCGGTGCTGGCGGTGTGACCGTCGCGGGCGTCGGCCAGTTGCTGCTCAGCGGCCAGAGCACCTATGCAGGAAACACCACCCTGTCAGCTGCAGGAATCGTGCAGGCAGGCGTCAACAATGCGCTGCCATTTGGTGACGGGAAGGGGAATCTGATCATCAATGCAGGCACCTTTGATCTCAACGGCTTCAACATAAACCTGAATGCGGTCACCGCCGCTGCTGCTGGTGGAACGATTGACAACACCAGCAGTTCGAGCACCACCCTGACCATCGGCAACAATGACACGACCGGCACTTTTTACGCCGGCGTCATCGCCAACAGTGGCGCCGGCGCCCTCAATCTGACCAAGACCGGCACCGGAGCAGCAAGCTTCACCGGCGCGGTCGGCATCAAAGGAGCGCTCACCGTGAATGCTGGCACGCTGAATCTTTTGGGAACGCTGACCACCCCCGGCTCCATGACCGGTGTGACGGTGGCTGGCGGCGGTACGCTCAACATGATCAGCAGCTCCGTGGCAGCTCTGTCCAATCTGACCACATTGAATCTGGGTTCTGGTTCCGGTACAGCCACCTTGGGCCTGACCCTCGGTGCCACGGCAAGCACTCTCACCACCAACAATTCAGCCACGACGGCCAATACCGTGCTCATCAATCTTTCGGCGATCAGCGGTATCGCCTCCGGCACCTACACGCTGCTCTCCGCGTCCAGCGGGCTCAGCGGTGCCACCTACCAGATCTCCGCCGTGGGCGGTTTTGCGACCACCGCACAATCCATCTCCGACACCGCTGTCAGCGTGACCCTCGGAGCAGCTACCGCAACCACCCTGTATTGGAAGGGCGGTGTGGACAACTCCTGGAACACCCTCAACGGCAGCTTTCAGTCAAACTGGACTGACGTGACGGGTACAGTGAACTCACAGGCCATGCCGGGCTTTGCCAACACCGCCATCTTCAGCGCCAATGGCCAGAGCGGTACCTCGATTGCCACGACGCTCGGCATGAACGTCATCCTCAACGACCTCCAGTTTAACAGCGCGCTTGGCAGCGGCCCCGTGGGCAGCATCTCCATCGCAGCGGGAGCCAACGCCGCCAACACTCTGACCATTGCGCCGTCCAGTTCGAGTACAGGCATCACCGTTCTGACTGGTGCACCCGCGAGCATCAGCATCTCCGCTCCGGTTAATCTGGGTGCTGCCCAGACCTGGACCGTGGCGGATGCAGACACGGTGCTGACTGTCAGCGGCGTTATTTCAGGCGCAGCAGGGAACAGCCTCAGCAAGGCGGGTGCAGGCACCCTCATCTTGAGCAGCGCGGGCAATCTCTTCGGCGGCGCGGCCACCACCGTCAATGTGCAGGCGGGCACCTTGCAGTTCAGCGCGGATGCGCAACTGGGCAGCTCCTTGAACACCCTCACCATCGGCACTTCCACCAGCGTGGGCACCCTGCAGTACACCGGCTCCACAGCCACCATCGCGCGGGCCATCGCCCTTGGCACTCAGGCCGGCAGTGCTACGGGTGACACCATCAGCGTCGGTTCCGGTACCATCCTGACCCTTTCGGGCGTGATCAGCGGCGGTGCGGCATCGGGTGTGGTGGGGAATAATTCTCTCACCATCACGGGAGGCGGCACGGTGGTTTTGTCTGCCAGCAACACTTTCACCGGTGACGTCATCGTGGCCGGAAATTCGACGCTGTCAGTCAACACCATCGTCACCACGCTCAATCTCGGCACGGCGGCGCTGAACCAGAAGCCCAAGCAGGTTTTCATTCAGAGCGGCAGCACCTACGTGGCCACTGCATCGCAGAACCCAGTGGCCTTCACATCGGCCAATTCGGTGTTCTACAGCTTTGGTCAGAATAGCAGCAGTTCGACCACAGTGAGCGTTGCCAGTGGAGCGACCTTCCAGTTTGATGACGCCGGACAGTTCACCCTCAACGGTACTTTAAATCTGACAGGCGCGGGAACCTTGTTGCTTGGCGGCAACTATGATGTTCTGACCGCTGCTTACGGCAGCAGCACCCTGACAACAGGAGTGCAGTCCGGTTCATCCATCAATGTGGGCGGCACGGCCACCCTGCAGTTGCAGGCAAATGCGGCGGCGCTTGGAGGCACCAACAAAGCCTCGATCACACTGAACGACGGGACGACGCTCGATTTGCGTCTCAACACCGGCGGGATTTTTGGCAACGATGTCACCATTGCCGGTGACGTCACTTTGAAGTCGGGGCGGACCACGGCTGCCGCCACCAATATCACCCTGACGATGGGCGATCTGACTGTAGGCGGCGGTACAGTCACCTTTGCGAATGGAAATCTCAACACCGCCCCCGGTGTGGCCAATCTGACCTTCACCTCGACGACGCTCACGAGCGATGTCATCTTCAACCTCACCAACGTCAACGGTTCAGGTATTGCCACGCTGAACCTCGGTGGGTTGGATGACGGTGGTACGGCGCGTACGATCACCACGACTGGTGGCGGTGCGCTCGGCATCAATGCTGCGTCAACGAGCTTCACCGGCACCATCAATGTCACCGGGGGTTCCTATCTTGTGCTTGGAGCTGCTGGCGCCAACACTGGAACGGTCAACGTGTTGAACGGTTCGGTCGTTTACACCGCCACGGGTGCCAATGCCGCCGGCACGGTGAATGTGGGCGATACCAGCGGCAGCAACGCCGCCACCCTTGCGATCGGTGCCAATGGTGTCGTCGTGGATAATGCCTTTGTGATCCGTGATGGCAGCAGCGGCGCGACCAACATCACCACCGTGAGCACGGCCACCGTTGCGGTTCCCAATCTCCTTGGCTTTGGCATGCCTGTCGGCGGCATGGGCACTATTGCCGCTCCGATCACGCTCGCCAAGAGCTCAGGCGCGGTCAATTTCGGCGCTGCGGCCAATACCTCCCTGGTTATCACAGGTGCCGTGGGCGAATCCGGCGGCGCCAAAACTTTCAATGCGGTGGGACCTGGCACTGTGTACCTTCTGGGCGACAAAAATTTCACCGGCGGCATCAGTATCACCGGTGGTGCTTTGATCCTCGGGGCTGGCCCGACGTCCACAAACTTCTCCGGCACCACGACCATCAATGGCGGCCTGCTCGGGCTGCTTGGCAGTTACGCACTGCCGGGTGCCCTTGTTATCGGTTCATCAGGTGGCAGTCTTCTCTATGCCCCGGCTGCTGCCACGACGGACTACAGCTCCTTGCTCACGCTCACCTCCGGCGGCACGCTCATCCTGGACATTGCCAGCGGTCTCACCATCAATTACACCACAGCTTTTGGCAGCAGCAGCACTGCCGGGCTGTCGAAGGTGGGTGCAGGCACGTTGAACCTCACGCCGACCACCGACAGTGAGACCTTCACGGGAGCCACGACGGTCGGCGCGGGTACCCTGGCTCTGAATTTCGTCAGCGGTGGCGCGACGAGCAACCTCATCAGCAGCAGTTCAATCCTCCAGATGCAAGGTGGTACGCTGACGGTGAACGGCGGGACCAACACCAGCGCGGTGACGCAGGCGTTTGCAAGCACCAGCTTGCAGGCGGGGAACTCCGTTGTCACGCTGACCAAGGGCTCCGCCAGCTCTGTGGGCCTCACGCTTGGCACCATCTCCCGCAGTGCCGGGGCGGCAATCAACTTCAGCCTGCTGCCCGCCAGCACCTCCATCAACATTGCCGGCAACTCCAACAACGCCGCAGGCATCCTCGGCGGCTGGGCCACTTACAACACCAGCGCCACTTTGACAGACTGGGCGATCAATAGCGGCAATCTGGTGGCCCCCTATGCCTCGTACACAACGCTGACGACGTCAGGTGGCGGCACGCAGACAACCACGAACTTCACCATGGGGGCCAGCGTGACGCTGACCGCCGCCGGCGGGGCCAGCGTTACGGCAAACTCGCTCCGCATGTCAGCCACCTCCACGCTGGCTCTGGCAGGAACGAACAGCTTGACCCTCAGCAGCGTCACGGGTGGCATTCTCTATGCCCTGAGCAGCGGTACCGGTACCATCAGCGGCACGGCTGCGCTTGCCACGGGGCTGGGCATGGTCAGCACGGGCACGGCTTCCGGCGGTGAACTGCTCGTTTATGTCAACGCGGGCGGTACCTTGACGATCAGCGCCGGCGTGGGCGGCATTGCTGGAAGCACCAACGGCTTTGGCATCACCAAGTCCGGTGGCGGCACGCTCAATCTGACCAACGCCACCACCAGCAATCTCAACAACTACACCGGGCAGACTGTGATCAACGGGGGTGTGCTGCAGGCGCTCGCACCTGACCGTCTGGGCAGCACCAGCGGCATCACCCTCAATGGGGGCACGTTGTTTTCAGGCAGCACCACGCTTTCGGGCAGCATCACCCAGGCAATCACTCTTGGCCTTTCAGGCGGCACGCTGTCCTACAACAGCACCACGGGCACTGGTTCTGGCAATGGCGGTTGGAATAACACGACAGCAATCGCCTTTCTGGGTTCTGGCAGCCGCACCCTCACCCTTCAAGGAACGGACACGGATCGAATCGCCACCCTCGTCGCCGCTTTGGGAGACGGTGGCGGCCCTACCTTTTTGATCGTGAACGGCGGCACGACGACGTCGGGCTTCCAGTTGTCGGGTGCCAACTCGTATTCCGGCTCCACCACGATCCAAGGGGGGTATCTCATCCTCAACAATGTCTCGGCATTGCCTGGAATGAGCAGTCTCACTTTCAGCGGCACCGGTTTCAATCTGGCAGAGCTCGAATTGACTGCGACCTACGGCACCACCTTCACACGCTCTCTCGGCACAGGCCCCGGCCAGGTGCAATGGCTTGGCAATGGCGGGTTCAGCGCTGGCGCTGGCACGGCCACTGCCACGAGTGTCACGGTGAACTTGGGTGGAGCAGGTGACATGGTAACCTGGGGGGCCGGCGGCTTTGTTCCCAGTGGGTCCATCCTGGGCCTCAATCAGAATGCCCTCAACAACCCCTCGCTCGGTTCCGTAAACTTCCAGAACGGGATTGATTTTGGTGCCCTGACGACTCGCACCATTGAAGTTGGAAACAGCTCGTACGGCTTTAACACCGCAAGCATCGCCGCCAGCAATGCTGGCTATGATGCCCAGCTCAGTGGCAATTTGATCAGCACCGTCACCGGCGGATTCACCAAGACAGGCACCGGCGTGCTGTGGCTGAACGGTGACAACTCCGGCTTCCTCGGCACCCTCAACATCGCCAATGGCACCGTGTTGTTTTCCAACGCTGCCGCATTGCCTGCCACGCTGACATTGAGCTCGACCATCTCCCTGACTGCTGGTGCCGTGGGGGGCGTGGTGCTTCAGGGTGCCACCAACTTCAATACCCTCTATTCGCACATCAACAGCAGCACCAACGGCGAACTGATGCTCGACACCAGCTCGAGCGAGAGCATCAACTTCAATGCGGCAGGCTTCACCAACGCCCGCTTCGGTGCGTTTGGCAATGTGGCCTACACCGGGCTGTTCACTCCCGGCACCTCAGGCACCTATCTCATCAACGGTGTGTCCGGAAACCTTGTCGCCTCTGCGGCCGGTCAGAACAGGCTGATGCTGTCACGCACCAATGCACTCACAGGCGCCAGCAGCACCTTGAATGTCGGCACGGGCATCCTCCTTCTGGGTGGGGCCAATGACATCGGTGGCGCGGTGAACATCCAGAGCGTTCCTCTGGTCGGCACCAACTCCATTTCAGGTGCCGCCTTTGTCTGGATTGCGAACGACAAAGCCCTCGGCACGGGCACCATCACGCTGACCAACACCATCACTGCCGCCAACCAGGCGGGTTATCCCGGTCTGGGAGCGGCGTATGGCGATCATACACTGGCCAACAACATTGTCCTCAATGATGCCGGTGGTGCCTCAGGCAACAACTTCTTCCTCGGCGGGGACACTGCGAGCGATGGCGTGCCATCGGCAGGTCGCATGACCTACAGCGGAACGGTGACGATCCAAGGACCGACCACAATTACCAACAACCTTCAGTTCAATCAGCGCACGACCGGTCTGATGTTCACGGGTCAGATCACCAGCACCGGATCCAGCCCGAACTTCTACTTCAACGGTGGCAGTTCGTTGATCGTCTTCAACAACCTCTCGGGGACTGCAAGCAACTACACCACCAGCAACATCTTCCTTAATAGTGCAGCCACCTTCCTCATCGGGCAGGCCTCGGACCTCGGCGACACCGCCACCGCTCGTGGTGTGAGCTATAACAGCAACGGCGCTGTCTTTGGCATTCTCCCCACGGCGGGGAATGTCACCACCTCAAGCAACATTACGTTTGTCGCCAACGGCAACTCCTTCGCCCAGGTGGTCGATGTTCCGATGGCGACACAAACCTTCACGCTCACCTCTGGCATCGTTCAGACCTCCGCCCGCACCGGACAGCTCTACACCAAGACCGGGCTCGGAACCTTCGACATAGGTGTGGGATTAAATCCAAACTCGGGGGCTTCCACCTGGGGCACGGCGGGCATCACGATTGCTCAGGGTACCTTGAGCGCCAATTTCACCACTTCAGCGGTGGCCTCCAACATGATCCGTCTCGCCAATTCATCGGCGACCGCAGCACCTTTGACGTTGTCGGGTGGCACACTGCTGCTCACCGGCAAGAGCTCGACAGCGAACAGTCAGGCCTTTGGTGCTCTCACGGTGACTCAGGGAGCCAGTGCCATCACGTTGAATTCCAACGGCGGGACATTGACCACTTCCTTCACCTCCATGGCTACGCGTGCGGCCGGGGGCACGGTCGCTCTGACACTGCCAACCGCGGGCCCCGCATCGGTCGCCGTCACCGCCGGGCTCGTGGCGCAGAATTCCTTGCTGGTGGATGCTGCCGCAACGAAATCTGCCTTCATGGTGACAGGCACGCAGGGCGGAGCCATCACAGGCTGGGCCGGAGTTTCTGGCGGCACCATCGTCGCGCTTTCGAACTACACTCTCACCACGAGCTCCACCCTTTCCGGCAATGCCACCGTCGACACCGGAGTGAACACCACGCTGGTCGCCAATGCGGCGGCTGACAGCCTGCGCTTCAACCTTGCCGAATCACGCACACTCAATCTGGGCGGCAACACCCTGAATGTCGGTGGGATTCTGGTGACTGCAGCCGTGGGCGGCAATGGCTCAACGATCACAGGTGGCTCGCTCAGCACCGCCTCTGGTGCGGCAGCCAATGCCGACCTGGTCGTGTATCAGGCCAACACCGCTGGCGCTCTCACCATCGGTGCCAATATCGTGGACAACGGGGCCAATGCCGTCGCGTTGACCAAAAGCGGCGCAGGAGAGCTGGTGCTCACTGGCTCCAACACCTTCTCCGGCAGTTTGTTCCTCAATGAAGGCAAGGTCACCTTCAACTCGGTGAGTCAGATGGGTGCGGGTGGCAGTGCCATCAATTTAAACGGTGCCGTGCTGCATTATACGGGCTCAGGTGACATCTCCAATGCTGGAACCCTCACCAATGGCAGCGTCAACGTCGCACGCCATACTTCGATCGATGTGGACAGCGGTGCCACGCTCACCCTCTCCGGCACCGTCACCAGTACACTTCTGAGTCCGACCTATGAACTGTTGACCAAGACCGGTGCCGGCACCCTCGTTCTTGGCGGCAGCTCCAACAACGTTCTCTATGTGAATGTCGCTCAAGGAACGCTGATCCTCAACAAGTCGGGCGGCAATGTGAATGCGCTTGGCATCAGTTCGACCATCGTGCTGTCCAACATCGGGCTTACAGTTGAGGACGGCGCGTTGGCACAGCTCGGAGGCGACACAGCGAACGGCGACCAGATTCTCAATGCCTCAAGCGTGCAGCTCAATGGCAGCGGCATGCTGGATCTCGCCGGACACAGTGAAACCATTGATGGTCTCGGCGGTTCTTCTTCGAGCGTGATCACCAACTCCAGCGCCTCGGGCGCTGTTTTGACCGTGGGCAATTCATCCATGACGCTGGGTGCTTCCACGCAGTTCGACGGTTCGCTGCAGGACGGCACGGGCACGCTGGGCCTCACCATGATCGGCGGCAATATCTTCACGTTGACCGGCATCAACACCTACACCGGCAAGACGACCATCATCGGCCAGCAATACCTCACATCAGGAATTTATTTTGGCGGCATCAGCATCTCCTCCGAGCTCAACCTTGGTAACAACCCCGCCAACTTCACCGCAGATCAGTGGACCTTGAATGGCGGGCGATTGGTGATGACTGAAAATGTCACCTTGGATGCCGCACGCAACAATGTGGGCATCACCTTGGCTACTGGGGGCGGTATTTTTGAAGTCGCCAGCTCCAAGACCTTCACCATTGCCGCCGCCAACATCATCGCTGGCACAGGCCGCTTCACCAAGGAAGGGGCGGGCACGGTGGTGATGCTCGGTGGTGCGAACACCTACACCGGCAAGACCGTCCTGAATCTCGGCATCCTTTCCATCTCGGCCCAGGGCGCACTGGGTGGCAATCCCGCCAGCGCCACGGCAGATCAGCTCACTTTCAATGGCGGTCAGCTGGTTACCACTGCCACCCTGTCCTTGAACGACGCCAACCGGGGTGTCACCATTCAGGGCTATGGCGGTACCCTGACACCAGCTCTCGGCACCACGTTGACGCTGCCAAACACCCTTTCAGGCACCGGCGATCTCACCCTCAACGGTGCCGGCACCGTGGTGCTGGGCGGCATCAACACCCCATGGACGGGCAAGACGATCCTGCTGGGAGGTGAGCTGCAGATCAGCACGAATTTGAATCTCGGATCCCCCCCTGCCACAGCGGTGGCCGATCAGTTGCAGATCAGCAATAATGCCATTTTCCATCTCACCGCAGACATGGCTTTCAACGCCAATCGTGGAGTCACCATTGGCAGCGGCGGAGCCACCATCACCACGGACGCAGGGAAACTCGTCAGCGTGAACGGAGCCGTGGCGCTCAATGCCGGAACTCTGACCAAAGCCGGCACCGGGGGGCTGGTTTTGTTAGGTTCGAATTCGGCTGTCAGCGGTACTCAGGTCGCCGTCATGGCGGGTGTGTTGCGCCTGGCGAGCTCAGGCGCGCTGTCTTCGAACAGTAATCTCAATCTCAGCGGTGGTGTCGTTGAACTTGCCAGCAGTGATTTCACGCGTGCTCTAGGAGCCGGCAACAACCAGGTGCAGTTTACCGCCAGCAGTGGTTTCAGTGCCTTTGGTGCAGCGCGCAATGTGAACCTTGGCGGTGCTGCCGCCACGGTGGTCTGGAACAGCGGCAGCTTTGTTCCCACCGGCAGCGCCTTGGTGCTGTCGAGCACGACTTCAGACAACACCGTCACCTTCCAAAATGGGATCGACACCAATGGTGCCGTCCGCACGGTCCAGGTGGACGATGGTTCGGCAGACACGGATGCCGTGCTTTCTGGTGCTGTGAGTGACAGCAGCAGCGGCGGCGGAATTCTCAAAACAGCCGCTGGCACACTCTCCCTGACCGGCTCCAGCACCTACTCCGGCACCACCCAGATCAGTGGTGGCAGACTGCTCGCCGGAGCAGCCAATGTGTTTTCCAGCGCCTCCGCCTTCACCCTCGATAACACCAGCGGCGTCTCCCTCGACCTCAATGGCAACAATCAGGTCATCGGTTCCCTCGCCGGTGGCGGAACCACAGGCGGCAATGTTTCCTTGGGTGCAGGTGTGCTGACGACCGGCGGCAACAATGGCACGACGGTTTTTGATGGCGTCATTTCCGGCACTTCGGGCGGTCTGACCAAGACGGGCTCAGGAAGCATGTCTCTCACCAATGCACAGACCTACACCGGGGCGACCACCGTCAGTGGTGGAGCGCTGTTTGTGAACAGCACGCTGGCTACTTCAGGCATTACAGTCGGAGGTGGCAGCACCCTGGGTGGCAGCGGCTCCGTCTCCGCCCTGACTACGGTATCTTCCGGCGGTACCATTCTGGCGGGAGATGTGGCCGGTGACGGCTCGCTCACCATGAGCGGAGGGCTGACTTTCCTGGGCGGTGGCACCATCAATGTCGGTCAGATTGCCGAGACGGCTTCGAACGTTCTCAATGTAGGCGCGCTCACAGTCGGCTCTGTGGCAGGTTCGATCACCATCAATGTCATCGCCAATTCACCCTCGGGCTATGCCAACTCCACACCCTACACACTGCTCACTTACACCGGGGGCTCCATTCTTGGGACGGCAGGTTTTAGTGGCTTCACCCTTGGCACCATTGCCGGCACCAACTCCCGCACCTCGGGCCTCCTCAGTGACACCGGCAGCGCCATTACTCTGACCCTCACCGCGGACAATCCAAAATGGACGGGTTTTGATGTTACGTCAGGGCTGGTCAGCTCACGCTGGGCTCCCATTGACGCGGCGCTGCTCAATTGGAAGCTCATCAGTGCCGGCACATCCACCTCTTACCTTGAAGGTGACGTGGTGCTCTTCGACGATTCCGCCATTGGCAGCACAACAGTGGACATCTCAGAGGGAAATGTGAGCCCTTCCTCGGTCACCTTTAACAACAGCTCCCTCACCTACACCCTCACCGGCAGCAATGGCATTGCAGGCACGGCGAACCTGAACAAGTTCGGCACTGGCACTCTGATCATCAACAACACGAACTCCTTCAATGGTGGCGTCATTCTCAATGGTGGTGTCATTCAGCTCGGATCAGCGGGCGCACTGGGAACAACCAACGGCCTGCTGTTTGGCGCAAATGTCGCCGCAGGCACCAAACTTCAGCTCAACTCCAACAGCATCACCCTGGCAGGTCTGAACACCAATGCCACACCGGGCTCTGCAGTCGTGGAAAACGGCGGCGCTTCAGCCGCCACCCTCACGCTGAATCTCCAGACGGTTGGAGGTCCGCCGAGCGGAGACGCCTCCAGTGTCTTCGCCGGTGTCCTGCAGGACGGATCCAGTGGGAAACTCGGCCTCACACTGACTGGCAATGGTACTCTGACGCTCTCGGGTGCCAACTCCTACACCGGCCTCACCACCATCAGTGGCGGTACACTGCTCATCGGTGATGGCTCCACCACGGGTTCCATTGTGGGCACGGGCGGTATTACGAACAATGCCGCACTCGTCTTCAATCGCAGCAACGCTTACAGCTACACCGGAAACATCACCGGCTCCGGCACCACGCTGGTCACCGGCGGCGGCGCACTCACTCTGACAGGCACTCTCGACAGCACGGGTGGCACCACGATTGACGCTGCCAACACACTGAACGTGGGCAATGGCGGTGCGGGCGGCTCCATCTCCGGGGACATCCTTAACAATGGTGCGCTGACCTTCAACACCACCAGCACCGGCCTGGTCGTGTCCGGCAGCATCACCGGTTCTGGCACGCTCGAAAACATCGCAGGCTTCACCATCCTCACCGGCACCAACAACTTCGGTTCCGGTTCCTCCACGACCATCACCGGCGGCACCCTGCAGATCGGCAATGGTGGCACCACCGGTTCCATCACAGGTGACATTCTGGATAATGGCGTCCTGGCTTTCAACCGTTCCGACAGTTCGACCTTTGCCGGAAATATCAGCGGCACCGGTTCGGTGCTCATCAACATGTCCTCGCCCACTGCGGTTAAAACCCTCTCGGGAACCAACACCTACGGCGGCGGTGTCACCGTCGCACAGGGTGTCCTGGCCCTCGGTAGCGCCACGGCAGTTCCCACGGGCTCCGCAGTTCTCGTTGGCGCCAGCGGCACCAGTGGCATCCTGGACTTGAATGGATTCAACCTCACGGTAAGCGCTTTGGCCACCGCAGGTACGGCTTCGGACCAGACGATCACCAACAACAGCGCCACCAGCAATTCAGTCCTGACCTACAGCAGCGCGACATCGAGCACTTTCGGTGGTCTCATCAGCAACGGTGCTTCACGCAACATTTCCGTGGTTGTCACCGGTGGCGGCACGTTGGTTCTGGCCAGCACCAACACCTTCACGGGGGGTGTCATCGTGCTCAATGGCACCATCATGCTGGGGGCTGACGGTGCGCTTGGCACCGGAGCCATCTCACTGGGAACGACCGGTTCTAACGGTGTGCTGGATCTCAACGGTTTCAGTCAAACCGTCAGCTCACTCGCCGAGGGAGCTGGCGCGGTCGCAGGCAGTCAGATCATTGGCAACAGCAGCACCACGGGCGATGGATTCCTGACCATCAACGGCACCTCGACCTTCGGCGGTCTCATTCAGGATGCGTTGGGCTCAGGCACCTTCAAGACGGGGCTGACCATCGCCTCCGGCACCACGACATTGACCAATGCGAACACCTACTCTGGCGCCACCCAGATCAACTCGGGCGCCACTCTCCAGCTTGGCAATGGCGGCACCACCGGCAGTCTCAGCAATGGCAGCACCATCACTGACAATGGCACGCTCTCCTTCAATCGCAGTGACAACGTCACCTTCGGTGCCACGGTCTCCGGCAGCGGTGGATTGCAACAGGTGGGCTCCGGGATCCTCGAACTCAATGGCGACAACAGCTACAGTGGTTTGACGGTGATGAACAATGCCGCCGGCACACTCAAAACCTCCGGCACCAACAGCAGCTCCACCGGCGGCACCACGCTGACGGCAGGCACGCTGCTCTTGAACAACTCCAGTGCCAACAACGGCGGTCTCGCCGGTGGTACCATCATCATCAGCGGCGGCACCATCGACAATGTCACCGGTTCCGCCCTGACTCTCGTCCAGAACAACAACATGACTCTGGGCGGCAGCTTCATCTTCACGGGCAGCAACGACCTCAACTTCGGTTCGGGTGCGGTCAATGTGGGTGCTTCAGCTTTGACGATCACCATGGGCGGCACCAACAGGATGCTGTCTCTGGGTGCCCTGACCAACACGGCCAACGCCGTCAACACCATCACGGTTACCGCCGGAGCCGGCAGCAGCTTGGTCATCGGCAGCTATGCCCTCAGCAACAATGCCGCAAATCGCGTTGATGTTCTCACCGGCAACGTGGCCAACATCATCATCAATGGTGCCGTGACCAACGGCGGCACCTCGACGACCAGCGGCCTCAACTACACCGGCACTGGCATCCTCACACTCAACGGGGCCAACAATTATGGCGGCCTCACTTCCCAGACCACCTCCGGCGGCACGATCATTTTCAACGGCAGCAACAGCGGCGCTGGCGGCACAACTTTGACCGCCGGTACGATCCAGCTTGGGGGCGCGACCAACGGCGGCATTGCCAGCGGCACACTGACTCTCACGGCAGGCGTTCTGCAGGCCATCAATGCCGCACGCACCCTCTCCAACGCCGTAACGTTGACCGCTGTCACGGTTTCAGGTTCCCAGAGTCTGACCATCAACGGCAACTTCACATTCGTCAGCGGCGCCCGCACGCTGACCAGCAGCATCACCGGTGGCAACCTGCTTACCCTGGGCGGCAATGTGTTTCTCTCTGACTCCGCCACCGTCGCAGGTGCGGCGACCATCGCGGGTTCGGGACTCACCACCCTCAGCGGCAACATCGCCAACTTCAATGGCTCTGGCGTTGCGGGTGCGCTCATCATCACCAACACCAGCACCACCACTCTCAGCGGGGCGAACACTTATTCCGGCCTCACTACCATGAACGCGGCTGCGGGCTTCCTGGTGCTCTCCGGAAGCAACAGCAGCGCCGGAGCCACCACGCTGACCACTGGCACCATCCAGTTCAACAGCAGTTCCGCCCTGGGTGGCGGCAGTGGTCTTGGCAGCGGCACTCTCACACTCACGGCGGGTACATTGCAGGCGCTCAATGCCGCACGCTCGATCACCAGCAATGTGTTGATGACGGCGGTCACGGTTTCCGGTTCCCAAAGTCTGACCATGAATGGCAGCTTCACCTTCGTCAGTGGCTCCAGAACTTTGACCAGCAGCATCACTGGCGGCAACCTGCTCACTCTGGGTGGCAATGTGTTCCTCTCTGACGTTTCGGGAACAGCCGGCACTCAGACCATCGCCGGCAGCGGCAACACCACCGTGAGCGGCAACATTGCCGACTTCAACGGTTCTGGTCTTGCAGGTACTCTCACCATCACCAACACGGGAATCACCACCCTTGGCGGTGCCAACACTTACACCGGCACCACCACAATGAATGCGGCCGCCGGCACGCTCGTGTTTTCCGGCAGCAACAGCTCCGCCGGAGCTACCACGCTGACCACCGGCATGCTCCAGTTCAACAGCAACTCGAACGGCGGCCTGGCCAGCGGCCTCCTCACCTTCACCGCAGGCACCGTTCAGGCGCTCAATGCTTCGCGCAGCATCGCCAATGCCATCACGCTCACCGCCGTGACGGTCTCAGGCACTGAGAACCTGACCTTCAACGGCAAACTCACTGGTTCGACGGGTGCCTCCAGAACACTCACCAACAACATCGGTGCTGGCAAAACTCTGACCTTCACCAGCGTCGACATCAATCCGGAAACCGCCAATGCACGCACGCTGACGATTGCCGGCACCGGAGCCACCGCCATCACCGGAGCCATCGCCAACGGCAATGGCACCACCGCCAATAACCTGACGATCACGAACACCAATACCACCACCATCAGTGCGGCCTCTGGCGTCAGCACCTACACCGGCACCACCACGGCGGGTGCAGGCACTCTCGTCATTGGAGCGACCAACACGCTGCCGGTCGCGAATGCGTTTGTGCTGGGTACCCTGGCTACGGGTGGTGCTGCGGCCACTCTGGATATCTCCGGCTTCAATCAGACGGTGGGCAATTTCTCAGTCTCCAGCGACAATGTCACGGCCAACCAGCTTCTCACAGCTTCCGGCCGGACACTGACGATCAATGGCAACGTCACCATTGGCTCCAGCAATGCCACACTCACCACCACCAATTTCACGACCAGCGGCAGTGGCACCGTGACCGTGAACAATACCACTGCCAACGGGTTCTTCACAGTGGGTGGCTACGTTGGTACAACCAGCGGTCAGGGCAATCTGGCGACGGCTGATTTCAGCAGCTTGAGCAGCTTGAGCATCCTCTTGAATGCCAGCACTGGCACATTCAGGGTCAGCAACAACTCCACGGCCAACACCGCCAATGCCTACTCGGTGCTGACATTGGCCACCGACAACACCATCACAGCCAAGACCTTTGCCGTCGGTGACGGTGGTCAGTACGGAGGCTCCGTGGGACAGGTCAATCAGCTCAAGCTCGGCTCTGGCACCAACGCCATCAATGCAGATGTGTTCAACATCGGCACCGGCACGCGCGACTTCGGATCCGTCACCTTCAATTCAGGTTCCGGCACCATCATCGTGCGGGCCGCAGACGGCGTCAGCCGTGTGGCGTTCAACATGGGCGCCATCGGCGGCGGGACGGGTGTGGCCACCGCCACGGGTGTGCAGAACACCTTCGACGTCACAGGCCACAATGCAGACCTGCTGTTCGGTGCGGTTGCCATCGGCACGCAGTCCACTCGTGGAGACACCCTGACCAACGTCTTCTCCTTTGACACGGGCACTCTCGACATGACCAGCCTCACGATGTCCGTCAAAACGGGCACGCCGCTGGCTGGCGTCCCTCTGGTCAGCAGCACCCTCAATCTGGGTGGCGGCACGGTGACCATTGGCAGCGGCATTCTGCAGATGGGACAGGCTGCCACCGCAACCAACCAGGCTGTTGCCACCATCAATGTCACAGGCGGTACGGTTTCCATTGGAGCGACTGCTGGCACCGCGATCACAATGGCCAGCGCCGCTACCAACACGACAGCCACTGCCAGCCTCAATCTGACCGGCGGCACCACCACGGTAAACGGCAACATCGTCCGAGCCCTCGGGGCTGGCACCTCCTCTGCCACAGTGAACCTCGATGGCGGAACTCTCGACATGACCGGCAGCAACATCGGTTCCGCTGCACAAAACGTCACCTTTGTGGCCGCCGCAGGCACTTTGAAAAATCTCGGCGAGCTTAATGGTGGCGGCACCCTCACCAAGACTACGGGCGGCACGCTGGTTCTTGCGGGCACGAACACCTACACCGGCAAGACCGTCATCAGCGCGGGCAAGCTCTCCATTTCAAGTGAATCAAACCTCGGTGCAAATCCAGGCGCAGCCACCGCAGACCAGCTCACACTGAATGGCGGAACGCTGTTGACCACCGCGACCCTCGCCATTCAAAACAGCAATCGTGGCATCACCGTTGGAGCCTCAGGTGGCACCATTGAAACAGCCGCCAGCACCACGGCGACTGTCAGCAGTGTCGTCACCGGCGAAGGGACCCTCACCAAGGAAGGTGCCGGCACCCTGTTGTTTACGGCGGTCAATACCAACACCGGATCTACGGAGGTCAACAATGGCATTCTGGGCGGCACCGGCGTGTTGGGTGGAGACCTGAATGTGCATGCTGGCAGCACGATTGCTCCAGGCATTGCGGCAGAGGGCCAGCTCACCGTCGGTGGTAATTTCACCGTCAGTGCAGGCGGCACTCTGCTGATGCAGCTCGGTGGTGCCACCACCAATGACGCCTCGACAGTGCAGGCACAGATGGGCAGCAATGGCAATCTCACCGGGCTGGTGGGCAGTGTGCCCTCCGCATGGAGCAATTATGTCGTCGGAACCACCCTGCACGACAACATCATGGTGAATGGAACTGCAGTTCCCGTCATCGACGGCACCCTCAAAATAGACTCTGTTTTCCTTTACGGTTACATTCCGGCTTATGGAGATGTTTTCAAACTCATCGACTGGACTGCCACTGGCTCCATGCCTGTATCAACCACCTTCGACTACGGCGGCATTGTGCTTGGCGACGGCCTGTCTTTCAATTCCGATCTCTTTGCCAGCAATGGCATCATCGTCGTCGTTCCGGAGCCCTCTCGTTTGCTCTTCCTGATGCTGGGGCTTTTCGGACTGATGGTTCGCCGCCGCCGGTCAGTTCGCTGAACGGCCTCCTCTCAGCGCCTCCTGAAACTGCGGCAGGCACAGTAAGGCGTTTTGCAGACGCAGCCTAAATAGTGGCCACCTGTCTTTAAGGGGGCACAGGCAACATTGTGCTCGGGTCAATGGGACGTACCGTGGGTGGTTGCGTGCCTTCATCGGATTGAAAAAATCAGCGATGAATGATGAGTCAGTGGGGAAAGTAAAGAAATTAGAAGTCTAAACATAAAGACTAAATTCTTAGCGGCTAAGACATAGGCCAAGAGTTGTTCTAAGGATCACTTTGGTCTTGTTCCAAAGAATGCAGATCACTCAGACTGATCACTCTACCACAACCTGTCTGATCATATGTGCGGTGCATCCTGCCGTCATGGAAAGACCAATCCCAACTATTTCATTACGTGCATGAAGGCCACTCGTAAGCTTTTCAGCGTCCCCGCATGGTGCGGACTTTTTGTTTTCACGCTGCTGTTGTGTCAGTTGGAGTCTGCGAAAGCAGCTGCTTTTTACTGGGACTCCGACGCCAGTACTGCTGGCAACAACGTGAATGGCACCGGCCTCGGCGGCACGGGCGAGTGGGAACTGACAACCTCGAACTGGTGGGATGGTTCTGCGCTCGGCCTGTGGCCCAATACCAGCTCAGACAACGCCATCTTCAGCGCACCCATCACTCTCCTGCCGACACTCAGCACGGTGACGCTCAGTTCCGGCATCACCGCCAATCAACTGTCCTTCCTCCGCACCGGGTTCACACTCACCGGCGGAGATCTCACCTTCGCAGGAATCACGCCCACCTTGAGCGCAGCCTTGGGGGTGAGTGCCACGATCAACAGCCAGATTCTTGGGGCGGAAGGTCTCACCATGCTGGGTGGCGGCACGATTCGCCTTGGTAACATTGCCAACGCCTACACTGGCACCACCACCATCAGCAATGGCGCGCTGATAATCACCAATCAAAGCGCGCTGGGCAGCGACTCGTCGGCCATTGTTGTCACGGGCTTCAATCCGGTGATCGGCTCCACCAGTTTGCGCGGCTTTGGCGGCGGTTCGTTGGTTTTGGACGGCACTGGCGGCGGCATCACGATCACGCGCGATCTTTTGCTTCAGGGGCAGGGGCCCATCTCCGACCGCAGCGGCGCGGTGATCAGCACCGGCGTGAACACCCTCTCTGGCACCGTCACCATGGGCGCTCCCTATGGCACCACCAACCTCAGCACCCGCATCATCGCTGCAGATGGCACCCTCAGTTTCACCGGCACTTTGAACGTGCTCGGCACGGCCGCCACGACCATCAGTTCATTGGGTGGCACCAATCAGGCCGGCGCCAGTTTTTATAACATCACCGGCGTTCTCGCCGGCACCGGAACGCTAGAAGCCAGCGGCGGTGGCACCCTCTTCCTCAATCCCACTGATTCGTCCGGCTTTTCCGGCACCATCCGCGTGAGCGGCAGCGCCGCCAGCGGTCAGAGCGTCGTACGCATCGACTCGCCCGGTGTCCTCGGCACCCGCACCGCCGGGACCACCAGCGCCGTGCTGGACTTGAATGGCGGTGTCCTCGCTGTGCTCATGGATTCTCCGGATGTGAAAGTCTCGAACGGTACGAATGCCAATGTCTATTTTCGTGCCGCCAGCACCATTTATGTGGATCACACACCGAACAGTTCGGTCAAGGACCAGACGGTGGCTTTCGGCAACTTGTCGTATGAGGACAATATCGTCCTGACGTTCAACAGCCGCAATGGCTACGGCATGAGTTTCACGACCGCACCGGTCAACGGTGGCAACTCGAATACGACGATGACGAACAATCTCCAAGGTGGCGCGCTGCTCAGCTTCACCGGAAATTTCTGGAGCAATACGGATAACACGGGCGACAGAACGATGACCATCAGCGGCAATGGAAACACGCTGATCAATGGCAACGTCAATGGAGCCTCCGCCGGTTTTGCGCACAACTTGACCAAGTCCGGCTCGGGAACTCTCACCATCACCGGCACAGCCTCCACACTCGATGGCACCGTGAGCGTGAGCGGAGGCACGCTTGCCGTCAACGACTGGCGTGCCATCAACAACAACACCGGCACCATCAACATCGGCAGTGGCAGTACCGCAGCGATTCTGAGCGTCGTCGGCAACAATCTCCTCCAAGCCAATTTGACGACCAGCAAGGTCATCAATCTTGCTGGCACCACCGGCGGTGCGACCATCCTCGCCAATCAGACCGGCACCAGCCCCGGCCTGATTCTCAATTCGGACTTTTCCGCCACGGGCGGCAGCGCCTCCAACGCGAAGACTTTGACTCTTGGCGGTATCAACACCGCTCAGAACACCATCAATGGCGTCATTCCCAACAACGCTGCAGGCGGTCTCGTCAATCTCACCAAGGTGGACGCAGGCACCTGGGTTCTCGCAGGTGCCAACGTGTACACCGGCACCACCACCATCACCAATGGCATCTTGAAACTCAAGGCCAACGCCGCTGCTTCCACGGTCGTGTCCGACGCCTCCACGATTGTCTTCAATCAGGTCAACCAATACGCCGGTGGCACCTTGGAGTTTGTCGGCCAGGCCAGCATCAACAACGTCGAGACCCTTGGTGTGCTCACCCCCACCACCGGCTCCGGCACCATCAAGCTCACTCCCGGCAGCGGTGGCACCGCCTCGCTGGTCTTTGACTCTCTTGGCACTGTCGGGGCCGGCGGCACCGTGAACATCGTGGCTCCCACCAGCAGTGACACCGTTTCGT
This sequence comes from Verrucomicrobiaceae bacterium UBA7681, assembly GCA_002482965.1. GTDB lineage: Bacteria > Verrucomicrobiota > Verrucomicrobiia > Verrucomicrobiales > Verrucomicrobiaceae > Prosthecobacter. The sequence goes on along the minus strand of DLGZ01000025.1, from coordinate 45,820 downwards.
TCACCACCACCAGCATCACAAACAACATCGCCAATGCTGGCCTTTTCTACAACGGTTCTGACTTCGCTTTTGTCCCCGGTGCAGGGCTTGCCTTGCGTGCGCCCGATTACGCCAGCGATGCGGATTTTGCGACCTCGGCAACGGCGCTCACCGCTGGTATGAGCAATGAAATCACCGGCAGTTTCAGCAATGCAGCAGTCACCATCGACTCCTTGAGAATCAACGGTGCCCAGGCGCTCACCATGACCGGCCTTCTTACCATCCGCACCGCTGCTGCCACGAATGCTTCCGGCGGCATCATCCTGACCGGCGGCTCTGGCTCCATCTCAGGCACAGGTGTCAGCACCGGCGGCAGCGGAGCACTGGTCATCAATGTGGATGGCGGCGCGAACACTCTGACTCTCAATGCGCCGATCACCAGCACCACCACCGGTGGCTTCACCAAGGTCGGCGAAGGCACGCTGGTGCTCGCTGGAGTGAATGCGCAGACTGGCACGGTCAACATCAATGAAGGCACCGTGCAACTCAGCGGCACCGGGCGTCTCGCGGCAAGCAATGTCAGTGTCTCGGTGCGTCAGGGCGCCACGATTGACTTGAACGGTGTCACACCCAGCGGCAGCACCAACTCCTGGAACAACGCTGGCACCCTGACCAATTCCAGTTCCATTGCAGTCACCTTCAACGTCGGCGGAAGCAACGGCACCGGAACATCTTTCGGTACATTCACGGAAACCAATGGCGTCATCAATATTCTCAAAACGGGCACCGGTGCGCAAAGCTGGTTGGGCCTGAGCAACTACACCGGCGTCACCACCATTGCCTCGACTGGCATCGTGACCGTGAACAATGTGGCTAACGGCGGTTTCGAAAGCGGTTTCGGCGCGGCCACCAGTGACGCGGGCAATCTCGTCTTCACCGGCACCAGCACCATTCAATCCTACGGCGGTCTCAGTTTCGCCGGCACCACCAATGATTTCACCGACCGCCTCTTCACCTTCAACGGCAGCACCAATGGCGGCGCACGCATCCAGGCCAATGGGGTGAACGGAGCCACGCTGAGTTTCACCAACACCGGCGCTTTGGCATTCGGCAGTGCCGCCGCCGGCAAGGCCCAGGGCCTCGTTCTGGGCGGCACCTCCACAGGGGACAACCGCTTCTTTCCCATCATCAATGACAACGGCGCAGCAGTGACCTCGGTTTACAAGGCGGATGCAGGTGTTTGGTATTTGGAAGCCACCAACGGCTATTCAGGCGTCACCGAAATCCGCGGCGGCCTCCTCTATGCCGATGACGGCATCAGTCTGCCGACAGCCTCCAATCTCGTGTTGAATGGGGGTTCCCTGGCCACCACAGGCGCCTTCACGCGTACCCTCGGCACCGGTGCCAATCAGGTGCAGTTTTCGGGTGCAGCCGCTGGCGGTTTTTCTGCGGGCGGTGCCTCGCTGACTGTGGATCTCGGCAGCAATCCGATTTGGGGCGCCACAGCAGGCTTTCTCGATGGCGGTGCCCTCCTCTTCAATGCCATCTCGCAAACGGTGGGCGGCCTCGCCAAGTCAGACGTGACCATGCTCAACGGCTTTGAGATCACCAAGGGCACCACCATCTCAGGCCTGTCTCTGACGACTGCAGCCGGAAGCGCCACAGTGACTGTTGCTTCTGGCACCACGGCCGGACTGACCGCCGGCCAGACGATTACCGGCAACGCCGCCATCCCCGTCGGCGCGACGATTGCCAACATCATCAGCGCCACACAGTTCACCCTCACCTCTGGCACGGGTGTACTGGATTCTACCGGTGTCTCCACTAACTTTTCTGGCGACGGCTACCGTCAGGTCAATGTGGGTGACTTCACCACCATCGGCGCGGACTTCGCCACCATCAGTGGCGTCATCTCCGGCGCAGGCAATCTGGCCAAGGAAGGCGCGGGCATCCTGAATCTGCGCGGTGATAACACCTACACCGGGCAGACCTTGGTGCGGCAGGGCACGCTCGCCGTTGTCACCCTTGGCAACAGCGCCTCGGGCGGCAGCACCAGCGTCGGTGACGCCACTCTCGGCAACACCAATGCAGGTGCCATTCTCCTCGGTAACGGCGGCACCACGGTCGGCATCTTGGAGTACATCGGCCTCGGTGAAACCAGCGACCGCTACATCCGCCTCAACACCACCACCGGCAGCAATCAAATCCACGCCGACGGCGTTGGCGCTTTGATCCTCACCAATGTGGCCAATGACCTCGTGGCTGGAAACAAGGTGCTCCTCCTTCGTGGCGTCAATGCCGCCGGCAACATGATCACCAGCCAGCTCTCTGACAACGGAGGCACCCTGGGCATTCAGGTGGACAGCTCCGCCATGTGGATCCTCACCAACGGCTCAAACGACTACTCCGGCACCACCACCTTCACCGCAGGCTCGCTCGGCATCGGTGACGACCACGCCTTCGGCACCGGCAATCTGGACTGGAGCAACGGCACCCTGTTCTCCTACGGTGCAGACCGCACCATCGATAACGTTGTCCGCCTCGTCAACAACACCACCACCGCCTTCGCAGGTGACTACAGCCTCACCACCACCAGTGTTTTCCAGTTGCTGACCTCCGCGAACAACAACGGCCTGAACAACAACGTCGTCAGCGGCAAGTCCCTGACCTTTGCCGGAGCCACCGCAAACCTCCTCACCGCCAACCGCGTTTTCACCGTGGACGGGTCGGGCTTGACCATCATCGACGGCGATTTCACCACCACCACCTCCTTCGGCATCGTACTCACCAAGACCGGTGACGGCGTCCTTCAGCTCAATGGCAGCAGCTCCAACTACAACTTAAACAACGCCAGCACGGATATCGACCGCGGCACCCTGCGCATGGGCGCTGACAATGCCATTGCCTCTGGCGCTGGCTTTGGCAGCGTGCTGCTGACTCCCGAACTGGCCAATGCCGACACCGCCACGCTCGATCTCAACGGCACCTCCCAGACCATCAATGGTCTCACCGCAAACACCGACGGCACTGCAGCCATCGACAACACCTCCTCCACCGCCGCCTCCCTGACCGTCGGTGCCAACGACTCCGCAGTGATCTATGGCGGCGGGGTCGGCACCTACTCCATTCAGAACAGCGGCGGCGGCGCCCTCTCCATTACCAAGACGGGTTCTGCGGATGCGACCATCTCCAACGGCGTCTCATTGACCTACACCGGCACCACAAACGTGAACGGCGGTTCCTTCACCGTTGGCTCCTCGCTCAATGGCACCACCGGCCTCAGTGTCACCAACGCCTCCACGCTCGCTCTCACCGGCGGTATCTCCGCTCCCTTGGCGGTCACCAGTGTGATCGTTGACAACGGTTCCACCCTCAACCTTCTCGATGGCGCAGGGAACCAGCTCAACCAGTTGACCCTCCTCTCCCTCGGCTCCTCCGGCGGCACCATGACCACTCTCAGATTCAATGTGGGTGACGGCATCACGCCGGGTGACAACGCCAACACCGACCTCCTCGGATTGCTCGCAGGCGGAACCTTGAATCTCTTCGCGGGAAATCAGATCACGCTCAATCTCAGCGACACAGGCCTGAATGCATCCCAAACCTACAGCCTGATTTCTTCCGCAGACGGGGGTCTGATCACCGGCCCTCTTGGCGCCAGCGATTGGATACTGGGTCTGACCCCGGGTGGTTTCAGCTCTATCACCATCCATCAGACGGACAACCTCATTTCCATCACCACCGGCACCCTCATCACCGGCACCTCCTACTGGCGCGGTTTGACGGACACCACCTGGAACGGGAACGTCAACAACTGGTCTCAGGACAAAGCGGGCACCATCGTGGCGCTCTCCACTCCAGGTCAGGGAACAGATGTCATCTTCCAATGGGATGCAGCCAGCAATGCGGCAGTCTCCACCACCTTGGAACAAAGCGTCAAGATCAACTCACTCACCTTCGAAGCCGCCACAAACGGCGCGAACACGCCTGCCTCCGTGACCATCGGTTCGGGTGTGGATCCTTCCTTCCGCCTCAGCATCGCCCCGCAGGTCGCCTCCGATGGCATCACCATCACCACGGGCGGACCCGCCACCGTGAACATCACCGCTCCCGTCCGCCTCGGCTCGGACCAGACTTGGACCGTGGCAGACGCAGGCTCCGTACTCTCCATTGGCTCCCTCCTCGGTGAGGCCGATGTCATCAAAAGCGGCTTGGGCAGGGTCACACTCACCAACGCCGCTGATCTGACCTTCAACAGCACGCTCACCTCAGACTTCAACATCAATGCAGGCACTTTGGAAATCCTCGATGCCACCGCCTTGGGCAGCAAGATCAACGGCAACCTCGCCACCATCACCGTCGGCAGCGGCGGCGCCTTCTACTACAATGGGGCCGCCAATTCCGCAGCGACCGGCGTGGCCAACAACCTGACCCTGTCCGGCGGCACTCTTTCTGCTGGCGGCAATGCCGGCAACAATTACTACACCGGCACGGTCAATGTCAGCGCAAATTCCTTCATCAACATGCGCGGGTCCAATTCAGCCGTGCTCACCGCAACTCAAGGCAATGTCGTTCTCAGTGGCATCGTGAGCGGTTCTGGCAGCCTCACCGTGGACAGCATCACCACCCTCTCCAGCGGAAACCAGGTCACCGGCACGCTCTACTTTCAGGCGGAAAACAGCAGCTGGTCCGGGGGCATCAATCTCATCCGCGGCACCATTCAGACTCAGACCGTCACCGGTCTCGGCACGGGAGACATCACCGCCACCATGGGCCGCATTCAGTTTGTGACCGCGGGCGGCACCACCCACAACTTGGGCCAAAACATCGCCGTGGATGGCTCCGGGGGTATTCTTGAGCTCAGTGCAGACGCCTCGGGCACACCCGTGAGCGACATGACCGTGAACCTCACTGGCATCATCACCATCGGCAGCGCCACCAACGCAAACAACGCGCTCCGCATCAGCCAGGCGTCGGACAATTTCAGCCTCATTAACATCACCAACTCCATCGTCCTCGGCAACGACGCCAGCCTCACCTACCAGGGTTCGTCCGTCAGGTCGTTGCTCATTTCTGCTGTCATCTCCGATGGCGGCATGGGATACGACCTTGCCATCAATGACGAACTTGGCGCCTGGGGTGTTACCAGCCGGACCGTAACACTCACAGGGGCCAATACCTTCAGCGGCGACATTTCGCTCAAGGAGGGAACTCTCGAATTCAACACCGTTACCAACATCGGTGGTGCCGCCAGCAGCCTCGGCATGGGTTCGGCCATCAATATCCTCGGCACCTCCTCGCTCCGTTTCATGGGCGACACCAGTCAGTCCACCGACAGGTTGATCACGATATCAGCCAGCCCGACTTTGGAAGCCAGCGGCACCTCGGGCGCCATCATCACCTATGCCGGTGCCATCACGATGGCGACCGACAATGTCCTCACTCTCATTGGCACCGGAGAAGGCATCATCAGCGGCGGCATCGCTCAGCCCCTCGGGGCGGCCTCGGCGGATCTCCTCGTGAATTCCGGCATCTGGACCCTCCGAGACAACACCGTCACCATCGCCGATGATGTCATCGTGACAGGTGTCGGCACCGTGCTGAACCTGAACACCACCGGCGTACTCGCCGCCGCCACCCCTGCGGGAACCAGCAGCGGCCTCTATGCCCGCACCGGGGCGGTCATCAATCTCAACGCTGACGATGTGAACGGCGCAGCCAACAGCGGCGGTCTGGACTTCATCATTCTGGGAGATTCGGGCGGACCTGAGTCGGGTGTTCTCAACACCAATACTTTCAATATCACCACCCTGCGTCTCGATGTCGGTCAGCGCTCAGCCATCTTGACGGGCCAGATCGACGGCACTGGCACGGTGACCGTGACCAATGGCGACATCAATCTCTACGACGGCATCGTCAACGCCAACCTCGCCAGCACCGGCTCCACCGCGCTCGAAAAATTCGGCTCCGGCACCGTCACTCTCAAGGGCGACAACAGCGGACTCGGCTCCACGGGCAGCAGCATCCTCTATGAAGGCACTCTGGTCCTGGATTACACCATCAGCAACACGACCAAGCTCCGCACCACCTCCGCTCTCGAGATTCTCGGTGGCAATCTCGTTCTCACCGGCAACGCCAGTGCTGCGACAAGTCAGACCGTGGCCAGCATTACTCTGGACGGCAGCGCTACCAGCGACAACAGCAGCGCCAGCACCATCACGCTCACTCCCGGGGCAGGGCAGGAAATGGTTCTCAATCTGGGGGCGATCACCCGCACTTCCACCAACCGGGATGGCACCATCCGCTTCATCCTGCCCACCGGCACCCAGAGCGCCACCCATGGTTTTACCACCACCACGGTCAACGGCGCCCAGGGCTTGTTGGGCCTCAGCGGTTTCGCCACGGTGGATGATGGCACCGGCGTCTGGTTCGCCACCAACTCGGGCGGAAACATCATTGCACTTGTCTCCACCATTGAAAACGACGTCACCACCTGGGCCGTTGGTGATCATGTCACCGATGACACCACCGGGTTCAGCGGCACGCTTCAGGGCCTGAGCATCAACAGCCTCCGCTTTGATGCCGTGGCGGGTTCGGATTTGAACATCGCTTCGGGAGGCCTCCTCAGCATCGCCAGCGGCGGCATCCTCGTCACCTCCAATGTCGGCGGCACACCCAGCATTCAGGGCGGCACCCTCGCTTCGGGCGTCACCGAACTCATCATCACTCAGGAAAGCGCCCAGACTTTCACCATCAGCTCGGACATCCGCATCAATCATGCAGTGACCAAGTCCGGCACGGGCACCCTCCTCCTCACCGGCAACAACGTTTACACCGATGAAACGGAAATCCTCCAGGGCACTCTTCAGGTCTCCGGCGGCAATGCCATTGGTGACAATTCCATCGTCTCGCTCAATGCCTATCTGGACACCACCTTGGAACTCTTGGACGACGAGACCATCGGTCGGCTCTCCGGTGGCCAGCGCGCCACCAATTCAGACAACGGCACCGTCGCCGTGGGAACTCACACCCTCACCATCAATGAAGTCTCCAGCACGACTTATGCAGGTTTCTTCACCGGCACCGGCAGCATCGTCAAGCTGAGCGCCGGCAATCTCAATCTGAACAACATCAGCACGGGGTTTACCGGCGTCTTCACGGTCGCCAGCGGCACTCTCCAGCTCAGCGGCATCGGTCAGATCAATGCCTCCATCATCCGTGTGAGCAAGAATGGAGCCCTGTTCATCGACAACAACAGCACCACCCGCTCCGGCACACGCATTCTCGACACCACGGCCATCACGCTCGACTCCGCAGACGGCACCCTCCAAGGTCAGACCATTGTGCGCGGCCTCTCCATCCGCACCGATCAGGATGGAACTCTCGATGAGACCGTGGGTGTGGTGACGGCAGCCTCCGGTGCCAGCTATGTCGGCATGGAAGCCACCACGTCCAATGATGACTCGGACATCATTGCGAGTGACATCGTGCGCCTGAACAATTCCACGCTGAACATTCGTGGTACCAACCTGGGCAGCACCAACGCCCGTAACAATCAGTTCCGCATCGTCACCGCCAGCGACGCAACGTTTATCTCCAGCAACCTCGTGGGTGGCGGCGGTCTCGCAGGCACCAAGAACATCAGCATTGTGCCATGGGCTGTCGGTGAAGACATCGGCTCCAATGCATTGGCCGCCACCAACATGGGCAACTCTCTCGTGACCTATGTCAGCGGCGCTGGTTTCCGCCCGCTCGATTTCGCCACGGAGTACAACACCTACGCTCTCGCCGGCACCACCGACAATGTCCGCGAGTCGTTGAGCACCGACCTCACCGGACTTGGCGGCAAGACAATCAACGCACTGGTCTTTGACAACACCGCGACTGTGGCGCTCAACGTCACCGGTTCCGGCGCGGGTCAAACCCTGGGAGTCACCAGCGGTGCGCTGCTCTTCACCGTCACCGGTGCGGTGACGAACATCGCCTACACCACCACCCTTGGCGGCTTCGACAACGGTATCACTGTAGGCAGCACCAACGAATACGTGTTCAGCGTGATCAATCCAAACTCCTCCAACAGTCTGACGACCGGTTCCACCACGATTGGGAGTTCGATCGTCACCGTGGCCAGCACCACGGGCTTGCTGGCGGGCATGCCGGTTTTCGGAGCGGGCATCGCATCGGGTGCCACCGTGCTCAGTGTGACGGATGCGACCCACTTCCTCATGAGTCTGCCCTCCACATTAACCGCCAGCAGCCAGACCTATCAATACGCCACCCTTGAGAACCTCACGGCCAGCATCAACTCTCCGCTGACGTCCACGGCGGACATCACCAAGTCCGGTCGTGGTACCTTGATCCTCAGCGGCGTCAATACTGCCGGCGGTGGCACCATGAAGACCACCCTCAATGAAGGCGTACTCGAAATCGCCTCTCTCGACAACATCGGCGGTGCCACAGGCTCACTCGTCTTCGCCGGTGGTACTCTGCGCCTGGGTGCCGGATTCTCGGATGACATTTCACTGCGCAGCATCATCTTCCTCCAGGGTGGTGCCACCATTGACACCAACGGCAATAATCTGTCGCTCAATCAATCGGTTGGCTCCGGTGTGGGTGACCTGACCAAAACTGGGGCGGGAAACCTGATATTGAACGCCGCCGCTACCTATACGGGGGCCACCAACATTTTCGGCGGCACGCTGATCATCAATGCCGACAATGCCACAGGTGTGGGTGGGAATCTCAACATCGGGGCCGGTGCCACGCTGGATTTGGTCAGCTACAACATCACCGCCCGACTGGTGTCCGTCTTTGGCGACAGTCCTGTCATTCTGGGTTCTGGCTCCATCACGGCCAGCGCCGGCTTCTACTTCGGCAACACCGGTGATATCAGTGTCGATACCGCGCTGGCAGGCGCTGGTGGCTTGCTGAAAACACAGACCAACACGCTCACCCTGACCGGCTTGAGCACTTTCGCTGGTCCTGTCGAAGTTCAGGCTGGCACTCTCAGCTTCAACTCCATCACCAGCGTGGGCGGCGGTGCCAGCGCGCTGGGCAGTTCCGCCACTGCGCAGGACGGCGTCATTCACGTGGGTCTCTCCACCGTGGCCACCACGCTCATCTACACCGGCAGCGGCAGCATCAGTGATCGCACCATCGGCATGCAGGGCACCACCGGTGCTCTCACCCTGGACTCTTCAGGCACCGGCGCGCTGGTGCTCGGCGGAGTTCAGTTTGAAACCGCAGGCAACAAAACTCTCACCCTGAGGGGACTCTCCGACCCTCTGCTGGACAACACCCTGGGTGGCCTCGATGAATACGGCCTTGGCGTACTGACCTTGATCAAGTTGGACACGAACACCTGGGTCATCAGTGGCCCCGGTTCGTATTCGGGTGCTACCAGCATCAACGACGGTATCCTGCGCTTCACCGCAGACCAGAGCCTCGGGGGGGCGTTGAACTTCGGCACTGCCAATTCCACCTCCACGGCAGGCACGCTCGATCTCTCCACTGCCAGCGCCACCTTCGCCGGAAACCTGCTCGTGCAGACGAACACAGCGGCAGAAACCAATCAGATTCTCATCGGTGCCGGGGAGACCCTCACAGTTGGCGGCACGGTGACCTTGGGCAGTGGGGCGGCTAATTCCACGACCCTTTTCACCGCGTCAGGTTTGGGCGCCCTCAGTGTCATCAACACCACTGGCACGGGCGTGACCTTCCTTGTCGGCAACTCGAACACCAACATCTCCACCGCCGACTTCAGTGCGCTGTCCACCATGGATGTCTCCCTGAACACCACCAGCGGCATTCTTCAGATCGGCAGCACCTCCGGAACCAACAGCACCGGATACGGCACTCTCATCCTCGCGCAGAACACCACCATTACGGCCAGCGCGCTGACCGTGGGCGGCGGTGGCTCCTACACTGGTAACCTCGGCCAGATCAACGCGCTGCAACTCGGCACTGCCACCAACGTCATCAACGTTGATGCGGTCAACATCGGTACCGGCGGACGCGATTTGGGTTCCATCACCTTCTTCAATTCAAACGGAACAGTCACCATTCGCGCTGCCGACGGCGTGTCTGCCGCCGCCTTCAATATGGCTTCCATCAACGGCGTCACTGGAGTGGGGCTGCCTGCGGGCAATCGGAACACCTTCGATGTCACCGGACATACGGCGGATCTGCTCTTCGGGGCGGTGACCATTGGCACTCAGGCCACCAGAACCGGCCCGATAGAAAACCTCTTTGCCTTCGACACAGGCACCCTGACCACCGGCAATCTCACCATGGGTTCGAAGACATCCTCTGGCAACAACACGAACGTCATCAACCTCGGCGGCGGCATCGTCGCCATCGGTTCCGGCACGGGCACGGCCGCCACTCTCGCCAGCAACTCCAACACCGGAGCGGTGAGTTCCATCATCAATGTCACAGCTGGCACCGTCACCATCGGCTCCGGCAGCGGCCAGGCCCTCATCATGGGCAACAGCAACACCAACGGCACCGGTTCAACGACCACCGCCCTCAATGTCTCTGGGGGTGACGTCACTCTGGCCACCACCGCCGTCACCATGGCCATTGCCACGACCGGCACTGCAAACGCCTCCATCGGAATCACCGGCGGTACTCTGACCGTTCAGGGAGACATCGTGAGCGGCACCGGCGGAGGAACCCGCATTGCCTCCATCACTCTCGATGGCGGTCTGCTGGACATGACCGGCAGATCCATCGGCGCTTCCACCAATGCCATCGCCTTCAATGCTCAGTCCGGCACCTTGAAAAATCTCGCTGAACTCAATGGCGGCACTGCCTTCAGCAAGACCACCTCCGGCACCCTTTACATGGATGGCGTGAACTCTTACACCGGCACCACCACGGTCACCGCCGGCACCCTGCAGTTCCTTGTGGAGACAGCACTCTATAACAACACCCCCGCAAGCTGGACAGACGCCAATATCGTCGTCAGCAGCGGTGCCACTGCCGCCTTCAACGTCGGCGGTACCGGCGAATTCACCGCATCGGATGTGGACGTCATCAAGTCGCTAGGCACCCCCACCGGCGGCTTCACAGACGGCTCATTCATTGGCCTCGACACCACCAACGCCACCGGTGGCAGTTTCACCTATGACGGTGTCATCGCCGACACCAACAGCGGCGCAAACAGCGTGGGTCTCAAGAAACTGGGCGCCAACATCCTCGTGCTCAACCAGACCAGTACCTACTCTGGCACCACCACCGTGGCCGCAGGCACCTTGCAGGTGGGAGATGGCGCCAGCGGCGCTCTTGCCGGCTCCGGCATCGTTACGGTAAGCATCGACGGCACACTCTCAGGCTCAGGCAGCATCGCCGGCGCTACCGTCATCAGCAGCGGTGCCGTTCTCGCTCCAGGCGTGGGGGCCACGGACACCAGCAATCAAACCCTGACCTTCACAGCCGCTGGCACAGCGGTGGACGTCCAGAATGGTGGCCAGATTCAGCTCGGCCTCACCTCTACTTCGCAGGTTGACGCCTCCTTCGATTTCTCAACCGACGCCAACACCTATTTGAACACCCACGGCGGTGCCACCGGCACGGCCTACACCACCATTTGGGACCAGTCCGGAGATTATGACAGCGTCAGGCTGACCAACGGCACCTTCAATCTGGGCACCACCGCAGGCGGCACGATCAAGGTGAACAACAACAGCGCCACACTTAACGCTGGCAACATCTTCAAACTCCTCGACTGGACCACAGTGGGCACGCTGGACTCACTCGCAGGCACCGGCAGCTTTACCACGGCGAATTTGGACCTCTCAAGCGTGTCGCTGGATCCCGGGCTTTCATGGGACACCAGCGCCTTCACCACCTACGGCGTCATCGTTGTCGTCCCCGAGCCCTCCCGCATCCTCCTTCTCATGCTGGGCCTCTTCAGCTTCCTGCGCCGCCGCCGCACAGTTTCCTGATCAGCACGGTTAGGTTCACCACCAAGGCGCAGAGGTGCAGACTTCAGATGCTTGGTTCCTCGTTCACAAGCTGCCCAACGCCGTTCTGTAGTCCCGGCCTCAGCCGGTTTCCGGTTCAGACCCCGCCCTCCTCACCGCCCCACTTCCATCAGCGTCGGTAGCTTGTGCAGTGGCGTGAACTCCCCTGTCGCTCCCGCCACCGGTTTCGTCGCCTGCGGATTGCTCGACTTCAGATACCGGAACAACTCGCTGTCCGTCGTGAAAATCATCGTCGTGTCAGAAGTGATCAGCATCTTGTACGTCTCCATCGTCTTGAGGAAATCAAACAGTTCCGCAGCCTCCGGCGTCTGGTTGTACGCCTTCGCATAAATCTCCGTTGCCTTCGCATCCGCCGTACCTTCCATCTCCTGCACCTTGCGGTACGCCTCGGACTCAATCGTCGCCAGATCACGCTCACGCTCCCCATTGATCTTCGCCGCCTCGCCTTCACCTTCCGCGCGGTGCAGCTTGGCAATCTGCTCACGCTCAGAAATCATGCGCTGATGGATCGACTTGCTCACCGTCGGATCGTAGTCGATCCGTTTGAAGCGCACATCCAGCAGCCGGATGCCGTACCCCTCAATCTTCGGGATGGCATTCTTCAGAATCTCAGCCTCAAGCTCGACTCGACCATACGTGATCGGCGGCAGCACACCCAGACGTGTATCCGCAGTCGAAGGCGTGCTGCCCGTCGTGGTCACATTGCTCTCATCACGCACCGCTTTTCGGTCCTTCGTGGTCCGCACCGCTTCGATGAAATCATGCTTCGCGATGACGATGCGCGTCTCGCTCGCCAGGATGTCATCCAGCCGCGACAGCGCGCGCCGCTCATCCGTGAGCTGACGGAAAAACACCAGCGGGTCGTTGATCTCCCAGCGGCCAAACGCATCCACCACCACGATGACCTTGTCCTTCGTCGTCATGTTGGCCGAAGGCCCGTCCCATTCCAGCACCCGTTTGTCCAGGCGGTTGATGGTCTGCACAAAAGGCGTCTTCCAGTGCAGACCCGCGTCACGGATAGGCTCCCCTACCGGCTTGCCGAACTGGGTGATCACCACCTGCTCCGTCTCGCTCACGGTGTACAAACCATTGCTCGCCACAAAGACCAGCGCGAGGACAACTATCAAAAGGAGGGAGGATTTCATCGTGTGGCAGGAGAAGGGTTGGTTTGTGGGGTCGCCTGACGAAGATTCATCAGCGGCAGAAACGAGGAGGCCTTGTCATCCAAGATGATTTTCCCCGGCACCTGGGCCAGCACCTCGCTCATCGTTTCCAAATAAAGACGTTTCTTGGTCACCTCCGGAGCCTTCAGGTATTCAGCCAGCACAGACTTGAACCGCGCCGCATCACCTTCGGCCTCATTGATGCGTTTGGCCGCATAGCCTTCGGCCCCTTTGAGCTTCTGCTCCGCTTCGCCACGCGCTTTCGGAATGATCTCATTGTAATTCCCGCTCGCCGCATTGATCGAAGACTCCTTCTCCTGCTTCGCACGGTTCACGTCACTGAAACTCGCCTTCACATCATCAGGCGGATTGATGTTCCCTAGCTGAATCTGATCAATCCGCACGCCCATGTTCAGCGCCGCCACCAGTTCACGCAGTCGTTCCGCGCATTTGGTCTCCATTTCCTGTCGGCCAATGGTCAGTACTTCATCCACCGTGCGATCACCCACCACCTCTCGCATCACCGCCTGAGACAAGTCTCTTAGCGTCGGCACCGGCTCGCGAAAATTAAACACATACGCCACTGGATCGCTGATGTGGTACTGCACCACCCATTCCACCATTGCCGTATTCAGATCGCCCGTAACCATCGTTTTTTCGCCCTCCTGATCACCAGGATCCGCATACTGATACGGGTTGGTCGCACCCCGGGTGCCAAAGCCAAACTCCAGCTTCTGCTGACGCAAAATCTCCACCTCCGTGACCTGATCAATGCCCCACGGCAGCTTGAAGTGCAGCCCGGGGGTTTCCGTCTTCAAGTAACCACCAAAACGCTGCACCACCGCCACCGATTCCGCCGGAACCTGATAGATCCCGGAATAGACGCCAACCAGCAAAAACAACACTCCAACACCAATGAGAGCGAACTTCGGGTTGAGGTGGATTTCGGGCGCGTTCGCAAAGGGTCGTATCTCACTCATGCAGCGAGGCTACCGCATTCCACGGTCACGGCAAAGCCTACTTCATTCCAAAGTCCGCCACATATTGTTCCACGATCACTTTCAGCTCCGGCGGTCTCGGCAGACCAATCGCCTCAGAGCGCGCGCCATCCACCTGCTGCGGCCAGTTATCAACGATGCCCTGAATCCGCGCATCAAACGCATCCACAATCGGCCCCAGAATGATCCCACGCTCCGCCGCCACTTCTTGAATCACCTTCTCCGCAATCTGCGGCGTCACCCGATGCGCAGGCAGCACATACGCCCGATCCTTCCCCAGCATCTCCTCCGGCACTTCACTCAGCGCGATGAACGACTCAATCACTGTCCGATACCCGGTCATCGGATGCGGTTGATCACGCCGGATCGGCAGCATGCACGCCTCACCATTCAGCGGCTCACGAAACATCCCGCTCGCCCAGCTCGATGCCGCCGCATTCGGCTTGCCCGGCCTCACGATCACCGTTGGGAGCCGCACGCTGCGTCCATCAAAGTGCCCTTTGCGCGTATGGTCATTCACCATCATCTCGCACATCGCCTTCGTCATCCCATACGTCGTCTGCGGCAGTTGCTTCGTCAGGTCAGACATCAGTTGCGACATGTCCAGCCCGCCATAAACCGCCACACTGCTCGCAAACACCACCCGCGGCTTGCCTTCCGCCGCACGCGCCGCCTCAAACACATTGCGCCCGCCCTCCAGATTCACCCGCATCGCATCATCAAACCTCTCCTCACACTCCCCGCTCACCATCGAGGCCAGGTGAAAAATCACATCAAACTTCGGCCCCGTTGCTGCCAGCACCGTCGCCCGGTCACCAATGTCACCTTGCACATGCTTCACCCGCGCATCCGTAGGCTCACCGCGGAAAAACGCATCCAGCAGCACCATCTCCGTGATCGCCTTGCCGCACCACGTGCCGCGTTCCAAAAGTTTCTGCGCAAGCTGTGAGCCAAGGAAGCCGCCGCCGCCGGTGATGATGATTTTCATGAAGTAGGTTGGGAAGGAGTTTGCCATCAGGCACCGCCTGATGTGAGTTCGCCCGGACATGAGCAAGCCACTCGCAGGACACAAGATCGGATTCGTCGGACTCGGCAACATGGGCCGCGCCAATGCACGCCACCTCCACACCGCCGGAGCCGACGTCGTCGTCTGGAATCGCAGCCCCGGCCCCGCAGAAGATGCCGTCGCCCTCGGCATGCGCCGCGCCGCCACCCTCCCCGAACTCGCCCGCGAAATCGGCCCAGGCATCATTTGCATCAATCTCACCATGACCGACGTCGTCGAAGCCATCGTCTTCGGCCCCGGCGGCCTCATCGAAGGCCTGCACCCGGACGCCCTCATCATCGACTTCGGCACCACCGGCGTTCCCGAAACCAAACAATGGGCCCAACGCGTCAACTGGGTCGATGCCCCCGTCTCCGGCGGCCAGGTCGGCGCCGAAGCCGCCACCCTCACTATCATGGCCGGCGGCAGCGAAGAAAATTTCCAGCGCGCCCTCCCCATCTTCCAGACCGTCGGCAAAAACATCACCCACCTCGGCCCCGTCGGCAGCGGCCAGGTCACCAAACTCGCCAATCAGCTCATCGTCGCCCAGACCATTGATGCCGTCGCCCAGGCCCTCCGCCTCGCCGAACTCTCCGGCGTCGATCCCGCCCTCGTTCGGAAAGCCCTCCTCGGCGGCTTCGCCGAAAGCCGCATCCTCGATCTCCATGGCGACCGCATGGTCCGCCGCGACTTCGCCCCCGGTGGCCGCGCCACCCTCCAGCTCAAAGACGTCCGCCTCATGTCCCAGCTCGCCGACTCCGTCGGCCTCGACTCCCCCACCTTGAAAAACTCCCTCGCCCAATGGGAAAAATTCGTCCACGAAAAACACCTCGGCGACCTCGATCACAGCGGCCTCTTCCGCCTCTACGAGTAAAGCGAACTTCCAAGTTCTCTTAAAGCACGAATTCGGAAAATCATCCAACCATTCACAGCGCGTCGCATGAGCGCTAGCAAAGTGGTCCGCACAGTCCTCTGTGCGGCGCTCCGCCATCACCTTGCACTCCGCTCCTCAAGCATGCATCACCTGCCCACCATCAATATTGATCGTCTGCCCGGTAATATTCTTCGCATGATTTGACGCCAGAAACGTCGCCATCGCCGCATACTCGTCCGGCATCTGCCAGCGGCCTAGGTGCGACACCTTCTTGATCTTCTCCGCAGCCCAGTCATCAAAGCTCTGCCGCTTCTCCTCCGGCAGCTTCTTCTGCCCCGCCGCCCAGATGCTCTGGTTCAGCTCCGTCTTCACCATCCCCGGCGCCAGCGCATTCACCCGCACATTATGCGGCCCCAGATCCTTCGCCGCGCACTGCGTAAAGTTAATCAGCGCCGCCTTCGAAGCACTGTACGGCGGATCCGTCTGCGATCCCATCTGCCCCGCCACGGAAACCAAAAACAGCATCGACCCCCCACCGCTCTCGATCAGCTTCGGTGCAAACGCATGCGCCACATTCACCGCGCCGATCAGATTCACCTCCAGCACCCGTGCCCAGTCGGTCGGCTCCAGATTCCAAAACGGAAACCCAAACTTCCCCGACCCAATGCCTACGCAAAACACCACGTGCTTCACGCTCTCAAACTCATCCGCAAAACTCTTCACCGCCTCATAATTGGCCACATCCCCCGCCGCGATAAACTCCGCCGTCTTCTCTCGGTCAAACCCGCGCACGGAACACCCCTCCGCGACAAATCCATCTGCAATCGCCCGGCCAATGCCCCGCCCAGCTCCAAACACAGCGACCGACTGCCCTTCAAGATTCAAATTCATTCCGCACTATGGTCATCCCGCCCGCTTATGCAAAGACCACGTCCGGCCTCCCCCCGAGTTCTCGGGGTCCCGCAAGGAAACCCACTTTCACTCAGTAACTTCACATCCTCGTTTCCCCGCAATCCTTTCGCCGCCCCACATGAAAATCCCCGCCCCCTCCGGCTGCACCGGCTTCCGCCAGATGAATCTCCAGCGTCGCGAAGCCATGCGCATCGGCTTCTGCAGCGCCCTCGGCCTCAGCATGGCCGATCTTCTCAAACACGAAGCCCGCGCCACCGTGGAGCCGGGATTCTTCAAAGAAGGCAAGGCCAAAAGCATCATCCATCTGCATCTCCCCGGCGGCATGGCCCAGCAGGAATCCTGGGACCCGAAACCCGAAGCGCCCACGGAATATCGCGGCGGCTTTGGCGTGGCTAAAACCAACACCGGCGAGGTCTTCAGCGAGAACTTCACCCGACTCGCCAAGATCGCCGACAAGCTCACCATTGTTCGCTCCGTCACCGGCAAAATCCCCGATCACCAGCAGGCCACCTACCACCTTTACACCGGCTACACGCCGACCACTGTCATCGACTACCCGCAGATGGGCAGCGTCGTTTCCCATCTCATGGGCATTCGCCAGGGCATGCCTCCCTACGTCGCCATTCCCGCCATGCGCGGCTTTGAAGGCGGCACTGGTTTCCTCAGCAGCAAGTACGGCCCCTTCCAGCTCAACGCCGACCCTGGCGCCAAAGGCGAGTTCAAGGTGCGCGACTTCAGCATCCCCGATGGCGTCTCCATGCAGCAGTTCGAACGCCGCAAAGCCGCACGCGACATCGTCGAAGGCCAGCTCCGCAAACTGGATGCCGACGTCGACAAGCTCAACACGATGGATGACTTCTACAAGAGCGCCTACTCACTGCTCACCTCCGATACCGCAAGGAAAGCCTTCTCCCTCGCCGATGAAAACGACGCCATGCGCGATCTCTATGGCCGCAATTACGAGTTAAAACAGAAAGCCCCCGCCGCCGTCGGCGAGCGCCTCCTCCTCGCTCGCCGCCTCGTCGAGTCCGGCGTCCGCTTCGTCAGCGTCAACTACGGCTCCTGGGACTCGCACGTGGACATCAAGAGCACCTGCACCGAATTCATGCCCGCGCTCGACCACGCCATCAGCGGCCTCATCACGGATCTCGATCAGCGCGGCATGCTCGACAGCACTCTCGTCATGGTCACTACTGAATTTGGCCGCACACCCAAAGTAAACATGAGCAACGGTCGCGACCATTGGGCCCGAGTGTACTCCATGCTCCTCGCTGGCGGCGGCATCACGAGAGGTCAGATCTACGGTGCCTCCGACGCCACCTCCGCTGAACCCGCACGCGATGAAGTGAAACTCGAAGACTTCCTCGCCACCGTTTACAGCCAGCTCGGCATCGACTCCAACGAAGAGCTCATGGCCTTCGGCGGCACCCGCCCCATCGAGATCGTGAAAGACGGCAATGTCGTGAAGGGCATCATCTCCTAACCGCCATGCGACTTTTCATCGCCCTCATAGGTTCAGCATGTCTGCTCACCTCCGCGCTCGCGGGCCCGATGGTACATCATATCGAGTTTGTCACGCCTCGCGCAGGCCAGCGCGGCACCACGGTCGAAGTCACCATCGAAGGTGCCTTCATCAAAGAAGCGCGTGAGCTTCTCTTCTATCGTCCCGGCATCCGCTGCATTGAACTGAAAAGCCTGCCATCGCTGCCTCAGCCCCGCAGCACGATGCACGGCGGTTTCACCCATGACAGCGTGCTAGCGAAGCTTGAGATCGACGCCGATTGCCCGCTCGGACTGCACCCCTTCAAACTGCGCACCGCCACCGAGTTGACCACGCTCAGCACCTTCGCGGTGACGCGCTTTCCCATCGTCAAAGAGGCGCAGGAAGACCAGCCCGTGCCCATGAACAGCGCGGTGCTCGGTCGCATGGACACCAATCAAGTCGGCGACGTCGATGTCTATCGCGTCACCGGCCGCCAAGGTGAGCACCTTTCCGTGGAGGTCGATTCCGTGTGGCTCACGGAGAAGTTTTACGCCGGGTCCGAGTTCGACCTCACCACACGCATTCTAGACGCGACCGGCAAAGAACTCGCCCGTAATGACGACAGCGCCATGCATCTGCAAGACCCCGTGTTCAGCACGATTCTGCCCGCCGATGGCGAATACCGTATCGAGGTCAAACAGCGCATCTTCAACTCGGGCGGCAACTGCTACTACCTCGCGCACATCGGCTCAAATTACCGCCCCCTCGCCGTGTATCCCGCCGGTGGCATGAAAGGCGAAATGCTTGCGGCCACGCTTCTCGGCGATCCAAAAGGCGATGAAGCCATCCAGGCCATGCTCCCCGCACAACCCGGCGACTTCGCCTTCAACGACAAAATGCCTTCACCGCTGATGATGCGTGTGAGTGAGTTCCCCAACGTGCTCGAAGCCAAAGAGGCGGATGAAACCACCGTCAGCGCCCTCCCTGCGGCATTGAATGGCCGCATCGAAGCCGCAAACGATGCCGACAGCTTCCGGGTCAAAGTCAAAGCGGGTGATCGCTGGCGGGTGCGCGTCTTTGCACGGTCGTTCGGCACACCGCTCGATCCACGCCTCACGATCCGCAAAGCCGATGCCGAAACAGATGACATCACCGCTGATGACTCGACGCTTCCTGATCGCGATCTCTGGGCCATGTCGCGACAGATTCAGCGCAAGGAACTCATGGACCCGGCTGTCATTTGGGAACCAAAAACCGATGGCGATTACCTCATCAACATCACCGACATGCGCAGCCTCGGCGATCCGACTTCCGTTTACCGCATCGAGGTCGAACCCGCCCGAGATGAGATCAACACCTTCATCCAGGCGCGTGTCATCGACATGGTGGAATGTCCGCGCCTCACCAGCATTGCCGTGCCGCAAGGTGGCCGCTGGACGGTGAATGTGAACCTCATCGATGCCGCCGGCAGTCGCTACAAAGGCGAACTCGACCTTGTCGTGCAGGGTCTGCCCCAAGGCGTTCGCATGATCGCTCCGCGACTGCTCGCCGGTCAGCGTCAGGTGCCGGTGCAGTTCATCGCCGACGCCGGCACCAAGCCACAGACCGCGCTCATCTCCATCACCTGCAAAACTACCGATGGCACGCCGCTGCTCAGCCGCTCGCAGCAGTCGTTTTCCTTCCTCGGCCACAGCGGCGGTCACGCATGGCATTCCTTTGTCGTCGATCACTACGCCTTCGCCGTCACCGAGCCCGCCCCTTATCAAATCGATGTCGAGCAGCCGTCCATCCCTCTATCGCAAAACGGTGAACTCACGCTCCCGGTCAAAATCACGCGCAAGCCCGGCTTTGATGAAGACATCGAGCATCAGTTCGACTGGGTGCCACCCGGTGTCGAAGGAGAGCCCACACTCACCATTCCTGCGGGTAAAAACGAAGGCACCCTGCGCCTCAGCGCCAGCGCTTCGGCTGCGCCGGGCACCTATCGCCTCGCCATGACGGCCTCCACGACAGGCGGCTCCTATTACCTCGGCGCGGGTCGCATCCGCGCATCGAGCGCATTCATCAACATCACCATCGCCCAGCCCTACATCGCCCTGAAGAGCAATCCCACCGCCGTCCGTCGTGGGGAAAAAGCCCAGGTCGTCTGGGACATTGAACACAAAAAACCCTTCGAAGGCGAAGCCCAGGCAACCCTGCTCGGTCTGCCTAAAGGCGTGAGCGTCATCAACGCACCAAAACTCAAAGTCGGCGACAAACAGCTCATCTTCGAAATCTCCGCCTCCAACGAATCCCTCCTCGGCCAATACAAAGAACTAAGCTGCGAAATCACCGTCACCGAACGCGGTCAGCAAATCCGCCAGCGCATGGGCAAAGGCATCCTGCGTGTCGATCCCTCCCTTCTTCAAACCTCCAGCTCATCCCGCTAAATGCTCCGCTCTTTGATTGTTCTTTCAGTGTGCGCGGCCTCTCTCTGCGCAGAAGAAGCCCCCAGCTTCCGCCGCGATGTCATGCCCATCCTCTTCCGCTCAGGATGCAACCAGGGCACCTGCCACGGCTCCGCACGCGGCAAGGACGGCTTCATGCTCTCCCTCTTCGGTTACGATGCCAAAGGCGACTACTACCGTATCACTCAGGAGATGGTAGGCCGTCGCGTCAATCTCGCCGCCCCCGAGCAAAGCCTCATGCTCCTCAAAGCCACCGGCAAAGTCCCCCACACCGGTGGTGAACTCTTCAAGCCCGATACCCAATACTACCAGACCCTGCTGAAATGGATCGCCGCCGGCACACCCGACGATGCCGCATCCGTCCCGCAACCCGTCGAGATCACCCTCGCCCCCGACCGCATCGTCTTCGAAGGCGGCAAAGGCACGCAGAAGACCACCGTCACCGCCCGCTACTCCGACGGCACCAAGCGCGATGTCACCGATCTCGCCCTCTTCGCCACCAACAACCCCTCCACCGCCAAGATCGACAAAGACGGCCTCGTCTCAGCCACCGGCCGTGGCGACACCCATGTCTTCGCGCGCTTCAACCGCTTCACCATCGGCTCCGAAGTCATCGTCCTCCCGCAGGACAAAAACTACCAATGGACCCATCCCGTCGCGAACAACTACATCGACGAAATCATCCACGACCGCCTGCAAAAGCTGCGCCTCCTGCCCTCCGAAATCTGCGATGACGAAACCTTCCTCCGCCGCATCTTCATCGACCTCAGCGGTACCCTCCCCACCACCAAGGAGTATCACGACTTCATGGCGGACACCGACAAGGACAAGCGCACCGCCCTCATCGACCGCCTGCTGAAAAGCGACGGCTTCACCGACCTCTGGACCGATCTCTGGGCCGAAATGCTTCGCCTCAAAGGCGGTGGCTACGCCCCCACTGCTACGGACATCAAAGCCGCCGACGTGTACTACGAATGGATTCACGATCAAATGGCGCAGAACCGCCCGCTGAACGAATTCGTCGCCGATCAAATCACCGGCACCGGCAGCAACATCAACAGCGGCCCCGCCAATCTCTACACCATGCTCGTGCATGATGTGCGCGTGACCCCCAAGAACCTGGCCGCCGATTTTTCCCAGCTCTTCACCGGCGTGCGCATCCAGTGCGCCGAGTGCCACAACCATCCCTTCGACCGCTGGACCCAGGACGACTACTATGGCTGGGTCAGCTTCTTCACCGGTATCCAGCGCAAGCTCGGCGTCGAGCCTCGCGAGTTCTATGTCTTCAACGACTTGTCCGCTGCACCCGCCAAACACCTCGTCGATGAACGCCCCATGCCCGCCACCGTGCTCGGCGGTGAAAGCAGCGTGCCGAAAGGCAAAGATCCGCGTCAGGCCCTCGCCGCATGGCTCACCTCGCCAAAGAACGAGCTCTTCACCCGCAATCTCGCCAACCGCATCTGGTCCCACTTTATGGGTCGCGGTCTCGTGGAACCGCTCGACGACATGCGCGTGAGCAATCTGCCCACCAACGGCCCCCTGCTCGACGCCCTCGCGCAGCACCTTGGCGACTCCAACTTCAATCTGCGCGCCTTCATTCGCGACATCGCCACCTCGCGCACCTACCAGCTCTCCGCGCAGCCAAACGCCACCAACGCCGACGACACGCGCCAGTTCTCACGCTCCCAGCTCCGCCGCCTGCGTGCCGATGTCCTGCTCGATGCCATCGTTGAAGCCACTGATGGCCAACGCGGCTTCGTGTATTTTCCCAAAGGCACCAAGGCCATCCAGCACTACCCGCGAACCCCCGGCGACACCAACAACGCGAATACCGGCGATCCCTTTTTCGAAACCTTTGGCCGCGCGGGACGCGCCAGCGTCTGTGCCTGCGACACCAAGCTTGAGCCCACCCTTTCACAAACCCTCCACATGGTCGCTGGCGACACCGTCCAAAGCCAGGTCGGTTCCGGCAAGGTCATCGAAAAACAACTCAAAGCCGGCACACCGCCTGAAACGATCATCGAAGACCTCTACCTCCGCGCCCTCAGCCGCAAACCCAAGCCCGAAGAACTCAAAGCCCTCCTCGAACTCGTCGGCAGTGACACCAAAGACCGCAAGCCCTACCAGGACATATTCTGGAGCCTCCTCAATTCAACGGAGTTCATCTTCAATCATTGATCATGCGTCCGCTTTTACTTTTCCCATTCCTGCTCACGTCCGCACTCGCCGCCGATGCCGTCATCACCTATGACGAACACATCAAGCCCATCTTCCGTGAGCACTGCCTCAAATGCCACGGCGACGATGAACAGAAGGCCGACCTGAACCTCGCCAACTTCACCGCCGTCCTCAAAGGCGGCAGCGGCGACAAAGCCGTCATCGCCGGTCGTTCCAGCCAGAGCCTGCTCTTCCAAGCCATCACCGCCGAAGATGATGCCGAGCGCATGCCGCCCAAAAAAGCCGCCATTCCCGCCCCGCAGATCGAGCTAATCCGCCAGTGGATCCAAGGCGGCCTGCGCGAATCCTCCGCCAGCAAATCCCTTGTAGCCGAGCGCGACACCACCTTCACGCCCACCACCGACATCAAACTCGACGGCCCGCCACCAATGCCCGAGTCCCTGCCTGCTTTCACACCCCCTGCATTAAACCGCCCGCTCCCCGTCATCGCCATGGCCGCCAGTCCGCGCGCACCCCTCATCGCCGTCGCTGGTCATGAACACGTGCGCCTGCTCGATGCCACCACGCAGCAGCAGATCGGCGCCCTCGCATTCCCCGAAGGCCAGCCCAACGTCATCCGCTTCAGCCTCGACGGGCGCGTCCTAGTGGTCGCCGGTGGCAAGCCCGTCCAGTCCGGCAGCGTCGTCCTCTTTGATATCAAAACCGGCAAACGCCTCACCACCATCGGCGACGAAACCGACGCCGTGCTCGCCGCCGATCTCAGCCCCGATCAGCAACTCGTCGCCCTCGGCGGCTCCGGCAAAGTCGTTAAAATCTACGGCACCGCCGATGGCAAACTCCGCCATAAGCTCACCAAGCACACCGACTGGATCACCGCCCTCGCCTTCAGCCCCGACGGCAAAAAACTCGCCAGCTCAGATCGCGCTGGCGGCATCCACCTCTGGGACGCCACCGGCGGCGGCATCCTCCTCTCCCTCTCCGAGCACAAAGCCGCAGTGCGTGCCCTTGCTTGGCGCAGCGACAGCAAAATGCTCGCCAGCGGCGGTGAAGACGGCCTCCTCATCTGGTGGGATGCGAAAGACGGCTGGCCCACCGTCACCAAAAACAACGCCCATCCTCCAGCACGCCCCCAAGGCTCCTATGGCAAGCTCCCCAACGGCGTCCTCGCCATCGCCTTCGGCCCCAAAGGCGAACTCCTCAGCGCCGGCCGGGACAATCAGGTCCGCCTATGGAACTCCAGCGGCGGCGCCATCAAATCTTTTCCTTCTGGAGGCACTCTGCCGCTCCAGACCAGCATCACCTTTGATGGGAAGGGACTATTTGCCGGAGGTGCGGACGGTTTGGTACGACTCTTGTCGGGTAACTAGATTCGTTCTCGTTGACTGGAGAGAATAGCCACCGTGGTCCCAGCTGTTGCCCACATTGGTCGGCTCGTCTTCCCACGTGAAGTTTTCACCGTAGTTGATCGTCGGCTGTGGCCAGACGCTGTAGCCATTGCCGTAGCCACCGCCATGCCCACCAAAGCTCGGTGCTCTGTTAAAGTTGCTGCCGTAGTAGGTGCCACCCGGGGGCACGCGATTGTAGCCGCCACCACTCCAGCTCCAGTCATGACCACAGGAGGTGAGGGAAAGAGCGGCAAGAATCGAGAGAATGACCAGGGAGTGAGCGGATTTCATGGAACTGATTTTGTGAATGCTGGCGGGTTATTTTATGGAGAATTGGCCAAGCCGGAGAAAAAAGCAATCCTATAAATCCAGCTCCGCGTTTCCCTGATGCTTAGGCAGGTCGATTCGGCCCGGATTTACCTCCCAAAAACAGCATCCATCATTGGGATGGAGGTCCTTACCGCACTCTATCTTCCTTCCAAAACTTGGAATCTTCCCGGCCGCATTCACGTTACCACTCACCCCATGAAACACACCCTCCTCGCGCTTTTCGCCACCGCCTCCCTCTCTTTGGCCGTCGATGCTCCCGATACCACCGGCTGGAAGGACCTCTTCGCCGCCGACCTTTCCAACGCCGTCGATCCCGGCAAGTGGGAGCTCAAAGACGGCGTCCTCGTCGCTAAGGACCACGAAACCCTCTGGACCAAGGATTCCTACGGCGACTTCATCCTCGACCTCGAATTTAAAGTCGAAAAGGAGTCCAACAGCGGCGTTTTCATCCGCTCAGGCAACATCAAGGACGTGCTCTCCGCCCTCGAAATCCAGGTCCACGATTCCGCAGACGGCAGCAAGTACGGCATGGTCGCCGCCATCTATGACGCCATGCCCCCCAGCAAGAGCATGGCCAAGCCCGTCGGCGAGTGGAACCACTTCACCATCACCTGCAAAGGCCCCATGATCAGCGTCGTCTTCAACGGCGAAGAAGTCATCAACGCCAACCTCGACAACTGGCCCGAAATCGGCAAAAACCCCGACGGCACCCCCAACAAATTCAAGAAAGCCCTCAAAGACTACGCCCGCACCGGCCCCATCGGCCTCCAAGGCCTCCACGGCAAAGCCCAGGCTCCCGTCTATTACCGCAATCTGAAGATCAAGGTGCTGGAGTGAGAGGCGTTGGGCCCGTCTCCAGAATAAATTTTTCTTGCCGAGATTCCTTTCGGCAAAGTAGCCTCACATCCACCACGAAATCCAACCATGAATCCTGCTCTCATCTTCAGTCTCTTGATTGTGTCTGCGGGCACCAGTCTGGCCCAGGCGCCCGCAGGGACGATGCCTGATCGTCTGGTGACACTTCGAGGGAATTTCGAGCGGGCAGTTGAACGAGTAACGTCTCCTGTCCGGTCGCAATACAGGGATGAGTTGCTCAAGCTGAAAGCCGAATACGTCAAGGATGGCAAGCTCGAAGCGGCTACCGCCGTGGACAATGAAATTAAGGAGCGTTTTCCACTGCCGCCGCCGGGATCCAAGGCTTCCAGCCTGCCAGGCGGCGCTCCGACGATGGCCAAGGTGAACGTGAAAAACTCGGCCATCGCCCGGCTGAAGAAGGGCGAAAAACTCTACACGGAGAGTGAATATCTGTGGATGCAAATTCCCGATACATTTACGGGCTTGCGGTTTGCACAGCCAAAGCACAAACACATCGCGTTAACTGAGTTCAGCGTCGAAACGGACGGTCTGGTATACGTGGCATTTGCGTCACGCTGGCAGAATGAGGACAGCAACAAAGCAGATGACATTATTTCCCGGCGAGATGTCGAGGCCATGGGGTGGAAAATTCTGGAGGCAAACACCAACCTCATAAGTGATGAAACGGGCCTTGAATGGATCGTGTGCGTCAGAGAATGCAAAGCTGGCGAATCGTTCGCTCTCCGGACCGATAAATACTGTGCGCCCATCGTGCTGACAAAGTAATCTTGCGGAGCCACGACAGGCTCCTTTCCCCGCCTCACCCCTCACCCCTCACCCCTCACACGCCACCCGTACCTCTTCCAGCTCCGCCCACCGCGAAAACTTCCCCTCCAGCTCATGCTTCTTCGCATCGAGCTTGGCAATAAAGTCATTCGTCCCCGCCCCCAGTTTCACAAACGTCTCCGGGTTGCTCAGCTCCCCCTCCATCGTTGCAATCTCCCCCTCCAGCCGGGTGATCGCCGCTTCGCACTCAGCCAGTTCCCGCTGCTCCTTCTGCGACATCTTCTTCACCTTCGCGGCATTCGCATTGCCAGCCGCTGCCGCCACCGTCTTTTCCTTCTTCACCGCCGCGTTTACCAGAGCCAGCTCCGCAGCAGCTTTGGCCGCCCGCTTCTCCTGGTAGTAGCTGTAGTTCCCCGCGCACTCATGAATGCGCCCCTCACCTTCAAAAGCGAGCATCCGGTCGCACACACGGTCCAGGAAATACCGGTCATGGCTCACCACCAGCACGCAGCCCTTGAAGGAAAGGATCGCCTCCTCCAGCACCCGCATCGTCTG
This sequence comes from Verrucomicrobiaceae bacterium UBA7681, assembly GCA_002482965.1. Lineage (GTDB taxonomy): Bacteria > Verrucomicrobiota > Verrucomicrobiia > Verrucomicrobiales > Verrucomicrobiaceae > Prosthecobacter. The sequence goes on along the minus strand of DLGZ01000025.1, from coordinate 18,843 downwards.
CAGATCCAGATCATTCGTCGGCTCATCTAGAATCAGGAAGTTGCCACCCCGGCGCAGGATCTTCGCCAGCAGCACGCGGCTTTGCTCGCCACCGCTCAGCTCCTTCACCCGCATCGTCACACGTTCGTCGGTGAAGAGGAAGCGCCGCAGATACGTGCGCACATGCATCTTCTCCGGCCCGAACTGCACAAACTCAGACATCGGCCCCGCCACCTCCTCCATCACGCTGTTCTCCGGGTTCAGCAGCAGTCGCTGCTGATCCACATAGTTAAACACCGTGCGCTTGCCAATCGTGACCTTGCCCTCGTTCGGTGCCTGCTGACCCATCAGCATCCGCAGCAGCGTTGTCTTGCCCAGACCATTGCGGCCGATGATCCCCGTGCACGTCCCCGCTTCAAAGCTCAGATTCAGATGACTGAACAACCACCGGTCATTGATGTGCGCACCGATCTCCACCGCATCGATGATCGTGTTCGCGAGCGCAGACGCCGGCGGGATGATCAAATCCATCACCAGCTCCGCCTCAGGCGCGTCGATGGCCGCCACACGGTCATACTCATCCAGTCGTGACCGCTGCTTCGTCCCCCGGCCTCTCACGCCCGCACGCACAAACTCCAGCTCATGCCGCAGAAAGCTCTGCCGCCGCCGCTCCGAATTCGCCTCCACAGACTCGCGGATCGCCTTGCTCTCCAAAAAGTCACTGTAGTTGCCGGGGTGGCTGTAAATCCGGCTGTCATCAATCTCGATGATCCGCGTCGCCACCCGATCCAAAAAGTACCGGTCATGCGTCACAAACAGTACCGCCCCCGTGAAGTCCCGCAGGAAAATCTCCAGCCATTCGATCGACTCCGCATCCAGATGGTTGGTCGGTTCGTCCAGCAGCAGCAGATCCGGCTGCGACACCAGCGCCCGCGCCAGCGCCACACGCCGCTTCTCACCCCCGGAAAGCCCTTTCACAATGCGATCCGCCGCCGGCAGCCCCAGCTCATTCATCGCCGTGCTGATTCGCGTCTCCACGCCCCAGCCATCATGCAGTTGGATGTGATGCAGCAAATCATCCTCCTGATCTCCCTTGTAGTCGCCAGACTCGTAGCGCTCCACCATCTCCAGCAGAGCCGAAGCACCCGCCCGCACGTTGTCGATCACGCACGACTCATCATCCAGCACAAACTCCTGCGCCAGATGGCTCACGATGATCCCATTCCTCCGCGAGATCGTCCCACTGTCCGGCTTCTCCGTCCCCACCAGGATGCGCATCAGGCTCGTCTTCCCTGAGCCATTACGACCCACCAGCCCCAGCTTCTCACCCTCATGAATGCTCATCGTCGCATCATTGAAAACCTGTTGCAGCCCAAATTGAAGGCGCAGGTCTTTGGCGGAAACGACAGCAGGAGTAATAGGAGACATGAGTGGGGGGCGGCTCAGATAGCACGGTCTCCCTCCCCCTGCGACAGATTCCCTTCATCCGCTTTAGATTCCGCTCTCCGCATTTAGCCATCCAACCGAGGCCGTTTACGGCTTGCCGCTGGGCGGCTCCGTGCTCTCCTTGAACAGGTCTTTCAATTCGGGCATTTTCAGCTCCACGACAGGCATCTTCTTCTTCAACTCCTGAATGTAGGATTGCGTGGCATTCACCTGCTCCTGCAGCTTCTTCAGAGCATCCGATTTTTCCGACTGGTTTTTGATGAACGACCAGCTCAGGTCGGCCATCAGCCGATAATCCAGCAAGAAGGGTTCCAGACTGGCCGGGTTGTCACGCAACCGTTTCACCCGCGCAGCAATCCTCTCCGACAGCCATTCGAAATCGGTGCCCTTCAGAGCCTTCGCGAAGGATTCATCAGCCGCCGCATAGTCCTTGCCGGCGATCTGTCGTTCCCCTGTCAGATAGATCACCACCGGATTGTCCGGCCAGGCACGGTTCGCGGAGGCTAGGCACCGGTCCGCATCAGACCACCGTTGTTCCTTCAGGAAATAGCACGCCAGCAACAGGTGCAGCCCGCATTTCTTCATGGGGTCCAATTGAAGATCCGGACTGCTGGAAAGGCTGTCTGCCAGTTCAAATTCGGCAAACGCTAGCTGACCGTAACCTTGTCCTAAATAGGCCCCTCCACGGATGAGGTGATAAAAGGCCCGTTCCTCTGCGGTTTCGAGCTTTGCTTCCGGGATGGCTTCAATCTGATAAAACGCAGGTTCGAATTCCATCCCCAGCATCATCAAAAACGCCATAAGCAGGCGCATTCCCACAGGGGGAGTTTCTGCAAACTTCTTCAATTCGCGGCTCACACCCTTCCAGTCCAGTTCACCCGAGGCAAGACGCTGCGGGCCGATCGAGGATTCGATGATCTGGGCTGCACGCTTGATCTGCTCCCGTACGGAATCAGGCAAAAGCTCCAAATGACCCGCCGCAGCTTGGTCCGCTGCGATGGCAAGTCCGTGGAAGAGGACCTTGAACGTCGCGGCGTCGATGGTGTAATACGTTTTCGCCCGCCAGCCTGCCAGCTTTTCATTGCGCGCGACTTTCTCCCTCGCCAGCTCCGCCCATTGGCCGGCATTCCGTGCCTCGGTTTCGCATTCGGCCACCAGCGCCGCTTCTGCCGGCACCTTCAGCTTCCGCAATTGATCCATCGCACTGGCCGCACGTCCGGCAGCCTCACGTGCCGCCGCTGCATCAGATTTCGCAGCGCTCTCCTTCACCACCTGTGCCGCCGCTTTGATCTCATCTCTAAGTTGTTCCGAAGTTCTCTCCGGCACCTTCTCGCATGACACAATCATCATCACAGCGATCAACGGCAGCAGGTGGCGCATGACCTGAGGGTGGGTTGGGTTTGTATCCTGTCGAGGCGAAAGACGCCTCCGTGGGACGACTAAACGGTGATCACCTCTCTCCCAGCGCTTCCCGCACCATCACCGGATCATCCGTCGTGATCCCATCCACCCCCAGCTTCGCAAAACGCAGCACATCCGCTGGCTTGTTCACCGTCCACACATAAAGCCCAAAGCCCGCATCGCGGATCTGCTTCACCATCGTTTCATCCCACGGAAAATCGCTCGTCCCCAGATCCAGTCCATCCAGCTTGTCCGCCTTCGTATCCGCAATCAGCTGCGTCAGATCCGTCCGCTTCTTCTCCTTCGTCTTCCCAGACGCCAGCCGGTATACCTTGACCCAAGGCATCGCCTTCTTCGATTCCGCCGCCGCCTCACGATTAAACGCAATGATCGCCAGTTGCCCCGCACGCCCCTTCATCGGTTCCAAAATGCGCTTCAATTCAGGCACGATCTCCGCACCGCATTTGACCTCAATAAAAAAGCGCTGATTCCCCTTCGGCATCGTCGCCAGCGCCTGCTCCAGCGTCGGAATCATCTCCTTCGCCCATTCCTTGCCCTTCCATGCGCCCGCACCCAGCGCCGTCAGCTCCGCCTGCTTTGAGGTGGCCACGTCAAGCTTCACGCCCGCCGTGCGCTTCGTGTCCTTGTCATGAATCACGGCCGTTTTGCCATCCACTGTGAGATACACATCCAGCTCACACGCATCCGCTTGATTCTTCCAGGCTAGATCAAAAGCCGCCAGCGTGTTCTCCGGCGCACGCGCAGAAAAACCGCGATGCGCAATGATTTCAACAGCGTGGGCGGACATGGCGGTAACAAGGAAAACAGCAACGAGCTTCATGAGTGAGAAAGCAAACGACGCAAGCACCCGTAACCCTTCGCTCCAAATGAAATTTTGCTTCCTGCTTGTCCTCAGCATCATCATTGTTCGCACACTGACGTCGTGCTCCAAGTCGCCGTCTACCGATCCCAAGGACCAGCACGTCATCCTCATCAGCCTCGACGGCTTCCCCGCCTGGCTCTGGAATGATGAATCCCTGCAGATCCCCAATCTGCGCAAGCTCGCCGCCGAAGGCGCGAGCACCAAGGCCATGACCGTGAGCAATCCGTCCATCACCTGGATCAATCACACCACCCTCGTCACCGGCGTGGAGCCGCGCAAGCACGGCGTCCTCTTCAATGGCCTCCTTGTGCGTCAGGGCGACAGCAAGCCGCCCAAGATCGAACAATGGGCAGACAAAACCAAGCTCGTCTTCGCTCCCACCCTCTACGACATCGCCCATGAAGCAGGCCTCACCACCGCCGAGTCCGACTGGGTCGCCGTCACCAAAGCCAAGACCATCGACTGGAGCTTCGCCGAACTCCCCGATGCCGAAGGCAAAGTCGAAAAAGAAATGATCGCCGCCGGCGAGATCAAGCCTCAGGACATCGCATGGATGCAGCTCGGCCCCCAGCGCAAGAGCGTCACCTTCCTCGATAACATGTGGACCAAAGCCGCCATCCACATCTTCAAAACCCACAAGCCCAATCTGCTCCTCTATCACACCCTCAACACCGACGCCACCCACCACGCGTACGGCCCCGGCTCCATGGCCAGCTACACCGCACTCGCCTACACAGACCGTCTCGTCGGCGATCTCGTCAAAGCTGTCGAAGACAGCGGCCTGCGCGACAGCACCACCTTCATCATCGCCACCGACCACGGCTTCAAAAAGGTCACCAAGATCATCCTCCCCAACGTCGAGCTGAAAAAAGCCGGGCTCGCCCAGGGCCTCGGCCCCACCATCAACACCTGCGACGCCTATTCCATGACCCAAGGCGGCATGGCCTTCGTCTACATCACCAATCCCGCCCGCAAAGCCGAGCTCCTCCCGCAGCTCGAAGAAATGTTCGCCAAAACCGAAGGCGTGGACCGTGTCATCGACGGCAAAGACGGCCACACCCTCGGCATGCCCATTCCCGAGGAGAACCCCGGCATGGGTGATCTCGTCCTCTATGCCAAACCCGGCTACGCCTTCAAAAACGACGCCGGTGGGGACGCCGTCATCACCCCCTCCGTGAACTACGCCGGCACCCACGGCTATTTCAACGCCGACCCCGAACTCGACGGCATCTTCATCGCCAGCGGTCGCGGCATCAAAAAAGGCATCATCCTCGACCGCATGGCCAATCTCGACGTCGCCCCCACCATCGCCCAACTCATGGGCCTCAAACTACCCCAGCCTGACGGCCGCGTACTCGAAGAGATTCTGCTTTCCCCGGACAAAAAATAATTCACTGCCACGCCGCCGCAGTGATCTTCACTCCTCAACTGAATGCCATTCATGACTGGCACTCAGTTAAGCACATGTATCGTGCGCTTTAACACTGAGACATCAGAGCACACGGCAACGTTTTTGGAGTGCAGTCTCAAAGATGCACGGCGCAAGCCTGCATCGGAGCTACCGCTTTCGCGGGGTGAGGAATGTGCTTCGTCCTTATCCCGCGGTCCGGACTGAGCAAAGCGCTGTTCGACCCAAGCTTGCCTGTCCTTCGGAGCTTAGCGAAGAAAGACCATGTGCACTCCAAGACGCTGACGCGTTCGCGTGGGTGCTGGGTCAGACCCCAAAAAGCAAACAGCGCCGCCACCCTCAGGCGACGACGCTGTTCTCAACCTAACCAAAAAGAGTTACTTCGATCCTGCTGGATCACCACCGGTCTCGGCAGGCAACGATTTGCCGCTGAGCCAGACATATTCCTTCCATGCGCCTTCGTAAAGTCGAACCTTCGGATATCCGGCCACATGCTTCAAATAAAACAGCAGCAGGCTGCCTTCACGCGAGGTGCCGCAGTAGGCGATGATGTCTTTGTCCGGCGTGATGCCGGCCTTTTCCAGCTCGGCCTTCACTTCGGCGAAGGGCTTGAACTTGTGCGTGTTGTCCTTCTCTACCAGGCGTGCCCAGTGAAAGCTGATCGCCCCAGGGATGTGCCCTTTGCGCAGCCAGACTTCGTCTTCACCCCGGAACTCATTGATCGGACGCGCATCGACGAGAACGTTGCCCGGCTTGCCCACATGCGCCTGCACATCAGAAATGTTGGCCGCAGTGGTGGTGATGCCTTTTTCCGGCAACGTACCCTTAGGATTGCCAAAGTATTCCTGGGTGGGAGCGAAGCCCTGCTTTTTCCATTCAGCAAGACCGCCATCGACGATCCTGACGTCTTTCACGCCGAATTTTTCCAGCACATGCACGACCATGGTCGAGCTGAGGATCTCGTCATTCGGCAGCACATCGCCAGTGGCATAGATGAGATGGAGACGGTCTTTATCCACGCCGGCACGGATGAGCAGGGCGCTGGTCAGGTCATCCGGCAGGTACTGCACCGGGACGGCGTGGTCCGTGCCACGCAGCGTATCAAACTCCATGTGCTGTGCGGTGGGCAGGTGGCCGCGGAAGTAGTCTTTGTAGCCGCCGCGCGTGTCCAGCACGATGGGCCGCTTCGAGGCATCGGCGTTTTCAATGAGCGCCTTGGCTTCCGCGCAGGAGATGAGGCCAATTTCGGCCTGCACGGTTGAACTCAGCAGGGCAATGGTGAGGAATGAGAGGATGGATTTCATGGGGTTGGTGGGGCAGGGGATTAAAAAGTGAAGACGTAGTTGATCTTGGCGATAGCGCTCACGCGGTCACGATCCGGAAAGTTGGCCCAGGCCTCCAGCACGATGTGCTTGCTGAGGAAGTACTTGGCACCCACGGAAGTGATGTGCCCTTGCTGATTGCGCGACTGCACCAAATCGGCGTTCAGGTTGAAATTGCGGTCAAAGAGCTTCCACGTGCGGTCCACGCCGAAGAGGTAGCTGTCGCCATGGGTTTGCAGGCCGTAACCCGCATGCACGCGCAGGAAATGGAAGTCATGATACAGCATCGCGTAGGTGAAGGGATCGCCCGCGCGCCTGGAATCCGTCAGCGCGACACCCGCCACACCGAGCGCGAACATTCCGTCCTGCCACGGTTGAATCCGCGCCTTCGTCTGAAACAGCAGTGGTCCCGAAAAGCCGGTGCCCAGCACGCTGTCAAGACCCCACTCCAGATGCACCGGTTTGAAGTCCCAGCCCGTCTTGAAGCCCACCCAGTCCGACGTCTTGCCGGGACCACTCGTGGAAAACTGATTCGAGCCGCCGAAGCTGCTGAAGAACTGCACCGCCACCGTGCGATGGTCGATGGTTTCAGCCGTGGGGATGTTGTTGAGACCGGTCGGAGTGCCGAAGACGGAGGTGACGGCCGCAAAAGCAGCGAGGGTGAGGATGCGCGTTTTTTTCATCATGGGAAGAGTTGCCGGCCAAGGTGGAAAAACACGGCTGCGATCAAGGCAGAAACCGGGAGCGTGATGACCCACGCCGCGAGCACCGGAATGACCGTGCGCCATTTCGCCTGCCGGGTGCTGACGCCGATGCCGAGCAGTGCACCGACGGAGACATGCGTCGTCGAAACCGGCAGGCCGTGCACATTCGCTGTCGTCACGAGCAGCGCTGTGGCGAAATTCGCCGCAAAGCCCTGGCCCGGATTCATGTCGGTGATTTTATGCGCCAGCGTCTCGGCCACCTGCCGCGCGCTGATCAGTCCGCCCACCGCCATCGCCACCGCGATCAAGATCATGCCTGAACTGCCATGCAGCCAGCCCACGCTGAGCAGCAGCGCCGCTATCTTGGGTGTGTCGTTCACCCCCCGCGCAAAGCACACCGCCCCGGCGCTCAGGAAGTGCATCACATCCAGCGTTCGTGTGCGATGATCCGGCGCAAGCCTCAGCGTCTTCAGCACGAGATACATTACTGCACCCGCCACCACCGCGATCACCGGACTCAGCAGCAGCGGCTGGATGAAGCTGTCCCACAGCTTCGCCACATTCACCTCACCAGCCGTCCAGCCCGCACCTAGCAGCGCACCCGTCAGCATGTGGGTCGTCGAAACCGGAAAACCGAATCGTGTCGCCAGCAGACCCGTGACTCCCGCAGTCGCCGCCACCACAAACAAAAAAAACGGCTGTTCGATCAACCCCTCCGCCACCAGCCCTTTGCCAGAAAAGGTCTTCAGCAGACTCTCAGCCCAAAACATCGCAGCCACGCAGCCCGCCGCCGTTGTGAGCGCCGCCCAGTTCACCGCCGTGCGGTAGCTCGTTGTCCCGCTGCCAAACAAGGACGCCACGCCTTTGAAATTGGCATTCGCCCCGTTGGCGTAAGCCACGACGACGACAGCAAAGGTAAGGAGAAAAAGCATGGTTGAAAAGTGAAGTGTCTATTTGCGCAAATTAGCAAATACGCAATAAAAAACGGTCATCTGACAACGTTTTCAAATCCATGCGAAACTTTGATTCGGTAATATAAGATCACCCGCCCGCGAGCAGCTTTCGCGCACGCTCCTGGCAGATGTGAAAGGCCAGTCCCAGACCCGCACCGAGACCGAGGCCGTAAAAAACGCCCCAGCTCAGTTTCGCGTACAACGGATACTCCTTGATGAGCGCAGCCTCAGACACCCCACCCACGAAGTAGCCGATCGAGTTCAACACAAACAGCGAGAGAAAGACTTTCAGCACCACACGCAACGCATCAAAGGCCGCCACCAGCATGCAGGCCATCACCACCGTACCACTGAGCAGTCCGGCGATGCTTCCGAGGTGGCCGCGCAGCGTCATCCAGCCCACAATCCACGCCACCGAATACACCGCAAACGCCGGGCAGAAGACCTTGTAAAATCGCGACATCGACCCCGGCCCGATGATCAGACGATGCAGCATCGGCGCGGTCAGAGCGAGGAACACCACCGCGCAGGCCGCATACATGCCCGCCTCTCCCCCCTGCCTGTGGAACCATGTGCCAAACACGGCCCATGGCACAAAACCAGTCACGCTGACGACGGTAAACCCGAACATGCCACGCACCAGCGAAGCCCCGAGTGAAGGCACGGAAGAACCTGCCGCACGAGCGCGCGCAGCAATGCTTTGAGGATCAAGTTGAAACCAGCTCATGGAATGCAGCGATGAAATAAAAATGGGATATGACAACGGCGACAACCGCTCAAATCACAACGCAGCCACGAATAGTCTTCGTTCTTTGGAATGCACGAAGCATCTCGCACCGTTCTTTGATTTCACCCCTTACGCGACTCCTCTCATGACTCACCCCCGCTTCGCCTGCCTTTACCTCGCCCTGGCCCTCTCCGCTGCTGCTGCCGATGCACCCGCGCCCGTGCAGACCACGCCCAAGCTGGAGATCCTAAACAAGCAGATCGCGGAAAACGCCGAAAACTCCCAAGCCTATTCCAACCGCGCTTACGTGCTGGCGCTGCTCGGACGAAAGGAAGAAGCGCGTGCAGATCTGAAAAAAGCGCTTGTTCTCCACGACAAGGCCCCCATGCACAACCGCGCAGGCTGGGCCTATTTCAACATGGGCGACTACGCCGACGCCGTGCGCGAATTTGAGCTCGCAGGCAAGCTCAGCGACCATCAGGCCCACTACGACTACTACTCCCTCGTCCTCGGCTACTGGGGCACCGGCGACACCCAGAAGGCCATCGAGAACTACCAGCTCGCCGTGGAAAAAGACCCACGCCTCGGCAGCTACAAAACCCTGCTGGAACGCACCCTCGAATGGACCCCGCTGGAGCAGCGCGCGATGCACGAAATCTACGTGCTGTGGAGCAAAGCCTGGAAACCTTAAACGGATGCCAGCCGTTCAGCAGCAGCCGCTGCCCGGATTGCAGCCACCTTTTGTTTCCATCACGACTTCGCCATCGCGATGCGTCGGGGTCGGTTTGCCAGGGCGGAAATGCTCCTCGTGATCCAGCGTGACCTTCAACCCAAAGAACTTCAGCGCGGTCTCATCGAGCCCGTCCTTCACCGCCGCCATCAGTGAAGCGGGATCAGCTTCGGCACGCAGATTCACGATCAACTGGCCGCCCGTGGTCGGCTCGTCCAGTTCCATGCCGAGCTCGGCCACGTAGTCGCTCCGCACGAGATTGATGCTCGCCAGTTCCCCTGCGATGCCGTCGTCAGGACTGAAGGTCATCTTGAAATGAGCGATCTCAGCACCATCACGCCGCAGACTTCCCTGTACGATCAAAGCGAGTTGCTTGAGGAACTCATTCGCATCAAACTCATCATCCGCCTTCAGCGTCACCGTCGCATTCAGCCACCCCAGCAGCGCCTCACCATCCGCATAGACTTCGTAATCGACCGCCATCGGGTTGCGCCGCGCCTGCTCGTCCGTCATCAAACTCGCAAACAATTCATCCAGGCCCGTCTCCTGCCGTGGAGAAGCCGTGACGATCTTTGCCAGCGGAAACTCCTTCGCCAGCACCTCACGCAATTCCTCTCGCTGCGCGTCCTCAATGAGATCACTCTTGCTGATCACAATGATGTCCGCTTCTTCGAGCTGTTTCTTGAAGATGTAAGCCACTTTGGCTGAGAACGTGCCGCCTTGATCCAGACCAAAAACACGCCGCGCCCGAATTGGGTCAACCAGCACACTCAGAGGAGCGACCGTGAAGGCGTCCCCATACATGCGCCGCAGCGGATACGTCACAGTCGCCACCAGATCCGTGCAACTTCCCACCGGTTCCGCAATGAACACATCCGGCTTAGCCTCATTCGCCAGCTTACTCGCCGCATCGACCAGCGTGTTGAACCGGCAGCAGAAGCATCCGCCTGCGATTTCCTCCGTCGCATAACCCTGTCCGCGCAGCAGCTTGGTATCCACGAGTCCACCGGCCTGATCATTGGTGATGAGGCCGACTCGGAGTCCTTGATCACTGAGATGCTTCGCGAGACGGCCAACAGTGGTCGTTTTCCCCGCACCGAGGAAACCGCCGATCATGATGTAACGTGCTTTGGTGGACATGGGTTTGGTTGGAAAATTGGGAGATTCGACAAGCGGCTGCAACAATGCAAATAACGCAGCCGCGTCTTATCTTATTTGCTCCCCTTGGCAATTATTATTTCACCCGGCGTGCTTCGGGATTCTTGCGGGGGCAGGGCGATCTGCTAAACATCCCTCCATGCCATCACGCAACGGGACACGTTCTTTCGACTGCCTCACCGCCATGCGCGCGCTGGGAGAGCCGACACGCCTCCGTCTGGTGCGTCTCCTCATCGGTGGCGCGAAGCCGGTCACCGAGCTGTGTGAAACCCTGAACGTCACGCCTTACAACGTCTCCAAGCACCTCCGCGTCCTCAAAGAAGCCGGTCTGCTTGAGGTCGAAAAAAACGGTCAGCAGCGCATCTATGCCCTCGCGGAAGCGTTCAGCGAAAAACTCGCACGCAACGCCAACACTCTCGACCTCGGCTGTTGCCAGTTTCATTTCGACAAGCTGCCGGAGTAGCTGCGATTCAGCGAAAGCATGGGAACCTATTGGCGTTTTCACCAGCCATGTTCCGCCTCGCTTTCTTTTTCTGCGTCCTTTGCCCTCCACTTTTCGCTGCCGCGAAACCCAACGTTCTCCTCATCTGCGTCGATGACTTGAAGCCGCTGCTCGGCTGCTATGGAGACACGCTGATCAAATCACCCAACATCGACCGCCTGGCCGCTCGCGGAGTGCTGTTTGAAAAAGCGTTCTGCAATCAAGCCGTGTGCTCGCCTTCGCGCAATGCGCTGCTGACGGGATTGCGGTCGCAGACGCTGGGAATTTATGATCTGGCGACGAATTTTCGCAAAGCCGCGCCGGATGCCGTGACGCTGCCGCAGCACTTCATGAACAACGGTTACCGGGCGGAAGGTCTGGGCAAGATCTACCACGTCGGGCATGGCAACGTGAACGACACAGCCTCCTGGAGCGTGCCGCATTTCACCCCGAAGACGATCAGCTACGCCCTGAAGGAGAACAACCCACCGGAGTCGACACGCGAGCAGGCGTTGTTTGAGAACAAGAAGGAGGCCTGGAAGCTGCCGCGTGGTGCGCCGACAGAGTCCGCCGACGTACCTGACAATCGCTACGGCGACGGCATGATCGCCGACGAGGCCATTCTTCGTCTCGCCGCCGCGAAGCAAAAATCCGACGAACCCTTCTTCCTCGCCGTCGGTTTTTTGAAACCCCACCTGCCCTTTGTGGCGCCAAAGAAGTACTGGGATCTGTATGATCCGAAGTCCTTCAAGCTGCCTGCGTTGCAATCCGCCCCCTCAGGCGCTCCTGAATTTGCGCCATCGACCTGGGGAGAGCTGCGCCAGTACCGGGACATGCCGGAACAAGGGCCGGTGACGCAGGAGCAGGCCATCCACCTCATCCACGGCTACTATGCCGCCACGAGTTACATGGACGCACAGCTTGGCAAAGTGCTCGATGCTCTCGACTCAAACGGCTTTGCTGACAACACGATCATCGTCCTCTGGGGTGATCACGGCTGGCACCTCGGTGACCACGGCCTGTGGTGCAAGCACACGAACTACGAGCAGGCCGCGCGCATTCCTGTCATCGTCGCGGCACCTGGAATCAAGCCGGCGCGCACGCAGGCGCTCGTCGAGTCTTGCGACATCTACCCCACGGTGGCCGAGCTCACGCAGCTCCCCGCCCCGCCGCAGGGCGACGGCCGCAGCTTTGCCAGCGTGCTCAAAGATCCCCCCACATCCGTGCGCGACCATGCCATCCATGTTTATCCGCGCGGCGGTTTGATCGGTCGTGCCATCCGCACCCAGCGCCATCGCCTCGTCGAATGGAAAAAGCCCGGCGATGCGCCCGAGACCGCGATTCTCGAACTGTACGACTACGAAGCCGATCCTGCCGAAACGAAGAATCTGGCGGCCGAGCAGCCGGAAGTTGTCGCCAGTCTGCGCAAGCTCCTCGCCCAGCATCCCGAAGCCAAACCGCAGATCGGTAGCAAGCCGACACCGGCCGCAGAAAAAAAGCCCGTGCATGATCGCGGCAAGATGTTTGACCAACGCGACAAGAACAAAGACGGCAAGCTCACCATGGAAGAATTTCTTCTCCAGCAGCCCGACCCGGACGAGGCACCCAAACGCTTCCCCAAATTCGACGCCGACGGCAACGGCACGCTCAGCCGTGACGAGTTCATCAAAGGCGGCAAGAAGTAGCCGCTAGGCCTTTTGCCGCTTCCAGATCTGGCAGAGGTACCAGGCCTTGAAGACAGCTGCCAGCTCTCGGTAATTGGAACAGCCTTTTAGCATCATCCCAGCCAGGCCTGTGGCAAGAAACCCAGCGGCAAATTCGCTGCGGTGCTCGCGTGAGACGTTCCCCTTGCGCATCTTGCCAAGGAAATGCCCCATTTCACGCAGGAGCTGCTTGTACAAGGCTTTGCGCACGGCGCGCGGCTGCCCTTTGGAGAATTGCTTCAGCAGCGACGCGACTTTGAGGTAGCTGGCGATGCGATGATGCACTTTGCCAGCATCGCGTGATTGAGTCAGTGAGGCTGGATTGCTCCGGTAGCCATAGCGTGGCGGCTGTGAAAATCCCATTCGTTTGACGACCAGCGCCAGCTGCACCGTCCATGGGATGTCTTCATGGATCATGTCGCGCCGGAACCGCATCTGCGCCTCCTCAATGACACTGCGCCGGCAGAACTGCAGCCACACATAGTGGGGCCATTCACTCAATTGGACGCATTGCGCCATCCAGTCGGCCCCGGTCAGGATGGACTCCCACGGCTGCTGGCTGAGAATGGTCGGTGGCTTCGAATCAAGGTGAGACTGCGGATCCGTCCTGAAGCTGAAACCATTGCATATGAGACAGTCCAGCCCCCCCCGCTCAGCCTGCTGATGCCACGCCGCCAATGAGCCCGGAGCCATCCAGTCATCACCATCAAGAAAAGCCACCCATTTCCCCGATGCACGGTCCAGCCCGGCATTCCGCGCTGCGGAGACGCCCTGGTTGGCCTGCTCGATCACGATGATCCGTGGATCATGCTCCGCGTGAGCCTTGATCAGGCTCAGCGACCCATCCGTGGACCCATCGTCAATGATGATGATCTCAAGCGACAGCTCCACCTGCGCACGGGCCGCCGACAGGGATTCATCCAGATACAGCTCGTTGTTAAAAACGGGAATGATGAGTGAGACGTCGGGTTGCATGAAGGATGGGGCGCTAAAGGAATCCACGAGGACCCATTCAGCAATCGACTTTACTGTTCACGCGGCCTGCTCCACCCCGCTGAGGCGATACTCAGACGGCGACATTCCGGTGTGGCGGCGGAACCAGGCGGTGAAGTGGGACGCATGACGAAAGCCCAGCGAAAAAGCGATTTCCTTGAGCGTGTCATGATCCGCCACAATGCGCTCGCGTGCAACGTCGAGCCGCCGGCGTTCCATGAACATGCGTAGCCCGATGCCAAACTGCTGCTGCATCAATTGCTCTGCACGACGGCTGCCAATGGGAAAATCCGGCGGCAAACTCGGCGTCGTATGATCCAGCGGCAGCGCCTGCAGCCATGCGACCAGTTGATCCACACGACGGCGGCTCGCCCGCTCCTGGGGCTTAGGCTGCACGCCGAGTTGTTGCAGCATTTCCATCCATTCCCCAAACCAAGCGGCGAATGCGGCCTCACGTGCAGCCCACTCAGCGGCAGAATACGTGGCAGCCTCATTGGCCTGACGATAGGTGACGACTTTCTGCGCGCCGTGAATGCTGGCGAAAAGCCGTTGTGTCGCTTTTCGCAATGCGGGAGTCTCTGCGGCGAAATTGAGGGTATCACGAAACAACGACGTGCCGTCCGGCCACTGGCTGCGGAAACCGACGGAGAGCAGGCAGGTGTTCGCTGCAAACCAATGCCGCCGCAGCTTCGGCGATGAGAAAAACGCCTGACCACGCGGGACGAGGGTCTCTTTGCCATCCGCCCGGATGCGCGCTTCGCCACGCTCCACAAAGAAAACACCCGCAGGCACCGGGATTTCCGCAGACCACACCCCGCACTGCGGCACGGGACCGCGATACACCCACAGCCACTCATGGCGTAGAGTGCGCCAGACATCGGCGGGGAGCTGGATGGCCTTCGGTTTCGGCATCATGCAGCTATGCGAGGGATGTAAGCGATTTCAATCCGGCATAATTCACCCCGGTTGCCAGCGGCACCTGCATGGCTTTGATCCACGCATGAAATCCAACCTCCTGCTGCTCGCGGCATTCACAGGTTTTCTCACCGCCGAGGAGCCACGCCATGTCAGCGGCATCTACCCGAGTCTCGCCATGTTCAACAACGAAGGCGAATGCGGCACCGGTGCCGTAGTCCCATGGGCGGACCGTCTCTGGGTCATCACCTACGGCCCCCATCTTCCCTTTGGCTCAAGCGACAAGCTCTATGAGATCACTGCGGATTTGAATCAAACCGTGCGCCCCGAAAGCGTGGGCGGCACGCATGCGAACCGGATGATCCATCCAGAGTCGCAGCAGCTTTTCATCGGCCCTTATGTGATCGACGCTGACCGCGCTGTGCGGGTGATTCCACCGAGCAGGATGCCGGGCCGGCTCACCGGCAATGCGCGCCACCTGAGCGATCCCGCTGGCAAAATCTATTACGCGACGATGGAGGAGGGCCTCTATGAGGTGGACGTGAATTCACTGGCGGTCACTTCGTTGATTCGCACCGGCAACACTTTGAAGAAAGGTTTCGAAGTCACGACACCCCTCACGAAACTGGTGTCACAACTGCCGGGCTATCACGGCAAAGGGCTCTATTCCTCCCAAGGCCGCTTGATCTATGCCAACAACGGCGACCATGACAAACGCGTGCTCACGGACCCCACAACACCCAGCGGCGCGCTCGGTGAATGGAGCAAGCCCGGTGACGACTGGCAGCTCGTGCGACGCAATCAATTCACCGAAGTCACCGGCCCCGGCGGCATTCGGGGCAGCGCTGCGGATGCGCCGGTATGGAGCATCGGCTGGGATGCGAAGTCGCTCATTCTGATGCTGCTGGACGGCGGCAAATGGCAGTCGTTTCGTCTGCCCAAAGTCAGCCACAGCTACGACGGCGCGCACGGCTGGAACACCGAATGGCCGCGCATTCGCGACATCGGTGAAGACGATCTGCTTATGACGATGCACGGCGCCTTCTGGCGTTTCCCGCGCACCTTCTCGGCTGCCAATACAAACGGCATCCGTGTCCGCAGCGCCTACATGAAAGTGATCGGCGACTTCTGCCGCTGGAATGAAAGCCTCGTCTTTGGCTGCGATGATTCGGCGAAGTCAGAGTTTCTCAACAAACGCGCCGTCAAAGGCGGCATCGACAGCGTGGGGCAGTCGCAGTCCAATCTGTGGTTCGCCAGCCCCGAGACACCCGGCAAGCTCGGTCCCGCACACGCCAGCGGTGCGGTCTGGCTGCATGAGAGTGTGAAGGCAGGCGAGGTGTCAGATCCATTTCTCGTGGCAGGGTGGAAGCACCGCAGTGTGTGGCGAATTGATCATACTGCAGGTACCGCGATTCGCGAAGACATCAGCGTCAACGATGAATGGCTGAGGGTGAAGGCCGAGCAGGATGGCAAAGACGTGAGCGTGGTCATCACACTCACCAATGGCGAGTCACGCGGCACCGCAGCCGATGCCATGTTCGACGGCGTGGTACGTGTGGGCGATGACAAAGTTCAGACCGGTGTCTTTCGCGCTCGTGGTGAAAACAAGCGTACGCTCAGTCTGGCAGCGGATGCGGGTTATTACGAATTGGACGCCGCTTTGAAGCTGCAACGGGTTGAAGATGCCAAAGAAGAGCAGTTTGTGAAGACGAAGGTCGCGATTCCGCAGCATGTCATCACGCTGGATGAAGCCAGCGTGCTCGTCGTTGATGATCGTGGTCGCCGCTGGCGTCTGCCGCGCGCCGTCACGGCTTTGGATGCTGCCACAAATGCAGGTGAGCTGCGCATCTGCCGTGAAGTGGCAACGGAACGCGACATGCTGAGCGCCTGCGGCACCTTCTTCGAACTGCCCGCCGAAAACGCGGACGGCTTCGCGAAGATCCGGCCCATCGCCTCGCACAATTTACGCGTGACCGACTTCGGCGGCTATCGCGGTTTGTTTCTCATGAGCGGCATCGAACCCGATGCGCCAGCCGGTGAGCACATCATCCGCAGCGACGATGGCAAAGCCGCTCTCTGGGCGGGAGCCATCGATGATCTCTGGAAACTCGGCAAACCACGCGGTGAAGGCGGCCCATGGAGAAACACAAAGGTCAAAGCAGGCCAGCCAAGCGACCCTTTCCTCATGTGGGGTTATGACAAACGCACCCTGACCCTGAGCCAGGACAATGCGCAGGCGGTGAGCCTGAAGGTGGAGCTGGATCTGACCGGCACCGGTCTATGGGTGACTTACAAGGAAGCCAGACTGAAAGCAGGCGCACAGCTCAACATCGTGTTCGAGCCTGCGGTGCAGGCACGCTGGCTGCGTATCACCGCAGATGCCGCATGCACCGCGACGGCACAGTTGAAGTATGAGTGATTACTTTTTCTTCCGCCGAAACGGATGGAGAAACTGCTGCCAGTAGCCCTTGGGCACCGGATGGCCGCCGATGCCGTAGCCTTCGGGCCAGCGGCCGTTTTCCGGCATGTAGTGGGTGCCGAAGAGCTTGTCGTACAGCGGAAAGTGGATGGAGAAGTTCACGTCGATGGCTTCTTTTTCAATGCCATGGTGCCAGTGATGGAAGCGCGGCGTGACGAAGAATTTCTCGAAGATGCCCAGCTTCCAGCCGAGATTCGAATGCGCGAAGGTGGCGAAGAGATAAACGACCAGCACATACGCATTCACCGCCGTCTGGCTGAAGCCGAGCAGGATCATCGGAAAGACCGTGGTGCCGCGCAGCACGAGGATTTCGAAGAAGTGCATCCGCGCTCCGGCCATCCAGTCCATGCTTTGCGCCGAGTGGTGCACCGCATGGAAGCGCCACAGGGCCGGGATGCGATGAAACAGCCGATGCACCCAGTACTGCACCAGATCCGTGAGGAACATGATAGCGATGAGCTGCACAAGAAACGGCAGCGCTGCTACCCAGGCGCGCATCTCCGTCCAAGAGGTGTGTTTGAACAAAGTCTGCGCCGGCATGAAGCTCAGCCAGGTCAGGACCTGGACCATCATGCTGCTGACGAGGTAGTAGAAGAGGTCCTCGCGCCATTCCTGGCGGAAGATTCCCTGTTCCGCCCGGTGGGGGAAGATCGTCTCCATTGGGATGAAGAGGAAGCCCGTGAAGAGCAGCCGGAGGATGAAGAAATCGAGGCCGAAATACACCGGCGTCAGATCGGAGACCACCGCAGACGCTGAAGTGCCGCCAAATGTCACCGCCAGCAGCGTCGCCACCATGCCGGTGAGGCCGAGAGCCTTGCCCGGACGCAGCAGGAGGTTGAGCATGGAGAACCCAAACGCCAGCACCAGCAGGACGAACATGCCGGTGCGGAACGCCGGATGGCCGATCACCGCCGCGTTCTCCTTCATGGTGAACACCCCTGGAAAACGCATCATCAGCACGCTGCCGAGCGCCGCCAGACCGAACATCATGCCCAGCACACCGCTGATCCAGCCGCTGCCGAATTTTCTCAGGGCAGGGGGTGCCTCCAGTTCACGGCGAATCTTTAGACGGGTCTCGTGGAGAGCTTTCATGGCCTGATTTTACTATTCCTTGCTTTGATTACAAGGACACTGGGATTCATCCCCAGTCATTTTCTGCCTTTCCCGGCCTGCCAGCCTGAAAAATATTCATCGCTTCCACGTCCGGCGATGTCACATTTGACGTATTACAAGCAAACCATGACAGCCAACTTCGGCCAGATGCTCATCGCAGCACGCGAAAAACGCGGCTTGTCCATCGAGGACGCAGCACATGAAACACGCATTCCGGCGCAGCGCCTGCGCTTTCTGGAGTCAGGTAACATCGCCGCCTTTGGCAGCCTGACGTATGCACGTTCGTTCATGCGTCAGTACAGCGATTTCCTCGAAGTGGACGCATCCTCAATGCTGGAGGAACTGCCCGAAGGTGCCCTGGGTGGAGAGCGTGATTATCGCTATCTGACGCAATCTCAGGGGCCATGGCTGCGTGAGCGGGCCCCGCATCCAGAACGCCTCTCCTCAC
>DLGZ01000053.1:345690-381560 GCA_002482965.1 Verrucomicrobiaceae bacterium UBA7681 | reverse complement strand
TTCAGCGAGGGCGTCCGACCAACGGATCATGGCCGGAACCAGAGTTTTTTAACCGCTGATATGACGCTAATGAGACGCTAATAAAGGCATCAGAAAATCCGGATTGATTGATTCGCTTCGCTCCCCTTCGGGCTTCCTTTGGTCGTCTGACTCGCTTTGCTCGGCTCCGGAGTTTGAAACCCCTGATGGGACACTGACTTCACACTGATGTGGCAAGGTTTCTGAAATCGTCAGAGTGGATCAACGACGGAGCCGAGCGAAGTGAACTGGAGCGCAGCGGGTCGAAGACCGCCGAATGGCAAATCGTCGAAGGCAAACAGACAGCCGAAGGCTGCGCGCAGGGCAAGCGCAGCGCAGTCAACCCGGATGGGCGGGACGGGACAGCGGGGCGAAGGATGCTTGGGTGGTCCAGATTTTTGCACCGCAGAGATTGGGAGAACGCAGAGAGGGGATTTTTGAATCTGTTCTCTCGGGGGCGGACGTTGCAGCGGGGAGAAGAGTTTTTAACCGCTGATTAGACGCTGATAAAACGCTAATAAAAGGCATCAGAAATCCCAGATTTGATCTCACCGCAGAGGCCTAGCCGAGGGAACGGAGGGCTGGACGGGACAGCGGGGCGAGGCGGGCCCGTTCTTCGCTAAAGCTTCGAAGGGCAAGATGGAATCTTGGAGGCGCTGATGTTGGATGGGAAGGTGATCCAGGGGACGTGAGGGAGACGCGAGTGGCTTGGCTGTGTTGAGCGGCCTGGGTGCGGCATCGGCCCTGCTTTTTTGGTTGGTCAGCATTTATTGCTGCGAAGTTTTGTGTCGATGAACAGCGTAGCAGTCCGGTAGGAAGCGGGTTTGGGCGCAATCACCTAAGCAGTCAGAGAGTTCTATACAAGGGCACCCGTAGGTCTACAAAATAGGAGGCGCGGACTGGATTCCAAGCTTTGTAACCATTAAAAAATAGTGGACTCTGTGGCGGGGCAAGCCATTTTCTAACCACAACTCCAAGCAATGAGCCACTAAATAAGACGTCCACTGGATAAAAAAAATACGTCGTGCCCGATTCCTCAAGAATTCTAAAGAAGCTCATCGAAGAATTCGAAAGTGGCAGAAAACCCATTTCGGTAAATTTTCGTGAACTGGTCTCATGGCTGCCGTATAATTCTCCCAGATACAGCCACTACGTACATACGTACCCAGCAAAAGTCATTCCTCATATCCCGCACTTTTTCTTAGGTTGTGAAGATTTTTTCAAAGCAGGCTCTAGGATACTAGATCCGTTTTCAGGATCTGGAACTGTCGCTCTTGAGGCTTGCTTGGCAGGACACCATGCCATTGTCTCAGACTCCAATCCCCTAGCTCTGCTGGTTACAAGAGTCAAAACAACACCCCTGTCACAAGCGCATCTTACAAACTCGATATCAAAGCTGCAGCAGCTTGTAAAGCAGACTCGTGGGGCAGTTCCACCAGAAGTCGTTAATATCGAATATTGGTATCATGCACACACGATCAAACAACTTTCGCGGGTAGCTAAAGCCATTTCAAAATTAGAAAGCTCTCCGTTTAAGCGACTAAGTCAGGTAGCGCTATCGACTACAGCACGCAAGATCAGTTTGGTCGACCCTCGGATAAGCGTTCCAGTCAGATTGAACCCAGATAGATATTCTGAAGGACATGCGTTAAAAATAAAAACGGCGTTACACCTCAAAAATTTAGAAAGCACAGATGCTATCGCATTATATTTTCGAATTTTAAAGGAAGTTGCAGACCAAGTCGCCTCATTATGGCCTTTGCGGAAAAGCCTAGGCAAGTTAGAAAACGTCTACACAAACTCGTTAACTTCAGGATCAAGATCGCTATCCCTTCACGCTGCTTCTTCAGTGGATGGGATAGTGACATCACCTCCTTATTTAGGAGCCCAAAAATATATT
Organism: Verrucomicrobiaceae bacterium UBA7681; assembly: GCA_002482965.1. Lineage (GTDB taxonomy): Bacteria > Verrucomicrobiota > Verrucomicrobiia > Verrucomicrobiales > Verrucomicrobiaceae > Prosthecobacter. The sequence continues at coordinate 379,642 of DLGZ01000053.1, read as the reverse complement.
CGCTCTTGTTCTCTGAGCTTAGGCTGGCTTTCAATTACTAAGCCGGAAAAGCTGCGTTCCATTGAGGACCTCTCAATCGGACGAGAGCACTTTGCAAAAAAGAGCTATTCCGAAGAGCCAAAAAAATGCCTTCCAGCAGCTGATGCGTTAATTAAAAAAGTTTATCACCGTAATCCTTTACGTGCAAAAATCGCTGCCTCCTATCTATCAGAAATGAAAGATGTGTTCAAGACGTGTCACAAGGTTTTAAAAAAAGGAGCACCGATGGTGCTTGTCAGTGGGTGTAACATGTTAAACGGAGAGATGTTTGACACAACGGCCTACCTGCAACAAATATGCATCGAGATCGGATTTAAGCCTGTTGTCGAAATGACGGATATCATTAAATCAAGAGGATTAATGACCCTTCGAAATAAAACGGCTTCCGTCATTCCCTTGGAATCGGTAACTCTATTTAATAAATTATGACAAATCACTCCGACAAATTTCCGGAGTTTTTGTCTCTGGTGAAAACCTTGGCCTCTAGCGCGTGGAAAGATGCTAATATCGATGCAGTCAAGATTGACCGCTGGCTAAATAATTTTCGAGGTGTGGTAGCAACGGCAGACACAGAAATGCACCATGCCTTCCATCTTCTCTCCCAGCTAATTTACTTTGGGGAGAATGAAATCAACGAATGCTTACGAATTCTTTTCCAAGAAAAATTGGCATACCAATTTGTTCAGGAGCAAAAAAAGAATGGTTTAAACTCCTCTGCGATTTATGGAGCTTTGTTGGGACATTTAAGAGATCATGTTCGCTTTGTTGGCGTAGGAAGTGCGTCAGAGAGTGGCACAAGCTTTCTCTATCCATTTCGTAAAGCTAACGGAATTCCTACCCAGGTTTGTTCGTCTTTAGAAAAAGTTGTAAATTTTGGCATGCCAGCGCAAGCAGGGGCGGCTCCACCAATTAGCTTCAGCCCCTCCACATTGACTGAAATTATCTACCTTGACGATTTCTGTGCCACTGGCCAACAGGTGGAAAGTCGAGAGGGAGCTGCCGTAAAAGCGATACGCGCATCGGCCCCAAGTATGAAAGTTCACTATTTTATCATCTTTGCCACGAATACCGCGCTGAGCTATCTAAGGTCTCTCAATCTATTTGACCGAGTGGAGGCTGCAATCGTCTTTGACGATGACTACAAAGCATTTAGCTTGAAAAGCCATTTTTATCGCACTCCACATCAAGGCATTGATCAAGCTACAGGTAAATTAGTTATGGAGCACTACGGAAGGCTGGTTGAGTCTGACCCACAGCATATATTGGGATATCGAGGCTCAGAGATGTTAGTCAGCTTCAAACACAACACTCCCGACAATTCGCTTCCAACAATATGGAAAGAAAATTCGTCGCTTCCATGGCATCCGATCTTTCGTCGCATTGAAAAATTAAGCTTCTCTTGAGAATAGCTGTATGAGTAACCCATTTTATTTGACTCGAGCCGCAGACCTTGATGATAATCAAATTACTAAACTCTGGGTGGATCCAAGCAGTAATTTGATGAGAATGCTCCGCCCTGCGTCAAGGCTTCCCATGTTAATATTGGGAGGACGCGGTTCGGGTAAAACACATCTACTTCGTTATTTTTCTTATCCAGTACAACGGAGGGTTTATGGGGCAGACAAAATGTTGTCGCACGTGCGCGACACAGGCTATCTTGGAATTCACACCCGATGCATGGGTCTCTACACAAATCGCTTCACTGCGAAGAGAATGTCAGAATCGCAGTGGCAAGCGCTATTTTCTTTTTATGTGGAGCTGTGGTTTGGTCAGCTCATCTTACAGACCGCATTGGACTTCATAAAAGATGCTAACGCATTAGATTCGTTCGATGAAAATGATGTAGTGCGCCAACTAATTGGGTTATTCGATGACAAACCTAGTCAAGTCATACAAACCCTAACGGAGTATTCAGCCTTTTTGAAACATCTTCAACGTGATCTCGATGGGCAGGTTAATATGGCAAGTTTTAGGCAGCCAATTTGCCCTCAGTTTTTGATTAACTCAGGGAGATTGACGTTCGGAATCCCCAAAATTTTTGGAGAGAGTATACCCTGCCTCAAGGAAATTCAATTCACTCTGTTCATTGATGAATATGAGCACTTATACGTAGAGCAGCAAAAAAATATAAATACGCTGCTGCGTGAGCGTGAGAATCCCGTTAGCTTTAAAATTGGGGCTAGACTCCATGGCATGAGAACGTACCAAACATGGGGTGGTGACGAAGAGCTAAAGGAAGGCTCAGATTATGAGTTGTTGAACTTGGATGTGGATCTAAGAAGTGATAAATTTAATTATCAGGAATTCGCAACAGAACTTTGTCTCGCGAGAATAAAATTCGAAAATAGCGGGTGGCCTTCAGGTTGGAATGACCAAAATGCTGCGTTGATGTTTGCTAAAACCTTTGAGGCAAGCTTACCTGTAGAGGAGACTGTGCGTTTACAGCTTCAGAAAAGATCGGGGGATTCGCCATGGATCGAGAACGTCTCTTCGGCGCTGACTGCTCATCTCAATGTTGTGGGAAAACTAGGTATTAATAACGCGCAAGATGTAGTGACCATTTTGGAACGATTGCGTTTTGTCGATAACCCCTTGATTGAAAAAACCAGTACATTCATATTTTATGGTGCTTGGGAAGATCAGCAAAATCTCCTGGAAGCTGCGGAAAGCATTCAGAATTCGGCTCTTGAATATTCGCTAAAACCCAAGCCGGAGAACCTGCATGCGAAAAAATTGAATCATTTCAGCGAGGATATGAGAGACCAGATGTTGGCGGATTTGAAAATGGATCAAAATGTTGGCCCGAAAGGATTATTGTCCCGATATCTTGGTGTGGAAACATGGATTCGCATGTCTGATGGTATCATTCGTAATTTCATTACTACTTTGAAACATGTTTATGACTGGGCTTTGTTTCGTGGCGAAGGTATATACTCATCGAGCGCAATTACCTTATCTTCTCAGTCACAGGGAGTTTTAGATGCCAGTCGTTGGTTCATTAACGATGCGAATGTTTTAGAATCCGACCGGGGGATGGTAGACGCATCTGTCAAAAGAATCGCTAACCTGCTTCGAAAGCTCAGATTTTCTGAGAAACCTTCTGAGTGTTCGCTCTGTAGGTTTTCAGTCAATCTGAACACAACTTCTCCTCAGGCGAGGCGAATTATTGAAGCTGCCGAGATGTGGTCGTTTTTTATTCGCGACCGAGATAGAAGGCAACGTAATCCTGGAGAGCAGCTGACAGTTTTACGTATCAATCCACTTGTTGCTCCGCAGTACTATCTGCCGGTTTCTGCTCGAGGTAACATCGATCTTAGTGCGGAAGATTGTCTTGCGATATTTGCTAGCCAGAACGATGCAGATTTTAAGAGAATAGAACGTGAAAAAGTTGGGCGATGCACGCCACCGTTTAACAAGCGCTTGATTGATTATGATAACGAACCCGATCTACTCCGACTATCTTCTATTTGAAAAAGAATCCATAAAGCCTCAGGATATCGGCGCTAAACTTGCAGGTTACGATCGCTTCATTTCAGCATATAATTCCAGTGAACGAGTTTGTGAGGTATTTAAGCAAGTTGTCGCCATCAATACTCATTGGCTTATATTTCCCGAGTATCAAATCGACCATTCCGACCTGCCTACATTTGGAACATGCCACATAGTAAATGCTGTTGAAGAAAACGACGCTATATTAGACTACTTGGCTAGTTTTCCGCTAAATGCGGGTGAGCGTATTTGTATTGATTCGACAGGTTTTATAAGACCACATTTAATGTTCCTTCTGAGGTACTTGCACTTAATAAAGTGGCCGTCCGTTGACGTTATCTACTCAGAACCGGAGCGGTACAAAAGCGGAAGCCGCACCCAATTTTCTGACCACATATCGGAGGTGCGTCCCGTACGGGGGTTTGAGGGCTCTCACTCGAGGCCTTTAGATAGCGACGGCGATTATTTGATTGTGGGATGTGGGTATGATACGGATTTGATGCACGCAATTTCTAATACTCACAAGCAGGCAATTAAGATTCAAGTGTTTCCTTTCCCGCCACTACGGCCACACATGTATCAAGAGAATCGTCTGAAAACGGAGCAATGCCAAGGTGCGTTCGGCCGGGTGATGGAACAATGTTTTGCGCCTGGGTATGATCCGTTCGTGACTGCTCACACCCTCGACCGCGTCGTGACGGCGAATGCTGGTAGCATCGACAACTTATACCTAACTCCATTGGCAACGAAACCCCAGGTGCTTGGGTTTGTGTGGTATTATTTGGCGAAGTGCATTAATAAACCGGTGAGTATAGTGTTTCCATTTAGTAAAGGCTACAACCGAGAAACAAGTACAGGCTTGTCGGAGGTGTGGCGGTACCAGATGGACTTTAATCTTCTCGCGTCAATTACGACCCCATGACAAGTATTCGGGTGAAAGCGATGATGTCGATGGTGGTGGCGAGTGAGGAGTCTTTGAGATGGCGGGTGATCTCCCGCACCCCTTCAGGGTGCGACCTTCGGTGAAAGGGGGGCGTGTGATGTCGTGACCCAGGGTTTGCTGCGCTGCACCCTGGGCTGAGTCCGGCGGCCCTTCAGGCCGCGATGCGACGAGTGGCTGGGGTTTAGCCTTCGAGGATGTAGCCGCAGGCGAGTTTTTGGAAGCGGTCGATTTCGTGGGAGGTTTTTTCGGGGTCCCAGTGGAGTTCGGTGGCCATGAGGGCGCCGACGCGGGGGGCGGCGGACATGCTTGATTGAGCATCGAGGAGGAGGCTGCGGCTGCGGCGGGCGAGGACGTCGCCGACGGTGCGGGCCATTTCGTGGCGGACGTGGAAGATGACTTCGGCGCAGGTGAGATCGAGGCGGGGGTGGACTTTGGCGGCCCACTCGGGGTGCTGGGCGGCGAGGGTGCGGATTTCGGCGGCGTCGCTGCCGTAAACGGCGAGGGGATCGTGGGGAGGGAGGACGGTGGCGGAGCCGTGGATCATGAGGCTGGGGGTGATGCAGTGGCGCATGCCGAAGCCGCCGAGCATTTCGGCGTGATCGATGACGTCTTCGGCCATGCGGCGGTAGGTGGTCCATTTGCCGCCGGTGATGGTGAGGAGGCCGGAGTCGGCGATGAGGATGGTGTGATCGCGGGAGAGGGCGGCGGTGGAGCCCGTGCCGGGGTCTTTTTCCTTCATTTTGACGAGGGGGCGGAGGCCGGCGTAGATGCTGAGGACGTCGCTGGGGTGGGGATCGCGGGTGAGGTAGCGGGCGGCGTGCTGCATGAGGAAGGAGATTTCGTCGGGGAGGGCGCGGGGCTCGAGGGTGGGGTGATCGACGGGGGTGTCGGTGGTGCCGATGATGACGCGGCCGTGCCAGGGGACGGCGAAGAGGACGCGGCCGTCGTCGGTCTTGGGGATCATGATGGCGGAGTCGCCGGGGAGGAATTCGCGGGGGAGGACGAGGTGGACGCCCTGGCTGGGGGCGACGATGTTTTGGGCCTTGGGCTCGTCCATGCGGCGGATGTCATCGACGAAGACGCCGGTGGCGTTGATGACGCATTTGGCGCGGATTTCGAGCTGGCGGCCGGTTTCGACGCACTCGGCCTGGACGCCGATGATGTGGCCGTTTTCTTTCATGAGGCCACGGCAGCGGGTGTGATTGAGGACGATGGCGCCGTGATTGACGGCGGTGCGGGCGAGGTGGATGGCGAGGCGGGCGTCGTCGAACTGGCCGTCGTGATAGACGACGCCGCCGGTGAGGCCTTCGGTTTCGAGGGTGGGGAGGAGGTCGGTGATTTCCTCGCGGGAGAGGTAGCGTGAGGGCTGGAGGCCGAGCTGGCCGGCGAGGGTGTCGTAAACCTTCATGCCGATGCCGTAGAAGGGGCCTTCCCACCAGTGGTAGCTGGGGATGACGAAGGGGAGGCTGTGGACGAGGTGGGGGGCGTTGCGGACGAGGAGGCCGCGCTCGCGGAGGGCTTCGAGGACGAGGGAGACATTGCCCTGCTTGAGGTAGCGGACGCCGCCGTGGACGAGCTTGGTGGAGCGGGAGGAGGTGCCTTTGGCGAAGTCTGACTGCTCGATGAGGACGACGGAGTGGCCGCGTGAGGCGGCATCGACTGCGGCGCCGAGGCCGGTGGCGCCGCCGCCGATGATGGCGATGTCAAAGGGGCCGGTGTGGGAGGAGAGCTGGGTGAAGAGGCGCTCGCGATTCATGGGGGGAGTTTAGGGAAGGCGAGGGGGGAAGGGAAGAGCGGAGTTGGGGCTGGATGCTGGATGCTGGATGCGGGAAGGGGAATGGGGAATGGGGATGGCCGAAAAAGAGGAAAGAGGGGAAAAAAGGGGAGGAATGAGAGGAGTGGTTGGTGGGTGAGGGGGGGAGAGGGGAAATGACGAATGGCGAAGGTCAGTGTGGCTGGATCGTGGAACGAGGAGTCATGGGGATGTTTTTTCGGGAGCGGTTTGCACGAACTGCGTTTCCAGATTCCGGCTAAAGCCGGTACTGCAAAACGTGCGCTGGCTGGTTTCAGGTTTGGGGCGATGTGGAGCTTCCGGAACGGGCTTCCTTCTTCGCCAAGGCTACGAAGGACAAGAAAGCCCGAACAACGTACTCAGAGGCTGGGAGTACAAGACGAAGAGGGGGCGTTGCGAGGCGGATGGGGGCAACCGGGACGGTTGTGGTACGGGGTGCATTCGGGGGTCGACAAGTTTGAGGGGGGTGCTAGGGGTTGGGTTCCGAAATTAACCAACCCCCAATCCCCCTACACATTCCATGTCCGACATCGCTCTTGCCAAAGGTGAAAAATTTCTCGAAGACAACGCCAAAAAAGAGGGCGTGACGGTGACTGCGAGCGGTCTGCAGTACAAGGTGATCACGCCGGGGACGGGGAAGAGCCCGAAGGCGACGGACACGGTGGAAGTGCACTACGAGGGGACGCTGATTGATGGCACGGTGTTTGACAGCTCGTACAAGCGCAAGGAGTCGATCGAGTTTCCGCTGAATCGCGTGATCGCGGGCTGGACTGAGGGTGTGCAGCTGATGCAGGAAGGGGCGAAGTATCGTTTTTATATTCCTTCGAAGCTGGCTTATGGGCCGCGTGGCGCGGGTCGGGATATCGGGCCGAATGAGGCGCTGATTTTCGATGTGGAGCTGATCAAGGTGAAGTGAGGTTTTAACTTCGGTTCTTTGTTTTTTGTTCTTGGTTTTTTTTGCTGGGCGGCGCTGTGGCGTCGCCCAGTTTTTTTTTGGCGCGTCATTGGCGCTGCAAGGGGGGGGCGGAATAGGTCTGATAGGGCCTATGGGGCTGATGGGAAGGATTCTTCGCGCGAGGCTTCGAAGGACTGGCTGCGAGACGATGGGCATGCTGTGCTTCGACGGGTGCGAAGGACGGAAAAGGACGGAAAGGACAAAAAGGACAAAAAGGACGGAAAGGACGGAAAGGACGGAAAGGGCACCTGGTTGGGTGATTCTGGCTGGGGGAGGTGACTTGGATTGCTAGGAAGGGGGTGAGGCTGCGTTATGGGGGGATGTGGATTCGATTTGTGGCTTTTTCCTTTTTCGTTTTACTGTCTGTGGGCGCTGGTTTGGCGGGGCAGCCGAATGTGGTTTTGATTGTGAGTGATGATCAGGGGTATCCGGATCTGGGGTGCATTGGGACGAAGCCGCTCATTACTCCGAACCTGGACAGGCTGGCGGCGGAGGGGGTGCGGGGGACGAGCTTTTATGTGACGTGGTCGGCGTGTACGCCGTCGCGGGGGAGCATTTTGACGGGGCGGTTTCCGCAGCGGAACGGTCTCTATGATATGGTGAGGAATGATTTGGTGAATTATGGGTACCGGTATTCGGCGGAGGAGTATGCGGTGTCGCCGGAGATGACGCTGGGGCTGGATGTGCGGGAGGTGACGCTGGGGGATATGCTGCGGAAGGCGGGCTATGCGACGGGCTGCGTGGGGAAGTGGGACATGGGGCAGGCGAGGCGATTTCTGCCGCTGCAGCGGGGCTTTGATTTCTTCTACGGGCACGGGAACAACGGGATCGACTACTTCACGCATGAGCGGTACGGGGTGGCGTCGCTGTTTCGGGGGAATGTGCGGACGGAGGAGGACAAGGGGACGTATGTGACGGACGTGTTCCGGCGTGAGGCGCTGTATTTTTTAAATGAGCATGCGGGGCGGAAGCCGTTCTTTTTGTATCTGGCCTTCAATGCGCCGCATGGGGCGTCGAGCTTTGGGGAGGGGACGAAGGAGGGTGCCAAGAAGCTGAGCGAGGGGGTGCAGGCGCCGGAGAAGTACGTGGCGATGTATCGGGGGAAGGTGAAGGACGAGAGGCTGGCGCGCTACTGCGGGGCGGTGACGTGCATGGATGAGGCGATTGGCGCGGTGATGGAGGCGGTGGAGAAGGCGGGGCAGACGGGGAATACGATCTTTGTGTTTTTGTCTGACAACGGGGGGAGCGGGAACGGGGGGAATGCGCCGCTGAAGGGGCACAAGAGCACGATGTGGGAGGGGGGACTGCGGGTGCCTTTCATCATGCGCTGGCCGGGGAAGGTGCCGGCGGGGAAGGTGACGGATGAGTTCATTACCTCGCTGGAGCTGGTGCCGACGTTGTTGAAGGCGACGGGGGCCCATTCTTCGCACGAGGCTTCGAAGGGCAAGCTTCATCCTTCTTACGAAGGAGTGAAGCTTGACGGGTTTGACATGCTGCCGGTGCTGCGGGGTGAGGTGAAGTCACCGCGTGAGGCGATGTTTTGGCAGAGGCGTGGGGACAAGGCGGCGCGGGTGGGGAGCTGGAAGTGGGTGGAGTCGGAGAAGGGCGGGGGGCTCTTTGATTTGAGCACGGACCTGGGGGAGAAGAAGGACCTGAGCGGGGAGAAGCCGGAGGTGGTGGAGATGATGAGGGGGAAGTTTGAAGGGTGGCGGAAGGAGATGGATGAGGCGGAGCCGAGGGGGCCGTTTCGGGATTATTGAGGGGGGCAGCGGAGAGATTTGGAGGGCGCAGAGGGCTGATTTTGAGGGGGGCTCTGTGGGGATGAGAGGTTGGCGGACAGGCTCGGGGTCGGAGACCCCGGCACCTTGGGTGCGGGGGCTTTCGAGGGGCTGGTGGTGTGAGGGAGGTGACCGGGTGGCGAAGGATTACCGGCTTCCGCTTTCAAGGATTTCTTGGCACGCGTTCGCCACCGAGGCCGTCGAAAGCGGTAGCTTCGCTTCCTCCTTCGCTAAAGCTACGGAGGACTGGCTGTTCCTCACTGCGCGACCGCACTCCATATGGGGGTGTGCCGAGGCGGGGTGTTGCAGGATTGCTAAATCCTAAAATGTTGCCAATGAGATGATTATGTTGCGATGCGTTCGCAATAGGTCAATGGATGCGGACGAATTAACAAATTCTGTGCGGGACGAATGGCGAAAATGTGCTACATCATAAGTCTCTACCAACTATGACGAGCGCCCCTGAGATGACACCATCCAAGCCCCAGGCCACGATTTCCGAATGGAAGAAAATTGTCGCCCCTTTTACGGTCCCTTCCATGCCTCGTGCCATCTGGCAGATGGTGAATACTTTCGTTCCCTACGTGCTGCTTTGGTGGGCGATGTACTGGAGTTTGTCGGTGTCGTACTGGCTGACGCTGGCGATTGCGGCGGTGACGGGCCTGCTGCTGGTGCGGGTGTTCATCATGTTTCATGACTGCGGTCATGGGTCTTATTTCAAATCGAAGAAGGCGAACAGTGTGCTGGGATTCATTAGCGGGATGCTGACTTTTACGCCGTATCTGCACTGGACGTGGCAGCACTCGGTGCACCACCAGACGTCGGGTGACCTGAGCCGCCGTGGGGATGGGGACATCTGGACGATGACGGTGAAGGAGTACCAGGAGGCGAGCCCGACGCGGCGCTTTTTTTACAAGCTGATCCGCAATCCGATCACGCTGTTTGTGGTGGGGCCGCTGGCGCTGTTTTTGATTCATCAGCGTTTCCCATCGCCGAGGGCGAAGGGGAAGGATCGCAAGTCGGTGATGATGATGAACATCGCGCTGGTGCTGATGATTGTGGGGCTGAGCTATGTCTTTGGCTTTAAGAACTATGTGCTGATGCAACTGCCGGTGACGATGTTTGCGGGGATGGCGGGCATCTGGATGTTTTATGTGCAGCACCAGTATGAGGATGTGTACTGGGAGCACCGTGAGGAGTGGGACTACACGACGGCGGCGCTGGAGGGGAGCTCGTTTTACAAGCTGCCGAAGATCTTGCAGTGGTTCACGGGGAACATTGGTTTCCATCACATTCACCATCTGAGCTCACGGATTCCGAACTATTATTTGGAGAAGTGCCATAACTCGCACCCGATGTTTTATTCGATCAAGCCGCTGACGTTTTGGGAGAGCCTGAAGTGCATGAATTTGCGGATCTGGGATGAGAGTGACCGGAAGCTGATCTCGTGGAAAGAGTATCGGGTGCGGTATGCGCAGCCGGTGCCTGCGAAGGTGGAGGAGGTGGATCCGGCGGATCTGCCGTCGCCTAGCGAGATTGGGTCGGGGATGTCCTGAGTGCCTGCTGAGGGGACACTGAATTAGCACCGCAGAGATTTGGAGAACGCAGAGAAGGTCTGTGGGATCTGATCTCTGGGGGGGATTGCGGGTGATCGTGGGATTTGGTGCTGGCGGCGTTCTTTGAGCGAGGCGGTGCTTTTTGCAGACGCTGCTGGAGGGCGCGGCGTGTGAAGAAGTCGCTGGGTTTGCTTTCCTGTCGGTCGCCGACCCACCCAGGGAAGCCTCGCCGAGGCTCGGCATCCCTGGGCTTAAATACGGAAGGCCGTTGGCCTTCGAGACAGGGTTGTCAGTCTATTGCGTTATACTCAGTAGAAGACCGCTGAGAAGACCTCAAATTGGAATGTCGCTTTGCGGTGTGAGGGTGCGGGTTGATGCTTTTCGCTGGATGGCTGAAGGACTCTTGGTTTGATTTATTCGGTGCATCGCTGAGCCCGCTGCTGTACGTAAGCTTTACCATGTCCGTTTTTCGGCTGAATACAGAGTATAGTCCGCAGGGGGATCAGGCGCAGGCGATTGCGAAGCTGACGAAGTCGGTGCGTGCGGGGAACCGGCACCAGACGCTGATGGGGGTGACGGGGTCTGGGAAGACGTTTACGATGGCGAATGTGATCGCGGAGGTGGGGAGGCCGGCGCTGGTGTTTTCGCACAACAAGACGCTGGCGGCGCAGTTGTACTCGGAGTTTAAGAACTTTTTTCCGGACAATGCGGTGGAGTATTTTGTGAGTTACTTCGACTATTATCAGCCGGAGGCTTACATCGCGCGGACGGACACGTTCATTGAGAAGGACAGCGCGGTGAATGATGAGATCGAGCGACTGCGGCTTTCGAGCATGGGGGCTCTCATTACGCGGCAGGATACGATCATCGTGGCGAGTGTGTCGTGCATTTATGGTTTGGGTTCTCCCGAAGATTATGAGGGGATGATGATGCCGCTGAATGTGGGGATGCAGATGACGCGGGAGACGCTGCTGACGCGGCTGGTGGACATGCTGTATGAGCGGAATGATGTGCAACTGACGCGCGGGAAATTTCGTGCGCGGGGGGATGTGATCGAGGTGGTGCCGGCGTATCTGGAGAATGAGGCGATCCGCATTGAGTTTTTTGGGGATGAGATTGACCGCATCAGCGCGGTGGATGTACTGACGGGTACGGTGACGCTGAAGATGCCGAGCTACACGATTTTTCCGGCGAAGCAGTTCGTGACGCCGGGTGACAAGCTGAGGAAGGCGATTGTGAAGATCCGTGAAGAGGCGGAGGAGCGGGTGGCGTGGTTTGAGAAGGAGGGGAAGCTGCTGGAGGCGCAGCGGATCAAGATGAGGACGCAGTATGACATTGAGATGATGCAGGAGATGGGGTTCTGCCAGGGCATTGAGAACTACAGCCGGCACCTGACGGGGCGTGCGCCGGGGGCGACGCCGGGGACGCTGCTGGATTTCTTCAAGGAGCCGCCGCTGATGTTTATCGATGAGAGCCACGTGACGATTCCTCAAATAGGCGGGATGTATGAGGGTGACAAGTCGCGCAAGACGGTGCTGGTGGAGCATGGGTTCCGGCTGCCGAGTGCGTTGGACAATCGGCCACTGCGATTTGAGGAGTTCATGGGGAAGGTGGGGCAGCTGGTGTATGTGAGTGCGACGCCGGCGCGGTTTGAGATTGAGAACAGCGTGGTGGGAAATACCAGCTACATCGCCAAGGTGGCGGATGCGCTGCCGATGACGCGGACAGTGCGGATCAGCGGGAGTGCTGAGGCGGTGGGAAACTTCGATGTGATGGCGAAAGGGCGGTCGCTGGTGGTGGAGCAGATCATTCGGCCGACGGGGCTGCTGGATCCGGTGATTACGATCAAGCCACTGAAGGGGCAGATTGATGAGACGATTGAGCTGTGCCGTCAGCGGATTGAAAAGGGTGAGCGTGTGCTGGTGACGACGCTGACGAAGCGGACGGCGGAGGATTTGACGGACTACCTGCGCAATCTTGATTTCAAGGTGCGGTATTTGCACAGCGACATTGATGCGATTGAGCGGGTGGAGATTTTACGAAGCCTGAGATCGGGGGACTGTGATGTGCTGGTGGGGATCAATCTGCTGCGTGAAGGGCTTGATTTGCCGGAGGTGAGTCTGGTGTGCATTTTGGATGCGGATAAAGAAGGGTTTTTGCGGAGTGAGTCGTCGCTGATTCAGACGTCGGGGCGTGCGGCGCGTCACATCAATGGGGAGGTGGTGTTGTTTGCGGATATTGAGACGAAGAGCATTCGGGCGCTGCTGAGCATCAGCGGGTATCGGCGTCAGGTGCAGACGGATCACAATGAGAAGCACGGGATCACGCCGCAGACGGTGCAGCGTGCGGTGCAGGAGAGTCTGCAAATTTTGGGCAAGGCGCGGGAGATTGAGGAGAGCGTGGTGCGCGAGGGCGGGGGGGATTTTGCGATCACGGAGACGATTCGTGAGCTGGAGCAGGAGATGGCGGATGCGGCGAGCAAGCTGGAGTATGAGAGGGCGGCGCTGCTAAGGGATCAGATTCGGGAGTTGAAGAAGAGGGCGGGGATGAACGCGGATGATACGGGTGCGCTGCCGGCGCAGAGGAAGAGTGTGGTGTATGGGAAGCCGAAGCGGGGTGTGAAGAAGGGGAAGTAGGAGGTGCGGTGGGTGATGGTGGGGCTAGGCAAGGCTCGTGCTGGCATCGCTACGCGATGCGGGTGCATTTCATGCGTAGGATGTGTCGGGACGAGGGGTATCGCTGCGCTCAACCACCTCGCTACAGGCTTGGATGGCTACGCCATCCAGCAGGTGTCTTGGGCTTGACCTTGGGGGGTGTCTTGGGACAGGGTCGGAGAATGGTTTTTGCGCTGTGCATCTTTGTTGCGGTTCTTGGGGGAGGGGTGTGGTGGTGGCGTGCTTGGAATGAGAGGCGCAGGCTGGAGGCGCTGCCTGAGAAGGACCGGAACCTGGTGGAGTTGATGCGGCGAGGGGCGACTGCGATGAAGAATGGGGATGCTGAGGCGCAGAGTGAGGTGCTCAGAGCCATTGGTGAGCTTGGAACTGGTGCGTCTGTTGCGTTCATCGCTGACTGGCTTTCTAACAAGAGCGTCAGCCTGACGTGGCCGGACTTGCTCAAAGGGATTGTTGAGGGGGCTGAGAATGCCGAGCCGCAGTGGAAAGACGGTGTCTTCCGCGCTCTTGAACAAGGGCTCGAGGATCCTTCGACGCCGAATCTTTTTCATGGCTGGCCCTTTGTCTCCTGGCCGGCGGCGATGATGGCGGTTGATGCGGAACGTGCGGTGAAAGCTTTTGCGGAGCGAGAGCTGCTGGTGCTGGGAGCGCCTGGATTTTCAGCCGCAGTAGCGGCGATCAATGACTCCGCTTCCGTGGTTGTGCCTGCTGATATTGCCGCGCATTGGCTGCCTGCGACGATGCCGGACCTCAAGCAGCAAGGGGTGGGTGATGAGTATCTGCTGATGCTGAGGGCGCATGCCGAGCATGATCTGCCCGAAGCCCAACGCCGATTGTGGGAGGTGGTGAATGAAGGCGGGAAATTGGGAGAGGAGGCCGCTCTATTGTTGTTGAAGGTCGAAGGTCTGCCTGACCCAGTTTGGAGGCTGGACAGCCGAGTGCAGGAAATCGGGCTCGACAAGGTGAGACCGGCTGAGCGGACGGTATGGACAGTGGCGAACTGGTTCACCCCCCCATCAACACCTCTGGATTTGACCGGTTTGTGGTGGGCTATGAAGCAGACCACCTGGAGGAGGTCATTGCAGAGCTCAAGGAAATTGGAGCGCCTGTGACGGCCAGTTGCCTGCAGGAATGGGCGGGTCTTTTTGGGCCCGAGTGGCCTGCGGACCCGTATGAGCGCGAGGAGATGATTGATGAGCGCAAACTCAAGCCGGAGGAGCATTGGAACATGATCTGTTCGGGCGCGGAAAATTCGGAGAACGTCATCTTGCTGAATTTACGCTATGAGCTGAGCCACGCGGACCAGTTCGAGCGTGACAAGGCCTGACTCGAATGGAGCTCGGTTATGCGGAGGTCATCGAGGACTGGGCGGCATTGGAGCGCGGCCTGCCTGCGGAGCAAATGCGTTGCGGAGCTCGTTGAAGACGCTGCTGGTGGAAAATTTGCGCGACGAACCGCTGGGTTTGCTTTCCGAATTGGGATGGCGAGACTCAGGGAAGCACTCGCTAAAGCTCGGCATCCCTGGGCTATATTACGGAAGGCCGTTGGCCTTCAAGACCTGTATTCGAGATGGATTGCATCGTTGATCGGGCTGGAAGGTTGTTGGAATTCAAGAGCTGAGTTCCTGTGATGTGAAGATCGTGGGGTTGATCAGCGAGGGACGGAAAGGACGGAAAGGACGGAAAGGACGGAAAGGACGGAAAGGACGGAAAGGACGGAAAGGACGGAAAGGACGGAAAGGACGGAAAGGGTTTTGGGGGCGTGGGATAGAATGCAGGTGGTGGTGTCGAGGGAGAATGGAGGCGACCTATGTCGGAATGCGGTGGCAGGAAGGCGAAGCAGATGGCAGAAAAATGAACGAGATAAATTTTGCTTGCAGGTGTAACAGTTGTGCTGTTACAGTAAGAACACCTCGCGTATGCTGCCTTTTTCGATCCAGCTTCAGGATGGGAGTCCGGTCTCTGACCAGATTCTTGGGGCTGTGCGCAAAGCGCTCTTAACGGGGCAGATGAGGGCGGGGGATGCGTTTCCGAGTGTGCGGACGCTGAGCCAGGAACTGCGGATCAGCCCGACGACGGCGCATAAGGTGGTGCTGCTGCTGAAGGATGCAGGGTGGCTCAATTCACGACCTGGGATCGGGATGGTCGTGACGGTGCCGGATCAGCCGGATCTCGCGGAACGGCTCGCGCAGATCACGCCGGAATGCCGGGCGCTGCTCAAGGAGGCCGCCGATTTGAATCTCACGCTCAACCAAATCATTCAGCATCTCAAAAGCCTATGATCACGATCACTGACCTCCACAAACGTTTCCGGAAGACTGAAGCCGTTGCCGGATTGAGCCTGCAAGTGCCGGAGGGGCAGGTGACTGCTTTTCTGGGGCCGAATGGCGCGGGGAAGAGCACGACGATCAAGTGTTTGCTGAATCTGCATCGGCCGGACAGTGGGACGATTGAGGTGCTGGGCGGGGATTCGCGGAAGCTGGGGCCGGCGCAGTTTACGCAGATTGGATATGTGTCCGAGAATATGGAGCTGCCGCTGTGGATGACGGTGAAGCAGTTCTTTGATTACTGCCGGCCGTTGTATCCGAACTGGGACAGCGCTTTTGAGAGGCAGTTGCTGACGCAGTTTGATCTGCCGCTGGGAACGAAGCTGAAGGATCTCTCGCGTGGGATGCGGATGAAGGCTGCGCTGCTGAGCAGTCTGGCGTATCGGCCGAAGCTGGTGGTGTTGGATGAGCCGTTCAGTGGGCTGGATCCGCTGGTGCGTGATGAGTTTATTCGCGGGCTGCTGGAACTTACGGAGCAGGAGGGGTGGACGGTGTTTGTGTCGTCGCATGATATTGAGGAGGTGCAGCGACTGGCGGATCGGGTGGCGATCATCAATCGCGGGAAACTGGCGCTGGATGAAACGAGCGACAGCTTGCAGGCGCGGTTTCGGGCGATTGAGGTGGTGCTGCCGGATGAGGTTAAAGCGCCGGTGAATCTGCCGAATGACTGGCTGCATGCGGAGCAGGCGGGGCGCACGCTGCGCTTTACTGAGAGCCGGTTTGCGAATGAGGAGGCTCTTGCTGCGGCGCTGCGTGGGGCGATTCCGACGGCGATGCATCACGAAGTGCGACCGATGAGCTTGCGCGAGATCTTTGTCGCGCTGGCGCGTGCTTATCGACTCGAAGGGAAATGAGATATGAACCTGACACTTCATCATTTCCGCAAAGAGTTTCGTTACCTGCGGCTGCGCTGGTTTGCGTTTCTGGCGCTGCTTGGTTTTGATCTCGCGGTTAATCTGGAATGGCTGCTGCCGATGCGTGCAGGGGTGGAGGCACCGGCATGGCTTGGGTATTTGCCGGTGATGATTTTGCTGGTGGGTTTGTCGCTGCTGCTTTCATGCCCGGAGGACCGGCCGGGGAGTGACCGCAGCTTCATCAGCACGCGGCCATTGCCATGGGCAGCCTATTGGCAGGCGAGGATGCTGCTGTGGCTGACGCTGATTGTGCTGCCGGTGGTGCTGCAAAACGGATTGTATCTGCTGCTGTCCGGGAGGCCTATGGCGGATGTGCTGCGGGGCATGGGGGAGAGGGCATGCTTTGCGGCGGGCTTGTCAGCATGGCTGCTGCCTGCGCTGGCGCTGTGGCGGAGGCGGGAGGTGTGGAAGGCGCTATTCGTTATTGTGGTGACACTCGCGGCTGCCTCGAAAGTGCTGGATGTGGCGAGTGCTGCCTGGTGGAAGTTTTATCCGAGCTTCGATCAAACGTGGGCTGGACTCATGGTGGGATGGATGGTGTTCGGCGGACTCAGCGGCTGGCTGGCGTGGAGGCACCTTCAACGGGCTTACAGTTTTCGTCGGCGATTGTGCCTGACCTGTTTCTCGGCCTTGGTCGGGCTGCTGGCTGCGCGCTTTTGGGTGTTGGCGACCGACCGTGAACTTGTGGCGCAGGACGAGGCATTGGTCCGGGCACTGGCTCCGGGATTGAAGGTGGAGATCGATCTGGAGACAGTTCATTTCGAAGGCTTTGAAAGCGAGTCAGGCGCCCACACACTTTCCGCGAAGCCTGAGACAGAGACGGGAAAACCAGGCGTTCATGTTGATATGAGGCTGGCAGGAAGCCGTGTCGTGCAGGATGGCAGAACCTCCAGCGCCAAGGCTTCATCAGCATCCATCATTCGGTCACGGTACGGCTACGGCTCTCCGCAGGATCAGGTGCATCGCGGCGATGTGAATCTGCGGGACTTCTTTCCTGGCGGGACGCTGTTTTATTCAGCGCAGCCGTTTCCGCTGTGGTCCTGGGAAGGCCGAAGTATTGCCCTCGCCGCCTTTGATCAACCATATCCGCCGGCTGAGCAGCCATTGATGCTTGCGACTGACTACCACATGGATTGGTATCAGCGTGATCTGGCGTTTGAACTGCCGATGGTGGCAGGCAGCCGTGCTGAGAGCGATGAGGCGCGGTGGGAGGTTCTCAGTGTGACTCCTGCTGCCGGGCCGCAGCCCGGTGCACTGACGATCACGCTACGAGTGGAGACACGGGACCATTGGAATGAGGAAACTGGCAGTGCCATGCTGCTGCATTCGCCGCAGCGGCAGATCGTCTGGCTGGATCCCGTCAAGCAGACGATGCTCGGCACGCGGGCGACTCACACGGGCTGGCAACGCAGGCAGATTGCACTGACATGGAATGGTATTTTCAACTACGCCGATGGCGAGGCCACGGGTGCCGATGCAGCGAAACTGCGTCTCATTCTGCTGCGCAGCCGGTTCCTTGGGACCAGTCCGTACACCTGGAAGTCTCCGGAGATGCGTCTGGCGGATTTTCCATCCGCCTATGGTGAGAGGTATGCCTGGCATGAGGCCAGACTGCTGTATGGAGGGCGTCAGATGAAGGCGTTTCAGGAACGCATGGCGACCTTCAAGCCGCTGACGGCGGACAGCAGTGAAAAAGAGGCGCGGCGTGCGCTCTACGAACTCTTTTCGACTGCAGGCGTGACCGGAGCCGTTTACGTCCCGGCAGCTTTTCCAGCGATCACGCAGGCCTTTGATCCCCTGGGAAAAGAGCACCTGCCGCTGCTGCTGGAACTGCCCTCCAGCCTGTGGCCGGGATGGACCAACCGTCCTCCGAGGACCCTGCTGGACCGCTATTTGACGGACGATCAGCGTGAAGCTGTCATTGACCGGGTGATCAGACAGCCGGGGCTGGCGGATGTGGTGGTGCGCAAGGGCTGGGCCGAGGAGGCGAAGAGATTGAAGCCGCGCCTGCTGAGCGGGTCGCCACTGCCACGGGGCTGCGAAGCACTGCTCTTTGCCTGGGGTGATGAGGAGTCGCGGGCCCGACTGCTGCAGGCTGCGAAGCATGACATCAATCGCGGGATCATTGAGGAACTGGACAAGCTGCCCCCAATGCGGCCGGAGACCGAGAGGATTGCCATGAATGGGTTTGAAAAGACGCTGCCTATGACGGGTTCTGAGAGCTATCTGAGTGGTATGAGTGTCAGTGAGGCAGCGGATTTTGGATCTCCAGAAGCATTCGATCTCTGTCTGCGCTGGATGGCGCTGGGGGGTGATCTGCCGCCGCGCAACGGGGGGTATCCGCAGCCGCATTTGCTGACTGCGGACGGCGGCAAGTTCTGGGAAAAGGAACGGAAGATGCCAGACCATGAGAAGTGGCCGTTTTTCCGCCGGTTGAAGGTCAGTGACTTTGAATACGTGCCTGAAAAACGAGCCTGGAAATTTCGCCTGCCATGAACACCGCGCCTGCTCTCACCCGCATTTTTCATCAAGCCCGCAGGGAGTGGCTGCATCAGCGTGGGATGATCCTCGCGTGGCTGCTGTGGCTTGTGGTCCGGCGCTGGCATCGCGTTCATGAGGCGAAGACGACCTTCTCTTCGCTGGCATTGGCGGATCTTGAGGGCTGGATTGAGTTGGGAACTCTGCTGATGGCTGCTGCCGTGGTGTGGCGCTGTGTGAGTGCGGATGCGCCATCCAACGCGGACACTTTCAGCCTCACGCGTCCGGTGGGGCAGGCCGCGCTGTGGGTGGGAAAGCTGCTGTTTCTGCTCCTTGGTGTGGTTTTGCCTGCGGTGGTGGTTTGCGGCCTCGACTGGCGAGGCTTCGGATTGGGCATGGGGCAATGGCTTGTGCTGGCAGGCACGGTGGTGCTGGTGATGGGGCTGATTTTTGGCTTCACGGGTGCGCTCACAGCCCTGGCCTCTTCAACGCGGCAAATGATGGCTCTTGCGGTGCTGGGGATGGTGGGAACTGGCGTGTGGCTGGCGATGCAGGGGGAGGTGTACCACTATGGCGAACAAGTCTTCCAAGTGGTGGGGCAGCAGCATGCGAGTCTGTGCGGCACGTTCGTGGCGGCATTGGCGGCACTCGGCGGCCTGCTCTTGGCCTGGTGGATCGCGACGGTGCCGAGACGGCGGTTGCTTGCCGCAGGACTGGCGCTGCTGACTCTGGCTGCCGCACCGCTGATCGCGAGTGCGTGGCGGTATGACTGGATCACGCCGCCGCCGCTGGAGTACGCCAACGCTGCGAAGATCGGCATCAAGGTGGGGAAAGCGGACAAGGAGGACAAAGCGCCCGGGCGGGGCCTGTGGCAGACATTGCGACTTACGGGACTGGGCAAAGATGAAGTGGCGAGCATCATTGAGTTTGCGCCCATTGATGACAGCAGCGTCTGGCCGCCGAAGGGGAGCTACAGCGACCTTGCGGTCGATGAGAGCGGACGTGATTCGTGGCTGCACACGGATCACACGCGGGTGCTTTTTAAATACAGTCCGCCTACGACGCTCTGGCGGCAGAGCATAGGCAACAACGCGATGTACAATGGCCGCAAGCCGCTGCCAGCGGTGCTGCAGCAGCTCCGACTCAAACGGGAGGACGCGATCACGCGCCGCTGGAGGCTGCGGCTTGTCGTGCATGAGATGAAGCGTGTCGCCACGCTGCCTTACCGGCAGTTTTGGTCGCAGGAGAACAGCTTTCTCATCCGCCCGGGATTGCGAATGGAGTTCAATGCCTTTGCGTGGCTGAGGGAGGCCTGGGAGATGCATGGGCGTGCGCACCGCTTGTCGGCCGCTCTGCTTCCTGTCGACTCGCATCGAAGTGCCCACGTGCGGGGCCGGGAATTGAGTGAAAACTTCATTTTCGTGCTGGAAGACCCGGATCTAGGGGAGAATGAGGCGCGCGATCCAGGTCTCGTGCAGCGGGAAAGGCGGTTTTCCAGCTACAACGATCAATCCCGGCTGTGGCAGATCGATGAGAATCAGGGGCTGGAAATCCGGCTGTGGACGCCCAAGGAGCAGCATGCCATTCTGAAAACGACGCACGAAGACTGGGTGAACCGGCTGAATGCCACACTGTGGTATGCGGAGGAACGTGGAACGATGGATCTTGAACTCACGGCGGCACAGATGGCCGAGGTGCTGGCGGAGCCGAAAGCGGAGGTGAAGAAGCCGTGACGCATACGATGCATCAGTTCTGCAAAGAGTTTCGATACCTGCGAATGCGGTGGTGTGTGTTTCTGGTGGTGCTGGCGCTGGATCTGGCGATGCAGATGGAGTGGGTGCTGCCGATGAGGTCGGTCGAGGGCGGGTACAATGCGGGAGTGAATGTGTCCTATGAGATCCTCATGATGGCGCTGCTGTGGATGGTGGCGTGGTGGTTCATGCTGAGTGTGCCGCCGGAGGAAGGAGCGAGTGGCGGGAGGGGCTATGCGCTGACGCGGCCGCTTTCGCCAGTGAGCTACTGGGCGGCACGGCTGCTGGTGTGGGTGCTGCTGGTGATGGTGCCGCTGATGCTGGAATGCGCTGTGTATCTGTGGCTGAACGGGCGGCCGTGGTCGGATGTGGTTCTGGGCATGATGGAGCGGGCATGGGCGGTTGGCTCCATGACGCTGTGGCTGCTGCCGCTGCCGCTTTTACTGCGCGGATGGGAGCGGTATGCGATGATTGTGCTGGTGGTTTTTTCACTGGAAGAGTGGAATGGCCAGGTGCTGTGGGTGGTCTTCAAGCTGCTGCATCTGGTGTATGATCGGCCGCAGGTGGGCATGGAATTTGGTCGCAGTGTGCAGGCGGCGTGGCTGGTGGGGATACTGATGCCGGTGCTGGTGGTGTGGCACCAACGACGACCGTTTGGGAGGGTGGCGCGCATGAGTGCGGTGGCGTGTCTGCTCCTGCTGTATCAAGGCGTGGCTGGGTCATCGCTTTTTATCGAGAGCTATGAGAAGCCGCGTGATCAAGAACTCATCAGCAAGCTCACGGCAGGCCGTGAGGTGGTGATACCGGAGCGTGACCGGCACTTTAGCCAGGGGGACGAAGCTCCCGGTGGGAAATACATCGACTTCACTGCGCATGCCATGCTCGCCGGCATGCCGGACGAATTTGTTCCCCATTGGCGGGCAACGGCCACCTCGATGATGCAGAACGGCCGAGTGATGCCTGCGCCTCCGGAGCAGTGGGGTCAGACCAGGCGTCAGCCGTCTTACATGGTGGGCTACCTATGCCAGTCCTATCCGATGGCATCAGCGCTGCCGGGGGCGAAGGTGCCGGGAATGCTGTCTATGGATATGGACGCCAAAGCGCAAAACATGCAGTTCAGGCTCTCACAGCCGCCGCAGGTTGAGGCACCTGTCTCCACCCATGTCGATCTCACTGCCGAATGGATGAGGTTGAACAAGCTGGGCGAAATTCCGATCAAAGTTGGGGCTCAATTCAAGGTGCCGGATTTCGAGATCGAGCTGCTGGAAGTGAAGCTCAATAGTGATGGACAAGGAGGCAGTGCTCCTGGGTGTGTGGCGGTGGTGTACCGAATGTCGGCGCGCTGTTTCGAATGGCGGAATGCTTTGCTGCCGCTGTTGCCGAATGTGTTTTTGGTATCTCCCAAAAACAGATTCATGTGGCAGTTTGCGATCCACTCCGGCCATGAGCAGGCGCGAGGTGCGAACCTGGGGTGGTGTCACATGATTGAGCAGCGGGCTTTTCAACGAGTGCTGGAGCATGGCACCGGTGTGACCCCGGAGAATCTGGCTGAGCAGCGGCTGGTGTGGCTGAAGCCGGAGTATCTGGGCAGCTCGCAGCATGAGATGGAGATGAAGGATCTCAAAATAGGCGGCTATCTGATGAACAGGGAAGGCTGGCCGAGGAGCCGACCTGCCACGGAGGCAGGGAATCCGCGGGAGGCTTTTCTGAGGCAGGTGCGCAGCCTGCCACGGCCGGCGGAGGGTGCGGCGCGGGCAGAAATCGCGCGGTATGTGGCGGAGGTGTATGAGGCCTCGGCGGTGTTTAACGAACGCACGCACCGGATCAACGATGGGGAACCGAAATGGCCGGGGAATGACCGGGAGGTGTGCGTGCTGCTGGCTCCGTTTCTGGTGGAGCACGCGGATATCTTCAAAGCGGCGCTCGCACATGATAGTGCCGATCTGACGATGGGAGTGATGCATGAACTGGTGCTGCAGGCGGGGATTCCTGGGATCACGCGATCTGAGAAAACGGGAGGGCCGAGGTATGAGCGTGAGGTGCCGGTCGCGGGCAAGCCGGGGCAGGTACGCAAGAGAGTGATGGAAACGCTGTGGCTGTCGTCCTGGCGCGCCGACGATCTGGACGCGTATATGGCGGCGATCCGGCAGCATTCAGATGAACCGCTGTGGCCGCTGATGGATGACAAGCCGCGCAGCACGGATGAGGTGCTGGCGGATTATGCCAAGTCGTTTGATCGCGGCTATCTGCGCTGGCTGATGAAGCGACCGGATGTGAAGTACCGGGAGGAAGCAGAGAGGCTGACTCGGGAGGCGTTCTCGCAGCTGCCTGCGGTCGTGACTTTGGAACGTGGGTACGAACGGCCCTTGTATGCTGCGGTGGCACTGGGAATGCCGGAGGCTCTGGACTGGCTGCTGCGTGGAGTGGCGATGAAGGAGGATGACCGGGCGCGTGGAGCGATGATGCAGCATCACGCGATGTTTGCTTCTCTGGAACAGGGGCAGCCGGATACGAAGACGCTGCTGCAATTTCTCCATGATGCCCGCCGCTACAGTGCGAAGGACTACCGCTATGACGCGACGAAGATGATCTGGGAACTGCGGCCTGAACGACCATGAAACTGATGCACTCAACTTCATTTGTTTTTCGTGTGTGGCATCAGTTTGCCCAGGAGTGGCGCGCGCAGTGGTTTCTGGTGCTGCTGTGGCTCGCGGCGCTGGCCACGGGCTGCTGGCAGACGTTTCTAGAGGAGCTGCCGGAGATAGCGATGCCGGGCTCGCTGCCCGCACTGCTGGCGATGATCATCATTGTGCGCTCTGTGCGTGCGGATGCGCCTGGAAATGCGGAGGCGGTCTCGCATGTGCGACCGCTGGGTCGTGGAGCGGTATGGCTGGCGAAGGTGCTGTTCTTCAAGGTGGCGATGCTGCTGCCATGGCTGGCCTGCGCGTGGCCGGAATGTCGTGGCTATGGGTTTGGGCCGGTGGAGTGGATGGCGGAGATCGCAGGACGTGTGCTGCCGGCGGTTTTGCTGGGAGCAGGCACGGCGCTGGGTGCGAGCTGGAGAGGTGTAGTGTGGAAAAATGGGACGTTGATCGGCAGCGGAGTTGCTGGGCTGGGGCTGATGGCATGGAAGTTTGGAACGAAGATGCCCAAGGATGCGGACCGCTGCGTGCTGGTGGTGGCAGGGCTTGTTTTGGGACTGACGCTGCTGCTGGCCTGGTGGCAGAGTACGATGACGCGCCGAGCGTGGATGACACTGACCGTGGGAGGCCTGGCGGTGATGCTGGTGGTGAAACTGGGGCACTGGAACTGGCGTGCGCAACCTGACCGAATGTATGCCGATGCGAAACTGGCGCTGCATTTTGGAGAACGGCCCGAAGGTGCAGTGCAGGAGCTGTGGGAGGGGATGTATGTGACGGGACTGCCTGCGGATCATGTGGCGTCCGTGGTGGCTTTTGCACCTGTGGATGAGGCGTGGCCGCCGAAGAAGGCGTTTTCAGATTACAAAATGCTGCTTGGCGAGAATGGCCATTGGAATCAGCGCCGGCCGTGGAAGATGAGGATGGCGTACACGCACGCGCTGGTGCCGCATTATCCTGCGGGATCGCTCTGGCATAAGGTTGAAGATACGGAGCAGGTGAAGACGCTGAAAGAGATCGTCGAAAGCGACTTATCCCGTCCGTGGCGAATGCGGCTGGCGGTGCAGCGAATGAAGCGGGTGGTGACGATGCCGCTGGGTGCGGCGATTCGTGGAGAGAAACGCATCGTGCTGGATGCTGGCCGCAGGCTGGATTTCCAAATCGGTGTGTTGAATGATTACAGCGAGATGAAGTTCTGGGCGATGCTGCGCCGCCGGTTTCCCCTGCTGGCACCGGGAAGCGAGCAGGAAAGGCTGCAAGTGGCAGGCGATCTCACGGAAGAGGCTTTTCTGGTGCTGCTGCACTCTCCCGGCATTCGCGAGGTCTGCACGGCGGGTGAATGGCATAGAGGGGACGAAAACTACTGGTCGGGCGACGAGCTGCTGCATCGTTTCAACAACCGGCCGGTGGCGTTTAGCTTTGTACATCCGCGAGCGCAGATGGACATCGCTGGTCTGAAATTTGAGGACTGGGTGGACGAAACCACGCTGGACGTGTGGTGGCCGGAAGAACGCGGTGTGATTGATGTGGAAATCAGCGGGGAAGAGCTGCGGCGTGCTGTGGAGGGGAAATGAGGTGGATTGGCGGGGCCAATGCAACCATGCAGAGCATCAATGAGGGGATTGGGCGGAGGTGGGGCATGCTCTGCCGTGCACAAGAAGCACGTCCCCACCATGAAAACGAAACTTATCCGCCCCGTCCTTTTCCTCATTGCTGGTTTGAATCTGAGCAGTTGCGCCAGTGCTGCATTGGAATTCCGCAATTCTTTCCGAGGGAGTGTCACGCCCGGTGAACGCATTGCGGCGGGAGCTTTTGATGTGGTGACGCTGCCGGTGCAAGTGCCTGTTATTGTGGCGATGAAGCTTTCCGAGTGAAAGGGGTGGCAATGAATCCATGCGGCGGCGCTGGATGATGCTTTCGAGTGTTTTGTGGTGTTCGTGAGGTGAGTTGCCTGCGGAAAGCGGTAGCTGCGCTCGTTCCTCGCTGCGCGACCGCACTCCAAATGGAGCTGCTGCTTTCGCCACGGTTCGTGGTTTGCGGCGGATCTTGGTGTGAAGAACAGGGCGCTCATGGCGTTTGAGAGGGACTGCCATGATGAAACGACGCACCTTTATTCTTGCCTGTGGTTCGACTGCTTTTGCTTCTGCTGCTGGAGGCGGCGGAGGGAGGCTGAAGATTGGTCAGATCGGTACGGAGCATGCGCATGCGGCGGGGAAGATGGCGGCGATGCGGGCTTTGCCGGAGCTTTGGGAGGTGGTGGGGGTCGCGGGGGAGAAGGGGTATGAGGGGGTGCCGCTGATGACGGAGGAGCAGCTGCTGGGCACGCCTGATTTGAAGGCGGTGGCGGTGGAGACGCGGATGGAGGAGTCGTGCGCGACGGCGCTGCGGTGCATTCAGGCGGGCAAGCATGTGCATCTGGACAAGCCGGGGGCGCTGGGGCATGACGAATTTAAGACGATGCGGCTGGAGGCGGAGAAGCGCGGGCTGACGGTGCAGATGGGGTATATGCTGCGGTATAACCCGGCGTTTGAGCTGCTGTTCCAAGCGGTGCGTGAGGGGTGGCTGGGAGAGATCACGGAGATCGATGCGGCGATGGGGAAGCTGGGGGATGCGAAGCAGCGAGAGATCATGGGTGCGCTGCCGGGTGGCGGGTTGTTTGAACTGGGCTGCCATGTGATCGATGCAGTGGTGACTGTGCTCGGCAAGCCGGCGAGTGTGACCGCTTTTTCGACGCCGACGCAGGACGATGGCGTGAAGGACAATCAGATGGCGGTGCTGCAGTATGCGAAGGCGACGGCGGTGGTGCGGGTCAATCATGCAGACCCGTTTGGCGGGCCGCGACGGAGATTCAACGTGACGGGGACGGAGGGGACGTTTGAGATTTTGCCGATGGAGAGCGGTAAGGTGAATCTGTCGCTGACTAAGGCGCGGGGGAGCTACAAGAAGGGGACGCAGTCATTTCAGCTGGAGGTGCCGAAGGACCGGTATGCGGGGGAGTTTACGGATCTGGCGCGGGTGGTGCGCGGGGAGAAGAAGCTGGGGTGGGATGCTGCGCATGACATCGCGGTGCATGAGACGGTGATGCGGGCGGCGGGGGCGTGGGGGAAGAGTTGACGGTGGGTGATGGCGGCAAATGCGCGGCGGGGCTGGTAGCAGACGCTGCTGGCGGGCGTGGGGTGTGGCGGGGTGCTGGGTTTGCTTCCCGGGCATGATCTCATTACCCAGGGAAGCACTCGCTAAAGCTCGGCATCCCTGGGCTCAATTACGGAAGGCCGTTGGCCTTCAAGGCAGGGGCGGGGTCAGGCTGCGAAGCCGCGAAGCGAAACCCCGACGCCTTGGCATTGGATGGCACGCACGGTTTTTTAGCGCGGTATCAATGGGCGCAGGAATGCCGCCATTAGGCTTTGAATGCCCTTGCTACTGAGTGGCGAACTTGGTGAGGAGGCCGCGTTTGCGGGTGAGATTGAGGACCCAGACGAAGAGCCAGCCGGCGAGGGCGAGGTAGAGGATGTTCAGGCCGGCGGAGTATCCGAGGTAATCCCAGTTCATGGTGCCGGATTTCATGACGTCACGCATGCCTTCAAAAATGTAGGTGGGCGGGAAGCACCAGGCGATGGGGCGGGACCAGGCGGGCATGTCTTCGACCCGGTAAAACACGGCAACGACGGGTTGGAAAAAGAAGGGGATGGCCCAGGCGAGGGATTCGGCGGCGAGGCCCCAGCGGAGGATGAGCGCGGTGGAGATCATGCCGAGGGACCAGCCAAAGAGCATGAGGTTCAGAAAGAAGGGAATGAGCCACCAGCTGAGCTGGAAGACATTGAAGGCATAACCGAACCAGGAGATGAAGCTGAGCACGACGGCGGTGATGAGGATGCGCAACATGCCGACGATGAAGGTGGCGCTGATGTACTCGGAGGAGCGTACGGGGGCGACGAAGATGTTGAGCAGGTTGCGCGTCCACACGTCTTCAAGGAAGGAAATGGCGACGCCCTGCTGGGCTCGGAACATGATGTCCCAGAGAATCATGCCGCCGAGGAAAAAGAGCACGTAGCTGCCGAATTCGGGGTTTGTGTTCTTTTGGATGAAGACGGTCACGTTTCCCCAGACAACGAGGTCCACCACTGGCCAGAAGGCGAGCTCGACAAGGCGCATGGGACTGCGGGAGTAGAGAAACAGGTAGCGCATCACGAGGGCGCTGATGATGCGGAAATTCATACGGCTGACTCTTTCTTCGGTTCGTCGAGGAGTTCGCCGTCGCGGGCGATCTTGATGAAGACATCCTCAAGGTTGTTGCTGCTGGACTGGGCGACGATGTCGGCAGGGGTACCTTGGCAGACGATCTTGCCTTTGTGGAGGAAGATGACGCGGTCGCAGACTTCCTCGATGTCGCGCATGTTGTGGGAGGTGTAGAGGATGCCGATGTTGCGCTCGCGCTGGACCTTGCGGACGACTTTGCGGACCTTGTCGGCGATGTCGGGGTCGAGGCTGGCGGTGGGCTCGTCGAGCATCAGCAGCTCGGGGTCATTGAGGAAGGCTTTGACGAGATTGACGCGGGTGGACTCGCCTGCGGAGAGCTGGCCGGTGACGCGTTTGCTGAGGTGGGAGATTTCGAGCATCTCCATGAGTTCGGCGATTTTTTTCTTCGAATTAGGCACGCCGTAGATTCGGGCGAAGACGAGGAGGTTTTGCCACACGAGGAGATTGCCCGGCAGGGCGGTGTAGGCGGAGGAGAAATTCGCGCGCTGGAGGATTTTGATGCGGTTGGCCTGCAAGGGGAGGCCGAAGGCATTGAGCTCACCTGAACTCGGCAGGGTGAGGCCGAGGAGGCAGTTCATGGCGGTGGTCTTGCCGGCACCGTTGGCACCGAGGAGGCCGAGGACTTCGCCGCGATGGAGTTTGAAGCTGAAGCGGTCGAGCGCCTTGACGCCGTCGAACTCACGGGTGAGTTCGATGGCTTCGAGGATGACTTCGCGGGTGTCGGGGGGAGGGGGCATGCGCGGTGTGAAGAGGGGCAGTCGATGCAATGCCCTGCAAGCAGGGAAGAAATGGCGGTGTCAGAATGACGAAATCAGAAATCCGAATGACGAATGAATGACGAAGACCGAAGGATGAATCGGGGCCTGGGGTGTGAGGGAGGTGGTGGGGATTGTTTGAGAAGGGGCCTTGTTGCACAGCAACAAGGCTACCTGGCTGAGCCAGAGCGCGGGTGCTTTCTCAGAGATACTCTTCGATGGGCAGCTTGCCGTTGGAGGCGCAGATGAACATGGTGCCGGGCTTGGTGGTGCTGGGCTTGAGGGTCACTTTTCCGCCGCCCATTTCGACCATGAGCTGGCCGGCGGCGATGTCCCAGAGGCTGATTTGTTCTTCGACGTAGGCGTCGAGACGGCCTGTGGCGATGTAGGCCATGGCGAGGGCGGCGCTGCCGAGCATGCGGGTTTTGCGGACTTCGTAGGCGATGCGTTTGTAGCGCTCAAAGCCGAGATCGAGGGCTTCTTTACTCTTGGAGAAGCCGACGGTGACGACGGCTTCGGACATGGCGGCGCGATCACTGACGGCGATGGGTTTGCCATTGAGGTGAGTTTTTTCGCCGCGAATGACGGTCCAGGTTTCGTTCTGCATGGGGTCAAAGATGACGCCGATGAGGAGTTCTTTGGATTCGCGTTTGCGTGCGGCGATGGAGACGCAGAAGTGCGGGATGCTGAAGAAGTAATTTACGGTGCCGTCGATGGGATCGACGATCCACTCGACATCGCCATTGCCGCCGGTTTCGCCGCCTTCTTCGCCGAGGATGGCGTGGTCGGGGAAGCGGGCGAGGATCATGTCGGTGATGAGCTGCTGGCTGCGGACATCGAGCTCGAGCTTGATGTCGTGGCGCTGCATTTCGTTGACGGTGAGATCGGAGCCGAAGTTGTCTTTGATGAGTTTGCCGGCGGCATGCGCGGCTTCGGTGGCGGTGGCGAGGAGTTCGTTCACTAGATGCTGGATATTGGATGCTAGATGCTGGATGAAATGATTTGGATCAAATCATGCGCGAGGGCGGTTTTTGACTGCCGGGGGAGGGCGGTCGTTTTGCCGTTGGGGAAGCAGAGGGTGACTTCGTTTTCTGTGCTGTCAAACCCGATGCCGGATTGGGATACGTCGTTGGCGATGATGAGGTCGCAGCCTTTGCGCTGGAGCTTGTCCTGGGCGTGGAGGATGAGGTTTTCGGTTTCTGCGGCGAAGCCGACGAGGAAGCCGGTGAAGGCGAACTGGGTGCGGACGGAGCCGAGGATGTCTTCGGTGCGTTCGAGTTCGAGGGTGAGGGTGGCGGAGGTCTTTTTGATTTTTTGGGGGATGACCTGTGCGGGGCGGTAATCGGCAACGGCGGCGCTGAAGATGGCGGCGGTGCAGCCGGGGAGGTGGGTGCGAACGGCGTCGAACATTTCGCGGGCGGTTTCGACGTGGATGAGTTGGATGCCGGAGGGTGGTGGGAGGGAGACGGGGCCGGAGATGAGGACGACCTCGTGGCCGGCGGTGTGGGCGGCTTCGGCGAGGGCGTAGCCCATGCGGCCGGAGGAGCGGTTTGAGAGGAACCGGACCGGATCAATCGGCTCGCGGGTGGGGCCGGCGGTGATGAGGAGGCGCATGGGGGGAGGTTCAGAGTCGGAGGTCAACGGTCAAGGGTCAACGATGAAGAGGGAGATTGGTGTTGGGCGCTGGGTGATCGTGGAGCCAATGCGCGGCGGAGTTCATCGCAGACGCTGCTGGTAAGCGCTGAATATGTAGGAGGCGGTGGGTTTGCTTTCCGATGGCTGTGTTTGGCACCAGGGTAGCCTCGCTGAGGCTCGGCAACCCTTCGCTATGATGCACAGCTCCGTTGGAGCTGGTGTGTGGCGGAGCGAAGGGGAGAAGAATGTTTGCCGGTGTTGATGCAATCTCGACTGAACGAAGGCGGGACGCCTCGAGCCGTTGACAGGCCGGAGGGCTATGCTTCGGGCGCTGGGCGCGACGATCCGACTGGCAGGCCGGAAGGCTATGCTCCGGGGACGGTGAGGGGCTTGCCGTTGTCTTTGGGGCCGAGTTTGATGAAGTAGGGGACGGCGCGGCGGGCCCAGTCTGAGGCGTGGGGGAAATCTCCGGCACCGGTGCCGAAGGTGCTGCGGAGCATGTCGGTGTCGATGATGCCGGGGTTCATGGGGATGACGGCGACTTTGCCGCAGGTGTCCTGGGCGGTGGCCATGGAGAGGCCTTCGATGGCGTATTTGGTGGCGCAGTAGGGGGCCACGTCGGAGGCGGTGGAGCGGCCCCAGCCGGAGGAGAAGTTGACGATGACGCCGCTGCTGCGTTTGAGCATGGCCGGGAGCAGGTGGCGCATCATGGCGGCGGGGCCTTTGATGTTGATGTCGATGATGCGGCTGAAGTCTTCGGCGCTGGTTTCCCAGAGGGGGGCGTTGGGGGTGATGATGGCGGCGTTGTTGAGGACGAGATCGGGTGGGCCGAATTTTTCGAGGATGGTGGCGCAGAAGGCGGCGATGTCGGATTCGCTGGAGACGTCGCAGGTTTGGAAATGGTGCGGGGCGGGGTAGTCGTGGGAGAGTTCGGCGATTTGGGCGGCGTTGCGGCCGCAACCGGCGATGTGCCAGCCTGCCTGGAGGAAGAGGGGGAGCATGGCACGGCCGAGGCCACGGGTGCAGCCGGTGATGACGACGGTTTTGGGGTTCATTTCACCCACCGTTACTTCTCGTCTGCGGAAGGATCAAAGGGCTTGTTGAAGGGAGGGCCGCGTTCGCCGCCGTAGGTTTCGCGGAGGTATTCGTCGCCCTCGCTTTTTTTGCGGCGGATGTTTTTCGGAGCCACGAGATTGCCCACGCGGCGGCGCTCGGCGCGGCCTGCCTGCCACTGCTCCCAAGTCCAGGTGCGCTCGGCGCTGGATTTGAGTTTTGAGGGCGTCATGGAGAGATGGTAACTTAGGATTTGGATTTTTCCAGTTCGGCTTCCACCTCGGCTTTTACGGCATCGAACTCTTGCACGCAGTTGTATTTCGAGCAGGCAGCGACGCGATTGGCTTCGTCCCAATCGATGGGGAGCCTACCCGATACAACGGCCGCCATTAACTTTTTAGCGCAGTCGTTGTCTTTCTCATCGCACCGATTGACCCACTTCCGGGCGGAGTAAACCCGCTCGACGAGTGCGTCCTCCACGGGAATCAATCGCACCTCTCCGTGCGGAGTTTCGAACCGCGAGAACGCTTTATGGGATCGGTAATCGACCTCTCCCAGCAGATCGATCCACAGTCCTTCGATGCCCCAGCTTCTGCCGCCGTGGGATTTGATGCCGGGGAGCTGGTGCATGATTTCCGCTCGCTCTTCATGGGTTGGCTGTGGCCAGCCGGTCCAGCAGATGTCGGTATCGCCGGACATGTAGGCACCGTCGGTGTAGAACTCGATGGCGGAGCCGCCGACGACCACGGGTTCGAAGCCGCGTTCGCGGAATAATTCGGAGACGAGGCCGGCGAGGAGGAGGGACTTGGAGTTTAAGTCCGTCTCTTCGCGAACAAGGCTGAGCGCAGCGGCGATTTCATCGGCGGTCATGGGGGGAGCATGGCGGATGAGGGCGCGGTGGGGCAACTCAAATTAGAGCTTTGCTTTTTCGACTTCGTCCCAGGGGATCTCGGAGAGTTCGGCGTTGGGATTGCGGCGTTCGAAGTAGTTGATGGCCCATTGGTCGCTGAAGAAGACGACCCAGCGGTCGTCGCTGTCCTGGGCGGTGGTGACGCCGCCGGGGATGTCGAAGTCTTCGATGGAGCCGCCGTCTTTGGTGCGGACCCAGCGGAGGACGGTGTAGGGGGCGTTTTCGATGCGGCTTTGGGCGTTGTATTCGCTTTCTAGGCGGAATTGAACGACTTCGAACTGGAGGGGACCGACGGCGCCGAGAAGGGGGACGCGCTGACCGGCGTGGGGCTGGGTGAACTGCTGCACGACGCCTTCGCTGAGGAGCTGCTCCAGGCCGTCGCGGAAGCGCTTGTAGTGGGCGGTGCTGGGGTTGTGGATGTAGGCGAAGACTTCGGGGGCGAAGCGGGGGATTTCGTCGAACTTGAGCTTGGGGTCGATGGCGAGGGTGTCGCCAATGCCGAAGCCGTGATTGCCGACGATGCCGACGACGTCGCCTGCGTAGGCTTCATTCACGGTCTCGCGATCCTGGGCGAAAAGTTTTTGGGAGTTGGCGAGGCGGACGATTTTGCCGGTGCGGGTGTGGGTGACCTGCATGTCGCGCTCGAACTTGCCGCTGACGATGCGCAGGAAGCTCATGCGGTCGCGGTGGCGGGGGTCCATGTTGGCCTGGATCTTGAAAACGAAGCCGGAGAAGCCTTCGTCGGTGGGCTCGATGACGCGGCCATCGGCGGCCATGCGTGGCTCGGGTGGGGGCGCGAGTTCGAGGAAGCCGTCGAGGAGCATCTGGACGCCGAAGTTGTTGCTGGCGCTGCCGAAGAAGACGGGGGTGAGTTCTCCGCGATCGATCTTGGTGCGGTCGTAGGCGTGGCCTGCGCCGTCGAGCATTTCGAGCTCCATCTTGGCTTGCTCCAGAGCTTCGGGGACGGTGTGCTTGGCGACGAATTCGTCATCGAGACCACCCACTTTTTCGGGGGCCCGGTAGGCGCCGTGGACGGTGCGCTCGAAGAGGTGGACGTCGTGTTTGCGGCGGTCATAGACGCCGCGAAACTGCTGGCCGAGGCCGAGGGGCCAGTTGATGGCGCAGGCGCCGATGCCGAGGACGGTTTCGAGTTCGTCGAGGAGGGTGAGGGGCTCGCGCGCAGGGCGGTCGAGCTTGTTCATGAAGGTGAAGATGGGGACGCCACGGCGGCGGCAGACTTCGAAGAGCTTGCGGGTCTGGGCCTCGATCCCTTTACCGGCGTCGATGACCATGATGGCGGCATCGACGGCGGTGAGCACTCGGTAGGTGTCTTCGGAGAAGTCTTTGTGACCGGGGGTGTCGAGGAGGTTCACCACGCTGCCTTTATACTCGAACTGGAGGACGGTGGAGCTGACGGAAATGCCGCGCTGCTTTTCGAGCTCCATCCAGTCAGAGGTGGTGGCGCGCTGGTTTTTGCGTGCGGTCACGGAACCTGCGAGCGCGACAGCACCGCCGTAGAGCAGGAGCTTTTCGGTGAGCGTCGTTTTACCGGCGTCGGGGTGCGAAATGATCGCGAAGGAACGACGGCGGGCGATTTGGGCTTCGTAGGGCATGGAGGGGCGCTTGTCATCGTCCAAGGCAGGGGCGGATGCAAGTGGAGTGGAGGGGGAGGCAAATGACGGAGGGGAGCCGGAGGGTTGGCCGAAAAAAGGGAAAGAGGTGGAAAAAGGGGGGAGGTGATGCGGCGTTCGAGCCTGTGGTGTTAAAGCAGCACCGAGGTGCCGGAATCGGGGTCGGAGACCCCGGTGCCTTGGATTTGGGGCGCGCGTGGCGGTGGGCGTTTTTGTGCGCTGGTGGTCGGGCCCATTCTTCGCACTACGTGCTTCCCTCTTCGCTAAAGCTACGAAGGACACGCGGGCTGTTGCCACACCTAGCCTACGAGGATCAGGCTGGACGGTGGGTTGAGGATGAAGGGGGATTCTTCAGCTCGCGAAAGCGGTAGCTCCGATG
>DLGZ01000053.1:282490-345657 GCA_002482965.1 Verrucomicrobiaceae bacterium UBA7681 | reverse complement strand
CTGCGCGACCGCACTCCAAAAGCTGCGCGTGGCTTGGGTGCTCTCGGGTCCATAACACGTGTGTCATTCCTGGCAGGTAGTGAGTGGGCTGCCGTTCTCGGGTGGGTATTCGACCTTCATTAGATACAAGCCGCAGGCGGGGGCGGTTTGGTTGCTTTGGGGGCCGGTGGGGTCGGTGAGGAGGGAGGAGAACCAATCTTTGGGTTCGCGGCCACGGGCGACGTGCATGAGGCTGCCGACGATGAGGCGGACCATTTTGTAGAGGAAGCCGTCGCCGGAGAATTCGAGTTCGATGACGTCGCCTGCTTCGCGCATTTCAGCGCGGTGGATGGTGCGGGTGGTTTTATCGATGCGGATGCGGCGCTCGGTTTCGGGCATGTCGCCGCGATTGGCGGAGAGGCGGACGAAGTTGTGGGTGCCAACGAGTTGTTCGCAGCACCAGCGGACGGCTTCTAGATCGAGCGGACCGTAGATGTGCCAGGCGCGGTCGGCTTCGAAGGGGGAGAGCATGCGCGGGCGCCAGATGCGGTAGCGGTAGGTTTTGCCGAGGGCATCAAAGCGGGCGTGGAAGGTGGGGGCGCACTCTTCGACGTGCAGGATGCGGATGGTGAGGGGGAGGCAGGCATTGAGGGCATGGGCCCAGGATTCGCAGGACATGCGCAGGGTTTCGGGCACATCGCAGTGGGCGGTCTGAGCTAGAGCGTGGACGCCTGCATCGGTGCGGCCGCTGCCATGCACGCGGGCGTCGATGCGGGTGGCTCTGCGGAAGGCGGTGTGGAGCTCGTCGGTGACGGTGCGGCCGCCTTCGAGGCTCTGCCAGCCGCGCCACGGGGTGCCGCAGTAGGCGATGGTGAGGCGCAGGCGTTTGCATCCTGGCTCGGGGCCGATGTGCTTGCCTGCCTTACTTTCGACGTCGCTTCGGCTCATCGGTCCATGGGATTTCGTAGGAGGCGTCGGGCAGGAGGAAGCCTTCGGGGCCGCGCTGCTGGTTCAAGTACTCCTGGAGGATGACGACGGCGGCGAGCTGATCGACGATCTCGTTGCGCTCTCTTTTGCTGGTGATGCCGGCGCGGGACATGGAGGCCTCGGCTTCGACGGAGGAGAGGCGTTCATCGACGAACTCAATGGGGACGGAGTGCTGGAGTTCTTTGCCGAGGCTGGTGGCGAATTTTTCGACGCGCTCTGCGGCGCTGCCTTTCTCGCCGCTCATGCGGAAGGGCATGCCGATGACGATTTTGGTGATGCGTTTCTCCTGCACGATGCGGGCGAGGGTGCGCTCGGGCTCGTGAGTGGCATCGATCGTTTTGAAGGGACTGGCGACGATTTCGGTCTCGTCGCTGAGGGCGAGACCGATGCGCACGGTGCCGTGATCAATGGCGAGAATGCGAGGCATGGGGCTGGATGCTGGATCCTAGATGCTGGATACCAAAGCCAGATCAACGGAGTTCCTGGGGGAGACCATCGACGATTTTTTTGATGGCTTCGGCCTTGCTGCGGCTGGCGACGAGGAGACCGTCTTTGGAAGCGACGACGATGAGATCCTGCACACCGATGAGGGCCACATGCTGGCCGGTCTGGGTGAAGACGATGTTGTTGGTGGCGTCCTGCTGGGAGAGGGCGCAGTTGTGCTGGTTGCCACTGTCATCGGCGGTGAGGTAGCGGCCAACGCTGGTCCAGTTGCCGACGTCATCCCAGTCAAAGGTGGACTCGATGTTGAGCACGCGGGAGGCGCGCTCCATGAGTGCGTAGTCGATGGAGAGCTTGGGCAGCTTGCCGAACTGTTTATCCACGGTGGCGCTGAAGTCCTTGGAGCCGCGGAGTTCGGAGATGAAATCGGCGAGCACGGGGCAGTGGCGGCTGAGTTCGCTGAAAATGGCGGGGATGGTCCAGATGAACATGCCGGCGTTCCAGAGGAAATTGCCCTGGCTGATGAAGTGCTCGGCGAGGTCGGGATTGGGCTTCTCGCGGAAACGGGCGACTTCCCAGACGGGGAGGTCATCGAGTCCGCCGATGCTGGCACGGCGGCCGCGCTCGACATAACCGTAGCTGGGGCAGGGCCAGGTGGGGGTGATACCGACGGTGACGAGGCTGCCGCTGTTTTCGGCAGCGAGGGCGGCGTTGGAAAGCACGCGCTGAAACTCGGCGTGGTTTTTGATCAAGTGATCGGCAGGGAGCACGATCATGGTGGCGGTAGGCTCACGGGCAACGACCCAGCCGACGGCGAGGGCGATGGCGGGAGCGGTATCGCGCTTCTCGGGTTCGGCGACGATGTTTTCCGCTGGCAGGTCTTTTACGAGCGCACGCACGGAGGCTTCCTGCTGCTTGTTGGTCAGGATGAGGATGTTTTCCTTGGGTACGAAGCCATCAAGTCGCTCGATGGTGAGTTCGAGCAGTGTTTTCTCACCGAAGAGTTTCAGCAGTTGCTTGGGCTGGGCGTCGCGGCTGATGGGCCAGAAGCGTTGGCCGCTGCCGCCAGCGAGGATGAGAGCATAACGTTTTTTGGATGCAGCTTGGGACATGTGCAGTGGATGGTGTGGACAGATACTCTCTTAGCCGGAAAGCCGGATGCGGGCAAATTCCACTTTGGTGATTCTCGCGGAGAGGTTATGATGAAGCATGCAAGAAAACACCGCCGCCCGGAGCTACGAAACCTATGCGTCACTGATCGCCCCTGCTGCTGCAGGCTGCGCGCTGGGCATCCTGTTTGGCCGTGGAATGCGGCGTGGAACTTCTAACGTGATCGCCCTGACTCTGCTGGCCGCCAGTGCTGCCATTGCCGCCCCCGTCATCACCGAACTGGTGCAGCGCACCGCCAATCGTCCCGGCAGTGAACGTGGCAGCCGCCGCAGGCTGGAAGGCATCCGTAATCACGGCATGCCGGATGGGGATGTGGGCGAGTTTTTTGCTGATAGCGCAGAGCCTTTTACGGCGAAGGGGCGCTGAGATTGGGAGTGGCCCGTCCTTCGCTCTGCGAGCTACGGAGGGCATTTTTTGCCGCCTGGGGCGGCAAAAAATGGCGGAGAGGGTGGGATTTGAACCCACGGTTGCCTTTCGACAACGTCTGATTTCGAGTCAGGTGCCTTCAACCACTCAGCCACCTCTCCTTATTATTTAACGAGGCGGATCGTATCGCGTCCGCGTCTGAATGCAAGGCGCGGCTTACAATGGCTCCGGAGAATTGCAGTTGTATTCACCGGCGGCTGGTGGTCTTTGGGGATGTTATGCAAATTATCTCTGTTCTCATTGGCTTGGTGTGCGCGGTTCTGCTGGTTCCCGGACTCATCCCTCTGCTCGGCTGGCTGCAATGGGCGGTGCTTGCGGGCTGCGTGCTGGGCATCATCATCGGTTCCTTCTGCCAGCGGAAGATCGGCCTGACGATCAATGTCGCTGTCGCTTTGGTGGCGGCGTTGCGCTTGTTCCTCGGGGGTGGGATCTTTTAAGGATTCGCTGACAAGGTGAGGGCTCGTAGATGCTGTGGGCGATGATGCGCGGCGGAGCTCTTTGAAGGCGCTGCTGGCAGGCGTGGCGTGTGGCGAAGTCGTGGGTTTGCTTCCCTGTCGTGATGGCGAAAACCCAGGGTTGCCTCGCTGAGGCTCGGCTAACCCTGGGCTATATTACGCAGCCCCTTCAGGGCTGGTGTGTCGCGAAGTGGAATGGTGGAAGATCGCGACCTTACACCAAGGGCTTTCACTGTGGAGGGCGATGAGGCAGAAGGTGGAAGACACTCCGCTTTCATCGAGTGCCCGTCTTTGAAGGCAGTTTTACTTTGCCGTGTTTGACGCTGAGGTGGGGGCTGTGGCGTGAGAGGAAGCGCCAGGGGAAATCCACGGCCTGGCTGATGCCGACGCGGATGTCGGTTACCACTTCGTAGGGAGTGGGGGCGGGTTGGATCAAACCGCAGCCGGCGGGGCGGCCTTTGCCTGCCATGGGCAGACCGTGGTGGCTGCCGTCGATGCCGAGGGCGAGCGCGAGTTTTCCGGGGCCGGAGCAGAGTTCGTGGAGTTTTTCGCGGTGGCGGCGCTGCTGCATTTGCTGGATGCCGCGGGTGGGCTCCAGTGCGCGGATGAGGATGAGGCCGTCTTGCGAGCCGCCTTTGACGAGGAGGTTGAAGAGCCAGTACATGCCGTAGTTGAAATAGACGTAGGCCGAGCCGGTGGGGTGTGATTTAACGAACTCGCGGGCGCTGGGGCGGGTGGCGGTGTGGCACGCTGGATCTCCCTCCACTGTGTAGGCTTCGGTCTCGACGATGATGCCGGCGCAGCCTTTCCAGACGAGCTCGACGCCGATGAGGTTACGGGCGACGGTGAGGACGTCGCGCTCGAAGAAGGATGTCCCGAGATAGGGCATGCCGGGGTTCACTCACTGCGGAAGCAGGAGCCGATGCCGCAGGTGGCGCATGAGTTTAACGGCGTGGCAGGTGATGGCTCGGCGGGTTCGATGGGGCCCCGGGGCAGTTTTTCCGCGCAGCGGATGCGTACCTGCAACTGGGTGTCTGTGACAACGACCTCCATGCGCCAGGGCAGGCGGGCACACATGCGGAGATCGACGTAGTTCCAGAACACCGTGGCATCGCGCCCGATGCGGGCGAGGGAACCGACGGAAGAATTGGTGTGGGCATGGCGTTCGACGATTTCCAAGCCTGCCTCGAGAGCGGCATTGTAAATGGCCCCGGAGAGCTGGCAGAGACCGCCGCCGATCTGGGGGATGAGGCAGCCTTCGCGGAGTTCGCGGCCCACGGCATAACCTTTGCGGCGGGTGATGCGGCCAAGATGCATCCAGAAGCTCCAAACTTCACCTGCGGGTACTTCGACGCCATGCAGCATGGTCGCGGCTACACGCAGGTTTTGGACTTTGCCCTCCTGGAGTTCTTTTTCACGCGGCGAGGTGTACTCGCCGCGTCGCAGATCAGACTGCCACTGCGCCACGATGGGAAGATCTGACAGCGCGTGACTCTGCGGGTGCGGGTGGATGCCTTCGCGGCGGTTTGTTAGGCCACGGCGCAGTTGATGGGCTTTCGCCTTGGCCAGAAATACGAGCGCGGACCAGCGCGTGGGCTCAGGATGTGCATGCAGAGGCGGATGGACGGCTGCGGCATTCATGGTGGCAATTTCTCACAAACCGGTGGGATGATCCACAAATTCCCACGGGATGCCGAACTTCGTTTCGATGTAGGCGGAGAGGGCTTTGACGCCGAAGGTCTCGGTGGCGTAGTGGCCGCCGTAGATGAGATTGACGCCGATCTCTTCGGCGAGGGTGTAGCTCCAGTGGGGGCCTTCGCCGGTGATGAAGGTGTCGATGCCGGCCTTGGCGACGGTGGCGACTTCGGAGCCTGCGCCGCCGGTCATGATGCCGATTTTGCGACAGGTGGAGGGGCCGCCGGGGCAGACATGGACGCGGGCGCCGGTGGCGGCGGCGAGACGCTGCACGAGTTCGTCGCGGCTGATTTCGGTTTCGATTTTGGCACCGTTTTCGGAGCCTTTGGTCTTCATGAAATTGCCACAGGGTTCGAAGCCGAGGGCGCGGGCGAGGACGGCGTCGTTGCCGAGGGTGGGGTGGAAATCGAGAGGGAGATGGCAGCTGTAAACGGCGAGGCCGGCATCCAGGGCGACTTTGATTTTTTGGAAGACGGGGCCGGTCCAGGTTTGGAGGCCGGTCCAGAACATGCCGTGGTGGACGATGAGCAAATCGGCACCGGCGGCGATGGCTTTTTTCATCACCGGCAACGTGGCATCGACGGCGCAGACGATCTTGGTGACCTTGCCTTCGCGGTTTTCGAGCTGGAGGCCGTTGAGGGCGTTGGAGTAGTCCGCGATCTCTGCGATGCGCAGTTCGGTGTCGAGGTGGGAGACGAGGTCGGCGAGATTCATGCTGGACAGGGGATGGGTCGGTTCGATAACATGGGCATCATGTGCTGCTTCACGGGAAAAGTCGAGGAGGTCAAAAACACACGCATCTTTGGCCGGGTGGGCGAGCGTGGGAATCAGGTGCTGATTTATCAGATGTCCGTGAATGTGCCGCAAGACCTGGCGATCGTGCTGCCCATTCCAGTCAAGAAAGGTGCGGGGGAAGGCGGGGTGAAGTTTTTTGACTTCTCGAAGTATGAGCGCGTGTTCGAGGATTTGTGGGAGATGTTTCCTGCTCAAAGCTATTCGGCGGATCCATTCGCGTTTGCGCCAGCGGCCGCAGCGAGCCGGGCTCTGAAGGTCGTTTCCGTGGGTTCTTACGATGCGAGCTTTGTCCCGACGATTGCCGATTTTGGCCGGTTGGACGCCCGCTTTCGTCTGCCTGAGGGCGTATGGGCCAAGCTGCCGGGGTATGAGGACTTCGGGTTTGCGGTGTTCAAGCTGAAGCCGGGCAATGCGCAGGTGCATGCGATGGCGTTTTCATTTCCGACGGCACTGGCGGGCACGGTCTTCTTCCCGACGCTGCACATTCATGATGGGGAGGTCCATGCGAAAGAGACTTTCGACCACACGCTGTATCTGCAAGGCACGGGCTTGAATGTGGTGGGTGGTGGCTGGGAAGAGTCTCCCGGACTGGCGGTGACCAAGGTCAAGTGTGGCTATACGCATGGGATGATCCGGCCTGAAATGCATGTCTATCGCAACAGCATTCGCGGTGTGAGTGACAATGGTGATATTCTGATCAAGCCGAGAAAAGTTTGAGCATGCCTGAAGTCACCCGATTCGCCCCCAGTCCCACCGGATGGCTGCATCTGGGGCATGCGTATGCAGCGGTGTTTGCGCAGGAGCAGTCTGCGGGCGGGCGGTTTTTGATCCGGCTGGAGGATATCGACGGAACGCGGGCGCGGCCTGAGTATGAGGAGGCGATTTTTGAGGATCTGGCGTGGCTGGGAATGGAGTGGGAGAAGCCGGTGCGGAGGCAGTCGGATCACTTCGCGGACTATCGCGCGGCTTTGGCAAAGCTGGAGGGGATGGGGGTGCTGTATCCGTGTTTTTGCACGCGGCGTGAGATTCAGGAGGAGATCGCGCGGGCGGGGAATGCACCGCAGGGGCCGGACGGGCCGCTGTATCCGGGGACGTGCCGGAATCGCGGTGTGAGTGAGCGTGCGCAACGGATGGCGGCAGGGGAGTCGTATGCGCTGCGGCTGGACGTGGCGAAGGCTGCGGGGTTTGTTGAAGGGGATTTGGAGTGGGCGGATCGTGGGCGCGGGGTTTTTCAGGCGCAGCCTGGGGTGTTTGGGGATGTGGTGCTGGCGCGGAAGGACACGCCGGCGAGCTATCATTTGGCGGTGGTGGTGGATGATGCGCTACAGGGGATCACGCTGGTGACGCGGGGTGAGGATCTGCTGGAGGCGACGCATCTGCACCGGCTGCTGCAGGCGCTGCTGGAGCTGCCGGTGCCGGAGTGGCGGCACCATGGGCTGATCACGGATGAGAGTGGGAAGCGGCTGGCGAAGCGGGATGATGCGCGGTCATTGCGCAGTCTGCGGGCGGCTGGGTGGACGGCGGAGAGGGTGAGGGATACGATGTTTCAAACAGCCCACTCCAAGCAGCCATGATTCACTTCGAAGATTTTCCGTATGGTCCGTTTCGGGAAGCCATGAACACGATCACGGGTCGATTGGCGATGGTGTTTGCCGCCATGGTGCTGGGGAGTTTGCTGGCGGCGTTTACCGCCTGCGAGTCATGGGGTGACATGCTCTCGTGCATTCCGCCGTTGACCTGGTTTTTGTCACTTTTTTCCGGGTATGGTTTTATCGTGCTCCCCGGGGTCATAGTTTTTTCGATTCTGTTTGTGCGGCTGCAATGGCCCCTGCTGCTCGTTTTACTGGTGACAGCGGTGATGTGGTGGGATGGACATGGCTCGATCCGTTGGGGGATGTATGACAGCCCTGCAGTCAAGCGACGGCAAGAAATGGAAGCGATGATTGGAACGGCGATTTCCGGCAGACAAGCACCGTGATCGATGGTTCAGAAGCCGCCCACCGGTGCTGGCACGGTGATGGCACCGCCGCCGCCGAGGGGATTGCCTTTGGTCTCTTCGATTGTAGAGACCACGCCGTCTTTGAAACCCAGGCTCAGGGTGCCGACTTCCACACGGATGTAGACAACCGTCTGGACGATCTGGCCGAAGGCATTGAGGCCGGTACTGGTCTGCGGGACCTGGTCATAGATGGCGTATTCCAGCCGCTCTTCCTTGCCTGCGGCGGTGATCTTGCTGGATTTGCGCGAAGGTTTGCCCATGGAGGCCTGCACTTCCTGGGTGGTCATGCCGAGGGCGACCTGCTTGTGCTGGATGAGCTCATCGACCATCTTGGTGCGCTCGTAGAGTTTTTTGAGGTTGGCGTTCAGGTTTGGGACGGCGGATATGACTTCGGCCATGCGCACCCAGCCCGCGACGTCGCCATGCCGGGCCCGACCGCGCACGCGGTAGGCGGTGTCTGACATCGCCAGCAGGGTGACCAGGGTGCCGGGGGCAAAGGACCCGAGGGCACCCTGAAGCTTGCTGGTGGGGTACACCGGGGCTTCGATCTGGACTTTGAGCACGATGGGCTTGGGCGTCATTCCTTCCACGGCAAAAGTGCCGGGCTCGACCGTGGCCAAGGACGACCGATTGCGGGGGGAAGAGGTGGCAGACTGCGCCTGGGCGGCCTGTGTGGTGCAAAGGGCGAGGAGAACCAAACAGAACGC
This sequence comes from Verrucomicrobiaceae bacterium UBA7681, assembly GCA_002482965.1. Lineage (GTDB taxonomy): Bacteria > Verrucomicrobiota > Verrucomicrobiia > Verrucomicrobiales > Verrucomicrobiaceae > Prosthecobacter. The sequence continues at coordinate 337,003 of DLGZ01000053.1, read as the reverse complement.
TTTCATAGGCAGGGAGGTCGGAATTTCGGCTGAGAATAGCTGACTCAGACGGTTCTGGGCAACCTTTTGTTCGACGCATAAAATCTCCGGCGTATCCCTTTCCACCCCAACCATGCCCAACGGACCCCTTTCCACCAAGCTCTTCGACCTCGCCAAGCAGTACATTCCTGGAGGAGTGAATTCGCCAGTGCGCGCCTTTCGCAATGTCGGCGGCGACCCTTTTTTCGTGAAGCGGGCCAAAGGCTGCCGCATCTACGACGTGGATGACCGCTGCATGATCGACTACGTGGGCACCTGGGGGCCGGCCATTCTGGGCCATGCGCCGATTGCGGTGATCGAGGCGATCCACAATGCGGCCAAGGATGGGGTCAGCTTTGGCATTCCGAACTTGTACGAGATCGAGATGGCGCGTACGATTTGTGAATGGGTGCCGAGCATTCAAAAAGTGCGCATGGTCAGCAGCGGGACGGAGGCGACGATGTCGGCCATCCGCCTGGCGCGTGGATTCACGGGCCGTGACCGGCTGGTGAAGTTTGACGGCTGCTATCATGGACACTCGGACAGCCTGCTGGTGGCTGCGGGCAGCGGGGCGCTGACGCATGGGAATCCGGACAGCGCGGGTGTGCCGCGTGCGTTTGCCGAGCTTACGAGTGTGCTGCCGTTTAACGACGAAGCCGCGTTGGAAGAGTTGTTTGAGAAGCAGGGGCATGAGATCGCGTGTGTGATCGTGGAGCCGTATCCGGCGAATGCGGGGTTGATCCTGCCGAAGCCGGGGTTCCTGCAGAAGCTGCGTGATATCACCGCGAAGCATGGGGCACTGCTGATTTTCGATGAGGTGATGACGGGCTTTCGCCTTGCCAAAGGCGGGGTGCAGGAGCTGGAAAAGATCACGCCGGATCTGACGTGCCTGGGTAAGGTCATTGGTGGTGGTCTGCCGGTAGGTGCTTTTGGGGGACGTGCGGACGTTATGGATTACCTCGCGCCGCTTGGCCCGGTGTATCAGGCCGGGACGCTCAGCGGCAATCCTGTGGCCTTGGCTGCGGGTCTGGCGCAACTGCGTGAGTTGGAGAAGAAGAATGGCTATGCGTTGCTGGAGAACTTGGGGCAGATCATGGAGACTGCAGTGCTGGAGGTGCTGCAGAAGAAGGGGCTGAACTATCGGTGGTATCGCAAAGGCAGCATGTTCTGCCTGTTCTTCACTGAGAAGGAAGTGCATAATTTGCAGGACGCGAAGACGAGCGATCTGGTGGCCTTCCGGAAGTTCTTCCACCACTGCCTGGACCACGGGGTGTACTTTGCGCCGAGCCAGTTTGAGACGGGATTCATCAGCATGGCGCACAGCCGGGATGACCTGGAGCAGACGGCGGAGGTCGCTGCGGCGGCGCTGGCGGCGCTTTGATGTTTGCGATGAAAATGACTGCCAGTATGAAGTATGCGATGGTGTCCCTGATCATCGCATGGGCGGTCTATGATATCGCGATCGTGTCGTTTTGTAGTGCCAAGTCGGGGGCTGGGGTGGCGATGGAAGCGGTCTGGGGCACGCCGCGGTTTCGGTCGGTATTGGGGTGGTATGTGCTCGCGCAAGCGGTGGTTGTCGTAAACGGCGCTGTTCTGATGAGGGTGATCTCGGCAAGGGTCTCACGAGGACTTCGAATCGGGGTTTTGGTTCTTCTGCATTTGGGGCTAGCGTTTGTGTCTGCCGGCCTAAGTGTCGTCTGTGATGGTGCTTGTTGGAAAATGACTGGCCCATAGTTATATCGCTTCACTATCCTCATTTACCTGCCATCGCCCAGATTGATGATCTTGAGGAGGTGGCGTTGTAAAAAGGGGGTGAGTTCTGGCGAAAACAGGTTATGTGTTTTCCATGCCGCAGCTTATCATTGATGTGCCTGAAACGCTCATGCCGCTTCTCACCCGCAAGGCTGAGGTTGTGCGGGAGACTCCGGAGGAATTCATCGTGAGCTATCTTTCGGTGAACTTGGAGCATGACGGCTATGATTCTGCGCAAAGCATGGTGGCGGCAGAGCAGGAGCGCCTGGAAGACATATTGGAGGAGCGGGACAAGGGGCCGTTTATTACCATCACCGACACTAAGGCACTGAAGGAACGCGTCATGGCACGGGCGCTGGCTCGCATCCAGCGTGAATCTCGTCATGGCTGACATGTACTATGAGATTCACCCGGAGGTGGAAATGGTCGATCTTGAAGAGATCGCCACCTACATTGCCCGGGACAATCCCAAAGCAGCCGATGAGGTGATCGAAGCGATCACTGGCATGTATGATGTCCTTGCCCGCCAACCGCAGATGGGAACCGAGTATTCTCCACTCCGGGATACGTTAAAGGGCATCCGCATGATCACCGTCCCGGAATATCCTAACTACCTCATCTACTACCGCCTCTTGCCTGGCAATCCAAGTATCCGCATCCTGTACGTCCTCCATGGCGCACGTGATGCCGCTGCATTTGCCAAAGAACACCACCGCGAATAATTCTTCGTCATTCCTTTTTTATGTCTGAACCGCGTTTCGCCGTTGCCCAGCTTGATGAAATTCCGCCGACGCCTTGTCCTTGTGGGCAGGCGCGGAGGGCATTTAAGGAGGACTGGAACACGCTGGCCACGGTGCACCTCACGGACATTCATGCGGATTCGAAGGCGCACTATCACAAGAAGATGACGGAGATCTACATTGTGCTGGAGGGGGAGGGGCATCTGGAGGTGGACGGGCAGATCATTCCGCTGAAGCCGATGACCTCTGTGATGATCCGCCCTGGGTGTGTGCACCGGGCGGTGGGGAAGCTCAAAATTATCAATGTGCCGATGCCGCCGTTTGATCCGGCGGATGAATTCGAAGTGTAGCATCTATTTATGCGTGACCTCATCACCAGCATCGACTCCACGCGGCTCGGCTTTTTTAAATCGATCCTCGAAGAAGCTGGCATTGCCTGTTTCATTCGCAATGAAACGACCGCGCAACTGACCAACATCTTCATCGGGCCGCTGCAGCCGACGCTGTGTTTGGTGAACGACGATGATTATGAGCAGGCCAGTGTTTTGCTGCTGCCGCACCAGTCGGAGGAAGCCTGTTCCGCTGAAGAATGGATCTGCCCCGCATGCAAAGAATCCAATCCCGCTTCGTTTGAAGTGTGTTGGAAATGCCAGGCGGTTAAACCTGAATGATCAAGACCATGAACAAGCTTGCTCTCACCCTGCTGGCAGCATTGCTTCCGGCGCTCATGAATGCTGAGACGCCGAAGGGGAAGAAGTCGGCGATGCCGGAGGGATTTCATGAACTCAAAATCGGTGATGCCGCGCCGGATTTTGACCTCGTCGGCATTGATGAGGAGAAGCACACGCTGAAAAATTACGAAGATGCTGAGCTGCTGATGGTGGCGTTTCTGAGCAATCACTGCCCGACTTCGCAGGCGGTGGAGGGGCGGATCAAGAAGCTGCTCAAAGATTACAAGGGCAAGGGGCTGAAGGTGGTGGCGATCAATCCGAATGATCCTGCTGCGCTGCGGCCGGATGAGCTTGGTTATTCGAAGTACAACGACAGTTTTCCGGAGATGAAGCTGCATGCGAAGGAGCAGGGTTTTACATTCCCATACCTCTACGATGGTGAAACGCAGAAGACGGCGCTGGCCTATGGCTGCCTGGCCACGCCGCATGTCTTCATTTTCGACCAGGAGCGCAAGCTGCGCTACCAGGGACGGCTGGATGATTCACGCTATGCGGATGATGCCACGGTGGCCGAGCCTGACGCGCGCAATGCGATTGAGGCACTGGTGGCGGGGAAAGCGGTGGCGGTGGAGGTGACCAAGCCGCATGGCTGCTCCACGAAGTGGATCGATAAACGCAAGCAGCTGGCGGCTGACAATGAAAAGTGGGAGAAGGGCGAGGTGGAGGTGGAGCTGATCGACTCCAAAGGCATCGCGGCGCTGCGCAAGAACGACACGAAGAAGGTCCGCCTCTTCAATGTCTGGGCGACGTGGTGCGGGCCGTGTGTGGAGGAGTTTCCTGAACTCGTGGCCACCTCGCGCAAATTTGGCCTGCGTGATTTCGAGTTCATCAGCATCAGCATGGACGATCCGAAGGACATGGATGAGGTGAAGGAGTTTCTAGAGAAGAACAACGCCGTGGTGCCGGACAAGTTGAAGCCCTCGCTGAAAGCCGAGGGCCGCAAGGGCAACGCCTATGTCTTCAACGAAGCAAGCCACGATGAGCTGATCAAGGCGCTGGATGCGGAGTGGCCGGGGCCGATCCCGCACACGCTGGTCGTTGCTCCCGGAGGTGAGGTGATTTACCGCCACAACGGGCCGGTGGATGGCGATGAACTGCGGGCGAAGATTTTGGAGTACATGGGCCGGTTTTATAAGCCGGAGTGAGCCGGGCAAGCGGGACGCTTGCGCCACGGTCAAAACCAGCCGCAGGCGAGCTTCACAAAGCGCAGGCCTTCCACCGTGAGCTTGCCGGTGCTGCCGCTGCCGGTCACGCAGCCGCGGGTGTGCGTGAAGTGGGGAATGCCGGCGTCCTTTACCCAGGTGACGAATGGGGCTGAGACTGCTGTCGAAGATGCCTTCACTGCAAGAGGCAGGCCCCAGCGGCTGAAGGTGACCTCCCAGCTTGCGGGTTTGCCAGCAGGGCGCGGGCCATCCAGCAGCCAGGGGTAGTTTTTGACAATCTCCATGTCGGCATCGCCCGGCACGGCCACGCGGTAGGCGCTTTCGGTTGCGCGCACTGAGCCGGCGGCGGAGAGGCCCGGATTTTTCTGCTGGGCGAGGTAGAGGGACTGTAGATCGAGGCCGATGAGATTGAGGCCGTTGAACACGCCATGATGATTTGGGGTGGGAAAATTCGCGTTATGCCAGACTTCAAAACGGCTGGAGAGAAACAGGTTCAGCTCCACATGGACATGGGCCCGGCGTTGGTCGATGCCGCTGCCGGTGTAACCGAGGATGCCCAGAGGCGTGCCTGCCTTTACCTTCTGCCCGGTGCTGACCTGCGCGGTGGACAGATGGGCGTAGAGGGATAAATAGGGGCTGCCGCCCCAGTTGTGCTGCACGACGATGTAGCGGCCATAATTGCTCAGGCCAGCCGAGGCGGCGACATAGACCACGGTGCCATCGGCGATGGCACCGACTTCGTCCTGAGGATTGCCTTTGGCATCACGCTGCAGTGGTTTGATGTCGAGGCCTTCGTGAAAGCGTGCGTAGGCGATGCGGCTGCCGATGCGGCGGGGATCGCGCACAAAGCCGAACTGACCGCCCTCCCACGGGGTGGTCTTGGCACCGTCGAAGTTGCGGTCCACGAACTGGAAAAACTCCGCAGGTGCGTCAAACAGAGCGTGATTGGCGGTGGGCAGCTGCAACTGCTGCGCCGACACGGCGTGGGTGAGCAGGCAGAGCAGCGACAGTGAAAGAGTGAGACGCATCATCAGGTGCCGGGAAGTTTGTAGCCTTCGAGCGGGATGTCCTTGGTCTTGGGTGCCTTGGGGAGGATCCCACGTTCCTTGTTACGCGCAGCGGCTTTTTCGGCGGCTTCCAGAGCCTTGGCGTCCCGGCGCGAGTTCTTTTTTTCCGTGGTGGTGGACGGCATCATGTCATCCATCAAGCGCGAGGCGGACTTCATGTATTTGATGCGAGGATAAAATTTGTCCATTTCATCAATCGTCTGCTTCGAGAGTCCACGCCAGATGATGAAACGACCGTCGGTGATCGGCTTGTCAATCTCGACCATGTCAATGGGCATGCCATGGATCATCGTCAGGAAGGTCGAGCCATGGTACTGACGGGAGGCGAGATCGAGCGCGGTGCGGCCCTTGGTGTCGAGCTGCAGGACCACGCCGTAGCCATCGTTGTTTTCCGCTTCGAAAGGCTCAAAGCCCGAGATGCTGCGCTGGCTGAATTCCGGGACTTTTCTGAACGTCAATTGCTGACCGCCGATGGGCAGCTGCATGATTTCGCTGGGATGCTCCACCTGATCCGTTTGCACATGCGTCGTGATGAGCATCTTGTTCTCGCGGAGAATGTCACAACTGGCCAGCAGGGCAGGAAGGGCCAGCATTAAAATGGCACGGGGAAATCGTTGCATGTGTGCATCAAACCAAAGACGCGCCATCTTTGCAACCCTGGAGGCGGAGATGGGTGCGAAACTTCTGTGGCGGGGCTGCCATCCCCCGATTTGACAACATCACGAATCGCCGGACTGTCCGCGCACCCTTTTTCCACCATGCCAGGCAATGAACGTACGCTCCTCACCAAGGCCCAGATGGCCGCAGGAGTGCAGGCATTGGCGGAAAGCATTCTGACGGCCAATCCCGGCGCGGAGAGCATCGCGCTGGTCGGTATTTTCACCCGTGGGGTGCCGCTGGCCATGCGCATTGCGGAGGAGATCGAAAAGCTCGGCGGCATCAAGGTGCTGGTAGGCACCATCGACATCACGCAGTATCGCGATGACCTGACCACCTTTCAGATGGTGCCGAAGCTGGAAGGCTCCGACATTGCCTTCGACATCGACGACCTCAACGTGGTGCTTTGTGATGAAGTGATCTACACGGGCCGCAGCGTGCGTGCTGCGCTGGATGAGCTGCTCAATTTTGGGCGTCCCAAGCGTGTGCAACTGGCCGTGCTGGTGGACCGCTGTGGCCGTGAATTTCCTGTGCAGCCGGATTTTTCCGCCCTCAAGGTGACCCTGGCACCCGGAGAGCGGGTGGCGGTGCGCTTTACTGAAGTGGACGGTGAGGATGCCTGCACCGTGCAAACCCAAGCCTCAACGAGATGACCCCGCGCAAAGACCTCCTCGACATCGCCTCGCTCACGGACGCGGAAATCGCCTTCGTGCTCGACAACGCCGGGCCGTTCAAGGATCTCTTCAAACGCAGTGTCAAGAAGGTGCCGACGCTCAAGGGGCAGACGATGCTGACGCTGTTTTACGAGCCTTCCACCCGCACGCGGTCGAGCTTTGAAGTGGCGGCGAGCCGTCTCTCCGCCGACGTCACGCACTTCGACATCGAATCGAGCAGTGTGGTGAAGGGTGAGTCCATCCTCGACACGGTGGAGACGCTGGAGGCCATGCGGGTTGACTACATCGTCGTGCGCCACAAGCAGGCTGGAACGCCGAATCTTATCGCCAAAAATACCCGGGCCAGTGTGATCAATGCCGGCGACGGCTGGCACGCGCACCCCACCCAGGCGCTGCTGGATGCCTTCACGCTGCGTGAGATTCACAAGGATCTGCGTGGCTGCCGTGCGCTGATTGTCGGCGACATTCAGCATTCCCGCGTGGCCCGCAGCACGAGCCTCATCTTTCGGCGTCTCGGCATGCAGGTGGCCTATCTTGCGCCGGGCTCCATGATGCCGCGCGAGGTGCCGGATGAAATTCCGCAGTTCGGCAACTGGAACGATGCCTTTGAGTGGAAGCCGGATGTTATTTATCTTCTGCGCGTGCAGGGCGAGCGCATGGACGAGCCGTTTATTCCAAGCGCTGCGGAATACCACCGCAACTATGGGCTGACGAACGAGCGAGTGGAGGTTTTGCGTGAGCGTGGGCTTCACCTCATGCATCCGGGGCCGGTGAATCGCGGTGTTGAGATCACGGATGCGGGGATGAATTATGAGAGGTGCCTGATCAACCAGCAGGTGGAGAATGGGATCGCGGTGAGGATGAGCGTGCTGTACTGGCTGAGGCCGGGGGCGGTGGAGTAGAATCTGAGCGGCACGGACAAATCACAGGCCAGCTTTGATGGGTCCGTGCGTGCCACTTAAGATGGCGGTCATTCCTTTGGCACTTCACACGAAGTGTATTGGCCTGGCCGGCAGCCGCCGTCACCGAAGTTCATTGCCGCGCGATGAGTGACGCTGTGATCCTGGAGCCTTGCAAGAAGCCCGGTTACCCGTCGTTCAGGCTCAGCAGTATTGCTTTCCAACATGCGCCGCCTCCTTCTGCTCTGCCTCGTCTCCTCACTTCATGCCGCCGACTGGCCGCAGTTTCGAGGGCCCACCGGTGACGGTGTCACCACCGAGACGAATCTGCCGCTGAATTGGAGCGAGAAGGACAATCTAGTATGGCGCACCGAGCTGCCGGGACCGGGTTCATCAAGCCCCATCGTGAGCGGTGAACGGATCTTCCTCACGAGCTACAGCGGCTACGGAGTGGACATCAAAGCCCCTGGCGACATGAGCAATCTGACACGCCATGCTTTGTGCCTCGACAAGCGCAGCGGCAAGATTCTGTGGGATTACCCGGTCAAGACCGACCTGCCAAACACGGCCTACAACGGCAGCTACATCACCATGCATGGCTATGCGTCAAGTTCGGCGGTGACCGATGGCAAGGGCGTGTTCTTCTTCATGGCCAACGTGGGAGTGTTTGCCTTCACCATGGACGGCAAAAAGGTGTGGGATGTGAGCGTGGGTGAAAAACCGCATCCATGGGGAGTCGGGACCTCGCCCATCCTGTATGGTGATTTGCTGATCGTGAACGCCGCGCTGGAGAGCAATCAACTGCTCGCGCTGGATCGCAAGACGGGCAAGACGGTCTGGAGCGCCAAGGGCTTCCCGGCTTCATGGAACACGCCGACGATTGTGAAGGTGGGAGGTCACGATGAACTCGTGGTGAACTCCAGCGGCAAACTGCGCGCCTTTGATCCGAAAGACGGCAAGGAACTGTGGTCGTGCGAAAGCATCAAGGCTGCTGAGCTGTGCCCGTCGGTGGTGGCGCATGATGGCGTGGTGTTTGTGCTCGGTGGCGGTGGCAAGGCCTTCGCCGTGCGCGCCGGTGGCAAGGGTGATGTCACTGCGACGCACATTGTCTGGCAGGTGCAGAAGGGCTCGAACGTCGGCTCGCCGGTGTACCACGAGGGGCATCTCTACTTCGTCAATGACACGCGCGGCATGGCGACGTGCCTGGATGCGAAGACGGGAGCGATGGTCTATGAGCAGCCGATGTTGAAGGAGAAGCGAGACCGCTGGTATGCGACGCCGCTGCTCAGCGGCGACCGGCTGTACTACACGAGCCGGCAGTCGGGCTCCGTGGTGCTTGCGGCCAAGCCGCAATTTGAGGTGCTGGCAACGAATGTGATCGCGGATGATGTCAATGTGACCAATGCGAGTTTGGGAGTGTCGGATGGCCAGATATTTTTGCGCTCGGACAAGTTTGCGTATTGTTTTGGGGCGAAGCGGTGACGGCGGGGGCGGGTGCAGGCGGTTAGAATACGCAAGGAGATAGGCGGTATTGGAGCGGTGGGTGATGGCGGCGCGTGGGTGCAGCGGAGCTGGTTGAGGACGCTGCTGGTGGGCGCGATGTGCGGCGGAGTGATGGGTTTGCTTCCCGGTCGTGTGTTGCGATACCCAGGGTCGCCTCGCTGAGGCTCGGCTGACCCTGGGCTCAAATACGCAGCCCCTTTGGGGCTGTTGGACGCGCGCGGCAGTGACGGATGCGGATCCGAGTCTGGAACTCTCGCAAGAGGAGTTTCTTGCCGGGCTGAAGATCAATCGAGCGCGTGCATGAAGCTGAGTTTTCATCGCCGTGTTCAAGGCGAGGTGGACGAGGCCATTGAGTGGTATGAGGAGCAGAGCGCGGGGCTTGTGAGAGGACTTCTATCTCAAGCTCTGTACTTGCTGACGCGGTGGATTGAGGTCATATGGGCTATTCGAGTCTAGTTTTTTTGCTTGGCTACTTCACAGGCTTTGTAGGCATGGCGTTGGGACATGGTGGAATGCTTATGTCTGATAATGCCAGAACTGCGCTAGTGATAGCATTGATACGCGAATGGGAATTCCCTGTCGCCCACAAGAACAGTTCGATACCCAATGCTGACGGTTGAAAAAGCAAACCGCTTTCAGATGCCTCTGGAAATTGACTCTTTAGGTGTTCTTGGGGCCCGAAGGAAAACTGGTTTTCTATGAGAGTCTCTCTATGTAAACCAAATAGTACGTGAGTAACCAAAGCCTCTTCCCCCTCTTCGGGTTGTGACTGCATTGCACTCAGGTAGTCTGATGCAGGGATAAAGGTTGTACAATCGGCTCTCTGTGAAGAATTGAGCATGTTACGATTCGTGGTGGAATAAAGCTCATTGATGGCCCGATAAAATATATAATGAGCTCGAAGCTGATAAGTGGTGAGTCGTCCAACGAGCGCAGTAAATGCTGTTCCACGATCATCTCGAGAGACTCCAGAGCGTGAAGATGCAAGTATGCCACCATAGTAGGATGCAACTAGTTCATCATCTGTATACGAACCATTATCGAGCACATCTCGAAGAACCCGTGGATGGACAGAATCGCCTTCTGGTGGACTGTCGCCAAGGAACTTAGACGCTAGCTTAAAGATTCGGGCAACATTGTCTACGCGTCGCTGTGTGAAGTCCTTCAGTCCATTCCCCAGATAGTCTGCAGTGGGTCCAAGAACCTTCTCGATAATTTTAGCTGAGCCAATCGATGCTCCCAAGACAGTTAATCCGGTGTTTGCGTCCATATTATAGTAGTGGGGGGCTCTTTCATTTAAAATTGGTCTTGAAAGTAAAAACCCAGGCGAGGATTCAACTCCTTCAAAACTTCCCGTCCCGGGACTCGAAGTGGGTGGGTTTGCCGAGGGATTCGCCGCCGGTGGAGACCCAGCTTGCGACCCATTCGGTGAGTTCTTCGTCGCGGATGAAGGGGACGCCGAGTTCGACGAAGCTGCGGTAGGGATTGCTGAGGAGGGCGTCGGGGGATTCTTTGCCGGTGATCTGGACGGGCTTGCCGAAGAGTTCGCCGAAGCGGTGGGCGACTTCGCGTACGCTGAGGGTGGCGGTGCCGGTGAGGTTGACGACCCAGGGGGGGCTGCTGGCTTTGGCGAGGCTGAGGAGGGAGAGGGCGTTGGCATCGCCCTGCCAGATGGTGTTGAAATGGCCCATGGTGACATCGATAGGCTCGCCGTTCCAGACCTGGCGTGCGATATCGACCATGACGCCGTAGCGGAGGTCGCAGGCGTAGTTGAGGCGGATGAGGGAGACGGGGGTGCCGCGGGTCTGGCTGAAGTGCTCGAAGATGCGCTCGCGGCCGAGGCAGCTCATGGCGTATTCACCGGTGGGATTGAGGGCGTCGTCTTCCTGGCTGCCGCCGCGCTCGACGGGGACGAGGCCATAGACGTTGCCGGTGGAAAAGGCGGCGATGCGGCTGCGGTGGTAGCGCTCACACACGAGGCCGGGCAGCCATGCATTCATGGCCCAGGTCATGGGTGCCTGGCCGGTGGAGCCGAATTTCATGCCGACCATGTAGATGACATTTGGCGCATGCGGCAGGTAAGCCACGGCGTTGGCCGAGAGCAGATCGCTGGCGATGACATCGATGCCATGCTGCTGAAACTCCTCTGCCGAACCCGGCGAACTGAAGCGTGACACGGCGATCACGCGCCGCGGTGTGCCGGCCTCATCGCTGGCGCGTTTGGCCATACGGGCGAGGGAGGGGCCCATCTTGCCTGCTGCGCCTAAAATGATGATGTCGCCGGGAAGCCGGCTCATCATTTCGATGACAGCAGGGGTGGGACGGCTGAGGCGTTCTTCGAGGTCTGCGAGGCTGGCTGGCGGCATGGCGAATCTATGAACGGATTTTCGACATTGGAAAAGCCTTTGCTGCACAAGGTGAGCGTGGATCAGGTACTTTCAGCAAATTCGCTCCGGCGTTTGCCGAGACGGCATTTTCGGCTACCGTCGCCACCCTGATGATTGCCAACGCCGCCGCTGCTGTAACCGCCAATTTGAACGTGCTCGACTTTTCCTGGGTCGCGAACCCGGAGGCGTGGGTGGCGATGCTGACGCTGTGCGTGCTGGAAATCGTGCTGGGCATCGACAACATCGTGTTCATTTCCATCCTGGTGGACAAGCTGCCGGAGGCGGACCGCCCGCGCGGCCGTTTTTTGGGTCTAGGTCTGGCGATGCTGACGCGTATTCTGCTGCTGCTGTCCATCACCTGGGTGATGTCGCTGACGACGCCGCTGTTTGAGGTGTTTGATCATGCGATCAGCGGCAAGGACCTGGTGCTCATTTTTGGCGGTCTTTTCCTGATCTACAAGAGCACGCATGAGATTCATGAAAAATTCGAAGGCGACCCCGAAGGCGAGGTGCGCAAGAGTGTCAGCAAAGGTGCGGCGTTTGGCGCAGTGATGGTGCAGATTGCGCTGCTGGACATCGTGTTTTCGCTCGACTCGGTCATCACCGCCGTGGGGATGGTGAAGCACATTTCCATCATGGTGACGGCGGTGCTGATCTCGGTGGGTTTCATGATGCTGTTTGCCAGAGCTGTGGGTGATTTTGTGACACGCCATCCGACAGTGAAGATGCTTGCCTTGAGCTTTCTGATTCTCATCGGCACCGCCTTGATCGGTGAAGGTTTCCACTTCGTGATTCCGAAGGGCTACATCTATTTTGCCATGGGCTTTTCGATGATGGTGGAGATGTTGAACCTGAAGGCGCAGAAGAAGAGAGCTGCCAAAGTCTAGGCCGGTTCGCAAAAAGACTGTCACGAATCGCGGTCAGTTTAGAGGGGTAATCGTTAGTTTTGGAGCTGGCGGTGGGCTTTGATTACGGCGGGACTCATTGCGGACGCTGCTGGTAGGTGATGGGTGCGACGTAGTGATGGGTTTGCTTCCTGGTCGTGTTTTGCCATACCCAGGGTCGCCTCGCTTAGACTCGGCTGACCCTGGGCTATATTACGCAGCCCCTTCAGGGCTGGTGAGGTGCGGAGTGGAGTGGAGTGGCGAAAGGTCATGACGGGCAGATAAGAAAATTCAGGGTGCAGTGAACGATGCACAGCGTTGTAAAAGTGGACTAAACCAGGCCATGTCGAGTGCCATTCGGACAATTTTTGAGAAGCGGTCCAAATGGCAAATATGTCCCACTGAAGTGACAAGACGTGCCAGTTTTATGGCACAAAACGTCTCTCGATGAGAGGCGTCAAAAAAGGGTGAACAGGCTGGATCCCTGATTCTACAAGGCTTCCACGCGCACGGATGGCGGCTGGCACGGCTGATGCACAAGTAATGGGTGGAACGAGATTCCAACTCCCAAAACTCAAATCAACCTATCCAGACCATGAAAATCATCCGTACCCATCCCTTCAGCATCAACCGTGTCTCCGGCCTTGATGAATGGTTCCGCCATCCTTTGGCAGGACTGCCATCTTTGAGCAGCTTCATCAGCAACCTCGGCGAGGTTTTTCCCGGCGTGGCCGGTGACAAGCTGGCGGTCGATGTGCATGAAGACAAAGACAACTACTTCGCCAGCTTTGAAGTGCCGGGCGTGAAGAAGGAAGATGTCAAAATCGAACTGAACAACGGCCTGCTCACCGTCGCTGCTGAAAAGCGCGAAAAGGACGGCGAGAAAGAAAGCTCCTTCAGCCTCACCCGCTCCGTGTCCGTGCCCGATGGCGTCAATGCTGAAGCCATCGCCGCGAAACTCGAAGACGGCATCCTGACGGTGACGCTGCCGAAGCAGGAACGCAGCAAACCGCGCTCCATCACCCTGAACTGATCTGCTCAAACCAACTCCAAAAACCATCCCTAATCGACCATGAATACCACCTGTTCCCCCAGCACCTGTACTCCCGCCACCTCCGGCGTCACCGAATCTCTGCGCAAGCCACTCTACAAGATTAACGGCACTGCCGAAGCGTATGAAGTACGCGTCGAAATGCCCGGAGTGCCGAAGAGCAGCGTGAAGCTCGACTTTGAGGAGAGCATCCTCACCGTTCGTGGCGAACGCAGCACCGCCGTCCCGGAAGGCCTGAAGGCGCTCCATCGTGAGCTCTCACCGGTCGGCTACCTCCTCCGCCTGCGTCTCAACACGCCGGTGAATGAGGAGCAGATGACCGCGAAGCTCGAAGATGGCGTGCTCACGCTTCGCCTGCCTCTAAAGGAAGTGGCGAAGCCGCGCCAGATCCCGGTGCTGTAATTGACCGGTGCTTGAAACCTACGCCGCTCCCATCGCTGAAACACGCGATGTGGGCGGCTGCTTTTTATCTTCCAGGGCGGCACGTTCTCGGCTAGTAGCAGAGCATGGAACCCGCCGCTCTTTCTTCAAAAACCGACGCACCGCCTTCTCTGCTGCCAACGATCGGCGGCTGGCAGGTGCTGTTTTATGGACTTGGTTCGATGCTGGGAGCGGGCATTTATGCGCTCATCGGACGCGCCGCCGACTCCTTGGGGAATGCGGTATGGCTCGCGTTTTTGACCGCGATGATCGCCGCCATGCTGACGGGACTGTCGTATGCCTGTGTTGGCAGCCGATACGCCAAAGCAGGTGGCGCGGCCTATGTCACACAGAAGGGCCTGCGCAAACCGCTGCTCAGTTACGTGGTGGGACTTGCCGTGATGATGAGCGGTCTGACCAGCATGGCCACCGGCGCACAGGCCATTGCTGAACAGTTGGAAAAGGCGCTGGGGTTTGCTCTCGACATCAAGCTCGTCGCCATCGGCATCGTGTTTCTCGTTGGGTGCGTGATCTATCGCGGATTGCGTGAAAGCATGTGGTTGAACATCCTCTGCACCGTCGTGGAAGCTTCCGGTCTGCTGTTTATCATCGCGGTCGGGGTGCGTTACTGGGGGAGTGTCAATTACCTGGAAACAGCGGGCGACACGGTGGCGGGCGGTCCCGGCTCCGGCATCACTCTGGCGCTAGTCATGCAGGGAGCGGTGCTGACGTTTTATTCCTTCATCGGCTTTGAGGACATTCTGAACGTGAGCGAAGAGGTGAAGAACCCGCGGAAGAATGTGCCGTTTGGCCTGATCGGAGCCATGATTTTGGCCACACTGATCTACATGGCGGTGGCGATCACGGCGGTTTCGGTGGTGCCTTGGCGTGAGCTGGCGGCGAGTAAAACGCCGCTCATGGACGTGGCGCACAGGGCCGCTCCCTGGCTGGGCGGCATTGATCGTCTTTATCTGGGCATCACTATTTTTGCGATCGGCAACACGGCGCTGCTGAACTACATCATGGGCTCACGCCTGCTTTATGGCATGAGCCGTCAGGGACTGCTGCCCGCCATTTTGGGGCGCATCCATTCCAAGCGCCACACGCCGCACATCGCGGTCTTCGTGCTCTTTGGCATTGTTGCGGTGCTCATTCTCAGCGGCGGCGTGAAACAACTCGCGGAATCCACTGTGCTGCTGCTTCTGAGTGTCTTCACCATTGTGAACATTGCGCTGCTGGTGCTGAAGCGCCGCCCGGATGAACCACGGGGCGGTTTTGAGCCACCGATGATTGTGCCGCTGCTCGGTGCATTGACCTGTGCCTCGCTCATCTATGCGCGCATTCACAGCGCGATCACCAGCCCGGATACAACCCAGCAAACGGCTCCGCTCATTGCGGGGGGGATCGTGGTGGTGAGCTTGGTTCTATACGTGGTGCTCAAGCCGAAGAATCCGGTGGTGCAGGAAGATTGAAGATAGTCGGTTCCGGCTTTATGTAAGGCTCCCCATGAGCCAGACCACCAATCTCCACATCGCCTCCAACATTCCGCTGCCGTCACCGCGCGGCATGATGAGCGACATCGCGCCGACGGACGCGCAAACCGCCTTCGTGGCCCGTTCGAGGCAGGAGATTCGCGATATTCTCTTTGGCAGTGATTCACGCTTTCTCGTCGTGCTGGGTCCGTGCTCGATCCATGATCCCGAGGCAGGGTTGGAGTATGCGCGGAAGCTCGCGGCGCTGGCAGAGGAACTGAAGGACCGGCTCTGCATCGTGATGCGCGTGTATTTTGAAAAGCCGCGCACCACGGTTGGTTGGAAGGGGCTGATCATGGACCCCCGGCTTGACGGAAGCTGCGACATTCCAGAGGGGTTGCGGCTGGCGCGGAAAATTTTGCGCGATGTGCTCGATCTCGGATTGCCCACGGCCACGGAGCTGCTGGATCCCATCACGCCGCAGTACATTGCTGATTTGATCAGCTGGAGCGCCATCGGCGCACGCACGACGGAGTCGCAGACGCACCGCCAGATGGCTTCGGGTTTGTCCATGCCGCTTGGATTTAAGAATGGGACGTTTGGGCACATCACGCCGGCGGTCAATGCGATCAAGGCGGCGATGCAGCCGCAGACTTTTCTGGGGGTGAGTGAGGAGGGCGTTGCCTCCGCCGTCACGACCAGTGGCAATCCGGACTGCCACATCATTTTGCGCGGCGGTGAAGACGGCCCAAACTATGGAGCGGATGACGTGCGGGAGACGATTGACGGGCTTGAAGCTGCGAAGCTCAAAGCTGCCATCATGATTGATGCGAGCCACGGCAACTGCGCGAAGGACCACCGCCGGATGCCGGATGTGTTTCGGGAGATCGTGCGTCAGCGTGTGGCTGGGCAGAAGGCCATCATTGGTGCGATGCTGGAGAGCAATCTTGTGGGTGGGAGCCAGAAGTTTCCGCAGCCGCTGGATCAGCTTGTCCGTGGGCAGTCGATCACGGATGCGTGCATTGACTGGGAGACGACGGAGGCGCTGCTGCGCGAGGCGCATGCGGGGCTACGATAGCCATTCATATCCCCCATTCCATGAAATCACGCCTGTGCATTCTTTGGGCTTTAGCAATCATGGCCGGGAGTCTGTGCAGTTGTGCAGGCCCGAAAAGCCCACACACAACTCCACGGCCAAAGGGCATGGATCATTCTCTGAGAAGTGTTGTTCCTGACACCCGTCCGCCACTTCGCCTCAATCCTTCCAAGCCTTATCATCTGGCGTTTGGCCGGGGCGGCACATGGCATGGCTACGACACCGTGGTTGTGCAGCCGGACGGCACCACCCGCCTGCATCGGCAACGGCCTGACGAGATCAGTTGGGAAACCGTGGAACTGAAACTGGACCGGGATGCGCGGGATGAGATCGCGGATGCCATGGTTCGTTTGCAGCTCATGAGCATGGCCAAGACCTATGAAGCCGGTGTTTTCGACGGAACTCAGTGGATCTTTTGGCTTGAACAAGGTGGCCGTTCCAAGCGCATCTTCTGCGACAATCATGCGCCCGCCAGCATGAAGCAGTTTGCCATCATTCTCGACGATGTTCTCGCCCGCAGTGGTTTGGCGAAGAAAAGCTGGTCTTTGGTTCCCAAGGCCCAGGCCAGAAAGCACGAGAAAATATTGTGGGCGGGCTACGAAGAGTAATATCATCCATCATGGAAGACCTCGCTGCACGCATGCGCGCTGATCTGGAAGAGATCGGGCGGACGTTCATGCCGTTTGGGAAATATGGGCCGCAGCATTTTCCGCCGCATGGTGTGCCGATTTATGACATTCCGGCGGAATATCTGGGGTGGTTTGCCAACAAGGCTGGGTTTCCGAAGGGGCGGCTGGGGGTGCTGCTGCAGATGGTGCACCAGATGAAGGCGGACGGGTCTGACACCGCGTTTGATGTGTTTCGGAAGAGGTATGGACGCACGGACCTCAAACCCGCGAAGCGGAAGTCGTGGAAGTTTGAGGAGTGAGCGCGCCCAACAGATTGCGGTCACGGAAGGGACCACGAGTGCTCCAGAGTCGGGCGGTTTGGCGGAGTGGGCTGGGGGTGATGAAAAACCGCAGTGCGCCAAACATACCCTACCTACGTTCAGCGGGCGTTTTCGACCGCCCAGAGCATTTTCACGGTTTGCACGGCGGCTTTGACGTGGTGAACTCGGAAAATTTGTGCGCCGCGATGCATGCCTGCGGCGATGCAGGCCTGGGTGCCGGCGTCGCGCTCCAAGGCGGGGATGCCGAGGACATCGCCGATGACGGTCTTGCGTGAAACGGGCAGGAGGATGGGGCGCCCGAAGCGGTGGAGGCGCTTGAGTTCGCGATAGATGGTGAGGTTGTCGTCCTTCTGTTTGGCGAAGTCGATGCCGGGATCGAGCATGATGTTTTCACGCGGCAGGCCGACGCTCTCTGCGAGGACGAGGCGCTGCTCAAAGAAGTGCTCCAGCGTATCCATGATGCTGTCGTACTTCACATGGGTGTGCGGCACCTTCGGCTGGCCGACGCTGTGCATGATGAGCAGTCCGGCATTGTGCTCGGCGCAGAGCTTGGCGTTGAACGCGTCAGGCAGGCCGCTGATGTCGTTGATGAGGTCGCCGCCATAGGGCAGCACTTCGGCGATGACGTCGCTGCGCCAGGTGTTGATGGAAAGCAGCGGGGCATTGAAGCGGGAGCTGAGCTCGGGCCACTTGGCGATGAAGGGCAGCAGGCGGTCGATTTCTTCTGAAACGCTGATGGCCTCGCGGTTGGTGCGGGCGCTTTCCGCACCGATGTCGATGATGTCTGCGCCGTCCTGAAGCTGCTGTTTTGCCTGCGCCAGCGCCTGGCCGGGATCCAGCGTGCCATCGCCGCAGAAGGAGTCGTCATTGATGTTCACGATCCCCATCACCAGCGGACGGCGGGGAAACTCGATGCGGTGCTGTCGTACCTGGAAGATCATAGCGGCCACCTTTCTGGCAGTGGGACGACTTTGCGCTGACGCTTTTCGAATCGAACGGTGGTCGTGTAGCCGACGCTGTGCACGAGATCGAGCGCCTTATTGAAGTCCACGCCGACGTCCGTGGGCAGATGCGCGTCTGAATTGATGACGATGGGCACTTTGGCGGCGAAGGCCATTTCCAGCATCTCGCGGGCGGGATAGATCTCGCGCACGTCTTTGCGCAGGCCGGCGGTGCTGACTTCGAGGATGCCGTTGGTATCGACTAGGGCCTGGATCACGGGCTCGTAGTAGGGCCGCAGATCGCCCGCAGGGCGCAGGCCGAAGCGTTTGGCGAGGTCGGGGTGCGCGTGGAAGTCGAACTGCTGGGTGCGGATCATCTGTTCGTAGAGCTTCCAGTACATGCCCCACATGTGCTCGATGTCGGAGGCGGTTTTCCAGCGTGAGACGTGCTTGGGGTCATCCACGGCGATGCCGTCATGGATGTAGTGCACGCTGCCGATGAGGTAGTCCCAGTCTGCCATGGCCGCGGTCTCGTCGATCCACTTCTGATAGCCTTCGATGTGGTCGCATTCGAGGGCGAGACGGATGGGGAAATCTGGTAGCGCGGTGCGGGCTTCGTTGACTAGTTCAAAGTAGCGCGGCAGGTCGGAGAGGAGCATGCGCCAGTCGTCGAACTTCTCCGGCATGGGGTTGTGATCCGACAGGCCGATCTCCGCGAGGCCGATGCTCTGCGCGTGACGTGCGTAATCGACGGGATTGCCCTCGGCATGCAGGCAAAGCGGCGTGTGCGTGTGGTAATCGGTGAGCATGGGAGTTTTTCGCTGCATTGGGCGCTCTGGCAAGTTGATCGCGGCCTCATTTCGCGGCATGAAGAAACATGCTCACCCTTAAAGCTTTCATTTTCGACCTCGATGGCACCCTGATTGACTCGCTTGCGGACATCGCGGAGTCGATCAACCGGATGTTGGATGCACGGGGGTATCCGCGCTGCGAGAAGGAAGTCTTCAAGCAGATGGTGGGGGATGGCATGGAAAAGCTGGTGGAGCGGGCATTGCCCGAGGCGGCGCGGAGTGAGGAGTTGATCAAGATCTGCACGGAGGAATATCGGGCGCAGTATGATCTGCTCTGGCAGGCAGAGACCCGGCCTTATGAGGGCATCGTGGAGATGCTGGCGGAGTTAAAAGGCAGAGGTGTCAAACTCGCTGTGATTTCGAACAAGGCGCATCGCTTCACCGTGCCGATGACGGAGCATTTTTTTGGCACGGGAGTGTTTGATCACATCCTGGGCCAGCGCGCTGAGGTGCCGCGCAAGCCGGATGCGGCGGGAGCGCACGAGATGGCGGCCTTCCTGGGCTTGCAGACCGATGAGATGGCCTACGTGGGAGATTCGGGCATCGACATGCAGTTTGCGAAGAACAGCGGCATGCGCGCCGTGGGCGTGCGCTGGGGATTTCGCAGCGAGGCGGAACTGATCGAGTGTGGGGCGGACGTTCTCATTTCACGCCCTGCGGAAGTGTTCGATCTTTCCTAAAAATATTGTTTCCGCTGGTACTTGAGAGGGGAAGGCAGTCCCCTTAGTATCAGCGCTGTGAAATTCAAAACATCCCTAACTCTGACGCGTGCTGTGCTTATTCCTAGCATGGTGTTGCTGGCCTCCTGCCAGCTGTTCCGCAAAAAGCCACCGGCACCGCCGCCAGAGCCGGTGAAAGCCGAGTGGAAGTATCCGGGTGAATGGACCGGCGGGGAGAAACCCATCACGAGCATGGTCATGAACGTGGATGTGCAACGTGTGACCCTGTACAATGGCAAGGACGTGGTTGGCTGGACTTACTGTGCCAGCGGCATTCCCAGCTTCCCAACGCCCACCGGCGAGTTCAAGATATTGGAGAAGATCAAAGACAAGGTCTCCAATCTCTATGGCAAGGGCTTCGACAAGGATGGCAAACTGGTGAACTCGGACTTCAAGCAGGGGCGTGACCTGCTGCCGGAAGGCGGCCACTTTCAAGCTGCCAAGATGACGTACTTCATGCGCCTCACCGGCGATGGAGTGGGCATGCACATCGGGCCGATTCCGAAGCCCGGGCGCCGGGCATCACATGGGTGCATCCGCCTGCCGTCCAAGATGGCACCGATTCTGTTCGAACACACGGCGGTGGGCACACCGGTGACGATCACGGGCAATGGTCCGGATTATCAAACCTACCTCAAACAATCTGCGGAAAAATCGAGGGCCAATTCCGCCAAGCTCGCGGCGGCGAAAAAGAAAGCTGGAGAAGCATCCGCAGCGGCTGACGCAGCAACGGCTCTGGCCCCTGATGATCCCAATGGTCCAAAGGGGGGAGTGACAACACCTGCTGGGACGACGCCTCCGGTTACAACGCCTGCGACCGCAGCGCCTCAAAGCGCACCCGATGCCGCTTCACCGCCTATTGAAGTGAAACCTGCGGAGCCGGCGAATCCGACGCCGCCAGCGAACAACTGAGAGCGCGACAAGCTTTAACAAAGACGAGGGGGCGGCTGAGAGGCCGCCCTCTTTGTTTTGATCTTGGTCGGAGATTTGGGTGACTGCAAGGATGGAGGGGTTTCCGAAGCGCATGTCCCTTCAACTGGTTAGGCAATGAGTCAGCCTGGGCTATTAGTGGCTGCGCTCATCCTTCGCTGTGCAAACGCAGTCCGAAGAGACTTACGGTCAATGAGAGCGTCTTTGGCGTGCGGCTGCGATGAGTTACCGCGTTCGAAGGTCTCGTGGTGTGCGTGAGGTGACCTGCCTGCGAAGAATCACCAGCTCCCGCATTCGAACATTTTCTGGCACGCGTGAGTCACCGAGCCCGGCGAAAGCGGTAGCTGCGCTTCCCCCTTCGCTAAAAGCTACGGAGGACAAGCTGTTCCTCGCTGCGCAACCGCACTCCAAAGGAGATGCATTGGCGGCTGCCGTGCCTGATCGATCCTGAAATGAGTCTGGGTCGATTTCGATTTCCTTCACTGGCTTGGTGAGTTCAAGTCACCAAGCCAGATATGAGGAAGCGAAACAGAAGGCCTTCAGAGGTTCCGATTACTTCTTGCCGCCTGCGATAGCTGCTGCGGCGATGGCCTGATTGGCCTTCATCTGCTCGATTTGAGCATCGAGCACCTGATGCTTGAGGCTGGTTCCGGACTTCTTCGCGTACCACAGCACGAGCGGGGAGGCGATGAAGATGGAGGAGTAGGTGCCGAGCAGCACACCGATGGTGATCGGCATGGCGAACTCAAGCATGGCAGGATTGCCGAGGAAAAGAAGCACGACCATCGGCGCCAGGGCTGTTGGGCCGGTGAGGAGGGTTCGGGAGAGGGTCTTGCAGATGGCCTCGTTCATCATGTCGCGCATGCTGCCGCCGGTGCCCTTCTGAATGGTTTCACGGATACGGTCAAACACAACGATGGTGTCATTGATGGAGTAACCGGCGATGGTGAGCAGCGCGCCCACGTGGATAATGCTGAGCTCCTGGCCAAACAACACGCACAGGCCGGGAACCATGAGCACGTCATGGAACAGGGCGACGATGGCACCGACGGCGAAGGCAAACTCGTAGCGCATGAGCAGATACAGGAAAATCGCGATCAGAGCGGCGAACATGGCCCACATGGACTGGGTGGCGAGTTCGGAGCCGATGACGGAACCCACGGTCGCGATGCTGGTGCCGGCAACGACGTCCTTGCTCCATTTGCTCGTGATCGCATGCTGGATCACTGCACCGCTGTGTTCTTCACAACGAATGCTCAGATTTTCTGCACCGGCGGCGCTTTTGCGCTGGATATAGTAGCTGCCAAGATCCTTGCCGTCTTCCTGCTTGAGTCCTTTGAACAAGGCGTCGAGTGCGGCATCGGGGATTTCCTTTTCCTTACCCTTGACCACCGTCACGTCAACACGGCTGCCACCACGGAAGTCAATGCCGAAGCTTGCACCACCTTTGACAGCCAGCGTGCCAAAGGAGATCGCAGTGACGACGAGAGAGGCGATGATGAACTTGGGAGCTGAGGACAGGATGTCGAAAACTTTGTCCGGGATGATCTTGGTGGTGTGAATCCCTTTCAGGATGTTCTTGTCCACGACCCACATGAAGATCACGCGGGTGACGATCAGAGCGCCGATCATCGAGGAGATCAGACCGATCATGAGCGTAACGGCGAAACCTTTGACCAAGCCGCCGGAGATGAGGAACAAAATCAGTGCTGAGATGAGCGTGGTGATGTTGGAATCGGCAATGGCGGAGAAGGCTTTTTCGTACGCGGCTTCCAGGGCGGCGGCGAAAGTCTTGCCCGCTTCCATTTCCTCGCGAAGTCGTTCATAGATGAGGACGTTGGCATCCACCGCCATGCCGATGGTGAGCACGACACCAGCAATACCAGGCATGGTGAGGGTGAAGCCGAACAAGGCCATGGCACCAAAGAGGATCGCGATATTGATGACCAGACCGACGATCGCCACAATGCCGGCGAGACGGTAGATGAACATCATGAAGCAGGTGGTGATGATGAGAGCGGCGACGCCGATCCACTTGCCCTGATCAATGGAAGACTGGCCGTAAGCGGAGGAGACCGAGCTTTCGGACAGGATCTTCATCGGATTCTGCAATGGATTGCTCAGGAGGGTGGCCAGGGAGTCAGCCTCCTGCTGGGTAAAGCCAGCGCCGCCACCGCCGGAGATTTCGGCACGGCCGCCGAATTGTTTAGCCTGCAGCCGTGGAGCGGAGTGAATCTGGCCGTCAACTATGATGGCCATTTCTTTCTGATAATGCACTGCGGCAAGTTCGTCGAAGAGTTTGGCGCCTGCGCTGTTGAACTGCAGCGAGACTTTGTTGCCCTCGGCATCGACGGTGCGGAAGGCGCTGGAGACATACTTGCCCTCGATGTCAGCCGAATCGCGAACGAGTTCAGACCGATTGGTGATCGTGCCATCTTTGGCGGTGATAGGAGTGCTGTAGGGCATTTCGACCCAACCCGGCTCTTTGATGCCGCCGCGTGCCTTGATCTGCTCCAGCTTGGCCTGGCTGTCAGGATGCACCCGACGGAATTCAAGATGGGCTACGGTCACAATTGTATCCCGCACGGCTTTGATCTCCTCTTCGGTGATGCCGGGCATCTGGATCACGATGCGGTCAGTGCCTTCCGGCTGCATGGAGAGATCTTTCGAAGCATCCGCATTGAGGCGCTTTTCGAGAATCGCGATGGCCTGCTGCACATCGCTGCTGGTCACGGCTTTGGGGCTGCCATCTTCATTTTTGCCTGGAGCAAGTTGCACGATGAACTCGCTGCCGCCCTGAAGGTCGATGCCGAGCTGAAGGCCCATCGTTTTCGCCGTATAGATGGAAGCTGCGGCCGTGAGTGCGACGAGGATCGTGCCCACCCAGCGCTTGGTCTTATGCACGGCGGTGCCGACATAGAGGAGCAGCATCAGCAAAATGGAGGCACCGACAAGGAAGGTGGCGAAGGGATTCATGGACAGGTTGGCGGTTAGGTTGGGAAAAACTAAAGGGGAGCCGTTTAGGCTTCGGTCACTTCAACGACGTCGGACTTTTTCGTCACAGCGGCGATCTTGATGCGTTCGAACTCGACTTTGACGTTGTCGGCGATCTTGACCATGACGGTGCGGTCTTTCACGCTGGTGATGATGCCGTGCACACCGCTTTCCATGATGACGTGGTCGCTCACGCTGACGCTGGAGATGAGCAGCTTGTGCTCCTTCATGCGCTTCTGCTGCGGGCGGAAGATGACGAAGTACATCACCACGATCATGAGGATCGGCAGCATCATCGGGCTGCCAAGGAGGCCGCCTTGGGCTCCGGCAGGTGCGGCTTGGGCCAGAAGAAGGGTGTTTTCGAGAGAGATAGAGATCATGATTCGGGGGCTGCAGAGGTGGACTTGTATTTCGCGACGACCTCTGCCCGGAACTCGGCGAAACAACCCTGTTCGATCGCTTGACGTGCCCTGGACGTGAGGGACGCGTAGAAATGCAGGTTATGAAGAGAAATCAACCGCAAACCCAGAATCTCCTGTGCCTGAACCAAATGGCGGATGTACGCCCGTGAAAAGCCCTGGCAGAGCGGATGGGTGTCTTCGGCGATGGGGCGGAAATCCTTGGCGTAGCAGGCATTGCGCAGATTCATCAGGCCTTCGTGGGTGAAGGCCGCACCATTTCGCGCCAGCCGTGTGGGCAGCACGCAGTCAAACATGTCGATCCCGCGTGCGATCAGCTCGATCACCTGCGGCGGTGTGCCCAGTCCCATGGCGTAGCGGGCCTGATTCGTGGGCAGATGCGGCGTCACCCATTCGGCAATGCGCATCATGTCCTCTTCCGGCTCGCCCACGCTGAGTCCGCCGATGGCGTAGCCGTCAAAACCCATAGCCACCAGTTCACGGGCGGATTTTTCACGCAGCTCTTTATAGACACTGCCCTGCACGATGCCGAAGTGCTGCTGTGAGCCACCGCCGGTCTGCGGCCTGTGTTCATCAATCCACGTCCGGCAACGTTTGGCCCAGCGCAGGGTCAGATCGAGGCTCTTTTCGGCCTCCTTGGCTTCGCAGGGATAGGGCGTGCATTCATCAAACAGCATGGCGACGTCCGAGCCCAGGGTCTCCTGAATCTCCATGGACGTTTCCGGGCCGATGAACATCGGCGTGCCGTCGAGGTGATTTTGGAAGTGGCAGCCTTCTTCTTTAATTTTGCGCAGTTTAGCGAGTGAGAAGACCTGGAAGCCGCCGCTGTCCGTCAAAATCGGCCGGTCCCAGTTCGCGAATTTGTGCAGGCCACCTGCCGCCTGCATGATCTCCATCCCCGGACGCACAAAGAGGTGGTAGGTGTTGCCGAGGATGATCTGCGAATTGAGCGCCCGCAGTTCCTCCGGATGCATGGCCTTCACCGTGCCCTGAGTGCCCACCGGCATGAACACGGGCGTCTCCACCACGCCATGAGGCGTCGTCAGCCGCCCGCGGCGGGCGTGGGACGAGGGATCGGTGGCGAGGAGTTCAAAAGACATGGTGGGGCCGCAAAAAGGGCGCGGAGTCTCGCCGATGTGGCGGAAAGCGCAAGCAGCACGCGATGTGGCGGATTCAAGCTTGACGAAATAGGGGCAACTTCATAAAACCCACTCGCATGTTTTTAAATAAATCACTCATTGTGCTTTTTCTTGTGATCGGCGGCAGTTTTGCCGGAGCCATCTCCAGCATGGCGCAAAGCCCCGCCGTGGACCGTGCGGTTGTGGACCAGACCATTCGTGAAGCCCTGCGCACCACGAAACGAGATACCCGTGCTCAGAACTCAGACTCACCCGCCAGTCAGGAAGAAATCAACCTGCTTGACCGTGAGTTTGGCCAGCAGAGCATCAGCGGACTGGTGAGGCAGAAGCCGCAGCAGTTCCTCGTGTCGCTCGAAGCCAGTGGTTTTTTTACCTCCAATGCCGCCTTGTCTCCCGGTCCTGAAAGTTCGGACTGGGTGGGCCGCACCGGCCTGCGTGGCGCATGGTTTCCGAAGCTGACCGAAAACATCAACCTGCTGGCGATGGCTTCTTACTCGCTATGGCGCTATGCAGACCTGCAGCAGCTCGATTTCGACGATTTCGGCAGCCAGATCGGCGCACAGTACCACCAGGGACGGGGTGAGCTTGCGGGCGGCATCTCCCGTTTTAATGTTTGGGCGCAGTATCGCTATCAACGCCTCACATCGCCGTGGAACTGGGGGAACCGTCTCTATGAGAACCATTTCTTGGAGACAGGCCTGCGGAAAGGCTGGCTGCTCAGCCCCGATATCAGCGTCTGGCTGGGTGGCAATGCCGCTGTGAGTGTTGGGGGAGGGCCCGCCGCCTTCCGCCGTCACGAATTCAGCGCCCAAGCCGGGACCGTGTGGCAGATCACACCGAAGCTGGCATTCACGACCTTGTATCGCTTCGCCTGGTTTGACTACGTCCAGGTCAGCCAGAATGACCTCAATCACCTAATGTTTTTGGGGCTGGGATATCAGGTGACCAAGGGTCTGACGGCGCAGATCTACGTCAGCGGCATCTTCAACCACTCCGATGTCAACGCCTTCGATTATAAGGCCCTGAACACCGGTCTGGGGCTGGCGATGTCGCATGTTTGGTGACATCAGGATTGACGCTCCCCCGGCTTTTTTGGCAATATCTGCGCAAATGGCTTAATTACACATACACCTATGAAGCAAGCTTCCGCCCTCCTTTCCCTAATCGCTGTAATGCAGAGCTCGGCTCTTACCGCAGGTTCCATCACAATCTCCAGCGGCAACGTGAAAACCGCAGGCAATCAGGTGATCACAGGCAGCAATGCCCGTGCTCAAGCCACGGTGGATCAGCGCGGCAGCGTCGTCCGGCTTGGCTCCAATACGTCAGCTCAGGTTGGAGATCGTGGTGAGGTTTCGCTTTCCAAGGGGGTGGTGCTGATTTCTTCCGGGGATGGTTTTCTGCGTCGTCCGGCGGTTCAGGTCACTACGCCGCAGGGGGAGGTCACCGTGCGTGGTTCCGCCATCGTGGCCGCTTTGCCGGACGGCTCGGTGAAAATGACCTGCCTCGAAGGCAGCGTGCGGGGGGACCTGGGCGGGCAGAACATGGCCCTGAACCCTGGTAATCTGATTGTGCAGCGTCCCGAAGGCACGCGTGACACCGTGCAGGTGAATCTCAACACCCTCACGAATTCCAGTACGCTGCTCGACAACGCCAGCTTCAAGCAGCCGCTGCTCGCCGCGCCAGAAATTCGCCAGGAAGTGGCAGTGCAGGCTCAGTCGCTCGGTGCTACTTTGACACTCGCGCGCAACGACGGTGCCAGCACTCCTAAAGTCATTACTGCTGGCGCAACCGAATTGAAAACGGCTGAAGTCAAAAGTGAGGGCCCCAGTCTGCTGACTCGCATTTTCGGCGGAGGTACCTCAAGCAGCAATACAAGTGGCAATTCCAATGCCGCCGGCACCACGGTGCAGGCTCAACGGGGGGATCCCTCTCCGGCGCAAACGGCCAGTGTGATTTCCGGATCCCAGACTGGAAGCAGCCTGCGGATTGCCGGTGAGGTTTCCGGCAGCAATGTTTTTCTCTCCAGCACGGGCACGGCGGGCGGCATATCCACAAATGGTTCAATCGCATCAGGGGCTGAGGGCCAGACGCAGCGCTTCCTGTCAGTGACTCCCAACGCGACAACCTCCTCTCAATTGGTGCTGGCCAATGGCAGCACTCAGCAGATCGTCAATCAGGGCAGCCTGACCCTGGCTTCCAATGCCAATGTGATTTCGGGAGCCTCGCTGGTCAAATCCGGCTCCGGCACGCTCGCGATCAGCAGCGTGCAGAATATTCAGGCCACCGGGGCCACCCTCAATAATGGCACTCTCGTGTTGCAAGGCGCGGCGGCCCAGCAGTTCATCAGTGGCAATTTGAACGTCACCGGCCCGGGCGGCACAACACTCACGCCCACCGGCAGTGGTGGGGTTCTGACCTTTCAAGTGACCAATGGCGGCACGGCCGCCCCAGCTGGCGCGCCTTGATTTCGGCTGCTAGCACAGAACCGGGCTTGCGCTGGCGTGGCATACCGCTAATCTCGCCGCCCTTATGCTCAGAGCCGGTATTGTAGGCCTTCCCAACGTTGGCAAATCCACCCTTTTTAACGCTGTCACCCGTACCCGCAAGGCGGAGGCAGCCAACTATCCCTTCTGCACCATCGAGCCGAACACCGGCGTCGTGACCGTGCCAGACGAGCGCCTCGCCGTGCTTTCGAAGCTCTCCGGGTCCTCGAAACTGGTGCCTGCCGCCATCGAGTTCGTGGACATCGCCGGCCTCGTCAAAGGCGCCAGCCAGGGCGAAGGTCTGGGCAACAAATTCCTCAGCCACATCCGTGAGGTGGACGCAATCGTCCATGTGGTGCGCTGCTTTGAAGACGGTGACATCACCCACGTCAGCGGCTCGATTGATCCTGTGCGCGACATTGAAGTCATCAACACCGAGTTGATCCTCTCCGACATGGACGCCATCCAGCGCCGCAAGGACAAGGCCGAAAAGAATGCGAAAAGAGGCGAAAAAGACGCGAAGGCCGAACTCGCCCTCTGCGAAAGACTGATCCCTCATTTCGATGCCGGAAAGCCCGCCGTGACGCTCGAATGCACCGAAGAGGAACGGAAGCTTCTCAAGAGTTTCTTCCTCCTGAGCTCGAAGCCCTGCATTTTCGCCTGCAATGTGTCGGAGTCCGACCTCGCTGCTGCCACGAACAATCCGGATGCTCATGCATTCGTCGGCAAAGTGCGTGAATACGTGAAGCACGCTCACGAAGCCAGCGCGGTCGTCGTCAGCGCGGCGATCGAAAGCGAGCTCACCGACCTTTCGGATGAAGAGGCGAAGGCTTACCTCAAGGACATCGGCGTCGAAGACAGCGGCGTGTCACTCTTCATCAAGGGCGTCTATGACCTCCTCGGTCTGCAGACCTATCTGACCACCGGCGAGAAGGAAACCCGTGCGTGGACCATCGTCAAAGGCATGAAGGCCCCGCAGGCCGCTGGCGTCATCCATGGCGACTTCGAACGCGGCTTCATCGCTGGCGAAATCGTGCATTTCAACGACCTCGTCGAACTCGGTTCCAACGCCAAGGCGAAGGAAAAGGGCAAGTGGCGCATCGAAGGCAAGGAATACGTCATGCGCGACGGCGACGTCGTCGAATGGCGCTTCAATGTTTGATTTGGAGCGGGCGCTCCGGCCCGCAGCATGAGTTTCTTGGCGGGCAGGAGTGCCCGCTTGACCTCACTCTTTCCAAGTCCGGCCTTGGCCCGTTTCCAACGCGCGTTGCAGACTGCCGAAGAGCGAATTGAGCCTGGCTTCTTCCTTGAGGACAAACTCGATCGTATGCGCATGCGTGGACGCCGGATAGTTCTTCACCACTTTCGGGTTGGCCAGATCCGGTGAAACTCGACCGGCTGCCTGTTCGAACAGCCCCTTGGCCTTGTCCATGGCTTGAGTGGCGGCACCCACGGTATTGCTGCCAGATTCCGGCTTGTAAGGCTCAAGAAAGTAAAAACGCACGACCATGGCGGAGTTGAGCGACAGGTTCACCTCCACCACACGGGCCACGCCATCGGAGATGTACTCATGCTTGGAAAGCGCGATGATGGCGGTGCAGCGCACGGAGTAGTTGCCTCCGTTGAGTTTCCCCTGCCATAGACCGTCCTGCGTCAGGGTATCCTGGGGCGTGGTCTGGCCGCTGGGCGCGGCGGTTTGCGCATGAAGATGAACAGTCAGGAGCAAGGAGAGGATGAAGAAGAGTGCTTTCATGAGGATGGAAGAAGGGAAGAGTAGCACGAGCGTTGCACGAAAGAACAACCCTTTCTTTGCTGGAATGTTTCTGCCGAACATGGCCGGGGGGCCGGAAAGGCCCATCTTCAAAGCGGCATCGTCCATTTAGAAGCGCCCTCGAACAGCGTATTAATAAGCAGTTCAACCCCCACGCGCATCATGTTCAAGTTCTCCGGCCAAGGCTCCATCACCAATTGCGACGGCATTTCGCGTCGTGATTTCCTGCAGGCAGGCGCCCTCGGTGCCATCGGGCTGACGATGCCCGGCTTCGCCAAATTGAAGGCGGAGGGCAAAGTGGACTCCAAAAAGAGCAACAAGGCCTGCATCATGATTTTTAATCTCGGTGCCCCGAGCCAGCAGGATCTCTGGGACATGAAGCCCGATGCGCCGAGCGAGATTCGTGGGCCGTTCAAACCCATCCGCACCAAGAGCAATGCCTTCGAAATCTCCGAGATTCTGCCGCTGCATGCGAAGATCGCGGACAAATTCAGCCTCGTCCGCTCCTGCTACCACACCGCCGCCGCGGTGCATGACACGGGGCATCAGATGATGCAGACGGGCCGGCTTTTCACCGGGGGTGTGAACACACCGCACGTCGGCAGCGCCTTGGAATTCCTGCAAGGCCGCCGCAGCGATCTGCCAGCGCACGTGATTCTGCCGGAGTCGATGGGACCGACGGGGGGCAACATGCCGCACGGTCAGGACGCAGGTTTCCTCGGCAAAGCCTACGACCCTTTTGTGCTGAATGCGGACCCTGCGGTCAAAGATTTCAAAGTGCCGGATCTGCTGCCGCCGAAGGAGATCGGCGAGGTGCGCCTCGAACGCCGCCGCGAACTGCGTGAGCTGGTGGACAGCAGCGTGCGCAATTTCGAATACAGCGAGCAGGCGAAGCTCATGGACTCCAATTTCGAGTCCGCCTACCGCATCATGACCAGCACGCAGGCCCGCGAAGCCTTCGACCTCACCAAAGAACCGCTCAAAGTGCGCGAGCGCTATGGCCTGAACCGTTTCGGCCAAAGCTGCCTGCTCGCACGTCGTCTCGTGGAGCGCGGTGTGCGTTTCGTCACCGTGAACACCTTCATCACCGTGTTTGGAGAAATTACCTGGGACATCCATGGCTCCAAGCCCTTCACCAGCATCGAGGGCATGCGCGACATCGTCGCTCCGATGTATGACCAGGGCTACAGCGCCCTCATCGAAGACCTCTTCCAGCGCGGCATGCTCGACGACACCATGGTCACCTGCCTCGCCGAATTTGGCCGCACACCGAAGATCAATCCCGCCGGTGGTCGCGACCATTGGCCGAACTGCTGGACCGTCAATTTTGCCGGCGGCGGCATCAAGGGCGGCGAAGTCGTCGGCAAATCCGACGACATCGGCGGCTACCCCACCGAGCGCCCAGTCGCCCCGAAAGAAATCGTCGCGACCATTTATCAGTCCCTCGGCATCGATCTCACCACCGAGCTGCCGGGGCCGCAGGGCAGACCGTATCCTGTGGTCGATTTCGGTACGCAGGCGATCAAGGAGCTGTTTGCGTAAAGCGGGCACGCTACTCCTGCCAACCCTCATCGAGTTTCCTTCATGATGTTTCGTTACTTCATCGCCTTTGCGGCTCTCACTTCGGCAGCCGCCGCCGAAGCCCCGTCTTTCCGCAATACCATCCAGCCCATCCTCACGCGCTACGGCTGCGCGATGGGTGCCTGCCATGGTGCCGCCGCAGGGCAGGGGGGCTTCAAGCTCTCGTTGCGAGGCTTCGATGACGAGGGTGATTGGATCTCCGTCACGCGTAGCGCGAATGGCCGCCGCCTCACGATGGAAGATCCGGCACGCAGCCTGTTTTTGCTCAAGGCCGTCAAAGCGGTGCCGCACAAGGGCGACAAGCGCTTCGAAGTGAACTCACCCGAGTACAAGGCCATCGCCGACTGGATCGCTGCAGGTGCGCCCGGACCGCAGGCGAGCGATCCGCTCATCGTCGCGCTCAATGTGGAGCCGAAGCAACTGGTCACGAAACCCGGCGTCACGCTGTCCCTCAAAGTCACCGCGAAGTTTAGCGACGGCCACAGCGAGGACGTGACGCGCTGGACCAAGTACAACGGCGTCAACGCCAGCGTCGCCACCGTGGACGATCTGGGTGTCGTCAAAACCACGGGCCGAGGTGAAACGACCATCAGCGCGTGGTATCTCAGCCGCCTCGCTATCTCTACGCTCATCGTGCCGAGTGATGGTGTGGTCGATGAGCCGGCCTTCGCGCAGATGAAACCACGCAATTTCATCGACGAACATGTGCTGACGAAACTCCGTGAGCTGAACATCCCGCCTTCCGGACGCACGGAAGATCATGAATTTCTGCGCCGTGCCTTTCTCGACACCATCGGCGTTTTACCCTCGCTGGAGGAAACCCGCGCCTTCCTCGCCGACACTGCTGCCGACAAACGTGACCGCTTGATTGAAGCGCTGCTGCAGCGGCCTGAGTTCGTTGATTACTGGTCGCACCGCTGGAGCGATCTGCTGCTCGTGAATGGCGACAAGCTCATGCCGCAGGCCATGTGGTCCTACTACAACTGGATCCGCCGAAACGTCGCCGCGAACACACCCTGGGACGTCATGGTGCGCGATCTCCTCACCGCCACCGGCAGCACGCTGGAAAACGGCGCGGGCAATTTCTTCATCCTGAACGACGAGCCGACCAAGTGCGCCGAGACCATCAGCGTCGCCTTCCTCGGCACCTCCATCGCCTGCGCGAAGTGCCACAACCACCCCATGGAAAAGTGGACGAACAACGAGTACTTCGCCTTTGCCAACATGCTCTCCCGCGTCCGCACGAAAAACGGCACGCAGGCCGAAGAGCGCGTACTGTTCTCCGCTGCTGATGGCGAACTCGTGCAGCCGCTCACTGGCAAGCCGCAGCCGCCACACCCGCTGGATGTCACCACGGCTGTCTCGATGACTTCCACCGAGGATCGCCGGGTGCCGCTCGCAAAATGGCTCACCAGCGCCGACAACAAACTTTTCCAGCGCGCCATCGTGAACCGCGTGTGGGCCAACTTCTTCGGCTCGGGCCTCGTCGAAGCTGTCGATGACCTTCGACTGACAAATCCTGCCAGCAACGAGCCGCTCTTCGCCGACGCTTGCGAGCATCTGGTGCAGCAGAAATTCGACCTGAAGGCCCTCATGCGCACCATTTTGCAAAGCGAGACCTACCAGCGCAGCAGCATCACCCTGCCTGAAAACATCACCGACCTCCGCTATGGCTCACACTACGTTCCACGTCGTTTGAAAGCCGAAGTCCTCCTCGACACCGTTTCCCAAGTCACCGCAGCACCCACCACCTTCAAGATCGACAAACGCAACGCCAACAAAGGCACCAGCGAAACCTACCCCATGGGCTTCCGCGCGCTGCAACTGCCGGACAGCAACATCGCCAGCTACTTCTTGAAGAGCTTCGGACGCGCTGACCGCGTCTCTACCTGCGAATGCGAACGCACCAATGAACCCAGCATGGCCCAGGCTCTGCACATCTCCAACGGCGACACGCTCAACCAGAAGCTCGCGCAAAAAGACAACCGCCTCGATGCGCTGCTCGCCAGCAAGCTCAGCAACGAGAAGACAGTCGAAGAAGCCTACCTCATTGCCCTCGCTCGTCTCCCCACCGAGCGTGAAAACACCAAGGCCACCGCGATGCTTGCCTCCGCCACACCCGAAGATCGTCGCACCACCCTGGAAGACATCTTCTGGAGCCTGATGGGCTCGAAGGAGTTTTTGTTCAATCACTGATGCGGAGCGCGGATGCCCGCGTTTTCAGCCCCTCGCATGAAAATTCCCAACAGCCTTGCAGGACCTTCTAATCGAGACGATGCGCCTCGTTCTGATCGCTGCTGGCATCGCTGGATTCCGGCATTGCTGGTAACTGCATACGCGGGCTGCAATTTCGTGTGGCCTATTATTCAGGATGTCAGGTCAATCGTCTTCATCCCTTTGGGGCTGTTAATCGGGTATTCATATTGGTTCATGGCGCTCGGAATTCCGAAGGAAATTCATATGCCTTTGGCGCTCTTCTTTGCAGTGATGTTCTTCTCCCTGCCGTGGTTTAGTGTTTTGGCATCTTCCCGCCGAGCCACCACCATATGCACTCTGGGTGTCATCCTCTTGCTGCTCACTCAAATTTCGGGATGCCGACTTCAAAGGGATCA
This sequence comes from Verrucomicrobiaceae bacterium UBA7681, assembly GCA_002482965.1. Taxonomy (GTDB): domain Bacteria; phylum Verrucomicrobiota; class Verrucomicrobiia; order Verrucomicrobiales; family Verrucomicrobiaceae; genus Prosthecobacter. The sequence continues at coordinate 303,100 of DLGZ01000053.1, read as the reverse complement.
AAGTCGGCTAGGTAACGCGACTTTCCACACACTCGACTCACTCGTGAATTCATGAAACGCCTCCCCTTCATTTTTCTGGCGGCTCTCACCGCCCATGCCCAGACCGTGGACTACACCAAGCAGATCGTCCCGCTGTTCGACACCTACTGCATCGACTGCCATGACGACACCGATGCCGACGGCGAGTTCCAGTTGGACACCTTTGCGAATCTGATGAAGGGCGGCAAGGAGGGCGTGGCAGTGATTGCGGGCAAAGCCAATGACAGCATGCTGGTGAAGTTTCTCGAAGGTCATTCAGGCCGCGGCGGAAAGAATGAATTCATGCCGCCGGGCAAGCGCGACAAGCTCAAGCCCGAAGAGATCGCGCTGATCAAGACGTGGATCAACTCAGGTGCCAACGGGCCGCAGCTCGCCGATGCGAAGCCAATGCCGAGGGAGGTCATCACGCCGAAGATCATGCCCACGGTCCCGCCGAAACACGCGATCCAAGCCGTGGCGTTTTCGCCGAAAGTGCAGTTGATCGCAGTGGGGCGCTACGGCGAGGTCGAGCTGCTCAATCCGGTCACGCGGGCCGTGGTGCGCAACCTCACCGGCATCAAGGGCAAGGCCAACGCCGTCGCGTTTTCACCCGATGGCGCGACGGTCTATGCCGCCGGCGGTGAGGCGGGAATCGTCGGCATCGTGAAAAGCTGGAAGACCAGCGATGGCTCGCCCATGCAGTCGTTTGAAGGTCATCTTGATGCCGCGTATGCACTCGCCGTTTCGCCTGATGGCAAGATGATCGCCACAGGAGCTTACGATCAAAAGATCCGCCTGTGGGACGTGACCACGGGCAAAGAACTCGCCATGCTCAAGGGGCATAATGGCGTGGTGAACAGCCTCTCGTTCCGCCCGGATGGCAAGGTGCTCGCGAGCGCCAGCGCCGACCGCACAGTGAAGCTCTGGAGCATCCCAGGTGGCGAGCGGCTCGACACACTTTCCCAGCCGACCAAGGAGCAGACCAGCGTCGTCTTCAGCGCCGATGGCAAACAGCTTTTCGCCGCCGGAGGCGACAATCGCATTCGCGTCTGGCTCATCAGTGCTGACGCCAAAGAGGGCACCAACAAGATCATCACCAGCCATTTTGCCCATGAAGGCAGCATCTTGAATCTTGCGCTGTCCATTGACGGAAAACTCCTCGCCTCCACCTCGACTGACAAATCGCTCAAGCTCTGGAACACCGCTGATCTCACGGAAAAAATCCCGCTGGAGAAACAGCCGGACTGGTCCTCCGCGCTCGCCTTCACCGACAAAGCGCAGCTTGTGGCCGGTCGCGTGGATGGCAGCCTCAGCGTCTATGAGTCGGCCACCGGCAAGACCGTGATGACACCAGCTCCTGCAAAGCCAGCCATGGCCGCGAAGCCCGAGCTCACTCGCGTCACTCCACGCACCGCACACATCGGTGGCGAACTGTTGGTCACCTTTGCCGGCAAGAACATTACCGCAGAAACGCAGGCGCTGGCTTCTCATGCCGGACTGAAGGTAGAGCTCATTAAAAGCTCGGTCAAACCCACCACGGCCCGTGTGAAAGTCACCGCCACCGCCGAAGTGCCGCGTGGCGCATACGAAGTCTGGCTCAAGACCGCCGCCGGTGAATCTGCACGGATGAAGATCTATGCCGACGATCTCGCGCCCACCATCACGCAGGCATCTGATTTCAAAGCGGCACCTGTCAGCATCGCATCACTGCCTGCCAGCATCTGGGGCACCCTCACCGAGATCGGTCAGCACGACGCGTATCGTTTCAAAGCCAAAGCGGGCGAGGAACTCGTGCTTGATCTCGCTGTCGCACAGGTTGGCAGCATGGCGAAATCACCGGCAATCGAGATCATGGACACGAATCGTACTGTGCTCGCCGTGAATCGCGGTCTCGACAGCGGCAGCGATCCCTTCCTCGCGTGGAAAGCACCTGCCGATGGCGAGTACATCGTGCTCGTGAGCAACACCACCATGGATGGCAGCGCCGAGCACGCCTATCGCCTCACTTTGGGCTCACTGCCCTACGTCACCGCCTGGTCACCGCTCGTCGCGCAGGTCGGCAAGGAAACCAAAGTCACTCTCATCGGTCATCATCTCGGCGACAAGAGCATCGTGATGACGAAGCCCGAGAAGGAAGGCATGATGAACGTGCCGCTGGATACCAAGACCCTGCGCTTCCGCTCCATGCCAGTGCTGCGCGTGAGCGCGCTCGCACAGGTCGAAGAAGTGGAAAGCAATGACGACATCGCCAAAGCTCAAAAAGTCACCGCGCCAGTCACGGTGAATGCACGTCTCGCGCAGGCGCATGACACTGACTGCTTCGCCTTCGACGCCAAAAAAGGCCAGGAATGGATCATTGAAACGCTGGCCGATCTCGCGGGTTCGCCTGCCGACACAAAATTGGAAGTCGTGCATGCCGATGGCAAACCCGTGCAACGGATGCTGCTGCAGTCGGTGCGCGACAGCTATAACAACTTCCGCAGCGTCGATGCGAACAACCCTGACATCCGCCTGCAAAACTGGGAGGAGATGGAGCTGAACGAATACGCCTACTTCAATGGCGACGTGATGAAGATCTTCCGCATGCCGCGCGGCCCGGATGGGGGCTGCTTCTTCTACACCTCCGGCGGCAAACGCAGCGCCTACTTTGACACCACGGCAAATTCGCACTCCCTCGACGAACCCTGTTACATCGTCGAGCCCCGGCCCATCGGCAGCCAGATCGTCCCGAACGGTCTGCCCGTCTTCACCCTGAACTATACCAACGACGACAGCGGCGACCGCAAGATCGGCAGCGACTCGCGCCTCACCTTCACCGCTCCTGCGGACGGTCGCTATATCATCAAAGTCTCCGACACCCGTGGCTGGGGTGGAGAGCGTTACGTCTATGCGCTCACCATCCGCCAGCCGATGCCCGATTTCAGCGTGAAGCTGGCCGGCATGAATCCCACCGTCATGCCCGGTGCCTCCGTCGGTTTCTCCTTCCGCGCCGAGCGCGTGGATGGTTTCGATGATCCCATCCAGATCGACATCACCGGCCTGCCCGCCGGTTATTACGCCTCCTCACCGATCCTCATCCAAGCCGGGCATGATTTGATCAGTGGTAGCCTCCACGCCGCGCCTGATGCCGTAGCAAACGCCGACTGGAGCAAGCTCAAGATCACCGCCAAATCCAAAGCACTCACGCACGACGCCGGAACCTTCGGCAAAGTCACCCTCGGTGCCGCACCGAAGTTCATCATCGTCATGGAGCCCGATGTCGGCGGCAAACCCGTCATGCGCGAGATCAAGGACGAAACCAAACCCCTCGAAATCACCCTCGCTCCCGGTCAAACCGTGAAGGCCTGGATTCGCGCCGTGCGCATGGGCAACGACGGCATCCTCAGCCTCGATGTGCACGGCCTGCCCCATGGCGTCATCGTCGATGACATCGGCCTCAACGGCGTGCAGATCCGCGAGAAAGAAAACGAACGCCCCATCTTCTTCCGCGCCGCCAACTGGGTCCAAGATCAGGACAAACTCATCCACGCCGCCCTCAGCTCCGCCCGCAACGAACACGACAGTGCCGGACTGCAGACCAGCTTTCCCATGCTGCTGAAGATTCGGAAGCCGGCGGGTGTGGCGGGCAGGTGAGTCTCGATGTGCGCGACAGCGTTTTGGAGTGCTCCAGTCCTCTGGAGCTTTTCGCGGGCCGTTGGACGTTCTAAAACGCCGGAGGACCGGCGCATTCCAGGACGCTCTCGCGCCTGATCTAGCGGCTGGTTGCACCATGGAATTCTATTTACAGGCTACAATCCACCCTTCCCCCACGTACCGTTCCCCCGCATGAACCGCCGCCATTTCCTCCAGCAATCCCTCGCAGCCACCGCATCCGTTTCCGCTCCCGCCATCCTGAGCGCGAGGTCGCCAAATTCGATGTTCCAAGTAGCCTCCATCGGAGTCGGCGGGATGGGCGCGGTGACGATGATGAGCGTGTTGCAGCACTCCAAAGTGCGGCTGGTGGGCATGTGCGATGTGGATGCGAAAACGCTCGAACTCGCACAGGGCGGCAATGCGACCCGGCGGAAGGAACTCCAAGACCCGGATGCGGCGAAGCGGCTGGACGGCGCGGCACCCTTTCGTGATTACCGCGAGATGATTGCCAAGCTGGGCGACAGCATCGACGCGGTGACAATCGGCACGCCAGACCACATGCATGCGGCGATGGCTGTGACCGCGCTTCGGGCGAAGAAGCACGTCTATCTGCAGAAGCCGCTCACACATCACATCCACGAGGCGCGGATTTTGAGCGCGGAGGCCGCCAAGGCCGGGGTGACGACGCAGATGGGCACGCAGGGGCATTCCAGCATCGAAACCTCACTCGCGGTCGATCTCATCAAGAGCGGTGCCATCGGCAAAGTGAAGGAAGTCATCTGCTGGGAGAACAAAAAGGCCAGCTGGTGGCCCAAAGTCACCGAACGCAAAGCGCAGGCTGACCCGGTGCCGGCGAATCTGGATTGGAACTTGTGGCTGGGCGTCGCGAATGAAGTGCCGTTTCTCGACGGAGCTTATCATCCCTCCATGTGGCGCTCCTGGGTGGATTTCGGCGTCGGCATGATGGGCGACATGGGCTGCCACTACTTCGATGTTGTCTTTGCCTGCCTTGGCCTCGCAGCACCCACGCGCGTGCGCTGCCTCGATGCAGGCAGCAAGGGCGATCTCTATGCGCAGAAACGCCATCTTGAGCTGGAGTTCCCTGGCACACCGCTCACGGCGGGAGACAAGATCAAGATGACGTGGACCGATGGCGGCGATTCGTATGACGCCCGTGTCATCAAGCCCGGCGTACTCACCAAAGACACGCCGAGCGGCATCTTCTTCATTGGCGAAAATGGCAGTATCTTCAAACCACACAGCCAGCGCCCCTGGCTGGTGCCGGAGGAAAAATTCACCGGTTTCGCGTATCCGAAGACACGCATCGCCAATCACTACACCGACTGGGTGGACGCCTGCATGAAGGGCGAGAAAGCTGCTGCCGACCTTCCTACCTACGGTTGCCCCGTGACGGAGGCGGTGCTGCTCGGCGTCCTCGCCGAGCGCAATCCCGGCGGCTGGATCGAATGGGACGCCGCCGCAGGCCAGGTGACGAACCAGCCTGAACTCAATGCCCAGCTCACGCGGAAATACCGCGATGGCTGGAGCGTCTCCGGACTGGGCTGAGGATGTCTTAGCACCTGCTAAGCAAGCACAAAAAACAATGTAAGTTGTTTATCAGCGACGTTGCACTCGGCCAATGTCGTCGTAGCATCGTATTGTCATTGAATGAGCGCGCATGAGCACAAACCAGACTCACGTCTGAAGCAGGCCGAGAAGATCGCCACGCATCCCGAGCAGTACAAAGTCTGCGAGGGTTGCGGCTCCATCGTGGTCACGCGTGCCATCACCTGCCCGAGCTGCCATGCCTACCTCTTTGACGCCACCTCCGTGCGCGTGATCGCGCAGGCCAAGGAGCTGGCGCTGCGTGCCGCAAATTCGGTGTTGGCGTCGGACCTGTCGTAAGTTCCGGTCAGCGCTTCGGCATCGGAGCCGGTGCCTCACCACGCAGCAGTTTGCCCAGCATACCTGTGAGCCACAGATAGTGATCGTTTGGCAGATCAGGCTCAGCGAGGAAGCGGCTTTCACCCACAGGCGGATGATTATCGGTTTTGAAAATGGCCGTTCCTTCATCCAGCTCGTCAAACATGGCGACGTAGAGCATCTGCGCTCCGGCCTGCTTGGCCGCGAGCGCCTGGGACCACAGAAACTCACCGCCAAGACGTGGGATCTGATCGAACGTCTTCTCCTCGCCACGGGACTTGGAGAGATTGGTCCAGCTAAAACCAGGAAAGATGACCGGCAGGTAATCAAGCTTGTGCTCGGCACACCACGCGATGTCCGGCTTCAGAATCTTCTCCCCACGGCTGGCGGCGTCCTGCGGCGTGCCGAGCCGCCCGACGGCCCAGGGGCTGACGATGTCGGCACGGGCAATGAGTTCGAGCAGTTTCGGGTCTTGGATGCAGTCATGATCCAGCGTCCGCCAGTAGTAGGGCACGCCCAGCATGATGGCACAGCCGCCGAATTCGGGATCGTCGCGCAGAAAGGTGATCAGGCGCGACCACTCTTCGAGCATGGGAGCGCGATCGTTGAAACCGAGACCCCACAGGGCGACGAGCGGCTTGCCGTGATGTTTGAAATAAGCGGAGGCCCTGCGGTCGAGGCGCTTCTCGGTGATGAGGCGCTTCCAGTCGTCGATCACCAGCTGAATACCATCCTCCTTGATGCCGCTGAGGTCATACATCAGCGTCAGACCGCGCCCGTTGGCCTTTGCAGCAGACTGACAGTGCGCGAGCACCTGATCCATCGGCTCACGAAAGCGCTTGTCCCGGGTGGTGGTGGCGAAGCGTTGCACAAAGGCACCGTCGATGCCGTAGTCGCGCATCCATTTGAAATGAAGCTGCACCACGGCGGGATGGACGGAGCTGAAGACTTCAGCGGTGCGGCCATCGGCATGCTTAAACGGTGTCGCCACACGGGCCTCCTTGGGCAGTTCACTCACGTCCGGCCACATCTCGATGTGCGAGTGCCCCGGCTCGAAGGTTTTCCCAGCAGCATAATGATGCCAGCCGGTGTTGCTGCCATCCCCCTCACAGCGGAACCAGCCCTGATAGCCGCAGACGACTTTGCCGGTAAGCGTGCTGGTATCCACGGTCTGGGCTTGGGCGCTGAGAGTGAGCAGGGCGGGCAGAAGGAGAAACCGGAGCATGGGGGATGTTTTCATTGACGGCAGCGGGGCGTCAAGGTGTGATGTGCATCGCATGAAACGACGCGCCTTTGTGAGTTCGCTGGCCACATGGCCGATGGTTGCTGCTGCAGAGGCACCCAAGGCCGAGGAGGAAAAAATACGCACCATCGCCGAAATATTTCTACGCGAGCATGGCATCCAGGGGATGAGCATCGCGTATGGCAGAGCGGGGAAGATTGACTTCGAGGCAGGCTATGGCTTTGCCGATGCGGATGGCACCGAAGCCGTCACGCCACAGCATCGCTTCCGCATCGCCAGTGTCTCCAAACCGATCACGGCCACTGCGGTGATGAGGTGCATCGAAAAAGGACTGATCCAGCCCGACAGCACGGTCTTCGGCCCGGAGGGCATCTTGGGTGGCGATTACAGCGGCGATGTGGCCGCAGTCACCGTGGATCACCTGCTCACCCACACCAGCGGCGGCTGGGCGAACGACAAGGATGATCCCATGTTCAAAAATCCGCAGATGAAGCACGCCGAGCTCATGGCCTGGACGCTCGCGAATCAAAAACAAACCCACAAACCGGGAGAACACTTCGCCTATTCAAACTTCGGCTACTGCGTTCTGGGCCGTGTGCTGGAGAAGTTGCTGAAGCTGCCGTACGACAATCTGATCACACAGGAAATACTCTCAAAATGCGGCATCACCAGCATGCAAATCGCTGGCAACACCCTGGCGGAGCGGCGGCCGCAGGAGGCGATGTACCTCACTCCTAAACCGGGCGCGGCCTATGGCATGAACGTCTCACGCATGGACTCGCATGGCGGCTGGATCGCCACAGCAGGCGATCTGGTGCGCTTCGCCTCACAGCTCCCGGTTCTGCTCAACCAGGATTCAATTCATGCCATGACCACGCACGGCGTCAGTGAGAGCTACGCACGAGGCTGGAACGTGAACAAAGTGCCCAACTGGTGGCACTCCGGATCCCTGCCCGGCACCACCACGATCATGGTCCACACCGCCAAGGGATTCTGCTGGGCCGGATTGCTCAATGGCCGCAGCGAAAAGCTCGGCCTCGCCTTGGACAGGCTGATGTGGCAGATGAGCAGCGTGGTGAAGACATGACGGTTGTGATTTCAACTGTTTGCCAGTTTTCGTTTTCCAATTCGTATTCTGCATCCACTTCTCATTTCCCATCATGACACCCCAGCAAAAAGCAGAATCCCTCGGCCTCGTTTTCACCAAGCAACCTCCAGCCTACCTGAACCTCTGCATCCGCAGCGGCAATCAGCTCCTCACCTCCGGCCATGTGAGTGACCTGAAGGGCAAGCTGGGCGCTGGCGTCTCGACCGAAGACGGCTACAAAGCGGCCAAGAATTGTGCGGAAAAGGTGCTGCGCTCGGTGTGGGACACCCACGGCACGCTGGACGGTCTCAAAGTCCTCAAGGTGCTCGGCTGTGTAAACTCCACGCTCGAATACACCGACCAGCACCTCGTCATCAACGGCTGTTCCGACCTGCTGCACGAGATCTTCGGCAAGGAAGGCGACGGCTACCACGCCCGCAGCGCCCTGGGCTTTGTGCAGCTCCCCACCGGTGCTGCCGTTGAGGTTGAGGCGATTTTTGAGATCAAGGCCTGACCCGGACAGGGACAAAGTGCCTCGGGGTTGTGTTTTGGGCGGGTGTGGGTATCATCCCCACCCCTCCAATGCCACTTGTCCACATCAAAACCTACGGCTGCCAGATGAACGAGCGCGACACCGAACAGGTGTCGCAGATGTTCGTCGAGCGCGGCTACACCATGACGGCGCGTGATGAGGACGCGGACGTGGTGCTGATCAACACCTGCTCCGTGCGCGATCAGGCGGAGCAGAAAGCCCTGGGAAAGATGGGCATGGTGCGGAGGCGGCGCACACCGCTGGTCACCGGATTCATGGGCTGCATGGCGCAGAGCCGTGGCAGTGAACTGGTGAACAAGGCAAACGTGGATCTGGTCGTCGGCACGCAGAAGTACCATCGCGTGGTCGATTACGTGGACGAGATCATCCGTGCCAAAGAAGCGAAGCAGATGGATGACGAGCGCTTTTCCATCGTCGATGTGGAGGAGGAGGCGGCCTCGCAGAACACGATTCGTGATCACACGCTGAAGGAAAAGCAGGCCAGTGCCTTTGTGAGCATCATGCAGGGCTGCAACATGAAGTGCACCTTCTGCATCGTGCCCTACACACGCGGCGGTGAGCGGGGCAGACCCATCGCAGACATTGTCGAAGAGGTGAAACGGCTTGCCGATCGCGGGGTGAAGGAAGTCACACTGCTGGGGCAGATCGTGAATCTCTACGGCAGGCATGAATTTCCGGCGGTGGATGGCAAGAGTCCCTTCGTACAGTTGCTAGAAGCAGTGCACGAGGTGCCCGGCATCAAACGCATCCGCTTCACGAGCCCGCACCCCATTGGCTACAAAAAGGATCTCATCGAAGCCTTCACCTACCTCCCGAAACTCGCCGAGCACGTGCATCTGCCGGTGCAAAGCGGCAGCGACGCCATATTGAAGCGCATGCACCGGCCCTACACCGCGGCCAAGTTCACAGAGCTCGTCGAGCGCATTCGCACGGCGCGTCCGGACATCGCGGTGACGACGGACGTGATCGTGGGATTCCCCGGCGAGACGGAAGAGAACTACCTGGAGACACGGCAGATGTTTGAAAACATCGGTTTCGACAACGCCTTCGTCTTTCGTTATTCCAAACGCCGTGGCACGCCCGCAGCGGAGATGGAGGAGGCCATTCAGGTGCCGGAACGCGTGAAGGAAGAGCGGAATCAGGATTTGCTGGGGCTGGTAAACCGCATCGCTCTGCCGATGTATGACAAGCTCGTTGGTAAAGAGGTCGAGATCCTCTGCGAAGGACCGAGCAAGACAAACGACCAGCGTCTCACCGGCCGTACAGGCTCAAACCGCATCGTGGTTTTCGACGGCAATCCCGAACGTCATACGGGTGAGATTTTCAAGGTCCGCATCGCCGAGGCGGGCCACTTCACGTTGTTTGGAGATCCGGTGCTGCATGCATGAGTGCCGCACCGCAAGTCCAGCTGCGTCCGCTCGCGCGTGAGCATGCGGCGGTGTTTTGCCAGTTGGTCATCGCTCTCGCTGATTTTGAAAAACTGCAGCCGCCGGATGAGGCCGCGCAGGCACGTCTGGTCGAGGATGCCCTTGGCGCAAGGCCTCGCATCGAAGTCTGGCTGGCCTTTGTGAACGAAGATGCTGAGCCCTGCGGCTACATGATCCTCGTGGAGACCTATTCGAGTTTTCTCGCGCTGCCGACTCTCTATCTCGAAGACCTGTTTGTCCTGCCGGAGCGGCGCAAAGGCGGCGTGGGTGGGGCCTTGCTCAAAAAGGTGGTGAGCCTCGCGCATGAGCGCGGCTGCGGCCGGGTGGAATGGACGGCACTCGACTGGAATGTGAACGCGCAGCAGGTCTATGAGCAGCGCATCGGTGCCAAACGAATGAGCGAGTGGCTGCTCTACCGCATGACGCGTGAAGACATGCAGCGGCTGCTGGACGGCGAAGCGTCCTAGAAGGACATCGTCGGCACGTCGATCAGCGAATAGACTTCGACAGGATCAGGCTGGCCCTTCACCGGATGGACGCCGGCGTTTTGGTAGTGCTGCAGGCCTTCCTCCCAGCCTTTGAGAAATGGCGCACCCGCCAGCACAGGCACCTGCAGCTTGCGGGTCAGGCTTTCGATACGGAAGGTCACGTTCACGGCTTCACCCACGGCGGTGTTCACTCCACGGCCCATGGCACCCAGGGCGACATCACCAATGTTCAAGCCGATGTGGCAATGAACTTCCAGGTTCATGTTTTCCTTCAGCCATTTGCGCTTGGGGGATTCACTGGAATCTGGGCTGCTGAGAATTTTGGCTGCCTCCGTGGCCTTCACCCGTGAGGAGATGTCATCTCCGGGCCAGTAGGCAAAGACGCCGTCGCCGATAAACTTGTCGATGATGGCATCGCGTGATTTCAGCACTTTTTCGCACTGCGCATACCACTCACGCAGCATGGCGGCCACTTCCTCAGCGCTGAGCTGGGAGGAAATGGTGGTGAAATTGCGCAAGTCACCGACGAGCAGGGTGGCCCGCACCGTCTTGACCGGCAGCGCGATGGTGTGGAGGGACTGGGTGCTGACGTTGCCAGATTCGCTCGGGGGGCGTTCTTCGTCCTGGCTGTCAAAAACAAAGGTGCTGGTGCCAAACTGCACGCGATCACCATGCCGCAGCGCCCGCGCCGTGGTCACGGCCACATCGTTGACGAAGCTGCCATTCGCGCTGCCAAGATCGGAAACCCAGAACAACTGCCCGTCACGCCGGATCGTGGCATGCTGGCGCGAAACACCACCGTCCACCAGACGGATGCTGGCATCCGGGCTGCGTCCGACCAGATTGAAGTCCTCGAGAGTGATCTCGAGTTCTTTCTCCAGTGATTTGAGTGTGGCGCCCATGTAGGTAGTTAAAGGAATGCTCTTTTGAAGCAATTTACACGCCTTAAGTCAAGCGCGGTCATCTTCCTGCTACAAGGTTTTTCGCAGGTTCTTTCGAAAGCATGGCGTCATCTTGAAAATCAACCCCTGAATTCGGCCGGGTTTATTGCTGGGTGTGACGATATATTTGCCATTGCCGCAGGCATCTCCACCGTGCGCCATGATGCCTCGGTTTTTTTGCCCGCGAATCTTAGGAGTTGTCTTTCTGGCTTTTTTGGCTCTCGCCAGCATCGTGCGTGCCCATGTGGTGCCTAATATGACGATCGAGGCGGAATTCGACTCCGCAGGAGGCTACACGCTGCGCATCAATGTCGATCCACGCATCTTTTTGGCCGCCGACCCCACGTCGCTGCCGCCGGTCCCCGGCTCCTGGTATCTGGAGCAGACACCCGAGCAGATGGCAGCGACCCATGAAAAAGCGCAGCAATACCTCGCCAGTTCGCTTGGGCTGCTGTTCGATGGAAAAAAAGCCAGCCTGCCAGCCTGCAAAATTCAGGCCATGGACGGTGCCGACAACACACCCCTGACGGCGGACACCCAGGAGGTCCACCTGCTTGGCACGGCCAGCGGCCATTTGCCGGTGGTTTCCTCCACATTCCAGATCGATTTTGCGAAGGATGCCAACACCAGCCTGATCCTGCTGCACTCGCAGGCAGGAAAGACCGAACTTCGTCCCCAGGTGGTGTTCCCCGGAGAGACCAGCCGTCCATTTCAGCTCAAACTGGTCACCGCAGCTGTCGCGCCAGAGGACGCTCCGGCATCCAAAACCAATAACATCTATCTGATCATCACAATTTCCGTGGCATGCATCGTGATCATCACCGGTTGGCTGCTGCTCAGCCACTACCGCCACCATCACCGGGCACATCGGAAACCAGGTGCTGGAAAAATGTGAAAAACTACCTCTTTCATGCCTTCGAAGCGGGGTTAATCCTGTCCCCCGCCGCATGTCAGATTCCTTCGTCCATCTCCACCTCCACACCGAATACTCGCTGCTAGACGGCGCTGTGCGCATCGATGCGCTCATGAAGCGCGTGAAGGAGCTGGAAATGCCTGCCGTGGCGATGACCGACCATGGCAATCTCTACGGCGCCATCGACTTCTACATGGCCGCGAAAAAGGCCAAGGTGAAGAGCATCATCGGTTGTGAGGCCTACCTGGCTCCCGGCTCCATGGCGGATAAAAACGAAGTGACGGGCCGCAAGCGCTCTTCGCATCTCACGCTGCTGGCCGCCAGCAACGAAGGCTTCGAAAATCTTTCCAAGCTGATCACCAAGGGGCACCTCGACGGCCAGTGGTACAAGCCCCGCGTGGACAAAGACGCCCTGCGCGAGCACGCCAAAGGCCTCATCTGCCTCAGCGGCTGCATCAACGGTGAAATCAACGAACTCCTCCTCTCCGACCGCAAGGACGAGGCGGAAAAAAGCTTGCTGGAATTCCGCGACATCTTCGGTCCCGAAAACTTCTACCTCGAAATTCAGGACCACAACATGGAGGCCCAGCGCAAGAGCGCGCGCCAGATGATCGAATGGGGCAAACAGTACGACCTCAAAACCGTCGCCACCAACGACGTCCATTTCCTCAACCGCAGCGATCACGAGTCCCACGACATCATGATCTGCATTGGCACCGGTGCCAGCATCTACGATCAAAACCGCATGACCTACTCCCCGGAGGTCTATTTCAAGACCGCCGAGGAAATGCGCGCCCTGTTTTCCGAGGTGCCTGAAGCCTGCGATGCAACGCTCGAAATCGCCGAACGCTGCGATTTGAAGATCCACCTCGATTCCACCAGCATCGAGCGCTACCCGCAGTACCCCATGCCCGACGGCGGGGATCGAAATGAGTATCTGCGCAAGCTGACCATGGATGGCCTCGCAGACCGCTATGGCCGCGACCGCGCGCTCAATGATGAGGTGCTCCACCATCGTATGGAAGTGGAGCTCGCCCTGCTGAAGGAGAAAAACTTCACCAGCTATTTCCTCATCGTCTGGGACTTCATCAACTGGGCCCGCGAGCACGACATCCCAGTCGGTCCCGGTCGTGGTTCTGCCGCCGGTTCTCTCGTCGCCTTCTGCCTCGGCATCACCGACATTGATCCGCTCCGCTTCGAACTCGTGTTCGAACGATTCCTGAACCCCGAGCGTGTCAGCCCTCCCGATATCGACATCGACTTCTGCCAGACGCGCCGGCCAGAGGTCATCCAGTACGTCCGCGAAAAATACGGCGACCTCAGCGTCTGCCATATCATCACCTTCGGCACCATGGGGGCCAAGTCAGTCATCCGCGACGTCGGTCGCGTGATGGGATGGAGCTATGGAGACAGCGATGCGCTGTCGAAGATGATTCCGAACGAGCTGAATATCGATCTCGAAGAGGCGGTGAAGAAGAATCCCGATCTCGCCGCGAAGCTCGAATCCGACGGCAATGCGCAGGAACTCTGGCGGCATGCCACCTTCCTCGAAGGCCTCACGCGCGGCACCGGCGTTCATGCTGCCGGCGTCGTCATCGGCGATCGCCGCCTCGACAACTTCATCGCCCTCACGCGAGACAAGGAAGAATCCATCCTCTCGCAGTACGCGATGAAGCCGCTCACCGAGCTGGGCATGCTTAAGATGGACTTCCTCGGCCTCAAAACGCTGACGGTGATCCACGAAGCCGAGTTCTGGATCAACAAGCGCGTCCCCGGCTTCAAAGTGGCCGATGCGCCACTCGAAGACACCAAGACCTTTGATCTCATCAAACGCGGCGAAACGGTCGCCGTGTTCCAGATGGAATCTGGCGGCATGGTCAACACCTGCAAACAGCTCGGCCCCGACACCATCGAGGAAATCATCGCTATTCTGGCGCTGTATCGTCCCGGCCCGATGCAGTTTATTCCGGACTACATCAAGCGTAAGAAGGGCGAGGAAAAGGTCGACTACCCGCACCCCTTGCTGGAGAAAATCTCCAAAGAGACCTACGGCATTCTGGTCTATCAGGAGCAGGTCATGCAGGCGGCGAACTTGCTCGCCGGTTTCTCCCTCGGACAAGCCGACTTGCTCCGCCGAGCGATGGGTAAGAAAGACGCCGCCGAGATGGCCCGCCAGCGTCTCATCTTCGTGGAAGGCTGCCTCAAGACGAACGAGATCCAGGCAAAGCTAGCGAACTCCATCTTCGACTTGCTCGAAAAATTCGCGCAATACGGCTTCAACAAATCCCACTCCGCCGCCTACGGGATCGTCACATATCGCACGGCCTTCCTGAAGGCGAATTATCCCGTGGAGTTCATGGCGGCGGTGCTCAGCTATGAAATCAGCAATCCTGACAAGATCGCCAATTTCGTCAGCGAGTGCTTCGAAATGGGCATCAAGGTGCTGCCACCAGACGTCAATAAGTCGTCGCTCAAGTTTGCTCCTGAGCAGTTTGAAACCGAAGAGGATGTGCCGAACGCCATTCGTTACGGTCTCAGCGCCATCAAAAACGTCGGTGAAGGTGCCATGGAGGCGGCCATTGCCGAGCGTGAAAAGAACGGTCTCTTTACCAGTCTCGAAGACTTCGCCGCTCGGCTCGACAACCGCGCCGTGAACAAGAAGCTCATGGAGTCCCTCGTCAAAGCGGGAGCCTTTGACTTCACCAAAGAGCCACGCGCCGTGATGTTCGCCAAGCTCGAGCAGGTGCTTGCTTCTGCGGCATCCATGCAGAAGGACAAAAAAGCAGGCCAGGGCGGTCTCTTTGATGATTTCGATCTCGCACAGCCCAAATCCAAAAAGAACGAGGCTTCAGCGCCCTCCATCGTCTGGAGCACGGATGAGGTCCTCGCCTTCGAAAAGGAACTTCTCGGCTTCTACGTCAGCGGCCATCCGTTGGACAGTTATCGAGGGCACTTTGATTCGACGAAGCATGCCAAGATCGCCGCCATTGAGGAAATCGACACCAAGGAGAAAGCGCAGACCATTTCCATCGCTGGCATTATGAGCCAGCTCGAGGTGCGCTACTCCAAGCGCGACAACCGACCCTTCGCCACCTGCAAGTTCGAAGATTTCACCGGCCAGGTCGAGATGATGTGCTGGAGTGACGACTACGAAAAGCTCAAGGATGTGCTCGCCGACGGTGCCGTGCTCTCTCTTCGCGTGCGCGTCAGCAAAGACCAGAAGACCGACGGCAACCGCATCACTCTCAATGGTGCTGTGCCGCTCAAGCCCAAGGCCGCCAAACCACGCAATGCCGGTGACCCTGATCCTTCCGAGCCACCACCGCCGAAGCCGCTTGCTCCTCCGAAACCGTACGTCTTGAGGCTCAACACCAAGCAGCACGACGAAACCGACCTCGAACGCATTCAAGAGGTGCTGCTCGCATACCCCGGCACACTGCCAGTTTTCCTCGAAATCTCCCAGAACGGCCACAAAGCCCGGCTTGAGCTTGATGAAAGTTTTCGCGTCACACCCGGTCCCGATCTGCGTCGTGCGCTGACGGTCTGGCTGTGAGTTAGAGCGTTTTAAATGATTATGTGTCCGATAAATCCAAGGCTGCCAAAGCGCTTCTCCCTCTCCCCGCCCCTGACACACGACGACAACGAATCTTTTTCTTCGGGGAGAGGGTTGGGGTGAGGGGATTAGCTTTGTGTCTGCACGATGGTATGAGCCAAGAAGGCTGTAAAACATTTTATCATGTCCGTCGGTTCATCGTAGCCATGCGTGCCGTTGTCACCGCTGACAATCAGCGCCTTCACATTGCCCGCCTTGAAGAGCGCCGCCGCAGCCTCCATGCGTGGGAGAAAAAACAGATTGGCTCTGCCATCAGGGAGTCTTGCCGCAGTGCCCAGCACCACCGCCACAGGTGCCGAGGGCAGTGATTCCACCGTATCAAAGCAGCGGTCCTCAGCGCTTCGAGCAACCCACCATTCGCAGCCGAATACAAAACCAAGCCCCAGCACGGCCAAAACGGCGAGGAGCAGCCACCGCCGCTTGAGGATTGTCTTCATCCCAAACTCCTCCCGCCAGTTCACACAGCCTGCAAGCCGGTGATTCTATCATTTTGCCAAATCGCTTTCTCAGCGCACTGTCAGGGAACACATGCGCCCTAACCGCCCAGACCAACCCGTCGCCCGCCAGAATCGTCACTCCCGCTCTGACAACCACGTGCGTGTCTATGAAGAAGGGGACATCCCTTCGATCCTCGAAGGCAAGGAAAGCCCTCTCGTACTGATCCTCGACTGCGTGCAGGACCCGCACAATCTCGGTGCCTGCCTGCGCACCGCCGATGCCGCAGGGGTCTGCGCCGTCATCATGCCCAAGGACAAAACCGCGCCAATCACGGAGACCGTCGTGCGCGTCGCCTGCGGCGGCGCAGAAAACATCCCGCTCATCCGCGTCACCAATCTCGTCCGCGCCATGGCCAAGCTCAAAGAACTCGGGATCTGGCTAGTCGGCACTGCTGATGAATCCACTAAGAGTCTCTACGATCTCGATCTCAAAGGCGGCATCGGCATCGTCATGGGTGCCGAAGGCCCAGGCATGCGCCGCCTCACCGGCGAGCACTGCGACTTCCTCGTCAAGATTCCCATGGGCGGCAAAGTCGAATGCCTCAATGTCTCCGTCGCCACCGGCGTGTGTTTGTTTGAATGTGTTAGGCAGCGGCAGCCGAAAAAGTGAGTGCCGGGCGAAACATCGTCGTGCTCACCGGTGCGGGCATGTCCGCCGAATCCGGCGTGCCGACATTTCGGGGTGTGGACGGTCTTTGGGAAGGCCATCGCATTGAAGAAGTTGCCTCACCGCGAAGGTTTCGCACGCAACCCCGAATTGGTCCATCGCTTCTACAACCTGCGTCGTGCCGCGTTGAGCACTGTGGAGCCCAATGCAGGTCATCTCGCGCTCGCCCGTCTGGAGCGCGAATGGCAGGGCCGGTTTCTCCTCGTCACCCAAAACGTCGACGATCTCCATGAACGCGCAGGCAGTGAAAAACTCATCCACATGCACGGCGAGCTGCTCAAGGCCCGCTGCGAACTTTGCGATGCGGTGTTGTCCTGGAGCAAAGAGCTGTCATCCGGCACACGCTGCCGTGCCTGCGGCGAGATCGGCGGCATGCGCCCGCACATCGTCTGGTTTGGCGAGTTCCCATTCGAGATGGATACCATCATGAATGCCCTGAAAAGAGTCGATCTGTTTCTCTGCATCGGCACATCCGGCGTGGTCTATCCGGCCGCTGGCTTTGCCCAGACAGCTGCGCAAAACCGTTCGTGCCGACTCGTCGAATTCAACATCGAAAGCACCGAAATCTCACGCCAGTTCCGTGAGCGGGTCATCGGCCCTGTTTCCGTGGAACTGCCCAAGTTCGTTGAGCAGCTTCTGTCGGACACGCACAGGCAGGCCTGGTTAGAACGGTGATGGGCCCAACACCAGATCTTGGATATCCCGATCACCTACTGCCGCACTGTCACGACGGCGCGGAGGTGGTCCGCCCGGCCCTCCGGGACCACGACCGCGTTGATCCGGCTCTTCTGGCGTGTGACCAATAACGATGTCCCAGATGGCGGCGAGTTCCTTGCTCTCGGCGCTCATGGGTTTGAACTCGCGAATGACGGAGAGACGCTGCTGCTCCGTGCCCATGCTGCGCAGGATGCCGTCGCGGTCATTCTGCGGTATGCCTGCGATAAACAGCTGCGTGGTCAGCATGCTTTTTTCGTTCTGCTTCACTCGGATGTGGTAGTGCAGCGTGCGGCCCGTGTACAGGCCGGGCAGGATGGTCCGGAAGCGATACTCGCCCTTCGTATTGGTTTCGATTTTCCCATAGCCCTGGAACTGCGGGTCACGCTCCTTGCCTTGCTGCGTGCCCCGGCTGTGGATGTAGCAGCCGTTGTTGTCAGACTGCCAGAGCTCGATCACCGCATCTTGAATCGGCTTGCCATCCACATTCAGCAGCCTTCCACCGAACTCCGTGACGACCCCGTTCGCAGGAGCTTTGCCGCCGATGATCATCGTGAGATCATTGTCCTGATCGAGCGGCAGATGGTCAGGATAATACGGCCCTTCCGTCGCGCGCGGCGTCAGTGTGAGCGCCTCGGCATACACGCTGCCAGTGATGATGCCGCCAGTGGCCAGCAGCAGACTGTGAAGAAGACGACGACGGCTGAGCGGAATGTGAAAGGGGTGAATCGTGGTGTTCATGAGCGGGGGTTTTGTTTCCCGTCAAACACACCCATCCCGTAATGGTTGCGCATGAAAAAAGATTCAGTGCGAATCGGTGCGGACCGCAGCTGCGCGATTCCGCATCACAATGTTCGCGGAACTTTTTTTCACCAGGTCGGCTTGGCAATGACCGGCTTGTGGCCAATCGCCTGCACTTCATACCAGCCCGGAAATCCACGCCATTTCACCCTGCCTTTGGCATTCGTTTTCAAAGTGACTTCCGTATGCCATCGGCGGCCAATCCATTCTTCCAGCACTTCGCCACGCTTGCGGATGCTCCAGTCCTTGTTCCAGGACGCGGCCGCAGGCTTCCAGTGGGAGCCTTCCCAAAAACCCCAGAGCAGAAAGCTGGTGTAAGCCGGATGGCTGAACACCGCGATGAGCACATCGCGCGTGTAATCTGCCGCCAGTTCCTCATCCTCCGTGGTCACGATGTCATACTCGGTGATGCACTGATGCGGCACCACCTCGGCAAAGCGATCTGTCACCGCCAGCAAATGCTCAGGCGAAGGCAGGTAGCTCTCATCAAAGTGCGCCTGATTGCCGAGTCCATAGACGATGAGCTCCGCTTTGTTCAGAGACTCAATGTAAGTGAACGTGTCATCACATTGCGGCCCCGGGCGGAACACCTGATCTTCGTTCACGCAGAAAGGCAGCTTGGTCAGTGATCTCGCCAGCTTGAAAACGTCACGATCAAGCTGCTCCAGACCCGGGCGCTTGTTCAGCATGTCCGCACCGTTCCAGGCGATAGGGTGGTTGATCACATCCCACTCGATGACCCGGTCTTTCACAAACTCCAGCCGCTCCTTCACGCTGGCCAGCGTCCGCTCGCGAATGACCGTGCTGTCTTTAATGTCATGCAGATTGAACGGCGTGGCCACCTGCATCAGGTAATGTCCCCGCACAGGAATGTGGCGCTCCGAGAGCCAGGCAAAGGCCTGGTCCAGCTCCGCATTCCGTTGAGCTTTGCGTTTCTCATCGAAATCTGGTGACCAGTTGCCATCCTTCAGATCATTCTCAAACACCACGATGCTGAAGAGACGGTCAATGATTTCGCGGTAGCGCTTGTCGTCCTCGCTTTCACTGCTGAAACGCTTGGCCACCACCGCTGTTCCAAACTCAAAGGCATGACGATGCAGCGTGAGTTTCACCTCCGTGTTGGCCGCCGGTTTGCCGTCATCCCCAGTGACAATCATGGAAAGATCCGCCTTGCGGTGCTGCTCGATGCGTTCCAGCGCCGCCTTGCGCCAGGGCGCATCCGGCTCACGGCCCGGATAGCTGCGTTTGGTCATCCTGGCCCGCGGGAAGCTGCTGACATCGGTGGTGGCCGGATACTTGAGCACACGAATGCTTTCGACCTCGATGCTCTGCTCCTTGTGTCCGCACAGCAGCACGACGGCAGTCGTGCCAGCCTGAATCGCTTCGCTGGAAACAAAAGTCACCGGCTGCTCCGTCCACTCACGATGGATGTCCACGCCGACACTGTCGCCAAACGAAGTGTAAGGAGCTTTACGCAGCTGCAACTTCGCCTGAACCTCCCCGGATACTGCATTACCGACGACCCGCGCCTTGATGATCGCCAGCACCCGCTCGTCCTTCGCGATTCCCTCGGCCACTGACGCCGTATACTGCGCCGCGTAGGCCTTGGCCGCATCCGGCTTCGTGATGACGATGCGTTTTCCGAGCGCGAGATCCTCCACTTTTCCAACTGCCGCAGATGCAGATGCCTCCAGAGCAGATCCGCCACGCACATCCATGCCTCCGGGTGGCACCTCAAGCGCATCCAGGCGGCAGACCGTGGTGAATAAGAGAACCGTCAGGAAGCTCAGGCATTTCATGGTGGAGGCGCACCTACCTCCTATTGTGCACTATTCAAGCCGTGAGCCGTCTGTCGAGCCCACCTGCTACTTTTTGGATTTCTTATGCTTCGGCGTGATGGCACCGTCCTCACCCTCCGGCCAGCTGGCGCCTTCGTTGATCCATTGGCGGATGAGGTTCACTTCATCTTTGGGAATACGGTGACCTGTGGCGGGCATGGCTTTCAGATCCTTGGCTGGCAGCGTCAGAACGAGGTAGAGCATGCTCTTTTCCGCATTCTTCGGCACAATGACCGGCCCGGGTTTGCGCTTTT
>DLGZ01000053.1:218813-282429 GCA_002482965.1 Verrucomicrobiaceae bacterium UBA7681 | reverse complement strand
CACTCGACACAGCGATCGGCCAAGATTGGTTTGATCTGTTTCACAAAATCCACCGGAGAATCTCCGGCGGCATGGAGACCGGTGGTGGCTGCGAGGCAGGCGACGAGCGCGATTCGAGAATGAATGTTCATGGAGAAAGCATCCTTGAATTGCGCGAAGGCGTCTCCGCGTGGCTTGCGACTGAATGAGCGCATCTTGTCTCCTTCCCGGTTGCTCCTGCGTGCGCGTGCCTGCATCATGGTGCATGAGCATCGAACAAATCACCGCCCGTATCTGTGCGTTTCGTGACGCCCGGGACTGGATGCAGTTTCACAGCCCGAAGGAACTCGCCGTCGCCATCACGGCGGAGGCGGGGGAGCTCCTGCAGCACTTTGTCTGGCAGCAGCCGGAGCAGATCGAGCAGCGGGTGAAGGACAAGATGCCGGAGCTGAAGGACGAAATGGCCGATGTGGCCATCCTGCTCTTTGAACTCGCGCACAATCTCGGCGTGGATCTCGGTCAGGCGATGCTCGACAAGGTCGAGCGCAATGAAACACGCTATCCGGTGGCCAAGGCACGCGGATCAAACGCCAAATACAACGAACTGTGAGCGAGGCCGAAGTCCCAACGCCACACCGTCGCCGCAAGCGTTACTCCGGTAAAAATCCGCAGCGCTTCGAGGACAAATACAAGGAGCTGAATCCCGAGCTTTATGCCGAGACCATTGCGAAGGTGCGTGCGTCCGGCAAAACGCCCGCCGGGCAGCATGTGCCCATCTTGTTGAACAAGATTCTGCAAATTCTTGCACCCCATCCCGGTGAACGCGCCGTTGACTGCACCCTTGGCTACGGTGGTCATGCTGCAGCTTTGCTCAACGCCGTGCAACCCGGCGGCACACTGCTCGCGCTCGATCAAGACCCTCTAGAAATTGTGCGCACTGAAGCGCGGCTTCGTGCAGGGGGCTGCGAGGAATCTGCTCTCGTCGTGAAGCGGATGAACTTCGCCGGACTGCCCCGGGCACTTGGCGAACTCGGCTGGAGCGATGGAGTTGATGTGCTGCTTGCTGACCTTGGCTGCTCCTCCATGCAGTTCGACAATCCCGCCCGTGGTTTCAGCTTCAAGCACGACGGCCCGCTCGACATGCGCATGAATCCGCAACGCGGCGTAGCTGCACGCGAGTTTCTGCAAAAAATCAGCGCTGAAAAACTCGCCGTCATCCTCAGCGACAACGCAGACGAACCACACGCGAAACTGCTCGCCCAGTCACTGGCTGAGACAGATCACGCCACCACCCGTTCGCTGGCGGAAGCCATACGCCGCGCGCTGCCCCACCGGGTGAATGAAGAAGATCGCGAGGCTACCGTGCGCCGCGTCTTCCAGGCCCTGCGCATTGCTGTGAATGAGGAATTTACCGCGCTCGACACCTTTTTGCGTCAATTGCCCACCTGTTTGCGCACCGGTGCCCGTGTTGCCATCCTGACCTTCCACTCTGGTGAGGACCGCCGGGTGAAGCATCTCTTCCGCGAAGGCCTGCGCAGCGGCGTCTTCAGCGCCACCAATGACGAAGTCATTCGTCCTACTTCGCAGGAAACCCGTGACAATCCACGCGCGGCTCCGGCAAAGCTGAGGTGGGCGGTGAAGGCGTGAATTGAAGTGCATTCATGATGCGTATGAGTGAGCCATGTTCCAATTCGTTCGCTTTCTTCTCCTGTTAGGACTTTGTTTTCCATGGGTTGCCCATGCCGCGCTGCAGGAGACCTGGGAGACGGGTTACGCGAAAGAAGACGCCACCGGACCTCATGTGCTGGGGTATTGGAAGTTTGATGGCGAGTCGCAGGACGTGGCACTGCATGGAGCTGTGTTGAATCCGAAAGGCAAATTTGGCGGGGCTTTGGAGTCGTTTCCGGGGTTTCCGGTGGATGACAAGCGGCATGCGGCGGTGGTGGCGGTGAAGTCTCCCAAAGGGGCGTTCACTTTGGAGATGTGGATCAAGCCGAAGGCGACGTTTGAGCCGAGGCTGCGGTGCTTCTTGCTGGACAAGAAGTATGTCGATCACACGGACTACCAGTGGCAGCTTGGAGATGCAGATAAAGGCGGATTGAGGCGAATGTGGGTAACGCTGGGGTTTGGGGCGGAGTCGAAGACGATCTATTCGCTGCCGTTCAAGCTGGAGGTGGACGTTTGGCAGCATGTGGCATTTACGTACGATGGGGCGGGTGAGGGGAAGTTTTATCGGAATGGGGTGGCAGCGGGTGGTTCTATTTTGGCAGGATATGGCAAAGTGACGCCGGGGATGAAGCCGCTGAGCATTGGGGACAGGCTGGGCAGCAATTATGGCGGGTTCCCGGGGTTGATTGATGAGGTGCGTGTTTGCGAGGGGGGGCTGAGTTTTGAGCGTGTTTCGATGCAGATTGTGGCAGGGCGCAGTGTGTGGCGGCGCATGGAGACGGCGAAGGCGGTGGAGATCGTTTGCACTAATTTGCAACGAGAGACGCTGAAGGCGGCGAGGCTCAAGGTGAGCGTGGGTGGGACAACGGAGGAGTTTCTTGTGTCGGATCTGGCAATGGGGAAGAGTTTTACGGCCAAATACATTTTCAATACGGCGCTGAAGGCGGATGAGTATGAATTGAGGGCGCGGTTTGAGGTGGGTGATTATGGCACCGAGCAGTCTGCCATGCTGAAACTGGTGCCGCGAGTGCCGGAGCGGATGCCGGTGATCATGTGGGGGGCCAATGGCGAAGACATCGCGCGTTTGAAGGACCTTGGTTTCACGCACTTCATTGGACTGGGGGCGGACTATGGGGAGATGTGGCAGCAGAAGAAGATTGTGCCGCCGGCGAAGCCGGAGGTGATTGCGAAGAATCGGGCGATGCTGGATGAGGCGCTGGCGAATGGGCTGGAGGTCATTGCGAGTTTGTCGCCGGGGCGTGTGCTGGAGTCGGAGGAGAAAAATCTGCGGGTGGGGCGTGATGGGAAGGCTTATGAGCGGCAGGACATCTGTGCGTCGATGCCGGATTTTGCTTCTTTCTTTCAGGTGGTGGGGATGAGTGTGGCGAAGGCTTATGGGGATCATCCGGCGTTCACTACGGCGTTGATTGATTCGGAGGTGAGAGACAGCACGCAGGTGAGTTTCAATGGCGTGGATGTGGAGGGGTATCGGAAGTTTGCGGGTGCTGAGATTCCTGCGGAGGTGTCGGCAAAGTGGGGGGTGGACTGGACGAAGATGAAGGATTTTCCGGTGGATCGGGTGATCGCGGATGATCATCCGATTTTGAAATACTTGCGCTGGTTCTGGACGGTGGGGGATGGTTGGAATGGACTGCATACGGCGCTGCACAAGGGGGTGAAGAGCAGCAAGGTGTGGACGTTTTTTGATCCGGCGGTGCGGCAGCCGAGCATTGGTGGGGCGGGTGGTGGGGTGGATGTGATTTCGCACTGGACCTATA
This sequence comes from Verrucomicrobiaceae bacterium UBA7681, assembly GCA_002482965.1. Classification (GTDB taxonomy): domain Bacteria; phylum Verrucomicrobiota; class Verrucomicrobiia; order Verrucomicrobiales; family Verrucomicrobiaceae; genus Prosthecobacter. Next base: position 279,004 of record DLGZ01000053.1, on the reverse strand, counting down.
CTTATCCTGATCCGCAGAAGATTGGGATGTGTGCGGATCAGCTGTTTGCGATGAGTGCTGCGAGCGGCAGGAATCAGCGGGTGATGAAGATGACGCAGTTGATCTGGTATCGGTCACAGACGGCACCGATTGGCAGCAAGGTGCCGGGGGAGGTGGTGGCGTGGCAGGATCATGATCCTGAGGCGGCGTATATCACGATTGCGCCGATGCATTTGAAGGAGGCGCTGTGGACGAAGATCTCGCGGCCGATTCAGGGCATCATGTATCATGGGTGGCAGTCGCTCGTGGAGACGGGAAGTCCTGGGGGGTATCGGTACACGAATTCGAACACTGCGCCGGTGCTGAAGCAGTTGCTGCATGATGTGATTGAGCCGCTGGGGCCGACGTTGATGGCGATTCCGGATGAGCGGAGTGAAGTGGGGTTCCTGGAGAGTTTTACGTCGCAGATGTTCGCGCATCGCGGCAGTTATGGGAGCAACACGGACTGGGCGGCGGATGTGTGGCTAGCGCTGCAGCATGCGCATGTGCAGACGGATATTCTCTTTGAGGAGACGCTGATGAAGAATGGGCTGAGCGGTCGCAAGGTCTTGGTGATGCCGTATTGCGATGTGCTGACGAAGGGCGTGGTGACGCGCATTCAGGACTGGCAGAAGAAGGGCGGGAAGATTGTGGCGGATGAGTTTCTGTGCCCGGCGCTGAAGGCGGATTTCCTATTGCCGAGTTTCAAGCGGGTGAAGAAGGCGGATGTGGACAAGGCGAAGGTGCTGGAAATGGCCGGGACTGTGGGCGGTTTTGCGCTGCCGCAGAAGGCGATGTGCGACAATCCGGAGATCATTGTGCGCACGCGGAAGTTTGGGGATGCGACCTATGTGTTTGTGGTGAACGACAAACGCGAGTTCGGCAGCTACGTGGGCCAGCATGGGCTGGTGATGGAGAACGGGGTGCCATCGAGCGGGGTGGTGAGCTTGAAGGCGGAATCGGCGAATGTGTATGAGCTGACGGGGACGCAGTTCATTGTGCCGAAGCGCAGCGCTGATGGTGTGATGAGCTGGCCGGTGGATTTGGGGCCTTGTGATGGGCGCATCTTCATGGTGCTGCCGAAGCCGCTGCTGGGTATGAAATTGGAGGTGCCGGAGAATGCTGTGGTGGGGAATAGCGCGAAGATTGCGGTCAGCATTACGACCACTCAGGAGGCGCCGACCAAGGCGGTGATTCCGGTGCGGGTGGATGTTCTTGATGCGAATGGGAAAGAGGCGGAGGGGAGCGGGTTTTATGCCGCTGAGAATGGCATCGTTGAGATCAAGCTGGACCTTGCGCCGAATGAAGATCCGGGCAGTTGGGAAGTGCGGGTGAAGGAGCTGGCGAGCGGGATGGAGGCGCGGAAGTGGATGCGCGTGAAGCGGGAATGACGAATGCGGAATGCGGAATGGCCGGTGTGGGGAGCGCTGAGGTGGGGCACCGAAGGACAGAATTGAGGTAGAATCATTTCAGAGGCTGGATCTTTAGAGGTGCCTTATCCGCTGTAAGGATGCACTGATTGAGGGAAGTGATGAGTCAATCCGACACCGCAGAGATTTGGAGAACGCAGAGATTTGATTCTGAAGGTGTTCCTGGCTTGAGGTGTTCAATCCGTGGGGCCTCAGGACGTGTGCATGACCGGCCCAAGGCTGTTCATGAGGGGCATCGGTTTGATGCGGTTTCTTCTGTTTGGGCCTCGTTGAGGCGGAAGATGGTGCGCGGAGAGGGATTCGAACCCCCGACCAACTCGGTGTAAGCGAGCCGCTCTACCACTGAGCTATCCGCGCGCTGGTGAAGCGGGCATGTTTGCAGGCAATGCCGCATTTCGCAAGCGGGCTGTTGCGCTCGGGGCTGATTTTAGCAGGGCTAATGCGTGAACAGGCCAATGTAAGCGCAGCGTCCAGTCAGAAGGACAAAAAGGACAGAAACGACGCAAAGGACACACTACTCGATGACAGCCGGATGTTTTGCCGTTGTTCATGCGTGAACCCTGCTGATTGGTTGGGAACGGGGATGAAAACCGCCGTTCTGGGTGCCGCTATTTTCATTTTTGGTGAATGTGTTTGCCGCTGTCGCTGGCGAGGGGAGGTGCTGCGGGTGCTGGAGGCGAATTTGCCTTGGGAGCATGCGTAGAGGGGCTGCGGATGGACGGTCCTGCCAGAGAATCAGTGGCCTGGCATGAATGGGGCTCAGTTCAGGGAGGGCTCCATGCGCGCAGCGTAAGGTGTGGGGATCCTTCTTCGCCAAGGCTTCGAAGGACAGAGGTTGTAAACTGGGAACTGAAAACTGAGAATTGTAAAATGACCGGAGGCGTGCGGAGGAGTTCATGGCCGACGCTGCTGGTGAGCACGGGGTGTGGCGAAGTCTTGGGTTTGCTTCCCGGATTGAGATGCCAGGACCCAGGGAAGCACTCGCTAAAGCTTCCTCCTTCGCTCTGCGAGCTTCGTAGGACACGCGGCATCCCTGGGCTATATTACGGAAGGCCGTTGGCCTTCAAGGCAAGGATGTCAGTCTATCGCGCAAGTCTCAATCATGGAGTGCCATTCCAGCCTGAGGAAGTCATCTTGGGAAACTCGAGCGGATCATTTCAGGAAATTATCCACGGACTCTGTTTCGGGGTTCCAGTAGGTGATGGATTGAATGCGTCCGGAGGCGAGTTTGAGGACGGTGACTTTGCCTTCCTGCTGTGGAAATTTCGCGGTCAGGGCGGCGTCATCCATGAGGATGATGCGGTGGGCGTATTTTTTCATCTTGGGAATGGCGAAGAAGCGACCGATGCCGGGCATGCCGTGGATGTTGGCGATGTAGATGGCTTTTTTTCCAGGGAGATGATCTTTGCCCAAGGTGTTGAGGGCGGCGTTGGCCTTCTTGCCTGCTGCCATGTCATGGCTGATCAGCAGGAAGCGTGTCTCGGTGGGCTGAAATGTGAAGGGGGTGCCATGCTGATCTGCGGCGGTGAATGCTTCGACGGATTGTCCCTTCTCGTAGGGCTGCGCGATGGCCGATACGGTGCTGCAAAAAGTGACTGTGAGGAGCACCGAAAGGAGAGGCATGAGATTTGATTTCATCAGGTCGGGTGGGGAAGGTGAACTGTAATTTGGGTGAGTGGATGGATTTGGGAATGTGCTTGGTAGGACGCTTTTTGCGGTGAGAGGGATCAAGGCTCGGCGGCTTAATTCTACTTTGGTAAGTTATCGGGGTTTGGGGGCTGGCGGCACGCTCTGAGCGCGGCGGAGCTTCTTTCAAACGCTGCTGGTGGACGTGGTGTGTGGCGAAGGCGCTGGGTTTGCTTTCCAGTGATTGACGTCCGGTACCAGGGTAGCCTCGCTGAGGCTCGGCAACCCTTCGCTATGATGCGCAGTCCCGTTGGGACTGGTGAATAGCGGAAGGGGATGACGAAAGACCATGGCAACCTGCCAAGAACATTCCGTAGCGTAAGATGTGATGCCGCAGGACAAAGACATCCCGATGGATTTTATTCCCTCTGATAACTTACCAAAGTAGAATTAAACGTGGTTGAGAATCCGATGTAGCGTCGGCGCAGTCAGGTTTGGGTGTGGCTGCGGTTTGTGTCACCGCTACGCGGTTCCACGACATTGGGAGACATGGTGATGCGGTTCCGTGGGTTGGCACCCACGGCTATTGTTGTGCCAGCCCTACGGGCTTTCGGAGGGAGGGGCCGTGGGAGGGGAGTTTGCCATGAGCTGATATGAATTTAGTTCAGGTATTCAGCACAGGTTTTCAAACATTGCCTGGAGGATTTTTATTTCTGATGTGGCCTGTCGGAAGACTCGGCTAAGTGCGAGGGACAGGGTCCGTTGGTTTGGGGTGATGGGGGAAGCGCTGATCGACAGACAGGAGTGTCAATCGTACTTCAATCTGCTGCGTGCGGGGGCGAGGGGGATTGCGTCTGTCAGTCAAGGCGGTTCCATGCGCAGGAAGAGATGGGCGCATGAGGAAAGGGGGAGGAGTTGGGGCGGCAGGCGGTCCTGGGACGAAGATTCTACGGACGCGGCACAGCGCGTCCCTACCAGCTCTGCGTGCTGCGGTCCCGTGGGTGGAGGGGCTGAGTGCTCGTCTTGTGGAAGGAAACAAGCTGCCGATCTATGGCACCTACTTGTTTGCCTTCTCCATGGCCGAAGGTGCGGACTCAAGGAGCACGATTTGCGTCACAAAATCTGGACCGAAAACTGGATTGTGAAGATCGATTTGCACGTGCATTCCAGCTCGCAGAGCCCCAGGCGAAGCATCAGCGTCTCCATGCCAGAAATTCGCTCTGCGGGCATAGACAAAGCGGTGGATTTCCTTCCCATGGCTCTGCTGAAAAGTGATGGAACGCGTTGAGTGATCGATGCTGGTGACAATGCCTGTCATGGTGGTCCCGCGGGACTGAATGTCGGAAGCGGTGACAGGGATATGCAGTGCGGCGAGAAGGAGGAGGAATGCGAGACGAAGGTTTTTCATGAGGATGATGGTTTGAGGGTGTGCGAAAGGTGGCTGGGTGTTTTCCTTCCGGGAGGGGCTGGGTGCTCCGTTCGAGAAGCGGGCAACGGAAGGGGTGTTCATGGGACGATGAGGCGGGAAAAAGTGGATGACAGGGCGGCAGCATGCCTGCTGGGAGGCATGGCCAGAGCGCGATCCACCATCGGCAAATCGCATCACTGGAAGAAAGGGTCAGCGCCCTGTCTTCAACACTGCAGCAGGGTCTTGCCTGCCTTCAGTTGTACTCCCGGAGACCACAGGGGGGCGTGTTCACGGCGAATAATGTGTTCGCGCCTTGTTACGGCAGGCAGCTTTACCAGCACGTAATGCACTGCAGCCGCAGGGATGCTGGTGGCCACCGAGAGGACATCGCGTTTGGTGGGACGTCCCAGATTGTCTATTGACTGGAAGGCCAGGACATGGTCGGCCTTCTGAGAAGCCGCTGCTTGAGCAAAGAGCATCATCAGCGTGGTCAGGCCGCTGTGCACATGCACGCGCTGAGACGCGGCATTGCCCTCATGGGAAAGCACCACCCGCACCTCGCCTGCGGGCGAATTGCCGACTTTCACTTGATGGCAGCGATCCAATTGCGCGGCAAGAAGGGTGAAGGCAGGGGCAAGTCCATTCGAAGACAGCAACCAGCCGAGCAGTAACACCACATTCACCATCCGCGTTAACGGAGATGAGGTGTGTTCATTTCGTCGGGCGGTCATTGGAGGATGTAGATTAAAGCAGTGAACGAGAGGTGCCAGTGTAAAAGATGCGCCGAGTTTGCGCAGTGAGAGGTGAATCTGCCGGCGGCGGTGGGTGAGGGCTTCCGGAATCTGTAGGTCGGATAGGGCCAATGGGACCTATGGGGCGGTTGTTTGGGGCAAGCATAGATACCACCTGCTGGTATTCAAGGGGATGGAGCGTGAACGTTGCGCAAGAGCAGGGTACGTTTTCCCTGGTGAGGACGGGAGGTGTTGGACGGGCTATGACGGCAACGAAGCTGAGGGGCCTGCGAAAAGCGGTAGCTTCGCTTCCTACTTCGCTAAAGCTACGAAGGACAAGCTGTGCCTCGCTGCGCGACCGCACTCCAAATGATTCTGCTAAGAGTTGGCTCGCAGGTAGGTGAAGCTGCGTTCGGCTTCGGCTTTTTGGTAGGCGATTTCGGCGTCTTTTTTGGCGGGGCCGTCGGGGGCTTTGAAGGTGTCGATTTTTTTGCCGCGTTTGGCCATGTCGAGCCAGGCTTTGAACATGGGGGTGTCGCGGTGGTTGGGGAAGATGTTCCAGAAGTCGTCTTTCTTCCACGAGAAGGGGCGGGCGAAGCCGGAGATGGTTTCGACTTGGAGGGGAACGCCGGGGGCGAGCTCGGCGAAGCGTTTGGCGTAGGCTTTGTAGTCGACGAGGCCTTCGCCGATGGCGGTCCATTGGACGACGGCGCCGTTTTCGTCTTCCCAGAGCATGCTGTCGCGGACGCTGCTGCAGATGGTGAGGGGGCCGAGGACTTCGAGGTGGAGCATGGGTTCTTCGAGGGCCCAGACGGCGTTGCCGGGATCGATGTTGGCTCCGACGTAGCCTTTGCCGGCGGCTTCGATGAGGGCTTTGAGTTCGTGGGACTGCATGTCGCCGGCGTGATTTTCGATGGCGATCTTGATGCCTTCGCCTTCGGCTTTGGACTGGCAGGCTTGGATGGTTTTGACGACTTCTTCGATGTGCTTCTGGATGCCGCCATCGGTGCTGCGGTCTTTTTGATTGCCGAGGTAGCAGCGTGCGACGGGTGAGCCGAGGGTCTTGGCGATGCGGATGGTGAGGCTGAGGTGCTCTTCAGGTGTGCCGTAGATGTCTTTCCAGGTGTTGGAGGATTTGCAGACGCTGCCGGTGCCGACGTAGAGTTTTAGTCCGGCGCGGTCTGCCTGCTCTTTGAGGCTTTTGAGGTAGGGCTCTTCGAAGTTTTCGAACACATGGAGTTCGGAGATGAACAGGGTGTCGAGCTTCAGGGACGCGGCGTAGTCGATGAACTGTGCGGCTTTCCAGCCGGTGGCGCGTACGGCGAAGTGATCGAGGCCGAGGGCGAGCTTGGAGCCTGTGGCAGCTTGGGAAAGGGATGCGGCGGCGGTGGCGGCGAGGGATTGCGCGAGGAAGGTGCGGCGGTTCATGCGGGGCATGCTAGCGGAGGTGTTTCTGCTGTCGATGGGGAATGGTGGGGGGGGCGTTGTCGGGACCTTCGGGGAAGGGGAGGATTGACGATTGATGAACAATCGATTTTTGATTGTTGAGGTTCCGGACAGCCAGAGTGGGTGCGCTGGGGTAGCGTGTCACTCAATGTGTGAGGACGATTTGAGGGGCGCCGGAAGGGGGGATAACGAGGTGCTATGAGGGCTCGGGCTCGTGGGGTGTGGCGGAGCGCTTGGATCGAGGACGAGTAGGAGGACGAGGACGAGGCCAGAGATGGGATAGCGAGGTGCTATGGAGGCTCGGCTCGTGGGGTGTGGCGGGGCGGATTGATCGAGGACGAGTAGGAGAACGAGGACGAGGACGATTTTATCTCTCGCTGGGTGTTAGCGGATGATGAGTTTTACGGCTCCCTGGCCCTGGCGATCATCGGCGGAGGAGACGAGGATTTGGGCGAGGTGATGGCCGGTGCGCCAGGGGGCGCCGTTGATGGGCTTGACCTGGAGGAGGTAGGCACCTGTGCCGACGTTGCGGAAGGAGGTGATGTTGTTGCTGAAGGGGGCCTGCTGGCCGGGAACTTCGAAGTACTCCATGAGGGTGAAGTGATCTTTGGTCAGTTCGGTGACTGGCCAGCCGCCGCTGCTGACGAGGACGAGGATGTTGGCGGGATGGGAGTTGCCATTGGCTGCGGCACCGGCCGAGGCCTGGGCGGCAATGGTCAGTGCGGTGGCACCGCCTGCGCCGGTCTTCATGACGAGCTTGGCGACGGGTGCGGTGGCAGGTGGGGCAGCAGGTTTCGGAGCGGGTGCTTCAAAGACGGGCTTCAAGACAGGCGCGGGCTCGGCTTTTTTGACGGGGGCGGCAGGCACTGGTTTGGCGACTGGCTTGGGTTTCACGGCCTGCGGCTTCTTCTTGGGCGCTGGTGCTTTTTTCACGGGCAGCGGCTTCTTTTTCACTACGGCTGGCTTTTTGGATGCCGCAGGCTTTTTAGCAGATGCCTTCTTGGGAGCAGGTTTTTTGGCCATGATGATTGCTGGGTCGGAATTGTTACAATTTGTGCGAGGCTAGCAATACTTCCGCCCCTCTGTCGAGATTCCTCTTGGAATGGAGGTGTGAATATTAAGATGTCGAAAAAAGTAAAAGACGGTTTTAAGGGCCTCTTGTTTCACGAATCGGGTGGATCTGCGGTGAAAGGTATGGTCTGGTGTTGCGGAATTGGGGGATGCGGGCTGATTCGATTTGAGGGTATCTCTCAAACCTCTAGTTACTCGAATGAACAGTATTCTCATCATTCTATTAGAAGATGAAAATTCTAAAATAGGCGATTGCCAAGAATGCAGTCTCTCGATTATAAGGATTGGTTAGATTTTTAGGTTTGCGGTCTTTCTTGTCACGCTTCGAACATTCGACAGCTCTGCCATTCCGTTTCTTTGATGAACGCGCTCACTGCCATAGGTTATCCTTTGTCGCGACTCTCTCCCCGGCCATTCCGAGGGGAGGGGTTGTCCGTGAGGAAATGGTTTGCTGGGATTTCCAGACTGATTGAATTTTCTCAAGTGGGAAGCTGGGCCTGGTTCGGTGCGACAGATGCCATGGACGATCTCATGCCTTGGGGACGTGGCACTCTGGTGACACGACAGGGCGGCGGGGGCGGGGGAGATGCTCCGGAACCCACACCCCCCCCCGAAGCTGCTATGCGAAATCTGCCCTTTTATCATGCGCCTGTGCTGCTGGCGGAAGTCGTTTCCTTGCTGGAGCCTGCTCCGGGTAAGCTTTTTTTCGACGGGACCCTGGGTGGTGGCGGGCATTCTGAGGCGCTGCTCCAGCATGGGGCGCGGGTGGTGGCGATGGATCAGGATCAGAATGCGCTGAAACATGCCACGGAACGGTTGAAGCCATTTGCAGCGCAGTTTTGCGCCCTGCGCGGCAATTTTCGCAACTTCCCGCAGATCGTTGAAGAGACCGGTGTTTCCGGTTTTGACGGGATGCTGGTGGATATTGGGGTGTCGAGCCATCAGCTGGATGATGCGGCGCGAGGGTTCTCTTTCATGAGAGACGGGCCGCTGGATCTGCGCATGGACACCGAATCGCCACGCACGGCTGCGGATCTGGTGAACACGGAGGATGAGGCGGAGCTGATGCGTATCTTCTTTGAGTATGGCGAGGAGCCTAATGGACGCCGGATTGCGCGGGCGATTGTCAAAGCGCGCGCCACGCAGGTGATCAAGACGACGCTGCAGTTTGCGGAGATTGTGGCCACGGCATCGCCGAAGCGTGGGAAACGCCACCCGGCCACGCTGGTGTTTCAGGCGCTGCGCATCGCGGTGAATGATGAGCTGGCGGCGCTGCATGATTTTCTGGCGGCTGCGCCACGCTGGCTGAAGCCTGGTGGCAGGCTGGCTGTGATCTCGTTTCACTCGCTGGAAGACCGGATCGTCAAACAGACGCTGCAGCACCTGGCTGCGCCAACCATTGACCGCCCGGAGTGGCCGGAGGCGCGCAAGAACCCGGACTGCGTGCTTAAACTTATCACGCGCAAGCCTGTCCAGGCGACGGCGCAAGAGATCGAACTGAACCCTCGTGCGCGCAGCGCAGTGCTGCGCGTCGCTGAACGACTCCCCCTATGAAACCACGCCAGCGCAATCGCTACCGCAACAGCCTCGGCCTTTCCACGATCACGGCGATCTTGATTGTCGTGGCTTCGCTCGCGCTTGTGGGGCTCGGCATCGTGGTGAGCAAGAACCGGGTGCGTGCGATTGGGGAAGAGCAGCGCAAGGTGGAAGCCGAGATGCGGCTGCTGAATGCGGAGATTCTCGCCATGAACAACCGCATTGAAACGATGCTCACACGGGACCGTGTGCAGCCGCGCCTCACTAATGCGGGCACGCTGCTGCGTCCGATCACGAAGCACGGAATTCTTCTTCTCAAACCGCTGCCAGAACAGCCGGCGGAAGCCGCTGCACCGGCTGCGGACCCCGCTGTCGCCCAAAACATGCCCAAGACGCCGTGAGTCAGCCCCTGCCAAATCAAATTCAGCTCCGCCGGGATCGCCCGGTGTGCCGCCGCATGCTGCTGCTGCTGTTTGTGCTGCTGGCTGGCTTTTCCCTGGTGACGTGGCGTCTTGCAGTCATCCAGATCAAGGAGGCATCGCGTCTCTCGGCCCTCGCGGCGAAGAAATATCAGCGGCACATCGTGCTGCCTGCGCACCGTGGTGCGATCAAGGACCTGAGCGGTGAATATCTGGCGCATGATGAAGATGTGCGGGAGCTGTACACGGACCGCACGCATCTGCGTGAGGTGATCACGGTGAGGCACCATCTGGCGGCCATTCGCGGCGTGAAGGCCGTCGATTTGCGTGCGGAGCTTGGGGATGCGGACACTCTGGCGGCCTACCATGACCATGTGGCCAAGGTTCTGGCTGGCATTCTGCCGCTGTCAGAACAGGAAATTCGCAGCCAGATTGCCTCAGACAAACCGGAAGTTGTCCTCGCGAAACTGGTGGATGTGGAGATCGCGAAGCAGTGGAGCACCCTGTTCAAGGACAAGCACGTTTTTGGCATCTACACGCGTCCTACGGTGGCACGACGCTTCCCGGCGCAGGATCGTCTGTCGCTGGTGCTTGGAGACACCGACACAGACAACAAGGGCCGCTGGGGGGTCGAAAAGCTCATGGATGCCAAACTCACCGGTGTTCCCGGCGAGCAGTTGATCGAGCGTGACAAGTCCGGGCACGAACTTCCTTCGTACCGCAGTCAAGTCATTGATCCACAGAATGGTAGTGACGTTCACCTCGCCATTGACATGCAGTTGCAGGACAACGTTGAGGCTATCTGCGAGCGGGCCTGGAAGGCCAACAAGGCCCGCCGGGTGGTCATCGTTGTTACTGAGCCCTCCACGGGGACGGTGCTGGCCATGGCGGCGCGTCCGCATCGTGATCTGAGCAACCCTGATGTCAGCACGTGGACCAATCACGTGATCGCAGAGCCGTATGAACCGGGCTCTATTTTTAAGGTCGTCACGCTTGCGGCGGGGCTGGATAATAAAAAGATCAGCCCCGGTGAGAAAATTGACTGCGGCAACATGTATTACGAAGACCCGGTGCGTAAGGTGAAACTCAGTGACGACGAGCCGCTGGGCATGCAAACCGTCAAGGGTGTGCTGGTTCATTCCAGCAACATTGGCATGTACAAAATCAGCAAACGTGTTGGACAGGACATGATGCTCGACTATGCCACACGGTTTGGTTTTGGATCTCCCACCGGAATCGGTCTTCTCGGCGAAAAAGCCGGCTACCTGAACACCGGTAAATGGAGCAACACCACCTATTCACGCATGCCTATTGGATATGAAGTATCAGTCACCCCGCTGCAGATGTGCATGGCCTATGGCGCCATTGCCAACGGCGGCGTGCTCATGAAACCGCGGCTCATCGACCGCATCGTCAAACCGAATGGCGAAACCGAAGTCATGCCACCGCAGCCGGTCTGGCAGGTGTGCAGCGCCAAGACGGCCGCTTCTTTGCGCGATTTCCTGGAAGGTGTGGTGCTGGAAGGCACGGGCAAGCGTGCGGCGCTGCCCGAGGTGCGGATCGGAGGCAAAACCGGGACTACCCGGCGTTACGATCCTGAAAAGAAACGCTACATCGACGGTTCCTACCTGACTTCCTTTGTCGGCATGGCACCGATCGACAATCCCAAGCTCGTCTGCCTGGTGATGCTGGATGACCCGAAAGCGGAGAGCTCGGCCATGGTTCGTGGCGGTCGTGTTGCGGCACCCATTTTTGCCGAGGTCGTGCGGGAGACGCTCGATCATCTGGCCATTCGCAATGAACGCCCCATCAAGGTGGCGGCAAAAGGAGGCGTTCAATGATACTTCGCGACATTATTCCCTATCTCGACAAGCCGGCGGTTTCCGGCAGCCTCGACACTGACATCACTGGTTTTGCGTATGATTCACGTTTGATCGGCCCGGGCATTGCCTTCGTGGCCATTCGCGGCACGCATGCCGATGGTCATGACTTCATTGACAAGGCGATCGAGCTTGGCGCAGCGGCGATCATTGCCGAGCGAGCCCCGGCGGATGACTGCACGGTGCCGTGGGTGCATGTGCGGCACTCGCGCACCGCTCTTGCGCAGGCTGCTGCGACGCTGAACGGCTTCCCGGCCAAAGGGCTCACCATTGCCGGTATTACCGGGACCAATGGCAAGACGACCACGGCGTTTCTGCTGCACCATCTGTTCAATTCCGCGCAGATGCGCAGCGGATTGCTGGGCACGGTGTATTATGAACTCGGCGACGGTGAGCATGTGCCGGCCTCGCACACGACGCCCGAATCCCTCGAAATTCAGGGGTTGCTCGCGGGCATGCGCGCGAACGGTTGCCGAGCCTGCGTCATGGAAGTGTCCTCCCATGCGCTGGATCAGGATCGCATCTACGGCCTGCCGTTTGCGGCCGCCATTTTCACGAACCTGACTCAGGACCATCTGGACTATCACGGGACGATGGAGAAGTACTTCGAGGCCAAGGTGCGTCTGTTTCAAATTACGGCTGATTCATCGAAGCGCTCGGCCTTGATCATCAACGGTGACGATTCGTGGGGGCGCAAGCTCGCCCAGCGTTTCGAGCACACGGGCCGCGTTGTTCGTTTCGGCTTCGGGGTCGGTTGTGAGTATCGTGCGATCAACGTCCGTTATGATATGAGCGGCACGACGTTTGAACTTGAAGCGAAGGGCCGAAGCTTCCTGGTGCGGCTGCCGCTTATTGGTGACTTCAACGTTTACAACGCGCTCGGCGCTCTCGCTGCGGCCCAGGGCGTCGGCTTGAACCTGCGTGAGGCCATCAAGAGCCTGCAGAACGCGCCGCAGGTGCCGGGACGCATGGAGCGGGTGTCTGAGAACTCGCGCTTTCAGGTCTTCGTCGATTACGCGCATACGCCGGATGGTTTGGAAAATGCGCTGCGCACCGCGCGTGCGCTGCGTCCGCGCCGTCTCATCACGGTGTTTGGCTGCGGGGGAGACCGGGACCGGACCAAGCGTGCAAAGATGGCTGCGGCGGCGGAAGCCGGCAGCGACATCTGCGTGCTCACTTCCGACAATCCGCGCACTGAGGATCCGCAGCAGATTTTGGATGACGCCAAGGCCGGCTTTGCCCGCCCGCAAAAGCACGCCATCATCATGGACCGCCGTGAGGCCATCCAGACGGCGATGCAGAATGCGTGGGACGGCGATCTGGTGCTCATTGCTGGCAAAGGGCACGAAGACTATCAGGATATTCAGGGTAAAAAGCATCCATTCGATGATCGCAAAATCGCCCGCTTCTTCCTTCACCAACTCAAAGCTGACCGTGCTGCCGAGCGCGAAGAAAAAGAGGCTGAGCGCGAAGCCATGCGTGGTGGGTTTGACCGACCTGACCGCCCTGCGCCACCTGATCGTCCAGACCGATTCAATCGATGACCCCCGTTTCCCTCCAGACCCTTGCCCAATTCGCCGCAGGCACACTGCGTGGCGATGGCTCGCGCCTGGTGACGAACGTGAACACCGACTCGCGCAAAATCACTGCGGGTGAGGTGTTCGTGGCGCTGGTGGGAGACAAGTTTGACGCGCACGATTTCATCCCGCAGGTGGCTGCGGCTGGAGCGGCGGCCGTCGTGGTCAGCAGGATTGATCCGGCGTGGGGGGCGCTGCCATGCGCGGTGATCGAAGCGGGCGACACCTTGCTGGCGCTGCAAAACATGGCGCGCGGTTATCGTGAGCTGCATGCACCGTTGATCATCGGCCTGACTGGTAGCAATGGGAAGACTTCGACCAAGGATCTTGCGGCCATCATCATGGCGCGCAAATGCCAGACGCGTGCGACCTTTGGCAATCTGAACAATCACATTGGTGTGCCGCTGACCCTGCTTTCGCTGCGCGAAGGCGACCAGTGCTGCGTGACTGAAATGGGCATGAACCATCCGGGTGAAATCAAAGTGCTCACGGACATTGCGAAGCCGGATGCCGGAATCATCACGAATGTCGGCATGGCCCACATCGAATACATGGGCACGCAGGATGCGATTGCGTGGGAAAAAGGCACTCTCGCGGCGAACGTACGGGCTGGCGGGGTGGTGGTGCTGAATGCCAATGACAAGTACAGCGAGGTCATCGCGCGTCACTGCCAGGGCAGTGTGTCGATGGCGGGCGTTGGCTGCGGCGATGTGGCAGCTTCCAATCTGCGCGCCGATGCGATGGGAACGACCTTCACGCTCGACTTTGGCGGCGAAAAAGTGGAAACACGCCTGCCGATTCTTGGCGAGCACATGGTGGGCAATGCCGCGCTGGCCGCCTGCATGGGCTGGAGGCAGGGCATTGCGCCTGCTGAGATCGCGGATGCGCTGAATCAGGCAAAGCTTACGGGTGGCCGAGTGGAGCCGAAGGTCGTTGCGGGCATCCAATTCATTGATGATTCCTACAACGCGAACCCAGACAGCATGATCGCAGGATTGCGCACGCTGAGCATGCTGGGGACAACTGGGAGCCGCCGTGTCGCGGTGCTGGGCCGCATGGGTGAGCTGGGGTCGATTGCTGAAACGGAACATCGCCGAGTGGGCGAGTTCGCTGGTTCGCTCAAGCTTGACGCCGTGTTCAGCGTTGGCGGCAGCGAAGCCGCATGGATCTCCGAAGCCTCGAAGGCTGTGTCATCCGAACATTTTCCCGATCATGCCACCTGTGCCGCACGTCTGCGGGAGTGGTTGCGGGAGGGAGACGTGGTGCTGCTCAAGGGCAGCCGCTCCGCGCGCATGGAACAAGTTCTCACCCATTTTTCCGCCTCATGATGTACTGGCTTTACGAACTCAGAGAATGGCTCACCGCTCATCACTGGATCAGCGATGACGCCGCTCTGTATAAAATTCTCAATCTCTTCAAGTACCACACGTTCCGTGCCGGTGGTGCGGCTGTGACAGCGTTTGCGCTCTCGCTGATGTATGGCGACCGGCTTATTCGCAAACTGATCTCGTTGAAGATCGGCCAGCCGATCCGTTCCGCTGAGGAAGTACACAAGCTGCATGAACTGCACGGCAAGAAGGCAGGCACCCCGACGATGGGCGGCCTGCTCATTCTTGCGGTGATTGTGATTGCGACGCTGATGTGGGCGAAGTGGGACAACGTCATGGTCTGGACGGTGTTGTTCACCACCATCGGTCTCGGTGCCCTGGGCTTCCGTGATGATTATCTCAAGATCAGCAAGAAGAACTCCAAGGGCGTCAGTGCGCGGACCAAGCTCATCTGGCAGACTTCGGTGGCGGTGGTGGCGGGGCTGCTGTTTGCCTATGCGGTGCCGGGAGACAACGGGGTCACGCTGCGCGCGCTTTACATTCCATTTGTGAAGGATGCGGTGATCTCGGACATGCATCTCTTTGCGGTCGCCTTCTTTGCCATCATCATCGTGGGTGCTTCGAATGCGGTGAATCTGACGGACGGCCTGGATGGCCTTGCCACCGGCTGCTCGATCACCACCTCGCTGGCATATGCGGCGTTTGGCTACATCTGCGGGAACGCGAAGTATTCCGAGTACCTCGGCGTGGCGCACAACAGCCTGGCCAATGAACTTCCTATTGTGGCGATGGCGATGGCGGGTGCCTGCCTCGGCTTCCTCTGGTTCAATGCGCATCCGGCCAAGATGTTCATGGGAGACACGGGTTCGCTGGCGCTGGGCGGCTGCATTGCGGCACTGGCCATCGGCTGCAAGCAGGAGATCGTGCTGGCCCTCGTCGGCGGTGTGTTTGTGATGGAGGCGATGAGCGTCATCCTGCAGGTCTGGAGCTTCAAGAAGCGTGGCAAGCGCATCTTCCGCATGGCTCCGATCCATCATCATTTCGAACTCGGCGGCTGGCATGAGAACCAGGTCATTGTGCGCTTCTGGGTGCTGTCCCTTCTGTTTGCCATGCTCGGTCTTGCCACGCTCAAGCTTCGTTAACCATCATGCGTTTCGCCTCACAACACTTCGCTATTCTCGGTGCTGGACGCAGCGGCCTCGGTGCCGCGCGTCTGGCGCGCCTGCATGGCGCGGAGGTGACGATTTTTGATGAGGGTGACAAGGCAAAGGAGGTCGAAGATTTTCAATGTGTGCTGGGGCAGGCGGCGCGTGATCTTGTGGTCAAGTCCGGTGAGTTTCAGCAGGTGATCATCAGCCCCGGGCTGGATGAGCACTGGCCGCTGCCGAAAAAATTCACGGACGCAGGAGTGCCGCTGGTGGGCGAGACCGAATTTGCCTTTCATCTGACTGACATGCCGATGGCGGCGATCACCGGTACGAACGGCAAGAGCACCTGCACGGAGCTGATTGCGGCGCTGTTCAACGGCTGCGGCATGAAGTCACTGCCCTGCGGCAATCATGGGGTGTCCTTGAGTGAAGTCGTCGCCAGTGGCGTACGTTATGATGTGCTCGCGCTTGAGATCAGCAGCTTTCAGCTTGAGACGATTCGTGACTTCCGCGCGAAGGCCACATTGTGGCTCAACTTTGCGCCGGATCATCTGGACCGTTATCCGAACATGGAGGCGTACTTTGCCGCGAAGGCGCGTGTGTTTGAAAACGTCATGGCGGACGATGTGGCCATCGTGCGCGCAGGTGAAAGCGTGTCGTCCGGTGCTGCGGAGCGCTGGACCTTCTCTGCCTATGGAGAGGAAGCGGGCTACACCTACAGTGCTGGAAGCTTTTACCATTTGGGCGAGGCGATCGGCAGCGCGAGCGGATTGAAACTGCGTGGCAAACACAACATGGAAAATGTGCTGGCCGCGCTGATGACCGGGCGTGTGTTCGGACTGGAGTATTCCAGCATGCTGAAGGCCATGGAGAGCTATGAGCCGCCACGGCACCGCTGCGAACTGGTGCGCACCCTGCATGACCGCGAATACATCAATGACTCCAAGGCGACCAATCTGCATGCGCTGGAAGCGTGCCTGCGTTCGCAGGAGCGGCCGATCGTGCTGATCGCCGGCGGCAAGGACAAGGAGCTCGACTACACGCCGCTGCGTGCTGAGCTCAAAGGACAGGTGCGTGCGATGGTGTTCATCGGCGAGATCGCAGGACAGTTGAACGAGATGTTTGGCGATCTGCTGCCGTGCCAGTGCGCCAGCGACATGGCGGATGCGGTGCGTCTGGCCACTGAAGTTTCACAGGCGGGGGATGCGATCATTCTCAGCCCAGGCACTTCCTCTTTCGACATGTACACCGGCTATGCCCAGCGTGGCGATGTTTTTCGTGACGCTGTGAGCGCGCTGAATTGAATTTAAAGACCCCGAATCCCGACAATCCCCTGACCCCAAGGTCCTATGAAGATGAAACCCAAGCCCAAAGAAACCAAGCTGCTGCTCAACCTGATGGATGGTGAGCGGCATCGCCACCGCGTGGCGCTCGTGACGGAAGAGGGTGAATGGAACCAGCATGAGCCGAACTCCGGCATGGCGCGCATGTTTGTCGTGATGCTGCTGATCCATGTCGTGCTTATTGGCGGCATCATCATCTATGATTTCATGGGAGATGACGCCAAGCCGCAGCAGACGGTGACGCAGGCGGCGCGTGCACAGAGCACCAGCAACGGACTGCCCACGGCCTCACCTGAAATCATCACCGCCCAGGCGCAGGCGGCAGCAAACACGGAGCAGTTCGACAACTATGAGATGCGCTCGGGGGACTCGATCAAGTCCATTGCGGCCAAATTTGACTCCTCCGAGGCGGAGATCACGCGTCTGAACCTGATCGACAAAGGTTTGCAAATCGGACCTGGAACCATGCTGCGCGTGCCTAAACAGTCCGTGCCGAGCGCGATTCCGGTGAATCCGAAAACGCTGAAGCCGATGGAGATCACGGAAGACGTGCCAAAGGCCATTCCTTTGGTCAGAGACCAGCCACCGGCCACGAAGGTCCCCAGTGAGGCGGTGAAGCCATCCGAGGCGCCCGCAAGTCTGTCTGCCGCCACCATGTCACCCATTTCGCTGCTGGCACCGAATGAAGACCCACCTGTGACATCCTCCCTCGTGGGTGATGCCAATACACCGGCAACCGCATCCGCGCCTGCCAGCGCCGCCGTGGCGCTGCCACCTCCCACCAATCCGAATGTCGTTTCTTTGCTGCAGGAAAACGCACCGAAGGTGGAAGCGAGCAAGCCGGAGGCCGTCAGGCCGCGGGATCGGGATGAGCCAAGGTTCGTCGCCAAGGCAGAGCCCAAGCCGCTGGTGAAGCCAATTCCCGTGCCGCCGCCCTCACAGATGCTGAAAAAGATCGCCGAGGCCCCGCCGGCGACGAAGAAGGCCGAGCCGAGCAAAAAAGCGGCTGAAGCTCCGCCTAAAACGGTGGCCAAGGCATCGGCAGCCCGCACCCATACGCTCAAATCGGGCGAGACGCTCTACCGCCTGTCCACGAAGTATGGAGTCTCGGTGGAGGCCATTCAAAAAGCGAACAACATCAAGAATCCCAACGCCATGCGTGAAGGGATGAAGCTGGCGATCCCTGCGAAGTAAATTCTCGTTTTCGGCTTCATGGCCAAATATTCCATCCTCCTGCTCATTCTTGCGGCGCTGTCGTTGATCGCGCTGGGAATCACCATGCTGGCGAGCACGACGTTTCAAGTCGCGCAGGAAGGCGGGGAGGATTATGTGACGGTGTGGCGGCAGCTGGGCTGGCTGGGAGCTGCGACGGTGCTGTGCGTGATCATGGCCGTGGTGGATTACAACGTCTGGATGCGGTGGCGCTGGCATCTTTTGATCGCAGCCGCCGTGCTGCTGGCCCTGTGCTACGTCCCAATGATCGGCGTGAAGATCAACGGCTCGAAGCGCTGGATTGGCCTGCAAGCCCTTGGCATGAATGGGTTTCGGGTGCAGCCGTCCGAATTTGCGAAGATCGCGCTGATCATTGCTTTGGCGGGCTGGTTTGGGATACACCAGGAGCTGACGCGTACTTTTTGGCGTGGTTTTGTGCTGCCGGGCCTGATTTTGCTGGGCATTGTGGCCCTAATCGGCTGCGAATTTGACCTTGGCAGTGCTTTGCTGGCCTCGGCAGTGGGGCTCGGTGTGATGTTTGTGGCGGGCACCAAGATGCGCTACCTAGCGATTATCGTTGTCCTCTGCGGCGGCGGACTCGCGGCGGGGATCAAGTTTCTGCCGAACCGGTTTGAGCGAATCATGGTCACATTTGACCTGGAAAAGCACAAGGAGGATCTGGGGATGCAGCAGTATGTGTCCAAGCTGGCGTTTGGCTCCGGCGGGACGGAAGGACGGGGCTTGGGGGAAGGGAGAATGAAACGCTCCTATCTGCCCGAAGCCCATACGGATTTCATTTTTCCAATGGTCGGGGAGGAGCTGGGACTGCGTGGGACGGCGGCGGTGGTGCTGGCGTTTGCGGTGCTGGTGATGGCCGGAATGGTCGTTTCTTCTTATGCTCCGAACCGGTTTGGCAAGCTTTTAGGGGCTGGACTGACATTTTTGCTGGGAATGGAAGCGCTCTTGAACATGGGCGTGACCACTGCTTTGCTGCCGAACAAGGGCTTGCCGCTGCCTTTCGTAAGTTACGGAGGGTCCAGTCTCGTCGCCGCGATGGTCGCGGTGGGCATCCTGATCAACATCCACCGCCAGGGCGTGCATCTGACCTGGGATCAGCTTCCCGTGATCCGCAGAAAGCGCCGCTGGACTCCACAGCTTTAGCCTTTTGAACAGTAGTGAAACAAAAAAATTCGAAGTCCATCCACGTGCTAATCGCATGTGGTGGCACCGGGGGGCATTTGTTCCCCGGCATTGCCGTCGGTGAGGTTCTGGCCTCCCGCGGTCACGAGGTGACCTTGCTCATCAGCGAAAAGAAGATCGACACCCTGGCCGCTTCGGGGCATCCGGAATTGCGGTTCGAGAAGATGCCGTTTCTGGCCATGCCGAAACCGTGGTCGCCGAAGATGTTCGGCTTTCTCAAGGGGCTCTGGCAGGGCACCAAGGCGTGCCGGAAGATCATCCGGGATCGCGATGTGGACGTGGTGCTGGGCATGGGCGGATTCACGTCGTTTGCGCCGTTGTACGCCGGACGCAAAGAGGGCTGCCACACGCTCATTCACGAAAGCAACGCCATTCCGGGAAAGGCGAACCGGCTGAACGCACGGTACAGCGATATCGTTTTATGCGGTCTCGAAGCCTGCAAGGAGCACTTTCCGAAGCATGAGGATGTGCGCGTCGTAGGGACACCGATCCGCAGCAATATGCGCAAGCAGAACAGCGACGACGCGCGTGCATTCTTCAAGCTGGACAAGGACAGGCGTACGCTGCTCGTCATGGGCGGCAGCCAGGGCGCGCGCGGTGTGAACCGTGCCGTGGGCATGGCGCTTGAGGAGTTTGAGAGAATGGGCATTCAGGTGCTGCACATCGCCGGACCGACCGACTACGAGGAAGTTCGCGACGTGTATGCCAAGATCCCGCTGCTGAAGCAGCATGTGGCGGCGTTTTGCCACCGGATGGATCTGGCCTATCGCGCGGCGGATCTGGCGATTGCGCGTTCGGGGGCCTCCTCTATGGCAGAGCTGGCTTACTTCGGTGTGCCGAGCCTGCTGGTCCCGTATCCGACTGCCGCTGAGGATCATCAGACGCGCAATGCGGAGATTTTCGACAAGGCTGGGGCGGCAAGACTGATGCGTGAAAGCGACCTGAATGCTGATACCTTGGCAGACGCGGTGCGCAGCATCTTCAATGACCCGCGCAAGGCCGGTGAGATGAAAAAGGCGGCGCAGAAGCTCGCGGTGAAGAATTCGGCGGAGAAGATTGCGGAGCTGCTGGTGAAGACGGCGGCGGGGTGAGGGGGGGGAAGGCGGTTGCCAGTATTTTGCTGATTGGTCTTCTGGAAGCCGCCCGGTAAGCTTGCTCACATTCTTTCCTTGCCTGCGACCTGCTATTTTTGTAGGACTGCGCCGTACTGATATTCCGAGCATGCCCGATTCCTTCATCCCTGGACCTACACCCAGTGGCTACCAGCGCACCACTGGTGGACAGTTCAGGTGGCGAGTTCCCTCGGTGCAGGAATTGCAGGCCTATTTCACGCAGTACGAGATCCTCGACCTGCTGGGCCGAGGCGGCATGGGCGCAGTGTTTCGGGCGCATCAGAAATCGCTGGACCGGTTGGTGGCCATCAAAGTGCTGCCGCTGGAAGAGGCCGAGGACAGCCACAATTTCATCGAGCGTTTCAGAAACGAGGCGAGGACCATGGCCCGACTGGACCATCCCGGCATCGTGCATGTGCATGACTTTGGCGAGACGGACAGCGGCCTGCTCTATTTCGTCATGGAGTTCATCGAGGGTTCTGATGTGCAGCAGCTGCTCTTCGCCCAAGGGGCCCTGACCCCGGCCTACGCACTGCCGATCACGCAGCATGTGTGCGACGCGCTGGCCTACGCGCACTCTCAGGGCGTCATCCACCGCGACATCAAGCCTGCGAACATCATGCTCACGAAGGAAGGTCGCGTGAAGGTGGCGGATTTTGGCCTGGCACGGCTGGATGATCCCGGGCAGCCCGGACTCACGCAGACCGGAATGGCCATGGGCACGCCAGACTATGTGGCACCCGAGGCGCTGGCTCCGGGCGGTGTGGTGGATTCGCGGGCCGATTTGTATGCCATTGGCGTCATGCTGTGCCACATGCTCACCGGCGAGGTGCCGCGCGGCATGTTTGAGCTGCCCTCCCAGCGTAATCCCGCGCTCGATCCGCGCATTGATGGCGTGATCACCAAGGCAATGAGGCAGCGCCCGGAGGAGCGCTATCAGACGGCGGCCGCGCTGCGGGCTGATCTTGACGCCATCCTGGCGCAGCCGCAGGCTGCAAAAGTGACCGTCACGGAAAGGCCGAAAGCTGAACCTGCACCTGTCAATTCAACGGAACAGGAGAGCCTGCCAGCCGGACGTCGGCTGCCCTTTCACTGGAGCGTGCTGGCAGGTGTCGGCGTGGTCGTTGCGGCAGGAGCGGCTTTTTTGATGTTGTCCAAGTCTCGTCGTCCGGATGCCGGCGATGTACCGAAGGCGGTGGCTGCGGCGCAGTCTTCTGTTGTGGAAGCGCCCCCTCTATCCGGAGGACCAGCGCTCAATTCCACGCAGTGGCTGCCCTTCACCTATCCAGGTGACTTTGGGAAGATTGATGGTGGAGTGGAAGTCCTGAAAGATGGTGGATTCGTCGTCCAAAGGAGCTTTGGCAAGCGGCTGAGAACTTCCTGGACGCATCAGGATCTCGCCGTGCGCGCCCGCATCAGCCTGCCAGCCGATGGCGTGGGCATCATTGGTCTGCGCAGCGATTTGAACAAGGCTGTGGTGCGGGCGGTCGTTCGCCCTGACCGCATCGAAATCGTCAGCGAGGTGCGCGAGGACGGAGATGCCACGGATCAAACCATCCTGCAGAGCTTTGCCGGGTTGAGCGGGCCGTTTTATGAAAAGCAGGGAGCGGAGATGGTCTTTGCGGTACTCGGTAGCGAATACCATTTGTGGTTGGGTGAAAGATTCCTCGGCTCCGTAACTCACACGACCATCAGCGGTGGCAAGGTGCTCTTTGATGGCGTGAACGCCACGTTTCGCGAGATGCAGTGGCAGGTCATCGGCGACACCTCCTCGCCCGTCGCGCCCGCCCCTCCAGCGCTCAAAGCCGAGGACATCACCGGCGTCTGGCCCCGGCCTGGCATCTCAAGTCAGTGCGTGCTTTATCCCGACGGCAAAATCATCCTGATCAACCGCGATGGTCAGGAAGACCGGAGTCCGAACGGCATCCTCACCTGGAGTGGATGGCGCTGGCGCATTGAGGCCGACAAGGCCCTTCTCAGCAGCGCGAACGGCGCGCTTCAGGAAGAGTGGACCCTCACGCAGCCCGGGGTCGTGGCCATCAAGAACGTTGTCAGAGGAAGCTCCGCCACCAGCACACGCAGCAGCACGGTTATTCCCACGATCCGCCCCGCCCCGCCGCCGATCGTTGCCAGCAAGCCTGCTCCGCAGATGGCCACACCGTCTCAAGCCGCAAGCCCCAGTCCCATTCTCAAGGTTCAAATCCCGGTGGAGCTGACGGCGCTGCAAACGGAGTACGCCATCGCCATCGCCGAGCGCGTCAATCAAGCCCATTACACCGCCTTCGCCCAGCTCAACACCGGTTTCCTCGCCGCGGTAGATCGTGCTGTCGCGTCACGTCAGTTTCCTGCGGATGCCAGTCTCGCCGACAAAAAAGCCATCGCATCAAAGCAGTCACTTCCGCCTGATACTGACGCCACGCCCGAAGCGCTCAAAGCCCTGCGTGCCACCTACCGTGCGAAAGCCAGCGAGATCGACGACACGCGCACCACCGCCCATCTCAGCCTGCTCACCCCCTACGTCACGAAACTGCGGGAGCTGGAGGCGAAGCTCGGCAGAGACGGACGCACGGCCGATGCTGCCACCGTCAAAGCCTACCGCGACGCCCTCAGCGAAAACCCGCTCGCCCTGCCTGAGGCCGCGAAACCATGAATGCGAGGTTCATGATGGTTAGTTCACGATTTCCCGACACCTGTTTTATTCTTCGATCTCACCTCACCATGAACTTCCCAATTCATCCGCTGCTGCTGACCTGCGTCATTGTGCTTGCGGCATTCGACATTCTGCATGCGGCCCCACCGCCCGAGCTTACGGTGCTGCGGCAGCAGTATGACAAGGTTTTTGCTGAACGTGTTACGGCTGTCCACGAGGCCAATGTTGCCGCGCTGGATGCCAAGTTTATCACGGCGCTCGACAACGCCATCACACAGGCGAAGGCGGCGGGTGATCTCTCGACGGTGCTGGCCATTCAGGGAGACAAGAAGCTCCTGGCGGAAAAACAGCCGCTTCCGGGGGATGAGGACACGGCACCCGAGGCGCTGAAAAAGCTCCGTGGCATCTATCGTGACCAGCTTGCGAGACTTACCGAGCAGCGTACGGCAAACACGGCGGCGCTGCTCACGCCGTATGCCGCGAAGCTCCAGGCGCTCGAAGCCACGCTGACGAAAAATGACCGGGTGGAGGAGGCCAAGGAGGTCATGGACTACCGTGTGAACCTCAAAGCGGATGCACCTGCTGCGGTCGTTGCAACGACCGCGCCAAGTGCGCCCAGTACTCCGACGCCAGCCAAAGCCACTCCCAAGATCAGGGGCGATGACCGCAAAGCTGCCGAGTGGGTGCTGTCTGTGGGCGGCAGCGTTCGACTGTGGGACAACGCCAACGGCCTCTTGGTCACCAAGGCGGAGGACCTGCCCAAGGGCAGCTTCAGCCTTCGCAGCATCGACATGAAAAACACCGACGGGACGCTCAAACCGTTCACGGATGCTGACATGATGGTGCTGGGAGGCCTGGAGAAACTGGTAGACGTCACCTTTTACAAACTGCCGATCACTGCGGCCGCTTTCGACGCACTCTCCACCTGTCCTGATCTCGCGCAGATCGGCCTGCAGTATAACAATCTTGGCGATGAGGTGTGGACGCGTCTGGCCGGGGTGAAGAAGCTTTCGCGGCTGTTTGCCAGTTATGACGGCCCCCTCCTTGCCGGTGCTGGCATCTCTCAACTGAGCCGGGCATCTCTCGTGGAATTCGATATCGGCAACAATCCCACCATCGGTGATGCGGCCTTGGCGGAGGTTGCGGTCTTGACCAAACTCACGCATCTCAATCTGGAATCCACTCTGGTCACGGATGAAGGGATCAAGTCAATAGCTCCGCTCAAGGATCTCATTTCGTTCAATGTGCGGGGCACGGATGTCACCGCC
This sequence comes from Verrucomicrobiaceae bacterium UBA7681, assembly GCA_002482965.1. Classification (GTDB taxonomy): domain Bacteria; phylum Verrucomicrobiota; class Verrucomicrobiia; order Verrucomicrobiales; family Verrucomicrobiaceae; genus Prosthecobacter. The sequence goes on along the minus strand of DLGZ01000053.1, from coordinate 254,601 downwards.
GCAGGACTCGGTGCCTTGAAAGGACGGTCACTGGCCGCGCTCGGCTTCGGGCGCACCATGGCGGCACTGGTTACTCAGGCAGAGGCCGTTGCCGCCCTGTTTCCTAAAGTCGAGTTCTTCCACTTCCCGCGCGAATGCAATCCTACTACCGAGGAATGGGCCGCTGTGGCCAAGGCCTGGCCGAAGCTCCGGCGCCTCTATTTCAACAGTCATCTATTCACCGATGCCGCCTGCCCGGGGCTGAGCGCTTTTGCTGAACTTGACCTGCTGGATTTGAAATATTGCATCATCACGGATGCCGGTGTGGCCAGCCTCTCCGTGCATAAAAAACTGCGCAGCATCTGGATGCCTGACGCCAAGCTCTCTGCCGCATCCCTGGACACCCTGGCCAAGATGAGAGGTCTCAAGGAGCTGAAACTGCCGAAGGTCGGCAACGGATTGACAGCCGACGACATCGCCAAATTCAAAAAGCAGCGCCCGGATGTGAAGCTGAACTGATCTCACAGAACAAACCATGAACACCGCCCGCATTCTGCTTCTTCTCATTCCCCTTGGTTCCTGGCTCCATGGCGCACCGCCGCCGGAGCTCACCGTCCTGCGCCAGCAGTATGACAAAGTCTTAGCCGAGCGTGTCACCGCGCCGTTCGAGGCCGCGCTGGGCGAGTTGAACGCCAAGTACAGCGCTGGTCTGGACCGGGCTGTCGCGGACGCAAAATCTGCCGGGAAACTGGAGGATATCATTTCCATTGAGGCGGAGAAGAAACGCCTCGTCGGCAAGCTGCCCGTTCCGGAAGCCGATGATGGCGCCGAACCGGAAATGCTGAAAAAGCTCCGTGGCATCTACCGCCAGCAGCACATCGCCATCATCGCCGCACGGGATCAGGCCCAGAGCGGTCTCCTTCCTGCCTACACCGCCAAGCTCAAAGAACTCGAAGTTGTGCTGGTGAAAAACGACCGCGTGGAGGAGGCCAAGGAAGTGCTGACCTACCGGCAGGCTCTTGGCACCGCCACTCCTCCTCCCGCCACTGCCACGGCTGCCGTGACGCCCGCAGCAGTGACCACCCCTCCCGCGATGCCCGCCGACGCGCCCAAGGTCAGGGGCGATGACCGAAAGGCTGCTGAGTGGGTGCTGGCGAACTGGTCTGAGTCTAGGCTCATTGTCGATAGCAAGCTCGTGAAGACCATGGATGAACTGCCCAAAGGGAAGTTCGCGGTGACGGGTTTTTCGATTGATGGTCGCTATTACACCGGCAAAGCCCCGTTGGAGAAGACCGTGCTGCTGGAGAATCTGGGAGGGCTTGCCGAAGTGAGGTCGGTGACGCTGGGCAGCTTTCCCGATCTCAAGGATGAAGACCTGAGCTTCATCGGCACCCTGACCAGCCTCGACGAACTCAGGCTGGCCAAGATGAGCTGCACGGATGCCGTCCTTGGGCACCTCAAACGGCTGAAGAAGCTGGGCAAGCTAGAATTTGGCGAGCTGCCCAATCTCACTGGCACGGGTTTTGCCGAGCTTGCGGAACTGCCAATGCTGGACTGGATCGTCCACTGGAAAGGAGGGGCCACCGACGAGGGCGTGGCAGCCCTCGCGAAGCTGCCGGAGCTCGAGAGCTTGGACATCCAGGCCAATCCCGGGGTGACGAACGCCTGCATTCCTTCTCTGCGTGCGATGAGCAAGCTCACCTCGCTTTGCATCGCGGCCACGAACATCACCCCCGATGGCTTTGGAGCCGCCCCGATGCCGAAGATCACGAATTTGGCCGGCAATAATCTGGCCAAACTGCCCCTGAGCAAACTGGCGCCCCAGCTTGCGTTGATCTTTCCCAACGTGGAAAGCTTCCTGCACAGTCACTTTGCCAACACAGCGGAGGACTTGTCCGCGTTGGCGCACTTCAAAAAGCTGAAGAAGTTCACCAATGCCGGCACGATCCAGGACATAGCCTGGCCTGGACTGCTGGAGTTGCGCGACCTCGCAGTCTTCCAGGTGTATTCAAATCCGATCAGCGACGCCACATGGCAAATGCTGGCGAAGATCAAGAAGCTCAAGGTCGTGCGCTATGGTAACAAGCCAACCAATGAGACCGCCCTCGCTGCCTTCAAAAAGCAGCGGCCGGATGTGAAGCTGGAGCCGTGAGTGGTCTGATCTCGCACGGATAGAGGCACCCCAAGCCACGGCTGGGGGCCTCATGGGGTCACGGCGGCGCTCCATTCGTCGAGCTTTTGCTTCAGCAGTTCTTTGGACGGCAGGTAGAGGTTGTACTCTTTGGCGTGGATGTTCGTGCCTTGGGGCAGGGTGAGTTCGACGATGGTCTTTTTGGCGGACTTGCAGAGGAGGAGGCCGATGGTGGGGTTTTCTTCGGGGAGTTTTACTTCGCGGTCGTAGTAGTTTACGTACATCTGCATCTGGCCGAGGTCCTGATGCGTGAGTTTGTCGAGTTTGAGGTCGATGATGACGTAGCAGCGGAGGAGGCGGTTGTAGAAGACGAGGTCGACGAAGTAGTGGTCTTCATCGAAGGTGAAGCGTTTCTGGCGGGCCTCGAAGAGGAAGCCTTTGCCGAGTTCGAGGAGGAAGTGTTCGAGGCGGTTGATGATGGCTTGTTCGAGGTCGTTCTCGGAGTAGCTGGCCTTGTCGTCGAGGCCGAGGAATTCGAGGACGAGCGGTTCTTTGAGCAGGTCCTCAGGGCGGACGATGACCTGGCCTTCGCGGGCGAGCTTGCGGATGCCTTCCTTGTCCCGACTGAGGGCGAGGCGCTCGTAAAGGCAGGAGGCTTTCTGTCGTTTGAGCTCGGGGACAGACCAGCCGGAGTTGGTGGCTTCGATTTCGTAGAAGCTGCGTTCGTCGGGGTCTTTGACGGTGAGGAGAAGCACGTAATGGGACCAACTCAGGGTGAAAGGAGATTTCCGAATAGGCTGTTCGGAAATCTGACTGACAGCGAATTTGCCAACAGGCTGCTGGCGAATCTTGGCTGGTATCAATTGCCCAGAAGGCTTCTGGGCAATTGGGAGTTCCAGAGATTGCCCAGCAGGCTGCTGGGCAATTTGAAGAACTCGACTCTCCCATTCCAGATAGAAGCGACGCATGTATTCCAGATTGGCCTTTGAGAAGCCTTTGCCAAACTCCTCCGTCAGGCGTGTGGATAGCTCCTTGAGCAACTCCGCACCGTACGCGGCACGCTTTGCGCCTTTTTGTTCGTGTTCGACGATGCGGCGGCCGATTTCGAAGTTGGTCATCACCTGGAAGGTGTCCACGATGGTGGAGATGTTGCGGCGGGCGCTGTGGACGAGCTGCCGGACTTCGGTGAGGAGAGGGGTGAGGCCGTTGGGCTTCGCTTTGGCCGGGGTGCTGGTTTTGCGATTGGCGGACGGCTTTTTCATGAGGCGGAGGAGGTGGACTCTGGCGAGGTGTCGCAGGTGGCTAATTTTGTCAAATCATGGGCATTGATGGTTTCAGGGATGATCCGTGTTTGAAACACGGGGCGGAGTCGTTATGTATCTGCCCCTCAAAATTCCAACCTGACCTTTTTATGAATCTCACACGAACAGCCTACGGCACCTGGAGCGGCGGACGCTTTATGCATTATGGAGAACAACTCTCCGAGGAGCATTACATGCAGCTGATGCGCGACTCGTTTGAAAAAGGGGTGCGCACTTTTGTCACGGCGGATGTGTATGGGGTGGGTCGTGCGGATTCCTTGCTCGGCGAGGCGCTGAAGGGGATTCCGCGGGAGGAGTACTGCCTTGTCGGCATCGTGGGACACGATATTTATGACGGTATTCGTCAGGGGTCGAAAGGGTATCCGCGGTTCACGGATCCGGCGCTGCGTGGGCCGGAGAAGTATTATGATTACCTGAAGATGGCGACGGAGAAGAGCCTGGAGCGCTGCCAGACTTCGAAGTATGACCTGCTCATGCTGCACAATCCGGACAGCATCAGCTACACGAGCGAGAAGGTGTGGGATGCATTCACGGCGCTGAAGACGGACGGGCTGACAGACCGGCTGGGGATTGCGCCGGGGCCGGCGAACGGGTTCACGCTCGACATGATCGAGTGCTTTGAGCGTTTTGGGGATCGCATGGACTGGGCGATGATCATTTTGAATCCGTTTGAGCCGTGGCCGGGCCAGCATGTGCTGGGGGCTGCGGCGAAGAACAACGTCGATATTCTGGCCCGTGTGGTCGATTACGGCGGTCTGTTCCATGATGACGTGAAGACGGGGCACAAATTCCGTGATGGCGACCACCGGACGCACCGCCCGGGTGGGTGGATCGAGCATGGGGTGGAGAAATTGGAAAAGGTGCGGCCGATTGCGGAGAAGCACGGGCTGTCGATGCTCCAGCTGGCGTGTTTGTGGACCTTGGGCAACACGGCGGTGAAGAGCGTGGTGCCGACTTTGATTCAGGAGCACGGTGAAGGTGCGCGCACGATTGAGAGCAAGCTGGATGATCTGGCCGCGCTGCCGGAGCAGTGCCTGTCTGCGGAGGAGATCGAGACGATTCGTCAGATTGGTGACAACACCGGGTGCATGGCGCTCAAGGGAGCCAGCCAGCGCCATGAAGGGCAGGAGGCACGCGCGGATGAATGGCCGCTGCGCCCGGATCTGCTGGATCTCGCGACGCGGTGGAGTTTGGGTACAAGCTGGTAGGACGTTTGCATGTTGGCGGTTCCGCGACGAAAGAGTCACCACAATTCATGATTGAGGCAGACTTTATCATCGTCGGAACCGGAGCAGGCGGACTGGTCGCCGCATTGCATGCCTCTGAGCATGGTCAAGTGGTGATGATCACCAAGCGCGGAGTGCTGGACTCGAATTCGAACTGGGCGCAGGGCGGCATCGCCTGTGTGACGGCGGAGAACGACTCCATCGAGAAGCATGTGAGCGACACCCTGATCGCGGGGGGCGGTTTGTGCAAAGAGGCTGCGGTGCGCACGATTGTGAGCGAAGGCCCGGCGCGGATTGCTGATCTGGTGAAGTGGGGGGTGCATTTTGACCAGCGTGAGGCGGTGGACGGCCATCTGGAGTTTGATCTGACCCGTGAGGGTGGGCATACGGCCCGCCGTGTGCTGCATGCGGCGGATGCGACCGGGCGGGAGATCACCGAAAAGCTGCTGGCTGCCGTGCGTGCCAATCCGAACATCACGATTTACGAAAACCATTACGCCATCGACATTTTGACGACGGCCAAGCTGGGACTCGTTTCCGAGGATCGTGTGCTGGGGCTTTATGTGTTGGATGAGGCCAGCGGGGAGGTGCACACCTTCCGTTCGGATCGAGTGATCCTGGCCACGGGCGGCTGCGGACGGGTTTATTTGTACACGACGAATCCACGCGTGGCGACGGGGGATGGTGTGGCGATGGCCTGGCGTGCCGGGGCCACGATTTCGGACATGGAATTCATCCAGTTCCACCCGACCTGCCTCTACCATCCGCAGAAACGTTCCTTCCTCATCAGCGAGGCGATGCGGGGTGAAGGTGCGCGTTTGATTGGAACGGATGGCGAGGAATTCATGCTGCGATACGATCCGCGCGGCACGCTTGCTCCCCGTGACATTGTTGCACGTGCGATTGACCATGAGATCAAGAAGACCGGGGGCCCTTGCGTGTATCTCGACATCAGTCATCGGACGCCGGAATTCATCGCGAGCCACTTTCCGAACATTCAGAAAGCCTGTCTTGATGTCGGCATCGACATTACCAAGGAGCCCATTCCGGTGGTGCCAGCCGCGCATTATCAATGCGGTGGTGTGCTGACCGACGTGAACGGGGCCACGAGCATCCGGGGGCTTTGCGCCGTGGGTGAGGTGGGCTGCACCGGGCTGCATGGGGCGAACCGTCTGGCGAGCAATTCGCTGCTGGAATGCTGTGTCACTGCGCAGCGTGCGGTGGCGCATCTGCTCAAAAAAATCCCGCAGGGAAAAGTCGCTGAGCAGAGCTACGAACTGCGTCCCTGGCAGACCAGCGGGGTCGTGGAAAATGATGAGCTTGTCGTCATCTACCACAATTGGGACGAAATCCGGCGTTTGATGTGGGATTACGTCTCCATCGTGCGCACCAACAAGCGTCTGCAGCGTGCTGCGGCGCGCCTGCGCAATCTCAAACGCGAGGTTCAGGAGTTCTACTGGAGCAACCATGTGACCAGTGAGATCCTCGAATTGCGCAACCTCGTCGAAACGGCCTCACTGATTGTTGAATGCGCGATCCGCCGGCACGAAAGCCGTGGGCTGCATTACACACTGGACTACCCGAAGACGGATGACACGCGACCGCCTCAAGATTCTACCTTGCGCAGATATTGAAATTATGGTGAGTGATTTTGGTTACGGATTGAAACTGTGGAAATCGGGCGATTTTGAACAGCGGAACCGCTGATCTGTCCAATATAATGCGCTGTTGTTTCGTGGATTGAGATCGCTTTCCCCACGGGCCGCTGCGTCTTACGTGGTAAATACAGATTGCAGTTTGCCATGGTAACCTGCTACAATTCTGTCAATTCGGCCCTCATGTTCGTCAAACGTTCCATCAGTTCAATCGTCGTCGTCGCGTCTCTCGTGGCAGCGGTCTCGGTGTTTGGTCAGGGGGCGTCCTCGGTTTCAGCCACCGGTGCTGCTGCGGCATTGAAGAAGGGGGGGGCTATCCAAAGCAAACATACTGCTCCTGCTCCGACGACGGCTCCCCGCAACATTTCTGCAACGCTGCCCAGCTTCAGCTCGTCTTCCATGCCGCATCTGGGATATGCACGCTATCCGTGGAAGCTGGACATCGTCGCTACGGTGTTCTGGGTGGGAGAGCAGCCGACGGAAAACAATCCCACACCCAACGACAAAAGCTCCTGGGACACGCAGTGGATGCAAAACTTCGGCGGGTATGATGATCCCGATCCCACCAAGCGCAGTGACAATTTCACACCGGCAGGCTTCACGCCGAAGCAGAATCCGTTTTATGTGGCGCTGCCCTACAACGACTGCATCGATTACAACTCGCACAAGCCTGAGGCGTCCCGAGTCATCCCGTGGTTCAAGCAGAAGTTTGTGCGTTCCGGCAAGACGGTGCTGAAGGGGCAGTGGATCGCGATTCGTTACGGCAACCGGGTGTGCTACGCGCAATGGGAGGACTGCGGCCCCTTTGTGACGGATGACCATGACTACGTTTTCGGCAATGCACGCCCTAAGAACACGAGCAATCGCGGTGCGGGGATCGACATCTCGCCGGGCGTGCGTGACTATCTGGGCATCTCCAGCAGCGGGCGCTGTGACTGGCGGTTTGTGGATGTGAGTGAGGTGCCTGCCGGTCCCTGGCGCAGCCTCGGCAGCAACAATCATTTTGTCACGCAGCAGAAGGTTGAAAAGGCGCGGGAGCACACGGAGATTTCTTCCCGGCTTGAGGAGTTGAGGCGGATGCGTGATGCTTACTTCCAGCAGAATGGGAGCGGCGGTGCGAGGTGAGGTTTGGGGTCTTGAGGCCGGGGCATAAACGCTCGTGCTGGCATCGCTACGCGATGCGAGAGCATGTAGGGAGATTTGCCCGGGACGAGGGGTGTCGCTCATAGAAGCTTCCAAAACGCATTTCCGCTAGCAGGCTGCTACTTATTGACACTTATGCAATAGACTGACGCGAATGTAGTGCGTGTGAAATCTGAAGCCGGAGGCCATGGTGCGCGGGAAACAGGAAACAGCCGCCTGCTGCGCAAGGCGGAGCAGACGCTGCTGGTAGCCGGCGTCGTGTGGAGGGGTTCTGGGTTTGCTTCCCAGATTGGCGGCCAGAACCCAGGGGAGCACTCGCTAAAGCTCGGCACCCCTGGGCTATATTACGGAAGGCCGTTGGCCTTCAAGGCGAGGATGTCAGTCTGTTATGCGAGTCTCAATTTATGCGAGTCTCAATACGAAGCTCATGGGCTTCGACGGCGGCTGGCTGAGGACAGCCAGCCCTACCCGCGCTGGGCATGCGCATGCCCAGCGCGGGTAGGGCGTTTGGTCCCCCAAACGCAGTCGAGCGTCTCCATGTGCCGCTCTCCGAAAATTCGTTTTGGGAAACGCATAACCTCTCGCCACATGCTGAGATGGCTCCGCCATCGTTTGGGTGACTATTGAGGCGGGTTTTGAAAGTCGAGCTGGCCGTTGGTGATTGCGTAGGGGAGGGAGGCACCGGGTTTGGTGGTGAGCTGGGCGGCGGGTATTGTTTCGATGGAGCGGCCGGGACCGGTCTGGGGCTGGTTGGTGCAGTCCTGAACGTAGAGGGTGGCTTTCAGCGGTGATTTGGCGGGCAGCTTTTCTTCGGCGGCGGCGAAGGTGCATTTTTCGAAGATGCAGTTGCGGGTGATGAGGGCGAGGCTCTCGGGTACGCGGCAGTTGATGAAGCGGCAGTTCTGGATGCTGAGCCAGTCCTTGGTCACTTCGGCGCTGGCATCCTCTCTGAACAGAATGGAGCCCAGATCCAGGTTGAGCAGGGTGCAGGAGTCGAGCTTCATGCCAACGTCGCTCACTCTCCAGCCCTGCATGAAGGAGCCGCCGAAAACGCAGTTGGTGAACTGCCATCTGCTGCTGAAATAGGCTGTGCCCCAGGGGCCTTCTTTGGCGAATATGCAGTCCTGAAAAAGGCTGTCGCTTGCTGCGAAGCTGCCGCCGAGGTCGGCGGTGATTTTCACATTGCGGAAATGGCCGCCGGCGGCCTGCCATGAGCCTTCGCGGAGGTGAAAGCGAACGTTTTCGATGCGCATGCCGGGCAGGCTCGTCACATCGCCACGCTGTTCGTCGTAATTGGCTCCGGGGTCTTTCTTGCCCGGCGCCCCGATGTCGATGCGGCGCAGGGGGTGATAGCTGCCTGCAGGAATCGTGAGCTTGCCAGTCCATTCGGCTTGTCTGCGAAACAGATCACGCATGGCCGGAGTGCTGGCGATCTGGTCTTCAAGGTTCTGGAGGTCGATCACTTTCACCTTGGCGGTTTTGATCGTGACGACGTGGTTCAGCGGGAAAATTTCCAAGGGTCTTTGCACTTTGGAGTAGTCGCCAAAGTGCAGGAGGCGACGTTTGCCATCGACACTGATGCTCTGCATGTGTGGCAGGATGAGCCACTGGATGGTGACAAATGTATCCTCCGGAATGCGCCCCATGCCGGGGACATGGCGGGCACCGCCGGGATCGGTATCGAGGCGAAGTTCGTCCTGGTTTTTTTCCCAATTGAAAATCACCTGCTTGGCGGTGTAGGCCAGCCGCAGGTCATCCTGGTGCGTTTTGACCACGAGGGTGAATTCCACGGGTGGCGTGAACGATTCCGCCGAGGTGAAGCGGTCGTTTTTTTGCAGCACCAGCTCTTGTTCTCCCGGCAGGAGTTCCTTGGCCTCATTGAGCAGGGCGGCGCGTTCGCGGGAGAGACTGGCGATGCGATCATCGGCGAGTCTGGCGTCGTCGAGCTTCGAGGCTGCGGTCCATTCCGTCTGCTCGGCTTTCAGCACTTCCTCATACTTGAGGAAGAGGGAGATGATGCCGTTGTTACGGGCGATCTCGATGGGATGCAGGCTGATGCGGTAGGTGGAGCGCAGCGTTTTTAACGGTGCAGGCAGATTTGGGGCATCCTCTGCAGGCAGCGGGCTGTGGCTGGTGATGAGCTGCTCTTCATTACGCAGGGCGAGCGCCTCCGGCAGGTGAGCTGCCGCCGTCTCGGCTGACAGCGCACGATTCAGGGCCGCGAGGTATTTGGTGTTCAAGTCTGCAAGAGCGGTGCGATGAACGGCAATGACATCACGCTCCAGCGCGGCATGGAAGCTGGCGTCCAGTTCACGCAGGCGTTTCGCGCCTTCGCTTTCGACCATGGGCTGTGGTGGAGTGATTGGCGCGGGTGCTTTCGATGGAGCGGCATCCCATTCGAGAATGAAGGCACGCATGGCGGTGACAAAGCCCAAGCCCCACTCGGCTTTGGTATTGGAGTTTGCGCTGATTTTCAGAACAAAGTTTTTCTCCGGCTCAGATGCGGCGGTCGTGGCATTCTCCCAATGGGTGAATTCAAAGGGTTCTGCCGTGACCCACTTCCAGACGCCCGATTCACGCACGCCGCCGATGGTGGCCATCACCTGAGGAACCTGCTTCAGAGAGGGGGGGAGGGCCCGGTTCATCCAGTCCTGCTCCTGCTGGCTGTTGATGGTGGCCAGATGGGCACCGAGGCTTTGCGCGTGCTTTTGGGCGTTGGGCTGGTTCATGCGTTCGCCCACGACCTGATAGTAGTGACCGTTGTAGCCCAGCACAGGGAGTTTGGACAGGGGACTGCCTTTGGGGGCGTTGGGATCGACTGGCACGATGACCGGGACGGGGGCCGTAGCCACTGGTGGCTTTGCCGCAGGTGTCGATGGGGCAGGTTCTTGTTTGGGGGGCTCGGCCTGAACAACTGCGGGTGCAGGTGGAGCCGGAGGCGGGTCACCACGCCGCAGGAGAAGGACAGCGGCGACGCCGAGAACGATGACGGCAGCGGCGATCATGCCCCAGGGGGTGCCTGATGGCGGCGGGGGTGGTGGTGGCTGGCGTGGCTGCATGCCGCCGACGGGAGCCTGCCTGGCCGGTTTTTCTTTGGCGACGGGGACGGTGAGGATCTGATCGAGATCACGGCGCAGTTCGCGGGAGGTCTGATAGCGCCGGGCCACATCCTGCTCCATCGCTTTGAGCACGATGGCGTCGTAGCGTGTGTCACAGCCCGTTTTCTCGCTGGGCAGTTGGAAATTGCCGCGCGGGATTTTGCCGGTGAGCATGTTGTAGAGCATCACGCCGACGGCATAAAGATCGGCGCGGCCATCGACCTGCATGCCGATGATCAGGACCTCGGGTGCCACGTAGTCGGGCGTGCCCATGGTGGTGCCTTCCTGGGTCAGGCTGTTGGACTGTCCAGGATCGTGCATGCGGGCCAGGCCGAAGTCGGCGACCTTGACGGCCCCTTCCATGTTGATGAGAATGTTCGCGGGCTTGATGTCGCGGTGGACGACGCCGTGCTCATGCGCGTAAGCCAGCGCGTCACAGACGTGGGCGGTGATGGCCATGGCGTGATCCACCGGCAGCTTTCCCTGGGCATGGATCATCTTGTGCACGTCCGTGCCGTCGATGTACTCCATGACGATGTAGAGGAGTTCGTCGCGGGTTTCGCCGAAGTCGTACACGGCCACGATGGCGGGATGGTTCATCTTTGCCATCGTGCGCGCTTCGTTCTTGAAGCGTTCGACGTACTCGGCCTCGTCTTCCGCCACCTGAGGAGGTAGCACCTTGATGGCGACGAGGCGGTCGAGCGAAGTCTGGCGTGCTTTGTAGACGGCGCCCATGCCACCGCAGCCGATCATCTCCCATTGATCATACTGAGGCAGCATGGCATGCAGATGCTCCGGCGCTGGCGGAGTCCACCCCACGGAGCCGTCATGTTGAGATTTCTCATTCATGGCCTGTAAAAACGATCATTAGCGGCGGAGGGTAGCCGCCTGCCCTAAAAATGGGAACAGGAAAATCAGATCAAGCCACGGCGAACCAGCGATTCCTCCATGGCACGATCGATGAGCATGACGGCGAGTGACTGGGTGGCGTCATCGAGCAACTGGGTGGCGGCTTTGAGGGCCTTGGCGTCGTGATCAGGGGCATCGAGCAAGGTGCGGACGGCTGCGGCCTGGCTGAGCATGGCAGATTTTTCTTCGGTGCTGATTGCATCGCCGAGTTGATCGAGTGCGGCATCGACGGCGGGGAGCAGCTCTTCCGCCTTGAGCTTCGCCTCGGTCCAGATGCGTTCGTTCATGTCTTCGAAGGCGAAATCGACGCTCTCGGAGATCATCTGCTCCACACGTTCGTCTTCGACATCGACGGCGGTGCCGGTGATTTGCAGAGTGGTGTCTTGATTGGTGGCGGTGTCGCGGGCTAGGACGTGGAGGATGCCGTCGGCATCAATGCTGAACTGCACGCCGACGCGGGCGCTGCCTTTGGGGCCGGGAGGGAAGGGAACTTCGATGCGGCCGAGCTCCCAGTTGTCCTTGGCGAGTTCGCGCTCGCCCTGGAGGATGCGGATGAGCATGCTGTCCTGATTGGCCACGGCATTGGTGAACATTTCGCCGGCTTTGGCGGGGATGGTCGTGTTGCGCGGAATGATGATGTTCATCAGGCCGCCGAAGGTTTCGATGCCGAGGGAGAGAGGGGTGACATCGAGCAGCAGCACCTGACGCAGGCTGCCGCCGAGGATGCCCGCCTGAATGGTGGCGCCGAGGGCAATGGCTTCGTCAGGATTCTGCGTGGTGTTGGGCTCACGGGCGAAAATTTCGCGGACGTAATCGCGCACCAGCGGCATGCGGGTGCTGCCGCCGACGAGGATGACTTCATCCAGCTCCGTGGTTTTGACGCCTGCATCGCTCAAGGCGCGCAGGCAGTGGATGCGGGTGCGCTCGATCCATGGGCGGGCGATTTTTTCGAGATCGGCGCGGGTGATGTCGAGGCCGTTGAAGGAGGCTGAGTCATCGGTGGAGAGGCGCTTTTTGACGGATTCGGCGGCTTCGAGGACGCGGATGTCGTGGGAGGGCAGGGCGAGTTTTTGCGCGATGAATTCGGCGAGCAGGCGGTCGATGTCATCGCCGCCGAGCTGGGTGTCTCCGGCGGTGGAGAGCACTTGGAAAGTGCCGTCGCGCATTTCGAGCACGGAGATGTCGAAGGTGCCGCCGCCGAGGTCATAGACGGCGATCTTTTGATGCTCGGAGAGTTTGTCGAGACCGTAGGCGAGAGCGGCGGCGGTGGGCTCGCTGAGGATGCGCAGTACTTCGAGACCGGCGAGTTCGCCGGCGCGCTTGGTGGCATTGCGCTGGGCGTCGTTGAAGTAGGCAGGGACGGTGATGACGGCCTGTGAGACGGATTGTTCGAGAGCGCGTTCGGCGACGGCCTTGAGGTGTTTGAGGATTTCTGCTGAAACTTCGACGGGGGAGGTTTTCAGTTCGCTGAGCGAATAGGGCGGTGTCCATCCGGCTTCACCGGGGCGGCGGCCGATGAGGCGCTTCACCGAGGTGATGGTGCGTGTGGGATGCAGCGCCCGCTGCCTAAGTGCTGTAGCGCCAACCGCGATGCTGCCATCCTGAGCCATGCACACAGCGCTGGGGGTGCTGCGGCTGCCGTGTTCATCCGCCAGAAGGATGGGGAAGCCACTGTCAACGACACCGACGAGGGAGTTCGTGGTGCCGAGATCGATGCCGAGGATGGGGGAGTTTGGATTCAACGTTTCGGGAGGTTCACACGGGGAGGCTTGCTAAACACTGCGCTTTGGTCAAAATCAAATCATGGAATCACTGACCCAAGGCCTGACCGCGAAAACTCATCTCAACGCTGCCCAGATTGCGGAGGCTGCAACACAGCTTGTTGATCCTACGGTAACGGCGGCGGCCAAGGCGGATTTTTTGCGCGCGCTGGCGAAGAAAGGTGAGACGCCGGCGGAGATCGCGATGTTTGTGCAGGAGTTTTTGAGGCTGGCGGTCGATCCGGGCATTGACCGTGCGAAGCTGCCGGGGCCGATGCTGGATGTTGTGGGGACGGGCGGAGATCAGCTGCATTTGTTCAACGTGTCGAGCACGGCGATGTTCATTCTGGCCGCCGGCGGTGTGTGCGTGACGAAGCATGGCAACCGTGGGATCACCTCGAAGGCGGGCGGGGCGGATGTGCTGGAGGCGCTGGGAATTAAGATCGATTTGCCGAAGGAAAAAGTCGTCGCGGGATTGGAGAACATCGGGCTGGGGTTCTTCTTTGCGCCGCTGTATCACCCGACGTTCAAGGCGGTGGCGGAGGCGCGCAAGATGCTGGCGGCAGAGGGGCAGCGATCGGTTTTCAATGTGCTCGGGCCGCTGCTCAATCCTGGAAGGCCGGACTACCAGCTCATCGGTGTGTTTGATCCGAAGCTGACGAGGGCGTTTGGCGAGATCCTGGTGCAGCTCGGTCGTAAAGGAGCCTGGGTGGTGCATGGTACCGCTGCTGACGGGCAGGGGATGGATGAACTCTCCACGCTGGGAGTGAACGATGTGTGTCAGGTGGCGGAGGGGAAACTGAGTGAGACCCGGATTGACCCTGCGGAGCTGGGATTTGGCAAAGCGGCGCTGGAAGATCTGGTGGGTGGTGATGCCACGGAGAACGCGCTGATCCTCGAAGGTGTGCTGGCAGGGACAATCAAAGGCGCCAAACGTGACATCGCGGTGCTGAACGCGGCGGCGGGTTTTGTGATCACCGGCATCGCGGCGGATTTGGTGGCAGGCAAAGCGCTGGCCGAGGAGTTGCTGGAGCGTGGGGCTGCCCATGCCAAGCTGCGGGCGATGCAGGATTTGATCTGAGGCCCCTCAGGCAACGTCATTTCTCCCAGATGGGTTTTTAGCAGCAGCAGGGCTGGGCCTAGATAGGCCCAAACGAGGTATCGAGAAGCTTCAACGAACCGGCGCGCCTCAGCCGCCCACTTTGGGGCCGGGGGCATTAGCGCGCTGGCTGCCCATTTGCACTTTCACGTTGTCCCGCACGCTGTTCGGCTGCACCGCCTGCTGAAAGCTGCTCTGCTTCTGCGGGGAAGCGCGGAGGGAGTCCCGGACGGAGGGTGCCTTGGGGGCAGGGTCATCCACAGAGGGTGTTGACTGCGTCTGCTTTGCGTCATTCTCCGGCCCATCCACCTCCTCGGCAACGTCTTCTTCAACGGTGAGTTCTTCATCCTCCTCGTCCACATCGAGGGTGAAGTCGTCGTCATCGGCGCCGGGGGCGGAATGGCTGGCGGGAGCTGTTTGTTGTTTTGGCTCCACGGGTTCATGCAACGCCACCTCTGCGGAAACATCTTCTTCAACGGCGAGTTCTTCATCCTCCTCGTCCACGTCGAGGGTGAAGTCGTCGTCATCATCGCCGGGGGCGGAATGGCTGGCGGGAGCTGTTTTTTGCTTTTGCTCCACGGGTTCATTCACCCCAACCTCAGTATCAGTCTTTGTGGCATAGCCGCTGTCGTCGTCGCTGAAGTCCATGGAAAGCCCTTCGTCATCATCGTCGTCGAATTCGATTTTGGGCTTGTCCGTGCTGCGTTCGTCCGGGAGGTCGTCGCGATGCACTCGTTTGAGGTCGGGCTGGCCCTCCTTCAACTCATTCATGACGTTGTGGCGGGCGACGAAGGTGTTTTCGGCGGCCCCCTGCAGCTTGGTGGTGAGTTCCTCGTTTCCTGCGGCGTTTTCCAGTTCCTCGGGCGTGGCACGGCCCTGCATGAGTTCCTTCGCCATGCCCTCCACGGTCGAGGGGCCACCATCTGCGCCACTGCGGTGGAGGGTGAACTTGGTGTTGTCCATGTCCACGCCCTGCCTGTCGAACTGGTCGAGTGACTGGAGTGCCTGCTGTGCGCCGGGCAGGTAGTGGCCGCTGCGGTTGTTGACCTCTTTGAGTGCGGAGACCTCCGCCGTCTTGGCGTCCACGCCCAGATCGTCGGCCTCTTCCTGGCTCAATGGCTGGTCGCGTAAAACGGTATTGTTACCCACGACAAATTCCCCCGCCGCCGCCACGTCTTCACCGGCCAGGAAGCTGGAGTGGTGGACGTGGACCTGCTTATCAGGCACGTTTCCGGGTAAGTCTGGGGCGGCTCCTTCCTTCAGGCTGCGGGTGGTATCTGCCTCGTTGTAGGAGAACATTTGCCCATCTTGATCCATGACAAAGATGTTCTTGCCATCCAGGTCCTGCCCGTCCTGATCGGTTACGGCCACGCTGGTGCCTTCTGGGGCGGCGGGATTGTTCTGGGTGGCAAAGCCGACCTTTGCCTCATCGCGCTGCTCCTCATTCATGTAGAGCGTGGAGCCGACGTTTTGCTTCGCCGCCCATTCATCCTTGCTGAACTCGGCCAAGCCTTTGGCATCGCGCGCCTCATTGCTCATCTGCCGCAGCCATTCTTTCTCCTTCACGGAGACCTCCTGGTCATCGACTTGCGTGGTGCGGCTCGGGAGGTTTTTTTCCCCATCCACGTATTTCTGCCCCAGAGGCTGCATTTCTTGGGTGCCGGGCTCAGGAGCCTGGTGAGGCCGGAGCTCCCGCTGCTGGTTCTGCTGCATATCGAGCTCGAAGTCGTCAAACTCCTCCTCTTCCGCATCCAGTTCACTATCTGGGGATGTGCCCATGGAAGGCACCGAGGGGCTTTCGGCCTTCAGGGCATCTGGGCTAGGGTCGTCATCGCTGAAATCGAAGCCGAGGTCGTCGAGGTCCATCTCCTCTTCTTCGAATTCGCTCAGGCTGGTGGTGTCATCGGTCGAGGTCGTGAGGCTGTCCACGTCTGTCTCGTGGTCAGCCACGGGGAGTGGGGGCGGGGGTGGCGGCACCGGGGCAGGCGTGGGCGGCGAAGTAGCGCGGTGCCCACCCGCCACGCCAAGAGCGGCGGGTGGACCCGCAGGCATCACAGGAGTGAAGCCGACCACAGGCGGGGCGACCACGGGTGCGACAGCCGGCCCCATGCCCGGCCCTACGGCAGGCACGACTGGGGCGACACCCGGGGCAGGCAGTGCCTGGCGGGCCTGCACGGACTGGTCGGCATCTCGAGCGAAGTCGGCCATGGACATGATGTTTTCCGGCGTCCTGAGGATGACCTGGTGGGCGTCCTCGTGTGCTGCGACGGCCATCGTACTCACGGCGACCTTGACCTGGCCGCCTGGGTAGTTGTTGAACTCGTTGAGCAGCGGGGCCATGTGGTTGTTCCCCGCCTCGCCAAAGCGTTCCTGGTCGGAGTAAACAATGCTGACGGGCATCGGGCCACCGGGGCGGCCCTGCTGGGCAGCGATGAGTTGACGAGTCTCATCAATGTTGTCCATCAGCGTGGAGAGCTGACCCTTGTCGGCGATCTTGCTAATGCTGCCCGCCGCAGCCATGGCGTTCTTGGATTCTTGGCGGATGGAGCTGACGGTGGAGGTCAGGTGCAGGCCGGCGGCGTCGGGATTGGTGCGGGCGGCGTAAAGGGCGGGGTTGCCACCGAGCGAGTAGCCTGCATAGGCTTGTTGGTTCAGAGGGATGCCCATGTTGTTTGCCATGTGCTGCTGCATCTGGTCGACCTGCGCCTTGATCTTGCCCTCGTTGGCGTTGGTCGGGTAGTCCATGACGACGAGGCCGGTGCCCTGCCGTTTGGCATCCTCAGCCATGTTCTTGATAAGGGCCTTGTAGTGCGGGGCCTTGCGGTCCATGTCCGTGCCGCCAAAGAAGACCATCGTGGGCTTTCCTGGCTGCGCGGGCAGTTGATAGCCCTCAATCTGGTGAGTCTTGCCTGAGTCTGGCGAGACAAAGGGCATGGAGATGACATCTAGCTGCGCGTTATTCACGCCCACGCCTCCGGCCGGCGCCCGGGTCATGAGGAGATCAGGCACGTCGGCTGCCGCGACGGGCTCGGATTTCATACCCTTAAAGATGGACTTGTTCGCCATCTTGTCGGCTGCTTTGCCCATGAGTTTGCTGGCCCAGCCGAGTCCGGTGGGCGCCTTTTTTTTGTCGCTTAGGGATTCGTTGCTGAGGGTGTCCTTGGGCTTGGGCATAGAATATGGAATATGGGGTCTAACTGCAGTAAACTAGCCTGTCAGGGGGTAGCGTGTGACAACGTATGCGGGGCACAAGGCAGCTTTTGCAATGCCTTGACCAAGGCTTCCACCTCGTGACGGATTTGGTGACAGGCAAAGTGCTGGCCGAGGAATTGCTGGAGTGTGAAGCGGCGCATGCGAAGCTGCCGGAGATGCAGGATTTGGGCTAAGGTCATTTTCTCGCACGACAGAAGGCTGGAAGATGTTAAGATGTCCTGAATATTTGCTTATCTCGCTTATGCCTCTCCCCAGCGAAGTGCTCCAGTATGCCCAGAAGGTGCCTCACAGCATGTGGGCCACCATCGCTATTGTAGGCTTCATTGCGTTCGCGGCGGGGCTGGCGTTTGCCAAAGGGGTGGTTAAGCAAATCATTGGGGTGGCCTCGCTGGCGGTGTCTGTGTGGGCGGCGTGGTATGTGTTCATGCATCGTGTGCAGATTTTCGGTGCCACGGGCATGACGATGACGACAAACCGGCTCATGGCGCTCTCTGCCGCCGCCGGGCTGCTGATGTTCTTTCTGTGCAAGGTGGGCACGTATTTTCTGGCCGCCTTCGGACTGCTGAGGCTGCTGGGCGGGCTTACGGGCTGGAAGGGGCTGATCGTCAGCATCATTCCCTCCGGCGGTCTGCTGTGGCTCGGGAGCATGGTGCTGCGCGTGGTGGGCAGTCTGTATGGCATGGAGAATGCCGCAGAGATCGTCAAAAAAGGCGGGTCCATAGAGAGCCAGGCCAAGTCTGTTTTTTACACCCTGAGCCAGAAGATCGACAACAGCTTCATCGGTGGTCTGGCCAAGAGGCTGGACCCCTATGACATCAAGCCCACGGCCAATCTGGCCCGCCTGCTGATTCTGTGGCCTGAGGGCACCATGTGGCAGCGGCTGGCCGAGCAAAACCCGAAAGTCGCCGATGCGCTGAATCATCCGCTCATCGCCCAGCTTGGCTACGATCCGGATGTGCGGAAGGCCATTGATCATAAGGACTTCGCGGGGCTGATGCAGATGCCCAAGATTGAGAAAGTGGCCAACCACCCCGACCTGCAGCCTATTCTCAGCGGCATGGCTTTGGAGCAGGCGATGGACTCGGTGGTGTATCAACAGCCTCCGCAGCCGCAGCCGGTGAGGATGTATTGAGGATCAGGCGAGGTTTTGAATTGAGAAGCGGCCGAAAAAAACCGGCAACGGCACGTTGCCCCGGGCGTGGCTCTCGCTTTGATCTTCGGGGACTCGTCCTTTTTCTTTTTGTTTTCGCATGCCCAAATACATCCTCACCATCGGCCTTGAAGTTCACGCGCAGCTCACGACGCGCAGCAAGATGTTCTGCGCGTGCCCGGTCGAGTATGGGGCGGAGCCGAACACGCACACCTGCCCCACCTGCATGGGGCTGCCGGGGGCGCTGCCGGTGCTGAATGCGGCTGCGATTGAGAAGACCATTTTGACTGGCCTGATGCTGGGCTGCGAGACGCCGCCGGTGGTGAACTGGGACCGCAAAAACTACTTCTACCCGGACATGCCGAAGAACTACCAGATCACGCAGATGCCTTTCCCGCTCTGCCTGGGTGGGGGGGTGCCGCTGTATGATTATGCGTATCCGAAGGACGCGCAGAAGAGCATCGCGAATCCGGGCAAGGTGGTGAAGCTGACGCGCATCCATCTGGAGGAGGACGTGGGCAAGTCGACTCACTATGACAAGTTCAGCGCGCTTGATTTCAATCGCGCGGGAACGCCGCTGATGGAAATCGTGAGCGAGCCGGACCTCGACAGTGCGGAGGAGGTGGTGGCCTACCTCGGGAGCCTGCGGCAGATCCTGATCTATGGCGGGGTGAGCGATGCGGACATGGAGAAGGGCAACATGCGCTGCGATGTGAACATTTCCCTGCGGCCGGAAGGCCAGAAGGAACTGGGTACGAAGATCGAACTGAAGAACATCAACTCGATGTCGGCGATTCGACGTGCGATTAAATTTGAGACGGAGCGGCAGGCCGAGATTTTGGACGCTGGTGGCAAATTGCAGCAGAGCACTTTGCGCTGGGATGATGACCGTGGGGAGACCACGCTGATGCGCTCGAAGGAGGATGCGCATGATTACCGCTACTTCCCGGATCCCGATTTGTTGCCGGTGCGCACGGCGGATCTCGTGGCCAAGATGCGGCCGCAGGTGCCGGAGCTGCCGCATGAAAAACGTGCGCGCTTTGAAAAAGACTACGGGTGCAGTGCTTACGATGCCAGCGTGCTCGCGAGTGAAAAGGAACTGGCGGCCTGGTATGAAGCCGCTGTGGCGAATGACGTACAGGTGCCGGCGAAGAAAATTGCCAACTGGGTTATCAATGACCTGCTGGGTGCTCTCAATGACCGCTCGCTCACGCTTGCCGATTGTCCGGTGAAGCCGGAGGCGCTGAGTTCACTGGTCGCAACTATTGAAGGCGGCAAGATCTCCAACAACCAGGGGAAGGAAGTCTTTGTGGAGATGTTTGAAACCGGCAAGCCTGCGGCGGAAATCATCAAGGCCAAGGGGTTTGAGCAGGTGAGCGATACCGGAGCGCTGGAGGCCATCGTTGAGCAGATCCTTGCGGCGAATCCTGACAAGGTGGCGGAAGTTCAGGCGGGCAACGAGAAGGCGATGAACTGGTTTACCGGGCAGGCGATGAAGGCCAGCCAAGGGAAGGCGAATCCGAAGATGGTGACGGAGATTGTGCGGAAGAAGGTGCTGGGCTGAGATGCAGTCCGTACAAACCCCTTGCACCCGGGCTTCGGGCTGCTATCCTTCGCGCCCTTTTTCACCCCCAGACCCTTTAGAATCATGTCCCAGCATAGCAGCCTCAGAAATTCCGGCTCCGTCGGTACCAAGCGCAGCGTTTTGAAGCGTGGAGAGCGCGTCAAGCTTCTCAAAACCCGTGGTCAGTGGAAAGAAGGACGTCTTCCGACGAATCTTCCCAAGACCAAGCCCGAGTAAGGCTTTCCTCCTGTGCGCCTTAACCGATATTTGAGCCAGTGCGGTGTTGCCTCACGGCGTGGCGCGGAGGAGATCATCCTCGGCGGACGTGTGTCCATCAATGGGCACCTCATCACCGAGCTGGCCACGAAGGTGCTGCCGGAGGACAAGGTGGTGGTCGATGGCTCCCCTGTGCGGGCCGAGACGCCCGTCGTTCTCGTTTTGAACAAGCCGAAAGGCTACCTCTGCTCTCGTGGCGACAAGCACGAGCGGATGACTATTTACGACCTGCTGCCGCTGAAGTATCAGAATCTGCATCACGTCGGCCGCCTCGACAAGGAAAGCGAAGGCCTGATTCTCCTGACCAATCGCGGAGATCTTTCCCACCGGATCATTCATCCGAGCCAAGGTGCTGAAAAAGAATACGAAGTGGTCGTGGATCAGGCGCTCAATCCGGGCATCATGGCGAAACTCGTCAAGGGCATGATGACCGAAGAAGGTTTTGCCCGCGCTGAACGCACCTGGATGGACGGCGACTACCGGGCGCACATCGTTCTGAAGATGGGACTCAAGCGTCAGATCCGCATGATGCTGTACTACCTCGGCTACGAGGTCACACGCCTGACCCGCATCCGCATCGGCTGGCTGAAACTGCACGGACTGTCCAAAGGGGCCTACAAAGAACTCACGCCGACGGAGGTCGAACGCTTCTTCAAGGAAGAGCCGGCCAAGCCGAAGCTGGAACGCAAGTCTGCTGAAGAAAAGGACGATGGGATCGAAGATCACCGGCCCGCGCGCAAACGCGCTGTGAAGCGTGAAGGCAGCGCCGAGACCCGCGAACCGCGTGGGTTCAAGCCCACAGGTGGTAAGAAGAGCGGCCCTACGGCGCGTTTTTCCGAAGAGAAACCCGCCCGTGGCAAAAAGAGCCCTTCAAGCCGGTCTTCCGCAGGGAAGCCAACGCGTGGCAAAAAGAGCGGCTCTGCAAGCTGGTCGTCGTCTTCCGACGACAAGCCCTCGTATTCCAAGCCTTCGTACTCCAAGCCCAAGTCCAAAACCTTCAGCTCGCGCTCACGCTCAAGCGAAACGGGGCGGGACGAAAAACCACGGGGGCGGTCAGGTCCGCCAACTCGCCATCAAGCTCCACGGGGGCCTCGCCGAGGTCCGTCGTCACGGTAAATTCGCTGGTCTGGATGTAATCTAGATCCTCGCACTCCTGGTAGCCGTCCAGGAGCACGCCGCGCAGCACTTGGAGGAACTCCATTCCGCCCAGGCCGCGAAAGATGAGGAGGTCGAGTTTGCCGTCTGTGTTTGAAGCATCGCGGAACAGCGGGAACGGCCCGCCGTAGTGCCTGCCATTGCCAACGAGCACCACGGTGCCGAGCATAGGAGCTTTGCCTTCGATTTGTACGCTGAGTGTCGGCGGGGTTCGCATGAGCACGTTCACGGCGCTCATGACGTAGCTCAGGGGGCCGTATTTTTTCTTCGCTTCCCAGGAGGTTTCCTGGACGATCTGGGCGTCGAGACCCACGCCTGCGAGCTGGGCGAAGTACATGTCGTTTGCCATCCAGAGATCGACCTCACGAAGATTGCCGCTGGTGATTTCCTTCCAGCAGCCTTCGATGTCGCGGCCCGGCAGCTTGAGCTCGACGGAAAAGACATTCATCGTGCCTAGTGGCAAAACGCCGAGGGCGGTGTGCTTTTCGCCGGGTTTGCGACGGGCGTTGGCGCGGCAGATGCCCTGCAGGACCTCGTTCATGGTGCCATCGCCGCCGGCGGAGACGACGAGTTCGTGGCCCTCCATGGCGAGACGCTCAGCAATCAGCGTTGCGTCGTTCGGGCCTGTGGTAAGGTGCAGTTCCGGCTCCGGGGAGAGCTTGCGCAGCGTCGCTTCGAGGGAGGCGGCCTTGGTGCTGCGGGCGGCGGGGTTCAGAATGACCGGAATGGGCATGAGGGCGGCATTCATGGCACGTGGCGCGGGACTTCGCAAAGTCTCATGGCCGCCCGCTTGTGAAACTTTTCACAAAATCGAGTTGCCCCTCCCCGAGCGGGTCCGATAATCGACTCAAGCCCCCTTTTCCTTCGCTCATGCCTGCCCCCGCCGAAGCTCCCGCTCCTGTTACTGCCCCGCCGCCATCCGATCTCGTGAATGTACAGATCGACGGTGTCTGGCTCAAGTTCCCCAAAGGCACGCGCATGATCGAGGCGTGCAAGCAGGCCAAGAAGGAAGTCCCGCACTACTGCTACCACCCGAAACTCTCCTCTCCCGGCAACTGCCGCATGTGTTTGGTGGAGATGGGGATGCCGCCGCGTCCGGCCCCGGGCACCGAGCCGGAGAAAGATGAGCATGGAATGCCGAAGATCGGCTGGATGCCACGCCCCGTCATTGCCTGCGCCAACACGATTGCTGAAGGCATGGGCATCCGCACCGAGTCCATCCTCACGCAGGAGTGCCGCAAAGGCGTGATGGAGTTCCTTCTCATCAATCATCCGCTCGACTGCCCGATCTGCGATCAGGCTGGTGAGTGCCGTCTGCAGGAGTTCAGCGTGGAGCATGGCAAGGGCGAGAGCCGCTTCCGTGAGGACAAGGTGAAGAAGCCGAAGAATGTTGATATCGGACCGCGTGTGCGTCTGGATGACGAGCGCTGCATCATGTGCAGCCGCTGCATCCGCTTCACCGCCGAGATCGCTGATGATCCTGTGCTCGGCTTCACTGAGCGCGGCAGCTTCACCACGCTGGCGGTTCATCCCGGCAAGCGTCTGGAGAACAACTACTCGCTCAACACGGTGGACATCTGCCCTGTGGGCGCGCTCACCTCCAATGACTTCCGCTTTCAGCAGCGTGTTTGGTTCCTCAATGAGACCAACAGCATCTGCACCGGCTGCGGTCGTGGTTGCAACATGGAGATCAGCGCCCGTGGCGACACGATCTACCGCCAGACTCCGCGTGATAACAACGACGTCAACTCCACCTGGATGTGCGACAGCGGCCGCCTCGACTTTCACTTCGTGAACAGCGAGTTCCGCCTCACCGATCCGATGATCAAGACGGGTAGCAAACACCAGATTGCTACATGGAAGGCTGCGCTCAGCAGCATCGCCACGGCTCTTGCTGGCAAGAAGGGTGAGGAGATCGCCATCATCGCCAGCGCGCGCATGACGAATGAAGAACTGTTCTTTGTGAAGCACCTGGCTGCGCAGCTTGGCACCACGAATGTGGATGTGATCCCGCGCACGGGCGGCGCTGACAATTATCTCCGCGCTGATGACCTCAATCCGAATACGAACGGGGCCAAGTTGATCCTCGGGATCGAACCAGGAGCCAAGCTGGCGGAGATCACTGAATTGATGAGCCGTGGCCGTTTGCGTGTGGTGCTCGCCTTTGGGGAGAACTTGCTCAAAGTTGGATTCGCCCAGCGCGATCTTGAAAAAGTGCCGTTCATTGCCTCTCTGCACATCCTTGCCAACGCCAGTGCTGAGCTCAGCGACGTGGTGCTGCCCGGCACGGCCTACGCTGAAAAGCGCGGCAGCATGATCAACGTCACCGGTCGTCTTCAACGCCTGAACAAGGCTGTCAAAGCTCCTGGCAATGCCCATGACACTTGGGAAATTTTGCGCGACCTCATCGTTGCGTGTGGCGGCTCGAACGGCATCTACACCGTCGAAGACGTCTTCAAGCGTCTCAGCGCGGAAGTCCCCGCTTTGAACAACCTCACGTTCTCCAAGATCGGTGATTTGGGAGTGCAAGTGCTCGAAACCGGCGAGAAGATCCCGCTGCTGGAGCGCGAGAAAGAGCGCAAGGCTAAGGGTATTATCGTGGGGTGATTGGTGTTGGATCCATTGGCTGGTGTGGCTGCTGCCATGACATCAAATCGAGGGCTTTTCGGAACAAAATTGGCTGGTTCGGCTGAGGGGAGAGGTTATCCATTTCGCCCCCCTTTTTTCGCGCTTCGGCGCGAACGAAAAAAACAGCCCCCCAATCAATCATGTCAGTGTTTTTCACACGAGGCGTGCGCTTCGCCGTGCTCCTGTTTTCCATCATGGCCTTCACACCGGCACATGCGGCGACGCTGTACTGGGACACCAATGGAGCCACGGTGTATTCTGGTAACACGGGTGGGATCTGGGGCGTGGACAGTTTTTGGAGCAGCGATGCGCGAGGTCTGAGCAGTACCGGAGCGTATGCGACTGGGAGCGATGTGGTCTTTGCCGCAGGCATTGACGGCACGGGCAGTTACACGGTGACGCTCTCTCCAGGCCAGTCTGCCAGCAGTCTCAATTTTCAGGAAGGTCACGTCACGATCGCACCGGGCACTGCTTTTGTCTCGTCCCCGAATAACTTCACCTCTCTCGAAATTCTCACTCTGACCGGCACCGCCCCAATCGTGAATGTTCAGAACATGGACGCCACGATCACGGCCCGCATGGTTTCCACCGGACTGACCAAGAACGGTTTCGGCAAAATCACGCTCGAATTCGGCACCTCGGGCAATGGTGGATTCTTCAATCTCGGTGGTGCGCCCATCACCATCAACTCAGGCACCTTTGAACTCAAAGGCACAGGCGGCAGCGCCAACCAGCTGACCACTTCGGGCATTGTCATCAACAGCGGTGGCACCTTCCTGTGGAATACCAACGCCAACAGCATCAGCGACGGTGCTATAATCACCGTCAACACCGGCGGTGTCCTCAACACCAAAGTCGGCGACCAGTTCGGCAGCATCGAGGGCAGCGGCCTCATTCTCATGCGCAATGCCTCACTCAATCTTTCTCAGAGCAGCGTCAACACGACCTTCTCCGGGATCATTGCTGGTAACGGCACACTGCAATTCAACGGTGGCACGGGCTTCATGACTCTCACCAATGCCAACACGTTCACTGGCACACTCACCGCCCAGAACACCAACACCTCCACTGGTGGTTGGCTTCTCGGACATGCCCGTGCGGCTCAAAATGCCACCCTCAATCTCGTCAATTTTGACGTGAACACCAAGAACATCAAATTCGCCTCCGTCATCGGCACCTTCATCACTGGCGGCCTGCAGGGGACCAGCAATCTGGCGCTTCAGGATAACGTGGGCGGTGCGATCACCCTGCAAACCGGCAACAACGACAGCAGCACCCTCTATCGCGGTGCGCTCAGCGGCAGCGGTGGTCTCACCAAGATTGGCATGGGCACCCTCACCCTCAGCGGTGAGCAAATTACTGTCACTCGCACCACCACCGCCACTGGGGCTGTCACCGCCACTTACGTCTCCAGCACCTCCAACAGCTACACCGGGGACACCACCATCCTCGGCGGTTCTCACAATCCCACCAACGGCTCTGTCAACCAGACCAATGCGGGAGGGCTCAAGCTCGACTTCAACTCCACCGCCATTGCTCCCGCAATCTCCAGTCCCAATACATACACTTATACCATCACCGCCCCGACTGCTGACATCATCAGCGCCTCCAGCCGACTGGTTCTCGGGGGTGGCAAGCTCACCGTGGCCGGCCGCAACACCACAACGGGTACTGAAGCCGTCTCTCAAACTTTCAATGGGACCTACCTTCTCGTCGGACGCAGCTACGTCACCGTCACCCAAGGCACCGCCAATGCCGACACCGTCGTGAAGCTGGGCAACATCACGCGCGATGCTGGCAGCGTTCTGGAGTTCACTCCCGCGGCGGGCACGCAGAGTGCCACCAACGGCATCGTCATCACCACTGCCAATGATGCCAGCGGCATTCTGGGCGGCTGGGCTCTGCTGGGCAACGACTGGGCCGTCAAAAGCACCGCAGGAACGGCTCTTGGTAATGTCATTGCTGCCACCACGCAGTACAGCGCCTACGCTGGTGGAGACATCGTGAGTTCCGCGACCTCCAACTTGTTGATCAGCGATGGGAGCACCACAATCACCACCGGAGCGGGAGTTACGGACCTCAACACCCTCATGGTGCGCAACGATGCAGGGAACGGCAACGCAGCCATCAACCGTCTCATCGATATTGCCGCAGGCGAGACTCTCCGACTAGGGGTGACAGGCTCCATTTGGAACCAAGGCAGCTTTGTCACCTCGGGCGTCCCCACCCTCACCATTGGCTCAGCCAACAACGTTGGCACCCTCACCGCCGGCGGAGCCGACAACACCGCTGGCGAGATCATCATCAATAGTTCCGGTACTGGCGAAATCCTCATTCGCTCCTCCATTACCGACAACGGCACCGGCGCCGTCACGCTCATCCGGACCGGCATAGGCAATCAAGTCGTCTTCAGCGGGGTCAACACCCACACCGGAGGGACTGTGATCACCCAAGGCCGCAACCGCTTCGACAACGTCGGAGGCCTCGGCAGCGGTGCCGTCACCGTCACCCCCGGTGGCCAGCTCTGGCTCAATGCCGGAGGCACCTATGCCCAGACCTTCAACCTCGCAGGCACCGGTTACGGTGAAAACGGCATCCCTGGTGCCATACGTTTCAGCGGTGGCCAGACTCTCACCGGCCAGATCAACCTCACCGGAGACACCCACCTCGGTGCCGTCAACGCCAGCAGCGTGACCACCCTCGCCGGAAAAATTACCGGCGATTATGCCCTTGATATTTCCGGCGGCGCGGGCGGCACCAACATCATCCAGCTCAACAGTGCCGCCAACGACTTCACCGGCAACCTCTCCATCAACACCAACTTCGTCGCCATTCCCACCGCCTTCAATGGCGCTAACGTCACCATCCGACTCGGAGCTTCGGAGGTCATCCCCAATGGCCTGGGCAAAGGCAACGTCATTCTGAGCGGAAGCACCAGCACCAGTCCCGTCACACTTGATCTCAACGGCTTTAACGAAACCATCAACTCTCTGATTTCATACGGCACTCACGCCAACACAGCCATCACCAACGGCAAAGCCAACAGCACCTCCACGCTCACCATCGGCGACAACAACGGCAGCACGCTCGTCACCGACAACGCAGCAGCCACCACCTTCTTCGGTGGGGCGATCAAGGACACGGGTACGGGCATCATGGCGCTGACCAAGATCGGCGAGGGAACGCAGACATTCACGGGGGCGAACACCTACAGCGGCATGACGACGATCAGCAAGGGCACCCTCATGGCTGGTGCGGCGAACACACTTTCCGCAAGCTCTGCGGTGAGCATCGCCAATAATGCCACCGCCGTGCTGGCGCTGACCAATGGCCTCGCGGATTTTTCGCAGACGATCCTGTCTCTTTCAGGAGGTGGTGCCGTCAATCTGGGCACCATCGCCGCCGCCGACACCGTCAGCACTCCAGGCACCCGGCTCACCACTGGCAGTACCGCTGACACCACGTACTCTGGCACCATCGTCGGTGCTGGTGGTTTGGTGAAACAAGGGGCGGGAACATTCACCCTGACGGGTGCCAATACTTATGTGGGAACCACTCAGGTGACCGAGGGGAATCTGCAGGTCGGACAATCGGGTGCCGGGCAAAGCGGCACGGGCGCTGTGGTGGTCAGCAGTGGTGCCACGCTTTCAGGATCTGGCACCGTCCAGGGCGCTACCGTCATCAACGGCCTGCTGAGTGCGGGGGACAATGGTGGTGCGGGCATTGGTACGCTGACTTTCACTGACGTGAGCACCGGCAGCCTCACGCTGGCGGGGGGCGGCAGCGCTGTGGCACCCCGGGTTCTTTTCACTCTGGCAGGAGCCACGGGCAATGAGGCGGACCCCACCGATGGCGTTCAGGCGGCGGGACTGCTCAATGGCAGCTTTGGCAATCATGACGCCCTCGTTGTCCAAGGCACACTGACCCTGGCGGCGGGGAGCACGATTAAGGTGGAGCTCGGCAGCGGCTATGATCCCGGCTTTGGCGATGTCATCAATCTCATCGACTGGGGCACCGTGAATGGTGGTTCGGGGGCGATTGTGGCCGGGGGATTTAACGCGGCCAATACCGGTGGCGATTTTGAGCTTCAACTCGGTGCCTCCATGATCGCCAATGGATGGTTTTGGAATACCGACCAATTTTTGACGGATGGCATCATCTTCGTCGTGCCGGAGCCCGGGCGTGCCATGCTGCTGATGCTGGGCTTGGGACTGGGCGCGGTGCGTCGGCGCAGGCGCAAATGCTGATGCATAAAGCCTGCAAGTTGCGGAATTCGGGGTAATGTCTTTCCCCCTGCCGTGACTATTTCCTCCCACCTCCCCAAACCCGAACTTCTCTCCCCTGCCGGAAACTGGGAGTGTGCCCGTGCGGCGGTGGCGAACGGGGCGGATGCGATCTTTTTTGGGATGCCGCGTTTCAATGCGCGCCTGCGGGCGGACAATTTTATTGAGGAAGATCTGCCGGAGCTGATGAAATTCCTGCATGAGCATGGGGTGAAGGGGTATGTGGCCTTCAACACGCTGATCTTCACGAAGGAACTGCCGGATGCGGAGAAGCAGCTGCATTTGCTGGAAGACTGCGGCGTGGATGCGGTGATCGTGCAGGACCTCGGTCTGGCGCGGATGGTGAAGGCGCTGACGCCGAAACTGCGGCTGCATGCGAGCACGCAGATGACGATCACTTCACCGGAAGGGTTGGAGTTTGCGAAGCAGCTCAACATTGATCAGGCGGTGCTAGCGCGGGAGCTTTCCATGCGTGAGCTGGAGCGCTTCAAAGATGCGGCGGTGCCGCTGGAAGTGTTTGTGCACGGGGCGCTGTGCGTGGCCTACTCGGGCCAGTGCCTCACCAGCGAGTCGCTGGGGCGGCGCAGTGCGAATCGTGGCGAGTGCGCGCAGGCCTGCCGCATGCCGTATGAAATGATCGTGGATGGCGAGCCGCGTGACCTCGAAGACAAGCGCTACCTGCTTTCGCCGCAGGATCTGGCGGCGGTGGATGAAATTCCGCGGCTGATTGAGCTGGGCATCCGCAGTTTTAAAATCGAGGGGCGTCTCAAGACTCCTGAGTATGTGGCGGGTGTGACGCAGGTGTATCGCAAGGCGATTGACCGTGCTTTGGCGAACCAACCGGCACCGGCGAGTGATGCGGACCGCTATGCGCTTGAGATGACTTTTTCGCGCGGCCTTTATCCGGGATGGATGCATGGTGTGAACCATCAGGAGCTGGTAGGGGCTTACTACGGCAAGAAGCGCGGCCCGTTTGTCGGGCAGGTCACGCGCATCATTGATGATGACACGCTGGAGCTTGATGAACTGCACATCGCGATGAAGCCGGGCGATGGCGTGGTGTTTGAGAATTTATCGGATACGAACTACGAGCAGGGCGGCAGCGTGTATGAGATGCGTGGCAGTGCGCTGAGCTTTCGACATGGGCATCTGCGGATGCAGGATGTGCAGCTGGGCATGCGTGTTTTTAAGACGAGTGATCCTGCGCTGAATCGTGCGCTGCGGCAGTCGTTTGAAGGCGACATTCCGATTCGCAAACAGCGCAAACTGGATATTCACGTCACTGGCACGGTGGGTGAGCCTTTGCGTGTGCAATCGGGGGCCACGGTGGTGACTTCCAACATGGCGCTGCAGGCGGCGATGAAGCGGCCGCTCACGCCTGGGGCATTCATTGAGCAGTTTAGCCGTCTTGGTGGGACTGAGTTTGAACTGGGGGAGGTGCAGTTTGATGTGGTTGGTGAGGTGATGCTGCCGATCAGTGAGCTGAACCGCATGCGGCGTGATTTGATTGCTGAATGGAGTGAGGGGGCTGCAACGCCAGTAGCCGTCGCATTGGTCACAGAGACTCTTGAATCGATGATGCCATCGCGTGGGACTTCGGATGACTCGCCGTTCCAGCTTCATGCGCTGTGCCGTACCAAGGCGCATGTGGATGCCGCGCTGGTGCTCGGGGTGCCACGTCTCTATTTGGATTTTGAGGACATCCGGCTCTACGCGGATGCCGTGAAGGAAATCAAGGCGCGCAGCGACACAGCACAGGTGTGGCTGGCAACGCCGCGCATTCAGAAATCGGGTGAAGCTGGTTTCTTCAAGCTTATCCAACGGGCGGAGCCGCATGGCGTGTTGATTCGCAATCTGGGAGCCATGTCGTTTTTTAAAGATGCGGGTATTCCGATGACGGGAGATTTTTCGCTTAATGTGGCCAATCCGCTCACGGCGGAGATTTTGAAAAAGTCTGGGCTGGAGCGGCTGACGATCAGCTATGACCTGAATATTGAGCAGGTGGTTGATCTGCTGGCTGCGGCACCGCCGTCATGGTTTGAGCTGACGCTGCACCAGCACATGCCGATGTTTCACATGGAGCACTGCGTGTTTGCCGCGTTCTTGAGCAAGGGCACGGATTTCACCAACTGTGGGCGTCCCTGTGACAAGCACCGTGTGCATTTGAAGGATCGCGTGGGCATGCAGCATCCGCTGAAGGCTGACGTCGGCTGCCGCAACACGCTGTTCAATGCGGTGGCGCAAACTGGGGCGCAATTTTTTGATGAACTGCGTGAGCATGGGCTGCGCTGCTTCCGCGTGGAGCTTCTCGAGGAGAATGCTGATGAGGCGATGATCGTGCTGCGCACCTATCAGGAACTGATGAGCGGCCAGCGCGACGGCGAGGAAATCTGGCGCGATCTGAAGGCGCAGAGTCAGCTTGGGGTGACGCGGGGGACTTTGACGGAACTGGATTGAGGCGGGTCTGCTCGGAACAATGGTTTGATGCCGGTGCAGGAACTTCCTTGAACGCGGGCGGTTTAACCGCCAGAGTTCCCTGGCCATGTCCAGGTATGCACCCGAGGATTTCAGTTTTTTGCCGACCGTCGATTCGACGGACGAAGAGGGCGTGGAAAGCGAGGAGCTGAATTCCAAGCAGGTTCCGCTTCAGCCGGAATGGACTGAGCCCGTGCATGAAGAGGCGGCTGAACAGGTTCCTGAGGAGGAGCCGGTGTATGAGGAGGTGGCGGCAGTCCCACCAGAGCCGCCGGTTTTTGTGCAGGTGCCGCAGCCTGCTAGGATCGTGGCGCGTGCGTCTGAGCCGGACGATGCGCATCCATCCGCAGAGGAGGAACGCATCCGACCGGAACGGCAGAAAGAGCCGGAAATTCAATCAGCCAGGGCTCTGCCGCCGCAGCCACCCACGGACCTTTCCAAAGTGGAAGATGGTGCCTTGCACCTTTCCAAAGTGGAAGATGGTGCCTTGCCCATACCTCGTGAGCCTCAGGCACTGCGAAAAAGCGTGGTGCCAGAAGAGAAACTGTCTGCTCAACCTGCCGCCAGTGTGCCGCCTCGTGGGGAGGACGCTCCGTCGGAAGAATCCAAGGCAGGCAAAGATCCGAAGCCGTTTGTTGCCCCGAAACCTCCGCCGGAAGAGCCTCTGGATCCGGAGCAGGCTAAAAAGCTGCGCTGGCAAAAACTGGCGGATAGGATAGGCCTGCGCACGTTGGGCATGAGCTTTGGAGTGCATTTGTTCCTGCTCTTAATTGCTGCTTTCATAGGTGTGAGCCAGGTCATGGACCGGCAGGTGGACTTTTTACCCGGTGGCAGTTCGCCGCAGTCGCAGGCGGCTGCGGCAGCACTGACGCACAAGATTCAGAACAAAAAGAATCCCTGGCTGAAGGCGAAGCCACCGATGCGCAAGATCACGGTGCAGACGTTGGCCTCGAACATTGTGATGCCGGAGATGCCCGCCATGGACATGATGGATTTTTCGAAGATCAACGATCGCATGGACCTGAGCAAGGCGCCCAAAATGGCATCGAGCCAGCCGGCAGGCATGGGAATGGGAGGTGCGGGCGGCGGTTTCGGTGGCGGCATCGGGACTGGCGGCAAATTCAACTTCCTGGGTCAGACCGCCTTCGGGCGGCGGGTGGTGTTTGTGGTGGATTTTTCCAGCTCCATGTCGCAACGCTTGAAAGGTGAAAACCAGGGGATGACCCGCTTTGAGTTGATGAAAAAGGAGCTGATCAAGGCGGTGAAGCAGATCCCCTTTGGAACCGCCTACCAGGTGCTGTTTTTCTCCGACTTCGCCTGGCCGCACAACCAAGTGGACAGCCGCAATGAGGTGGCGCTTGAGAAGTATCTCTGGGAAATTAAGCCGGAGGCGTACAAGGAGGCAAAAATCCCCGCCTTTAAGTTCATTCAGGCGACTCAGTTCACGCTTCAGGACAGTGCGGAGATCGTGCAACGGTCGGATAATTCACGAATCTACACCAACTGGGGATCTGGGTTGCTGATGGCATTGAGTGCGAGCCCCAAGCCCGATGTCATTTACTTCATGACCGACGGTGAGAGCAAAGATGAGAACGGCTGGATCGACATCGTGACGGCTGAAAACAAACGCAAGCTGCCCATGACCGTGATTCACACCAGCGTGATGGCCCAGACCGATGCGGCACCCGAGATGAACTCGCTGGCCAAACGCAACAACGGCAATTTCACCGTCGTGACAGACGATGGCAGGGTGATCAAAGGTGAGGATTTCTTCAAATGAAGCAGGCTCAGCGCTGCAGTTCGTGCAGAGCGGCGGTCACTTCCTCCACTGGCAGGCCGACGACGTTGGTGAACGAGCCTGTCATGCGATCGAGAAGCATGTCGGTGCATTCTTGAATGCCGTAGGCTCCTGCCTTGTCGAGGGGATTTACCTTGGCGTGATAAGCGCGGATCAGGTCGTCGGTCAGCGGCTTGAAGGTGACATGGGTGATGACGTGCAGCTCCCGGGCAACGGTGCCATCACAGGCGAACGCCACTCCGGTGCAGACTTCATGGGAGCGGTCGGAGAGACGGCGGACCATGCGGAGCGCCTCGTCCATATCGGCGGGTTTGGCCAGCGGATCGCCATCGATATAAACCAAGGTGTCGGCACCAATGACGAGTGCTCCGGGCCGGGTGTGGCTGACAGCCAGTGCTTTGCGCCGGGCGTTTTCCAGGGTGAGCTGTTCGGGGGTCAGCGTGGCATCGTGGGCTTCATCGACCTGCGACAAGACGATTTCAAACTCGAATCCCGCCTGACGCAGCAGCTCCAGCCGACGCGGTGAAGCGGAGGCCAGCACGAGCGAACGCCCGCTCACGCCCGATGCTCCACAATGGTCGCGACATCATCAGCGCGGATCACGGCGTCGCGCTTGTCCAACGTGCGGTAGCGGTAGTAGCCGGTCTTTTCCTGATACTGCGGCGCTCCTTCACAGGGCACTTCACGCCCGTCCTTGAGCTTGATTTTGTGCGGTGTGGTGGACGCAAACATGCCCGGCACGGAGCAGGACACGAGGGAGATGACTGGGAGGATCAGCAGGAGACGGCGCATGGCATTCATGGCGGTGGATGGGGGAATAACGACAAAGCTAAGACGCGACTTTCGGTGATTTTGTTCATCCTTCAGGTGAGAGACATTTTCAAGCGTCACAATGTTGTCAGTTGAAGCAGGCTTCGTGCCTCCTACCCTGCCGGGATGAGTCAAAATTTTCCTCCTGCCATCGGTATCATCGGCGGATCCGGCCTGTACGACCTTGAAGGCTTTGAAAATCGCGAGGAGATCAGTGTGGAAACGCCGTTTGGCCCCCCCTCGGATGCGATCGTGACCGGCACGCTGGCGGGACGCCGGGTGTATTTTCTGCCTCGCCACGCCAAGGGGCACCGCATTCTGCCCACGGAGCTGAATCACCGGGCCAATCTCTGGGCGTTGCGCAGCCTGAACGTGCGCTGGATCATCGCCGTGACTGCGGTGGGGAGTTTGCAGGAGCAATACCACCCCCGCGACATCGTGC
This sequence comes from Verrucomicrobiaceae bacterium UBA7681, assembly GCA_002482965.1. Lineage (GTDB taxonomy): Bacteria > Verrucomicrobiota > Verrucomicrobiia > Verrucomicrobiales > Verrucomicrobiaceae > Prosthecobacter. Next base: position 220,485 of record DLGZ01000053.1, on the reverse strand, counting down.
TGCCGGATCAGTTTTTTGACCGCACGAGCCGCCGCGACCAGCACACCTTTTTTGGCAAAGGGATCGTGGCGCATGTGGCGTTTGGGGATCCGATTTCGGATGGCCTGCGCGGGCTGCTGCATGACGCCTGTGTGGCGCAGGGCCGGAAGGTTCACAACGGCGGCACCTACGTCTGCATGGACGGTCCTGCTTTCTCGACCCGCGCTGAATCCAATGCGCATCGGCAGCTTGGCTTTGATGTCATCGGCATGACGAACCTGCCGGAGGCGAAGCTGGCCCGAGAGGCGGAGATCGCCTTGGCCACCTTGGCGATGATCACGGATTACGACTGCTGGAAGGTCGAGGAGGAGGCCGTCACCGCCGAGTCTGTGATCGGGCATCTGCATGCGAACGTTGCTGCTGCGAAAGCGATCCTAGCCCATGTCATACCGAATATTCCGGAGGAAGCGAACTGGCCGGAGCACCGGGCGCTTGATTGCGCCTTGATGACTGACCGCAAATTGTGGCCGGAGCAGACGGTGGAGAATTTGCGGCCGATTCTGCAGCGGTTTCTTTGAGGCGGACTTAACGGTGTCTTTGCAAATCAAGGGGGTTGCATGCCGTCGGGGAAAAAGGCACGGTGTTCAGGGCTCCAAGGACGGCGCAGCTTTTTGAGCGCCTGCGACGGGACAGACCCGAAATTACGGACGCGCGCAGCGCATCCCTACCATTCCTGAAGTTCCGCATGTGCAAAGCGCTGGTAGGCGCGCCCTTTGCGTGCGTCCCTGCGAAAATACCGTCTAATCCTCCATCAGCTTCACGGCCAGGCGGCGCATGAACTGGCGTTCGGGGAGCATGACGAGGCGTTCGTAGGCTTCGTCGAGATTGCGGAGGATGCGCAGGAGGGTGGCCTCGGCGGTGGCGGGCTCGTGGATGAGGTCTTCCATGCCGGGATTTGCAGCCGGGTGGTGTTTGGCCACGTCTGCGGCCAGCATGAAGCGCCCGCGATTGAAACAGTCGACCAGCCAGGTCTTGTCGCGGTATTTGACGCGGGAGAGGAAATGGCCCGGGAAATTGCAGCCTTCGATTTCGAGACCGAAGCGATGACCCAGCAGACGGTAGAGGCAGCAGAGGCTGATGGGATTGCCGAGGCCGGTGTCCAGCACCCAGAACAGGTTGCTGTTTGCCGGTGAGTAGTAGTCCTTGCTGTTGCCACGGAAACGGGTGACGCCGTTGTTGGAGGCAAAGAGCCACTGCGCCAGTTCATGGGCATCCATGCGGCCTTTTTCGGCGAAGGCTTCTTCTGTCAGTGCATCCAGACGCTTTGCCAGATCGGCGGAGAGAGTCTTCCAGCCGTTGAGAAAGGAGGAAAGCTGGCTCAAGCCTTCCTCAAGCTGAGCGTCGGGGCCGTCCATCCAGCGCCAGCGCATCCAGGTTTCTTCCAGTTCGGTGCGCCGTGCGGGTTCGAGCAGTTGGGCGACCAGCTTTTCCTCGTCGGCAGACAGAGGAGTCTCCAGAGTCTCGATGTGCTGGGGCAGCTCGCGTCGCATGCCATTGAGCTCCTCACGCACTGCGTGACGTACGACTTCGGAGTCGTCGTCGAGCAGTTTGATGAGATGGCTCAGGTGAGCGGTAGCGGGCATTTGTAGGTGATAACACGTCCCGAACGGTGAAGGCAATCCTGATCTTGCAC
>DLGZ01000053.1:145933-218762 GCA_002482965.1 Verrucomicrobiaceae bacterium UBA7681 | reverse complement strand
CGGGCGAGGGTGACGGCCATGCGGCGCTGGCCGCTGACAGTTGGCTTGCCGAAGAGGCGGACCTGGGTGTCGGGCTCGGCAAGGACTTGATCGAGCGCGCCGAATTGTACCTGGGAGGACTCGCCTTCGACGAGGACGGCGCAGCTGGCGCTGGGGCCGTGCTGATGGATGTTGGGGATGGGCAGGCCGAGGATGGCACGGACGTGGAGGGCGAACTCGCTCAAATCCTGAGAGATGAGGGTGACGAGGCCGGTGTCGTGGGGGCGAGGGGAGACTTCGCTGAAGATGACGTCGTCGCCTTTGATGAACATCTCGACGCCGAAGAGTCCGCGTCCGCCGAGGGCTTCGGTGATGGCTCCGGCCATGTGTTCGGCGGCATCGAGGGCTTTTTTGGACATGGGGTGCGGCTGCCAGGACTCGCGGTAGTCGCCTTTGATCTGGGTGTGGCCGACGGGGGCGCAGAAGGCGGTGCCGCCGACGTGACGGACGGTGAGCATGGTGATCTCGTAGTCGAAATCGACGAAGCCTTCGACGATGACCTTGCCCTTGCCGGCGCGGCCACCTTCCTGGGCGTATTGCCAGGAGTGGGCGATGTCGGACTCGGTTTTGACAACACTCTGGCCCTTGCCGGAGCTGCTCATAATGGGCTTCACGACGCAGGGCATGCCGATTTTTTCAATGGCTGCGCGGAATTCCTCTTCGGTGGCGGCAAAGATGTAGGGGGAGGACTTGAGGCCGAGCTCCTCGGCGGCGAGGCGGCGGATGCCTTCGCGGTTCATGGTGAGCTTTGCCGCACGGGCGGTGGGGACGACACGGAAGCCTTCGTTTTCCAGTTCCAGAAGGGTGTCTGTGGCGATGGCCTCGATTTCCGGGACGATGCAGTCGGGTTTTTCCACTTCCACGAGGCGGCGCAGGGCCTCGCCATCGAGCATGGAGATGATGTGGCTGCGATGCGCGACCTGCATGGCGGGGGCGTTGGCGTAGCGATCCACGGCGATGACTTCGCAGCCGAGGCGCTGGAGTTCGATGACGACTTCTTTGCCGAGCTCACCTGAGCCGAGAAGCATGACCTTGGTTGCGGAGGAGGAAAGAGGGGTGCCGATGCGTGACATGCGTGCATTTAGGCTTGCAGTTGGCGGGCATCAAATCGCATTTAGTATGGACCATGTCCTTTCCCGGTCCTCCAGATCCATCGCGTGTGCAGCGGCTGCTGCGACCCGTGTGGCGGGCGTGGGTGGACCTGGTGTATCCGCCGCTGTGCTGCGTGTGCAAGGTGCCGGTGGATGATGGGTGGTTTTGCGAAGGGTGTGCCGGGGCGCTGCCGCTGGTGGAAGCACCCTACTGCATGGTGTGCGGTGAGGTCTATGAGGGTGCGCTGACGAATGAGTTCCGCTGTGCGAACTGCAGCGGACGGCGGCTGGAGTTTGAGTTTGCCGTGGCGGCCTGCCATGCGGAGGGGGTGATGCGGGAGCTGATTCACCAGTTCAAGTATGAGCGTCGTCTGCAGCTGCGCGGGGCACTGGCGATGCTGATGCTGCGTGTTTTGGAGGAGCCCCGGCTGGCGCAGGAGAATCTCGCGGAATGGCTGCTGGTGCCGGTGCCGCTGCATCGCAGCCGGGAAGTGGACCGGGAGTTCAATCAAAGCTGGGAGCTGTGCCAGCGGCTGTCACGTTTGACGGGGATTCCTGCGGTGAAGGCGCTGCTGCGCACGCGGGAGACGGATTCGCAGGCGGGGCTGCACCGTGAGGAGCGGCTGAAAAACCTGCGCGGGGCGTTTGCCGTGCGGCAGCCGAGGCGCTGGCAGCCCCAGATCAATCTTCAGGGGAGGCGCATCCTGCTGGTGGACGATGTTTTCACCACGGGAGCGACGACGAGCGAGTGTGCCCGGGTTTTGCGGAGGGAGGGTGGAGCAGAAAAAGTGGTGGTCATCACCACAACACGCGGCTAGGATCGCTCTCGCGTCCGACTTTGGCCGGGCCTGACAGTGTGAACGCCGGGTGGAATTCCTCCCTGCAACTCCTGCGACATGCAATTCGAGGAGCGCACCAACAGGTCTGATGATGCCGGATGCCATACCGACTGACCTACCATGGGATTTTTCAAAAAACGCAACGTTAATGATTTAGGCGAAAAGAAGCGCGACATGCCGGAGGGCCTTTGGACGAAGTGCCCTTCGTGCAATGAGAGCCTTTTTGAGCAGGCGCTGGCCAAAAACCTGCGGGTCTGCACGAGCTGCGGCTACCACTTCACCATCGCTTCAGACGAGCGCATCGTCAGCTTGGTGGATGAAGGCAGCTTTGTGGAAATGGATCAGCACCTCGATTCCGTGAACGCTCTCGGCTTCAAAGGCTATCTGGACAAGGTCAAGGCTTACCAGGCGAAGACGGGGCTGACCGAGGCAGTTGTCACCGGGCGTGCCATCATCGAGGGGATTCCCGTTTTGGTGGCGATCATGGATTTCCGCTTTCTGGGTGCCAGCATGGGCAGCGTGGTGGGTGAAAAAATCACCCGTGCCATCGAAGCCGCCACGGCGGAGCGCAAGCCGGTCATCGTCTTTTCCGCCTCCGGCGGTGCCCGTATGCATGAGGGCATTCTGAGCCTGATGCAGATGGCCAAGACGAGTGGAGCGCTGGCGCGTCATTCGGAAGCACGCCTGCCTTACATTTCCGTGCTCACGCATCCGACGACGGGTGGTGTCACTGCCAGTTTCGCGACGCTGGGAGATCTCATCATTGCGGAGCCGAAGTGCATGATCGGCTTTGCTGGTCCACGCGTGGTGAAGGAAACGACGCATGCGGACCTGCCGCCGGGATTCCAGACGGCGGAGTTCATGATGCAGCACGGGTTGGTGGACATGATCGTGGACCGCAAGGAGATGCGGGCGACGCTGGCGAGAGTGCTGCGGTATATGATTGGGGCGAAGTAGCCCCCAAGCCGTGTTTTAAAACCTCTTACGCTGGCTTCAGCGAAGCAAAGCAGGTCTCCTGACTGTTTTCTTTGGGAGGTAGATGATTAAGCCTGTGCTGGGCTTAGCCCGCCAGGCATGATGCTCGCAGTTTGTATGTTGCCTGCAATTAACTCAAGGGCTGCAATCGCAACTGCCGCAGCGTGTAAAAGGGGGCTTCTGACTCAGGCATACGACGCGCACCCTTTTTTCTCTTCGGCCCGAACCGCTCGCGCTGGGCCTCGAAAATGCTTTCCACAAATTCCCTGCTGCCCAGCGCCACGCCGTCGCTGAAGTAGCGTACGCGCAGCCGCACCAGTTCTGCGGGGCTGAGTTTTCCTTTATCTGCCAGCACTGCGCGGGCAGACTCGGCTGTCACGCCGCGTTTCACTACGTTCTCATTCTGCGCGTCCTTCACCTCGCGGCCTTCGGCGTGCAAGAGGCAGCGATACGCTGCCGCAGCGCCGGCGCTTTTCCAGCCGTCCACGGGTTTGCCTTGCGCTTTGCACAGGCCGCGCTGCGCTCTGCGGCTGCCGCCGAGGGCCTCGGCGTAGCCGCACCAGCGGTAGTCCTTGGGATCTTTGACGAGTCCGGCGCGCACGGGGTTGAGATCAATGTAGGCGGCCATAGTGCGCAGCGGCTCGCCTTTGCCTTCGACCAGCACGCTCTTGAAGCGATCCATCCAGAGCGCGCCGCGCCGCCCGCGCCGTTTGTTGAGCCAGCGGCTGAAGCGCTCTTTTACTTCTTTGACGAACAGGGAGAGATCGCAGAAGCGTTTTTTGAGCGCGGTCAGCCGCTGTTCCGCTAGAACCGCCATGCCGCGTGCACGCAGATCGGCCAGTTCATCGCGCAGCAGTCCTAGGTAAACACGGCTGTACAGCGTGCGCAGATGTTCAAATAACTTCGCCTCGCCTTGGGGGCCATCAAAACGTTCCAGCCAAGACTGGCGGTGCGGAACCTCGGCCAGGAGGTGGAAGTGATTGTGCATGAGGCAATAGGTCACGACCTTGATGCCGGAGAATTCGGCCATGCGCCAGATCACGCGACGCAGCGCTTCTTTTTCGACGTCATCAAAGAAGACCTCGCCGCCGCAGGTGCGGGACATGACGTGGTAGCAGTAGGACTCCAGCGGCCCCTTGCCGAGAATGCGGAACCTGCCGCCCGACCAGGAACGCGCGCCGGGATAGAGGCCTGTTTTCGCATTCACCCCGAGGAGTTGCTCTTCGAGCGGGAGCGCTTGGTGATCAGAGGTTTGGGCGGGGTTCATGAGGCGAAAGGTGGATGGGTATTTGGCGCAAGCAACAACTAAATGACTGGCATTTAGAAGTGATCTGCGACATGCCGTAGCTTTGGCACTTCAATCTGAGCGCTGTCAGGTGGGGCTAGGGGGCGAAGGCGTCCTGATTGGGGGATTTACAATCCAAAGGTGAGCCAGAGGACGAGGTGGAGGAGGCCGACGTAGACGAGCCAGGTTTGGGCGAGGCCGTAGACGAGGCTGCCGCTGGTTTCGCTGGGGGTGTCGGTGGAACGTCCAAACAGGCGGTCTTGATTGCGGTAGAGGAGGACGCCGAGGGGGATGAGGATGATGAGGCCGATGATGCCGATGATTTTCAGGCCGAAGAGTCCTTCGGGGCTCATGACGGCGAACAGGGGAGTGAAGTGGGGGTTCATGGGGGGAATCTTCTCACGGGCTGGAAAGGCGGCCAGATACAGATGGTGGGATTGGCGACCGGTACAGAGGGGGAAAGCCGGACGGGCTAAAGCTCGAACTAGGTACGAAGAGGCTGGTGAAGAGGGGGCTGGACAACAAGGGTCAACCATTCTTCTTCGTTGAAGGACAGGCTATAAACGACCATCAACTCTGGTGGCGGGGCTCCTGGGTTTTGCGGAGCGGGAGGATCGAGTTTGAGGACGAAGGTTCAGGGGGACTCGTCGGGTTATAGAGCCTGGCGTTTGGCAAGGGTGCCGAGGGTGTGGATGGCGGCGGCGAGGCGGGGGGACCAGGGTTCTCCGCAGGAGATGCGGATGCAGTGGGTGTAGCGGGGCTCGAGGGAAAAGAGGTGGCCGGGGGCGATGCTGATGCCTTTGGCAAGGGCGCGGTCGTAGAGGTCGATGGCATCGACTTTGGGGGGCATGGTGACCCAGAGGAGGAAGCCGCCTTGAGGTGTGGTGACGGTGGTGCCGGCGGGGAACTCTTCGAGGATGGCGCGCCTCATGCGGGTGATGTTCTCTTTATAGGAGGCGCGGACGCTGCGCAGCCAGTGGTCATAACCGCCTTCGGCGAGGAAGCCGGCGATGGCGAGTTCCGGTAGGGTGGCGGTGGCCAGGGTGTGGGTGAGCTTGGCCATGCGGACGGCGTGGTAGTAGCGGCCGGGTACGACCCAACCGACGCGATAGCCGGGTGCGAGGGTCTTGGAGAAGGAACTGCAAAAGAGCACGAGGCCGGAGTCATCGTAGGACTTGCAGGTGCGGGCGCGTTTGGGACCAAAGGGCAGTTCGCCAAAAACGTCGTCTTCGATGAGGGGGATTTCGTGTTTTTTGAGGAGGACGACGAGCCGCTGTTTGGCGTCATCGGACATGGTGGCTCCCAAGGGGTTGCTGAAGGCGGGCAGAGCGATGCAGGCGTGGACGGGCTGGGTTTTTAACACGTGCTCCAACACATCGAGTCGCATGCCGTGCTGGGGATCGGTGGGGATCTCCAGGGCGCGCAGGGACAGGGCCTCAAGGACGTGGAGAATGCCGAAATAGGTGGGGGATTCGACTGCGACGACGTCTCCCGGCTTGGTGACGGCCCGGAGGCAAAGCATGAGTGCCTCGGTGGCGCCGCAGGTGGTGATGATGTCTGCGGGTGGGACGACGGCGCCTCCTTTCATCATGCGTTTGCTGATCTGGCGGCGCAGCAGCTCCGAGCCCGGGGGCAGATCGTACATGACGCCACGCGCTCCGGCGTGGCGTGCTTTTTCAGCCAGCATGCGGTTCAGCTTCACGGTTGGAAGCATGTCCGCGCCCGGCACAGCGCCGCCGAGGGCGATCAAGTTTGCCGAAACGACGGCATCAAAGAGGCTTGCGTGACGGTTGCCGAGGCTGCCGGACATGGGGACGCGGGGAGGGCCGGGCAGGTCCAAGGGGGCTTTGGAGGGGGCTTTGACGAAAAACCCGGATTTGTGCCGGGGCTCGACGAGGCCGGAGGATTCGAGCTCCACAAAGGCCTGCACGGCCGTGCTCATGCTCACGCTGTGCTGATCGCAGATGGCGCGCAGGGAGGGGGTGCGTTCGCCGGGCCGCAGGACGCCGTCGTGGATCATCTTCGCCACGGTGTGGGCGATTTGTTTGTAAAGCGGCTGCGGGGCCGCGCGGGAGGCGGAAGAGGGCATGAGAGAGGGATTCTTGCGATGGTTTGCAGTTGTTGGCGGTGGTTTGCGATTGTTTTTGCGTGGAAGGGGCGCGCAGAGGTGAGATAAGGGCTAGCCCGGACAGGGGATGGGGGGCTACCCGCAAAAATGGCTGTAAATGTGCCTTTCCGCATTTGCACTCGTAACGAATGGGAGCATTTTGCCCGCCCCCTACATGAGTGCTACATTGCCGTACCGCGCAAACGCGGATTTCCTCGAGTCCAAATATGAGGACTGGAAAAAAGATGCCGGTTCCGTCGAACCGCTTTGGTCGTCGTTTTTTGAAGGTTTTGAACTGGGCATGGCCCGGCTTGCCACGAAAGGTGCGGAGGTCGCCGGTGGCGGCGGTGCCCCGCTTTCGGAGAAGACGCTGAACTTCCGCATGCGTGTTTCGAACGCGCTGCAAAACTTCCGCGCGCTGGGCCACACGGCGGCGCATCTTGATCCGCTCGATGCAGCAGGGCCGGAAATTCCATCGCTCACGCTGGCGGGGCTTGGATTCACGGATGAGGATCTGGAAGAGGAGGTGCAGACGCATCTGTTCCGCAACGGGCAGCCGATGAAGCTGAAGACGATGCTTGCGGAGTTGCAGCGTAATTATTGCGGCAAGACGGGCTTTGAGTTCATGCACATTCACCATCCTGAGGTGCGTGCCTGGCTGCTGGACCGCATCGAAGGTCGTAATCTGGACGCCAAGCCTGCTGCTCAGGATCAAATCAACGCGCTGCGCTGGCTGCTGGAGGCTGAATCGTTTGAGCGCTTCCTGCACCGACGTTTCGTGGGGCAGAAGCGCTTTTCCGTCGAGGGCGGCGAGTCGATGCTGGTGGCGCTGGAGACGATTCTCGAAGCCATGCCTGCCGCTGGCGGCAAGGAGATCATTCTCGGGATGGCGCACCGTGGCCGTCTCAGTGTGCTGGCCAATTTCCTGCGCAAACCGCTGGAGTATCTCTTTTATGAGTTCAGCGAAAACTATGTGCCGAACATGGTTTCGGGTGATGGTGATGTGAAGTACCACCTGGGATTTGAAACGGTGAGGCAGACCAGCGGCGGTCATTCGATCGGGGTGATGCTCGCGCCGAATCCGAGCCACCTGGAAGCCGTGGATCCCGTGGTTGAAGGCATGGCGCGTGCGCGCCAGCGTGCGCTGAATGACACCAAGGACCGCAAAATGGTCATCCCCGTGCTCATCCACGGTGATGCGGCCTTTGCCGGCCAGGGTCTCGTGGCCGAAGTGCTGAACCTTTCCCAGCTTCCCGGCTACCGCACGGGCGGTACGATCCACATCATCGTGAACAACCAGATTGGTTTCACGACGATGCCGGAAGACGCGCGCAGTTCAGACTACTGCACGGATGTGGCGAAGATGATCGAAGCGCCTGTCTTCCATGTGAATGGTGACTGCCCGCTGGAAGTGATGAATGCGACGAGGCTCGCATTTGAATTCCGCCAGACTTTTGGTCGTGACGTGATCATCGACATCGTGTGCTACCGTCGCTACGGACACAACGAAACTGACGAGCCTGGATTTACGCAGCCGAACATGGCGCGCGCCATTGCCGAGCATCCTTCCACGGCGACGCTGTTCCGTCTTGATCTGGCCGCTGCAGGTGTGCTGGATGAAGCTGGCTCCGCCGCGCTGCAACGCGAGCTGGATGATGAGCTGGAGGCGGGCATCACGACCCTGGCGGATCGTGACAAGAACGCTGATGGCGGCAATCCTTTTGAAGGCAGCATGGCGATGCCGCAGCCGGACTATGACTACAACCCGGTTAAAACCGGAGTTGAGCTGGCGACGCTGCAAAGGATCGGCCAGCGCTTGCTTGAAGTGCCGGAGGAATTCAACCTGCATCCGACGATTGCGAAACGTTTCCTCGCGGCGCGCAAGAAGGCCATCGAGGCTGGAGAAGGCATCGACTGGGCCTATGCGGAGTCCCTGGCCTTTGGCACATTGCTCACGGAAGGCCATGGCGTGCGCTTGAGCGGGCAGGATGTGCGTCGTGGCACCTTCAGCCAGCGGCACAGTGTGTTTTATGATTCCCAGACCCGGGAGCGTCACATCCCGCTGAACAATCTGGCCGCTGAACAGGGCCGATACTGTGTGTACAACAGCCTGCTGTCCGAAGCTGCGGTGCTGGGTTTTGACTACGGTTACTCGCTGCTCACCAGCAATCTGCTGGTCTGCTGGGAGGCGCAGTTTGGCGACTTCGTGAACGGTGCGCAGGTCATCATCGACCAGTTCATCGCGAGTGCGGAAAGCAAATGGCAGCGCCCGAGCCACATCACGCTGCTGCTGCCGCACGGCTACGAAGGCCAGGGGCCGGAGCATTCGAGCGCACGGCTTGAGCGCTTTCTGCAGCTCTGCGCCGGTGGCAACATGCAGGTGTGCAACTTCACCACGCCTGCGCAGTACTTCCACGCGCTGCGCCGCCAGCTCAAGCGCAGCACGCGCAAACCGCTGATCGTGATGACGCCGAAGAGCCTGCTGCGGCATCCGAAGTGCGTATCCAAGCTCAGCGACATGGCTGAGGGCACCACCTTCAAGGAGGTGCTGGACGACGAGAATCTGCTGGCCGCGCCCGAGCGCATCACGCGTCTGATTCTTTGCAGCGGCAAGGTCTATTATGATCTGCTGGCCTTCCGCGAAGAGCACAAAATCAAAAACGCCGCCATCATCCGCATCGAGCAGCTTTACCCGCTGAACTATGACATGCTGAAGGAGATCGTCGCCAAGTATCCGCGAGCGCAGAAAAAGTGGATCTGGTGCCAGGAGGAGCCGCGCAACATGGGCGCCTTCTATTACATCCGTCCGCGCCTCGAAGAGCTCTCCAACCACAAGCTGCGCTACTCAGGCCGGGAGCGCAGTTCCAGCCCCGCCGCCGGTTCCAAAGCCATTCACACCCTCGAACAGGAAAACCTGGTCGAAGGGGCGTTCAGCGTGTGATTCGTCCAGTTCAAGATTCTTTCCCAACACCCCGTCATGCCCTCAGACATTAAAATACCCGCACTCGGCGAATCCGTCGCCGGTGGTCAGATCGCCAAATGGCACTTCAATGAAGGTGACCTCGTCAAAACTGGCGACATCCTGCTCACGCTTGAAACCGACAAGGTTGCCGCTGAAGTCACTGCTGAAAGCAGTGGTGCGCTGCACATCGGCAAACAGGCCGGTGATGATGTCGAGGTGGGTGCCGTGGTCGGCCAGATCGACGAAAGCGCAACGGCACCTGCTGCGAAGGCCGAGGCTCCCAAGCCTGCGCCTGCCGCTGCTCCCGCACCTGCGGCGAAGGTTGAAGCTGAAAAGCCTGCGAACGTGACGGAATTTAAAGTGGTGCCAAAGCCTGAGCCCGCGCCTGCGCCCGTGGCCAAGGCTCCGGCTGCTCCGGAAGGCCGTGTCACGCGCAAGAAGATGAGCCCGCTGCGCAGAAAGATTGCGGATCAGCTCGTCACCGCGCAGCGTACCGCCGCGATCCTCACCACATTCAACGAATGTGACATGAGCAACGTGATGGCGCTGCGTTCGAAGCTGCAGGACAGCTTTGTGAAGAAGAACGGTGTGAAGCTTGGCTTCATGAGCTTCTTCATCAAGGCGGTGGTGGAAGCGCTCAAGGCGGTGCCGCAGGTCAATGTGCGTGTTGAAGGGGAAGAGATCGTGCAGCAGCACTTTTATGACATCGGCGTGGCCGTGGGTACGGAGCGCGGCCTGATCGTGCCGGTGCTGCGTGACGCGGATCAGCAAAGTTTCGCGGAGCTGGAGAAAGACATTCTTGGCTACGCGGCCAAGTCCAAAGAGGGCAAGATCCAGGTCAGCGACCTCACGGGCGGTGTTTTCACCATTTCCAACGGCGGTGTGTACGGGTCTCTGCTCAGCACTCCGATCATCAATCCGCCGCAGAGTGCGATTCTGGGTATGCACAGCATTCAGCAGCGCCCGGTGGCGGTGGATGGTCAGGTGGTCATCCGCCCGATGATGTACCTCGCGCTGAGCTATGACCACCGTGTGGTCGATGGCAAGGAGGCGGTGGCGTTCCTGATTCGCGTGAAAGATTGCATTGAAAACCCGGCGCGCATGCTGGTGGGAGCGTAATACTGCAAGAATGCAGATTATTGCTGAACATAGCTGCTGCCATACGTTCTCATCTTGAGCGAAGTTGTTTTAAATGGCACTTGATACCCCCAACACAAATCCAATGCCCGAGGCGCCTGCGCCGAAAGGCTGGGGTGTGTGGCTGCGGAACAAGTTCCTGGCCGGACTGGCGCTGGCGCTGCCGCTGATCATCACGTTTTGGATCTTGTTTTCGATCTACGACATCCTGCACGCGTGGAGCAAGCCGGTGCTGGCCCAGGTGGTGAATCTGGTCAACGAGTTCTCCGAAGAGCCGGTGCTGAACATCGCGGATCCGAAGCTGGAAAGCCTCACCAACTTCATTGGTTTCCTGTTTTCGGTGCTGATCATTTTAGGGCTTGGCTTCATGGCCACCAACGTGATTGGCGTGCACATTGTCACCGCTGTCGATAAACTGCTGCTGCGTATTCCTCTGGTTGCGGTCATCTACCGGCCACTCAAGCAGGTGATTGATGCCTTCCGGAGCCTAGGAGGCGGGGCAAAGCAGAATTTCAAGCGGGTCGTTTACATCGACTACCCAGTCCCCGGCATGCGCATGATCGGTTTTGCCACCGGTCAGTACTGTGATCCGCAGACGGGGAAGGCAATGACCTGCGTCCTGCTGCCCACGGCACCGAGCCCGATGACCGGCTTTCTTCTGGTGGTGGATTCGGACAAGATCACGGATGCGCCGATCACCATTGAGGAGGCGATGAAGATGATCATCTCAGGCGGACTGGTTTCGCCGATCAATGCCGTGGCACCGCTGAATCAAAAGCTCCCCACGACTCTGACACCCGAACCGGTGCCGGAACCTGAACCTGCGTTCGAGCTGCTTGCCGGACTTCCGCGTGCGGAAGATTTTGATGCGGGAGACACGGAGATCCTGGCGCAATCCATGGATATCAAGAGTGGAAAACGCTGGCTGCGTGCCCTGCCATGGAAGAAACGCTGACCACAGTGACCATCGACTGGAAATCATGGCAGCCCGGGATTCGTGCGACACTGATGTTCATCATCGATGAGGCAAAGCGTGAAGTGCTGCTCATTCGCAAAAAACGGGGTCTGGGCGCTGGGAAGATCAACGGCCCTGGCGGTAAAATTGATCCCGGTGAAACCTCGCTGCAATGCGCCGTGCGTGAAACGCAGGAAGAGCTGGGCGTCACGGCGTTGAATCCTGTCCATCACGGTGAGCTTTGGTTTCAGTTCGTGGATGGGCTGTGCATGCACGTCGATGTCTTTGTCGCGACCCAGCATGAGGGTGTGGCGGTTGAAACGCCTGAGGCCGTGCCGCTCTGGACCTCGCTGGAGGCGCTGCCGTTTGAAGAAATGTGGGCCGATGACGTCCACTGGCTGGCGCAGACTTTGGTGGAACGCCGGCGTTTCATGGGGCGGTTTGCCTTTGATGACGACACCATGTTGTCCCACGAAGTGAAGTGGCTGTGATTTTTTGATTCCAGACCGGTGATGATCGTGGCTATCATTGCGGCATGAAATGTCTTTTGCTTTTGTGCGGTGGTCTCTGGCTCCAACTGAGCTGTGTGGCCGCACCTGTTGAACCGCCGAACATCGTGCTGGTGATGGCGGATGATCAAGGCTGGGGTGACATGGCCTACAACGGACATCCGCATCTCAAGACGCCGAATTTTGATGCGCTGGCGAAGGAGGGGATTCGATTTGACGAGTTTCATTCCGCTGCGCCGGTGTGCTCCCCAACGCGTGGCAGTGTCATGACGGGGCGTACGCCGAACCGGTTTGGCTGTTTTTCCTGGGGGCATTCGCTGCGCCCGCAGGAAATCACAATTGCTGAGGCGCTGAAGACGGCAGGCTATGCAACGGGCCACTTTGGCAAATGGCATCTGGGATCTGTGCAGAAGGCCAGCCCGGTCAGTCCCGGCGCCAGCGGATTCGATGAGTGGGTCTCCGCGCCCAATTTCTTTGATCTTGATCCGGTGCTCAGTGTGCAGGGGAAGGCCGAGCAGTTTAAGGGGGACAGTTCAGACATTACTGTGGATGAGGCGCTGAAGTTCATCCGCCGGTGCGGAGAAAAGAAGCAGCGCTTTCTCGCGGTGGTGTGGTTTGGCTCTCCGCATGACCCGCACCAGTCGCTGGAGTCAGACCGGGAACCGTATGCGGGGCTGCCCGAGAAGAAGCAGCATTTCTATGGTGAGATCACCGCCATGGACCGCGCTTTTGGCAGGCTCAGGACGGAACTGCGGGAGCTCGACCTGCGCGAGAACACTCTCTTATGGTACTGCAGCGACAACGGCGCGCTGCCGAAGGTGGGTTCCAGCGGCGGCCGCCGGGGATTCAAAGGGCAGATCTACGAAGGCGGCCTGGCGGTGCCTGCTTTGATGGAATGGCCGGCGGTGTTTCATGAACCCAAAGTCATCAAGGTACCCTGCGTGACTTCAGACATCTATCCCACTGTGCTGGCGCTCACGGGCGTGAGCATGGAAAAGCAGCCTCCGCTGGATGGCATCGACATTATGCCGCTGCTGACAGGGCAGGAGCAGAAACGTTCGCACCCGATAGGTTTCTGGGACTCGGGGGAGAAAGGCATCAGGACGCCGTCCAAAGAATGGATGGACGAGCTGATCACGGCACAGACGAAAGGTGAAGAGCCTGCCGATCCGTCCCGCCTGCTCCCAGATGCAGCTGTCATCGGTGAACCCGTCTCACTGACGGAGTTCCCCGGGCATGCCGCCTGGCTGGACTGGCCGTGGAAACTCCACCGGATCGAAAACAAAAAGAGCCATGAAGTGAGCTGGGAACTTTATCATTTGGTCAGAGATCCTGACGAGAGCACGGTCCTGCTGGCAGAGCAGCCAGAACGAGTGCCTGAAATGCAAAAAAACCTCGAAGACTGGCTCGAGAGCGTGGCACGGAGTCTGAATGGCGAAGATTATGTGGGTGATAAAGCCGTGGGTAAATAAAAATGGCCCCATTCTGACACGTTCGAGGCCGGTTCGCAGCCGGGGACGGTGGTAGAAAAAAGTCCTTTTTAGTACACGCTTGCCAGTTCATTATTGAGTGCTAAATGGTTGAAGGAGTTGAAACGCAAAAATGTCGAAACTTTAGGATTCTGAGTGATCAGCAATTCTAGAATTTCAAAATTTTTACATTTAATTCTAAAAAATATCTTGCGGCAGTGAGATATTACGTGTTACTATAACTTCAATTGCGGGTATAGCTTAGTGGTAAAGTTCCAGCCTTCCACGCTGGCCATGTGGGTTCGATTCCCACTACCCGCTCTGAGGACAAACACGTCAATATTTGTAAATATATCTTTAACTGCCGCCTATGAAAACTGCCCCCTTTTCGCGTTTTGCGGGTATTGCTGCCAGTGTTTTAATGCTGACTGTTTCAGTGGGTTCGGCTCAATCGGCGACTAATTGCACAGAAATTTCGAATGACGTTCGGGTCGCGGTCGAAAAAGACCCCTCTAAGGTGCTCATGGTTGTGGAAGATGCACTCGTCATCAATGAAGGCTGTGCTGGAGACATTGTGAGAACGGCAATCATTGCCTCCAAGGCAGATGCAACTTTGGCTGGTCAAATCGTTCAGACCGGCGTTTCTGTGGCACCCAAAATGGCGGGCGTCATCAATGACGCGGCACTCTCCGTCGTTCCCGGTCTCGCGACTCTTGCACCTGTGTCTGACATCGAACGACCGATTACGGTGTCTGGCAAGAATCCCAAAAACCCCATCATTGTGGACAAGAATCCTATCGTTCCGACTTCGGAACCGGATTTTTACATTCCATCCAACATTCGTGGAGTGTTCCTCATCATGCCGCCGATATCGGGCCCGTTGCCGCCTCGGATTATTACCGTTCCGGTTTCTCCTTCCGCTGCGATTCCGTGATCTACGGAGATCATGCAAAGGCGGCACATCCAACTCTGATATTCGAAATCTTTCCTGACTTTCATGCGCTCTAAACTGGCAATGCTTCTACTGGCCGTCGCTGCCCTCAGCCCAGCTGCATTGCGTGCGCAGGGGTTGGTGGCGATCCAGAACTACTCGGCGGATTTTAGAAACGAGGAGCCACTGACCTTCTCGGTTACCGGCAGCTCCGGTTATGATGTGCTAAAGTACAAGGCGCCTTCAGCCCAGTATAGCGACATTGAGTCTTGGTACGGGCAGGTTGGTGCAGGGGCGTCCTACACGCATGCCGACCAGACCACGCCCTACAGCTTCAGTCTCGAAAGCAGCGTCCTGCAATATGTGAATGGAGTGCCGACATACGGCAGCACCTTTTACAATGGCCGGGCGACCTTCAATTTTGAGCACCAGTTTTCCGAACGGCTGAAGATCAGCGACAATTTCTACGTCACATACGGGACCAATCCCAACAGTGCGTTTGGCTACGGTGCAACCAGCGCGCTGTGGAACGGGCAGTTTCTGTATGGCTACAACAATTTTAATGTCAGCTACGCATGGACGCCGCGGTTCTCGACCACAAGCTCCTATACGTTCGACGGCATCGTCTACGAGAACTCTGCGGTGGCCACTTCTCAGGATCGCTACTCGCATCTGCTTGGGCAGCAATTTGCGTATAAAGTTGGGAAACGGACCAGTCTGACGGCGGAGTATCGCTACCGTCTGACAGATTACACCAAGAGTGGATTCCAAAACTACCGTTCACATTTCGCGCTGGCTGGAGTCGACCATGCGTGGAGCGAGAACATGTCCACTTCAGTGCGAGGTGGTGCGGAACTCTTCGAAAACGCCCACGGGAAACAAACGAAGCCTTATGCTGAAGGCGCACTCAACTATGCCGTGGCAAAACAGACACAGATCCGCTGGTTTGCGATGCTGGGTTTCAATGGTGCGTTGATCGGCAACTACCGCAGCAGCTATGGGGTGAACACCGGCGTGCAGGTGAACCACCAGGTCTCAAAGCGGCTCAGCCTCAACGGCGGGGTGAGCTATGCGCATTCTCTGCTTTCAGGCGGACCAACTCCAGATCAGACGCAAGACTCGGTGTTCCTCAATGCAGGCATTGGGTATCAGCTGATGGATAACCTCAATCTGAACGCCAATTATTCTTTCTCCACGCAGCTGTCCAACAATGCGCAGGTCGAATTCAACCGTAACCGTGTCTCCGTAGGAGCCACAGCCACCTTTTAGTCCCAACAGCCCAAACGACAATCCGCCGGCGGGCAGATTCGGACACCACGAATCTCCCGCTGGCGGCATTTCAAGGCCACTTTCTTAATCTCTCTGAATAATTAAAAACGAGCAGTCATGAACGAGTCCGGCACCGAACTGCAGAAGCATGCGATGGACACCTGGCAGGTGGTCAAGAATCGCTTTGGACTCATCTCGCTCTCGTTCATCCTGATCTTCGCAGCGGCGGCGGTGCTCACTTACATCATGCCGCGCAAGTATCGCGGTCATGTCGAAATGACTATTGAGCGCATCACGCAGGACATCAATGTGTTTGATCGCAATCGCAGCGACGGTCTAGCCTTCACGCAGGAATACATCAAAACCCAGTTCGAGACGATCACCAAGCCCACCACGCTTTATCCGGTCATCGAAAAACTCGAGCTTGCCAAAAAATGGGAACTGCCGAACCGGCAGGCCGCACTGGCGAAATTGCGCTCCAACCTCGAAACGCAGTCGATGCTGCGCTCAGACTTTGTCATCATTGATTACTACGATCAGGATGCGCAGCTCGCGGCCATCATCGCCAATGAAGTGGCCAAGAGCTACATGGACCAGCGCAACAGCATCGAGAGCGGCAAGAAGCAGAAGGCCCTGGACGTGCTGCAGCAGCAAATTTCCGATCAGGAGTCGCTCCGGGGGCAGGCGCAGGTGCGTTCTCAGGAAGCCAGACGCAAGGCTGGCATTGTTGGTGACTGGATCGTTGGCGGCGGCAGCTCGCTGAATCCTGGCGGTGAGATGCGCAGTGAGAAAGACTCCATGGTCATCTCACGCGAGCAGGCGCTCATGATCGCCGATCAGGAAGTCCTGGCTTTGCAGTCGCAGATCGACCAGGTGAGCAAGCTGACTCCTGACGAACTCATTGATCAGGCGTCCGGACTTCAACTGGAAAATCAAAACATCACAGCCATCACCATGAAGCTGCAGGACCTCAAGGTCGCGCGTGAAGGATTGGTCAATGAAGGGCGGGGACGCCTGCATCCGCAGGTGTTGAGTGTGGACAGTCAGCTGGCTGAGTACCAATCTCTCATCGTGGGTGCTGCCCAGTCGCATGTGAAGGGCCTGCAAAACCGGCAGGATGCGTCGAGGAAGAAGCGCGAAGCCCTCAAGGAATACAATGAGGACGCCAAGCAGGAACTGCAAAACATGTCGTCTCTTTACACGGAGTACAAGACTGCCAAGGACGAAGTCACCTACCTGGAAGATTTGCTGGTCAAAATGCGCTCGCGCTACTTTGAGGAAAAGGCGGGCATCGAGCTGGTGAAATCGCCCGCCACCATTTATTCTGAAGCAGAGCCAGAAGGAAAGCCTGCCAAGCCCAATGTGCCTCTACATCTCGCCCTGGGCGGTGTGCTGGGTCTGATGTTTGGTCTTGGGCTCGCTTTCTTCCTCGAGTACATGGATACGACGGTGAAGAACCTCGATGACGTGGAGCGCTATCTGGGCGTGCCCGTTTTGGCGGTGGTGCCGAAGGACGTCGGGGTGCTGCACCGTTCCAGCGGGTTCAATCCCGACGCCGAAGCCTACCGCATTCTGCGTACGAACATTGAATTCAACCGAAAAACGCCGGACGCCAACTGTCTCAGTGTCGTCAGCGGCGGGGCAGGGGAGGGGAAATCCACCACGATGGTGAACCTCGCTTATGTCTGCGCCCAGGGCGGATACAACGTGCTGCTGATTGATGCTGATTTGCGCCGTCCGAGCCTGCACACGCATTTCGATGTCAGCCACGCAACGGGCCTCACCAATTACCTCACGACCGACATTCGGCTGGAAGATGTGGTGCTGCGCACACCGGTGGAGAATCTGTTTTTCCTTCCCAGCGGCCTGCTGCCGGCGGACAGCGCGGGATTGCTCAACTCCCAGCGCATGGTGGATCTGATCACCGAAGTCAAAAGCCGCTTTGATCTCGTCCTGATCGACTCGCCACCCATCCTTGGGGTTAGCGACGCCTCAGTGCTCGCCAATCTGGCTGACATGACGATGATCGTGGTACAGCACCGCAAACTGCCGCGCCACATGCTCATGCGCGTGAAGCAGAGCGTCGAAAACGTCGGTGGCAAGGTGGTGGGGGTGGTTCTCAACAACGTCGATCTGCGCAGCGATGCGCAGTACCAGTACTACACCAGCTACTACACTTATTACTCGCCGACGAACACGCCCAACGGCGGTTCAGGAGGGAAATCCCGCCGTCGCAAGATCAAAGCCGAAACCACCGCCACCGCATTGGGCAGCTCCCAGTCAGTCTCGCGTTTGGATGGTGACGATGTCTTTTAATTCCACTCAAACACGCACTGTATGAACACACGCATTCTCTCCTGCATCCTCGCTGTTTGCGCCCTGGCATCAGCGCATGCGCAGAACGGCGAAATCGCCCTCAAGCCTACTAATCGCGTTACGATCTCCATCGGGGGCATCCCTGACAATGAAGTGCCGCAGATCAGCAAGGTGTACACGATCAGCGACAACGGCACCGTAAACCTGCTTCACATTGGGGAAGTGCGCGCCGCTGGTCTCAAGCCCTCCAGCCTGCAGCGCGCCATTGAGCAGACTTACAAGGACCGTGAAATTTACACCCGTCCGACTGTGACCGTGACCACGGATGACAGTGCCAGCACCGCTCGAATGATCTATGTCGTGGGAGGCATCAAGGGCAATGGAACGGTGCCGTACAGCTCGAGCATGACCGTCCTGAAAGCTATCTCTGCAGCAGGCGGTTTCTCACCTTTTGCCAAGCCCAGCAAGACCAAGCTGATCCGCAATGGGGTGACCACCGAGATCAATCTCAAGGACATCAGCGCCGACCCTTCGCGCGACATCAAGCTGCAGCCTGAAGATCAGATCATCGTGCCGGATTGAGGAAGAGAACGTGACTGGTAGGGAGGGATCATCTTGATCCCTCCACGATCCATCAGCCTGAAACGGGGATCAAGATGATCCCCGTCCTCCGGTTTCAACCAGCCATCAGAGGCCCAGGTCCGTCACTGCGCCCTGGCTCGCGTTGCTGGTGAGCTTGGCGTACTTGGCGAGGACACCACGGGTGTAGCGTGGCTTCGGCTGCTTCCATTTGGCGAGGCGTGTCTTCAGTTCCGTGGCGGGAATGCCGAGGGTGATGGCGCGCTTTTCGGCGTCGATGGTGATGGGGTCGCCGTTTTTGATGACGGCAATCGGGCCGCCCACGAAGGCTTCCGGAGTGACGTGGCCGACGACGAAGCCGTGGCTGCCGCCGCTGAAACGACCGTCGGTGATGAAGGCGACGTCTTTGCCGAGGCCTTTGCCCATGATGGCGGAGGTGGGGGAGAGCATTTCGCGCATGCCGGGGCCGCCTTTCGGGCCTTCCATGCGGACGACGATGACGTGGCCTTTTTTGACCTTGTCATTGAGGATGGCCTGCAGTGCGGTTTCTTCGGACTCAAACACAATGGCCTTGCCTTCGAACTTGAGGCCTTCCTTGCCGGAGATTTTGCCGACGGCGCCTTCGGGGCAGAGGTTGCCTTTGAAGATGACGAGGTGGCTGTCCTTCTTGAGCGGGTTGCTGAGAGGGCGGACGATCTGCTGGTCTTTGGGCCAGAAGATCTTGGAGTTTTTCATGTTCTCCTTCATCGTCTTGCCGGTGACGGTGAGGCAGTCGCCGTGCATGAGGCCTTCGTTCACGAGGATGCGGATGAGCGGGACGGTGCCGCCGATCTTCACGAGGTCGTTCATGAAGTACTTGCCGCTTGGTTTCACGTCTGCGAGCACCGGGGTCTTCTTGCCGATGCGGACGAAGTCTTCGATGCCCAGCTTCACGCCGGCGCTGTGCGCCATGGCGATGAGGTGGAGCACGGCGTTGGTGGAGCCGCCGAGGGTGATGATGAGGGTGATGGCGTTTTCGAAGGCTTCCTTCGTCATGATGTCACGCGGGGTGATGCCGCGCTTGATCATGTTCATCACGGCCGCGCCGGCGTCGAAGCAGTCGATGAGTTTTTCATCTGACACTGCGGCCTGCGCGCCTGAATTTGGCAGGCTCATGCCGAGGGCTTCGATGGCGCTGGCCATGGTGTTGGCGGTGTACATGCCGCCGCAGGAGCCTTCGCCGGGAATGCTGTGCTCCTCGATGTCGATCAGTTGCTTGTCGGTGATCTTGCAGTTGGCGTGCAGGCCCACGGCTTCGAAGACGGTGACGATGTCGGCATCCTTTTTCTCCAAGCCGACACAGCCTGGAAGAATGGTGCCGCCATAGACGAAGACGCTGGGGCGGTTCAATCGGCCCATGGCCATGATGCAGCCCGGCATGTTTTTGTCACAGCCGCCGATGGCGACGAAGCCGTCCATGCCTTCGCAGCCGACGACGGTCTCGATGGAGTCTGCGATGACTTCACGGGAGACGAGGGAGTATTTCATCCCTTCGGTGCCCATGGAGATGCCGTCGGAGATGGTGATGGTGTTGAAGATAAGGCTCTTTCCGCCAGCGGCATCCACGCCCTTGGCGCTTTCCTTGGCGAGGCGGTCGATGTGCATGTTGCACGGAGTGACCATGCTCCAGGTCGAGGCGATGCCGATCTGTGATTTGTTGAAATCCTTCCGAGTAAAACCCACCGCGTGGAGCATGGCGCGAGAGGCGGCGCGCTCGACACCATCAACAACGATGGCACTGTGTTTGCGATGGAGGTCGGACTTGGCGGCGGAGGCTTTCTTGGGCATAAAGGGGTGGTGTTAAGCCCGCAAACTGCCAGACCCGCGTGACACGTGCAAGCTGCCTTTGCGATGGAAGAGCGCCTTACAGCAGGCCTGCCCGCCAGGACTGGAGGGTCTGCCTTGTTTGGGCGTTCATCGGAGTCTTCAAGGCGGCATCGGCTGAGCTCAGGCACCAGTCGAGGAAATCCCGAACGGCAGCGTGATCGACGCCGGGGGCTGCGAGTGAGGCATGGGCCTGCGTCTGCACACGATCACAAAACATGCCTTTGGCAGAGGAGTGGTGAATGCTCCAAGCGATGAGCATGCGGGCGGTGGTGGTGGCATCCGGCTCATCCCAGAAGGCGAGGATTTGGCGCGGCAGGTGGAAGCGATCTTTGATGGCATGCACTGCGCCGCCTGCCGAATGCATCTCTATGCCCTCCACATCGGTGGCGTCAAAGGTGGCCACGCGAGTCAGATCGGGTGCGGTGTCGCGGAGGTTTAGGATATAGAGTGCGGCAAAGACGGGGGCGAGCGCCGAGGTGGTGCGCTGAAGGCGTGGCAGCAGCATGGCGCGAAGTTCCGCCAGGTGCTGTGGATCGCCGCTGTCCAGCACCAGCTGGCAGAGGTAGTCATAGGCGTCGAGGTAGAGGGCGGTCTGCTTGAGATAGAAGTCCTTGAAGGCGTTCCAGTGCTGGATGGCTCCCTTGCGTCGTGCCAGCGCCTCGGCGGCTTCCAATCCGCTGCCAGCGTAACGGCCCGCTTGTTCCTGCATTTCCTTGAGCAGTGCTGTTTCAATGCGGGAATCGCGGTGCCGCATGGGGTCATCAGGAGGCACCAAATAATCAATGGCCGCCTGTTTGTCAGAGTAAGCGGTCTTTTTCTCCGCCAGCAGAGCGAGAAATCTGTCCACATTGGCTGGTCCAGTGCCGATGCCAACAGGGGCGATGGCGGCGCAGGCCTTGGCTGGCTCGCCTTTCATCTGGGCCAGCACACGTGCAGCCGCGGCGGCATCCACCGTGCAGAGCTCTCTGAACAAAGCCACCGCTGTGGAGGCGTCTCGGGGAGAGGTGAGCTTGAGAAGATCCGTGGAAAGGACATCCGCATAGGCCGCCCTGTCCAACTGCTGCAGCCGGCGAATGGCCCAGGCGGCGTCTGGGGCATGCGCTGCTGCCCAGGCTTTGAGGGCCGCCACGTCATCACGGGCGGCGAGTTTTCGGCTTACGATGGGGAGCGTGTCGCGAAGCATGTAGGAGAGATCATCCGCAAGCTCCTCCCGCAGCTTGTAGGAATGCGAAATATCCTTGTGCTGCTGCTCCCGTTGTTTGCGGGCATGCAGTTCCTCGTCCGACTCCTTCTTGGGTGGATGTTTGCCATCAAAATCGAAGATGGGAGTGGCAGGTTCGAGAAGTGGCAGCGGGCCGGTACCGTTGATGCGTTTCTCCAGCTCACTTAGCTCGATTTCCAACTTGGACGGAGGATGAAGATGTGTCTCCAGCACTTTAATCACGTCTTCCACAGGCACTCCGGTTTCTGCTGCCGCATGGAGCACGCGTTGAAGAAAGACGGGCTTGAGAGGAGTCTGTTTGTCGAGCCTTTCCACGAAGCGTTCCAGCATCATGCGGACACCCTTTTTGCGTTTTTCAATGGTGGCCGGATCGGGCGGTGTATCTGGAAGTGAGGGCATGGATTCATGCAAAAAATCACGACCGCCGCCCCAGCGCTGCGGCAGCTCCTCTTCGATGAGCAGGCAGGCGAAGTTTAGCGCGATCTCCTGGTTGTATTCAGCGTTCCAGCGATGGCGGACATCTTCCGAGAACACCTGGCCTTTCAAGTCCACCAATGTACTGGCCCCTGCTGACGCCTGAAGCTTCAGCTCTGCGAAGCCATCGGCGGTGGATGTGGACATGCTCATGCCTCCATTGTCTTTGCGCCGGTCGCGGCTGCGCACACGGTCCAGCCACCAGATGGTGTGTGCCAAATGCCGGGCATCGGCGTCCTTCAGCGCATGCCATTCGAAGTCATAGGAAATGCCGTCGTGGAGCGCGTTGTAAGTGGCTGCGCCATTGGTCACGGTGCGTGCATAGGCCATCCAGGAGTCGCCCGGGTGGAAGGAGATGAGGATCTCCCAGTCGCGGGCATTGTAACAGGCGGATGAGCTGTGGCTGAGGTGAAGCGTGCCTGTCTCCGGCGGCTTTTGTCCGTCGCGGTCTTCAACGGCGAGCTGAAAGGAGGTGCGGTGTTCTTCGGAGCGGTTGAGGTTGACCAGTTCCAGCGCGGCTGCGCGAGGTGACATGGTCCAGAAGCTGTCCGGGACGCGATCATGAGTCTGATGTTCGAGGATATGGTCATAGAGACTCCGGCCCGGGCCCATAAACGCGAAGACCTCGGCATGTGTCACCGCCTTGCGTGATTGTTTCACATAGGGGCGTGCGGGCGGCGGTGGCAAGACGGGTGGCCCAAAGGCCGGGCCTGCATCGGCCATTGGGGAGGCAGGCGGCAGTTTGAGGGGATAGTCCAGCCCCCCCTGGTCCCGCAATTTTTCCAGTGCCGGCTCCCCCCAGGCCTGAAGGTCGTCGGGCAGACGCACAAAGTGGCTGCCTTTGCCGCCTGCGGGACCGGTGAAGCGTTGCTGAGCGGCATCCCATTCATAGACCGCTTCGGGTTTTTCCGCGCTGCCATTGCTGGGAAAGAGCACCACCTGCCAGCCGGTTCCGGCAGGCTGACGAATGTCCCAGGACCAGCGGTTTTCGAGAGTATCGGCATTTCGGGCATGCCAGTTCAGCACGACGGTGAGGAGGGAGCGCGGTTTTGACTCTGCGGTGCGGATGGCGAGCACTTCGAGCTTGTCACGATTGTCAGCTACGCCCGAGTTGAAGGTGTCCAGCTTTTCCACGAGGCCGTCTCCATTGATGTCGAAGAGGTAGCCATCGGTGATCAGATTGGAGCCATGAAATGGGACGAAGCTTTTGCCGTTTTCTTGGTAGCCGTACAGCACTTGGTCAAGCATGCGCACCGGGCCCTGGCCACCCGAGGCAGATGAAGGGCGTCGTATTTGGAAAAGCTCGTGGGGCCGTGGGATCTCATAGTCGCCTAGCAAGGTGACATTTGAGGAACGCCACTCAGGATCATGGGAGACGATGTAGAAAGGCGGCGTCGAACCCCGCTGAGGGCAGCGGGTTACCTGGAGATTGGGATGTTCCTCGGCAAATTCGGCAAAGGGCTGGCCTGTCCGCTGGCCCGTCATTTCAAAAAACGCCTGCATCCGCGTGGCAGGATCAAGCAACTGGCGGATACGGGGGCTTTCCTCGCTCATGCAAGAGCAGGCACCGAGCAGCAGCAGGCATGGCCAATGAAGGGATGTTGGTGCCAGACGCATCCCGGCATGATGCAATGGGCGGCTTGTGTGAGTCAAGATGGATGTGGCGGCAGCCCAGGCGCAAAATCTGCCAATCACGGCATGGTTTTGCGGCGGAGGATGAGCGATGAAGGAGGGTGAGAATTCGAGTGCTCATCCATGCCCTGCTTTTGCTGCCAGCCCTTCCCAAGGTTTGTGCGGGTGATGCTGCCGTGCCGCTGGACTTCAATCTCTACATGCAGGGGAAGTATGTGTATGAGCGCAACTGCATCGTCTGCCACGGTCCGAGGGGGGATGGCAATGGAGAGCTGAGTCCGACGCTGAAGCCGAAGCCTCGCTCGTTTCGGGAGGGGATGTTTAAATTTCGCTCCACGCCCTATGGCATGCTGCCCACGGATGCGGACCTGCGCCGGACGATCACGCATGGGCTGAGTGGCACGGCCATGGGGATGTTCAGCCATTTGCAGGCGGAGGAGGTGAGTGCCGTGATTGCTTATCTGAAATCGTTTTCGCGCCGGTGGAAGAAGCCGGAGAACCATGCGCCTGCCTTGAAGTTTTCTCCGCCACCGGAGTGGTTCAAGGCGGCGGATGCGCTCAAAACTCATGCGCAGGCGGGGCAGAGGCTGTTTGCCGTCAACTGTGCCGCCTGCCACGGGGAAAAGGCGGATGGGAAAGGTCCTGCGGCGATCAGTTTGAAGGACATCTGGGGGATGCCTGCTGCGCCGGTCGACCTGCGTCAGGCGCATCTACGCTGCGGTGACACTGCGGAAGATTTGTTTCGTGTGCTCGCCACCGGCTTGAACGGGACGCCGATGGTCAGCTTTGAGGCGACTCTCACAGAGTCGCAGCGGTGGGATGTTATCGCTTACATTTTGAGCGTACGGCTGCCGTCGGTGCCGGTGTTGTAACAATGCGGACTGCGGGATGTCTTATGAATCAGTATTTGCCTCGGCAACTGGATACTTTAGCCTTGGGGCTGCATGAGTCATACCTCCCTTACCGCTGAGAGCATCGAAACGTCCTTCGCCCCATTTCGTGAGAAAATGAAGGCCGAAGGCCTGAGTGAGTCCGCCATTCGTGCGTTTCGCGGCAGCTATGCGGCGCTGCTGGCGGGTGAGACGGGGATGATTCCGGAAGGCACGATTGCACCGGCGCAGGAGCTGCCATGTGCGGATGCGCTGGTGCCTCCGGCGGCGGAGCGTGCTGCGGACCTGCTCAAGCAGACGGTGGTGATCAAACTCAACGGGGGGCTCGGCACGGGGATGGGTTTGGAGAAAGCGAAGTCGCTGCTGCCGGTGCGTGGTGAGGACACGTTTCTCGATTTGATTGCCCAACAGATTCTGCTGTTGCGCTCACAGACCGGTGGAGAGGTGCCGATGTTTATGCTGATGAACAGTTTTAGTACTTCGGCAGATTCGGCGGAGCATCTCGCGAAACGTTTTCCGCAACTGGGCGGACGCGAAACGTGGGAACTGATGCAGAACAAGGTGCCGAAGGTGCTGGCCAGTTCGCTGGAGCCTGCGACTTCGCCCACGAGTCCTGATCAGGAATGGTGCCCGCCGGGCCATGGTGATATCTATGCGTGCCTCGCGGGATCTGGCTGGCTGGAGCGTCTGCTCGGCAAGGGTGTGAGGTATGCTTTTGTGTCGAATTCGGACAACCTGGGTGCGACGCTTGATCCGGCGATCCTTGCGTGGTTTGTGGACAGCGGCATGCCGTTTGTGATGGAGGTCACGCGCCGCACAGAGTCGGATAAAAAGGGCGGGCATCTGGCGGTGCGGTTGAGCGACGGGCGATACCTGCTGCGTGAGTCCGCGCAATGTCCGAAGTCCGATGAGCATCTTTTTCAAAACATCGACGAGCATCGCTATTTCAACACGAACAACCTGTGGATTGATTTGCAGGCGCTGAAGGCTGCGCTGGAAGCGAATGACGGGCTGATTCCGCTGCCGCCGATCATGAACAAGAAGACGGTGGATCCGCGCGATGCTGCTTCGCCTGCGGTGGTGCAGCTGGAAACTGCGATGGGGGCAGCCATCGAGTGCTTTGCCGGAGCGGGGGCGATTGAGGTTTCGCGTGTGCGGTTTGCGCCGGTGAAGACAACGAGCGACCTGCTGGCGGTGCGCTCTGACGCGTATGAACTCACGGAAGATTTCTGCCTGCGGCTGCATCCCAGCCGCAATGGCCAGCCGCCGCACCTGCATCTTGATCAAAAACTCTGCAAGCTAGTAGACGGGCTGGCGCAGAACTTCCCGCACACGCCCAGCCTGCTGCAGTGCCGCAGCCTGCTGGTGCATGGTCCGGTGGAGTGCGGTGCGGGTGTCGTGTTCAAAGGGGATGCGGTGATTCACAATCACACGCATGCACCGGTGAAACTGTATGCGGGCGTTCATGAGGGGCCGATCAGTGTTGGTTGAGTTGTCGTCAGAAAGCCCCGAGCTCAGACGTTTCATGCCTCTCATGAAACTCGTTGTTGTACTGCTTTCTGCTCTATGTGGCTGCCTTCCGGCCGCTGATGTCGCATCTCTTCAAAAACTGGGTGCGAAGGTCACCGAGACGGCTGGCGTGGTCACCCAGGTGCAGGTGAAGTGTGATGCTTTCACGGAGGCCGATTTCCGCATGCTCGGCAGTTTTGCCACGATCAAAAATCTCAGCATCAGTGGGAAGACGATCACCGATGAGACGATAGCGTTGCTCACGGGGCTCGTGGAACTGGAACAACTCAGCACGGATGGGATTTTGCTGACTGACGCGGGCTACAAGCACTTCGCTGCTTTTCAGAAGCTCAAGTCACTCGCGTTTTTTCATCCGGCCTTTCGGTCGAAAGAATTCACCGGCAGCGGTCTCGCTTATCTCAAAGCGTTGTCCAAGCTGGAGCGGCTGACATTCGCGGGATCGACGGCGGGCGATGTGGCGATGGAGGCCATTGGGCAACTCACGCAGCTCAAGGAATTTCGAACCTGGCATACAGCGCAAACGCAGGCTGGGAATGCCAATCTTGTGAAGCTGACGAATCTCACGGCAATGCGCATCGGCCAGCGCCTGCCGGAGTGGGGCAAGGATTCGCCGGTGAGTTTTGATGAATCGACGATGGTCATTATTGCGCAGATCAAGACGCTGGAGTCACTGGAACTCACCGAGGCGCGGCTCAGCGCAAAGATGATTCCGCAACTTCAGGCGTTGCCGAAGCTTGCGAAGCTGAAGATTGAGACGGTGGACATTTCGGACGCCGATGTGGAGGCGATCAAAGCTGCGCTGCCGAATTGCAAGATCGAGTACAAGGCGATGAGCGATGCGGAGAAGGAAGCCATGCTGGTGAAAAAGCTGCGGCTGTGATGGAGTCGGCTGCCAGAAATGTGAACGGACGACGTTCATGGCAGAACCATGAGCCAGGCATCTTCACTCAACCGTCGTCGTTTCATCCAAACCACCGCTAGTGCGGCGCTTGCCACGCCCTGGCTGGCACAAGCGGCGGCGGCCGGGCCGTTTCAGGCCACGGGAACTCGTGTGGGCGAGGTCACGGACAGCACGGCGATTGTTTGGACGCGACTGACTCGGGCACCGGATCGCAACAATCAAGGGGTGAGCTTTGACAAGCCGAAGAAGGGCAAAGGTGTGAAGGAAAAGCAGCAGGCTGTGCCTGCGGTGCATGAGATTGAAGGCGCATGCCCAGCGGCATCAGGCAAGGCGCGAGTGCGCTACGGATTGAAGGAGGATTTGAGTGATGCGGTGGAAACGCCGTGGGCGGATGTGAGTGCGGACAAGGATGGCATTCATCAGTTCAAGCTCAGTGCGCTCAAGCCTGGCAGCACCTATTATTACCTCAGTGAAACGGCGGGCGTGGAGGGTGCCTCAAGTGGGAGTTTTAAAGGCAAATTTCATACTGCGCCGGATCTTGCAGCGCCCACTGAGCTGCGATTCTGCGTGATGACCTGCCAGGGCTATCAGGATCGTGATCATGCCGATGGGCACCCGATTTATCCCTCCATGACCGCGCTTGATCCGCGCTTCATCGTCATGACGGGCGATCTTGTTTATTATGACAGCAATCCGCCGCGTGCTGTGTCTCCTGCGCTCGCGCGGCTGCATTGGGAGCGCATGTTCAGCCTGCCGCGTCTGGTTGATGCCACGCGCAACACCTCGACCTACTGGCTGAAGGATGACCATGACACGCTCACGAATGATTCATGGCCTGGGATGAAGGCGGACGAACTCAGCTTCAATAAAGGCGTGCAGATTTTCCGCGAGCAGGCGCCTCTGGGTGACAGTGATTTTCGCACGATTCGATGGGGGCGTGATTTGCAGGTGTGGTTCACGGATGGGCGCGACTACCGCTCTCCGAACACGATGCCCGACGGCCCCG
Source organism: Verrucomicrobiaceae bacterium UBA7681 (assembly GCA_002482965.1). GTDB lineage: Bacteria > Verrucomicrobiota > Verrucomicrobiia > Verrucomicrobiales > Verrucomicrobiaceae > Prosthecobacter. Next base: position 190,778 of record DLGZ01000053.1, on the reverse strand, counting down.
AGAAGACGATCTGGGGTGCGGAGCAGAAGGAGTGGTTCAAACGCACGATCAAAGAGAGCACCGCTACGTGGAAGATTTTGGTCAGTCCTACTCCGCTGGTCGGCCCGGATCGTGGCAACAAAAATGACAACCATAGCAACGCCGGCTTCACGCATGAGGGCGATGAGATCCGCTCATGGCTGAAGGTGAATGTGCCGGATAACTTCTTTGTCGTGTGCGGGGACCGGCACTGGCAGTATCACTCGGTGCATCCGACGTCAGGCGTGCAGGAGTTCAGCGTCGGAGCGGCCAGCAACTCGCATGCGGGCGGCTCCCCCGGCGAGGACAAGGCCTATCACAAGTTTCATCGTGTGAAGGGCGGATTCCTCTGCGTCGAACTGCATCCAAACGGTGCGGAAAGTGAGATCGTCTTCCAGCTTCGCGATGTGGACGGGGCGGTGGGTTATGAGGCGAAGTTTAAAAGACCGGTCGCTTAAGGCTTGCGCCACTCGTTGTCGGATTGCTCTACTTTCGCGTCCTCGCGGACGTCGATGTCCTTCGTCTGATGATGGATGAGGCAGTGGGTCACGCGGTGGGAGATTCCGGCGAAGCTGAACGCGGCACCGGTATTGTGGTGCAGCTCGCAGTTGGTGTAGGTCGTGATGCTATCGCCTACATCGGCGACGCCGCCGGCGGATGAGCCGTTCCAGGCGATTTCGGCATTCACGACATCCATTTGTGTGGTTTCATGAGCACTGATGCCTTCGTCGCCGTTGGAAAAAGCCTTCACGTTTTCCAGGCGGATGCCGATGCGGTTGCCGTGAATGTTGAAGCCGTCGTTGGCGGCATGCAGGGCGGTGATGTTTTTCACCGTGAGGTAGGAGCAGGCGATGTTCACGCAACTCGCCAGCCCAGCGGGGGGAAGGTAGATTTTCGCGGTGTCAGGAGTCTTGTCGGCAGGCCAGCGGAAGTATAGAGAGCCGTCTGTTTTGAATCCCATCTGCCCGGGCTGCAGAGCCTCGGGTGCGGCGAAGATGACTTTGCCTTTTTCGCCGCTCTTTTGCTCGGCGGCACGGTCTCGTGTGATCCGCATGGGGACTTCTTCGATGAAGAGCGCCGCACGTTGGACATCATCCACGGGCGGGTGTTTATCGAACGGTCCGCGTGAGGTCCACACATCGCCCTGCTTCTGCCAGTCGTGTGAGGTTACATCGGTGCCGAGATCAATGATCATGCCCTTGCCGTCAAACACGGCGGGCTTGTCGGGGGTGCCGCCATCTTTCAGTGTCAGTGGAGTGCGGCGAATTTCCTGGGCGTGCGCGGTGAAGGCTATGGCGAGAAAGATGACAAGTCGGTACATGAGGATGTTTTTATGCTTTCCACAGATCTTCGCCATAGCTCCAGCCGTCGCGCACGGGTTCTTTGATCCAGGCATCGAATTCGGGCGCTCCTTTGACCTTCATGCTGGCGGCGTCCCATTCGATGGTTTTGCCGGAGCGTATGGCCAGCACGCCGGTGTTCACGAGTTCGGTGAGAGGGCAGGCGTAGTCGAAGTGGGAGCCTGCATGTGGAATGGTACCACGGATGGCGGCGAAGAGCTCGCCGATGGGCTCACCGGCGACGGAACGCGGGATGGGCTTGCGACGCAGGATGTCGATCAGCGGCGTCATGCGTTCACGGGGCCAGAGCTGCGGGCTTTGCACACGCATGCCGTCGGAGAAAAGCGTCTCCTTGCTGCCTTTCATGATCATGCCGTTGTCTGGCAGACCTTTCGTCATGCCCGGCAGTGCCTCCGGCAGCAGACCGCCTTCATACCAGTGAATCTGCACAGGAGGCAGCGCACCGCGTGCGGCAAAGTGGAAGATGATGTGAGATGCTGGAGCGGTATAGGCGCGGTGATCCCACTTTTCCTGCTCCACGACTTCGACTTTGTCCGGCATGCCAAGTTGCAGTGCCCAAAACGGGGCGTCGAGGCAGTGGCAGCCGATGTCGCCCAGGCCCCCGCAGCCGTAATTCCACCAGCCGCGCCAGAATTGAGGCAGATACTCCGGACTGTAATCACGCGGTGCCACAGGCCCCTGCCACAGATCCCATGAGAGACCTTCCGGCACGGGAGCGGTTTTCGCGGGCTGCGCTGGCGGTGGATTGATGAAACCCACCTTGCCCTTGGGCCGGTCCGTCCAGCAGTGGACTTCGCGGACTTCACCGAGGACTCCGGCTTCGAACCATTCCTTCACGAGGCGGATGCCTTCCCAGCAGTGGCCTTGATTGCCCATGACGGTCTGCACGCCGTATTTTTTCGCGGCCTTTTGGAGTGTGCGCACCTGCCAGATGTTGTGAGCCAAGGGCTTCTGCACAAAGACATGCTTCTTCGCCTCCATGGCAGCCATCGCGGCAGCGAAATGCGTGTGATCCGGGGTGGAAATGAGGACGGCGTCGATTTCGCCGCCTTTCTTGTCCAGCATCTCGCGGAAGTCGGTGAACTTGGGGACGGTCGGATGTTTTTTGGCCTGTTCAAAAGCGCTGCGGCCGCCGAGATCGCGCCAGTCCACATCGCAAAATGCCACGATCTCTTCGTCGCGGGAAGCCTGCACTGCGCCACCACCCATCTGGCCGATGCCCACGCAGGCGACGCGAATTTTCTGCTTTGAGTCGGCCGCGCGAAGGATGTTTGGTCCGGCGAGGGCGCTCAAGGCGGCGGTTTTGAGGAAATGGCGGCGGGGAAAAGTGGACATCACCTTTTAACGGTGAATGACTGGTCAGATTTCAACAGTTGCCGCGTTAAAACCCAGTTCATGAATCCTTGGTGGCTCCTCATCTTTTTCTCTCCGGCTGTTTTCGCCGAACTGCCTCAGCCGGCGTCTGCGTTTCTCGACCTGCACTGCGCCGAGTGCCATGACGCGGACGTGAAGAAGGGCGGGCTCGATCTTGGCGCGTTGAAGTTTGATCTCGCGAATGCGGATGCGTTCCAAAGCTGGCAAAAAATCTTTGAGCGTGTGAGGGATGGAGAAATGCCGCCCAAAAAGAAACCGCAGCCTGCGAAAGCTGCCGCGGAGAGTTTTCTCGCCAGTCTCAAGCCTGCTCTGGTGACGGCGGATGCTGAGGATATCGCTGCCAATGGCCGGACTCGCAGCCGCAGGCTCACGCGCACGGAGTATGAGAACACGATGCATGATCTGCTGGGCATCGACATGCCGCTGAAGGCGCTACTGCCGGAAGATCGTGCGTCGTACGGATTTGAAACGGTGGCGGCAGGGCAGCAACTTTCGCAGCACCTGCTGGCGCGTTATCTTGATGTGGCCGATCTCGCGCTGACCGATGCTTTTCAGCGTGCGCTGAAGGGCGATGAAACTTTCCAGAAGCACTACACGCCGGAAATGCTGACCAAGGGAGGCAGGGGCAACTATCGCGGGCCGGATTTGCGTGATGGCAGGAGCATCACCTGGCCGATGACCTTGCAGTTTTTTGGACGCACTCCGACGTCCGCGCCCGATGACGGCTGGTATCGCATCACGCTGCACGGAGTGCAGGCGATCAATCCGGGCAGCGACGGTGCGGTCTGGGGGACGCTGCGCTCCGGCGAGTGTGAATCGAATGCGCCCATGCTTTACATGATTGGCCTCGTGGAGGCCACGAGCACGCCACGAGACATGGTCTTTGAGGCGTGGATTCAGGAGAAGCATCGGCTCGAACTCAAACCCAATGACGCCACCTACAAACACCCGCCGACTGGTGCGAAAGGCGGCAATGTGTCCTTCAAGGATCGTGATCTGGCCAAGGAAGGCTATGCAGGCATTGCGCACACGGGCATCGACGTTGAACGCATCTACCCGAACGCGGATCGTGCGATGGTGCGGAAGAATCTCTTCGGTGAGGTCGATGTGAAAACAGCGGATGCTGCCATGCTGGACAAACTGATCTCTCGCTTTGCGCGGCGGGCCTTTCGCCGTCCGGTGACAGCGGAACAGGTTGCTGCTTATTGCGAGATCGCGGACCAAGCGATTGCGAATGGTGATGAGCCGACTGAAGCGCTGCGCATGGCCTATCGTGCCATTCTGTGCTCGCCGCGATTCCTGACTTTCATCGAAGCCCCAGGGCTGCTTGATGATCACGCCATCGCCTCGCGGCTCAGTTACGCGCTTTGGGTGTCCATGCCGGACTATAAGCTCATCCAGCTCGCGAATGAAAAGAAGCTGCATGATCCGGAGGTGCTTGCCCAGCAGGTGGAGCGCTTGCTGGCGCATCCGAAGGCCGAGCGCTTCGTGACTAGTTTCACGGATCAATGGCTCAAGCTGAAGGAGATTGATTTTACCGCGCCCGACACGAGGCAGTTTCCCACTTTTGATTCCGTGGTGCAGGAATCCATGCTGCAGGAGACGCGTGCTTATTTCAACGAGATGATCAAGCAAGACCTGGGCATCACGCATCTCGTGGAGTCTGATTTCGCGTTTCTCAATGGCAGGCTGGCGCGGCACTATCATGCGGAAGTTTCGCTCAAACCTGGCAAGGGTCTGCAGAAGGTGGCGCTGACCGCGAAGGATATTCGCGGCGGGCTTGTGACGCAGGGGGCGATTCTCAAGGTCACCGCAGATGGAACGAGCACTTCGCCGGTGGTGCGAGGGGTGTTCATCAATGAGCGCATTCTGGGCAATCGCATTCCGCCGCCACCACCGGGTATTCCTGCGATCGAGCCTGATATTCGCGGGGCCACGTCCATTCGCGATCAGTTGGACAAGCACCGCAACAACGAGAGCTGTGCGAGCTGCCACCAGACCATCGATCCGCCGGGGTTTGCGCTGGAGAACTACGATCCCGTTGGTGTCTGGCGTGCTGGGTATGGCAAGAACAGCAAAGGTGCGAAAGTGGATCCGAGTGGCATCACGCCTGAAGGCGAGAGCTTTGCAGACATTCACTCCTGGCAGCACCTCTACATGCAGCATGCGGATCAGCTTGCGCGTGGTTTTGCCACGCACTTTCTCACGTATTCAACCGGCGCTTCCTTGCGCTTCAGCAATGAAGCTGCGCTGGAAAAGGTGGTTTCAGACGGGCACGGCATGCGCTCGCTCATTCGTGCTGCAGTGTTGAGCGAGATTTTTCTCAGCAAGTGAGATCAGGCCACTTCGGTGTAGCCCTTGCGTACTTTTTCTGTGATGAGCTTTTGCACTTCGCGCCGAGCGCGGGCTTCGTCGGGAAAGGTCTTGGTCTGCGTCTGGCCGTTCGTGCCGATGCGGCCGTAACGGACTGTCATTTCGCAGCCGTTCTGGCCGATCTCCCAAAACTTCTTTGAGCCTGCTTCGATGAACTCGAATCGTTGCATGCGGGTGGGTGCTGAAGGCGAAGCCAAAGGCGTGGGCGGTGGCGACTGAGGTTGGGGTTCCGGGACGGCTTCGGGTTCCGCCTCTAGTTGTGTCTCCGTTTCTTCCTCGATTTCATTGCGCAGCAGGCGCTCGATGCGTTCGATGACGGACTGTGGATCATGCCACCAGTCTTTGGCGAGGATGATGAGCACCTGCCAGCCGAAGGCTTTCAAAATGGAGGGCTGCGTGTGGAAGCGCTCCAGCACGCCTGCGGTGCCGGTGACATCGAGCAGCAGGCCGACCTGATGCTGCACGGCATTGTTGGAGCGCACGGCGACGTCGCAGCGGAAGCGGCTCTGGCCGACCTGGGTATCCGCGGACCAACCGCGCTCACGCAGTGCATCGGCGATTTGGCCAGCGAGTGTGGCGGAGACTTGTTCGAGGCTTAGAGATTTCCGTTTGAGCGGATTGAGTCCATCCAGCACCTGACGAGCCAGCGCCACGTCACCCCGGGAGAGGCTCTCGGCGTAGTGGAGGAAGTTCTTCAGTGCATTGGCGCCGTCGTTGTAGTCGTTGGTGATGTCGCTGTGGCGCAGGCTGCTGAGGAGGACCATGTGCTGGCGGGCGCGGCTGAAAATAACGTTCAGGCGCTTCTCGCCGCCGCGCTGGTTGATGGGACCGAAGTTCATCAGGATTCTGCCGCCGGCATCTCGTCCGTAGCAGACGGACATGAGGATGATGTCGCGTTCGTCGCCCTGGATGTTTTCGAGATTTTTGACGAACAGGCCGCAGAACTGGTCGTCCTCCTCGCGGGCATATTCGGCTTCCAGCAGCGAGGCAAAGGCGGGGTCGGCATCCGCCAGCGCATCGAGTGCGGATTCGATTTCGCCCTGCTGGGCCTCGCTGAATGCGGCGATGCCGATGCTGAGCTGCGTGGCACCGGAGAGCATCGTGCGGACAATCTGGGCGATGGAGGTGGCCTCGCCGATGTTGCGGCGGTTTTCATACGGCATGCTCTCGCAGTGAATGAAAGTAATAGGACGGCTCAAGATGCCGGGCACCTGAGCGGCGGCTTCCGCAGGAGATTTGATCCGCGCTTCTCCTGAGTCGCGATGCGCGATCTGGCGGTCTGGGATGGTGTAGAGCTCACCGCCGTAGAAGGCGGCGTTGCTGAAGCTGATGAGCGCCTCATAGCGGCTGCGGTAATGCCAGGCGAGCAGTGTGCTGGGGAGGTTGCGTGTGCTTTGAGCCAGGAAGCTGTCGGCATCCATGAGGACGCTGATTTTTTCGCCTTCCTCTTCGAGCGTGATTTCGTCATCGTCAGTGCTGCTGGTGCTGAAGAAGCTTGTCGGCGGGAGCTGCATCTCGTCTCCGACGACGATGACCTGCTGCGCGCGATAGGCGGCAGGCACCGCCTCTTCGACCGGGATCTGGCTGGCTTCGTCAAAGATGACGACGTCAAAGGTGCCGGCATCGAGCGGCAGGGTATCTGAAACGGACAGCGGACTCATGAGCCAGATGGGTTTCAAATCACGCACGACCTGGCCGCTGTCTCCGGCGGCGAGGTCACGAATGGATTTGAAGCGCATGGTTTTGCCGAACTCATGCTCCAGCTCGCGCCTGCCTGCGCTGAAGGTCTTTTTGAAGAGCTTCTGCTCCGCCGTGAGCATGGTGGGGGATTGACTGGCCGTCTGCACATCCTGCATGAAGCGCTGCCGGGTCTGGCTGCGAATCCAGCCTGCGTTGTGATCCAGCCAATGGCGATGCGCAGCGGCCACGCGGTCAAGTTTTTGCTTCAACACATGGCCGTCGAAGCGCTGCAAGGTGCGGTCGGCGCGGTATTGCTCTCCCAGCGATTTCGCTGCGCAGGCAGACTCAAGCTGGGATGCGGTGAGCTGCCGCGTGCGCACGGCGTGGGCAAGCCGTGGCGGTCCGGCGTTCAGATCCTGGAGAATGGCCAGCAACTCTGGCAGCGCGTCCATTTCCTCCTGCATTTCGCGGATGGCGGAGGCCAGTGTCGCGAGGCTGTGCTGCTCGGGCTCAAACAAAGTGCTGCCGAGTTCGCTCCGAAGCCGGGTGAATCCTGAGGCCAGTGCAGCCAGCTTTTCAACGAGGACAGATCCTTGCTGGGCCGCGAGCAGGCGCTCGCGCAGGGCCACAGCGGCAGGTGGTGCATCCTGGGCAGAAAGTGTTCCGAGTTGTTGGCGCAGAGCTTCAGGATCAGCGATGCCGAATTCCTGAGAGCATTGTTCCTTCACGGCTTCGACTTCGGCCTCGACTGCATGCTCGGCGGCAAGATCCGCGAGCACCTGTGTCCATGTGGGTTGCACGGCATGGCGGCTGAAGTCATACGAGGAATGGAGGACCTTGCGCAGACGCCACCACGCGGGGTTCAGGAAGCCGAAGAAGCCTTTCAGATTTTCTGCCTGTGCGAGGGCGGAGACGGTTTCATCTGCGGGCAATTTGGCGCGCCAGTGAGCGGTCTTTTTCTGCGTCGCGGTGAGTGCTTTCTGTCTGCGGGAGAGTTCAGCACAGAGCTTGCCAAAAGCGGTGCTGGTGGGGCTGCTGTGATCCAGCAAGCCGAGCAGGTTTTTGCGTGCCAGCGGGAGCAGCCGAGTGGTGAACTCAAGAAGCTGCGCTACCTCGCCCAGGGTGTCCCAGTGCTCCATGGGAAGGTCAGTCTGCTGCAAGGCGTCATCGAGATCGCTGAGGCGCTGCTCCAGGTCTTCGAGACGAGCGGGTGGCGTTTCGAGATCATTGAGCCAGCGCAGCGGATGAGTGGCGAAGACTGGACCGGCACCGAGGTCTTCGAGGGCATTGACGAGGCGGATCACGCAATCACCGCCCTGCTGCCACTCGTGGTAGTCCGGCAGGGCTTCGTCCTGTGGTACATCGGTGGCCTGGGAGGCGCCGCGCAGTTCGATCAGGCGGAGCAGCAGCGGATTCGTGGCGGCACTGGCGGAGGTGAATTTTTCCAACGCACCCAGCTCGGACTCTAGCGTGACCAGTGCGGCGTTACGCTTTGTCTCACTCGTGTCAGCGGCGTCATTCGTGGCGAGCCATTGCTCGTAGGTTTGCTTCAGATTGAGGATGAACTCTTTTTTGTCGGTCTGCGAATCGTGAATGAGGCAGCATAGTTCATCGAGGCCCTGCTGGCGCAGGCGGTGAAAGACGACATCAATGGCGGCGCGCTTTTCACAGACGAAGAGCACGCGTTTTCCATTGGCCACGAAGTCGGCAATGAGGTTGGTGATGGTTTGTGATTTACCGGTGCCCGGAGGTCCCTGGATGATGAAGCTCTCGCCGGTGCGTGCTCTGGCTATCGCGCCGGTCTGCGTGGCATCTGCGGCGATTATGAGATACTGCTGCGAGGGTGGCAGCACGGGAATCGCCGGGGCATTGACGGCCCGGGGTTCGAGAGAGAAGACGCGATCAAAGGCGGCATTGGCCATGTCGCTGCTGATGAGCTGCGCGTAGTCGCGCACGAGGGTCATCTTGCGGTAGTTGAAATTGGCCAGTGTGAGCGAGCACAGATCGAACTCCCAGGAGTAGGGATTGCTCAAACCGTCTTCGACCAAGGTGAAGGTCTTCGATTCTGCCACCATGTTGAGCTGGCGTGGTGACGGCGGTGCGCCGGCGAGGCTGCGCAAGGGCAGCGGCGCGGGGATGACCTTTTTTTGAAACACCTGCAGACCCAGCGGGCGGAAGTCCTCGCGGTCATAGCTGTAGTCCAGCTTTGAGGCAGGCACGCTCTGGCCGGTGCGCTTCATGCGGCGGCGGTACTGGTCCAGGCGTTGTTTCGCACGCTCATGAATGAGCTGAATGCGCGGCTTTTCGGTGAGGGTGAGATTCACGCCTGGCTCGCTGGCGTGGATCTGTGCTTTTAACTGTTCGTGAAAAGCGAGGGGTGTCGTGGTGCGCAGATCAATTGTCTCCGGCAGATCCAGGTTGTAGAGCTGTTTGAGATGATGACGGAGAGCGGGGTTTACCTCTGCCTCGGTGTCGCTGGGAGTGAGCGTGTAGTGGTCTTTGACGCCTTTCTTTTTGGCCAAATCCACAGGGAGGAGGAGCAGCGGTGAGTGGATGCGCTCCTCGGGCGCTTCTTTGAGATTGTGCCAGCGCAGGAAGACCAGCACGAGACGAAGCTGGGAGAAGCCGTATTCCGCACGGTCTCGGCGCGCTTCGCTGATGAGCTTGTCGAGCTGTCCGGGCAGATAAGGGGCCTCCTCCATTCGCAGCCAGCGGTTCAGCGGCAGGGCGTTGCCGGCGCTGATCTCCTGCGCCAGGGAATCATGCCAGTAGAGCAGATCCTCCGGCCTCACGTTTCGATAATCGAGCACCAGCGGCACACTGGCGATGGTGAGATTCAGCGTGGACTGGGTGCTCTTGAAGTAGAGCAGCTTGTTGCGGCGCGAGACTTCGAAGAGGCGGTCGCGCAGATGGGTCTGAATGATTGCGCGCTTGTCCTTCTTGGTGCCTTTTTCCAGGCCGGGCAGCTCGGTGATGTTCAGGTCCACCGGCTGGTCGCGGTACGTTTCCAACCGGCGGATGAGGGAGGGCAGATCCTGCGCGCGCTTGCCGCGATGCAGTTCCGTCATCTCGGTGATGACACTCGCGAGAACCGGGTGCAGGCGGCGTGCGAGGGCGAAGAGATTCGTACGCGAGTTTGCAAACAAGGCCACGTCCTCGGCATCGCTGAAGTCGAGTCCGCAGGCCACGCTGGCGAGAATGACGCCCAGCGAATGGATGTCTGTCAGTTCATCATGGTGTCCGATGGCATGCTCCCAGGTCACGTGGCCGGGCAAAAACACCGGGCGGGTGATTTCTGCCTCGGCAGATCCGACGGCGAGGTTTGTGATGTTTTGCGCGAAGGAGTCGAGGTCGGTTTCGCGCTTCGACTCGCCCATGATTTCCAGGCCACGGGGCTGGGGGCCGAGCAACTCGCGCAGGCGGCTGTCATTGTGCAGCGCAGGCGCGCCGGAGGGGGAAGCGAGTCCGAGCGCACGTCCATCGTGCACACAAATCGAGGAGATGCCGCGCAGGGGAGCGACATGGCCTGTGGCGTGAATGGCCACTACCTCGCGCATGAGCGGCAGCACTGCTGCGAGCACGTCCTCGGTTTCGAATCCGCCGCGCTCGAAACCCTGGGTTAAAAAAGTGGTGAATTCACTCATGGCAGGGCCTCCTTGAGTTTCTTCAGGTCCTTCGCTTTCACCTTGAGCTCCTTGGTGAGCATTCTTTCGAAGCTGCCGAGGCATTCGAGATCGCGCGCGATTTCGAGGCAGCGAGAGAGAGGTGGATCGTGCAGATCGGGATCGATAGCGCAAAAGTCGAGCATCACCTGAGCGAAGTATTCGCGCTGCGCGGTGGGGCGGTCTGCCAGTTCTGTCACGATGGTGGCATCGGCTTGTGGTTTGAATTCGCGGAAGAATTGGCGTGCGTGGGCGAGGACGGCCGCGGTTTGAAACCAGGCAGGTTCCAGCAGATGCGCCAGAAACCTGCGGGTGAGCGCGGCAAGTTCGGACTGCTGTGGGAGGGTCAATGTATCCATGCCATCGTCGGAGTCGAGCATGCGGGCGATGGTTTCCTCCAGAGCGCCATCATCTTCGGTCCAAAGCTGAAGCGCGCGGGCGCGGATGAAGGTTTCGGGATGGCTAAACTGCTCGGTTTTAGGCTTGGATTTGGAGAAGATCTCCTCCGCCTGCGCGAGGTAGCTTTTTGCGCTGACTTGAGCGAGACCGGTCGTCGTTTTCACCAGACCACCGACGGCGGCTTCGAGACTGCCGGTGGCCAAGAAGGCACCCCGGTCGGCGAATAGTTCGGTCGCCAGCCGCCACACTCGTGCGCTGTGGGCGTGTGCTGGCTCCGCCCCGGGATGCGAGGCCGACGAATGCAGAATGCGATCCGCGAGCAGGAAGGCTCCGTCTTCCAACTGCCAGAGCAGGTGGTGCGCAAGCTCATGGCCGATCACGGCACGAAGTTCATCTGCTGAAAGCAGGGAAAGGATGGGGCCGGAGAAAATGACATGCGCCTCGCCGGGCAGATAGCACACTGCCGCGTTTGGCTCAGTCTGATTCTGCGCCTGATAGACGTGTACGGAGACTCTTAAATCGAGTGCGGCACAGGCGGCCTCAATCTCGCGGAAGACTTCCGGATGAGCCTGTGCATCCATGCGGTAGGTGTCGCGCAGGAGAGAAAGGCGTACCTGTTCAGCATCTGTGGCCGTCTTCTCCTTGTCAGCAAACCATGCCCAGACTTCTTTTTCCTCCTGTCGCAGCCAGTCCACCAGGCTGCGGTGCTGTGGGAGAGGAGTAGGGGACTTGGGCATTGAATGGATTGAAGCGAGGAGCTGCAAATGCGTCAATCGTTTGCTCAAGATCTTGCGAAAGACGCTGCTGCTGTGATCGTTCGTGAGCTATCCTTTCCTATGTCCAGCATTACCTTTCGAAAACACCTGTCCCGCCGTGCCATGTTGCGTGGCGCAGGCATCACGTTGGGCCTGCCCCTGCTGGAGGCCATGACACCTGCGTTTGCGGTGGTGAAGGAATCGAAGCAGGCGAAGCGTTTTGTCGGGGTGAGCATGGCACTCGGGATGCACAATCCGAATCTCGTTCCAGAAGGTGCAGGACGTGACTACAAGCCCTCGCGCTACCTGAAGAGCATCCAAGATCTGCGCAATGATTTCACGGTGGTGTCCGGTTCCTCACATCCGGGTGTCACTGGCGGGCATACGGCGGAGGGCAGCATCTATTCGGCCTGCCCGAATGCGCGCGGCGCCACTTCACGCAATACCATCTCGCTGGATCAACTCATGGCGAAGCAGCTGGGGCATGAAACGCGTTTTCCCTCGCTGGTGCTGAACACGAATAGCCAGATGAGCCCGTCCTACACGGAGAATGGCTCGATGATTCCTGCTGAGAACAACGCCATGCGTTTGTTCACGCGGTTGTTCGTCAATGACTCAGCCGCCGAGCAGGAGCGGCAGGCGGAGCTGATCCGCAGTGGGCGCAGTGTGATGGATGTGGTGGGCGCGGAGGCGAAGACGCTGCAGCGCGAACTCGGGGCGGGGGACCGTGACAAACTCGATGCGTGGTTTACGAGCGTGCGTGATCTCGAAAAGCGGCTGGCGGCGAATGAAGCATGGACACACAGGCCCAAACCGAAAGTGGCGCTGCGACCGCCGACGAAAATCCCGCGTGACAATGAAGTCGCCGTGGACGGCATCTTTCTCGACATCATCCACATGGCGCTGTCCACGGACAGCACGCGCTTTGTCACGCTGCACATCACCGGCAACAATGTGCAGGGCATCGAGGGCGTGAATGAGGCCTATCACAACCTCAGCCATCACGGCATGGATGAAGAGAAGCTCGCGCAGCTTGCCATCGTGGAGCAGGGCGTGGTCAATCAGTGGGGGCATTTTCTGCGCAGGCTCAAGGGAGACAAGCTGCTGGATGATACGATGGTGCTGCTCACCTCCAATCTGGGCAACGCCTCCGCGCATGATAACAAAAACATGCCCGTCCTGTTTGCCGGTGGCGGCTTCAAGCATGGGCAGCACCTGGCGTTTGATCAAAAGGACAACTACCCGCTGCCGAATCTCTATCTCAGCGCCTTGCACCGCCTTGGCCTGCAGGACGAACGTTTTGCCACGAGCGAGACGGAGATGGACGGTCTGGCCACGGTTTGATGTGGGTGGAATCAGTGTTTGACCGGCGGTCGATTGGGCGGCAAAAGTCGCGTCCCCTGGCGCTTTTGGAAGCGCTCTTTACCCCTAAAAACTCGCATACTCATGGAAACAACTCTCGTCTCAGTCGGCTCCCACGTGCCCGATTTCGAAATGGAAACTTACGAGCCCTCGCATGGTGATTTCGGCAAGGTCTCCCTCGCTGACATCAAGAAGGCTGGCAAATGGACTGTTCTTGTGTTCTACCCGGCTGACTTCACCTTCGTCTGCCCCACGGAACTGGCCGATCTCGCTGATCAGCAGGTCAAACTCGCCGAACTCGGCGCGCATGTGGTCGCCGTCTCCACGGACACCAAGTTTGCCCACATGGTCTGGCGCAATACGGAAGGCCTGATGAAGAACGTGAAGTACACGCTCGCTGCGGACACCACCGGTGCGGTGAGCCGTCTCTTCGGCGTGTATGACAGTTCCACCGGCCTCGCTCTGCGCGGCACCTTCATCATCAATCCTGAAGGCAAGCTGGTCACCTCCGAGGTGAACTTCTACAACGTGGGCCGGGATGCAGGCGAACTCGTCCGCAAGATGGAAGCCAATGTGCACCTCATGGCCAACCCTAGCGAGGCCTGCCCCGCCAAGTGGACCCCAGGTTCCAAGACACTGAAGCCTGGCAAGGACCTTGTCGGTAACGTTGCCGCGGCGATGGCCTGATCGATCAAGCCGATGCTTCACACAGCCTTGCGGATTTTGTTCGCAAGGCTGTTTTTATGTGCACAGCTTCTTTGCACAGCAATCATGGCAGAAGTGCGCGTCATGGCCCGTTGAGTGAGGCATGAAATCTGCCGCCTTTCTTGCCGCCTTCTTTTTGTCCATCGTTTCCGCCTGTGCGGAGATCACCATTGGCAGGTTTGACATGGCGGCGGTGCGCGACACGGCGACGCTGGAAACGAAAGTCATTGCCGACTGGCACGCCAATCCCAAAGACGCCTCGATTCGTCAGAAGCTGGTCGAGATCACCGTGTGTGAATGGTGGCCCGGGATGAAGGTGCGGCTGCCGGTAACGATGCTGGCGCCAGCGACGGGTGTCTGCAGCAACGTGCTCATAGAGAACACGGGATTGCAGTTGAAGCCTGCCGCTGCGTCCGGTGCAAAGCTGCGCCTGCTCAAGGAGAATGGCGTCGGCCTTGTCTTCATCGGCATGGTGCCGATTGATGCGATGGAGCCTGTCGGGAAACTCCACACGATGATGGAGGAGCGCTTTCTTCAGACCAAGGACACGCGCTACACACCGGCGTGGATCTGGGGCATCAGCGACATGCGTGCGCTCACCGCAGCCATGGCTGAAAAGGAGGTGTTTCAGCCGAAGAAGGTGCTCGCCACGGGGGGCTCGAAGCGCGGTGTGGCTACGGCGGCGGCGGGCATCGCGGATGATCGTGTCACCGCGATCATGCCCGTTGTTGCGCCCGTGATCGAAAGCCCTGGCGGAACGTATGTCGAAGGCATGCTGCCTGCGGAGATCACGAAGATGAACGAGGAGTTCATCGCTGCGATGACCGATCCCGTGGGCCGCGAAAAGCTGCTGGTGCGGCAGAAAGCGCGCTCGGACGAACGCATCACAGTGAAAATGGCGCGCGATGCCGGGTGGAGTGAAGAGGAGATGAAAACCGCGTGCAATGCCGCCTGGGAAGCCTGCCGCACGACGAACTATCTTGATGTACTGAAACAGCGCGGCACCGAAATTTTCTACAACCAAGGCTCCAATGACAACGTCAGTCCCGGTCTCGTCGAACTTGGCCGTCGCTTCCCGCAACTGCCCGTGTACATCGTCCCTGGCGGACAGCATGGCGGCGCGAAGGAGGCGGGCTTTGTCAAATCAGTCGGGGGCTTGCCGGAAGTGGATGAAAATCTCCGTGCCTTTGCACTGCATCACTTCTTTGGCACACGTCACATGGTGGCGCCACCGCAGGTCACCGCGCAGTGGGACAAGGCCGCGCACCGGCTCGCGGTGAAAGTCGTTTTTCCTGATCACAGCGAGCCTCAGGCAAACACAGTTTGGTGGTCGGTGAATCGCCACCCTGATTACTCCATCGCCATGGAGTTCGATGAATGGGCATCAGCCCCGCTGGAAAAAACCGGTGCGGCCACCTACAGCGGTGAAATCAAAGTCGAGGGTGATGTGAAGATGCTCGATGTCATCACTGTACACGCTCAGGAAGAAAATGGCTCAACCCTGACCGTTTCGAGTCCTGAGATACGACTCGAATAAGAGGCTCAGCGCATGCGACCCTGCGCGGGCTTGGGGCCTGAAACTCCGCCGAGCTGATTGCGAAACTCGTACGCGTCGCTGCGATACAGGGTCTCCTCATACCACAACGGTACACCTCCTTCGAGAAAGCCGGTGGCGATGACGAGCAGGCAGGCGGTGTTTGGATTGATGCCGAGTGCCAAAGCTTGGGCGGGTGAGGCGTTGATGGCGCGGATGGATTCGTCTGCGCCGGAGATAGTCAGCCGGCACTGCGTCGTCCAGAAATCGTAGAGTGAGCCTTTGGCATCGGCCTTGGTCATGCCAGCGCAGAAACGTGCGACGACGTACCTGCGCTCGTAGATGACGGGCTGCCCGTCGGCGAGTCGAATGCGTTCAAGATAAAGCAGCGGCTCGCTTGGAGGGGCATTCAGCGCCTGAGTTGCTGCTGCGGGCGCATTGATGGAGGAGAGTTTTTGCAGGGCGGTGACCTTTGTGCTGGGCTTCTTCCCCGCTGCTTTGGCCTTTTCCGTGAAGCTCACGAGATGCTGCAAATCGTAATCCAGCACGCTCTCGCGAACGAAGGTTCCGGCGCCTTGTCGGAATTCCAGCAAGCCGGTCGAAACGAGACTGCTGAGCGCCTTGTTGGCCGTGGGGCGGCTGGTGTCGAAGCGCTCGGCAATCTCGCGTTCGGTCAAAAATTTCGCCCCGGGCACGAATTGACGGCCGCGAAGGAGTTTTCGCAGTTTCTCGATCAGTTGCTCGTGAAAGGACGCTGATTTGGCCACGGTGGCGACATTGCGATCAAATCGGGCTTTGACAAGTGGCTTAGCCAATTTATAAATTGGCTAAGCCAATTATGAAATACAGCTACTCCGAACTCGCCAAGATGATCGACCACAGCCTTCTGCATCCCACGATGACGGATGCGGACCTCGAAGCCGGCTGCAAACTGGCGGCGCAGTACCAGGTGGCCTCGGTTTGCATCAAGCCCTACGCCGTGAAGCAGGCGGTTGAATGGCTGAGCGGTTCCGGTGTGCTTGTCGGCTGCGTGATCGGGTTCCCGCATGGAAACAGCGCCACGGAATCCAAGCGCTACGAGACGGAGCTGGCCTGCAAGGACGGTGCGAACGAGATCGACATGGTGGTCAATCTTGGCAAGGCGCTGGGGGGCGACTGGGACTATGTCGAGGCCGATGTGAAGGCAGTTTGCGACGAAGCGCACAAGCACGGCGCGAAGGTGAAGGTCATTTTTGAAAACGATTATCTCATGAATGGCGGCGCAGGCCTCAGCAGCGACGACTTCAAGCGCAGGCTCTGCGAAATCTGCGAGCTTGCAGGTGCCGACTGGGTGAAGACGAGCACCGGTTACGGCTTCGTGAAGCAGGCCGATGGCAGCTATAATTACAAAGGTGCGACCGAGCATGATCTGGCCCTCATGCGTGCCAGTTGCAGCCCCAAGGTCCAGGTGAAAGCCGCTGGTGGTGTGCGTGATCTTGACGGCCTCATCAAAGTCCGTGATCTCGGCGGATCACGCTGCGGTGCCACAGCGACAGCGGCCATGATGGACGACTACCGCAAGCGTGAAGCCGCCGGAGAGGATGGCGCGGGCGGTGGGAAAATAGGCGCAGGCGGCTATTGAGCAGTGGTGGGCGCAAAACCGAAGTGATGGTCAAACGACCGTACCACCTTCATGCGCCTGAACCCAGCGGACGGCGTGATGGATCAGGTACCTGTCCGCTGGGATTACGCTGGGGAGAGTAATGCACATTTACGTGGCGGGTTGGCTCGTGATTGTAGGCAAAGGCACCTTCAAAATTCGCGTCGTTACCGGCGAGAGCTTGTTGAACATGCGGTTTGGCGATCTGATAGACCGCATCACCCACCACCTCTTCAAACCGTAGGCCGATCAAACTCTGAGGGTCGAGGCCAAACCATTCACGATAGGCCGGGTTGCAGTAGATATAGCGCCGGTTCAGATGGAACCCTGCAATCAGGGCCGGCCGCTGGACAGCGACTATTGATTCCAAGGACGCTTCATCTTGGATGGCTAAAGCAGCTTTTGGCGGCAGTCTGGGGGTGGCGGCAGCGGCGGACAAATCACGAGGGACTTGGGCATCCTTTGACGGAGGTAATCCGTAGGAAGATGGTCGTGTTTGTGGCATGGAACGGCCTGATAGACAGAACATCTGCAACATGACGATGAGTGCCTGACTACTCAATCAGCAATGAGCCTTAGATGGCTAAGTCAATAGCTTATACTGAAAGCAATTGGTGTAATCGATCATGGGCATGATGCCCGGATTAATTGCAGATTCGCCGAATAGATTTCGAAGGCGTGAATTCGGTATTCTGGACGCATGCAACAAAAACTCCTCCAGCCAATCCGAGGATTCGCAGCACCAAACCTGATGATGCCTGATCCCCATGCCCAGCCTTTGAAGCCGTATTTCTTCCGGGCAGCAGTTTTACTACTGACGGCCATGGCCACGGAACTATTCTCTCCGCCTGCACAGTCCGCCACCCTTTTTTGGGACGGAGATGCCGATGCCGCTGGAAACCTCACGGACGGCACCAACCTTGGTGGCCCGGGCATCTGGGATACCACGACGCCCAACTGGTGGAACGGAATATCCGCAGACGTCGTCTGGCCGGATTCGCCGAGCGACACAGCCGTCTTTGCGGGCACGGGTGGTTTGGTAACTCTGGGGGTGCCGATTCAAGCGGGCACAGTGCAGTTTGACAGTGATGGATATACCCTCAGAGGCAGCACGCTGACGCTGAGTGGCGCGGCCACCCTCAATGTCGCAGCAGGCGGCAAGGCGAGCGTGCTGTCGGACATTGCGGGGATCGCAGGACTGACAAAGACGGGAGCGGGCACGCTGAATCTGGGCCTGGTGAACAGCTACACCGGAGACACGAGGGTCAATGCAGGCGTCATTGAAGTTTACAAGGATGAGAGTCTTGGCACGGGAGGTGGCAGCATCATTCTTGATGGCGGGACCTTGCGGGCATTGGGGAATAATTTTTATACAACCCGTGACATTACGGTGGGAGCGGGCGGGGGGACGCTGGATGTCACGCGCAACTCCTCCAACTTTGGTTCCATGCGTCTCCAAGGGGTGATCAGCGGTGCGGGCACGCTCACCAAGACCGGGTTCGGTGAGCTGCGGCTGGACGGGGACAGTTCCAGCACCTTCACCGGAGCGTTTATTTTGGACAGCGGCCTCGTGCGCCTGCAGCCCGGGATTGACCGCGGGCAGGCGAACTATCTGCCTTCGCTGGCGGGAGCTTCGAGCTACACCGTGCGTTCTGGAGGAGACTTCCAGTTGAATTATTCTTCCCTGGGATCGACGCCGTATTACTCGATGATCAATGAAACCGCGCAGGTGCACATGGAGGGCGGACGCATTGTTTATTATTCCAACAACAGCGATGTGGAAGCAACGTGGGTTCAGAATTTTGGCGACCTGTATCTGGACCGAGGTTCCTCGCGCTTTTTCGTGCAGCGGTCGAGCAGCGCCGCATCGGCTGCCATGTCCTTTGGCGATCTTCATCTCACGATTGGCGCCACGGCGGACTTTGACTGGAGCACGACCTACGGAACACTGGGGCAGGAGGGGATCGGCAATCCGCACATTGTTTTCAACAGCATCCCGACGCCGTTGAATGACGGACTTCTCGGTGGTTGGGCGCTGGTGAACCAGGTGAACTTTGCCGCTTATGATGCCGTGAACGGAGTATCGATCGCTGAATACACTTCCACGGACATCACGACGGCCGGGGCTGCGGACAATGTGGATTACACACTCGGAGCGGCGACCACAACCATTGGTGACCTGACGATCAATTCCTTGAAATGGACCAGCACAAACAGCGCGGCGACCATTGAGCAGGCAGACGGAACCACGCTGACATTGGATACAGGCGGTCTGCTGACCTTGGGCAATTTCTACAAGACCATCAAGCCGGAGAGCGGGGGAAGCGCCACCATCACGGCCAATGGCGGTGCTTTGTATGTGCACAATGCGCAGTCGAATTTCTACCTCAACTCCATCATCGTCGATGGCGACATGCCGACCGCGCTGGTGAAGACCCAGGGCGGCAGTCTGGTGCTGTATAGCGTGGGCGACAACACGTACACCGGCGGCACCTACATCAATGGAGCGACCAACGTTTACACGGGCACCGTGAGCAACCGGGCTTATTTTGGCACAGGCCCTGTCTTTGTGACACGTGGGAACCTGCTTCTGCGCCGCCAGGGGGCCACTTCTTCGACCCAGGGGTACAGTGTCTTTGAAGGCGGCTCGATCTATCTCGACTATGGCAGCGTCGCATTTAACACGCCGGGTGACCGGTTCACCATCGACGGTACCAGTGCCTTTGGCGGGCAGTCATCGAGCAGCGGAGGTGGCGGCCTCAACAGTCTCACGTATGTCGCAGGGGCGGTGAGTGCGGGAGGAGAGGTTCACCTCGACGCAGGTGCGACGGTGGTGCATGGCACCAACTCGGCCAGCATGGGCACGGGAAACAACACGATCCAGAACCTGCCGAATGACATGCAGTTCTATTTCAGCCCGGGGGCCACGACCACGGCCTCCTCCGGAGTCACCATCGGCATCGGCACACCCTGGAAGGGTTTTGGCACGGACCGCAACACCCGCACGTGGGACCTTGGTACCATCACCGTGAACGGCAGCGATTTCGAACTTCAGGGATTGCTGGTCTCGAACCAAAACGGGGAGGGACAGAGCGCCTATACTTTGGCTTTTGGCAATACCACCACCGCGGGCGGGCCGGTCATCATTGGTGCCTCGGCGGGAGCGCTGTATGCGCATGTGACGGGCGGGATCACGCGATTGGACGATGACAGCTCTGTCTTTGGTGACACATCGAACGGCAGCCCGCTGACCTTCCTGGTCGAGGCCGGCGCGACGCTGGAGCTTGGTCAAACCAACGCCATGGGCAGCGGCACGGGCATCGCCAGCATCCAGGTGCTGGACGGCGGCACGCTGCTGCAGTACGGCAGCACGCAGTACAGTCAGGCGCGGGTGGATGCATCAGTTTTTGGGATCAATGGTGACGTGACCGTTCAATCCCGCGGCCGATTCCTGGCGCAAAACCCGTATGGGCTTTCAGGCACGGGCACGCTTTTTTTTGAAGATCGTTCGATCATCCAGATCAGCACCGCCCTGGGCTGGTCGGGGTCGCAGGTGCTGCCCACCAATGGTCTGGTCACCGGGCAGAACAACGCGATCGTGAGGATTTACGTGGATAATTTCGGCTCGGCAGCGGAGCCGACGCTCACCACTTACTTTGACGGTACGGGCATTTACGAATGGGCCACCAACGCCAACGCCGCGAATCCCAGTGTTTCAGGCACACCCATCCTGTCCTTGGACGGTGGTATCATCATCACCGATGCCTTTGACCGTAATCTGGATGCAACCACCAAGGGCTTCATCGAATTGAAGGCCGGTGGTGCAGGCGGGACCATCGCGGCCGCAACTGGAATGGTATTCAACATCAATGAGGATGTGGAACTGCATGGCGGAACCCTGACGATAGGCTACGCGGGCGTGATTGATGGTGATCCGCGGTTGGGAGACGTGCGGATGGACAAGGTCACATCAGACTCTGCCGGCGGCATGATCTCTGTGATTGACGGCGCCCAGCTGCGCATCAGCCTGACAGATGCGATCGCCGACAGCATCTCAGTCACGCTGCAGGCCGGAGCCTGGCTGGATGTGGACAACAATGACACCATCCTGGAACTGATCGGCAATGGTGCGACCAGCCGCGTCATGGGGGATGCGACGCTGACCGTGACAAGGGCTGGTGATTATGACTTTAATGCGAGCCTCGGCGACACGGCGAAGTTGACGCAGGATGGCGGGGGGGTGCTGACCATTGTCCAGAGTGCAGACGGTCTGGGCATTTTCACGGCCAACAACGGAACAATCCGATTTGCTGCGGGCGTCAGCACCGGTTCCGGAACCGGCACGGGTTACCTCTTCACGGCCAATGCTGGCGGGATCATTGATCTGAACGGCACCACGCAGACTGCCAGCAATGTATCCGGTGCCGGAACCATCGAACTCAACGGAGGGACGCTCGAGTTCGCCAACGCAGCCACGATGTCCACGCCGATCGTGGGGCCGGGCATCATCCGTAACGTGGGGACCGCCACCCTGACTTTCAACGACACCACCGTCACCCCGGGCATCCTCACCAACATCACCAGCCTCGACATCTTCAATGGCGAGATGCGCTTCAATGGTACAGCCGGATCTGCGGACTCCCAGTTCATCAATGTGCCCGTCATCAATCTCGGGGACGGCTTTGCTACGACGGGTGGCACCGGTTTCCGCACCTTTCCCCGGCTGTATCTGGTCAACACCGAGACCACCCAGACAGCGACGCTCAATGTCAACGGCGGCTGGATCATCAGCGACCTTGGCACCAACGTGACGGTGGGGGCGGGGCAGATCATCTGGAGCGGCAACATCAACTTCACTGGTGCAGGGACCACCAACATCTTTGATGTGAACGACACCACCACCAGCAATCGCACCGCACCGGAGGAGCATTATGTTACGGGTACCATCGGTGGCACGGGCGGCTTCAGCAAAGTGAACACCGGGAGTTTGATCCTGACAGCGAACAACACCATATCCGGGGACATCTATGTCCAGCGCGCCGGTCCTGGAGGGCTGGCGGTGAATTCTCAAGGAGGGCTGGTGCTGGCGGGGGCCAATGGCGCGCTGTCCTCGCTGTCTTCGCTGGTGATCAGCCGTGATGGCAGCGTGTATCTGGACAATTCAGTGTCCGTGCTGGACCAAGGCGCCGATGGCGTTGGCCGCCTGGGTAACAGCACCATCCTGCAACTGCGCGGCAGCGCCCGTCTGCGCCTGACTGGCAATGGATCAGCGGCCGTCAATGAAACCCTGGGCGCCCTGCTGCAGGACACCGGATCGGGGAAGGTGGACTTCGACCTGAACGACTCCACGCCGCAGCTCACCACGCTGACCTTTGCTAGCTACAGCCGCCAGGCGGGCTCTATCACACAGTTTCAGGTGCTCGACAACACCCAGGGGGCCTTGGGCTCGCTTTCTGGCGGCAATGCCCGCGTGTACATCACTGATGCGGCCGGAACGGAACAGTACGGCGGTGGAACCGGCAATGGCACGACCACCCGTTCCATCGTGCTGGGCGCGTTTGGGGGAGTGAACAACATCGCCAGTCATTTCATGACCTTTGACAGCGTGAATCCGACCGAACTGCGCCCGCTGGATTTTGACACGGAGTATCTGCACAGCTCCAACCTGCCGGTGAGCGGGATTCTGGACGGTGATTACACGGTGCTCTACGGTGTGGACCAGAACTTCATGCTCGACTACAACGTCACGCGTGATGGCGATGTGAGCTGGTATGGCGACCGGCCCAACCGCATCACCGCCAACGTGGCGATGAATTCGCTCCGCTTCGGCACCAACACACCCACTTCCACGATCAACAGCAACAACACCAATGAACTTGGCTCAGTGCTGGTGCTCAATGCCGACGTGACCCTGTACCTGGGCGACTCACTGGGTGCCACCAATGGCATTGGTGTGGACACAAACGGCTCGGGCATGCTGCTCTTTGGCCGAGACATCAGCGGCACCAGCCCCGGGAGCAACCAGTACATCGCCGGCGGCTATCTGGACTTCGGCACCCGCGAGGCGATCCTAGTCAATGAGAGCGGCAACAGCGCTCTGATCCGCTCCACCATCCAGGGCAGCGGCGGTCTGACCAAGGCCGGGGCGCAGACGATTTATTTGGACAACTCAAACACGTACACGGGCGACACCAATATTGCGGAAGGCATTCTCGACATTCGTGATCAGAATGCGCTGGGCGGATCGACACTGGTCAAAATCGAAGGCTCTGGGGCGCTCTACCTCGAACTGGGTACCAATGTTATCAACTCCACCATCAGCGACACGCCGCCCGACTTGCTGGTGGGCGTGCTGGATGCGTCCCGCAGTGTGCTCTACAGCAACGCCGGCAACAACACCTGGGGTGGCAATGTCATCATCGACACCTTGGACGAACTCGGCAACTGGGTGTACACCGCTCGCCTAGGCGTCAATTCAGGAGATACGCTGAACATCAACGGCAACATTTATGGCAACGAGATTGCCAATCCGATCCGTACAGACATCTACCTGAATGATGCGCGGATGGTCGGTGCCATTGCCGCCAGCGCGACAGGGGGTATCATCAACATCAACGGCCAGTTCAGTGACAATGTGAACGGCCCGGTGTCCGCCCCGGTGACCTCCGACAACGAGAACCAGTTGCTGCGTTTCCAGATTGGAGGCAGCAATGAAATGATCGTCAACGTGCGCCAGCAGTGGAATGCAGCCGGGCAGATCCGCGTGGAGCAGGGCATTCTGCGCTACGAGGGCGATGGCGACTTCTGGACCGCGCTGGCGGCGGAAAGAATCAATCCTGCCGATAGTCAAAGTGGTCTGCGTCTGAGCGGCTCCTACGGAGGCAGCAATAATGGGACGCAGAATGCGGCCGTCATTTTGACCAAGGCGGGGCAGTCCCTTAACATTGGTCGCATCGACATCGGCGGGGACGGCAACAATAACTTCAACGGCCTTGGAAACGACATGCTGGTCGGCACCAACACCTCTGGTACGGTGAGCTTTGGCGACGGCACCGGAACGGTGAACTACACCGGAGCATCCTCCACCAACCGATTTGTGCGCGATCTGAAGGTGTATGCGGCGGGCGGCGGCACGGTGGAGCTCAATTTCCGTCTGGATGACACGGATACGGACTCCCACACCTCGTTCACGAAAATCGGCCGCGGCGTGGTGAACTACAACGGCCAGAATGATGTGAATGGTGCTGCACAGAACGGGGATGTGGAGCAGCTCAACATGTCCGGCGGCCTGCTGCGGCTGACGAACTACGGCAATGCCACCGGTCGCCGCTTCGACAACGGAGCCATGATCACCCTGGCAGGCGGCGGCATTGAAATGGATGGGGCCAGCTCCATTCAGGATGAAACGGCCAATTACACCGGGGCCGCCGTGGTGGCGGATCCCCGCTTCCCTGTGGCGCAGACACTCATCGCCGCTGGCGGCACGGATGTGATCGTCACTTCCAAAGAAGGCCGCATCACCACGATGAACATCGGCTCCAGCGCCATCGCCCTGAATCGTGTTTCGGGAGGCACGGTGAATTTTGTGGAAAACAGCAATGGCGGCGTGGCCGTGATCAGCTTGTTGGGTGCCGGAGCTCCCACGGATGGATCGGCCATCGCGTGGGCCACTTACGGTGACACCTATGCTTACAACGCCGCTGCGGGGAGCTACACGCTGAATGCGCTCGACTTCGCCATGACTACGGCGGGAGACATCACGGGGTTTACGGGGAGCACGCGTGAGAACACGGACGACGCGTCTGCCTGGACGAATGGCAACGATATCAGCGAGGCTCTGGGATTCACCGGCACCACTGGTGCGGGAGCGCTGGTCAATACGATTCACTTCGATGCTGATGCTGCAGGCACGATCACGGTGGATGCTAGCGGATTGGAAGTCAGCGGGGGCGGCATCATGGTCAGTTCGCTTGTGGCCACCAACACTTCCGGAAAAACAATCACCGGCGGCGCTCTCAGCGCCGGTGCGAATGCTGACTTTATCATCCATCAGTATGGCGCATCTACGCTGACCATCAGTTCCGTCATTGCTGACAATGCTGGCAGCAGCGCGGGCAATTCCTTGGTTAAGACAGGCTCCGGCATGCTGGTTCTTACTGGCGACAACACCTACACTGGCCGGACTTTTCTCAATGGCGGAACGCTGAGCATTTCCAGTGATGGAAATCTGGGGGGGATTCCGGGTGCTGCAGTGGGGGACAGCATTTATGCCAACGGAGGCATTCTTGCGACTGACACGCCCACCGGAGCCGTTGGAGATATCAATCTGAACACGGGCGGCTCCAACTACACGGTCGGTGACGTCATCACAATCACCAATGGGAATGCAGGCACGGCCACCTTCACGGTTGCGACCGTCACCGGCAGCGGCATCATCAGCTCCCTTGCGTTCCTGAGCAGCGATGAGGACTGGATCAAATCCGAAGTGGGCGACAATTTTGCAGTCACCGGCGGCACAGGCAGCAGTGCCACCATCGACATGCTCTCCACGAGCTTCGAACTCGACGCGAATCGCGGCATTACTCTTGGCGGCAATGGAATGGAAGTGAACGTCGCGGCAGGCAGCAGGCTGATTTATGGTGGTGTGATCGCCTCAGAAGCCAATGTGATCGTCGGCTACGCCGCGAATCCGGCCGTGGGCCGGCTCGACAAGACCGGTGATGGGACGCTGGTCCTCCGCGCAGTCAACAACACCTACAGCGGCCTGACCGATATCCGGGCAGGCACTCTCAAATGGGAGCCTCTGGCACAGGCCGGGGCCACGGTGAATCCGTTCGGCACGAACTTCGCCTTCCTGGACGGCACCACGCTGCACAGCGGTGCGACGCTGGCTCTTCATCCGGGCACAGTCACCAACACCTCCAACCAGAGCTTCGTCTTTCAGGAATGGTTTACTTTTGAAGGCGGCAGCACGCTTGATCTTGCCCCGGAAAACACCGTGGGCTCCCCGCATGACTTCAATTCCTACTTCCGCGGCGTCCTCCAGTTCAACAGCCTCGGCCACGCCGGCACATCTGACGGTGTGCAAACTGCCGACACGCTGGCCGGGGCGACGGTCATCTACAACCGCGACACTGTCTATTTCAACGATGACGGAGGCTACCTCACCGGTGATGGTGGCATTATCAAAGTGGGACCTGGTTATCTGGGCTTCCGTGAAAGCAGTCCGGAGTGGACCGGGCAGTTGATCATTAGTGAAGGTGCGGTGGACATTTTCAGTGCGGGCAATCCGCTGGGCGTTGGCACAATGCCGATCATCCTCGGCCACAACCTCGCCGCCGAGTTGGCGGGTGAGTTTGTGACGGGCACCACCGCCGTCCAGTTGCTTCTTCGTGATGAAGGCGGCTACCGGGACGTGTCGAACATCTCCCAGGACATCATCGTGCGGGATGACGTCGGCCTCGGCAATCAGCTCAAGCGCGTCGGTGCCCGCTATCTGGCCTACGCCGACGTGGTCAACTACAACGGCACCCTCACGCTGCAGGATGATGTGGAGTTCTACTATCAGGACGATGCGCGGGACAGCACCAATACCGTCGGCAGTGGCTCCACTTATACCTCGAACACCAGGAATGACACCCGCTCCGTCGGCGCCCCGACGAATGCAGAAACTGTGTTCATCAATTTCAACGGCAGCATCACCGGCAGCCGCAGCGTCTCCACGAACGTGGTCCAAGGCGGCAGCGGCAATGCCACCAACGGCAGCATCAACTATCCTTATGATGACTTCGTGATCAACGCCGTCTTTGGCTTGAACGGCGACAACCGCGGCTGGACCGGGGACCTGCTCATCACCAACAACAGCGCCACGAATGGTGCGGATGACGCGGACCGGATCGCCATCGTCCGTCTGGGAAATGTGTATGCGCTGAATGACAATCTGGTGAAGTTTGCCTCGCAAGGTCATCTCCAGCTGGCGGGCATCGACAAGACCTTCACTCAAAATTTCCTCTTTGTTGGTGGGGCGGGCCTGGCACCCACCGCGAAGATTGAAAACGCGGCATTGACCGATGTGACGGTCACCTTTTCCGCAGATGGGACCCATACCGGCCTGAACTTTCAGGATGTCGGTGTGGGAATGGCCGATGGTCTGGCCTTTGGGGAGACCCTGGACAATCAAGGTGTGCTGAACGTGGTGAAATCCGGTGCCGGTGAAACCGTCTTCGGTGCCAGCACAGGCGGCGTCGCCGTGGATGACTTCAGCAGCTACACTGGCACCACCACGGTGGAAGCGGGCACCCTGTTTGCCGGATCGAACAACTCCTTCTCGTCCTATTCACGTTTCATCGTGAGCAGCGGTGCCAAGCTGAGCACCTACTGGGATGAAGCGCGTCTCGGATTCGATGTCACGATCGGCTCCCTGTCAGGGGGGGATGGTGCGCTGCTGAACATGGAGAACTCCATTCTCAGGATCGGTGGTGACAACAGCACGGATGCTGATTTCGCCGGTGTCATTCAAACGGTGGATCACCTGGGCGCTCCCGGTTCAGGCGGGTTCTTTTACAAGGTCGGCTACGGCTCGCAGCGCCTGTCCGGCAACAACACCTTTGTCGCTGGGCAGTATAATCTGGCCGTGTATCAGGGAACTCTGATCGGCGGCAGCAATACGGCCTTTGGCGATGCCTCCAACTACATCAATCTCGGTGGCATCCCCTTTGTCGGGGGAAGTCCGGTGGACGCTCGGCTGGAACTGCTGCTCGATGGCACCGCCACGGCGGTGGTCAACCCGGTGCTCATGAACAACTTCGACGGCAATGACGAAGGCATCACCGTGATCGGCACGCGCGCCACCGCGGGAACTTATGGGTTTGGCACGGGTGGCACGGTGTCGCTCTATCAGGATATCTCCACGAACGTCTTCTTCGAGGCTGATGGCGCATCGACCTTCCAGTTTGGCGATGCCATTGTGGATGGCAGCTACGGTGTCACATCGCTGATCAAGACCGGCAGCGGCACCGTGGAGTTTCATAAGGCGAACACATACAACTCGGGAGGCACCTGGGCGGCGGGTGCGGCCATCGACGGCGGCACGGTGGTCCGGCATGGCACGCTGAGCGTCTTCAACAGCGGGGCGCTCTCGACCACGGTGGTGGAACTCGGCGACACGCGCCGGGAACTGGCCGCGGACGCCTATGTGGCCACCACGCGCTCCCTCATCACGCCTGCGGCAGGCGGCAGCTTTGACAGTTCCAGCAATGGCGCAGGCGGTGCGGGCAACGGTGCCTTCCTGAGTGTTTCGACATTGGTGGATGGCGTGACGATCACCACGGCGGACATCGGCAAACGCATCCTGGTCAAGGACGAGGGAGATGATCCAGAACGCAACGGGGTGTACCAAGTGGTCAGCCTTGACCCCACGGGCAGCCACATGAATCTGGTGCGCACGTCCGACTTTGATGAAACCACTGAAATGCTTTACGGCAGCAGCATCGGCGTCACTTCTGGCAGCACTCATGCCGGCGGACTGTACTTCATGGCTTCGGCGGATGTCACGGTGGTGAATGGAGACGGCACAGATCCCGTTTACTGGCTGGTGGATCAGGCGAATTCGGATGTGGGCCTGGTGGCCGGTGCTTCTGGTTTGAGCATCAACACGGACATCGACATCAATGACACGAACGGCACCGGTGCCACGGTCATCGGCGGCACGTTCACCACGGGCACCACGGAGTTTCTGGGGGCCATTACATTGCAGCACAGCACGCTGCCAGGCGTGGACAACATCCGTGAACTGACGCTCACCTCCGCATCGAATGACGCAGGCGGCGGTGTGCTTATCTCCGGGGCGATCACCGCAGCACAGCCCGGCGACGTGCTCAGCGTGAACAAGGAAGGGGCGGGCACCGTGACGCTGACCAACGCCGCCACCACCTACACCGGCAAGACGACTGTCTCGGCTGGGACGCTGGCGGTTGCAGGAGATGCGGACATTAGTGCCACAAGCTGGATCGAGGTCGCCTCGGGGGCATCCTTTGATTTCTCGGCATCGAATACGGAAGACTTCACCTTCGACGGTCCCGTGAGCGGTTCCGGCACGGTGATAACAGGGACTGGTAGTCTGATCATCGGAACAGACGGCGGTGCCGGCGTGTTGCGCCCGGGCATGTCCTCGGATCCTTCTGCCATCGGCACCGCAGGCGACGGCATTGGTATGCTGACGGTGAATGGCAACCTTGAGCTCGCCGGTGACAGTTCAGGAGCAGTTCGTCTGACTCTCCAGATGGGAGCCACCAACGGGGCGGACTACAATGATGCGGGCAACTTCTCCGCGCATCTGGCTGCGGGTGATTTTTCGAGCTATCTCGACAGTCAGGCGACATTCTTTGACTCCCAGAAAGGAGGCAACCATGACCGTGTGACGGTCACGGGTTCGTTAACACTTCACAGCGGCGGGATCATCAGCTTCTCCAACAACAGCGGCACCGACTACCAGCCTGAGTTTGGCGATGTGTTTAACCTGCTCGACTGGACCACCCTCCTCCCCAACGACTACAGCGTCGGCGGCGAGTTCCGCAATGGTGGCCTGCTGGGAGACTTGAACCTGCCGGACCTCAATCTTTCGGGGCTGCTTTATGACACCGGCCTTTTTGCCAACTATGGCATCGTGGTGATCGTTCCTGAGCCATCCCGTGCGCTGCTGCTCCTGCTTGGCTTGGCGAGCCTGGTGCTCCGCCGCCGCAGGCAGGCTCTTTGATTCTTGGCCGGAGGCCACAGCGTGTGCTCTCGGTTCAAGCGGCTGGTAAAAAATAATTGTTTACAATTGTAGGCGTAATTGCTTACAATTGTAAACATGAGCAAAAAACCTGTTCAAAAAACAGCGCCACGTGCGCAGGAGTCGGTGGCGATCACCGAAGCTGAGTGGGACATCATGGAACTTCTCTGGGAGAAGTCGCCACGCACCTCTCAGGAAATCGTGTCCCTGCTGGAGGAAGGCAGGGGGTGGAAACGGGCGACGGTGGTGACGCTGCTCGCGAGACTCACGGCCAAGGGGGCGCTGGCCACGAAACCGCAAGGGAACCGCTTTCTCTACACTCCTGCCGTGGAGCGTTCTGCCTGTGTTGCTGAGGAGACACGGAGCTTTCTGGACCGCATGTTTGGCGGCGCGCTGCAGCCGCTGGTCGCACATGTCGCTGAGCATCATTCACTGACGAAAAAGGACATCTCTGAACTCAAGGCGCTGCTGGACCAGATCAAACCCAATACCTAAAATTCTATGAACACACCGATCGAATCCATTGAGTTGTGCCTGCAGACACTGGTAGTCTTGTCGTGGAAAGGCACCTTGCTCGCGCTGGCCGTCGCACTGGTGCTCATGCTGGTGCACCGGCACCTTTCACCCGCCTGGCGGCATGGATTGTGGCTGCTGGTGTTTCTGCGCTTCATGGTGCCGGACCTCGGCAATTTTTCCTTCTCACTTGATGGCCTGGCCGATGTTCCCGTCATGCAGGACCCAGTACCCGTGGCGGAGGTTCACGCAGTGGAAGCTCCCACCGAAGTGTTTTCCATAAGTGAGGTGCATCCGCCGGTAGAAATGACAAGCGTCGTAGGACCCGTGGTTCAGCCGCCAGCGTCAGCAGCCGTGGTTTCTTCCTGGTCTGTGAAGCAGAAACTGTCATTCCTATGGCTCTGCGGTGCCGCCGCCGTTATCAGCGTGATGGTCGTGCTTCATCTACGGTTGCAGCGTCGAATTCGCAAAGATGCCAGCGAGGCCTTTCGCGAGGTCAGCACCATTTTAGACGAAGCCTGCCGTCTGGCTCATGTTCGGAACATACCAAGACTGCTGGTGACGGATGCCGTTCGCGCGCCATCCCTTTTCGGCATCCTGCGCCCGGTGATCCTGCTGCCAAAGCAAGTCGCGGCGGGGAAGGATGCCGCTGCTTTAAAGCTCATCCTGCTGCATGAACTTGCGCATCTCAAAAGGCATGACTTGTGGGCGCAGATCCTTTCGTCCTGCGTGATCGCACTGCACTGGTTCAACCCGATTGTCTGGATGGCAGCACGGCGTCTGCGCGCTGAAGCCGAAATGGCGGCGGACGCCCATGCGCTGCGCTGCACGGATGCCACGGAGGCGCACCGTTTCGGCGCGGTGCTGCTTGGTTTTGCCAATCATGCAGCGGCTGGCTGGCTGGTGGGTTTCGCTTCCGCCGCACTGCTTGGCATCTCGGCCAACAAAAAGGATCTGCGCCGCCGCATCGAGGGGCTCATGGACATCGCACGAGGCAGGCAGACACGGTGGGTGATCGGCATGGGTGCTTTCATCGCGCTGGCGGTCATTGGTTTGACCCGTTCTCCTGCGGAAGAAGCGAAGAAGACACTGACGAAGGAGTCGGCGAAAGCGGCTGATGACTCGGCGACGACCCTCGTGACTGGCATCGTGGTGGATGAAAAAGGCACGGCGGTGAAGGATGCGAAGGTTCGGTTGTCCATCAACATGTTCAGCGGATCGAACACTCAAGAGAAGCACACGGGCGAGGACGGACGGTTCCGTTTTGAAGAGGTTCCCAAGGCAGCTTCCTTGAATCTGCGCGCCCAGCACGGTGATTATTCTGACTCGAATATAATCATCTTCAAAGGCATCAGCGAAAGCAAGGAGCAGCGTCTAGTAATGCCCAAAATATCCTGGATCGTGGGTAAAATCACGGACAAGCGCGATGGCCGGCCCATCAAAGACGCACGCGTCTTTTTTGGCCTCGAAAACAAGGTTACTTTCATCAGCCGGTTTGAGTGGAAGCATCCTTTCACGCATACCAATGAAGCGGGGGAGTACCGCCTGAAGGTGAAGGTGCCTGAGGTGAATGAAATCATCGTTCGCGTATGGGCTCCTGATATGGCCGTTCAGTCCAAGGTCATGAAGGTCAAGGAACTTGATGCGACCTTTGATGCAGCCTTGGAGCCTGTGGAGCGCATTCCCGGCAGGGTCGTTAATTTCGAAGGCGAAGCGGTCAAAGATGCCATGGTCTGGGTGGTGGAGGATGGGGTGAGGTTCGATGAGAGTTTCAAACCGATCACACTGGAAATGATGCGTTCAGGCGACCGGGTGAAGATGACTCAGGGCAGCTTTTTCATCAGCCTGGACTACTCGGGAAAGGACGGTGCTGTGAGGGTGCCTGAGGTGGAACCCCTGCTGAAGGACAAGCTGTGGGTGGTGGCGATGCATCCCCTGGCAGGCTTTGCGCGGATGCGTGCGCAAGACCTGAAGCCGGGAGTTGTCTTCAAACTGGAGCGCTGGGCATCCATGAGCGGACGCATGATCCGCAATGATGGAAGCCCTTTGGCTGAAGCGACGGTGCTCATCCATGCCAAAGGAGACCCGGATCTTTTGTCCCGGCCTGAAACACTCAAGATCACTCACCAGATCAAGGTCACCACGGACAAAAACGGTGCCTACAAGATCAGCCATCTGCTGCCTGGAGCGAGCTTTAGCGGAGTCACGATCGACGGAGTCAAGATCAAGCAGGAATATCTGACGATGACGCAGGTTACTGTGGGGGACGGGCCGCAGAATACCCGGGAGATGACTCTGGGTGCCAGCCTGATCCGAAGCCAGGTGGGAACGGTGCGGGGTGTCCAAGGCCGGATCGTGGTGCCAGAAGGATTTGGGCTGCGCAGCGACAAATACTTCATCCATCTCTACATTACTTCCAACGGAGCAGGCGTGCCCGTAGCGCCGCAGGCGGACCAGGATGGACGCTTCATCACTGAGCCGCTGGTGCCTGGGAACTATGAAATCAGTGCCATGATCACACCCAGAACGCCCGGCATGGAACTGGCGCGAGACGCAGGAAGATGGATGCGTTTTCAGATCGAGGCGGGCGCCCCTGCCACACCATTGCGCCTTCAGGACTTCATCTTTGAGAAGGAGGAGCTCACTCCCAAGCCCCGAGCGGAAAATCCCCCTGCTGCGTCAGAGCCAGCGGTCTTCGTTGAAGGTTCCAAGGGGAAAATCGATATTACCACGCTGGATGTCGATAAAAAGCCTGTACCTCGGGTGAAGATCGAGGTCCTCGATCTGGTTGATCATGCTCACTCTCCCATGGGCCTTGATAAGGCATTGCTTCAAGCGGTGGTGGCAATCAGTGATGAAAATGGCAAAGCCACGCTGATGTTTCCGCGCACGCCTGTCCCAGGGCGCACCGCCTCGGGGGTGCTGGTCATCGGCATCGCGCGGGATGGGTCCAAGTCGCGCAAGGTCGAGCTGATGGATGGCAGAAAGGCCGAGGTCCGGGTTTATCCTGAGACACCGGTCAATATCACGGTCTCAAACCCAATCATCAAATGGTCAGCCAGCAGCAATGTCGGGATGATCGAGGAGAATCAACTCCTACTGGATGGAATGCTGAAGACACGGCTGGCACTTGAGCATGGTAATTACTTCATGCTGCAAGGCACGACTGCGGAGGGCAAAGTACTCTTCTCCAACGCCATCGGCGTGGGCAAGGATCACAGCGAGGAAGTCAAAGCGGCGCCTACATTCATGCCAGGAGTGGAGATCGAGGGAAAAATCGAAGGACTGCCGGCGAACGATGAAGGCACTGGCGGTGTGGTGGCTCGAGTCTATGTGAAATCCGAAGGAGAAATGAACCAGATTGCGAAAGGTTATCCACCGAGTGTCCCTTGGATTGTCTGGGCTCCGGTGGGACGCGATGGCCGCTTCCACTTTACGGGTATGCCGCGTGGAAGTCTGAGCCTTTCGGGTCTCGGCAAGGGCTGGATCACCCGTGGTCCTCTGAGTATTGAGAGTTCCACTCTCGTCAACATCGCCAACTCGACTGGAAAGGTGAGCACCACCCTCAGAACCAGCCCTTGTTCTGCCAGAACCGTGCGCATTCTTTTGCCGGATGGAAGCCCCGCCGCTGGAGCCGCCGTTCATTTGGAATGGCCCGGGCTCAACATGATGTCGTTTGGCCGGATCCACATGTATTCGGAAGACGCCGAGAAGTATGAGCAGTTCAAAAAACAAACGTGGACTGCCAGGCAAACTGTGGCGGATGATCAAGGTCAGGTCATTTTGGAGAACCGGCCTCCAGGCAAGACCTACTGCCAGGTATACTGGTTCGATCCGAAAACCAAGCACCCGCGCTCAGGATCCGCCAACTTCACCATTGAAGACAAGGAAACGAAATCGCCTGTGGAGATCAAGGTGACCGAAAAGTAGGGAAGGACCTTTCTGTTGGCTGATCCTGCTCGTGGCGTGTCTTGTGGTCAGAAAATGCCATCTCACGGCGTTTTCAAACTACCGCAATGATACGCCACGCTCTCATTTTCTGCCTTGCCCTGCCCGCCGCTGGATTCGCCGTCGATTTCAACCGTGACGTGCGGCCTGTGCTCGCGCAGCATTGTTTCAAATGCCACGGCATGGACGACCACGGGCGCAAAGGCAAGCTGCGGCTGGATCTGCGTGATTCGGCCATTGGCCAGGGCAAGTCCGGTGAACTCGCCGTCGTACCGGGCAAGCCGGATGCCAGCGAGGTGATCAAGCGCGTCTTTTCGACCGATGAAGATGAGGTGATGCCGCCGCCGCATACGAAGTCCTTTCTGCCGGAGAGTGCGAAGAATATTCTGAAGGCATGGATCGCGGAAGGGGCGCCGTATGAGGCGCATTGGGCCTATGTGCCGCCGAAGCAGGCACCGCTGCCCAAGGTCGGCATTCATCCCATCGACGCCTTCATCCAAGATCGTTTGAAGCAGGAAGGATTGCAGCCCTCGCCCGAAGCGGATCGCTACACACTTGTTCGCCGCGTTTATCTCGACCTCATCGGCCTGCCGCCCACACCGGCTGAGGCGGATGCGTTTGTGAATGACAAGTCGAACGATGCCTATGACAAGCTCGTGGACTCCTTGCTCGCCTCCAAGCAGTATGGCGAGCGCTGGGCGCGGCGCTGGCTGGATCTCGCGCGCTATGCGGACACAAACGGATTTGAGAAAGACCGCCCGCGCCAGATCTGGCCCTACCGTGACTGGGTCGTGCGTGCGCTGAATGCCGACATGCCTTTTGATCAGTTCAGCATCAAGCAGCTCGCCGGTGACATGCTGCCCAAGCCGACGCCGGAAGACCTCATCGCCACCGGGTTTCATCGCAACACGATGCTGAATGAGGAAGGGGGCATTGATCCCAACGAGTACCGCTTCTATGCCATGGTGGACCGCGTGGGCGTCACTGGAACGACGTGGATGGGCCTGACCATGAACTGCTGTCAGTGCCACACGCACAAGTACGATCCCATTCTTCACACCGATTACTACCGCACGCTGGCTTTGCTCAACAACGCCAGCGAACCCACCTACTTCATTCCCACGCCTGAGATTGAAGCCCAGCAGAAGGCCCAGACAGAGAAGATCGCCAAACTGGAGGCTGAACTGCCCGCGAAATTTCCCGGCGGCACGGCAGCCATGGAAAGTCGCTTTGCGGGATGGATCGAAGGCGAATCACATCGGGCTTCGAAATGGGAGGTCATTCGCCCCACGGGAATGAAGACCACCATGCCACATTTGGAGCAGCAGGCGGATGGCTTCATCCTCGGCAGCGGCGACATCACGAAGAGTGATGTCTATGACCTGAGCTTTAAGGCGCCGATCAAGGGCGTGCGTGCCCTGCGCATTGAAGTCACCTCACATCCCAGCCTGCCGAATGACGGCCCCGGACTCACCAACTATGAGGGGCCACTCGGCGGCTTCTTCATCAGCGAACTGCAGGCTTCGCAAAACGGTCAGCGCGTCAAGATCGCCCGGGCTGAGGACACCAATGACAACGAGGAAGATCGCATCAGCGACGCCAGCGCTCCCAAGGCGAAAGCCAAAGCGGCTGCGAAGCCAAAGAAAAAGAACAACGCCAGCGCCACGCTGGATGGCGAAATGTCCAGCGGCTGGCAGGTCCTGGGAGGGTATGGTGTGCAGCATGCAGCGGTGTTTCATTTTGATCAGCCGGTCGATCTCACGAACGGCTTTGACCTGAAGATGCTGTTTGAAAAGCACTTTGCCTGCCCGCTCGGGCACTTCCGGATTTCGGTGACCACCAGCGATCATGCTGAAGCGACAGGGCTTCCGGCGCAAGTCGAGGCGGCGCTCGCCATTGGTGATAAATCGAAACGGGCCATGTTGCTGCAGAGCTTTCTTGAGCACGCCCCTGAAATGGAGAAGGCCGCCAAACCCTTGCTTATCGCCCGCAAGACGCCGCCGCGCGGTCAGGCCACTCTGGTGATGGATGAACGTCCTGCGAACAATCCGCGCATCACGCATCGCTATCATCGCGGCGAATTCCTGCAGCCGAAGGAGGAGGTGTCACCCGGTGTGCCCGCGTTCCTGCCTGCGTTGCCCAAGGACGCGCCTGCAAACCGGCTCACCTTTGCGAAGTGGCTGTTCGCCCCTGAAAATCCGCTCACCGCACGCGTGACGGTGAACCGCCAGTGGCAGGCATTTTTTGGGCGCGGTATCGTGAAGTCGCTCGAAGACTTCGGTTATCAGAGTGATCCGCCTTCGCATCCCGAACTGCTCGACTGGCTTGCCGTGGATTTTGTGAAGCAGGG
The DNA here is from genome assembly GCA_002482965.1 of Verrucomicrobiaceae bacterium UBA7681. Classification (GTDB taxonomy): domain Bacteria; phylum Verrucomicrobiota; class Verrucomicrobiia; order Verrucomicrobiales; family Verrucomicrobiaceae; genus Prosthecobacter. Next base: position 154,333 of record DLGZ01000053.1, on the reverse strand, counting down.
CTGGTCTGTGAAGAAACTGCATCGCCTCATTGTGACGAGCGCCACTTACAAACAAAGCAGCCGCATCACGCCTGAGCACGCGCAGAAAGACCCTGAGAACATCCTGCTCGCACGTGGCGCACGCTTCCGGCTTGATGCCGAAGTCATTCGTGATTCTGCGCTGAAAGCCGCTGGTGTGCTGTCACCGAAGATGGGTGGTCCGGGTGTGTATCCACCACAGCCAGTCAGCGTCACTTCCGAAGGAACCTATGGCAAATTTGAGTGGCTCACGAGCGAGGGAGAAGATCACTATCGCCGCAGCCTCTACACCTTTACCAAACGCACCGCACCGTTTGCGATGGCCACGACCTTCGACGCGCCCACGGGCGAATCCTGCCTTGCCAAACGGGAGGTCTCCAACAGTCCGCTGCAAGCCCTGACGCTGCTCAATGACCAGATGTTCATGGAAGCCGCGAAAGCGATGGCGAAGCAAGTGATCGGCGAATCGCAGTCCGATGATGACCGCCTGCAAAACATCTTCCGCCGCGTCGCGACACGGCCTGCTGCAGCCGACGAACTGGCCATGCTCAAAGCCTTCCTGCAAAAGCAGCGCGACAAAAAAGTCGAAGGTGAGGCCCTCTGGACCGACGTGAGCCGCGCTGCACTGAACCTCGACGAAGCCATCACGCATCCATGAACACTTCCAACATCACCCGTCGTCACTTCTTCCAGGACTGCGCCGTCGGCACCGGCAAGATCGCTCTGGCTTCACTGCTGGCGGAGTCGGCCTATGGCGCGGGGCAGAGGCCAAATGCCGCCGCACCGACGCATTTCCCGCCGAAGGCCAAAGCGGTCATCCACATGTTCATGGCGGGTGCGCCGTCGCAGCTTGAGTTGTTCGACAACAAACCCATGCTGACGAAGTATGAAGGCAAGCCACTACCGCCTTCGATTATTGGCGGGCAGCGCTACGCGTTCATCCGGCCCGACGCGGCGGTGTTGGGGCCGCGCTATCAGTTTGCGAAGCACGGGCAGAGTGGTGCCGAGCTTTCTGAGATGCTGCCGCATCTGGCCTCGGTGGTGGATGACATCGCCATCGTGAAATCCTGCCGTACCACGCAGTTCAACCACGCGCCGGCGCAGATTTACATGAACACGGGCTTCTCCCAGCCCGGGCGGCCCAGCATGGGCTCATGGATCACTTATGGTCTCGGTGCCGAGACGCGGGATCTGCCCTCGTTTGTGGTGATGAGCACCGGCAGTGGCATCAGCGGTGGTGCGGCCTGCTGGAGCAGCGGCTTTCTGCCCAGCCTGTATTCCGGCACGCGCTTCCGCAACACGGGCGATCCCATTTTGAATGTGAGCACGCCGCAGGGCATCGAGGCCGGAACGCAGCGTGACACGATTGAACTCATCAACGCGATGAACCATCGCCGCCTCAAGCTCGATGGCGACAGCGAAACGGGCACGCGTATCGCGAATTATGAAATGGCCTACCGCCTGCAAAGCTCCGCGCCGGAGTTGATGGATCTCACCAAGGAAGACGAGGCCACCCTGAAAATGTACGGCTGCGATCCGAAGGTGCCATCATTCGCCCGCGCCTGCCTGCTGGCGCGGCGCATGGTCGAACGCGGCGTGCGCTTCATCAATATCTACAACGAAGGCTGGGACGCCCACAGCGACGTGGCGGGCAATGTGAAAAAGAACTGCGGTATCACAGATCAGGCCAGCGCCGCACTGATCAAAGACCTCAAACAACGCGGCCTGCTCGACAGCACACTGGTTGTCTGGGGTGGTGAATTTGGCCGCACGCCGATGGTGGAAGCGAGTGTCTCACTGGGGCGCAGCCTGGGCCGCGACCACCATCCGCAGGCCTTCAGCATGTGGATGGCCGGTGGTGGCATCAAAGGCGGTGTCACCCTCGGTGCGACGGATGAGATGGGCTTCAACATCGTCGAGGACGAAGTTCACGTCGCCGATCTGCAGGCGACGATACTTCACTGCCTGGGCATTGATCACGAGCGTCTCACCTTCAGCAAAGCGGGTCTCGATTTTAAACTCACAGGCGTGGACCCGTGTCATGTGATCAAACAGATTCTGGCTTAGCATGATCCCAGCCACGATCGTTCAAGGCCATCGAGTGGCTTCAGGTTTGAATGGCAACCTGCGGTTTCCCGGTGGTACACTGCGCATGCAGCTACCGTTCTTTGCGGCGCTTGGACTCGATCTGAGCGCGTTTTATCCAGGCACGCTGAACGTGAGCATCGCGCCACTGAGTTATCGAGTCGTGCAGCCCCGGCATACGTTTCGTGCGCTGAAGTGGCATCCTGAAGATCCGGCGGAGGATTTTTCGTTCTTTGATGTCGCTGTGCATCGCGATGACGCTGCGCCGGTTTATGGTTGGATTTACCACCCGCATCCCGACACGAAGCCCGTGCATTTTCAAAAGCCGGACGTGCTGGAACTGCTGCTGCCGTGGACGGAGGGGCTGAGCTATGGCACGAAAATCAAACTGGAAGTCCCTGCTGAGCAGATGATGATCGAACCATGATGAAGTTCCTTTGTTCTCTGATTCTACTCACTTCTGCGGCACTGGCGGACACCCAGGCGGACATTGAATATGCCAAAGTGGGTGAAGCTTTGCTCAAGCTGGATCTGCATCGTCCGCAGGGGGAGAATCCGCCTTTGATCGTGTATGTGCATGGCGGTGGGTGGCGGGCGGGATCGAAGAAAGATGTGCCGATCGCCGACCTGTATGACAAAGGTTTTGCCATCGCGAGCGTGGAATACCGGCTGTCCACTCAGGCGGTGTTTCCCGCACAGGTGCATGACATCAAGGCGGCGATTCGGTTTCTGCGGGCCAAGGCGGAGTTGTTTCACATCAACGCCAGCAAGATTGCCATCATTGGCTCCTCAGCCGGAGGTCATCTCGCAGCGCTGGTGGGAGTGAGCAATGGGAACCCAGAGCTCGAAGGCAAAGTCGGCGAACATCTGGATCAGAGCAGCGATGTGCAGGTCATCGTGAGCTATTACGGCGCTTCAAATCTGGCGACGATTCTTTCCCAGAGTACTCCGCAGGGCCTCGATTTCCGTATTCCTGCGCTGAAATTGCTGCTGGGGGATACGCCGGACAAAAAGCTCGAACTCGCAAAGCTGGCGAGTCCGGTGGCACATCTCGACAAAAACGACCCGCCGCTGCTGCTCATCCATGGCGATGCGGATCCGCAGATGCCGCCGCAGCAGTCCCAAGAACTGGCCAAAGCCTATCAGTCCCTAGGTTTGCCGGTGACCTTGATCATGCTGCCCGGCAGCCTGCATGGCGGCGCGGAGTTTTATGACGACGAACGCACCGCCCTCGTTGCCAAGTTTCTCGACAAGGTGCTGCGTTGAGTCAGAGTGACGGTTCATGCCGAAACCACTTATTGCCATCACCATGGGCGACCCCGCAGGGGTTGGTCCTGAAATCTGCCTGCAACTGCTTGCCAACAAGGAGGTGTGCGAGCTTGCCACGCCCGTGGTGTTTGGCGATGCACGGCTGCTTTCACGCTGTGCGCGGCAGGCGGGTCTGCCAGCTCCCAAACGCATCATCAGCGAGATTGAATGGGCGGAAAAATGCGGAAGCATCGACGAGCCGGTGGTGCTGGATCTCTTCGGCTTCGATGCGGAAGATTTCACGCCGGGAACTGTCAGCGCCAAGACCGGAGCGGCGGGTTATCGCTACGTTGAAAAGAGCATCGAGGCCGCGTTGGCGAAGCAAGTCGCCGCTGTGGCGACGGCACCGCTGAACAAGGAGGCGCTGCATGCCGCAGGCATCAAGTATCCTGGCCACACCGAGATGTTCGCCGAAAAAATGCAGGCTGAGCGCTCCTGCATGACTTTTTTCTCCGAGGAAATGATCTGCAGTCTGGTGACCGTGCACATTGGTTACCAGGATGTGGTGCCTGCGCTGACGTCGCAGCGCATTCTGGATGTCATCGAACTGACTGCGGAGGCCGTGCAGCGTGTGCGCGGCAAGAAACCGCGCATCGCCGTCTGCGGGCTCAATCCTCACGCGGGTGAGCATGGCTTGTTTGGGCGTGGCGAGGAGGAGGCCATCATAGTGCCTGCCATCGAGGCGGCGCGGGCGAAGGGCCATATTGTCGAAGGCCCGCTGCCGCCTGACACCGCCTTCATAGCGACGAAGCGCAGGGCGGTGGATGCCTACATTTGCATGTATCATGATCAGGCGCTCATCCCGCTGAAGGCGCTGGCGTTTGATACCGCCGTGAACACCACGCTGGGGCTGCCGGTGCCCCGTACGAGTGTGGATCATGGCACTGCGTGCGACATCGCATGGCAGGGCAAAGCCAACGGGCGCAGCCTTGTGGAAGCTGTGCTGCTGGCGGCCAAAATGGCGGGCTGAGGTGATTTATTTGCGATCAGCCACCCAGCGTGGCACACAGCCTTGGTGGGCCTGCGTCACCGTGGCGGCGAAGTCGGCGAGGTAGCCGAAGGGATGGCTGACGGGGAAAGTCTTGCGCGGACGAGCATCGAGGTCGGCATTGACGTGAATGGTGCCGGCGAGCAGATCGAATTCGATTTCATCACCATCTTCCACCACCGCAATCGGACCGCCCACGGCTGCTTCCGGGCTGCAATGTACGCCCACGGCACCCCCGGAGACGCCGGAGACACGGGTGTCTGAAAGCAGGGCGACTTTGCCATAAAGCTCTGGTACTGCTAAGGCGGCGCTGGCCACGTGCATTTCAGGCATGCCGAGCGCAACCGGACCGCAGCCACGAATGACCACGATGTGACCGGGCTGGATGAGACCGGCTGCGGCGGCATCGGAGACGCCTTTGGAGTCGTGGAAGCAGATGGCTTTGCCACGGAAGCGGGGCTCGTCCAGCGAGGAAACTTTGAAGACGATACCGTCGGGGGCGAGGTTGCCAAAGCAGATCTGGATGTCGGCGAAGTCTTTGAACGGTGCCTCAATGGGCGCGATGAGCTCATTCGGGAAGGGAACTTCGGCGGCATTGGCGAGATTTTCCGCCAGCGTTTGACCGGTGACGGTGATGCACGAGCCATCCAGCAGCCCAGTTTTCATGAGGTGCTTCAGCAGCATGGTGGTTCCGCCGAGGCGATGAAGATCGACCATCGTGCCACGTCCGCGCGGCGCGAAATTGCACAGGACGGGCGTTCGACGGCCAATGGCTTGAACGTCACGCAGCGTGAAATCTACTCCGGCCTCACGGGCAACGGCGAGGATGTGCAGCACGCCATTGGTGGAGCCGCCGATGGCGCAGATCGCGGTCATGGCATTGGTGATGGAGGCCTTGGTGATGATGTCCCTAGGGCGCAGGTTCATCTCCAGCAGGCGGCGCACGGCTTTGCCGACACGCAGGCATTCCTCACGTTTGCCTGCTTCGATCGCCGGCATGGAGGAGGTGTCCGGCAGGCTGAGGCCCATGGCTTCAAGCGCGATGCCCCAGGTATTGAAAGAGGCCGCGATTCCGCAGCCTCCTGCGCCAGGGCAGGCGGTACGGATGATCTGTTCGGATTCCTCGTAGCTCATCGTCCCCTGCTTTTCCTTCGCGGCGGCATCATAGACGTCGAGGATGGAGGTGGAGTGCCCTTTGTGGCAGCCAGGCATGATGCTGCCGCCGTTGACAATGAGACCGGGGTAATTGGTACGCGCCAAGGCCATGGCGAAAGCCGGGCCGTTTTTGTCGCAATGATGCAGGCCGATCAGCGCATCATAGCAGTGCGAGGTGCAGATCATCTCTGCGCCATTGGCCATGAGATTGCGTGAGCAAAGGGAGGCCGCACCGCCGACATTTCCCTGCGTGATGTTGTCGCTTACCGGCGAGACGCCGAAGGGGAAGCCGATGAGCCCCGCCTCTTTGCAGCCTTGGGCAATGAGCTGGGCGAGCTCGTGCGCGTGGACGTTGCAGATGTTGCCGTCGAGCAGCGGCGTTCCGATGCCGATCTGCGCCTTGTCAAAATCTTCGGGCTTAAAACCCAGGCCCCAGAAGAAGGCGTTGACGCCGCGCTGCCAGCCATGGGTGAGGTTGTTCGAGTTCCAGTTGAGCTTATGTTCAGTCATGTGGTGTGCGCGGATGCTAGGCAGAAAGACGTTCCGCGCCAAAACAAAAGCTCCCGGTCAGTGAACGAACTGACCGGGAGCCAAACCTAATTATCAGATGTTTTGCTCAGGGCTTCGAGCCCCGAGGAATTAGAACGCGAAGCTAAGCTTGGTTCCCCAGTAGATTTCGTTCTGGGTGGTGTTGATCTGAGTGCGAAGCTTTTCGCCGTGGTTCAACGCCGCGTAGGTCGTCCAGGTCACCGACTTGGTCAGTTTGACCGGGACGGCGAGCGTGTAGAGAACGTGGGTGAAACCAGACTTCGGTCCTTGAGTCATGCTCTGGCCGTTGTTGCCAACGAAGGTGCTGCCTGCGGCAGAGCCGGAACCATTGCCGGTGTAGTAGTCGATGCCAAAGCCGGTGTTGATGGAAGGCACGATGCTCAGCCAATCTGTGACCGCGAAGGTATAGTCCGCACCGAGGGAGAAGTACGAACCATTGATTCGGAGGTCATAGTAGTAGCCTGCATAGATGTTGAAGGCCTGGATAGGCACAGCAACCGTGAAGCCCAGTTCACCAGCACCTTTGAGTGCGAATTCTGGGTCGGCACCTGCGATAGGGACGCCATTGAAGCTGCCACCGTAGTTATCTGGATAGAAGTAATACTGGTACTGCATTCCGAACTTCGCCCAACCTGCGTTGTAGGACAGACTGGTGATCGCATCGATTTCCGAATATTGGAAGCCACTTTTGGAACCCAGAAAGGGAGTGCCAGCGGTGTTGATGTAGGCACCACCGATGCCAAAGGTCAGCTTATCAGTGATCGGCACGCTCAAGTTGAGTGCAGTCCACATGATGTTGTCGGCGAACCAAAGACCGCGGAAGTAGTAGCGGCTGTCGTATCCGGCGTCGAAGGTGGCTCCGATCGTGTCGAAGAGAGCTCCTGATTCTTCCACCACGGGAGGGGCGGGGTTTTTAACGGGTGCGGTGCCAGCGGAGGCGTTCAGCGCTGCACAGGCAGCAAGAACGGCAACCGACTTGGCAATGAATGATGTCATGCTTTTGGGCTTCATGTGTTGGTCGAGTTTAGTTATTGTTGGTGTTGAGGCGCTGAGCAGCCGGGAGGCAGTGCAGCGACAACATGATAGAGCAGGTGTCGTGCCATGTTCTCGCCACGCGCATAATTTTATCAGCCCATAAAATTTAGGTTTTTGTACAATAAGGCATTGCTTTTATAACAACTCATGCAATGGCATCGGCTCAAAGCCTATTTGAGTAAATGGATGCTCAGTGAAGGGTATTAATGCCGTCCTTCTTGAGCTGCGAGGTCAGCTTGAAAGGGGATGTGTTCGGGTGCAATTCGAAGCAGATGCACATGAAAACCTGGCAAGGTGCACCTGTGGTGATGCGGTGTGGCTTAAGTAAATCCAAGCTTTGAATCTCCATTTCCAAAACGGGAATTTATAGAAAATCGAGAAATAATATCCTAACAGGTGGCCAATGGGCTTTCTGTGCGCTTGCAGCCAATGACTCACAACCTGCCCGGGGTCGTTGAAGGCGCAGATGGTATTGCCGCGAAGGTGGGGCGGTTTTGGGGGCTGCACCGTTGGAGTCCCTGGCATCCTCTGACTGAGCCAACCCATCATGGGATCGGGCTAAGTTAGGGCGCTCTCAATTGGGGCTGGTCGTTTGATCCTATCTGATCTTGACCTGAGGTGGTGTCAGATGGTGGGAGGTTGAGACTGGAAATTGCTTCCTAGCCTTCATGTGAGGGTGGGCATTTTGTTCAAGACCGATGTCAGCCATTGGATCTTTATTCACTCAACTGCGCCTATTCCTCATGATTGTTGATGTGGAATGGCTGCTTAGCAGCATTCACTAAATACAAAAAAACCTCCCGGCTTGCGCCGGGAGGTTAACCTTGAAGGGTTGAATCGTTCAGAGAACGACGGGTATTAGAAGCGGACGCTGAGGGTCACGCCGTAGTACACAATGCTGTGGAACGGGGTGGCTGGGCCGCCGCCGACGCCGAAGGCGTAAGCGTTCGTGGACGAGCGAGCCAGATTCTTCATCGGGCCCATTGGCAGGTTGGCTGCAACGTAGGGGGTAAGGGTCGCACGGCTGTTGAGCTTGATTGGGAAATCAATGCCAACGGTGAGTGCGGTCCAACCACTGATGCCGCCCTGAGCTGCAGACTGGCCGAAGAGGGTGCCGCCGCCGTAGAGGTTGCGGGAAGCCTGGGTGAAGCCAGCGTTGTAGTTCAGGCCATAGCCCAGACCAGCGTGTGGGACGATGCTGATGGCATCGGTCACGGCGATGGTGGACTTGGCGGTGAGGTCGAAGTACCAGCCACCGTTGA
>DLGZ01000053.1:125908-145798 GCA_002482965.1 Verrucomicrobiaceae bacterium UBA7681 | reverse complement strand
CCCATGTTGTGGATGTAGCTGTAGCCGAAGCTGATCGCAGCAGGACCGAAGTCATGCGAGATCGCAGCACCCAGCTGAAGGCGCTGGAAGGAGTTGGTGTTTTTGATCGCGGCATTAGCGGTGGAAAGGTTCGGGGAGAAGCTGTCCTGGTCACCTGCGAGGGAGCCATAGTTCACGTCCCAGAGGAGGGAGGTGCTGCCAGCGCCGTCTTCGGCGGCACCGCCGACGAGGAGGATGGCGCCGTTGAGGCCGGAACGGACCCAATGCTGGCCGTAGTTGATACCACGCCAAACGTAGTTGGAGTCGTAGCCGATGGAGGCAGTGATGCCGAGGTCATCGTTCACGGGAGCCGGAGCGATTGGGTTTTTGTCAGGAGCGGGAGCGGATGGTCCGGCCACAACGGGAGTGGCGGCCAGTGCCAAGAACCCCAGCGTTTTCAGCAATGCGTTCAATTTCATAGTCTGATGGTTGGTATTAGGTTGGTTGGTTTGAGGTCGGACACTCGCATGGGATGGATTAAAACTTGAGTTCTAATCCATAGTACGTGAGCCGTTCAGCCTCAAAGCTAGCAGGGGCCGCAACACGTGAAAAGCATTTTTTGCAGTTATGGAGCAAATTTTTGCGTCCCTAAATGCTGCCTTCATTAGATAATGGATCTCAACATGCAGCCTTCATGCCAAAATTTGTGAAATCTTAAGATTGAACGAATTGCGGAAGATGGCTAACCCTTGTTATGACTCGTCTGCTGATATTGACATTGCTCATGGTGTGGTCGCTGCCAGTGCAATCCCGTGAGCCGTTTCCCCTCATTCATTTGAGAGTCCGGGCGCATCTAATGCAGTCCATTACGAATCCAAGGCTGCAAACGACGCTTACGGAAAAAGAAGCGCGTGTCATTTTTGATGAAGTGAACAAAATCTGGGCCCAGGCGGGCATCCGATTCGAACTGGAGTCGGTTGACAGCCTGCAAGCACTCGATCTCGCCCCCAAAAGGTGGTACATCAAGGATCGCGACTGGGTCAAAGCGACGATTCCGACGAATCAATTCAGTCCCACGGCCATTGACGTGTGTTTTGTCAAGGACATGGGGCCCAACGGTTTTTTTTACGGCGAGCCGGTGGTGGTTTGCGAAAATCCAGAGTTTCACAAGGTCTCAGGCGGTGCAAAAAACCCCGTCGCCCGCGTGACGGCACATGAGCTGGGGCATGTTTTATTCCTGCAGCATCGTCAGGAACACACCAACCTGATGGCCTCAGGAAAGAACGGCGTTTCTTTGAACCCGCAGGAGATCAAGGACGCGAGAAAACGGGCGCTCGAGATTGTGGGCCATACAGTTCAGCCGTGACGCTCAAGCGTCTCCTGCAAGGCGGTGCCCAGAGCATGGATCTGCGCGGCAGTGTGCAATGCGCTGATGGTGATGCGCAGCCGGGCGCTGCCACGAGCGACGGTCGGGTAGCGGATGCAGGGAATGAGAAATCCTGCATCACGCAGCCGAGTGCTGACTTCCATGGCGCGTGATTCCTCACCTAAAATCACCGGCAGAATGGCAGCCTCGGCGGGAGGTGAGGCGATGCCTAGCTCCGAGAGCAGGGCTTGCGTTTTTTGGGCATTGCTGAGAACTCGTCGCCTCCCATCATCGCCACGTTCTCTGCGAATCAGTTCTAAAATGACCTCCAGCGCATGGGCCAGATGAACGGGGGGCGCGGTGGAGTAGATAAAGCTGCGGGCCCGGTTGATCAGCAGATCAATAACCTGCCTTGATGCGGCCAGATAGCCGCCACTCAGGCCAAAGGCCTTGCTGAGAGTGCCAAGATGCAAATCCACCTGCTGATCCACCCCGAGTGCAGCGGCGAGCCCACGCCCCTGCGGGCCTAGAACCCCCACGGCATGCGCTTCGTCCACCAGCAGCCAGGCACCGTGCTTCGACTTGAGTTCGGCAATCTCCCGCAGGGGGGCGGCATCACCGTCCATGCTGAATATCGACTCCGTGACGACCAGCACTCGCCCTTGGGCCGTTTGCAGCAGGCGTTCGAGCTTTTCGAGGTGATTGTGAGGAAAGACACGGATCGTCGCTCCGCTCAAGCGCGCGGCATCGACGAGGCTGGCATGGCAGAGCTTGTCGAGGATGATGGTGTCGCCGGCACCCATGAGCGCCGGGATGGTGCCCAGTGCCACGGCAAATCCACTGCTGAAGGTCAGCGCGGCTTCCGTCCCTTTGAAATCAGCCAGGGCTTCCTCCAGTTTGGCATGGGCGCGGTGAGTGCCGCAGACCAGCCGGGAGGCCCCCGACCCGCCGCCGTATTTGGCGATGCCTTCGGCAAGGGCCTGCTTCATCTCGGCGGAATGCGCCAGTCCTAGGTAGTCGTTCGAAGAAAAATTGATCCAATCGCGACCTTCCGTGCGCACGGTGACTCCGTCCACGGCATCCAGCGGTCGCAGCTCGCGCCACAGCCCCTGCGTACGCAGTTCATCCAGTTGCGCGGTGATGTTCCATGGTTCAGTGAGTTGCTGCATGGGTTACTCCTTCAGGCGTCGTTCCACCACGTCGTCCTTCGCCACCCCGAGGGCCAGTGCCTTGTCGTAGTGCCTGCGAGCCAGTTCGATGGCGGGTGGTCGGCGCTCCAGAAGCATCAGCGCCATGTTGAAATGGGCGATGCCGTAATCCGGCTTTAGTTCGATAGCCCGCTGCAGTTCCGCTTCGGCTGCATCCGTCCAGCCCAGCCCTTTGGCGGCGATGGCCAGGTAATTGTGGGCGCGTGCATCTTCCGGCTCTTCGTGAATGGCGCGTGTGAAGCAGGAAATCGCCCGGTAGGTGTCTCCCTGCTTTTGCAGCATCAATCCCAGGGCCGTCCACGTTTGCGCGAGCTTCGGGTTGATCTGCACGGATTTTTCAAAGCACTCGACGGCTTGCTTGGTGTCTCCCGCCTGCTGCTCCACCGCGCCTAGATTTGCCCAGATGAGGGCATTGCCATCGTCGAGCTCCAACATTTCCAGATAGGCTTTGCGGGCCGCTGACCAGTCCTGCTTGCCGAAGGCTGCAGCCGCTCTTTCGCCCAGTACCTTGGTATGGGGGGGCAGCATGCCAGTTTTATCCATCTTGGCCGGGTTTATCTGCGCAGCTTCCTGCGCATGGCTGATCGTGGCCAGCAGCAGGAGAGCGGAGGTTTTCAGGTAGTTCGAACACAGCATGTCCATCACTATGCGCTGAAATTGGCGCAGGAAAACATCTTGCGTACGAAGCATGAACGGGAATGTTCGCCCGAACAGCCCTTAATTATCATGTTCACCGACACTGACTCCCGCCTCACGGCTCGCCAGCAGGAACTTCTCGAATACCTGCGCAGCTACCAGCGAACGAACGGCGTCATGCCTTCCACGCGTGACATCCAGCGCCACTTCGGCTTCTCCAGCCAGACCGCCGCCATGAGCCATCTGCGTGCGCTGGAAAAAAAAGGCGTCATTCAGCGCCATGCGCACAAAGCCCGGGCCGTTGTCTTTCCTGAAGACCTCGACCGTGCTGAAATCATCGACATCCCGGTCTTCGGTCAGATTCCCGCAGGCATGGCCGCTGCCGACATGGTTCAGCACGCTGACAGGTGCATCTCCGTCGATGTGAACACCCTCGGCATCCCGCGCTCCGCGAAAAGCTTCGCCCTCAAAGTGCGTGGCGAGTCCATGATCGGAGCCCTCATCGGCGACGGCGACCTCGTCATTCTCGAAATTCGCGAGCCGCGTCCGAAAGACATCGTCGCCGCGCTCATTGACGGCGAGAGCACCTTGAAACGCTACGTCGTCAAAGATTCCCAGCCCTACCTGCAGGCTGAGAACCCCGAGTTTCCCGATCTTCTACCGGCGCGCGAACTACTAATCCAAGGCGTCATGATTGGGCTCATCCGGCATGTGCGCCGGGAAAACTGACGTTGAAAAAAAGAGGGTCTTTTTTGAGGGATTCGACATGAGGCGGGGTGAAACCAGTTGAGCAGCGCTTTCAAAGCCGCTCACCAACCCTAACCCGACCAACCATGAAACCCGTCATTCTGATTCTTCTCGCTGCCGCCACACTTTCCTCAATGTCCTGTTCAGGACGCCCCGTGCCGAGCCTTACGCAGACTTACAACGGCAAGCCTGTGCTCACACGTGCCAGCCATCCCCAGGGCGGATCCATGGCTCCGGTTGATGGTGTGTATCTCGGCCGCCGATATTTTCAGCCCCAGGGCGTGAAGTCCGGCCTCGCCTGGATTGATGTCTATGGCCAGAGGTAACACCATCAGATTGCCCCCCCCCAGAACCACACCGCGCCGCCATGCACAACGACAATCCGGATCTTCTAGATGATCTCCTTGCTGAATGGCAGCCTCAGGTGGAAACACCGCCAGACTTCCGTCGTGAAGTCTGGCGGCGCATCGCGGCCGAGACGATCAATCCTGGATTGATCGAGCGCTTTTCTTGGTGGTTGCTGCAACCCAAACGGGAAATTGTCGTCATGACGGCAGCCGTGTTTCTTGCCGTTGTTTGGGGCATAACGCACCCGCCCCAGGCTTTGAATCCTCATGACGCCTATCTTACTTCTATCAGTCCGTTCGACTCAAATCACCTCAGCCTTGGGATGCCATGACGCCAGTCCGCAGAATCATAGGCTTCACGCTCCTCACTGCTTTGCTGGCTTCTGTTGCCCTGTGGATCACCCGTGAAAGCCTCCGCCCGCGGGACTCTCCCCGCGAGTTGGGCTTGAGCTGGCTGAAGGAAGAGTACAACCTCGATTCCGCAACCTTCGAGAGCGTCAGCGCCCTGCACCGCGACTACTTCAAGCACTGCGATAAGATGTGCAGCCAGATCAATGAGGCTGATCGTCCACTCCTCCGTCGTGCCCGTCAACGTGGCCGTCCTGCTGGAGAACACGATGCCCAGCTCAGCCGAGATCAGGCCATCTGCGACGACTGCGAAAAGGCCGCCGCTGACCATCTTAGGCATGTGGCCAGGCTGATGCCTCAAGAGGAGGGAAAGCGCTTTCTGAACGATTTCCTGCCCATTCTCGACCAGCAGCGTCGCGAGCATGATCGGCGTCTCTCCTCCAGTCTCCGCCGATGACACTTGCCCGGGACGACCTCGACATCGAATGGATGCGTAGTCTCGCGGGAGGCGAAGAGTTGGCCTTGAACCGTCTCATGGACGTCTGGAGCAAGCCATTAATCGCCTATCTCACACGCCTCACGAGCAATGCTGCGACGGCGGCTGATCTCGCTCAAGAAACCTTCGTTCGCGTTTACCAGCACCGGTACAGGTTTAGCAGGTCACATAAATTTTCCACATGGCTATTCGCCATCGCCACGAATCTCGCCCGTAATCATGCTCGCTGGCGCGGTCGGCATCCGGAAACCCTCATGGAGCATGAGAACCTTTCAAACATGCCCCTCGCTGCGGCCCACGCCTCTCCTGATGAGCAGGCCATCGCCAACGAGCGCCTGATTGCCGTGCAAACTGCCGTCGCAAAACTCGCGCAGGAACTGCGTGAGGTGCTCATTCTCGCCACCTGGCACGGGATGAGCCACCGCGAGATTGCCCGGGTGCAGGATACCAGCGAAAAAGCAGTCGAGCTCCGGCTTTACCGCGCCCGCAAGATTCTTCGTGAACTGCTCGCCGATCACCTCAGCTCCTAGCCAACGTACCGCTCCTGCAGGTGTTTGATGTGCCATTTCGCATCCGTCGGTTTGCCCGTGGCCTGCGTGATGATCTCCTGAGGAAGCAAGGCAGCACCTTTGCTGTGCACGTTGACACGCAGCCACTGCAGCAGCGGTGCGTAGTCGCATTTCTCCAGCGCTGTCGCGATCTTCCGCTGCTTCTTTGCCGTCGCGAAAAGCTGGGCGGCATTGAGATTCCCCAGCGTGTAGGTCGCGAAATACCCCAGTCCTCCCATGCTCCAGTGAATGTCCTGCAAACAGCCCCGGCGGTCATCCGGCGGCGTCATGCCAAACAGTTCGCGATATTCTTCGTTCCAGACCTTGGGCACGTCATGCACGCCCAGCTCACCCTTCACAAGGCGGCGTTCGATGCCAAAGCGCAGCAGGATGTGAAGATCATACGTCGCCTCGTCGGCCTCCACGCGAATGAAGCTGAATTCGCTGCGCAGCATTTCTTTCATGAAGACATCCAGCTTCACTTTGCGCAGATGCGGGAAGAGTTCCTGCGCGCGGGGCAGCCACTTTTCCCAGAACGTGCGGCTGCGGCCCACGTGATTCTCCCACAGGCGGCTCTGTGACTCGTGGATGCCCAGTGACGCCGCGCTGCCGCTCGGAAGGCCGTAGTCCAGCCCTGGCAGACCTTGTTCGTACAAGCCGTGCCCGGCCTCGTGCATCACGCCGAAGAGCGAAGATAGGAAATCTTTTTCATCGTAGCGCGTCGTCAGGCGCACATCGCCCGGCCCCAGAGTGGTGCAGAAAGGATGCGCCGTCGTGTCGATGCGTCCCGCCTCAAAATCAAACCCCAGATTCTCCGCGATTTCGCGGTTCAAAATCTGCTGTTTCTCGATGGGATAACGGCCCTTGAGCGCGCCCGGTTTGACCTTGTCTGATTTTGCCACTGCCTCGCGGGCGATCTCCGCCAGTTGCGGGCGCAGTTTCTCAAACAGTGTCGCCACTTCACGCGTCTTGGCACCGCGTTCGTAAAGGTCCAGCAGCGCATCATACGGCTCGTCGTCGTAGCCAAACAAATCCGCCTTCTTGCGTGCGATGGCCAGCACCTTCTCCAGATGCGGGGCAAACATCACGAAATCCGATTTCTCCCGAGCCTCCGCCCACGCCGCCTTCGCATGAGCACACACATTGGTTTCCTCCTCCACCAGCTTTTGCGGCAGCTTCGTCGCCCGGTTGATGTCCCGCCGCAGACCATGCACGTTTGCCGCCTGCGTCGCGTCTTCCGGCATTTCTGCTTCAGCGCGCTCCAGCAGCTTCAGAGTTTTCTTCGAAGTGAGCAGCCCATGAGCTTTTCCCATGATGTAGGAAAGCTGCCGCGCCCGGTGATCCAGCGCATGCGCTGGCATGTACGTCTCCTGGTCCCAGCCCAGCACCGCTTCCGTGGAGGAGAGGAGGGCGATTTCAGAAACAACTTCGCAGAGAGATTGGTAGGCGGTCATGGAGCCGCTATTTTGACGCGCAAGAACAGGAGAGCAACTTCAAGCGCCCACCGGATGCCACGTGGTCTTGAACTCGATCAGCGCCCGAATTTCTTCCACGCCCTGCTTTTTGTCGGCGAACCAGTCGATAGGTTCCTCGGCCTTCAGCAGGTGCACACGTTTCACACTTTCTGCCGCACCGAGTTTCAGCGTCTTGCGGTCTGCGGCGTTCACCACACCGTTGAGCGCACGGAGGTGCTCGTGCGTGGCAAACGTCGGCACCATCTCGCTACGCAGGCCGGTGAGCAGGTTCACCACGCCACCGGGGAGATCGCTGGTGGCCAGCATTTCACCCAGCAGGATGCTGGGGTAGGGCTGCGTGCCGCTTGCGAGTGCCACAACGCAGTTGCCGCTCGTGATGGCGGGCAGGATCAAGGAAACCAGCGCCAGCAGTGGCGAATCATCGGGTGCGATGACGCCGATGATGCCCATCGGCTCGGTTACGGTGAAATTGAAGTGCGCCGAAGCCACGGGGTTCACGCTGCCGAGGATCTGCTCGTATTTGTCCGTCCAGCCGGCGTAATGCACCACGCGCTCGATGCTGGCGGCGACTTCACGCGAGGCATCAGCTTTCGAAGCTCCACCCAGCGCCACCGCTTCGGCCAGCTCGCTGCTGCGTGCTTCCATCATTTCCGCTAGGCGGTACAAAATCTGCCCACGATTGAAGGCCGAACGCTTCGCCCAGCCCGGTCCCGCTTTCGCCGCGGCTTCGACCGCATTGCGCAGGTCCTTGCGTGTGCATTGCGGGATGTTGGCAAAGAACGCCCCGGAGGCATCATGCAGTGCTGTTACGCGTCCGCTTTCACTGCGGATAAAGGCGCCGCCGACATAGCATTTGGGGGTCTTGGATATGTTGATTCGGGTCATGAAGGGAAGGGATGAAATTGATGAAGGCTGCGTCTCAATCCACCATGAGATAGTCGAGCAGTCCCTGTTTCCCACCCTCGCGTCCGAAGCCGCTCTCTTTGTAGCCACCGAAGGGGCTGGTGGGATCAAACTTATTGTAGGTGTTGGCCCAGACGACGCCGGCTTTGATGAGAGTGCTCATCTTGAGGATGCGGCTGCCTTTGTCGGTCCAGACCCCGGCGCTGAGGCCGTACGGGGTGTTGTTGGCTTTTTCGATGGCTTCTTCGGGCGTGCGGAAGGTGAGGATGCTCAGCACGGGGCCGAAGATTTCTTCGCGGGCGATGCGGTGGCTCATGCTGACGTTGGTGAAAATCGTCGGGCGGAAGAAGAAGCCTTTGGCGGGCAGCTTGCAGCCGTTGTCGTATTTCTCCGCGCCTTCCGCGACACCGATTTGGACGAGGTCGGTGATTTTCGCGAGCTGCTCGCGGCTGTTGATCGCGCCGAGGTCAGTGTTCTTGTCCATCGGGTCACCCACGCGCAGCACGGCGATGCGGCGCTTCAGTTTTGCCAGCACTTCATCGGCAATGCTTTCCTGTACGAGCAGGCGGGAGCCAGCGCAGCAGACGTGGCCTTGATTGAAAAAGATGCCGTTCACGATGCCCTCCACCGCCTGATCCAGCGGCGCGTCATCAAAGACGATGTTCGCGGCCTTGCCGCCGAGTTCCATCGTCATCTTCTTGTCCGTGCCCGCGAGGCTGCGCATGAGGCTCTTCCCGACCTCCGTGCTTCCGGTGAAGGCGACCTTCATGGTCAGCGGGTGCTGGATCACCGCCGCGCCTGTTTCAGCGGCTCCGCTGACAATGTTGACCACGCCATTCGGCAGGCCTGCCTCCTGGCAGATCTCGCCAAACTTCAGCGCGGTGATGCTCGTGGACTCCGCCGGTTTCAACACCACGCAATTCCCCGCCGCGAGCGCTGGTGCGATTTTCCACGCGAGCATGAGCAGCGGAAAGTTCCAAGGAATGACCTGCCCGACCACGCCATGCGGCGCGATCTGCCTGCCCGGCGCGAGATGCTCCAGTTTGTCCGCCCAGCCTGCATGATAAAAGAAATGCGCTGCCGCCATCGGCACATCGAAATCGCGCGATTCTTTGATCGGCTTCCCGCCGTCCAATGTCTCAGCGATGGCAAATTCACGTGCGTGATCCTGCAGCAGCCGTGCGATACGGTACAGGTACTTCCCGCGTTCCTTCCCCGGCATCTTGCCCCAGACACTCACAAATGCCTTCTGTGCAGCTATACACGCCGAGTTCACATCTGAAGCGTCTGCCAAGGCGATGTCGGCAATCTTCGTTTCATGCGCCGGATTGATCGTGGCGAAGTATTTTCCAGCACGCGGCGGTACGAAGGACCCGTTGATGAAAAGGTCATAGCGCGGCTTCAATTTCGGGTCCGCCGTCTCCGGTGCGGGATCAAACTCCCACAGATCGCCAAAGACGAGTTCACGGGCCGGGTTGGATTTAGAAAGTGTCTTGGGCATGCAACGGAGTGGGTTAATAACCTTCGGTGGCTTCGCTGAAATTCCACGGGGCCTGATAAGCCCCCGTGCGTTCTTTTTCGAGCTGGCGCACGAGGTCATTGAGCAACGCGGAGGCACCGAAGCGGTAGCGGCGGTTGTTGAGCCATTCGTCGCCGAGGGTTTCTTTGACTGCGATGAGGAAGTGCAGCGCCTGCTTGGCCGTGCGGATGCCGCCGGCGGGTTTCATGGAGATGGGGATGCCGGTGGCGAGGAAGTGGTCGCGGATGGCTTCCAGCATGACCTGATTGTTGCCGAGGGTGGCGTTTGACGAAGTTTTGCCGGTGCTGGTTTTGATGAAGTCGCCGGGGCGGATCACTCGCATGGCGAGGAAGCTGGCGGCGCGGATGTTGTCGTAAGTTTCGAGTTCGCTGACTTCGAGAATCACCTTGAGCGTGGCTTGGCCGCAGGCTTCGACCACGGCGGCGATCTCATCCTGCATGCGGCCGAATTCTCCGCTGAGAAAAGCGCCACGATTGATCACCATGTCGATTTCATCGGCACCGTCTTTCACGGCGGCGCGGACTTCGGCGAGGCGGGTTTTGAGCGGGGCCTGGCCGCTCGGGAAGGCGGTGGCGACGGAGGCGATTTTGACTGAAGTGCCGCCGACGTGTTTCCGGGCGTGTTTCACCATGGCAGGATAAACACAGACAGCGGCAGTGGGTGGAATGTCGCCCACATCATGCGGGCACAGCGCCTTTTGGCACAGGGAGGCCACTTTGCCGGGCGTGTCTTTGCCTTCGAGCGTGGTCAGATCGACCATCGAAACAGCAAGGCGCAGGCCGAAGACCTTCGATTTCTTCTTGAGGCTGCGGGTGGTGAATGTGGCCACACGCTCCTCAATGCCGACTTGATCGACGGTGCCGATCTCATCGAAGAGGCGGCGGAGGCTGGTGGGCGCTTTGGCGGCGGGCATGGCAGTCATTTACATGTGAGTCAGTGTTGCTGACAATGACAGAATCTGTACTCGCAGATTCTTCGGCCCGCGTATGCTTCTGCACCATGAGCAACATGATTCCCCAAGTTTATGATACGCCGATTTTCCGCATGGCCTGCCAGCAGTTCGATTTGGTGGCCGACTTTTTGGATATTCCTGAAAACGCCCGTGACCGCCTGAAGATGCCCAAGCGCGCTGTGACCGTGGCCATGCCCATTCGGCGGGACGACGGCAGCACCACTGTCTTCATGGGCTACCGTGTGCAGCATCACCTCACGCTGGGGCCTACGAAGGGCGGCGTGCGCTTTCATCCGGATGTGACGCTCGGCGAAGTCGGTGCGCTCGCCATGTGGATGAGCTGGAAATGTGCGCTCACCGGCTTGCCTTATGGCGGTGCCAAAGGTGGCGTGACCTGCGATCCGCGGTCGCTTTCGCTCAATGAACTGGAGCGTGTGACGCGGCGCTACACACAGGAGCTGATCCCATTCATCGGCCCGCAGATCGACATCCCTGCGCCGGACATGGGCACGAACGAGCAGACCATGGCCTGGATGATGGACACCTATTCTCTGCAAACCGGTCACTGCGTGCCGGCGGTGGTGACGGGAAAACCAGTGAGCCTGGGTGGTTCGCTTGGCCGTCGTGAATCGACCGGTCGCGGTGTGGCCTATTTGATTTCGCGTGCCATGGACACCGTGGGCATCACCGCACAGGGAGCGACAGCGGTGGTCCAGGGCTACGGCAACGTGGGTGCCGTGGCGGCCGCTTCGTTGTCCCGCATGGGCCTCAAGGTGATCGCTGTGAGCGATGCATTTGGCGGTTTGCACAATGCGAACGGCATCGATCTGGCCAAACTGGATGAGTATGTGGCCAAAACGCGGAGCATCGTCGGATTCGAGGGTGCGGACGCGATCTCCAATGAGGAACTGCTGCTCACTCCTTGCGATGTGCTGGTCCCTGCCGCGTTGGAGCGTCAGATCACCGGTGACAACGCCGCGAAAATCCAGTGCCGTATTCTGGCCGAGGGTGCGAACGGTCCGACCACGCCTGAGGCCGATGCCATCATCTCCCAGCGTCCTGAAATCTTCGTGATTCCCGACATCCTTTGCAATGCGGGTGGTGTGATCGTCTCCTACTTCGAATGGGTGCAGGATTTGCAGAGCTTCTTCTGGGACGAGGGCGAGGTGATGAGCAAGCTCTACCGCATCCTTGAACAGGCCTTCGTGCAGACTCTCAACTTGAGTCGCAAACGCAACGTCAGCATGCGCTTCGCCGCCCTAAGCCTGGGCATCCAGCGCGTGCATGAAGCGAAGCAGATGCGCGGATTGTTCCCGTGATTTGATACTGCGGTTGGCCTCACGTTCACTGCATGATCTCTGTCGGGCATTCCGGCAGGGATGAGAGAAATGCGCGTCCATACGGCTTGGTGAGGATGCGGTTGTCGAGGATGGCGCAGATGCCTTTGTCCGTGGCGGTACGGATGAGGCG
Organism: Verrucomicrobiaceae bacterium UBA7681; assembly: GCA_002482965.1. Classification (GTDB taxonomy): domain Bacteria; phylum Verrucomicrobiota; class Verrucomicrobiia; order Verrucomicrobiales; family Verrucomicrobiaceae; genus Prosthecobacter. Next base: position 133,783 of record DLGZ01000053.1, on the reverse strand, counting down.
GCCGACACCCTGGCGGAGCTTGAGGATCGCCTCGGGCACGCTGTATTCGGTGAAGGGATTGAGGCCCTGTGCTTCGAGATGCTCGATGCGTGAGGCGGTCAGTGGATGGTCGGGTACCGCAAAGGGCAGGCGGGTGATGATCACATTGCTCAAGGCTTCGCCAGGCACATCCACGCCAGTCCAGAAGCTGTCCGTACCACAGAGCACGCTGTGGGTGTCATTCTTGAATTCAGCGAGCATCTGATGCCGTGGCATGCCGCGCCCCTGCACGAGCAAGCGCCAGCCGCGTCGTTCGCAGTGCGCTTCCAGGTTGTCCGCCAGCGAGGACATCTGGCTGTAGCTGGTGAAAAGAATGAAGGCCCGGCCGCTGCTTAGGTCGATGAAATGGGTGATCCAGTGCTCCAGCCGGTCGAGGTATCCGGGTTCCGAGGGCTGCGGCATCTTTTTGAGCAGATAAAGCTTCATCTGCTTTTTGAAATCGAACGGGCTTTCAATGCAGGCTGCACGGGCGTCCTCGGCACCGACGCGATTGCGGAAATAGTTCAACTCCGTGTCATCGCCGATGCCCAGTGTGGCACTGGTGAAAATGCAGGCTTTGTGGCTGGCGAAAAAGATCTGCCGCAGGCGTGGCGCGACATCGACGGGCGCGGTGTGGAAGGAGACGATGCGGTTGTCGGTGTTGGTGCGTTCCACCCAATGGACGTGGTCCTCGTTTTCCTGATCGAGGAAGGCTTTGATGCCGACACGAACGGCGGTGAGCCGCTTGGCGAGATCGAGGAGTTCGAGCTTGGTGCCCTCCCTGTCCACCGCGTCACCCGCTTTTTGAGCACGCAGAGCGAGACGTTGCAGCGGCAGGCTGAGCGTGTCTTCAATGAGTCCGGCTTCACGCACACGGAATTCGCGGCCCATGGCGTTGAATTTGCACGCGGCCTCGGCGGCGCGGAAAAAGGTGTCAACGCTTTCCAGCGTGTGCAAAACCTCGCGCACGCCGTCTTTGTCGCCCACAAGCTGGAAGAAGCCCTTTCGGCTCTTCGGGTTGTGCAAACGACCAAGTTCGAATTTGATGTTCGATTCGCTGATGTGCAGGCCGAACGCGCGCGCAGCCACGTTCTCGATGGTGTGGGCCTCGTCGAGGATGACGAAGTCACGCGGGAAAAGGAAATTGCAGTCCTCGGTGCTGGTTTCATCGGCGGAGGCCAGCAGAGTGAAGAAGAGCGTGTGATTCAGCACGACGACGTCCGCCTGCTCCATGCGACGGCGCACGTCCTGATACCAGCAGCGGCTGCCGGGCGGGCAGCGGCGCGGCGTGCAGGCATGCGGCTCGCTGCACACCAGCGACCACACACGCGCGCTGGGTGTGAAGTCCAGATCGCTCAGCGTGCCGTCCTCAGTTTCGGCCACCCAGTCGAGCAGCATCTTCAATTCGCCGGCTTCAGAGGTGGAAAAGAGATCGCCAGATTCATTCAGCGCGCGCTTGAGGCGCGTGGGGCAAATGTAGTTGCCACGGCCTTTGAGGATCTCCGCGTGGAAGTCGCCCACGAGCTGTTTGACGATGGGAATGTCCTTCGTGATGAGCTGCTCCTGTAGATTAATCGTGTGGGTGCAGATGATGGCCTTGCGCTTCTGCTCCAGCGCAAACGTGACGGCGGGAACGAGGTAGGCGAGGGACTTGCCGACGCCCGTCGCAGCTTCGCACACGAAGGCGTGGTTGCCATCCAGCGCCGCACCCACCAGCTCCGCCATGCGCTGCTGCTGCGGGCGGTATTCAAACTGGGGAGACTCGGACATCTTGCCCTGATCCGAGAAAGCGTAATGCATGCGCGGTGCCAGCGGCGGCCGCGAGATGCGGCCTGTCATTCCTTCTTCGTGATCTTCGGCAACGTGAAACATGCGGGGGTGGTGATAGCAGAGAGCGCAGCCTTCAGGGCAACGTGGTTTTTGAGCAAGGGGTCATTTTTCGCGCTCGAACCACACGACGTGCAACCCGAGTTTTTTAGCCAGCTCACGACCAGCCTCTGGCCCCAGGACCAGCAGAGCCGTGGCGAAGCCGTCAGCCTGAGCTGCGCTGGCGTGGATGACGCTGACGGAGGCGAGATTGTGTTCAATGGGCCGACCCGAGCGCGGATCCAGGACATGCGCGTACTCTTTTCCATCCGCCGAGAAATGCTGGCGATAGACGCCGCTGGTGGCGATGGATTGATCTTTGAGCCGCAGCGTCTGCGCCGCTTCACCGGGTGGTGCCGCAGGCGTTTGCACGCCCACGCGCCATTCGCTACGGGCGAGGACCTCACCACCTATTTCGAGGAGGAATTTGTGGATGCCTTTTGACTCCACATGCTGCGCGAGGTGTTCCAAAGCCCAGCCTTCCGCGACGGCGCTGACGTTGATGTACAGCCCGGGAATATCTTTGCGCAGGGCAGGGGGATCGCTGCGTGTGTGCAGGTGCTGCCAGCCACATTTTTCTTGGGCGCTGGCGATTTCGGCATCGGTGGGAGGCGTGTCGCGCCTGCCAGCAGTGCCGAAGCCCCACAGATCAATGAGCGGAGCGAGGGTGATGTCGAGCGCATGATCGGTGTCATTGCCGATCTGCTGCGCGAGGTCGACAACTTCGACGAGCTCAGCCGGGACGGCAATCCAGTCCGTGCGGGTGGAGGCATTGAAGCGTGAAATGGCGGAGTCAGGCCGCCAGTGGCTGATGATGGCCTCCCAGTTATCCAGTTGCTGCTGAATCTCTTTTTGAGAGATGGCGTTAGCCCCTCCATCCACGCGCAGACTCCAGGTGGTGCCCATGGTGCGGCCGCCGAGAGTGGCGGGCGGGTCATCACGAGAGCAGCCGCTAAGGAGCAGGAGCAAGAAAGCAAAACGCATGGGTGAGAGAAAATGGCGAGCACTGCCGTTTCAGCCAGCTCGATGAATCCAGCCCCCCTCTCCCGCCGCCGCGCCCTCCAAACGTTGTTCTGTTCTTCCGCTGCGCTGGCGTTGAACATCCGGCCGGATCTCGCAGCCGCTGAGGTGGCCAAGGAAGCGCTGCATGTACTCATGATGGGCGACTATGGCACGGGCGCGGCTGATCAGATCAAGGTTGCGGGAGCCATGCAGAAGTTCGTGGCCGAAAGCGGCGTGAAGCCTGAAGGGCTGCTGATGCTGGGAGATAACTTTTACGGTCGCGTGAAAGAGGGGTTCAGCGTGGACTCTCCGCGCTGGCAGAAGGACATTGAGACGATGTATCCGGCAAACGTCTTTCCGGGACCAATGTGGGGCATCCTTGGAAATCACGACTACCATGACAACGAGGGCGGTGAGAAGGTGCAGCTGTCGTACGCGGGGAAGCCGGGGGGGCGCTGGAAGATGCCGGCGAAGTGGTATCGTTTTGATCTGGGACCCAATGGCAATCCGCTGGTGACTTTCATCTGCCTGGACACCAATTTACCTGCCATTTCAGGCGGTTTGGACAAGAAGACGAAGAAGCCACGAGGCTCACTGACAGCCGCCGAGGAGAAGGAGCAGCTCACCTGGCTCAAGGCGGAGCTGGCAAAGCCGCGTGCACCGTTCACCATTGTGGCAGGGCACCACCCGCTTTACTCAAATGGGGATCATGGCGACACGAAGGCATTGATCGCGCAGTGGGAGCCGCTGTTTCAGAAACACCAGGTTCATGCGTATCTCTGCGGTCACGACCATGATTTGCAGCATCTGGAGATGAAGGGGCTCTTCACCACGCATCTGCTGTCAGGCGGTGGCGGTGCAAAGACGCGCAAACTCGAAGGCAAGCACCAGGTGCCTTTTGGCAAGGACGTGCATGGCTTCACACATCTGCAGATCATGCCCGAGGCGCTGACCTTCACGCATCATTCGGCGGATGGCGGGGTCTTGCACACCGTTGCGAAGCTTCCGGACGGGAGCTTCAAAATCGGCTGATCACTTGTAGCCGGTGACCATCGCGCAGGGCACAGTCTTTTTCTTGCCTTTCTCCGTCTGGTGAATGGCAATCATGTACATGCCGGTTTTCTTGGGCTTGTAGAATAGCACAAAGCCCCAGCCGTCGAGCACGGGCAGGATGTCACCGGAGGGTTTGCCTTCGAGGTCCAGTACCGCGCCTGTGATGAATACCCCGGCCTTTTTCGGCGTCGCGATGCAAAAACAGTACTCATTGCCCTTGAAAAGCTGCATGCGGGTGGCTTTGCCGAGCTTCGGTTCGAGCATGTAGGTCCTGACCTCGGCGCGGATGTTGTAGCCTTCCGCTTCCTGATCATAGGCCAAGGCGCCGGCGGCTTTTTCGGCGTCTTCATTGTCATCCGCATGCAGCCAGACCGCAGGGGACAGCAACATCAAGGTGCAAAGAGCAAGGAAAACGAAGGGGGATGGGGCGGCTGGGGTGCGCATGACACGAAAGGCGGAGAAATTTTACTCTCACACGCGAATATAGCCGTTGCATCAGGAAAATCCCAAGTTTCTGTTCCATCGTTCGTGCCTTTTCTGGTTTTACGAATATTCACCCCCTTAATCTCCCTCATTCATGGCCTCGGTAGTCTTTTACATGGAGGACGGCACTACGCTCGTTCATAAGTTGGAAAGTGATGTTGCCACCATAGGCAGACATCCTGATAACGATGTCGTGCTTACCTGCCCATCCTCATCCGGGAGGCATGCAATCATCAAGGCGTCAGGCGACGGTGTTTTTGTGCAGGACCTTGGTTCCAGCAATGGCACCCGCGTCAACGGCGCGGAGATCGAGGAGGCTCTGCTCAAGGATGGCGACCGCGTAGGCTTTGGGGATGTGCAGTCCGTGTTCTATGCGGGTGATGCTCCCTCCGTGCTGGAGGAGAAGCCCCTGACCACGCCACGCTTTTCCAAGTCGCTGCCAACATCGGCCCCCGTCAGTGCGCAACCGTCCACCCCGGCGGCCAAGCCAGGGCCTCCTGGGCGTCCGCTTAGCCCGGTGCGCCGTGCTTATAGCAAGCCTTCCGCTGGCAGTTATCCGGACACCTCCGAAAGCGGCTGCATGACCGGGATTATTGTCACGGGCCTGTTCGTCATAGCCTTTGTCGTGGGTCTGGCCATGCGCCACTCGAAGGAGATGAATGGCAACCTGTTTGAAGATTTGAAGGACAAAATTTCCGGGTCCATGCCCAAAATCAAAATCGAGCGTAAAGAGGAATAGGCGGCTTCACAGTGACCGCTTGTAGCCGTCACACCGGTTGTGCCAGCCAGACAGCCAGCGTTGTTCTTGACGCTCCCCCGGGGCGTTCGCCACCCGGCGGCTGAGCACGCCTTTGGCGGCAACGGCAAACTGCACATTCCAAGCAGTGTAGCTGTTCGGCGATTCCCCGATGGCCTGCAGTACCTGGAGCAGCCCCCAGCCCTGGCGATTGTACCGTTCCTTGGCACTGGTGCCTTCGCCTTTGAAATTCACATAGTCGATCAGGCAAAACGTGCCTTCCGGGGTTGTTTTCAGGGATTCAAAGACCCATTTGACCCGGCCACGCTCCTTGGCCGGCACTTCCGCCAGCATCTTGGGCAGCGCAGCCTCCATGCGGGCCATGATGAATTCCGTCTGCTGTCTGACCGTGCGGCTGAGCAGCGCCCGCAGTTCCTGTTGCCGTGCGCCGTTCCGGTCTGCCTCAAAGGCGGCCTTGGTCGGCCATGGGCAGGCGCCCCGCGCCCAAGCAGGCGTGGCAGTGCCGTGCGCCGCCAGAAAAGTCAGCAGTGGCGGGAAGCTTTCTGCAAAAGGGCCGCTGCGTCCCTGCGGGTACCAGATAAAATGTCCGATGCCCAAGGATGCGAAATCTTCCCCCCCATTCCAACTGGTCAGTCCCGCCACGGTACCGCCGCATTCGTTTTGCCAGATCCGCTTGCCGACACGGTCCATTTGAGCCGGGGATAAACGCGTTTCGGCTCTACCGCTGGGCGCTGGAACATCAGCACAACCCTCCAAACTGCTCAAAACCAGCACCAGAAGGACGAAAAATTTGATGAATCGCATGTCTTTTATATTTTAGAAATCTTAAATGATGCTGGGCAATCGAAGTGGTTTTTGTAACAATAGGTTCTTCACCCATCTTCCCTATCGACTGATTTCATTAAGTTTGATTCACTGATTTTCCACCCTTATTCTCTCGACCCTTCAGTCCTTTCTGCGCGTCCGGCATGCCATATCTGGCCTTCAACCTTAATGATGGAAATGAGTTCGTCTTCGACATCCTCGAAGAACGGCTGTCCATCGGACGTGAGGCCAGCAATGATATCGTCATCGACAACACCTTCATTTCCAGCTTTCACGCGGAGTTCCTGCGCCAGGCGGATGGCAGCTACGAAATTGTCGATTTAAAGTCCTCCAACGGCACCTTCGTCAACGGCAGGCGGGTGGAGCGGTTTCGTGTCAAAGGCGGAGACCGCATCATGTTTGGCCAGTTGGAAAGCCGGTTTCGGGAGCGGGCACCGAAGGGCATGGCCTCAGATGGAGGCTCCAAATCCGTTTCCGCCCCCAAGGGCCAGCCAAGCCGCGAAGATGGCAAAAAAGGCGACACCGAAAGCATCCCGGCACGGGATAAGAATGACGTGCCAAAATCCACCCCTGAAACCGGTAAAATCGAGGTCACCAAGCCGGTAGTGCACCGAATCTCTGCCGATGCACTGCGGTCGCCCGGCGGCAGCCCACCGCCCGCCTCGCTGATTCCCAAACCTTCTGCAGTTTCTTCTCCTGCGCCCGATCCTGCGGCCTTCAAACAGGCTGCCGAGTTGCGTGACGATGTCGAAAAACTCCGCCAGCAGCGTGATTCCCTGCGGGCTGAAAATGATGTGGAGCAAAAACGGCGTGACGAGATCCGCTCGTTAGATGCCACGCTGGACGTCCGTCGCAAAGAACTCAGCCAGACACAGACCGAAGTCACAGGATTCAAGAGCGAACTCGAAAAGCTGCGCGGGCAGGTGCAAAACGCCCGGGCCGAAGTGGAGAACGCGAAGACGGAAGCCGGCAAGCACGACGCAAAACGCCGCGATCTAAGCAACACCGAGAGCAAGCTCGAATCCACTCGCGCCCTCGTCGCCAAGGCCGAGGAGGACCTGAGCACCGCGCAGAAGAGCCTGCAGGCCCTGCACGCAGAGGCCGACAAGCAGCACAAGGATCGCGAAGCTGCGACAGCCAAACTCCTGGCCGGGGAAGCGGCGGCGAAGGAGAAGTTGGCGTCCATCAACCAGCTCCTTGCCACGGCGCAAAAGTCTGAAGCGGATCTGAAATCGCAGCGCAGTGGTGAACTGCAAAGTTTGGAGGATGAAGTCGTTGCCAAACGAAGCGCGCTGGAACAAATCACCGCCTCTCTTGCGAAAGCCAGTGCGGAAACCGGGGCGCAAGAGGCCACCGCCGCCAAAGCCGCGGCTGAACTTGCCGCCACAAACGAAAAACTCGGTCCGCTGCAAAACCAGCTCACGACCCTCGAAGCGAAGCTCCGGGAAACCACCCAGCTGCAAAGCGAGGCGCAGAAATCCGAGACCGAACTCAAATCAAAGCGCAGCAGTGAACTTCAGGCGCTCGACACCCAGCTTGCGTCCAAAACGACTGAGCTGGCAAAAGCCCAGGCGGATCTTACCCAGTTGCTAGGCAGCCTCACTGCACAGCAGGCAGTTCTGGGTAAAACCTCGGAAGAGGCCCAATCTCGCGAAAGCACACTGGCCAAACTGGCGGCCGACGAGGCAGCGACGGTGAAGAAGCTGGCGGCATTGCAGCAGCAGGCGGCTACTGCGGATGCCGAGGTGAAGCGTCTCACCGCGTTGCAGAACGAAGCGCAGAAATCTGAGGCCGAACAGCGCACGAAGCGCAGTGCCGAACTGCAAGACCTCGACAGTCAGCTCGGAAGCCATCGTGCCGATCTCACGAAG
>DLGZ01000053.1:36233-125799 GCA_002482965.1 Verrucomicrobiaceae bacterium UBA7681 | reverse complement strand
AGCGAAGAAACTTGCCGACCTTCAGCAGCAGGTCAGCAGTGCCGAGGCAGGGGTGCAGCGCCTGGCCTCATTGCAGGCTGACACGCAGAAGTCCGAAACCGAGCAGCGTTCCAAGCGCAGCGCGGAACTGCAGGTGCTTGATCAACAGTTCGAGAAGCTGAGCGCCGAACTGAAGAAGGCGCAGGCTGACCTGGCGAAAACGCAAAGTGATTTCACCACGCAGAGCGATCTGCTGAGGAAGACCACGGAAGAAGCGAAAACACGTGAAGCTGCCGTCGCCAAGCTCACTGCAGACGAAGCCGCCTCCTCGCAGAAGCTGGCCGGGTTGCAAAAGCAGATCAGCGATGCCGATGCCGAGGTCAAACGTCTCACCGCGTTGCAATCCGATGCGCAAAAATCCGAAGCCGAACAGCGCACGAAACGCAGCGCGGATTTGCAGAACCTTGACCAGCAGCTCGAAGTTCGCCGTGCTGATCTGGCGAAACTCGAAGAACAGAAGGAAGCCAAGCAGAACGAAATCGAGGCCGTCAATGCCTCGCTGACGAAAGCTCAGGAGCAGGTGCAGCACGCACAGACTCAGATCGCACAGCTGGGCGGCGAGGAAAAAGCCATCACAGTCCGTGTTGGCGAACTGCGAGGCAACGAAGAACGCCTCAATGCCCTGACCCAGACCATGGGACAGATGGAAAACCAGCGTGGCATTCTCGATGTCGCTATTGGCGCCCTGCTTGGCAGGCAGCAGTCCCATGAGGCTGATGCGAGCACCGCCGAACAGCGCATGAAGAGCATTCGTGCCCAGCTGACCGAACTGGAGCAGCAGCATCTCACCGCAGAGCAACAGCTTGCGACGCTGAACGCTCAGAAGTCGGATGCTGAAACCGCTTTCGCCACCCAGGAGAAGGAAGCCCTGGCCAAACTCGCTGACATTGACCGGCAGGCCAAGGACACACGGAAGCTGGACGAAGCAGAGCGGCTGGAGGCCGAGAAACGCCAGGCGGACCTCGAAGCGCAGATTGCGGCAAGCGGCACACGTCTGGCCGAGGTGCAGGCACAGGTGAAAGAACTCGAAGACAAGGCCGCTGATCTCACCAACAAGCTTGATGACCTTTCCTCGACCGACTCGAAACTCAAAGACAGTAACGATGCGCTGAAGGCCGTCGAATCGCATAAAGCCGAGGTCCTGGCTGCGGTTGCTGCGCTGGTGAAAGATCGCGATGAACGCACGCGCGAGCTGCTCGCCGCCACCGAGCATGGCCGCGCGCAAACGCTGCTGACACAAACGCTCACCCAGCGCCGCGAGACCTTGGAAAAAGAGGTTCACCTCATCGAGGAGCAGCAGACCGAACTTTCCCAGGCCATGGGCAGGCTGCGCGAGCAGGTGCGCGTGGTTGAATCCGAGCTCAAAGAGCGCGAGTCCACACTCGCCGCTGCCGAGCAGCGCACCAAAAATCTCGAAGAACTCGCCGCGACTGCGGATCAGCAGTTCAAAACCCTGCAGACCGAGCACAAGAAAGTCACCGAGCAGCTGGCCCTGGCCAAAACGGATCTGGAGCAGTCGGTTGCCGCTGCTATCGAAAAGAAAAAAGACGCTGCCACCGCTGCCGCCACCGCCGAGAAAAGCTCCCAGCAGCAGTCCATGCTGGTGGAAAAAATCAGCGGACTGGAAGCTGTCATCGCCACGCTCACCACGACACACGCCAGCACGCAGCAAAAACTGTCTGCAGCCGAATCAGACCACCAGAATCTGCAAGATCGCCTGACCGGGCGGCAGAAGGAAATCGCCGGCGCCGAAGCCCGCGTGGCCGAACTTACCCGGCAGACCGCAGGTCTCGACGACCGTTTGAAGGAACTGGCCGCCGCGAACAAGCAGAATGCCGAACTGAACGGCGCCATCACGACTGCCACGCAGGAGCGTGACAAGCTGCAGGCCGAAACACAGCGTCTGGCCAAAGAGCGCGCCGAGCTTGAATCGGTACTGCCTGATCTGCGTGGCAACGTGACACAAACCCGCGCCGAAGCGGACAATTTGAAGGCCGAGCTTGCAGGGCTGATCAAGGACCGCGACGCAGCTGCTGCGGCGCTGAAAGAATCGCTGGCTCAGGGCAAGGCGTCCGAGGCTGCTGTCGAATCTTTGCGCATCGAAACGGTCAATCTCGAGAAAATCCTGGGCGACAGGCGCAACAACCTCGAAGCCGAGACGAAAACAAAACTCGCGGAGGCGAATGCCGCCGAAACGCGGCTCAAGGGCGTGCAGGAGCGCATTGCCGTGGCTGAAAAACGGCTGGCTGAACTGGCGGAGGTGGATGCGCGCATCGCCACGGCCACCAAGACTCTCAAAGACACAGAAACGCTTCGCCAGGCGGAAGACAAGGCACTGGCTGAACTGACCCGCAACCAGGACAGGCTGAAGAAGGAGTGCGCCGCGCTCGAGGCGTCACTGAAGACCGAGAATGCGAGGCTTGCGGAACTCACCAAGGCCGTCAAAACCAATGAAGCCAAGGCGTTGGAGGCTGAAAAACGCACGGATAAAACCGTTGCCGCGCAGCAGGTGGCCGAACATAAGCGCATCGAGGCTGATGCCGCTGTCGATAAGGCGCGTGCAGAGGAAAGGATTCTACGGAAACAGATTCCCACCCTGACCACCGAGCTGGCGGGCATTCAGGCGCTGCTGGTCAGTGTGACGAAGGAACGCGAAGAGGCTTCGCAGTTCGTCACGCGCCTAAACGTCAGCACCGACGGCCAGAACAAGAAGCTGGCCGAGCTCCAGCAGCAGATCTCCCAGCTGGAAGAGGCGCACAAAGTACGGGAAGAGCGCATGATGAAAGCACAGGCGGACGTGGACAAGGAGTCCGTGCGTCTGAAGACGGCACAGGAGCAGTCCCGTGCAGCCGAGGTACAGCTGGCTGAGCTGGAAAAAGAGGTCAAGGACGCCAAGCTGAAGTCGGATGCAGCGAAGAAAGATGCCGCCGCGATTGAGGGCGAACTGCGCCAGCGGCTTGACCGCGTGCAGAACCTCAAAGCTGACGAGGAACGGCTTCTCAAGGTCATCGAGACGCAGAAGTCGGAACTGGCAGAGGTGGACATGTCCCACAAAGAACTCCACACCAAGATCGAGGCGCGGAAGACTGAACTGGGCGAATTCATCACCATTGGCGGCAAAATTCTCGGCCTCGGCCAGGCACTGGCAGGGCTGGAATCACGCCAGACGGAGATCAACAAATCTCTGCGCAAGGCCTCCGAGGAAGATCTGGCGGTCCAGGTGAAACTGAACGCTGCTCAGGAGGCGCTGAACCGTGAAGCTGCACGTGCCGATCAGGCGCGTAAGGATCGCGAGGCCGCAGACGCCGAATTCAAGAAATTCAGCGCCGACATTCAAAAGCAGGCGGCTGTTTTGCAAAATTACGAGCTCGAGCAGAAGAAGCGCATCACCGAACTGGAAAAACGCATCACCGACCTAGGCACCACTCAGCAGCGCGCGGTGGGCCAGATTGATGAAACCAAGGCCGAACTTGTCCGACTGGAAGGCAAAAAGCAGGAGTTTGCCCAGGCTGAGGCCCAGCTCAAACATTGGCAGGACATCGAAAAACGTCTTCGCGGCCAGCTCGTTGAGCTGGAGGAGAAGCACGAGATCATGCGCCGTGGCCTGCCCACCGAGGAGAGTACGGTAGTCATGTTTGCCAACGACATCATTAAGCGCATTGACCTTATTGACGCCTTGGTGGCCCGCTATGCCGGGTCAAACGGCAGCGACGTCCCGCAGCAGCTCGTCACTCTGCGTGCCTCCTTTGAGGATATTTTGCATCAGCACGGCGTCACCGAATTTGACGTGCCGAATGGCACCGAAGTCGATATTGACCTGCGCAAGCGTATTGCCGTCGTGGATTCGCTGCCCGGCAAGTCGAAGCCACGCGTCACTGAAAGCTGCCGCTCTGGCTTTATCTTCTCGCGTGGCGAGGGACACGAGATTATCCTGCGCAAAGTGGAGGTCCGAACCTCCAGCCAGTAGCCCCGCCTCTGGAACCTTTTTACACACACATTGTTATGGCTGAATACGTTGGAATTGACCTTGGAACCACCCTTTCCGGGCTGGCTTACCTAAAACCTGATGGTAACCCCGAAATCGTGCCAAACGCCGATGGCGAGCGCCTGACTCATTCCGTGGTCTTCTTCGATTCACATGAGGATGTGAAGCTCGTCGGCAGCGCCGCCCGCGACGGTGGCGAACCTGACCGCACCATCTTTCAGATCAAGCGTTTCATGGACGACCCGGAGCATCTGGTGGAGATCGACGGCAAGAAATGGACGCCGGCGGAAATCTCCGCGCTGATCCTGTCCAAGCTGAAGCGTGACTGTTCCAAGATCTGCGGCGACATCACTGAGGTCGTCATCACCGTGCCGGCAAACTTCAACGAACTCGCACGCAAGAGCACCATCGCCGCCGCTGAAATGGCCGGCATGAAGGTGAAGCGTCTGGTGAACGAGCCGACAGCGGCAGCGGTTTACTACGCCCACTCTCAGGGCGTGAAGGGCCGCATTCTGGTGTTCGACTTGGGCGGCGGTACCCTGGACACGACGATCCTTGAAGTCGAAGGCGACAACATCAAAATCCTCACTTCCGAAGGCGCACGGCATCTCGGTGGCAGCAACTTTGACGACATCCTGCTCGAAGCCTATGCCGAGCAGTACAAGAAGCAGACCGGCGCGGCGCTCTACAGTGACGAGCGCCACCGCCGCCGCGTGTTGCAGGCTACGGAAGACGCAAAAAAGATGCTCTCAAAGCTCCAGCGTGTGAATGACACCGTGGCCAACGACCAGAACAGTGGCATCGCCCGCATTGATCTGAGCCGCGAGCATTTCGAAAAGCTGATCCGTGGCATGCTCACCCGCACCGTCTTCCTCGTCGAGCAGGCGCTGGATTCCGCCAAGCTGAAAACCACCGACATCGACCACGTGGTGCTTGTCGGCGGCTCGACGCGCATTCCGAAGGTGAAGACCATGCTGGAAAAGATGTTCGGCAAGACGCCCAAATCCTGCGGCAACGTGGACGAGTGCGTGGCTCTTGGCGCGGCCTTGTTCGCGAAAAAATCATCGCGCATCCAGGAAGTCTGCAATGCCAGCTACGGCACGCTGGCGATGGTTTACAACGCGAAGACGAAGCAGGAAAAGCTGATGAACTCCATCGTGATTCCCAAGAACTCGCCGATCCCCTGCTCACGCACCCAGGTCTATCAGACCTCTGAGGACAACGAGCGCGTCATCGAGGTGGACATCACCCAGGGCGAGGATGAAGACGCCAAGTTCGTCGATGTCATCGGCCGCCTGACCCTGGACGTACCGCCCAACCGCGCCAAGGGCTGTGAAGTGGCCGTCACGTTCAGCTACGATGAAAATCAGCGCGTGCGCGCCCTCGTGGTGGACAAGCAGTCCGGCCGCAGCAAGGAAGTCGCTGTGACCTACAAGGGCGCGGGAGTGCTCTCAGATGAAGAACTGAAACGCCGCAGCCATCATCTTCGCACCATGCGTATTGAGTAAAGCACCAGTCACTGAAGGAGCCCAACATCATGTTTAAGATCCTCAAATCACTTTCAAAATCACTCGGTGGCTCTCACAAGCCTGCCGCCGAAGCCAAACCTGCCGCCAAAGCGGGCAGCCTGCTCGACAAGGTCAACAAGGGCACCCCTGTGGTTGCTAAAGCGGAGCCTGCCAGCAGTCCAGAAGACCTCTGCGGCATCACGCCCAAGATGCCCAAGGACGAGATCAAGGCCCAGCTGAAGATGCTGTTTCGCCGCTACAACCGCAGCGCTTCCAGTCTGGATGCCAAACTGCGCGGCGAGGCGGACCAGATGCTTGATGCCATCGTGCAGGTGCGTGAAAAGCACTTTGGCGAGATTTGATCCTGCCGCACACGGCCTGGATGCAGTGACGGTATGAAACTGGACCGACTCATCGCCAGTCACCAGTCCATGGGACGTCAGGCGGCGCATCATGCCATCGCTGCGCGCCGCGTGCGGGTGGATGGAGTTTGTGTAACCGACGGCCACCACCCAGTGGATCGTTTCAACCTGGTACAGCTCGATGACGCGGTGCTCCAGTCGGCGGAACGCGCGCTCTATCTCATGCTGCACAAGCCGGTGGGCATTCTCAGCGCCACCAAGGACTATCAGCATCCCACCGTGGTCGATTTGATCGACGATCCCGACAAACACACGCTGCACATCGCCGGGCGGCTGGATCGCAGCACCTCCGGCCTGGTCTTGCTGACAAACGATGGCCGCTGGTCCAAACGGCTGATGGCAGCGGAGGAAAAGGTGCCGAAGGTTTATCTCGTCGAAACCCTCGATCCCATCGCCCCGGATGCGGTGGCGGCCTTTGCCTGCGGCTTTTACTTCCATACCGAGGACATCACGACACTGCCGGCGGAACTGGTCATCTTGGACGATCGCCGTGCGCGGCTGACGCTGCATGAAGGGCGTTATCATCAGGTGAAGCGCATGTTCCACCGGGTCAGCAATCGTGTCATCAACCTGCATCGCGAGAGCATCGGCGCGCTGGCTCTGCCCGCAGATCTACCGCCGGGGGCATGGCGTGCCCTGACCCCTCAGGAGGTCTTGGCCGCCGCCGGAGAAGGCTGAACAACATTGACGATCAAATTTCTAGCAGTTGTTTGTTTTTCAGAAAATCCAGCTTTCGCAGATGAATTTCACCCCTTAATCTCTTTCTCTTGTGATCCCCCCACGCATGTATCTTAGCATTTGGTTTGGCATCATGTTGGCAGGCCAGTCAGGCTGTACAACTCAAAAGGCTGCAAAGCCGGACAAACTCGCCATTGGTGAGGCGCGCAAAGCGCTGCCCTTCGAAGAAAAGGAAAACCCGCTGGTGAAGAGGCTGAACAACCCTTCCTCCATGCCGGTCGTGCCGCCTGCCGGTGCACGCACCTCGTATTCCTCCGTCAAGATCGAGCAGAAGGCGCTCGCCATGACCTTTGACGACGGCCCGCATCCGAGCCTGACCCCCAAGCTGCTCGACATCCTCAAGGAGCGGAACATCAAGTGCACGTTCTTCCTCATCGGTGCGCAGGTGAAGATGTATCCCGCCATCGTGCGCCGCATCATCGAAGAAGGCCATGAAATTGGCAATCACACCTGGACTCACTGCAGCCTCACCAGCCGCTCAGATGAGCAGATCCGCAATGAACTGAAAAAGTCCGAAGACGCCGTCTTCGAAGTGGCCGGAGTGCGCCCGCATCTGGTGCGTCCTCCTTACGGAGCCATCAACACTCGGATTAAAGACCTGATGTTCACCGAGTTTGGCTACTCCACCATCATGTGGTCCGTTGATCCACAGGACTGGCGCCGTCCGGGTGTCGCAGCCGTGACCAGCCGCCTCGTCAATGGAGCCCATCCTGGAGCCATCATGCTCTCGCATGACATCCACCCGCCCACCATCACCGCCATGCCGGCGATGTTCGACCAGCTTCTCGCCAAGGGTTATCAATTCGTCACCGTGAGCCAGCTCCTGAACATGGAGAAGGCCTCGATGCCCGTTGGCGTGATCATCCGTCCCGCCGAAAAGATCGACGACAAAGATCCCAAGCCGATGCCGGAGAAGAAGCCGAGCGCTTGATGACGTAGAGCAGGCGCAGCCTGCACCGCGTTTTGAAAAAAGAAAGCGCCCCGGGCGGAGCCGGGACGCTTTCAAACCCACCTGTGCCGTCCGAATACAAAGGGCTCACGTATCCCATGAGACCAGGTGGGGACCCGCGTGATGAAGCTCTGTCTTCCAGTGAAGGCATGACATGTCACTTCAGCGCGTAGCCCCCGCAGTTGATGAATCGGGCCGGGCCACAAAGCTCGAAAACGAACACCGCAGGAAATTTTTCAAAGAACAGGCCGCAGCAAAACGCCGGACCAGGATGGCCGAATAGTATGCCTTGATGCCCGCATGATCAAGAGCCGTGTCGCCTGTCTTCTTTGGAGAAATCCACGCATGCCATGCGTTTGTTCACCCCTAGACATATGCCACGCTTTTTTCTTTTCCTGCTGCTCTGTTCCTCCGTCGAGGCTGCCACCATTCAGCGCATCTGGCTGAGCTTTCAGCGCGAGGAGCCGACGCACCTCACCGTGAACTGGGAGACCGCTCAGCCGGGAGACTCGGAGGTGTCCTTTGGGAAAAGTGCCGCACTCGGTGGCAAGGCTGCCAAAGCAGAGCAGGTCACCCTGCACCACGTCGAAATTCCGATTCCCGAGAAAGAAGTGACGTATCATTACCAAGTGCGCTCAGGTGCTGAAGCATCCGCTGTTCACACGTTCAAAGGCATGCCTTCCCAGGCACTGCGCATTGCCGTGGTGGGAGACTGGGGTTTCGCGCAGCCGGATCTTGCCGCCTTGATCAAAGACGACGTGCACGTGCTCATGACTGCAGGGGACAATGTCGGCAGCCTGCATCAAAAAGGCCGCGAAGGCACGAAGGCGTTCAGCGCGCTGATCGACTCGAACCCGGAGCTGTTTCGCCGCACTCCCTTCATGCCCGTGCTGGGCAATCACGATCGCGAAATCCGGTCGCGTGGCCCCAAGCCGCCACCCGAGGCCGTCTATGACGTGGAGGCCACCGCCTATCGCGAATTCTTCGCTCTGCCCGGCAACGAATGGAACTGGACGCTCTCATTTCCCGAGTTCGCTGCCCGCTTCATCGCGCTCGATCTCGAACACATCAGTGACATGGGCACCACCTGGCAGACAGGTCATCCCTTTGACACCGCATCCCCACAGCTTGCTTGGTATCGCCAGCAGATCGAGCCACCTCGCCCCGGCCACACCATCTCCATCCAAAACGAACGCAATGCGACCATGCGTGGCCAGTTGAAAGGCGAATGGGGCAGACTGTTTCAACAGGGCACCGCAGTCATCACCGGCTTCGGATATTTCGCCGAACGTGCCATGGTGGAAGGTTTCCCCTATTACAACACCGCGCTGAAAGGCGATGGCGCGCGCTACGCCGATCCCAAGTCCGACTTCTTCGCCAGCGAGCACGCCTACCTCCTGCTCACCTTCAAACCGAAGTCGCCCATGCAGATCGAAATCAAGAGTCTTGCCGGGCAGGTGCTCGATCAGCAAAGCTACCCTGCACGGTAGCGGTGGTATGCGCGGAAACATCGCATGTTTCTGCACGTTTCCCCAGCCACCATGAAATGCCTCGCTTTCCTTTGCCTCGCCACTCTCTCCATCGCCGCCGACATCCCCTCCGAGCCCATCGCTCAAAAAGGAGAAGTCATCGTCTCTGATGACTTCGAGCGCGCCGATCTCGGCGACTGGAAATCGTTGATTCCCACTTTCACCGTCGAAGGCGGCGCACTCAAAGGCGTGCAGACACGCGCTGATCACGGTGCCGTGGGTCGTGTTTACCGACCTATGAAAAACGTCGTGGTCGAATTCAAATTCCAGCTCATAGGCTCCACCGGATTCAATGCCGTTTTTGATGATCAAAAATTCAAAGGCTCACACGCCGGCCACATCTGCCGCGTCGCCTTTGCACCCACCCAGATCCGTATCGGCGATGACAAAGAAGGCGTGATGCGCAACGACATCTATGAGATGCGCAAAGACCCCGCGCACAAAAAGGAAGCGGACAAACTGCTCGAAGGACGTGGCTCCGCCACCACCATCCCCAAGCTGGAGCAGCAGAAGTGGTATCACGTGGCCATCGAACTCAAAGGCGATGAACTGCGCGTGAGCCTCGACGGCAAGCCAGTCGCCTTTCTCAAATCCCCCGGCATCGCACACGAAACCAAGAGCAGCTTTCATTTCACCGTGAACGGCACAGGCGTGCTGTTCGATGATGTACGCATCTGGCAGGCTCGCTGAACAGAATAGTGAGTGTTAACATAACACCCGGATTTCTCCCTCTGCTCCCATGAACGCGGCACCCAGCAGCGTTTTCCTTCCACAACCAATCATGAAACACACGCTCCTGCTTCTTTCTCTGTTCGCTGTGCAAGCCGTCGCCCAGGACAAGGCCCTGCTTGACCTTGCACTCGAACCGCCGGTCATCAATACGCAGCCCGGCCCCGAGTATGACGCTGACAAGCGGCCGGGAAACATGATCATCGGCATCGACCGCACGCCCAAAGGCCGCCTCTGGGCTGCCTGGGTTGGCAACGGTGATTCGCCCAACGGCTTCTTCATGCTCGCCACGAGTGAAGACAATGGCAAATCATGGTCAAAACCGCGCGTCGTGATTGATCCACAGGACGGCGAAATCAATGGCGTGAAGTACGAGCGCCGCGCCCTCGTCGGCAATCTTTGGACCGATCCTCTGGGCCGCCTCTGGTGCTTCTTTGATCAAAGCATCGGCTACTTCGACGGCCGCTGCGGCGACTGGTACATCCGCTGCGATGATCCCGATGCCGCCGAGCCGACTTGGACCGCCCCCGTACGTTTCGCCGACGGTTGCACCCTCAACAAGCCCACCGTGCTCGCCAATGGCGACTGGTTGCTGCCCGTTTCGCTCTGGACACGTGACCGCATGCACGGCCCCGGCGTGGACAAAGAAGCGCACAAAGATCTCGATGTCATCCGCATGGCCAATGTCTTCGCCAGCACCGATCAAGGCAAGACCTGGACACGCCGTGGTGGCGTGGCCTTTCCACGCACAGACTTCGATGAACACATGATCGTCGAGCGCAAAGACGGCAGCCTGTGGATGCTCGCCCGCACCAAGGACGGCATCAGCGAAAGCACCTCCGCCGATAAAGGCGCGACATGGAGCGAGCCTCAGCCCTCCGCGATTCAAAACCCCAGCGCGCGCTTCTTCATCCGCCGCCTGGCTTCGGGCAAACTCATCCTCGTGAAGAACGGACCCATTCCTGCGCGCCTGCCACGCCGCTCCAACCTGAAGGCCTTCCTCTCCGACGACGACGGCAAGACCTGGGGCAAAGGCTTCCTCATTGATGATCGCGCCGAAGTCTCCTATCCCGATGGCTTCCAGGCACCCAATGGCGACATCCACATCCTCTATGATTGGAACCGCCACTCCGATGCTGAAATCCTGCACGTGAAATTCACCGAGGCAGACATCCAAAAACAGGCCGAGATCGGCAAGCTCACGATGGACCCCGAAGAGATCAAACGCCGCGCCACCGTCGGCAAGACCGTCGTCAACAAAGCGCACGCACCCAAGCTGCCGAAATCCATCACGCCTGACCCCACCTGGACCGCTCAGGCCATCGAAGATGCCAAGCAGGACTTCAAGAGCATACCCTATGACGGCATCACTCCCAACAAAATGGTATGTGATACCACCCTGCGCGAACTGCCCGACGGCTCATGGATTCTCTTCATCCTCGCAGGTGGCGATACCGAACCCAGCCCGCTGAACTACACCGGCGTCACCCGCAGCCATGACCTGGGCAAGACCTGGACGCCGCTGGAGGCCTTTGATGTCGGCTTCCCACGCGAAGGCAAAACCATCGGCCAAGGCCCGACGGAACTCATGATCCTCGGCCAGCGCAGCACGCTGTTCTTTTCCACCCATTCGAAGCATTGGGCCAATGACTGGCGCTCCTGGTATCTCACCAGCGACGACTCCTTCAAGACCTGGAGCAAGCCCATTGAAGTCCCGGGTCGCCTCAAAGAGCGCACCTTCATCCGCAAGCACATCGTCTGCAAAGACGGCCGCATCATGATTCCCTTCCAGCACTACATCGGCCCTGACGATGAGAAGAAAAAAGCCCCGCTGGACCGCGCCTTCACCAATCCTCGCAACGGCGTCCTCATCAGCAGCGACGGCGGCAAAACCTGGAGCGAGCACGGCAACATCCGCCTCACACCAAACAGCCGCTACTTCGGCTGGGCCGAGAATGATCTCTTCGAGCATCCCGATGGCCGCATCACCATGGTCATCCGTGCCGACGGTCTCGGCGGCATGCTTTACAAAGCCGAAAGCAAAGACGGCGGCAAGACCTGGCCCGAGTTCGCCTCCCTCACCCAGATCCCCAATCCCGGCAGCAAAACCACGCTCTACAATCTCGGCGGCGACCGCGTGGCCATCCTGCACAATCCCAACAGCAAACACCGCAGTCCCATGTCGCTGTGGATCAGCTTTGACGGCATGAAGACCTGGCCCTACCAGCGCATCCTCCAGCAGGAATCCGTCGATGGCCCCAAAGGCCGCATGAACTACCCCGACGGCTTTGTCAGCAAAGACGGCCAGTGGCTCCACTTCGCCTTCGACGACAACCGCCACCGCGCCGTGCATTACAGCGCCAAGCTGCCTCCGCTGAAATAGCAAAATACGAAGTGCACAAATGAGGGGGCGGGCCAAACGTATCTCGCACCCTCCATGACACCTCTTCCGCGCGTCACCGTCCTTGCCTTTTGCGCTCTTGGCCTTCCCCTTGCCGCAGGTGCTGCTGAAATCATCGTCAAATCCGACGCATCCAATCAGCCTATCGCGAAAGCCATCGCCACGGCGAATGCTGGCGACACCCTCGTGATTCGCCCGGGTGTTTACCAAGAACGCCTCCATCTCGAAAAGCAGCTCACCCTGCGCGGCGAGGCCGGCGCAATCCTGGACGGAACGACATCACTCAAAGCCGAATGGTCATCCGCAGAGGGCATGGACAAGGTGTTCATCACAGCCTCGAAGAGCCGTCCCGAAGGCCTGCTCGTGGATGGCAAGTTCGTCGCTGAAATCCGCTTTGATCGTGCACAGAAGAGCGGTGACTGGCACTGGCAGACCCTGCTGACAAAAGGGCCGCCGCTGGGTGGCTTCAAACACATCCGCGCGCTGTGGATGTATCACCCCAAGGAGAAGCGCATCTACGTGCATCTCGAAGACGGTTCTCCGCAGGACAAGTCGTCACTCGCCACCGTGATGTCAGACAAACCGCTCATCGAAATCGCCGCTGCGGGCGTGGTGGTCGAAGGCCTGACATTGCGCGGCGGCGCCGAGGCCATCACGCTGACAGAAGGCGCGAAAAATTGCATCATTCGCCGCTGTGCAGTCACCTCATACGAAGGCTCGGGCGTTATGCTTCGAAGCGGCGCGTCAAATTGCACGGTGGAAGACTGCGACATCACACGCGGTGCGTTTGAAGACTGGCGGGCCACCACGGAAAACCGCCGCGAGAACTACGAAATCTGGCGCATCCACAAGGACGTCGGCAAATACGACCGCGTAGGCATCGAGCTCATCCGTGCAGGCACAGGCAACCGCATCCTGCGCAATCATCTTGACCGCGTCTTCGATGGCATCTGCCTTGGCGATTCCAGCGCCGAGTCCCTCGACAAACCGCTGCCTGATCCCAATCACGGACGCGGCACCGAGATCGCGGAGAACGTGATCGAAAACACGCGCGACTCCGGCATCGAAATCGGCGTGGGCTGCATCGACGTGAACGTGCACCACAACACGCTGCGGCACACGCATGGTGGCCTGCGCTTCAAGCTGCCGCGCATCGGCCCCGTCTTCATTCATCACAATCACCTCATCGACGGCACGCCGTTCAATATCTGGTTCAGCATGGATTCCTCTCCTGCCGAAGGCTACATCTACCACAACACCATCGAAGGCGGTGACGACGCAGCCGTTGTTTACTCTTCGTTCAATGCCCAACGTGATTTCGCCACACCGAAGTGGCAGTTTCTCAACAACCTCGCGCTGCACGTGAAGGACGGATTTTTCAGTCAGCGCAAGGGCACGCCACCTCGTGATTTTACCGAATCCCACAATGTCACCACAGATGAAGCGAAGGATGCCGTGGACGCAGGGATGGATCTGTCCACCTACTTCAATGGCAAGCCACTGCCCGGCTGCGAACCGGGCTATTTCAAAGGCAAAGCTCCTGACGCAGGGGCTGATGAAGCGCGCGCAGACAGTAGCAAGTGACTCCAATTTATTCCACTCATGCACCCACGATTCCTTGTTCTCATCTCGTTCCTGAGCCTCGCGTCCCCTTTGACTGCGGCAGACTTTCCCATCGCCCAGATCATCACGACTCCAGGCGCAGAATACGATGACACCCAGCGCTCCTGGCAGGGCATCCCCGGCATCGAAAGAGCAGGCAATGGTCGCCTCTGGTCCACGTGGTACACGGGCGACATCGGCGAAGGAGCCACCGGCAACTATGCCATGGTGGCGACCTGTGCCGATGTAGGACAGAAATGGTCCAAACCAATGGCGATCCAAGGTCCCAAGGGCACTCGCATTGGCGATCCTCTGCCGTGGATCGACCCCAAAGGGCGGCTGTGGATCTTCTACGCGCAGTTCACGCAGAAAACCGACACCTCGCCGACATTCCGCGCCACGTTTGCAATTCGTACCGACGATCCCGGCAACGCGACACCGAAATGGTCCGAGCCTTTCGTGGTGGTGACCGATGGCATCCTCTTCGGCAAGCCCATTCTCCGCAACGACGGCGCGTGGGTGGCTCCGTTCTTTGTAAATGGCAAACCCGAGTGGAACGATGCGATGGCAGGCAATGAAACGGGTACGGTGATCTCCACCGACGAGGGTACCTCCTGGAAATGGCTGGGCGGCACTCATGTGCCAAGGGATTTGCTCAACTTCAGCGAGGCCACCATCGCCCAGCGCAAAGACGGCAGCCTATGGATGGTCATTCGCACGCTGGTCGGTCTGGTTGAAAGCACCTCCGCTGATGGCGGTCTTACCTGGTCGGCAGTGAAGCCCATGCCCGGCTTCGAAAAGGGCCCCTCCACCCGGGCCTGCATGCGCAAGCTGGCCTCGGGCGCGTACATACTCGTGTATCACGATGCGCCGCCAAACAAAACCGGCGGCTTCGGGCGTGCGCAGATCACCGCCTGGCTTTCCGATGACGAGGGCCGCACCTGGCCGCACAAACTGCTGCTCGATGAGCGCAACCGCGTCTCGTACCCCGATGCCACGCAGGCCCCCGATGGCCGGATCTTCATCACCTATGATTTGGGTCGCTACATGCAGACGGAGAAGTCCATCATGCTCAGCGTCTTGCGCGAGGAAGACATTCGCGCGGGCAAGATTGTCTCAAAGGATGCGAAACTCAAGATCGTCACCAACCAATGCTATGCCTATGGCAATCATCCCGATCTTCGTGACGAAGAAAAAGTGGCTGCCAGCATGCCGCCAAAGGAAAAATTTCATCTCTACCTGCTCATCGGCCAGTCAAACATGGCCGGACGCGGGGCCATGGATGACACGCAAAGTGTCTCAAGACGGAACCTGCTGAAATTCTCCCAGCGCAATGTCTGGGCGCCGGGCCTCGATCCGCTGCACACCGACAAACCTGCCGCCGCCGGAGTCGGCCTCGGCACCAGTTTCGCGCGTGCGATGGCGGACGCAGACAAGGAGATCACCGTGGGCGTCATTCCCTGCGCTGTCGGTGGGACACCGCTGCAACGGTGGCTGAAGGGCGGAGATCTTTATGAACAGGCGCTCGTACGTGCCCGCCTCGCGATGAAGGACGGCACACTCAAAGGCATTCTCTGGCACCAAGGCGAGGGAGACTCCGGCAAGGAAGAAACCGCCCGCAGCTATGGCGCGCGCTTGAGTCAGATGATCACGGACCTCCGCGCTGATCTCGGCGCAGGCGAACTGCCCTTTGTCGCAGGCAAGCTTGGCGAATTTCTCTCCCCCACCACCAGAGAAGGCAAGCCCAGCTTCTGGCCCGTGGTGAATGAACAACTCGCAGCCACCCCGCAGACCGTGCCCAATACTGCCGTCGTGGACTCCACAGGCCTCAAGCACAAAGGCGACGGCGTTCATTTCGACACCCCATCTCTCCGCGAATTCGGCAAACGTTACGCCAAGGCAATGCAGCAGTTGCAAAAGTAATCGGTCACTTCATCACCATCGGCTGCCCCGTGCATTCCAGCACGCTGTGCCACAGCTCCTGCGTGGGATCGACCTTTCGGCGGCCATGGATGACAAGTTCCAGTGGCAGATGAACATAGGAATTGTGCCAGCGGCCCACCAGCATGTTGGTTTTGCCCGCCATCGCCGCATGTACCGCGTTTTGGGCCAGGCGTGAGCAGTACACATTGTCCTGCGCATTGGCCGGAACACTGCGCACGATGTAGCTTGGGTCGATGTACTTGAGGTTCACCTCGGTCTTCCGTTCTTTGAAGAAAGCATTGATGCGGTCCTTCAAAAACGGGCCGATATCACCGTAGCGTTTGTTTCCGCTGGCATCGGTTTCATCGCTGGTTTGCATGAGGTGCTGCCCCGCACCTTCAGCCACCACGATCACGGCACTGCCACGTTTCATCAGCCGTTGCCGCAGAATTTCCAGAAAGCCAGCGTCGCCGTTCAATTCAAAATTAACCTCGGGAATCAGCACAAAATCCACATTGCTGCCCGCCAGTGCGGCATAGCACGCGATGAAGCCTGAATCTCGCCCCATGAGTTTCACCAGGCCCACACCGTTTACCGCACCCGTGGCCTCGACGTACGCGCATTTCACCGCCTGCACGGCGGCATCGAAAGCGGTTTCAAAACCAAAGCTCTTGTCCAGGTGCCGGATGTCATTGTCGATCGTCTTGGGAATGCCGACCACCGCCTTTTTCAATCCACGACGGTCAATTTCCTTCACGATCTCCGCTGCGCCACGCAGCGTGCCGTCACCACCGATCACGAAGAGGATATCGACCTTCATGTCCTCCAGCGTATCCACCATCTCGCCGATGTCCTGCTTGCCACGCGAGCTGCCCAGCAGCGTGCCGCCAAAGTGGTGCGCCTGCTCCACCGACGTGGGTTTCAGCAGCAGCGGCGTATGGCCAAAGCGCTGCACCAGCCCTTCGTAGCCATAGCGGAAGCCATACACGCGAGCGACCCCGTATTGCAGATGACAGCGGTTCACGATGCCACGGATGATGTCGTTCAAACCTGGGCAAAGGCCGCCGCAGGTCACGATGCCGACCGTGGTCTTGCCCGGATCAAAATAGATCATCTCCCGGGGGCCCGCCTCTTCATAGCTGGGCGTTGACACATCCCGCCCGTCTTCGAGCAGATGGCTGTGGTAAAGAATGCGGTCCACTGCGTCCGCTTTGTAGGGTGCCTCCACCCCGCCAATCCTGTGCAGGGGCGAATGGATCAAACAGGGGCCGAGCGTGGCGATGCTCGTGTCGGAAGGGGCTGGGGTCATGGCTGGCTGGTGGCATGTAGAGCAGGACAAGTGCCATTCTCCCGCTCCTCACCGTATTTGCCTGACACAAATGGCCCTCCGCCAAGCGTACATGCAGGTTGCAAATCCACGCATCCCCTCCTGCTTCCAGCCATGAACACCGCCTTTCCCGACGACCTCCGTCTCCAGCTCCGCCAGACCGGCGTCATTGCCGTTTTGATGATCGACCGTGTCGAGGATGCCGTGCCGCTGGCGCAGGCCTTGCTCGCCGGGGGTGTGAACGGTATCGAGCTCACCCTGCGCACCGACGCAGCGCTCGAATCGCTGCGGCGCATCCGGGCCGAAGTGCCGGAGATGACCGTCGGCGTGGGCACCATTCTCACGCCGCAGCAGGTGAACGATGCCAAAGAGGCTGGCGCGAGCTTCGGCGTGGCTCCCGGCATGAATCCCCGTGTCGTGGCCGAGGCGATTCGCATCGGCCTGCCGTTTGCGCCCGGCGTTTGCACGCCCACGGACATCGAGCTCGCTGTCGAAGCAGGTTGTCGTCTCCTGAAATTTTTTCCTTCGGAGCCAAGCGGTGGTCTGATTTATCTGCGCAGCATCATGGCGCCGTTCATGCATCTTGGGGTGCAGTTCATTCCACTCGGCGGCGTGGGTGCGGGCAATGCGGCGCACTACCTGCGTGAGCCCGCCGTGCTCGCCCTCGGTGGTTCATGGCTGGCACCGAAAGAGATTGTGGCCCGGGGCGGGTGGGACGTCATCACCGCGCTAGCGCGTGAGGCCACGGACATTGTCAAGCAAGTTCGCCCATGAGCCGCGTCGTCACTTTGGGCGAAGTCATGCTGCGCCTCGCCACACCAGGCTTCGCACGTTTTCAGCAGGCCCTGCCGGGCAGCTTGAATGCCAGCTTTGCCGGAGCCGAGGCCAGCATCGCGGCCTCGCTGGCCTATCTCGGTATTGACGCGGCCTTTGTCACCGCCCTGCCCATGCATGCCATCGCGGATGCCTGCATCGCCGATCTGCGCAGCCTTGGTGTCGAGACGAAACACATCCTGCGCACGCACGAAGGCCGCCTCGGCACCTTCTTCCTCGAACACGGTGCCAATCAGCGCGGCGGCAACGTCATCTATGACCGAGACGGCTCCGCTGTGGCCAGCACACCCGCCTCTGCCTACGACTGGGACGCGATCTTTGCCGGCTGCGAATGGTTCGTGATCTCCGGCATCACGCCTGCGATCTCACGCAACGCCTCTGAAGTGGCGCTCTTCGCCGTGCAGGAAGCCACCCGCCGTCAGATCAAAGTCGTGTGTGACATGAACTACCGCACCAAGCTCTGGCAGTGGGATCCACCGCTCGCCGCTCGCGAACTTGCCACGCGCACCATGAAGTCGCTCCTGCCTTTCGTGAATGTTTTCGTCGGCGGCATCAGCGATGCCACCGCCATGCTCGGCATCGAGCACAGCGGCGACTTGCATTCGCTTGCGCAGCAGATCATCGCCCAGTTTCCCAACCTCACCCACGCCGCCTTCACCCTGCGTGATGGCAGCACCTCCGCCGCGCAATGCTTCAGCGGCGCGCTTTACGAAGCCGCAACGAATACGCTGCACACCGCTCCGCGCTACAGCATCACCCAGATCATCGACCGCCTCGGTGCCGGCGATGCCTTCACCGCCGGTCTAGTCTTTTCCTTCCTTCAAAATTTCGCGCCGCAAACAGCCATCGCCTTCGCCACCGCCGCAGGCTGCCTTGCCCACTCCATCGAAGGCGACTACAACTACAGCACCCGCTCCGAAATCGAAACCCTCATGCTAGGTGACGGCGGAGGCCGCGTCAGCCGCTAATTTTTATGTCACACCCTGTCACAACAACCGCATCTACCACTCCTGACCGCTGGTCCCTCGAATCCTGGTTCTCCGGCTTCGGCAAACCCGACTACACCGACTTCAAAGCCGTGCTCGTATGCGATGTTGAATCGCTCAAGATGCAAGCCGCCGCCCTCGGCGGTGACACCTTTGAAATCGCCCGTGTGATCAACGCACTGGAGTCGCTGAGCGATCGCCTCGGCCATCTCTCAGCCTATCTCGGTTGCTTGTCCGCAGATGATGCGAACGACGAAGCCGTGAAGGCGGACGAGGCATGGATTTCAACACTCGAAGCTGAAAGCACCAAGCTCATGGCCTCGCTGCGTGCCGCGCTCGCGGCTTTGAGCGATGCGGCCTTCGATGTGTTGCTCGCCGATCCCTCCTTGAAAAATGCTGAGCACGCGGTGCAGCGCATGCGGCACGAAGGCCAGCACCAGATGAAGTCAGAGATGGAAGCTCTGGCCGCCGATCTCAATGTGAACGGCCTGCATGCTTGGGGACGGCTCTATGACACGCTGACGGGCAAGATGGAGTTTGAGATGACCTTCCCGGATGGCCACAAAGAAATCGTTCCCATGTCACGCCGCCGTGCGCTGATGTCCGAACCCGACCGCAAGCTGCGCGAGGCATCCTTCAACGATGGCCAGAAGCCCTTCAATGATCATGCGGTCACACTCGCCGCAGGCTTGAACGGCATCGCAGGCACACGCCTCAGCCTCTACAGCCGTCGTGGTCTGCCGCACTTCCTCGACTCACCCCTGTTTGATGGCGCAATGAGCCGCAAATCGCTCGATGCCATGCTGGAGGCCATCCACACGCACATCGACCTGCCACGCCGCGCATTGAGAAAAGCCGCGAAACTACAGGGCACATCCGCGCTGCACTACTTCGATCTCGAAGCCCCTCAGATCGCCGCGCCGGATGAAAAGGAACTCACCTGGGACGAAGCCTGCGCCACCGTTGATCACGCCTTCAGCTCCGCTTATCCCAAGCTCGGCGAATACTTCCGCGAGATGCTCGCCAAGCGCTGGATCGAATCTCAGCCGCGCGCAGGCAAGCGCCCCGGCGCATTCTGCACCGGCTCCCAGCTCAAGCACGAGGAGCGCGTGTACATGACCTTCCACTGCACCGTGCATGACATGGTCACGCTCGCCCATGAAGTCGGGCACGCATGGCACTCATGCGTGCTGCGCCCCGCGCGTTCCTTTGCCGCGAACTACCCGATGACGCTCGCTGAAACAGCTTCAAATTTTGGCGAAATGATCCTGCTCAATGGCCTCCTGAGCAATCCTGGCATCACCGAAGCCACCAAGGCCTATTTGCTCGATCAGGAAATGCTCCGTGCGCATGCCTACCTCATCAACATCCCGATGCGCTACGAGTTCGAAAAGGCCTTCTACACCGAACGCGCCAATGGCGAACTCAGCGTCAGCCGCCTGAGCGAACTGATGAACGAAGCGCAGCGCAAGCTCTACGGCGACACACTGCTCGATGACGGCACCGACCCCATGTTCTGGGCCTCCAAGATGCACTTCTTCATCAGCGGCATCTCCTTCTACAACTTCCCCTACGTCTTCGGCTACCTGCTCAGCCAGGCCTTGTTCGCACGCTTCAAAGCCGAAGGCCCGTCCTTCCTGCCACGCTACGAAGCCTTCCTCTCCATGACCGGCAGCGCGACCTGCGAGGAAGTCGTGAAGCAAAGCCTCGGCGAAGACATCACCCAGCCCGAGTTCTGGGCCACAGCGCTGAAAGCCATCGAACCCAACCTATCGGCCTACGAAGCGCTGAAGTGAGCGCAAGACGCATGCGTGGCCTGCGTTTCTGCGGCAACCATGCGCCTCACCCTTGCTCTTTTGCTGCTCGCTGTCACGGCCCCCGCCGCTGACAAGCCGAACGTCCTGTTCATCGCCGTCGATGATCTCAACCACTGGGTCGGCTACCTCGGCCGCAACAAGCAGTCGATCACCCCAAACATCGACAAGCTCGCCGCCCGAGGTGTGCGCTTCACCCACAGCTACTGCGCTGCTCCAGTATGCAATCCCTCCCGCGCGGCGCTCATGAGCGGCATGCGCCCGGGCAAGACCGGCGTGTATGACAACAATCAGGACTGGCGCCCCGCCATTCCAGAAGAGCTGACGCTCACCCACGCCTTCCGCCAGGGCGGCTACTTCGTTTGTGGCGCTGGAAAGATTTACCATGAGAGCTACAAGCGCCTCGAAGACTGGGACGACTACATGAAAAACGAAGGAGGCATGCCCAAGGTGCCAAAAGGCCAGAGCGATGGTGTGGGCGGCATCAAGTTCGCCGCGCTCGACTGCAAAGATGAAGATCTCAACGACTGGCACATCGTGAACTACTGCATCGACCAGCTCGGCAAGCCTCAGGACAAACCCTTCTTCCTCGCCTGCGGCATCCATAAACCGCACATGCCCTGGAACGTGCCGAAGAAGTACTATGACATGCATCCACTCGATAAAATCGAGCTGCCGCCCTACAAAAAGGATGATCTGGCAGATGTGCCGCCTGCGGGCGTGAAGATGGCCAAACCTGATGGCGATCACGCTGAAATGATCAAGAGCGGCCGCTGGAAAGAAGCAATCCAGGGCTACCTCGCCGCCGTCAGTTATACAGACATGCTCGTCGGCCGCCTCATGGAAGCCTATGACAAAAGCCCGCACAAAGCCAACACCGCCATCGTCTTCTGGGGCGATCACGGCTGGCACCTCGGCGAAAAGGATCACTGGCGCAAATTCGCCCTTTGGGAGGAGGCCACCCGCGCCCCGCTCATCTGGGTCGTACCCGGTCTGACCAAGCCTGACAGCGTGTGCGAACGCACCGTCGATTTCAGCTCCGTCTTCCCCACGCTCACCGACTTGTGCGGTCTGCCCACGCCAGCGCACTTGGAGGGCAAAAGCATCAAGCCACTTCTCGCTGACGCAGCTTCCGCCTGGGACACACCCGCAGTCACCACCTTCGGCCTGAACAATCACGCCGTCCGTTCCGAAGACTGGCGCTACATCCATTATGCGAATGGCGACGAGGAACTCTACAACGAGACCACCGATCCCTACGAGTGGACAAACCTCGCCAAAGATCCGCAGTATGCAGGCACCAAAGCCGAGTTGGCAAAACATCTGCCCACCATCAACAATCCTGAAGCCGGTGCTGAAAAGTCTGCAGAAAAGAAGGCCAAAAAGCTGCTGAAAAAAGCCAAGGGTAAGGAATAAGCGGCGTTTGATTGTCCATCATGAAAGCACTCACGCTTCTTATCACGCTGAGTTTTGCCACCGCCGCGAACGCCAATGAGGCATCGCGGCAGATTGACGCCCTGCTCGCAAAAGACAGGCAGCAGCACAAGCTCACCGCGAATCCTTCTGCGAACGATGAAACCCTCGTTCGCAGGCTTTACCTCGACATCATCGGCCGCATCCCGACGCGGCAGGAGGCGCAGACCTTTCTGGGTAGCACTCACACGGACAAGCGGACAAAGTTGATCGACCAACTTCTCGCCAGCGACGGCTACAATCAGCACATGTTCCACTTCTGGGCGGACCTCCTGCGCGTGCAGACGCGCTCAAACGGCGGGCAAGGGGACATGACCTCCAAGCCGTACCTTGAGCACGTGAAGCAGCGCATTCGCGAAAACATTCCTTATGACGCCTTCGTGCACGAGCTGCTCACCGCCCAGGGCAAGGTCTGGAACAATCCTGCCATCGGCTACTACATGCGCGACATCGGCATGCCGCTGGACAATCTCGCCAACACCACCCGCGTCTTCCTCGGCACTCGCATCGAGTGCGCCCAGTGTCACAATCATCCCTTCGACAAATGGACGCAGATGCAGTTCTACCAGATGGCGGCCTTTACTTACCCGCTGGAGACCAACTTCACCGGCATCACTGAGCAGAAAGGCGCATTTGATTTGATGGTGCAGGCGCGAAAGAAGCCCGAACTCGAAGCCTCCACGCGCAACATGGGCCGTGTTTTCGAAAACCTCGGCGACTTCGTCCGCTACAGCAAAGTGCAGCCACTCCCCACACGCCTGCTCAAACTGCCGCACGACTACCAATATCCCGATGCCAAACCGAAGGACGTCATCTCACCTCTGACCATGCTGGGAAAATCCGTGAAGTGCGAGCCCACGGGTGAAACCACCAAAGCCTTCGCCGACTGGCTGACCTCTCCTGAAAATCCACGCTTCACCACAGTGATCGCCAACCGGCTATGGAAGAAGGTCTTCGGTGCCGGCCTGATCGAACCCGTCGATGAAATCCTGGACAGCACTGTGCCTGCGAATCCGGCGCTCATGAAACATCTCGAACAGTTGATGCGTGACTGCCGCTACGACTTGAAGGCCTTCCTGCGCACCCTCTACAACACACAGGCCTATCAAAATGAAGTCACCCGCGCCGAACTCTACGCGGGTGAAGTCTGCCACTTCACCGGCCCGTTGCTGCGCCGCATGACCGCCGAGCAGATCTACGATTCCTTCGTCACACTCATCCTGCCCACACCCGATCTGCCGCGCAGGCAGGGCATCGACAGCGAGATGGCGCAGAAAATTGTCTATCGCGGCAAACTCAGCGATGCGCTCGACCTGCTGACCTCCCAGGAAATCTTCGACGGTGCCGCCCAGGCTTCCGAGGGATACGAACGCATCGCCGCACGGTCCAAAGTTCTGCGCGAACAATACACCGCCGCGCAGAAGGCCAAGGACAAGCCTCTGATCGAGAAACTCAATCTCGAAATTCGCTCGCTGGAGTTCGTCGCACGCACCGGCATCCACGACTACGTCGTCGTCCCCGCTGTGGCCCGCCTCTACACCCAGAAGACCGGCAAGCCCGCTCCACCTCCCATACCCGTGAGGCAGCCCACGCTGGAAGAGCTCAAAAAAGCCGGCCAAAACCGCGCCTACATCGACGTGCCCGGCTACGACATCGACCAGGCGATCCCACATGATGAAAAAGCCGCCGAACAGGCACGCGAGACTCTCTTCCTTGATGAGATCAAACGCTTCGGCATCACCGACATCGACGGCTACCTCAAGTCACGTCGTGCCCACGCCCGCGAATGGCCCCGCGCCGCCGATCTCGATTCTCCCGCCCCACGCGGCCACTACCTCCGCGAATTCGGCCAGAGCGATCGAGATATCATCGACAATGCCAACGCCGACGCCAGCATGCCCCAGGCTCTCGTCTTGATGAACAGCGAATTGTTTCAAACTATTCTCAAGCCCTGCACTCAGCTCAAACTCAATCTGGATGCCGCCAAGTATCCAGACGAACAGCTCAGAGTTGTTTACCAGACCCTCCTCACTCGTGATCCGACCTCAGCGGAAAAAGACGCATGGGCCAAGGCCGCGGAGGCTGGCCTGGACATCGAAGACCTCGTCTTTGCGCTGATCAACACGCAGCAGTTCATCTTTGTGCGCTGATAAACGGAAGTCTTTGATAGCTCGAGACCTGACCATTCGTGATAGTGGTCCATGAAACCCGCCCCCGTTTCCCGCCGTCATTTTCTCCACGCCGCCCTCGCTGGTGGCGCGGTCAGCCAGAGCCAGGTCATGGCGGCAGACACCATCCCTGCCAAGGATGGAATGTTCGCCGAACCCGCCCATGAAATCCCGCTGGCAAACGACGCCGACGTGATCGTCTGCGGTGCCGGACCCGCAGGCGTGACAGCAGCGATCACCGCAGCACGCGCAGGCGCGAAGGTGCGCTTGTTTGAATGGCGCGGCTGCCTCGGCGGCATTTGGACAGCCGGGTTGCTCGGCTATTTCCTCGACTTCAACAAACCGGGTTTCGCCAAAGAACTGCGCGACAAGCTCGATGCACGCGGCGCTCGCGCGAACTCCACCAGCACGAGCCGCTTCTGCTACGACCCCGAAGCGCTGAAGCTCCTGCTCGAAGAACTCTGCGTGGAAGCCGGCGTGAAATTCCAATATCACACCAAAGTGTGCGCCGCGTTCCGCGAAGGCAATCGCCTCACCACCATCGTCACCGAGTCCAAATCCGGCCGCCAGGCGTGGAAAGCCCCCGTGTTCATCGACACCACGGGCGATGGCGATCTCGGCTTCCAGGCAGGTTGCACATTCGAAATCGGTGAGGCGGCAGAATGCCCCTGCCAGCCCTTGTCCCTGAATGCGCTCCTGGTCGTCAAGGATGTCGAAAAGCTGCGCGAGTTCGTGCGCTTCGGCCAGCCGCTACCCGGAGAAAATACCGACGGTGAAAAAAAGAAGCGCATCAAAGACGCCATCGTCAGCACCGGCCATTTTCCCTCCTACGCCGGCGCCACACTCTGGCATGTGAGCGGAAACCTCGTCTTTGCGATGATGAATCAAGAGTTCGGCATCAAGCCCTGGGACGCCGCCGAAATCACCGCCGCCACCGTGCGCGCACGTGCAGAAATGAATCTCATGGTCAAGGGCCTGCGCAGCCTCGGCGGCCCGTGGGAGGACATTCAAGTCGTCGCCACCGCCGAACAAATCGGCGTGCGCGATGGCCGCCGCATCGTCGGTCGTTACCTCGTGAACATAGAAGATCTCGTCAAAGGCGCACGCTATGATGACGCCGTGGTGCGTGCCACTTTCGGCGTGGACATCCACGCCACCACTGCAGACCACAATCAAAAAGCAGCGACCCATTCCACCGGCATCAAAGTGAAACCCTACGACATCCCGCTGCGCGCCTTGATCGCAAAAGAAGTCGATGGCCTGATGATGGCCGGGCGCTGCATCAGCGGCGACTTCATCGCTCACGCGAGCTATCGCGTGACGGGCAATGCCGTCGGCATGGGCGAAGGCGCCGGCGTCATCGCCGCTCTCGCTGCCACTTCCAAGCGCATGCCCCACGAAGTCCCCTGGAGCGAAGGCGAAGCCAAGCTGAAGACGATGGGCCAGCGAGTATAACTCACCGCACCGCCCGCACACTCGGCCCGTCCACCCACTTCGGCGGAATCATAATCTGCCGTGGCACCACCGGCACACCATGTTCGTGCTGCGAAAGCTGCGTGACGATCAAATCGACCGCTGCCGCCGCGAGATGTTCCCGCTGCTGGTAGATGCCCGCAAATTCCTGCATCCGCGGCGTCCAGTCATGCACCACGAAGCCAATGTCCTGCGGCACGCTCAGCCCGAGCCGCCGCAGCCAGTTGGGCACATGCGTGTCAAAGGTGATCAGCGCATCTGGCGCGTGCTCGCTCATCCATTTGGAAAAGGATTCAAAACCCTTGCTGATGTCATTGTTCTCAAACAGCAACAGCGGCACGCGATCCCCCTGTGGCAAACTTTGCTGCCAGTGAAACAAACCACCGCTGTAGCCAAACTGCGAGCGGTTCACGATCCACTTCGTCACCGCCACACCGATGCGTTTGTAACCGCGCGCGCTGAGCTGGTCTGCTGCCATGTGAATGCCCAGCGTCATGTTGCCCGCGCACATATGCAGCGCCGGGCTGCTCATCGCATTGCCAAAAGTCACGACGGCAAAAGGCGAGAAGTCAATTTTGCTGCACGGCAGTTGCATGCTCTGCGGTGAAACAATCACTCCCTCAATACCACGCGCATGCAGGATCTTCTGCAGCCGCTTCGGCGTCAGCCCATCCTTCCCCAGCCAGAACTCCTCCACCGCATACCCATGCCCATGCGCACGACTGCGGATGTCATCAATCGGCACGTATTGATACGAAGGCCCCAGCAAACCATCCTGCGGCACATGTTCACGGATCACCGCGATCACGGCCCGCACACGCTGCTGCTTCTTGCCGCGCACCACCTGCATCATGCGCGCCAGATGCGGGTCCGGCTGGTAGTTCAGCCGCTTCGCTTCCTTGAGGACAAGCTCACGCTTCTCTGCGGAAACCTTCGGCGCACCCCGCAGCACCCGCGACACCGTCATCAAAGAAAATCCCGTGGCACGGGCGATGTCTTTGAGCGTGGGCGCAGCGGTGGTCGGCATGGTGTTGAACAGCAGTCAAAGCTACAGGTCCGCCAGCGTCGCCGTCAGCAGCTTCCAGAACTTTTGTGCCGATGAAATGCTGGCACATTCTTTTTCGGAATGTGCCTCGTGGATGTTCGGACCAAAGGAGATCATGTCGAGATCCGGATAGGCGATGCTGATGACCCCGCACTCCAGTCCGGCATGGCAGGCACCCACCTGGACCTCATGCCCAAAAAGTCCGCGGTAGATCTTCTTCATCTTGTCCAGGATGGGTGATGTGGCGCTCGGGCTCCAGCCGGGATAAGGATCGCCTGAGCGAACATTCGCACCCATGAGTTCAAACGGCGCGCGGAAGGCGCGTGAGACATCGACCTTGCTCGACTCCACCGAGCTGCGCTGCAGGCTGCTCCACTCAGCCTTGCCGCTGCCAAGCTCGATGGTGGAAAAATTTGAAGAGGCCTCCACCAATCCGGGCACCACAGGACTCATGCGATAGACTCCATTCACGACGGCCTGCATGGCAAGGACGAGAGACTTCTGCTGCTCTGCGCTCATCGTTTGCACGCTGGCACTCACCGGTGTCGTGGTGATGTTCAGCCCGGGTTCGATCAGGCTAAACTCTTCGCGGATACCAGCCGCTTCACGCTCAAAGCTCTCATCAAATCGAGCCTGATCCAAGACCACCACCTGTGCCACGCACTGAGCCGGGATGGCATTGCGCGCGCTGCCGCCTCGCATCGTTGAGAGCGCCACCACATCCTCACCGCACGCACTGAGCAGGCGCGTCATGAGTTTGATCGCGTTCGCACGTCCTTCGTGAATCTGCAGACCTGAATGCCCGCCGCGCAGGCCGCTGATCTGGATGGCGACCACGGGCGAAGCCGAGTCATGCGCCACCTCGGTGTATTCAAAACTCCCCAGCGTGTCGATTCCCCCAGCGCAGCCAATGGTGAAAGTTTCGTCTTCTTCAGAGTCGAGATTCAGCATCGTTTTCCCCGTCAGCAGTCCAGGTTGCAGCCCCAGCGCACCACCCATGCCCTGCTCCTCATCCAGAGTGAAAAGCGCCTCAATGGGAGGGTGCGACAAATCCTGCGCAGCCAGCACCGCAAGGATCGCGGCGACACCAAGGCCATTGTCCGCGCCGAGCGTGGTGCCACGTGCCCGCACCCAGTCACCATCCACCCACATGTCGATTCCCTGCTTGTCGAAATCAAACGTCACCCCGTCTCCGGCTTTGTGCACCATGTCCAGATGCGCCTGCATGATCACCGCTGGGCGATCCTGCCGGTCCGACGACGCTGGCTTTTTGATGATCACGTTGCCGGCACTGTCGAGCTGTGCCGTAAGGCCATGGCTAGAGGCGAATCCCAGAACGAATCCCACGACCCGTTCCTCACGCTTGGAAGGGCGAGGCACGGCATTAAGATCGGCAAAACAGTTCCAGAGAGCCTTGGGTTCGAGGGCGCGAAGATCAGAAGTGGGCATAAAAGGGATACGATGGGAGATGGAATCAGGCTGTGTGGGATGCGACGACACTTCAAGCAAGTTCGGTCGCAAAATCAACGAGGTGGTATCATAACACTACGACAGCCCGATCCACAGCGAAATACCATCGCGCAGCCCGTTTAATAAGGCGATGATTCTCCGCCAGCTTTGCTTACTTCTTTCCCTCGTCACGACATGTGCCTGTGCCGTCGAGCCCTTCGGCGAACCTCATCGCACCTGGCAGGGCATCCCCGGACTCGAACGCACCGCCAAAGGGCGCGTATTTTCATCCTGGTTCACCGGTGGCCCTAAGGAGCCGTCGCCAGAAAACATCGTG
Organism: Verrucomicrobiaceae bacterium UBA7681; assembly: GCA_002482965.1. Taxonomy (GTDB): domain Bacteria; phylum Verrucomicrobiota; class Verrucomicrobiia; order Verrucomicrobiales; family Verrucomicrobiaceae; genus Prosthecobacter. The sequence goes on along the minus strand of DLGZ01000053.1, from coordinate 97,068 downwards.
CTGCTCTGCTACAGCGATGATCAGGCGAAGACCTTCACGCCTCCTCAAGTCATGGCTGAGCCCTCCAAAGGCACGCGCTGCTTTGACCCCACACTGTGGATCGACCCCAAAGGCCGTCTCTGGTACATCTTCAATCGCGGCAACAAAGACAGCGCCGTGCATGACGCCCATGCCCGCATTTGTGAAGACCCCGACGCCACACCTCCAGTCTTCGGTCCTGAGTTTCGCGTGGGCTACGAAGGTCCGTACGCCTTCCGCATGAACAAGCCAACCGTGCTTTCCACCGGCGAATGGATCATGCCCGTCACTCATGCCACCGAGCCAGTGCACGCCTGGTTCGCCGGGCCAAAGCAGCTTCAAGGCGTCGGCATCTCCACCGATGAAGGCAAAACCTGGAAACTCCATGGTGCCCTCAATGCCCCCGAATGGGCGCTGGAGTGTATGATCACCGAACTCAAAGACGGCCGCCTCTGGTTGCTCACCCGCACCGGCGGCGGCTTCCTGTGGGAAAGCCATTCGTCAGACAAAGGCCGCACCTGGACTGAAGCCAAAGCCAGCACCATCGCCAATCCGGGTTCACGTTTCTTCATCCGCCGCCTCGCCTCCGGCAATCTGGTCCTGATAAACCATCACGGCTTCACCGGCCGCACCCGCAGCCACCTCACCGCCCAGATCTCCACAGACGATGGCCTGACCTGGAACGAAGGCCTCTTGCTGGATGAACGCAAAGGCGTCTCCTATCCCGATGGCGTGCAGGATCGCGATGGCCTCATCTGGATCACCTATGATCGCGACCGCCAGGGCGATGGCGAAATCCTCCTCGCGAAGTTCCGCGAAGAAGACGTCCTCGCTGGGAAAAATGCCTCCGGCGCAGTGAGCTTGCAGCAAGTCATCAGCAAGCTCGACAAGCCCCAAATCCTCCCCGCCAAGTGGGACCCGGCGCTGGCGGGAGACATCGTCATGCAGCGTCTCGTCAACACCTCTGCGCCTCGCGTGAAGGGCTCACATGATGCCGAATTCGTATGCGTCGGCGAGAAGGCCTACGTCGTCACCGAATCCAATGATGTCAGGGCAGGGGAGAATGCAGGCTGGCCGGAGATCTACGCGACGCTGTCCATCATGAACCTCAAGACCCTCGCTCTGGAAAAAGTGATCGACTTTGCCAAGAGCGAACAGCGCTTTGAAAACGAAACTCTCCCCGTGGGCGCATGCTTCGTCCCGCGCATCTTGCAGAAGGATGCAAACACCCTGCGCTGCTACTTCACCTGCGAAGATCCCGGCAAGCGGCAGTCGCAGATGTGGTATCGCGACTTCGATCTAAAGTCCGGCGACTTCTTGCCCACGATCCACAAGGCAAAGCTCAAGACCGCAGCAGGCACTTTCGATTTTCAGCCCCAGTATTTTCATGCCGACGCCGCAGCGCAGGGCTTTGCCAAGAAGGCGGCGGATTCAGCCTTCTTCATCTTTGATTCGTTCAAGCAGTTCGACGGCAAGACCTACGTCGCGCTGAACAACTTCAGCAGCAAACAGAACGCGCTGGCCCTGGTGCATGAGGATCTCGTCACATTCGAAGTCCTCGGCCACTTCAATGAGCCGCAGTCAGAGGCCTTGAGCGAATCAGCCGTGAATCGCCTGCCCGACGGCACCTGGATGGCGATCTGCCGCAATGACAAAGGCAACTACCACTTCACCACCAGCGCCGATGGTAAAACGTGGAGCACGGGCAAGCCGCTGCCCATCGTGCCGAACGGCGCGAATTCGAAGCCCACCTTCGACAAATTCGGTGGCGTCTATTACCTCGGCTGGCAGGAGTCCACCCGCATCCAGGGCGTGGGCCGCAGCGTCTTCAATGTGGACGTCTCGCGCGATGGCAAATCGTGGGAACGCAAATACCGCTTCGAGACGCCGAAATCCTTCCAATACCCCACCTTCCACGAACACGAAGGTGTGATCTGGCTCGTCGTGACGCAGGGCGACAAAGATCAGAGCCGCAAGGAACGCATCATGTTTGGCAAACTCGAAGACCTGGGCAAGTTCGAACCGCAGACAGATCAAAAGCGCCTCGTCTGGCCTGCGCCTTCGGAGGAGGCTGCAGTCATGAAGCCGGGCATAAAGCTCTTCACAGACCGTGACTATGTGATCGAGGCCATGTTCGAGCAGATCAGCGGTTTGCCGTTTCTCCGCACCGGCATTGAAAAGATCGACGTGCAGGTCGCTCACCCGGGCACGCTTTACGCACTCTCACCATCACCTCGCCTCCATGCCGCAAGTCAGGAGACCGCGCTCCAGAACGCCGGTTTCACAAAGGTGGACTCACCCGAGGTGCAGCTTTTCCCCGGTGAAGTTAATCGCGTGAGCTTGTATCGCAAAGAGGTCAAGGCGGGTGAACAACTGCATTTCAAGAAGCTCGTGCTGCTGATCACCGGCCCCGGTGTCGCCCTGCGCGAAATCCATCCTTGATCCCACCCTCGCCCACTTGGTATCACCAAATATGATCCGCTTCTTCAACTGGTTTAACAATCTCTATCCCGTGTGGCTCGTGAGCCTCGCGGCTCTCGCCTTCTTCATGCCGCAGACCATGATATGGTTCGACAAGCCGTGGATCTTCTGGTCACTCGCGGCCTCCATGCTCGGCATGGGGCTTACGCTCAGCGTTGACGACTTCAAAGCCATCGTACGCATGCCCGGCTGCGTGGCTTTGGGCTTCGCCGCGCAGTACACCGTCATGCCTCTCATCGGCTGGCTGATTGCCACCGTGTTGAAACTTGAGCCCAGCCTCGCGGTGGGCATCATACTTGTGGCCAGCTGTCCCGGCGGCATGGCATCCAACATGATCAGCTACCTCGCTCGCGCGAACGTCGCGCTTTCCGTGGTGCTCACTCTCGCATCGACGCTGCTGGCCTTCTTCTTCACCCCCATGTGGACCCAGGCGCTGGCCGGACAATATGTGCCGGTGGATGCCTGGGGACTGTGCTTGTCAGCCTTGCAGCTCACCGTTGCTCCTGTCGTGCTCGGTGTACTCATTCGTTGGAAGCTGCCGCGCACCGCTGACAAAATCGGGGCCTGCGGTCCCACCGTCGCCGTGCTGGCTTTCACCCTGGTGAGCGGTGGCATCGTGGCCGCCAGCGCCGATTCCATCGCTTCCAATTTTGGCCGTCTGGCCCTCGCTGCCTTCTTGCTGCATGTCATTGGTTTCACGGTCGGTTACATCATCCCCAAAGTGCTCCGTTATCCCGAATCCATAGCCCGCACCGTGAGCATCGAGGTAGGTATGCAAAACGGCGGCATGGCAGCCGCGCTCGCCCGTGAGCATTTCCCCACCATGCCACTCGCCGCCGCCGCCTCGGTCTTCAGCGGCGTCATGCAAAACATCGTCGGCGGGTTCATTGCCGCCTGGTGGAAGCGCCGCAAGCCAGATGCATGAAAAGGCTCTTCATCTTATGAAACGCCGAAATTTTCTACAATTGGGAATGACCGCGGTCGCTGGCTGCTCCAAAACTTCACAAGCCACCCAGACTGTGGTGAAAGCAGGACCATTTGCTGTTGCCATTCCTACCGAATGGCGCAGGACAGCGATCATTGAAAATGTGCCAATCCAGCCGCTATACAATCGTGAAGCATGGGAGGACTACCAGGAGAACAAGCGTAATAGGTTGAAACCCAGTTATGGTTGCAGACCTCAACATTGGGCGCTGAGATTCCCTTCTGCTTTGCCAGAGGGAGTCCGTTTTGATCAAAAAAACGCGGGAGATGATTCGACTGCACCACAAATCCTCATTCACAAGGCAAGCGAGTGGGCCGCCGCTTTCACCAATGGAGTGCATGAGGAAACAAAGGCAGCTGCATTGCTGAAAACCATGCGTGAAGATATGGATCAGGCGCTAATTCATGATGATCGAGTTCTTTCTCCGGGATACATGGATGCATCGCTCACATTCATATGCTTGAAGCGCAGGATGGATTTCACCGGCGGTCATGGTGTCCGGTTGCTCGCACAGTGGACCATCGAGCCAGAGTTGATGCGATTGGGAGAACTGCATTACCTGTTTCTCGGCATGTCGGATGACAACTCTTGCCAGATCATCGCCACCTTCCCGGTAAACTTGCCCGGACTTCCAACCAGCGATGACAAGAGCCATCTCGGGCGAAGCACAGAGAACTACGCCGATCTGTCGAATTCATTCGAGCGCTATGAGGCCGATGGCAAACGCTGGCTGGAGGCTCACGTGCAGGAAATAGATCCATCTCTACAAACACTGGATGCAATGATGCAGAGCCTTGCGGCTGCTCATTGGGCATGATTGAGGTTACATATTCATGAGCCGACAGAACATCTACTACTGGAAATGCGATCGCCCTGCGGCATTTCATGGCACGCAGACGCGTGGGGAGGCGGACGCTGAGATCGAACAGCAGCTTCACGAGGTTTTGCAGCGGCACTTCGTCACGCAAGTCGTTGAGCTGAGCACCGGAATCGGTCAGGGCAATCACCTCACCTGGAATGCCAGAGTGGCCGGACAGGCGATGTTTATGCGTGTCGAAAACGGGCCTGAAAAGGACGGCCAGCTTGCCGTGGAGTCAGCCTTGCTGGGGCGTGTGCGTGAGGCCGGAGTGATGACGCCGCGAGTCTATGCCTGCGATGCCACGCGCTCCCGTGTCCCCTTCGCCTGGCAGGCGCTGGAGCGTATCTCCGCCCCTGATCTCAATCACTGGCATAAACAAGGCTGCCTCGATGTGCCCCGCATCGCCTTCGATATCGGCGCAGCAGTAGCGCAGTGGCAGCAGATCACGCTGCCGGGCTTTGGCATCCTCGATGAATCCATGCGCGGCTATCACGCCACCTACGCCGGCTACTTCCATCTTCGGCTCGATCAGCATCTGGCCTTCCTCGTCACCCGCGGTTTCCTCACTCAGCCACAGAGCGCTGAAATCCTCGCCGAAATCGAGAACCACCAGTCGCTCCTCCAGCTCGACACCGGCTGCTTCGTCCACAAAGACCTCGCCCTCTGGAACATCCTCGGCAGCGAAAACCACATCGACGCCTTCATCGACTTCGACGACGCCATCAGCGGGGATCCCATGGACGACCTCTCACTCCTCGCCTGCTTCCACGATGAGGTCTTTCTGCGCCGCGCTTTCGAAGGCTACCAAAGCATCCGCTCCTTGCCCTCCGAGCATCTGCGCCGCTTCTGGCTGCACCTGCTGCGCAACATGATCGTCAAAGCCGTCATCCGCGTCGGCGCAGGCTACTTCGATCGTGACGACGGCTTCTTCCTCATCTCATCCGGCACCTCCGGCCAGTCGCTGCGCGAATTCACCCATTCACGTCTCGACCTCGCCTTGCAGGGCTTGCGCAACTCCAGCAGCATCGACATTCTTCGACCATGAAAACTCACATCGGCACCTTTCTTTCAATCGGTTCACCTGCGGTCACTGAACTCGCCGCCGAGTGCGGCTTCGACTGGGTTTTGATCGACTTGGAACACGGCTGCGAATCCGAAGCCGCGCTGCCAGATCAACTGCGCGCTCTTCGGGGCAGCGACACCCTCGCCATCGTGCGTGTGAGTGCTCCGCATCCAGATCTGATAGCTCGCGTGCTTGACTGGGGCGCGCAGGGCATCATGGTCCCGCATGTGAACACAGTCGCGGAGGCACGGCATTGTGTGGACGCGGCCTATTATCCCCCGCAGGGCCATCGCGGCGTGTCACGCACCGTGCGTGCCTATGGTTACGGCATGCGTCTTCCAGACGGCGAAATGCCCAAGCCGATCATCCTCGCCCAGATCGAAACCGCCGAGGCGGTGGCGAATGCCGATCAAATCGCCGCCGTGGAGGGCATCGACGCACTCTTCATCGGCCCTGCCGATCTTTCCTTCGACCTCAAGGCGCAGCAGTCTCCCCGCAGCTACGACGACTGCGTAAACAGCATCGTCAAAGCGGCCAATGACCACGCCAAAGGCTGCGGCATCCTCGTGCGCCATGCCGATGACAAGGAGAAGCTCAAGGCTCTCGACTTCACCTGGATTGCCATGGATTCCGACCTCTCCCTGGTGCGGGAGGGCTTCAAACGCAATCTCGCAGCGGCGCGTGCATGGTAAATAGTCCGACTTTTCCCTTTGAATCGGCTATTCCGGCCTAATTTCGCACCCCCATGAACGCATCCCCCCAAATCAAATCCAAGATCGTCGAACTGTGCGAAACCCTCGTGGCCGACAGCGACGTGAAAAGTGCCCGCGAAAAAGCGGAAGCCTTCCTCGCCAATGAATCGGCAGTGTCACTCTACCGCGAGATGGCCACCCTTGGCCGCGCCTTGCACCAGAAGCAGCACAACGGCGAAGAACCCACCGGCGATGAAGTCGGCCGCTTCACCGAACTTCAGGACCAGTGCGATGCCAACACCGCCATCCTCAGCTTCATCGAAGCCCAGGACGTGCTGCGCGGCATCGCTGAAGTGGTGACCAGCTTCGTCGGCAAAAGCCTCGAACGCGGTGAAGTGCCTGCCGAAGCAGAAGTCTTCTCCAAAGGCTGTGGCGAAGGCTGCGGCTGCCACTAATCAAAGGCTGCCTATGAAAGCGCTCGCTCTGATCGCTGCACTGCTGTTTTGCGTCTCGTCCTTCGCGGGCGAGGCCAAAACGGTCAAGCTCCTCACCATCGGCAACAGCTTCTCCGCCAATGCCACGCATTATCTCGGTGATCTGGCGAAAGCAGGCGGGCACACGCTCATTCATCAGCCTCTCGTCATCGGCGGCGCTTCATTTCAAGTGCACGCCGAAAAAGCACAGAAGCATGAAGCCGATCCCAAGGACAAAGCCGGTCTCTACACCAATGGCCGTGGCTTGAAGGAAAACCTCGAACTGCAAAAGTGGGACTACGTCACCGTCCAGCAGGCCAGCATCAAGAGCCACGACTTCGCCACCTATCAGCCCTATGCCGGCTGGTTGCGTGACTACATCACCCAACACGCGCCGCAGGCAAAGCTGCTCGTGCATGAAACCTGGGAATACCGCAAAGACGATCCACGTTTCATCAAACCGGGCGAACCCCAGTCACAGGAAGAAATGTTCACCGGCCTGCGCTCAGCTTACGACAAAATCGCCGCAGAATTCGGTGCCCGCATCATCCCAACCGGCGATGCTTTCCATCTCGCGGACACCGATCCGAGCTGGGCCTATCAAACCGACACCACCTTCAATCCCAAGGCCGCCAAACAGCCCGAATTGCCGAATCAGACACACTCATTGCACGTCGGCTGGCGCTGGGCCAAGCCCAAAAACGGCGGCAAAATAGCGCTCAGCATGGACGGCCACCACGCCAACATGGCCGGCGAATACCTGGGCGCCTGCGTCTGGTATGAAGTCCTCTTTGGCGAGAGCGCCGTGGGCAACACCTTCGCTCCCAAGGGACTCGATCCAAAAGACGCCCAATTTTTGCAAGAAACTGCACATCGCGCTGTGATCGCTCGGATAAAATAGTGTCCAAAATCAGCGGAAGGTGTCCTTGTGAATGCCATGATCCGCATCGCCGTTCTCCTTTTTGCACTCAGTTTCTCTGCACATGCCGCCACGGAGGCGGACGTCATAGTCTATGGAGCCACACCCGGCGGATTCTGCGCCGCCATTGCCGCCGCGCGTGAAGGCGCATCCGTCATCCTGCTGGAGCCCACCGATCATGTCGGCGGCGTGAACACCGGCGGCCTCTGTTTCAGCGACTCCAATCAAACCGTGCGCAGTACGGTACTCGGCCTCTTCGAAGAGTGGCATGCGCGAATCGAGAATGACTACAAGCAGCGCGGTGTGGTGCTGCCCTACAATGTAAGCAAGAAAGATCACACTCATTGGACCTATGAGCCACATGTGGCCGCGAAGATCACGACACAGATGCTGGATGAAGCGGGCGTGAAGGTGCTGACGAAGCGGGTTTTAAAATCGGTGACGAAGGAGGGCGCGCACATCACAAAATTCCTGACGAGTGACGGGGACTTCGCGGCCAAAGTGTTCGTCGATGGCACCTATGAAGGGGATCTGATGGCTGCGGCCGGTGTGAGCTGGACGATTGGCCGCGAGGGACGGCAGGAGTTCAGCGAACCGTTGGCCGGAAAGCATTATTCAAAGGCAAAGCTGGCCATCTCAGGTCTGGATGAAGCTGGCAAGCCGCTGCCACTGATCACCACGACTGATGCAGGCCCAGACGAAGACGGCGACAAGAACGTAATGGTGTACAGCTTCCGCCTCTGCGTCACCAAAGATCCGGCAATTCGGGTGCCGTTTCCACAGCCGGCCCATTATGACCCTGCGCGCTTTGAAGTTGTGCGCCGCTACTTTGCGCAGGAAAAGAGGCCGCATCTCCTCTGGGATCTGTATCCGCTGCCGGGCAATAAGTTTGATGCAAACAACGGCATCGGCAAACAGTTCTCCATGGGCCTCGTCGGTGCCTGCAACGGCTGGAGTGAGGCGGATGAGGCTGGGCGCGCAAAGATCTGGGAGGCGCACAAGCAGTACACGCTGGAGATGCATCATTTCCTCAGCACTGATCCTGCCGTGCCTGAACAACTGCGGCAGCAGATGGCGGAGATCGGTCTCTGCCGTGATGAATTTGCTGCCTACGATCACTGGTCACCGCAGCTCTACGTGCGCGAAGGTCGGCGCATGATCGGCGAATATGTCGTCTCGCAGAAAGACATCATGGATGAGCCGAAAAAGGATGATCCCATCATAGTGTCATCGTTCCCCATCGATTCGCACGACTGCCAGCGCGTAGGAACCCAGGACATGGTCGTGGATGAAGGCACCATCATGCCGGTGCGCATGGATGGAAGGCGGCATGGCTATCCGTATCACATCCCGTATCGTGCCATCACACCGAAAGCTGCTGAGTGCGACAACCTGCTCGTGCCTGTGGCGCTGTCCTGCACGCATGTGGGCATCTCCTCGATCCGCGTGGAGCCGACGTGGATGATTCTCGGCCAGAGCGCGGGTATTGCCGCCGCTATGAGTGCGAAGCAAAACATAGCCGTGCAAAAGCTTCCCTATACCGCACTGCGAGGGAAGCTGCTGGCGCAGAAACAGGTGCTCGAACTGCCCGTGCTGCCGGATCTTCCGCCCGAAGCAAAGGGTGCAATGAACGTCGATCCGAAAACCCTGCCCGGTATTGTACTCGATGACTCGCAGGCTGAACTTCAAGGTCAGTGGAGCCACTCGTCCGGCTTCAAGCCTCACATCGGCACCGGCTATCTCCATGACGACAAACGCGCCGATGGGCAGTCCATTGCCAGCTTTCGCTGCAAAGCGCCAAAGACAGGCCGCTACACTCTGCTCATGGCCTATTCTCCTCATTCGACACGTGCAACGAAGGTGCCTGTGATGATCCAATGCAGCGGGCGCAAGACGGACATGACTGTTGATCAAACGCAGCCGCTGGCCGCCGGGGAGGCGTTTCGCACCATTGGCAGTGTGCAGCTTGATGGCGGTGTAGAAACTGTCATCACCGTCAGCAATGCCGGCACCGACGGATTTGTAATTCTGGATGCACTGCAGCTCATCGAAGCTAACTGATCCCACCATGATGAAGTCACTGTTCCTCGCTTGTTTGATCTGCGTCACCCACCTCAACGCTACAGACATCGTGGTATATGGAGGCGTGCCCTGTGGCATTGCTGCGTCCATCACGGCTGCACGTGAAGGTGCTAAGGTGGTGCTTATTGAGCCGACGAAGCATGTTGGTGGCCTGAGCACGAGCGGCATCAACACGGCTGAGAGCGAACACATGCTGAAGTGGACCATCGGCGGCTTCGCGGATGAATTTTACCGCCGTCTCGGCGCACACTATAAGACTGGTGGCCCGGAGTATTTTTTTGAGTCCAGTGTCGCCGAAAAAATCTATCTCGACATGCTGCACGAGGCGGGTGTGGAACTGCGCTTTGGTGCATCCGTTTCAGCGGTGGCCAAAGACGGCGCGCGCATCACCGAGATCACCCTCACGGATGGCTCCAAGCTGCAGGCCAAAGTTTTTATCGATGCAGGTTATGAAGGGGACCTCATGGCGCGCGCGGGAGTCAAATACGCCGTGGGTCGTGAGTCGAAGGTGGAGTTTGGCGAAGAGGCTGCGGGCATTCGTTTTGACAAGACGCCGCGCAGTGCCCGGACGGTGGATGAGATTGGAACTTTGCTGCCAGGCATCAGCGCATGGGCCAAAGATTTACATGAGGGCGATGCTCATCGTGCACCGATGAACTACAATTTCCGCCTCACGGTGGCGAAGAATCCCAAGCTGCAGGTGCCCATCCCGGCACCGAAGCATTACGATGAAAAACGTTACGCACTGCTGGCCAACTGGTTCCGCGATCAGACTCTGCAAAAAAAGCCGGTGAAACTGGCAGACATCATCGACCTCTACGGACGTCGCAACGGCAAGTTCGAGATGAACAACAAGCAGTCCGCCATCTATTCGCTCGGACACTTCGGCGGTCAATTTGACTGGTCCGATGCCAGTTACGAAGATCGCGCCCGCATTTACCTGGATCACATGGATTACACACTCGGCCTGCTGCATTTCCTCGCAACGGATGCCGCAGTGCCCGCGAATGTGCAGGAGGAGATGAAGTCGCTGGGCCTGCACAAGGAAGAGTTCGCCGACAACGGCAACCTGCCTTACCAACTCTACGTGCGCGAGGCGCGGAGGATGCGCGGCGAACATGTCGTAACGCAGCAGGATGTGCAGGATGACCGACGCAAGCCGGACAGCATCGGCATGAGCAGCCATTTCATCGACTGCCACCACGTTCAGCGCATGGCCTTGAATGAAAACGAGTTCGTCAATGAAGGCCGCATCTGGCGCATGGGCTACGCCTATCAAATTCCATATCGGGCGCTCACGCCAAAAGCCGACGAATGTACCAACCTGCTCGTCCCCGGCGCAGCCAGCTACACACACGTCGCCTTTTGCACGCTGCGGCTTGAGAGCGTGTGGATGATCACCGGTCACGCTGCAGGCATTGCCGCCGCACTCGCAGTGAAGGACGGCACGTCTGTGCAGAAAGTTCCGCTGGCCCCATTGCAGGACAAACTGCGCAACCAGAAGCAGGTGGTCGATTTCATGCCCGGCATGCCGGAGAAGTGTGAGCATCTCAACGGCCCACCGGAATTTTGACGTTTATTTCAATCTCAAAGTCTCAACCATGAATACCCGTCGCCATTTCATCGCCTCCATCACCGCCGCACTTGGTGGTTCTGTTTTTGCCGCAGATGGAAAACCAAAGACCATTTTGCTGCAATCCGCCTGGGATACGGTGAACATTGGTGACATCGGCCACACACCGGGAACGCTGCATGTTATTGAAGAGCATCTGCCGGAGGTGAAAATGGTACTGTGGGCGATGAAGCTGGATGAGCGCGTCACCGCGATGCTCAAGACGCGCTTCCCCAAGGTAAAGATCATGCAGGGCAGCCTCACTGGCAAAAGCCAAACAGACGAGGCGCTGCGGCAGGCGATCACGGGTTGCGATCTGTTCATCCGCAATTCCGGCATGGGACAGGACATCAGTTTCATGCAGTTCTGCCAGAAGGTTGGCAAACCCTACGGCCTCTTTGGGCAGTCGTATTTTGCCAGCATGGTCGAGGGCAAAGGCTCAGAAGATCGCATCGCCTTGTTGAACGTCGCTTCGTTCATTTACACGCGTGAGACAAAGACACTGAACATACTTAAAAGCCATGGTATCAAGACACCCGTGCTCGAATTCGGGCCGGACGGCTGTTTTGGCATCGACGTGCGTGATGACGTGCGCGGATTGGCGACCATGAAGAAGCTTGGGCTGGAGGAGCGAAAATTCATCACCCTGCAGCTGCGCACCAACACCGCCAAACTGCCCGGCGTGGATGACACCCGCACCCCGAAGCTCAACCCTTTGCATCCCACGCCCGAGCAGGTCGCCGATGATGAACGTCGTGCGGCGAAATATCGGGAACTGGTGACGATGTGGGTCAAAAAGACCGGCCACAAGGTGCTGATCGCGCCGGAGACGATCAAAGAGATGGGTCACAACAAGCGCCTCATTCACGACCTCCTCCCGCCGGAAATTCAAAAACATGTGGTGAACCTGGAGTACTTCTGGAACGCCGATGAAGCCGCCTCCGTCTTCGCTCGGGCCCACACCATCGTCTGCCACGAGCCTCATTCACCGATCATCGCCCTGGCCAACGGCACGCCGATCATCCACACCTACTCCGAGTTCCACTCGCCGAAGTGCTGGATGTTCAAGGACATCGGCCTGGGTGAATGGCTGCTGGAAATGGACGAAACACCGGCGGACAAGATGGCCGAGACGCTGCTTGCCATCGATGCCGACTACCCTGCGGCCCAGGCAAAGGTGAAACAGGCCATGGCTTTTGTGCATGAGTGCTTTGGCAAATCGATGCAGGAAGTGAAAGACATTTTAGCTGCGGCCTGAAGCATTCGGTGCAGCCATACGTTATCAGCGCAATGCTTCTGCGCTGCTTTGTCCTCTTTCTCGTCGCCAGTACTCTTTGTGTGCAGGCCGATATTACTTTAGTAAGCGAGGGCAGGCCAAGCGCCATCATTGTCACAGCGGACCATCCTTCACGTGTCGTGCGGTACGCTGCTGAGGAGTTGGTGCACCACTTGGAGAAGTCCTGCGGGGCGAGGCTGGAGGTGCGTACTGAGAGCGAAGCCAAATTGACTGCGCCTCCACGCATCTATATTGGTGCAAGCCGTGCGGTGCGTGAGGCCGGGATCGACGTGGAGAAGCTGGCTGCGGAGGCGTTCGTCCTGAGAATAAAGGATGATGAGGTGTTCATCGTCGGCAAGGACGGCGGTGGCGATCCATTAGACGCAGACACTTGCGCAGGCACCCTGTGGGGGGTGTATGAATGGCTGGACCGTGATGTGGGAGTGCGCTGGCTCTGGCCGGGCGAACTTGGAACGTATGTGCCGAAGTTCAAAACGGTGGTTGCGAGGACCTGTGATGAAACCACTGCACTGGTCCTGTTTCAGCGGCGGCTGCGTGCCGGGCTGGGCTTTGAGAGCGATCATCCAGCGCTGGGTTTCACGACAGCGGCTTTCAAGCAGTTCAGCAATGAGCAAAGCGTGTATCTGCGGCGGCATCGCATGGGGCGGAGTTATCCCGTGAGCTACGGCCACGCTTTTACCGATTGGTGGGAGAAGGATGGGAAAGTACATCCCGAGTGGTTTCAATTGCTGGAGAGTGGGAAACGCGGCCCGAACAAGAAAAACGGGCGGTTCTCAATGTGCGTTTCCAATCCCGACCTGCAACGCGAAGTCGTCTCGCGCTGGTCCGCGAAGCGTCCGCCAGATGCCCGAGCACCCGGATTCATCAATGCGTGTGAGAATGACATCCTTGGCCTCTGCACCTGCGACAATTGCCGTGCGCTGGATGGCGCTGCGCCGGGCGATTATTTGAAATTTTATACGCCCGCTTCGAAGATGGCCGGTTCACGCTTTGTCTCGGACCGCTATGCCCGGTTTTGGCTTGGCATCCAGCAGCAGGCTCCTGCGGGAACCACGGTCGTTGGTTACGCCTACTTCAATTATTTCCAAGCACCCACCAGCGGCATCAAACTCAATTCGAACATTCTCATTGGCTACTGTCCTTCTTCAGGCTGGTTTCCACGCTCCGCGGAGGAACATGCATGGATGAAGCAGCAGTGGACTGACTGGCGAGACACGGGTGCGCGGCTCTTCATGCGCACGAATCATCTGCTGGATGGCTACTGCATGCCTTTCATTTTTGCGCATCAGTTTGCCGATGAATTTCATCATGCCGTGGAGCAGGGCATGGTCGCCACGGACTATGACTCGCTCACCGGCCACTGGGCCACGCAGGGGCCGAATCTCTACACCGTGGCCCGCCTGCATGTGAGGCCAGAGGCTGCGGCGGATGAAGTGCTGGCGGAATACTATGCCGCCTTCGGTGCTGCTTCGCCTGCGGTGAAAAGTTATTTCGAGTATTGGGAAAACTACACCACCTTCAGCCGCGAGAAGATCAATCAGACGATGGAAAATCTGCAGGCCTCGCGCTGGCGGAGCTGGGCCAAGGCCGCGCATGTACTGTATCCGGCGGAATGCTTCACACCTGCGGAGAAGATGCTGGAGCAGGCCATGCTTGCGGCAGGGGATGATGCGGAAGCAGCGGCACGGGTGAAATTTCTTCAGCTCGGTCTCCAGCATGCGAAACTTTGCGCGCATGTCTCCGCGCGGCTCACTCTCGCCACTTCTACGGCCACCAAAGATGAGATCAAACGTGCCGTGGATGAACTCATTGCCTTTCGCCGAGCGAACGAACATTCTGGCATCGGCAATTTCAATCACCTCGCCTGGGTGGAGGATTTGAGCTGGAAATTGTCCGAAGAAACCCGGCAGCCCCCCGATTTGTATCCCTGAACCATGAGCCCTCTTTTTTCACGCCGCGCCTTTCTTCATCGTCACACACTTGCCCTCGCCGGATTCAGCGCGGGAAAACTGCTGGCGGCCGACCCGGATGCGAATCCCCTGCTGCGTGTCGGTTTGATGACGGATCTGCATTATGCGGACAAGGAACCCACCAAGACGCGTTTCTACCGCGAGGCACTGGGCAAGCTGGATGAAGCGGTGGCTCACATGAACCGTGAAAAACCGGCGCTGGTGGTCGAATTGGGAGACTTCATTGATCAAGCTGACTCGGTGGAGCGTGAGATCGAATGGCTGAAGATGATGGAGTCTCATTTCACCAAGCTCTCGATGCCGAGGCACTATGTGCTGGGCAATCACTGCGTCGGCACGCTCACGAAGCAGGAATTCGCCGCCAACACAAAGGCGGCGGGAGGGCATGCCGTTTTCGAAGAGAATGGAGTGACGTTTTTGATCCTCGACGCCTGCTTTCGTGAAGATGGCGCACCGTATGAACGGAAGAATTTCAACTGGCAGGATGCCAATCTTCCCAAGCCAGAACTGGCATGGCTGGAGGCCGCGCTGGGCAAAGCAGGCGGTCCGGTGATCATCTTCGCACATCAACGGCTCGACATGGACAAGGCGCATGCCGTGCGCAACGCCGCCGAAGTGCGGTCACTGCTGGAAAAATCCGGCAAAGTGCTCGCTGTGTTCCAAGGTCATTCGCACAAGAACGACTATCAGCAGATCGCTGGAATCCATTACACGACGCTCGTCGCGATGATTGAAGGCAGCGGCGAGGAAAACAACGGCTATTCGTTGCTCGACATCATGGCCGACGGCTCGCTGCGCCTGAACGGCTTCCGCAGGCAGACAAACCGCACATTGAATCACGCATGAAACATCTTTTCCTTCTCCTGACACTCACCACTTCCGCGCTGGCCGTGGAGCCCGGCTTTGTATCGCTCTTCGATGGCAAAACACTCGATGGCTGGAAACACAGCGGCAACTGGTCGGTCGAGAACGGAGAGATCGCGCGCGTGAAGAAGGGCGGTCCGTTGACCTATGAAGCGGCGAAAGTGCCGGATGATTTTGAACTGCGCTTTGACTGGAAGGTGGCGAAAGGCTGCAACAGCGGCGTGTATTACCGGCCGGGTCAGTATGAGTATCAGCTGCTCGACAATGCCAACAGCCACTACGGCGAGAATCCGCGTCAGAGCGCGGCGGCGCTGTATTTCTGCATGGCCCCGACCAAGGATGTGGTGCGGCCGTTTGAGCAATGGAATGAGGCGCGTGTCATCTGCAAAGGCAGCGTCATTCAGCACTGGCTGAACGGCGAAAAGGTGGTCGATTTCGACTATGCCGATCCGCGCTGGAAGGATGCGGTCAAGCTGGTGAGCTATCGCGGCACCGACTTGGCGAAGCGTGGCGGCCATCTCTGGCTGCAGGACCACGGCGCGCCCGTTTGGTTCAAGAATCTGCGCTGGCGGGCGATTCCCGCCGATGAGCTGCTGGTGAGTGAAAATCTCACGCCCATGCCTGTGCCCGAGGCCGCGCTGAAAAAGGAACAGGAGCGCATCCAGGAACTGCTGAACCCCAAACCCAAGCCCACGAAGAAAACTGTCTGGCAGCACAAGGAAATGAAACGCTTCAAGGCCGAGGAGGCGCATCAAGGCGTGGCGGTGGATGACTCGCACTTTTATGCAATCACGAACGCGGCCATTGGCAAGTATCGCAAGGACAACGGAGAGCGCGTTGGCGGCTGGAAGGAAGCGAAGGATGGCCACATCAAGCATCTGAACGCGGGACTCGTGCTTGAGGGAAAACTCTACTGCGCGCATTCGAACTATCCCGAGATGCCGATGAAAAGCTCCGTGGAGATTTGGGATCCGCAGACGATGCAGCATCTGGAGTCCATCGACCTGACCAACTCTGGGGGCTCCCTGACCTGGGTGGATCGTCGCGATGGCAAGTGGTACGCCTGCTTTGCGCAGTATGCGAAGACCGGTGATCCTGCGAGGACGCGGATCGTGACGTTTGATGCACAATGGAAGAAACTCGGAGAGCTGAGATTCCCGGGCGAAATGGTGGCAAAGTTTGGCAAGAACAGCAGCTCTGGAGGAAGCTTTGGGCCAGACGGGCATCTCTTCATCACCGGCCATGACGCGCAGGAGCTTTATGTGCTCGATCTTCCGGCCAAGGGGGACGTTTTACTCTGGCAGGGTGCGATACCGATCAGCGCACACGGTCAGGCTTTCGCCTGGGATCGCAGAGAAACTGGTGCGTTGTATTCCATCGACCGGAAAACACACGAGGTGATAGTAGCACGAATTGCGAAGTCTTGATTTTTCCGGCAATCGTAGGATGTGTTTTCCCGATAACCTCTCATCCACACGATCATGAAACAAAAAGCATCCGCTCAATGGCAGGGTACCCTCAAAGAAGGCACCGGTACAATCAGCACCGGCTCTGGCGCTCTTGTCGATAAACCCTACTCCTTCAAGACCCGCTTCGAAGGCGAGCAGGGTACGAATCCTGAGGAACTCATCGGTGCGGCCCACGCAGGCTGCTTTTCGATGGCCTTCTCCATGATCCTGGGAATGGCTGGATTTACACCAGACAAGATCGCCACCAGCGCCACCATCACGCTGGAGCCCAAAGACGGCGGCTTCGCCATCACCGCCAGCCATCTCGATGTCACGGCCACCATCCTTGGTATCGACGAGGCCACGTTCCAAGATCTCGCTGGCAAAGCAAAGGCAGGCTGCCCCGTCTCGAAGCTGCTGAATGCGACGATCACGATGGAAGCGAAGCTGGGCTGACCCAGGCTGAGTGCGTAGATTCGAGGAGCCAGACTTTCCCGGTCTGGCTCCTTGTTGCAGGGCATCCAAAAAGCAGGGAAAGATTTAAAGCACGGCCTGCGGCTTTGCTCCTGGGAACCATTCGATATGCTGATCTCCCTGACGACCGAAGTAGGTCACGCGCTGGCCGCGCAGGAAGGCGAAGTAGCCTTGTACTCCGGCCTGCATGGCGCGACTGCTGAAATCACGGTAGTGCTGGTTGTTTTGCTGGCTGTCGAGGATGTTGGCACGGAGTGCGTGGGCATCGAAGTCGGCGGCGACCGCAGGCAGATTTTCATAGGGGATGGCGGTGGTGACTGCGGCCCCGCCGTCATTGTAAAAAGTCTTCCGTAGGGCGAGGTAATCGACATGGTAAAACTCGACACCGGCTCCAATGAACTGGGCGACGATTTGGGGGAAGGGAGTACCTCCGGCGAGGGTAGCGTTAGCGGCGGCCGTGATGAGATCGGTATTCATAGGGAACGTGTCAGTTGGGTTTGCGGCAGCCCATAAAAAAGGCTTCCTCAGATGTGACAGCCCCGCCCATGCAGTGTGACAGTTAGCGCGAAAAAATTCAAATTCGGTCAAAACCCGAGCGGGCGAGGATGTCTCGCAGACTGCTGGCAATGTCAGGACCGGCGAGCATGGGCTGTTCGCGGTAAAGTTCAGCGTGCTGGCGGTCCAGGCCCTGGAGTTCATCCAGCTGCACAGTGGCTTGTTGCCGCACAGACGTGATACGGTCCTTGGAAAATTGGAGATTGGCAGGATCGAGCCAGCCCTCGCGCATGAAGCCGCGGGCCTTGCGCGCGCAGCGGCAAGGATTGGCGGTGTTCACAAGACCGCACTTGTCGTTCATGAACTGAAACAAATCCTGTCGTGCCCGCGAGAGCAGCTGGCGAAAGTTGGCAGGCGTCACGTCCAGCGCGGCGGCGGCCGTCTCGCTGGTTTCGCCAAAGACCTCGCCGAGAATGAAGGCGAGACGCTGACGACGGTCCAGGCACATGAGCATGGCGGTTATGCAGCCGAGCTTGGCCTCCTGCACCAGCACCTGAGTTTCGACTGGCAGGGCTTCATCCGGAATGCTGTCGAGAGATTCGGCCATGTCGGTAAAGGTCATCGCTTTTTCCTCCATCTCCGAATTGCGTACATTGAGCAGATGATTGACCGCGATGCGGTGCAGCCAGGTGCTGAACTTGCTGCGGCCTTCGAAACTGCCGAGATGTGTGACTGCTTTGATCAGAATCTCCTGCGTCGCATCCTCCGCGACTTCGCGCCGCCAGACCATGCGCAGTGCGAGATTGAAAACCCACGACTGATGCCGACGAACAAGGGTGTCCAGAGCATCCATGTCACCGCCTTGGGCGTGATTGATCAATGCTTCATCAGTCATGTGGTTTGTATCCATGCAGTTGGGAGCAACTTCAAAAAGGGTTCATTATCAGCTCTGTTGCAGGACCGCCTTGGTGCCCGGCTCCCAGTTCAGGCCCCAGTCACGGAGCGACTTCAGCGTGGGGCGGAGGGCTTCACCTTTGTCGGTGAGCTCGTAGGCCATCCGTTTGCCGCTGTCCGAGGTGGGAATCTGGCGCACGATGCCGGATGCGAGCAGCCGCTCCAGGCGCTCGCTGAGGATGTTGGTGGGAATGCCTTCGGGGGAACTGACAAAGTCTTTGAAGCGGCTGCGGCCCAGCATGAGATCGCGGATGACGAGCAGCGTCCACCGGTCACCAAAGACATCAAGAGCACAGGACACGGGGCAGGGAGAGCGGCGTGAGGATGGCGGTGGTGCCTTGAGCGGGCGTTTGGATGCTTTGGCCTTGGGCATGACGAACTATGATTTAGATCACTTGCATTTCAAAAGTAAAACACTTGCAAAACGCAAGTGAAGTATAATTGTGGGCGGAATGAGCACCAACACTGATCCTCAACTCGCCCCACCGGGCGCCGGACTGCCCGTCATTGAACTTTGGGTCGCGCGGCTGCTGTTTGCGCTGACACGCCGTCGCGGAAACCGCGAGACTTTTGTCGCCAAATTTGAGCAGGAGCGTGCGGCGATCCGTGCGCTGTTGGATGTCTGCCCTGAAACGCAGCGTGGTGAGCAAGTGCTCATCGCCCGCCTGCGAGGACTGGAGGACAGCAGCAGAAACTGGTCCGTGTGGATGACGCTGGATCATCTGCGCATCACCAACACCGCCGTGGCCCGTGTCATCTCGGCACTGGCTGTAGGCAAGGTGCCACCAGGCAAGGCGAGCACAGCGGCGGTCAAGCCTTCTGCGACTGTGACAGCGGCCATCGAGGCAGAATTTGAGCGCTCCTGCGATGATGTGCTCGCCTCGATCACAGCGGCTACCGAGTTGAAGACCCAGGTGCGTTATGCGCATCCGTGGTTTGGGCCGCTGGATGCCTTCGGCTGGGCGGCGATGGCGGGCACGCATATGGGCATTCATCGTGCGCAGATTCAAAGCATCCTGCTAGGATTGCGCCGATGAAGCAGCCGCTTTCGCTCACCACAGACCCCATTCCACAGCTCATCTGGCGCATCGCGCTGCCGATGAGCGTGGGCATGTTTTTCAACACGATGTTCAATGTGGTGGACACACTGTGCGCGGGCTGGCTGGGCACGGAGTCGCTGGCGGCGCTCTCGCTGTCGTTTCCGCTCTACTTCGTCGTGTTTGCCGTCGGCAGCGGTATCAGCCAGGGCACCACGGCCTTGCTGGCAAATGCGCTGGGCGCGGGACATGTGGCGGAGGCGCGCAAGGTGTTTGCGCAGTCGCTGCTGTTTGTCACGGCGGCAGGCGTGCTGCTTTCCATCGTGGGCTGGCTGGTGGCACCGTGGTTGTTTCGGCTGCTCGGTGCCGAGGGCAGTTATTTGAGCACGGTGCTGGACTACATGCACGTGATCCTCGCTGGCGGCGTGTTCTTCCTGCTGCCGATGATCATGAACTCAGCGCTGTCTGCGCAGGGCAGCACCTGGGTGTATCGCAATTTTCTCATGGCGGGATTCGTGGCAAACATCATGCTCAATCCGGTGCTGATGTGGGGCTGGGTGGGTCTGCCTGCGCTGGGTGTGGGCGGCATCGCTCTGGCCACAGTGATCGTGCAGATGGGGGGAGGAGTCTTTCTATGGTCGCATGTCAGCAAGGCAGAGTTTTGCCGTGATCTGCGGCGGGAGGATTTCAAACCAGATTATGAGGTGCTGCGGCGCATTTCAGGGCAGGCGATTCCTGCGGCGCTGAACATGCTCACCATTTCGCTGGGGGTGTTTGTCATCACCTGGTTCGTGAAGCACTTCGGCAAGGAGGCCGTGGCGGCCACTGGCATCGCCACACGCGTCGAGCAGATCGTGCTCATGCCTGCCATCGGCCTGAATGCGGCGGTGCTGAGCATCGTGGGGCAGAATCACGGTGCCGGGCTGCCGCAGCGCGTTCGTGAGGCGTGGGTGACCAATGTGAAAATCGGTGCGGGTCTGATGCTGTTCGGTGGTTTTTTGGTGTGGCTGCTGCGCGATCCCGCCATGCGCATGTTCACTCAAGATCCCATCGTGATCGGGCATGGTCGGAACTACTTGCTCACTTCATCCCTGACACTCGCAGCCTATCCCATTCTGTTTGTCACCGTTTTTGCCATGCAGGGCATCAAACGACCGACCTATGGCCTATGGATGGGAATTTACCGGCAACTTGTTGCCCCCGTGATTGTGTTTCAGACCCTGGCGTTCACGCTTGGCTGGGGACTGTGGGGCGTGTGGTGGGGCATCTGCATCGTCACCTGGAGCGGGGCGCTCTTTGCGCTCGTCTGGGGCTGGCGGAAATTTTGAAGCATTTCTGTCGCAGCAGATACGCAGCGCCTGATTGACAAATTCGCGGCACCGGCGACGCATCCGGCATGTCCGCCAAACCTGATCCCGCCACGCTGCCTTGCAGCCCTGCTGATGAAACCGCCGGTCTGAAATACTTCCCGCGCATGCTCGGCAAGGTCCGCCTGCATGCCGCTGGCAAGTTGTGGGAAGATTTGCATGCAAATCTGGGCAAAGGCAGCGACGCCGCCTGCACCGCATTCCTGCACGTGAACTATGACGACCTGAAGGCCCGCGTGCTGCAAGGCGGCACGGATGAAGAGATTTTGCAGTGGTGCCAGGAGCAGACCCGCCCGCTGAATGACACCGACAAGCTCGTCTGGAACTACTACACGATGAAACTCGGCATCAATGACCACATCACGGCCATCCTGGCGAAACGGAAGGCCGACGGCGGCCTCGGTGATCGTGACGACATCCAGACCATCACACATTACATGGATGTGGATGAAGGAAGGCTGCCCTGAATGAGTGAAGAAATTTCGCAGCCATCGGTTTCATTCTGGCAGAGCGTGCGGCAGTCGCTGCGCGGTGAGGAGCATGACTACACAGCGCTGCCACTGAACCGTGCAGTCATCCTGCTCGCGGTGCCCATGGTGCTGGAGATGATCATGGAGTCGCTGTTTGCGGTGGCAGATGTGTTTTGGGTGTCACGGCTCGGTAAAGAAGCTGTGGCGGTGGTGGGTCTCACGGAGTCGATCATGACGCTTATCTATGCGGTGGCGATCGGCATTTCGATTGCGGCCACAGCGATTGTGTCCCGCCGCATCGGTGAAAAGGAGCCGGAACTTGCGGCGCAAGCGGCGGGGCAGATCGTGCTGCTCGGCGTGCTCATGGCCACGGGTATGGGCATTGTATTGGGGTATTTTGCCCCGGACATTCTGCGGCTGATGGGAGCGGGTGAGGAGATCGTGACGCTCGGCTCCGGCTTTGCGCGCATGATGCTGGGTGGTAATGCCACCGTGTTTTTGATCTTCCTCATCAATGCCATCTTTCGCGGTACGGGTGATGCCGTGATCGCCATGCGCACACTGTGGCTGGCGAATGCGCTGAACATCGTGCTGGGTCCCTGCTTCATCTTCGGCTGGTGGATTTTCCCCGAGATGGGTGTCACGGGTGCGGCCGTGGCGACGAACATCGGCCGCGGCGTTGGCGTGCTGTATCAGCTCTGGCATCTCGCGGGGCATCACAGTCGTGTGAAAGTGCGCTGGCAGCATTTCAGACCGGAGCGGGAGCTGATTGGCGCGGTGCTGCGCAAGTCCGGCAGCGGCATCGTGCAGCTTCTCATCAGCATGACGAGCTGGGTGGGGCTGTTCAAGATTCTCGCGGACTTTGGCAGTTCAGCGCTGGCGGGTTATACCATTGCGATTCGCATCGTGGTCTTTGCCTTGATGCCGGCATGGGGGCTGGCGAATGCCGGAGCCACGCTCGTTGGGCAAAACCTCGGGGCACAGAAGCCGGAGCGTGCGGAGGCAGCAGTCAAGATCGCCGTGAAGTTCGACGTCATCGTCCTGAGCCTCATCGGTCTCGGCTTCGTTCTGTTTGCGAATCCGCTGATCCGTCTATTCACCCAGGATCCCGAGGTGGTGGCATACGGCACACAGGCATTGTGGATCATCAGCCTCGCCTTCCCGCTCTATGCGACCGGCATGTGCTTCGAGGCCGCCTTCAACGGTTCCGGCGACACCTGGACTCCTGCACGGCTGAATTTCCTCTGTCTTTGGCTCGGGCAGATTCCCATCGCAAAGGGGTTGTCGGAATCTCTCGGCTTCGGTCCGGTGGGGGTTTTTATCGCCGTGCCGGTGGCCTACTCACTACTGGCCATTTTTAGCTGGTTGTTGTTCAAGAGAGGCAAGTGGAAAACGCAGAAGGTTTGAAGAGATGCGTTATTCCTTCATGGAACTGAAAAACTTGCCTGCCGCGATTGGATGGAAGCAGTTTGGCTCTTGGAACTAAGCGTTTCAAAAATGAGTGACTAATCTTAAGGAAGGGTGAGGTGTGGCGGTTGGCTTGACTCTGAAAGAGAAGAGGAAGCCTTCCATTTGAACAACGCCGTTTTTATGGCATCAAAGCCCCCCCTAAACTTCTACACGTACAGGACAGCCCCATGCACACAACCAACCTGCGCTGCCTTCGAGGAGCCCAAACGATCTTCGTGTCGTTATTTGCCGCCCTTGCGTTGGCTGCCACCGCCCATGCTGATGTCCTGGTCTGGGACACCAACACCGTCACAGATGGTGCTCAGTACGGCACTGGTACTTGGACAGCCGGACAGCCCAATTGGTTTAACCAGACGCAAACACTGCAAAACCGGACCTGGGTCAATGGCAGCGATGCGGTGTTTGGTGCTGGCAGCGGCACGGCAGGTACCATCACCCTCAGCGGCCCGATCTCAGCGGGCAATCTGACCTTCAATGCAGCAACCAGCGGCACCTACGTACTGGGCGGCAGCGGCACACTGACTCTGGTGAACTCCACAATCACCAACAACGCAGCAGCAACAATCTCCGCAACGCTTGCGGGTAACACGGCATGGTTCAAAAGTGGCGCAGGCATACTGATCCTGAGCGGAAGCAGTTCCAACACACACAGCGGACTGCTGACCGTCAACCAAGGCACCCTTACACTGAGCAAGACCGGCGGGGCAACGGCGGTCGCCGGCAATCTGGCCATCACCAATGGCGGGTTTGTCACTTTCACCGGCGGCACCACGAATGAGATCGCAGCCACGGCCGCAGTGTCTCTGAGCGGCCTGAGCAGTGTTTTCAACGGCACCGGTCCGAATGCAGACATTGGCAGCAACCTGCGTCAGACTCTGGCGTCATTGACCATCACGGGCGGTACTTTCAATGCGGGAGCAAGCAGTGTCTGGAACATCGGCGCGGTGAGTTTTGCAGCCGGTGAAAACAAGGTGTTCGTGGGCAACAGCGGTTCCTTGCTGAACTTCGGCAGCCTCAGCCTCGTGGGTATGAATGGTGCTGCATCATCTACGGCTGTGGCGAATGGTTTCACGATTTTCGGGAATGGCGGCAGCTTGGCCAACCGCACCACCCTGACCATCGGTGCAGGCGGTTTGGCACTGGACGGCAGCAGCATTCGTATGAGCACTGGGAGTAGCGGCAGTGAGCTGGTCTTGAATGGAGATGTCACCACGAGTGGCACCACCGCCTCATCGATCACGCGGGAGTCCGGCACCGACCTGCTGCCGTATGTCAGCCTGAGCGGCACCACTGGAGTGGTGAGCCGGACGTTCACCGTGGCTGGCGGCGGTGCGGATCTGAGCATCGCCCCTATCATTTACAATGGCGCTGCGACGACGGCATCCTTGATCAAAAACGGCGCAGGAACGCTGACGTTTAACGGTGCCGAGGCAAACACCTACACCGGCGACACCACCATCAATGCGGGCACTTTACGGCTCAACAAAACGGCGGGCATCACCTCAGTGGTGGGCAATATCATCGTCAACACCGGTGGCACCTTGCAGCTCAGCACCAGCAACCAGATCGCAGATACAGCAGGCATCACGCTGAACGGCGGGACGATCACAGGGTTGTTCACGGATGAAACGATCGCATTCTACACGCAGAACTCCGGTGGCATGTCCGGCAGCAACACGGGGCATTATACCATCTCCGGTGCGCTCACACTGGCGGGGGGAAGCCTGTTCACCATCAACAGCAACGCCAGTCCGGCGAGCTGGAATGTCGGCAGCGCCATCCTCACCGGGGCTGACATTTTGATCGGCGGCACCAACGGCGCGGCCAATCCACGTACTTCGCTGACCATTGGTGCTGGCGGACTGCTCATGGCCGGGCGCACCATCACGATGAATGTGGGAGATGCGGGTGTGATCCTGTACTTGAACGGTGATTTCATCGGCACGGGAACAAACAACATCAGCACCAACGCGACCACCAGCGTGCAGCCGTTGCTCGAAATCGGCGCAGCCACGCGCACGTTCAACGTGCTCAATGGCACAACCTCTCTCGGGGTGATCGTCAGCGGTTCGGGCGGCAGTTTGGTAAAGACCGGCGGCGGGCTACTGTTTGTGACTGCGGCGAACAGCTATTCCGGCACCACCACCACGAGTGGGGGCACTTTCAGTGTGGCGGGCACAGCCGGAGCTCTGACCAACACGACGGCCCTCATCGTGAACCGCGGCGGCATTTTCCAGGACGGTAGTCCGACCACTGCGAACAACAACGGCGTGGCCAACCGCATCAACACAGCTGCGACACTCACCCTCGGTGATGCCACAGGCGGCGGCACCTTCACCCTGATGTCCGCAGCAGCGGGCTCGCACACTCAAAGTCTTGCCAGTCTCACGATCTCCGGCGGTGCGAACACGGTGAATGTCACCGCTGCGGCCAGCACCACGGCGACACTGACCATCACCGGCGCCAGCCCCTATGTGCGTACCGGCGGCACGGTGAACTTTGTGCAAAATCCTGTCGTGGGCGGCAGCATTGTCTTCACCAATGCGCCAACCGGGGCCGGGAATGTGACAGGTGGCCTGCTGGTGGGCGCCACGCTCAATGGTACCGATTTGGTCGCGGCGCAGTCGGGGGTGCTGACGGCGTTCAGTGGTTGGATTCCCACCGGTACGAATACCTGGACGACGGGCGGGGCGATGGATGTCACTGGCAGCAATCCGGTGGCCTACAGCGCCACCAACATCGCGGCATTGCGGTTCAACACCGCCGGGCCTTTCACCGTGACTTTGGCTGGTACGCACACGATTGATTCGGATGTCATTTTGATGACCGCCAATGCAGGAAGCGGCGCCTCGCTCATCACAGGTGGCAGCATTCGTGGTACTGCGGGCGGAGAACTAACGGTGAGCCAGTACAACACCGCAGGCACCTTGCAGATCGCATCCGCCATTGCCGATAATACCAGCGCCACCGGCTTTGGCAAAAGCGGCGCTGGCTTGCTGATCTTGAGTGGTGCCAACACCTACACCGGCATCACCCGCGTGAGTGAAGGCGTGCTGCGTGCGGCGGATGGCACGGGCCTGCCCACGGGATCCGCCCTGCTGCTGAATGGCGGGGTATTTGAGTCCACCGCCGCCACGTTTAGCCGTGCACTCGGCACGGCGGTGGGTACTGTGCGTCTGACGGGGAGCGCGGCGGGGTTCAGCGCGGCGGGAACTGCAGTGACGGTGAATCTCGGCGGCAGTGGCGCGACCCTGCAATGGGGTGGGGCCAACTTTGATCTCTCCACTCTGGTGCTGAACGCCTCCACCGCCACTGCGGCGCTGAATTTTGTGAACGGCCTCGATCTCAACGGTACAAACCGCAGCATCCGGGTGGATGCGAACACCGCCACTCTTTCCGGTGTGATCAGCAACAGCGTGACCGGCTCGCCAGCGGGTCTCGCCAAGTCCGGCAGCGGCACCTTGACTCTGAGCCAGGCCAACACCTTTGACGGCGGTGTGACGGTGACCGGTGGCACGCTTGGCATCGGCAACAATCTGGCCTTGGGATCCGGGGTGCTGACCGTGAGCGGTGGCAGCCTGCTGGCGGATGGCGCGGCGCGTGCGGTCAGCAATAATGTCGTGCTCTCAGGTGGCACCACGGTCGGCGGTGTGAACACGCTCACCCTCAGCGGCGTGGTGAGTTCCACCGGCACCCTGACCAAGACCAGCACCAGCGTTCTGGAACTGAGCGGTAACAACACCTACACTGGCGTCACCACCGTCAATGGCGGCATTCTGCGCGTACTGAGCAACACAGCATTGGGATCGACCACCGGCGGTACCGTGGTCACCGGGAACTCTCAGGTGGAGCTGGCGAACGGCGTCGTCGTCACAGGCGAAACAATCACCGTTTCCAGCACCACTGGTACCACCGGGGACGGCAGCACTCAGGTGAATCGCGGTGGCTTGCAGGCCGGCTTGAACGCCACCGCCGAATGGGCGGGCAATGTCATTCTCGGGGCGGATCTGGCACGCATTGGTGTGCAGGAAGGCGGCATGCTGACCATCAGCGGGAACATCACCGATGGTGTCAATACGTTCGCCCTTCGCCTCAGTGGTGAGTACACAGGCACTGGCGGCGTGATCCTCTCCGGCACCGGCAATGACTGGGGCGGCCAGACTGAGATCGTGCGTGGCACGGTTTACCTCGGTGCGGACAACACCCTGCCGACAACCACGGTGCTCGATATTCACTTCACCAACTCCAACAACAACGAATATGCGGGGGTGGACATGAGAGGCTTCAACCAGACCATCGGTAGCTTGCGGAATGATGGTGTCACCGGGACCAACGCGGAGCTGAAGAACAGCAGTCGCAAGCTGTCCACCCTCACCATCAATGAAACGGGTGCCGCTAACTACACGGGCATCATCACCGGCAATCTGGCCGTCGTGAAGACCGGTGCTGGCACCACCACTCTGTCGCAGGCCAACACTTTCACGGGTGGCATCACCGTGAACGAAGGTGTGCTGCAGGTGGCTAATTCAAATGCGCTCGCCAATGGAAATCTCACGGTCAATGGCGGCGCGCTGGCGGGCGGCAAGCTCGATCTGAACAACACCAGCATCACCGTGAACGCGCTCAACGGGGCCGCAGGCGTGGTCTCCGGCATCATCGCCAACGAAAGTGCCACCAGTGCCGTTCGCACGCTGACAGTCGGCGTGAACCATGCCTCCAGCACTTATGCAGGCCTGATCGTGGACAACACCGGCGGCGCGGCGCTTGGCACCGTGGCCCTTGCCAAGATAGGCACCGGCACCCTGACTCTCACAGGTACCAGTAGCTACACCGGCGACACCACCATCAGCAACGGGACCCTGGTGGCGGACTACAGCACAGGGGTGCCGCTCAGCGCCACCTCCACCATCAAGATGAACGGCGGCACGCTCGTGATTGCCAACGCCACCACGGCCACCATCGGCGCCATCACCCAGGTGCAGACTGCTGGCTTCACCACCGGTGTGCTGCGCATCGAAAACGGTGCCACCATCACCACCAGTGCTTTCGTAGCCGAAGGATACACACCCTTCCTTCTCGATGTCACCGGCGGTGGCACCCTGGTGGCCAGTTCCCTCACGAACGCGGCCGTCATCAACGGCATTTTGATGGGCACCAACAGCAATCGTGCCACCCTTTATGTGCAGGATGACTCCGGTCTGGGGTTCGCCACCCAAAACGGCAGCAATGAAATCGTGCGTTACACCGCAGCCACCGCGCTCACGGTGAGCAATTCGTCCAGCACCACGAACTTCCTCATCTCGGGAAATGTGACCCGCACTGCCAGCCTCACTTTCAATACCATCCAACTCGACACCACCGTGGGCAATGTGACGCTCGACATGGGGGCCAACAATATCAACGTTGGAACCTATGGTCGCGGCATTCTGGCCACAGGAACCCACAATGCCACCATCACCGCAAGCACAGGTGCCGTCACGGGCGGTGCCATTTACTTCACCAATTACAGCACTGGCACCTTGGCGTTGGACATCAGCTTGGCCACTCAGACCGTGATCATTGCCGGCACCGGTCTCACCACTTACAGCCAGACCGCCAACCCCGCCGATCTCTATGTCACTGGCGGTGTCTTCCGCATGCAGGGAGCCGCCCGCGATTACAACACCAATGCCCTTCGCATCTACGGCGGTGGCGTGTTCGAAATCGGCGCGGACTTGAACGATACAGCGGACGGCGCTTTCACCCGTGCACTCGGCACGGCGGCAGGGCAGGTGGCCCTCGTGGGCAATGGCGGCTTCAGCGCGTATGGTGCCGATCGCGTCGTGGCACTCGGCGGCACGGCCGCCCCGACGGCGCTGACTTGGGGAGCATCAAATTTCCTCAGCGGCCCTGGTGGCGACAACAACTACAGCCTGATGTTCGGCTCAGTCTATTCGACCAATACCGTCGAGTTCCAAAACGCCATCAACCTCGGCTCGCGTGATCGCATCATCGAGGTCGCCGATGGGGCCAGCAGCACCAACGTCGATGCCCGCCTCACCGGTCAACTCAGCGGCACGGGGTCAGTCGTCAAGGAAGGCACCGGCACTCTCGAATTCACCGCAGTGAACACTTACGGCGGAGCCACTCAGGTGAATGAAGGCGCGCTGCTCGTCAGCGCGACGGGCACCACCGGCACCGGCGCTGTCACAGTCGCAGACGGTGCCACGCTCATGGGCAGCGGTGTGGTTCGGGGAAGCAGTTTCACGCTTGAGAGCAATGCCACACTGCAGGCCGGAAACGGCACGGCGGCGGGAGATCTTGGCACCCTCACCTTTCAATCCTCCGGCCAGGCCGTCTTTGAGGTGCAGGGCGGCTCGCATGTGATCCTCGACATCACGACAGCGAACAATCAAGGGGGCATCGATTCAAGCTTCGGCGGCAACACAATCGGCAGCGACGGGTACAACGCCTATGTGGATGCCTTTGGTGGCGTTGGCACGGGCCAGCATGATCTGCTCACGTTTGGCGGTGCCGCCGGGACCACGCTCACCTTCAGCGGCAATGTGCAGGTGCTTCCGGATCAATTTACTGCCCAGGCAGGTCAGGTCTTCAATCTGCTCGACTGGAATGAACTGGTGACCACCGATTTCAGCGGCTTCGCTGTCGGCACAAATTTCCGCACCGGCGCTGGCGATGATCTTTCGCAGTTCGACCTGCCAGAACTCACCGGCGGCCTGGTCTGGGACATCAGCCGCTTCACCACCAGCGGTGTCATTGTCGTCGTTCCTGAGCCCGGGCGTGCCATGTTCCTCTTGCTCGGAACCCTGCTGGCTTGTTTCCGTCGCCGTCGATGAATTGAAGGTGTGGCGTTGCGCGGCGGCCTGTTTCCGCCACACTCGTACATGCTCCGCACCCTGCCAATCCTTGCCTTCTTCGTCGCATTTTCCAGCGCTGCCGAACTCAAAACGACCAATGAGGGCATCGAAGTCTCCGCTGGGAGCCTCGGCAGTTTCACACTGACCTACCCCGAGTTTGAACCGGTCCAAAAACAGATCGAGGTCAAAGCAGCGGGGCCGAATGCGACGGTGCGCTATGAGGGCGGGGCGGAGTGCACGGTTGCCATCAGCAAGGATGAGATCGATCTCACTTTCAAAAGCGTTCCTGCAGGTGTGAAGTCATGGAAGATGTCTGTGCTCATCGACATCGGCTTCGCCAAAGGCGGAGAATGGAAGATTGCAGAGAAGGAGGGAACGTTCCCGGCGGAAAAGTCCTCGCCCCCGCAGTTCGCGAGCCTGAGCAGCACAAGTTTCCTGCTAAAGAACGCGCAGGGCCAGAGCCTGAGCTTCACCACGCCGGACTACGCCTTCCAGCAGCTCACGGACAACCGCGAGTGGAACTGGGCGATCTACAATTGGTCCTTCCTAGTGCCCTACAATGCTGACCAGCCAACAGCGAAAATTCGTATCACCTCCAATCTCGCCGCAGTCGCGAAGTTGATCGATCCCTTCGGTCAGAGCCTCAAAGACTCGTTTCCGAACAAGCTGAAGAGCCTGGACGACCTCAAGGCCGATGTGGAAGCGGACAAGGCTTACTACGCCAGCATCGAAACGCCGAAGCTGGATCGTTTCGGTGGTCAGCCCGGCAGCGGTGAAGCGCTGGGATTGAAGAAGACCGGCTTTTTCCATGTGGAGCAAAAGCAGGACAAGTCGTGGCTCATTGATCCGGATGGGAACGCGTTCTTCCACCTCGGCATATGCGGTTTCGCACCAAGTGACGACTACACCTACGTCATAGGTCGTGAGGGTATCTACGAATGGCTGCCGAAGGCGGAGAGCGAGTTTGCCAGCGCCTTCCGTCCCGGTGATGGCGATGCGCATTTCTCGTTCTACCTCGCGAACGTGATCCGCAAATTCGGCGCTCCCTATGACTATGAAACGCACGCCACGCGCATGATCGAGCGGGTGCGCAAATGGGGCTTCAACTCCATCGGCGCTTTCAGTCCCACGCCGGAGCGGGCGCATGTGCAGGCCGATTTCCCGTATGTGACCAGCCTGCCGATCAACGCCTGGGAAGGCGTTCCCCGCATCCCCGGCGTGCATGAAGTGTGGGATCCGTATGATGCAGCCACCGCGCAAAAGATCGCCGAAAACCTCGCGCGTGAGCTGCCAGCGCGCGCAAACGATCCGCTGCTCATCGGCTACTTCATCGTGAATGAGCCGCGTTACGATGAAATCTCACGTGTCGTTCCCTCCCTCACCGGCAAGCAAGCCTGCAAGCAGCGTTTGGTGGCAGTGCTGAAGGATAAATACCATTCTATCGCCGTCTTCAACACCGCCTGGCAGGCCACTGCCACGTCATTTGACGAATTGATCGACGTCGGGCTCGCAGTGACAACGGACTCAGCCAAAGCAGATATGAAAGCATATGTCGGTGCGTTCATGGAAACCTACTTCGCGCAGATCGAGAAGCTGTTCCGCCAGCACGACAAGAACCACATGCTCCTTGGCAGCCGCCTTCAGCCCGTGACCATGAATGACGAGCAACTCTGCCGCATCATGGGCAGGCATCTCGATGTTGTATCCTACAACTACTACACCTTCGGCGTCGATACAGCGGCGCTGAAGCGCTTCCACGAATGGACCGGCAACAAGCCGATGATGCTCAGCGAATTCTTCTGGGCCTCGCCCAAGGACAGCGGGCTGGTGGGCGGGCGTGAAGTCAGCAGCCAGCAGGAGCGCGGACTGGCCTATCGCAACTACGTCGAGCAGAGCGCCGCCCTTGGCTTTGTCATTGGCATTGAATGGTTCACCCTCATAGATCAGGCCACGACAGGTCGATGGTTCAGCAAATACAACGGCGAGAGCTACAACACCGGTCTCGTCAGCGTAGCGGACCGGCCGTGGAAGGACATGCTGGCCGAAATGATGAAGACGAACCACACTATCTATGACCTCCTGCTGGGCAAGCGCCCCCCGTTGGCTTGGGATGACCCTCGCTTCCGCGTGGAGGCCAAATAGGGTGGGGTAGATCAAGGATGGTCATTCAGGTGCCAAGGATGCTCATCTGGCTCCAGTTGTCAGTTATGCTGGTGATCTGCAAGTCTCCTTGCTAAGATGTGGTTTATGCCATCCAAATCCAAAATCGTTCAGCTTGTGGCCAGCGGTGACCTGCGCCTTTCTGCCAACCAAACCTGCTGGGCGGCCCAGGCAGCCATGGAAGAGGCGCTGGGTGCCGCACTGAAAGCGGAGGGCTGGGAGGTCAAACGTGCGCATGCTTTGGACACCTCGAAGAAGCACGGTTTCATCGACTCGCAGCGGATGGGCATCGAGGTGTTTCGCGGCATCGACCCCGAACTGCCGCTGATCGTGGCGGAGGCGGTGTGGCAGTACTCGCATCATGTGCTGGCCGGTTTGACCACGCATCGCGGTCCAATTTTGACCGTGGCCAACTGGAGCGGCCAGTGGCCGGGGCTGGTGGGCATGCTTAATCTGAACGGCTCGCTCACGAAGGCGGGCGTGAAATACTCGACGCTGTGGAGCGAGGACTTCACCGACACGTTTTTCAAGACCAAGCTGAAGCAGTGGCTCAAGTCCGGTAGCATCACTCATGATCTCAGCCACGTGCAAAAGCTGGAGAAGGTGAAGGTGCCGGCCAAGTCAACGGCTCTGGGCAAGGAGCTGGCCGCTACACTGCGCACGGAAAAGGCGATCATGGGCATCTTCGATGAAGGCTGCATGGGCATGTTCAATGCCATCATTCCTGACCATGCGCTGCATGCCTGCGGTGTGTTCAAGGAGCGGCTGAGCCAGTCGGCGCTGTATCATGAGGCCATGCAGGTGACCGATTCGGACGCCTTGGCCATCCACACCTGGATGGTGAAGCACGGCATGACCTTCCAGCTCGGCGACGATCACGCCACGCAGCTCACACGCGATCAGGTGCGGCTGCAGTGCAAGATGTACGCCGCTGCGCTGCGCATCGCAGATGATTTCGGCTGTGACGCCATCGGCATCCAGTATCAGCAGGGCTTGAAGGATCTGCTGCCAGCGAGTGATCTCGTCGAAGGCATGCTCAACAATTCGGACCGCCCGCCGGTGAAGTCCCGTGACCGCAAACGCACCCTGCTGGAAGGCCAGCCGCTGCTGCATTTCAATGAGGTCGATGAATGTGCCGGCCTGGACGGCATGCTCACGCAGCGCGTACATCGCGCCCTGCAGCAGCCCATTGAAACGACGCTGCACGACGTGCGCTGGGGCGAAAAATACGGCAAGGACTACGTCTGGGTCTTCCTCATCAGCGGCGCGGCACCGCCCGCCCATTTCGCTGAAGGCTGGAAGAGCGCCGAAGGTTTCCGTCAGCCGCCGATGTACTTCCCGAGCGGCGGTTCCACGCTGCGCGGAATTTCCAAGCCTGGCGAAATCGTCTGGTCACGTATCTACGTGCAGGATGAAACGCTGCACATGGACATCGGTCGCGGCTGTGTCGTCGATCTCCCGCGTGAGGAAACTGAGCGCCGCTGGGAGCTCACCACACCGCAGTGGCCGATCATGAGCGCCGTGACCTATGGCGTGAGCCGTGACCAGCTCATGGCTAAGCATCAGGCCAATCACATGCAGGTCGCCTATGCCAATGACGCCAAGGCGGCGGACGACTGCATGTTTGCCAAGGCAGCAATGGCCCGTGCTCTGGGCATGCAGGTAAATGTGTGCGGCACGCTGTCGCGCTGATTGTTTTTTTCCAACCATGAAGCTCCTCGAACCACTCCTGCTTGCCTGCCTCTGCAGTCAAGCCTTTGCCGCTGACGGCCTCGCGCCGCTCAAGTACAACAACCCCGGCCTTGTGGTCGATCTTGGAGTCGGTCTATGGGCTTGGCCGCTGCCGATGGACTTCGATGGCGATGGCGATCTCGACCTTGTCGTGAACTGTCCTGACAAGCCCTACAACGGCGTTTATTTCTTCGAGAACGCCAGCGGCGACACGGCGAAAAACAAGATGCCCGTGTTCAAGCCCGCCAAACGCATCAGCGTCGGGAAGTCGAATGTGCAGGTCAGCTACGTGGACGGTCGGCCCCGTGTGCTTTCACCCGGCAGGGAGTATCCTGACTTTCTCAAAACCGGCCTGGAGCATGAGCAGAAGCTGCCGGTGAACGCGAAAGTTCACCCCAACAAAATCCGCGCCGACATGTGGCGCATGGTGGATTTCGATGGTGACGGCAACAACGACCTCATCGTCGGCGTCGGTGACTGGACCGAGTACGGCTGGGACAATGCCTACACTGAAGATGGCCGCTGGATGAACGGCCCCCTTCGCGGCTATGTGTACCTGCTGCACAACACCGGCACGAACGACAAACCCGCCTACGACAAGCCGAAAAAAGTCATGGCCACTGACCGCCCGGTCGAAACCTATGGCTGGCCTTCGCCGAACTTCGCGGACTTCGATGGCGATGGCGATCTCGACCTCCTCTGTGGCGAATTCCTCGACGGATTCACCTATTTCCAAAATACCGGCACGCGCACCAAGCCAAAGTATGAACTCAGCGTGCGCCTGAAGGCCGACACCGGCCGCTATCTCACCATGGATCTCGAAATGATCACGCCCACCGCGATTGACTGGGACAAGGACGGCGATCTCGATCTCATCTGCGGCGACGAAGATGGCCGCGTGGCCTTCATCGAAAACACCGGCAAGTTCGACAACAAATCGCCCGTCTTTGCCGCGCCGCGCTACTTCCAGCAGGAGGCGGATCAGGTGAAATTCGGCTCGCTCGCCACGCCTGTCGGCTTCGACTGGGACGGCGATGGCGACACCGACATCATCTGCGGCAACACGTCGGGCAACATCGCCTTCATCGAAAATCTCAGCGGCAAAGGCGTGGAGCAGCCAAAGTGGGCCGCTCCCGTGCGCCTCGAAGCCGCAGGCAAAGTCATCCGACCGATGGCCGGCCCAAATGGTTCCATCCAGGGCCCCTGCGAGGCCAAATGGGGCTACACCACGCAGACCGTGGCCGACTGGGATGGCGACGGCCTGCCGGATCTCCTGCTGAACTCCATCCTCGGCAAAGTCGTGTGGCACAAAAACATCGGCACGCGCCAAAAGCCGCAGCTTGCCGCAGCACAGCCCATCGAGGTCGAATGGAACGGCCCGCAGCCTACACTCGCCTACGGCTGGCTTCGCCCAGAAGGCAAGGCGCTGCTCACCCAGTGGCGCACCACACCTGTCGCCGTCGATTGGAACAAGGACGGCCTCACCGATCTCGTCATGCTCGATCAGGAAGGCTACCTCGCCTTCTTTGAACGCGCAAAACAGGATGGCAAACTCATCCTCAAGCATCCTCAGCGTGTGCTCTGCGCCGCACAGGAAGCGCAAGCTTCCGGCCCCGCCGACAAGTCTCTCAAAGTGAAAACCCCTGTCGCCATGAAGCCCGGCGAACCTCTGCGCCTCAATGCTGGCATCGCCGGAAAAAGCGGTCGCCGCAAAATCTGCATCATGGACTGGGACCAGGACGGCAAGCTCGACATCCTGCTCAACTCCGCCAACGCCAACTTCATCCGCCAGACCTCCAGTGCCGATGGCAAATGGTTCTTCGCCGACATGGGTCTCCTCTCCGGCGCCAACATCGAAGGCCACGACGTGAGTCCCACCACCGTGGATTTCAACGCCGACGGCCTGCCCGATTTTGTCGGCGGCGCGGAGGACGGTCATCTGTACTACCTGCGGAACCCGCAGTCAAAATAGTCCGGTTGCATCAGCACACCGCACTTTCCTCGTGCGTTGCGCTGAGTAGTGAGAGGCATGACTTGGATCGAACTCCTCACCCTCAGCGCTGCAGGTTGCACCGCCGGTGCGATCAACGCGATCGCGGGCGGGGGCACCCTGCTGACGTTTCCAGTGCTGCTGATGCTCGGCACACCTCCGGTGCTGGCGAATGCCACGAGCACCGTGGGGCTCGTCATCGGCACAGCGGGCAGCATTCTGGGTTTTCGCGGACGCTTGAAAGCCATCCGCGCCAAGCTGCTGCAGTTCATCCCCATCTGTCTCATCGGCGCTGCTTTCGGGAGCTGGTTGCTGACGCAGACCAGCGACGATCAGTTCTCGCAGCTCATTCCCTTCCTCGTCCTCTTCGCCACCGTGCTGTTCTTTCTCCAGGGTTTCCTGCGCAAGTCCGCCGCAGAGTCGAAATCAAAGGCGCTGTGGTTCTCCATCGCCCTGCAACTGCCCGTGGCCATCTACGGCGCATTCTTCGGCGCAGGCATCGGCATTTTGATGCTCGCCTCATTCGGCTTCATGGGCATGACGGACATCCACGAGATGAACGCGCTCAAAAACGTGCTCGGCTCCCTCATCAACGTCATTGCCGCCGTGTGGTTCATCGCCGTCGGCATGGTGAACTGGCCGCAGGCATTGGCCCTGACGGCAGGTGCTCTGATCGGCTACTACTTGGGCGCACACTTTTCCCAGCGCATCTCACCCCAAAGGGTGAGGCACCTGATCACCGCCATCGGCCTGGTCATATCGGCCCTCATGTTCTGGAAGCAGTTTGGATGACCAGCGCGAATCGGGTGTTGGATGCGTATACTACGCATATATGAAAACCAGCATCTTATTAACTTATGTCCTCTGTCTCATGACATCCGGATGCTCCTTGGTTACCGTCCCCATCAAGACGGCGGGCAGCATCGTCACAACGACGGTTTCCACGACCGGCAAGGTGGTCTCAGCTCCATTCAATGCAGTCGGCAGGAGCAAGGATGAGAAAGAAAGGAAGAAGGAGGAGGAGAAAAAAGCTGCCGAGGAAGCGCAGGTGCCCGGCACTGTATCGGCGGACGAATAACACGGAAGGAAGGATGGGGGGTCTCTCAAAACGGCTTGGCTTCCACCAAATTAAGCCAGCTAAGTGCTCCTTGAGTCCGCCAGATGAGTGCGATCTGGAACTGGCCTGATTTTTCCCAGGGCACGAGAGTATCAAGGCGTTCACTCAAGGGATCTCCCCGAGGTACAAAAGCATGCCCCTGCGCTTTATCGGTCTCCACCTTGAAGCAATCATATTCCGCAAAACGTGGCGCATCATTTTCAAAGTAATGCATGCGGGTGAGCTTGGCGATGAGCTTGGCTGTTCCTGTCTGCGGTGCTTTAAGAAAGCCTGAGAGGTCACCATCCGTGGTTTCATCTGGACGGCTGCTGGCTTGTTCTCCGCCTAAGTACCAGTGTGAGATCGCTTCGCGAAACGGCTCCGGCATGCGCTGTTTGAAGACTTCCGGAATACCCGGCAGCATGTACATTTGATCCATTGGCTTTCCGGTCTCCGGCAGATGGTGCATGCGTAAGATGCTGGGAGAAGCCAGCCATAGCTCGTCCTTCTCTCGATCCCAAAAAATGATGAACCGCTCGTTCTGGATCGACAGGGGCGCAAAGGTGGTTGCACCCTCGACGCCATCGCGCTGGTTGTCTTTGATAGTGTAGCTGCGCATGCTCGAAGTGCCGTCCTTGCCTCGCATTGGCATGAGATCGATGTTGAGGGTGTAACGCAGGTTTAGCTGAAGTGAGCTCCCGGCGGTGGTGAGGAATCGGGGGTCATTCATCACAAGCCTTTGAATGCGCACTGCAGGCTTCTGCTGCTCTTGCTCGATTTGAATCTTGAGCAGTTCCATTTTCTTGCGCAAGGCTTCCATCTGCGGGTGCTTCCGCCCAAGTGTCTGACTGAGCTCGGTCTCCAGCCGCTGGTAGGTAAGCAGACTCTCCTTCAGCCTAGCCTCCAAGGTCGGTATGGGAATAGTTTTGTCCTTCACAGGATCTGCGCTTTTCGGAGATGTTACGGATGACCGTGGATTTGCGTTGGCAGGCAGTTCAAGCGTCAGCGGCTGTCCCAGCAGACGGCAGATGTCAATGCTCAAGCCTGCTTCTGTTTTTGCAGAAGCGAGCTGGGTCGTCAAAACTTCGTCTCGTAGTTGAGCGAAATTGCCGATGAGTTCCTTCCTTTCCCCAGAGTCTCCGACTTGCGTGTGGATGCTCAAAAGCTCGCCGTTGCCCCGGGCGATTTGAATCCCCACCCGTAGTTCGTAATCATGAGCATCTAGATTCCACTTCAGGCTGCTGGACTGCCTGTCTTTGCCATGTTGAATGCTCACCTCTCCCGGCTCTTGCGCGCTCACTGTCCATTGGATATCAAAGGTAGATTCACTCTGGGTATACTCACTGGTGATGACCACCTGATGTGACGCGCTGGCTGAAGTTCTCGAGCGCGGCAAGAGCAATGTCGCCAGAGCTCCTCCTATCAGCAAGGCAACAACCATCACACCCCGCCATCTCCGAGGCTTAGGCGACGGTACAGGTGATATCCTCGCTGCCGGTGCAGCCACTGCCCCGGCGAGCTGCGTGCGGAACTCGGCCGCCGTGGCAAAGCGCAGCTCCGGTTTGGTTTCCAAAGCCCTCAGCACAATCTCATCCAGCCGCACGTCGATCTGCACGCGCCTCGACGGCGCTTCGAGTGTGTTCTTCGGAAGCTCACCTGTCAGCAGTTCGTAAAGAATGACACCGAGTGAGTAGATGTCCGCCCGATGATCCACCTCGCCCGTGTCATCACGCTGTTCCGGTGCTGCGTAGGCTGGCGTGCCAAATGGCTGCGACAATGACTCGCCGCCCTTCTCTGCACTTGTGCCGATCATCTTCGCGATCCCAAAGTCGGCGATCTTCACGCGTCCTGTTTTGTCGAGCAGCAGATTTTCCGGTTTGATGTCCCGATGTACGATGCCGTGCTCATGCGCATATTGCAGCGCCTCACACACCGGCGGCACGATGGCCAGCGCCTGCTCCGGCGTAAACCGGCCTGCCTGCATCGCCTGGCGAAGATTGACACCATCCACAAACTCCATGAGCAGAAAAAAGAAGCCGCCGGCCTGGCCGAAGTCGTGGATCGTGACAATGTGCGGATGATTCAGCGCCGCGAGCGCCTGCGCCTCTCGTTCAAACCTTGCGGCAAACTTCGCATCGTCCGAGCGCTCGGGCGCGAGGAGTTTAAGAGCGACGAGACGATTCAGTGTTTTTTGCCGGGCTTTGTAAACCACGCCCATGCCACCCCGACCGAGGCACTTGATGATTTCAAGCTGCGGAAAATGCGGTGCCAGTTCTTCCGGTGTCAGCGGTGCCTTGGGCGCAAGAGGGACGGCATCAGGCGGCATCGTTTCCGTTGCGAAGTTCAATGCCGCAAGGCAGCGCGGACACAGGCCCTGAGGTGCATCAGCAGGCAGCTCGCAGCCGCATTGGGGGCATGGGGTGGATTCGGAACTCATCACGACCACAAGTAGTTCAGGCGTTTCGCACTCTTGTTACAAGTGAATTTCCATCAAACGCTGCTCAGCACCGCGACCATGTGCTGTATCTCCATGTCCACATCCTCGCCGTCCGCCAGCGTGGCCGTGATGTTGGCACGAAACAGTTCGCGGAAACGCTTGCGCAGCCGATGCACCGCCACGCGTGCCGCACCCTCACTGCCCCCCGTTTTGGCGGCCAGTTCCGGGTAGGAGATGCTGCCGCGATCAAGTGTCAGGCAGTGCTTCAGGGCCTGAAAATCACCCGCCTTGCCTGCCGTGACAAATTCAGCCTCCAAACTCGTCAGCGTCTGCTCCAGCAGCGTCATCGCCCAGCGCCGTTCAAACATCGCATCGGGTGCCAGGTCCGGTTCGCTTGCAAACCGACGCTCGGCGTCCTCCGCATCCAGCGGCACATGAGTGATGTGTCCTCCACGTTTCTGCGAGGAGCTTTTGTGCCATTCATTGATGAGAAAGCGCTTCATCGCCACGAGCAGAAAAGTGCGAAACCGTCCCTGCTCTGGTCCGGCGGCGCGCAGCCAGTCCTTTTCCACCAATCGCGCGAAAAACTCCTGCGTCAGATCTTGGGCGTCGTGTGGCCTGTGACCGTCGCGCCGCACATACGCATAAAGAGGATACCAATAAGCCCGGCACAGCGTCTCCATGGCCTGCTTGGAATCCTGATGCTTCGCCGCCAGTACAACGGACCAGCGCGTGGTCACAAAGAGTGGGGACGGAGAAGGGCTTGCGGACATGAGGACGGCGTTTCTTCAGGAAACCCAGCCAGTTGTTACATGCAAATCACACCAACTGCCACGGACCACGCATGGGCCGCGTCAGCATCGCCGCAGACTCCTCATCTTCGAGGATCTGCTCTTTCACCGGATCCCAGCGCAGCTTGGAGCGGTTCAGCCGCAGGGCGATGTTGGCCAGATGCGCGATGGTGATGCTGCGGTGCGCATACTCAATGGGTGCGGCTGGGTTCACGCCGTCTTGGATGGCGTCGATGAAATTGCGGAAGTGGTCTTTGCTCTCGTAGAGGCGCACATCGCTTGCAGCGAGCGGCTTGCGCAGTGTGTCAGGCTTGATCTCCAGTTTGCCCCGGGTGCAGAGCACGCTGCCGCTTTCGCCTTCAAAGGAGATGCCTGAACCGAAATCCTGCTTGTCCGCCACTCGCACCGTTGTGCCATCTTCGTAGCTGTAAGCGAAGGAGAAAGTTGGTGGCGTGGTATAAAGATCTCCAGGTGCGGGCCACGTGGCCTTGAGATCGAAAAACTCCGTCGGGCCGCTCTCATCCTGCCCCAGCGCCCACTGCACGATGTCCAGATGATGCGCTCCAAAGTCCGTGATGTTGCCGCCGGAGTAGTCATACATCCAGCGCCAGTTGGAGTGCAGTCGTGCCGGACAAAACGGAGCCTCAGGCGCCGGGCCGAGCCAGAAATCGTAGTTCAATCCCTCCGGCACGGGCGCAGGCGCGGTTTGGGCGGCACTACCGTTGTTGTCGCGGTTGTCGCTCGCCAGACCGACGCGAATTTGTTTGAGTTTGCCGATCCTGCCATTGCGCACGTACTCGCAGGCCATGCGGAAGTGGATATCACTGCGCTGCTGGCTGCCGGTCTGCCACACAACCTTGCTGTCGCGCACGACGTCACTCATGAACCGGCCCTGCGCCACAGTCAGGCTCAGCGGCTTTTCGCAGTAGATGCTTTTCCCGGCGCGTGCCGCCGCCACGGCCATCAGCGCGTGCCAGTGGTCCGGCGTGGCGATCTGCACCGCATCGACGTCCTTGCGTGCAAGCACCTCCCGAAAATCCTCATGCACGGCGCAGCCCTGCGTGCCGTAGGTTTTGTCCACCAGTCGCCGCGCCGGTTCCCGGCCCAGCGTTCCCGCTTTTTTGATGATGCCTTTGTTGTAGCGGTCAGACTCTCGCTCGACATCACACACTGCAATGACCTGCACACGTTCGTCCTGCAGGAAATTCTTCACCACATCCGTCCCGCGACCACCACAGCCGATCAGCGCGAGTGTCGTCCGGTTGGACGGTGCCACCGTGCCGTTCTTCCCCAACGCGGAAGCAGGGATGAGCGTGGGAAATCCCAGGGCCGCAGTGGCGGCGGAGCATTGCTGGAGAAATCGGCGGCGGGAGCAGGGGACTACGGCATTCATGGCTTTGAATATCAACGCGGTCGCTAAAGTGCTTCTTCAAACCAGCGCCAAGGTTTCAGGACATACGTAATCGGTGCGTGCAATATAGTATTTAGGCTATTCGCTAATAGATCGCATGGATAATGTGTTGATATATTCGGTTGACGATAAACGGCTAGAAATACTACCATCCATCCGTTAATCCTGAAATCCTTTGCCATGAAAACACACCTTATCGTCAGTCTGTGCCTGCTTGCCGTTGTTCCGGTGCTTTCTGCCCACGAATTTACCGATCTCCAGGGTCGCAAACTCGACGCAGAGATTCTCGCCGCTGCTGGTGGTCAGGTCATGCTCAAACGAACTGCCGATGGCCGCACCTTCAATGTGGCTGCCAGTACTTTTATTGCGGCGGACCAAAAAATCATTTCCGACTGGGCGGATGCCAACACGAAGTACAGCTTTGACGTGACCTACACCAAGAAGAAGGTCAATCAGACCCGCACGAAGCGGGGGGCTGTGACACATATTGAGGAGACATGGATCTACAAAATCAACATC
The DNA here is from genome assembly GCA_002482965.1 of Verrucomicrobiaceae bacterium UBA7681. GTDB lineage: Bacteria > Verrucomicrobiota > Verrucomicrobiia > Verrucomicrobiales > Verrucomicrobiaceae > Prosthecobacter. Next base: position 55,046 of record DLGZ01000053.1, on the reverse strand, counting down.
AGGAACCGCCAGCCCACCGCGATCGGTGACCTGCGTGTTGATTATTGGTGCTTCCGCCGGGAAGATTCTGGCAAAGGCAAAGGCTCGGCCCGCATCGAAACCTCCGGCAGCAGCAAAGTGGATTCGGTCGTCGGTTCAGGGACGGCGACTGTGGACACCAAGGAAATCATTCTGAACAAACAAGAACTGGATGGTGGTTTCTATTTCGTCAACGGCGACAGCGCCCTCCAGTCCGACGGTATGGGCGGGTTTGCTTTGCGCGTCTTCGATAAAAATGGCCGTGAGGTTTACAATTGGGCCACCAAGGATGACCTTTTGGTGGCCGCTGTGGGCAAGACGGAGTCCAACGGATCGAAATCGCAATCCAACGCCAGCCCGAAATAGTTCACGGCCCATCCTTGAATTTAAGCGTTTCGCACGCTGATATGCAGCGTCGGGTGTTTTCACCCGGCGCTTTGTTTTGGACCCCGTCAAGCGCGCCACCAAACCTCGCGGCGTGAAGAAGGCTGCGAATCGCAAACCACCACCCCCGTCCGGGCGTGCGCGGGGGGATGCGCTCGGTCTGGTGGATCTGACACTTTCCGCTGCCGAGGTGCAGCGAAAACTGAAGCAGCCAGGCCAGGTGCTCGATCACGTCACCCCGCAGGCCTTCGGTTTTGCAGCGGCTCTGATGGTGCGGCACGCGGAGAAGACCATGCCCGGGCGTCGCGTGTGGATCTTGTGCGCTGACGTGAAGACACAGGATCATGTGCATGCTGAACTCGGCGTATGGCAGTGCCCCGCGCTTTATTTCCCACGTCTCGGCCAAGTGGTGAACGATGCTTTGATCGACCCTGAACTGCTGGCAGAGCGTGCGGGAGTGCTCGGCCGCATGATGGAAGGAGACGCACCGGTCATGGTGCTGTGCGCAGACAGTCTGGAAGAGCCCGCACCAGCACTGGCCGAAATCACCAGCCAGCGTCGCACGCTCACTGTCGGAGCAAAGCTGGATGTGGAGGACCTGCTGCGAGATCTGAGCGCGGCGGAATATGAGCGCGTGCCCGTCGTCACCGAGCGCGGTCAGTTCGCCCGTCGCGGCGGCATCGTGGACTTCTTCTCCTGGCAGGCGGAGGAACCCCTGCGGCTGGAATTTTTCGATGATGAGATCGAATCGATTCGTGCCTTTGATCTGCACAATCAGTCCTCCATCAAGCGGCTGGAAAGTGTGGGCGTCATTCTGCAGATGAATGACAATGCAGAGGACGCCTCGCTGGTGCGCGAGCATCTGCACCGGGATGATTTCATCGTCGCCATCGACTGCGAAGGAGAGGCGCATGCCCGCATCCTCAGCGGTGCCGCGCCAGCCGAGGGCATCGAGGATTATTCCGCCGCGATTCATGAGAACCCGCTCGGGGTCTTTGATGCGTCCGACTTTGTCCTGCATGAGGCTCGGCGTGAGCACTTTGCCCGTCAAATCCGTGAATGGCACAAGGACGGATGGCGCACCGTCATTTTCTTTCACAACGAGGCGGAGCGTGAACGCTTCGCTGAATTGCAAAGCGGCCTGCCTGCCTCACTCGAAACGAAGCTCGGCCTGCTCTATCGCGGCTTCACCGTGCCAGCGGCCAAACTGGCTGTGCTTACCGGCGCGGAAATTTTTGGCCGTCATCAGCACATCCGCCGCGTACGCGGTTCGAAACTCGATGAAGCCGAAGTCCTGCGCAAAGCGCGCGATGTCATGCGCGACCTGCGGGAGGGCGACATCGTCGTGCATGCCGAACATGGTGTGGCCCGCTTCGGCGGCGTCGAGGTGCGTGATTCGGGCAAGCGCGAGGAAGTGCTTGTTCTGCATTATGCCGAGGGTGCCAAGCTCTTTGTGCCGGTGGCCCACACTCACATGGTCACCCGTTACGTGGGCGTCGGCGGCAAGGCGCCTGCCTTGAGCAAGCTCAGCGAAGCGCGCTGGCAGAAGACCCGCAAGAGCGCGGAGAAAAGCGTCGAGGACTTCGCCGTGCGCATGCTCAGCGTGGCCGCGGAACGGCAGACGCTGAAGGCGTATTCGCACCAGCCGGACACGAAGTGGCAGGTCGAGTTCGAGGAATCGTTTTTATACCGCGAAACTCCGGACCAACTCCGCAGCGTGGAGGAGATCAAACGCGACATGGAGGCTGAAAAACCCATGGACAGGCTGCTCTGCGCCGATGTCGGATTCGGCAAAACGGAGGTCGCCATTCGTGCCGCTTTCAAAGCCGTCATGGGCGGTCGTCAGGTGGCCATCCTTGTCCCTACGACGGTGCTGGCACGCCAGCACTGGGAGAACATCCGCCAGCGCATGAGCGAGTTTCCCGTGTCCGTCGAGATGCTCTGCCGCCTCACCCCTCCAAACCGTGAGCGCGAGATTTTGCGAGGCATCACCGAGGGCACGGTGGACATCGTCATCGGCACGCATCGCGTCATTTCCAAAGACGTGCGTTTCAAAAATCTCGGCCTTGCCGTGATCGATGAGGAGCAGCGCTTCGGTGTGAAGCACAAAGAAAAATTCAAGGACCTCTTCCGGCTCGTCGATGTGCTCACCCTCAGCGCCACGCCGATTCCGCGCACGCTCTACCTCGCTCTCATGGGCATGCGCGACATGAGTACCATCGAGACACCGCCTCCGAACAAGCAGGCCGTGCAAACGATGATCTGCCCCTATGACGAGCGCACGATCAAGCAGGCCGTCGAAGCAGAAATTGAGCGCGGCGGACAGGTTTTCTTCCTGCACAATCGCGTGATGACCATCGAAAAAGTCGCGCAGCGCATCCGCGATCTCTGCCCGAAAGCCCGTGTCATCATCGGTCATGGCCAGATGGACAGCGAACTGTTGGAGGACGTGATGCACACCTTCGTCGATGGCGGCGCCGACGTGCTCGTCTGCACTACGATCATTGAAAGCGGGGTCGATATCCCCAATGCGAACACCATCATCATTGATCGTGCAGACCGCTTCGGCCTGGCGGATCTTTATCAGTTGCGCGGCCGCGTCGGTCGTGGTGGTGTGCAGGCGCATGCCTATCTGCTGCTGCCACAGGATGCGGTGACCGCAGGCGATGCGCGCAAACGCGTGAACGCCATCAAGCAGTACGCCGGCCTCGGCAGCGGCTTCAAAATCGCCCTGCGCGATCTGGAGATCCGCGGCGCGGGCAATCTCCTCGGCACCGAGCAGAGTGGCCACATCGCCGCTGTGGGTTTTGATCTGTACTGCCAGATGCTCAAGCAAAGCGTCGCCCGCATGCAGGGCCGCCGTGTGGCGCGCCCCGTCGAAGTCGGACTACGCTCAGACTTCCTCGTCATGAATGAAGCCATGATGGTGCAGGCGGAAAAAACCGCCACGCCCGCCTTCCTGCCATCCACTTTCATCGAAGACCTCAAGCTGCGCATCACCGCCTACCGTCAGGTGGGCGAAATCATGACGCGCAAAGAACTCGAAGAGCTTGAATCGCAGTGGCGCGACCAGTTCGGCGAAAAGCTTCCGCATGCCGTGCAGAACCTGCTCACCTGTGCCTCCATCCGTCTCGCTGCCGCGCACGTCGGCATCAGCGATGTCGAAATCAAAGACCGCAAGCTCATGCTCACACGCAATGGCAAGTTCGTCATGATCCAGGGCAAATTCCCTCGTCTCGCCTCGCGCGAAGGTTTCAAACAGCTCGCCGAGACGCTGGCGATGCTGCGGACGCTGTGATCAGACGTGGTTCGACAGCTCCGTTTCCAAGAGCTTCTGCGCAGTGGCATCCCCAAGCGCGTAGCACTGCTTGAGCCCTCCAGGAAAAAACGGCGAAGGGCGTGAATGGTTCGTGGTGATGATGGTGAGTTTTTTGCCGTGCAGGCGTGCCAGTTCAATGCGGTCGTTCAAAATCTGGCGGTTCATGGATGCATGCGTCGCGGCGATGGTTGCCAGCAGACGGCCCAGAGGCATCACTGGCGGCTTTCCAGGAGGCTGGATGATGCGATGAATGATGATGTGATCGATGTCGTCTTCTGTGAACCATGGATCAATCGGCGATTCATGAGAGACACCGCCGTCGGTGCACAGACGATTTTCAAACTCCAGCGGTGTGAAGAGCATCGGCACGCAGGAGCTGGCGGCCATCGCAGTGGCTAGCCTCCCGCTGCGAACGAAGAGGGTCTCATGTTTTGACAAATCGCTCAAGGCGATCAGCAGTCGGGGGTTCGACAGCGATTCGATGGTTCGCGTGCCGACGACCGATTCAAAATGAGAGATGGCACCCCGGGGGTCGAAAAAGCCGGGATGACGGCAATAGAAGCTGCTGATGAGCTGGTGCCAGAACCACTTTGTGCGCATGGCAAAGGACAGATGCAGGCGCGGACTGAGTACGGCCCGCCGGATGGTTTCCTGCTCCAGGCCTGAGGCGTACAAACCAGCGGTGATGGCACCTGCTGAAGAGCCCGAGATAGCGACCGGTCTCACCCCGCGCGCATGCAGCCGTGCCAGGAAGCCCGCGTGCGTGGCATAACCCATGAAAGAAGCACCGAGTGCGATGGCAATGCGCGGGGGTGAACTCATGCGCACTGCGCCTCCGGCGGAATGATGGCGGCATGCTTGGCGCGCAGGAACATCACGCCTCCGACAATGCCCCAGAACAAACTGAACATCCAGCCGGCCAGAGAGGCGGAAACGCCTACGGCCTCAGGCACATTGGCCAGACCTGCCAGCAGCGCCTCAAAGGTGCGCTCACGCACACCGAGCCCGGAGATGGAAACCGGCAGTGATGCCGCCGCATCGACGATCGGCATGGCCGTCAGCACGTCGAGCACCGGTGCCGCGCCGCCCACCGCCTGCAGGCCGCAGTAAAAGCTCATAAAAAAAGCCGTATGCATGCCGATGGAAACAACCGAGGCGGAAAGCGTCCGCCTCCAGAGCAGTGCAGCGATATCATGCACCTTTGTCAGCCGTGCGATGAGGCCGGCCAGCCTGGGATTGCCCATGGTGCGCGGAAACGCGCGCCGTCCCCACGCCAGCAGGCTGGGCTTGAAGGAAAACCAGCTGATAACGAGACCCACAATGGCCCCGCCGACATACATGGCATAGCCGGTGATCAGCATGCGCAGATCGTGGCCGATTTCATTCCAGTGCGAAGCCCTCGCCAGCATGCAGACGGAGAACAAAAAGGCCACGGAGATGAGTCCGGTGAGATGGTCCAGCACGAGTGAAACGCTCACCGTCATCGTCTGCCCGGGCAGGCGACGGGAAAGAGACATGATCTTGTAGGTGTCCCCACCCACCACGCCGACGGAGCTGATGTTGAAGAAAGCGCTGATGATTTCCGTGCGCAGCACGACATGGAACGGCAGCTCGGGCACCTGACCGCGCAAAATGATGTGCCAGCGCACGGCGGTCAGAAATAGCGAGAGAAACGCAAAGGAGACCCCGGCGAGCGTCCACGGCCAGTTCGTCAGCAGCGCTCGCAGACGCGGCACGATGTCCGCGATGAGGTCATGCTCCCGAAACAGCAGCACGAGCAGCACACCGCTGATGAGCAGGCGCAGGGAGATGGAGACGAAGCGTTTCAAAACGCAGAGCTGTGGCAGAGGGATTACGCCGCTGCTTTCTGGTCCACGGCCTCGGCGATCGTGTTCACACTTTGCAGGATGCGCTTCGCCTGGTCCTGGTCGGCCATTTTATAGCCAAAATGCTTTTCGATCATCACCACAAGCTGCAGGGCGTCCACGGAATCGAGGCCGATGCCTGCGGGACCAAAGAGAGGGGTGTCATCGCCGATTTCATCTGCGGCCATGTCGAGCATGAGTTCGCTGATCATAAGTTCTTTGAGGCGCTGGCGGGTCGGCATGCAGGGGATACGTGGCGTAGGGTGCTCAGGGTAGGCTAAAGGAGCCCCCCGTCAATTTTTAGGGTCGAACCAGTGATATAGCTCGCATCCGCGCTAGCAAGGAAGAAAACCGCCGCCGCAATCTCCGTCGGCTTGGCGAAACGCCGCATCGGGAGCTGCATTTTGAGCGCCTTGAGGTGCTCCGGTGTCCAATCCGCCGGCAGGCCTCCCTCAATATAACCGGGGCAGACCGCATTCACGGTGATGCCCATCCGGGCAGATTCCTTGGCCAGACTCTGCGTCAGACCGATCACCCCGGCCTTGGCGGCGGCGTAGTTGGTTTGTCCCGCTGGCGAGGAAATGGCACTGAGTGAGGCGATGTTCACAATGCGCCCCTGCCGCTCCCGCATCATCCCTGGCAGCGCTGCCTGACAACCGTGAAAGACGGCGTTCAGGTTGGCATCCAAAACGCGCGACCACTGATCCTGCGCCATGTTGGCCAGCAGCGCGTCTTCATGGAAGCCCGCGTTGTTGATCAGGACTCCGAGAGGCGCGGCTTTGTGTTCGATTTCTGTCACTGCTGCCTTCCAATCGTCCGGGGAGGTGATTTCGAGTGTCAATAAATGCGCACGGCCTGAAAATTGTGCGGCAAGCTCCTGCGCCCGCTCCCGCCGCTCCCGCACTCCGAGAAAAACCTGGCAGCTTTCCTCCCGCGTCAGGAAGAATTCAGCGATGGCAAGGCCCAGTGCCCCATTCGCACCCGTGATCAAAATACTACGACTCATCTTGAAGCATTGGAGTTCGCCGGGAGGTGTTGCAAGTCACTTAATCGCCCCGCTCCACACCTGAGGCGATCTGACGCCTGGGCGTGCCTCCCCCCCGGGAATCACGATTTGGTCCTGCCAGCGCACGGCATTGGTCGTGACAAGCGAGAATGGCACCTCGCCCGCCTGGCTCCACGCCTGCGTTTTCACGTCGAAGACCAGAACCGAGCGTGGAAAGCCGGGATGTTTCTCCTTAGGCTCGAAGTTGACGTTGGCGCCATCGTCACCACCAAGAATGTAAATCTTGGAATCGATCACCGGGGCAGGATTCGGAGCTGCCACGGCCACCCGGGGCATGTCGGGCAGTTTTTTCCAGCCTGTGGCTGGTTGGTAGGCCCAGGCATCATTCAGCCATTCCCGCTCGGGTTTGCCATCCTTGCCCGCATGCAGTGCCGCACCGCTGAACAGATGCACCACACCATCCACCGCAGCCATGCAGGCGAGAATGCGCGCTTTGCCGGGGCAGGGGGGCAGTTCCTGCCACGCCGCATCGGGTTGTTTCAGATCCAGCGACCAAAACGTGCTCATGGCAGTGGTGGCCGTCGGTGTTTCGATGCCCCCGCAGAGGTAGATGACGCCATCGGATTCGCAGCCGCACATAAAGGCGCAGGGCCTTGGCAGCGGCGGCAGTTTGGCGGCTTTTTGCACCCAGAATACCTCACGAAAGTGCTCCGTGGCATTGCCTCCGCCGAGGATGATCCACCCTGCGGGAGTCGTGATGCTCACCCCATAGCCATTGGGTTTCGGCAGTTTTCCCATCACCCGCCAGTTACCTTCCGGCTTCTCCAGCCCAAAGATCGTGTCATACCAGACCTTCGTCCCGCCTTCCCACGGCATTTTGTCGATGAAATGCGTGCCTCCCGCGACCATGAGCGTGCCATCCACCACTCCGGCAAAAGAACCAGCGAACCCCCGTTGATCAGGCAGGGCTGGCAGAGGCGACCACGGCAAATCGGCGGCAGAAACAGTGATGATCAGGGACATGAGGCAGAGCAGCGGGCGAAGCATGACCGGCACATAACGTCGTTTTGATGATAGTTCCGGCACATTGAGTGCTTATTTTGGCTACATCAAATGCTCACCCTTTCTGGCAAATCCCACGGAAAATTCTGCGACGGCGTCTCGCGTCGCGACTTCCTGCGCATCGGCGGTCTCGCCATGGGCGGGCTGTCCTTGCCGGAACTGCTGAAGGCCGAGGCCGAGGCACGCACGGGCCGCAGCTTCAAATCCGTGATCATGATCTACATGTGCGGCGCGCCGCCGCATCAGGACATGTACGATTTGAAGATGGATGCGCCGCTGGAGATTCGCGGCCCCTACAAGCCCATCAAGACAGCCGTCCCCGGCATCCACATCTCCGAGCACGCACCACGTCTCGCCAAGATCATGGACAAGCTGGTGCCGATCCGCAGCATGTACGGCTCGCCGAACGGTGCGCACGACAGCTTCATCTGCTACACCGGCAAGCCACCGCCCCCGAACGGTGGCGGCGCCCCTGTTGGCCGTCTTTCTGATCCGCCTTCCTTAGGTTCGGTCGTTTCCCGTCTCAAAGGCCAGGCCGATCCCGCCATGCCAGCATTCGTCGGCCTCGCTCCGAAGGCCGGACACCCGCCTTATGGATCTCCGGGGCATCCTGGCTTCTGCGGCAATACGCATGCCGCCTTCCGCCCGAATGGCGCAGGCATGGACGACCTCCAGCTCAACGGCATCACCCTCGACCGTCTCGAAGATCGCCGCTCGCTGCTCACCGGCTTTGACAAATTCCGCCGCGAAATCGACTCCAGCGGCCTCGTCGGCAGCATGGACGCCTTCAATCAGCAGGCGCTGAACGTGCTGACGTCCAGCAAGCTGCTCACCGCGCTCGATTTGAACAAGGAGAGCGTCAAAACCCGTGAACGCTACGGCAAAGGTGACCCGAAAAATTACGGCGACGGCGCTCCTCTCAATCTCGAACACTTCCTGCTCGCCCGCCGTCTCGTCGAAGCCGGTGCCCGTGTGGTGACGCTGAATTTTGGCCGCTGGGACTTCCACGATAACAATTACCCGCAGCTCCTTCGCCATCTGCCGCTCTTTGATCAAGGCATGAGCGCCCTCGTCGAAGATCTGCATGAGCGCGGCCTCGACAAAGATGTCGCCGTCGTCGCCTGGGGCGAGTTTGGCCGCACTCCGATCGTGAACAAAGACGGTGGTCGCGACCACTGGCCGCGTGTCGGCGGCGCATTGCTCGCGGGTGGCGGATTGCACACCGGGCAGGTCATCGGTGCCACCGACAGACTTGGCGGCGAAGCCACCGAACGCCCTGTTCATTTTGGCGAAGTCTTTGCCACGCTCTACAAGCACATGGGCATCGACACCGTGAAGACCACGCTCAACGATTTGACCGGCCGTCCTCAGTATCTTGTCGATGGCTGGCAGCCGATGCCGGAGCTGATCTGAGGCAGAACGTGGCTTGCCCCTGCCCTGTGCAGGCGTATTGTGCCTCATGTATCCGATCAAAACGACCATTCCAGAGGGGTTGGTCCTCAAAGAAGGCGATGAAGCCGATCTGCGAGTGGTGATTCAGGATGGCGCAGTGGTGGTGACCAAAATTTTGCGGCAAAAGTCTGCTGCGGATTCAGCAACCGCTGACTACAAAATAAAGCTGGGCGCCTGGAATCGGAAGTAGGTCATTGCAGCATCCAACGCATCACGCCGTGATAGCTGGCAACCAATGCCCAAACCTGATTTGAAGCTTGGTTCCCTCATCATTTGATGATAGCCTTGGTTTCAGAACATGAGAGCAATTGTCTTAGTGGTTTTTGCACCGAGTCTGTTGTTCGCTGGCGCTGCCAGCGACGACGTGATGCCTGATTTGGTCAAAAAGGCAAAGCTCACCGTGGAAGTGTCGATGCACTACGAGCCTTCCAACGGTGCATGCTTCCCCGATTCAGCTGCCAAGGTACGCCTGATGGATGACAAGGTCATGCTCTCCGATCTGGCGCTTTATCCCAACATGGTTGCCGATCTCTCAGAGGGACTCGTGGCTTTTCAGAAAGGGCAGTCATGGGGTGCCTGCGATAAGAGCGGGCAAATCGTCATCCATCCGCAGTTTGATTCGCCCTTTGCTTTTTACGATGGCCTTGCCGCTGCTGCCCAGGGCGGCAAGTATGGATTCATCGACAAGTCCGGTCAGTGGGTCATCAAACCGGCCTATGACGCAGATCGATACATCGGGCGCTTTGTCGGTGCCGCCTGCCCTGTTCAGATCGGTGGAAAGAAGGCAGTGATCAACCGGAAGGGGGAATACTTCTGGCCTCCGGGCTTGTTCATCGCAGAGGTTCAAGGCGGTGGCATCCTGATTCATGATCCTGTAGGCCGGCTTGGTTTTCTCGACCATTCGGGCACTCTCATTCCTAAAGGCAAGCCGAACCGTCGTTTTCACAAGGAGGGGGAGCCAACACTTTTTGCATCGCCACAGGTGGATCATCGCATCCTGCAGCAGCTCAGGTCTGCAGGATTGTGATCGTGGCTAATTTTCCTCCTTGGAAAGTTGTGATGCCAGCGTGCGTATTTGAAGGAGCATGTCCTTGCCGCATCCAGCGCATCCCGTCTCCCGCCGTGAAGTGATTCAGGCGGGCGCGGTGGGCTTGCTCGGCCTCGGCATGAATCATCTCAGCGCCCTCCAGGCCATGACGGCGGCCACGCAGCCTCCGCGTGCTAAGTCCGTGATCTACATCTTCCTCTCTGGCGGACTCGCGCAGCATGAGAGCTTCGACATGAAGCCCGACGCCCCTATGGAGATCCGTGGCGAGTTCAAGCCCATCCGCACGCGCACCCCAGGCCTGCACATCTGCGAGCACCTGCCCAATCTCGCGCGCATCTCGGAAAAGTGGTCACTGGTGCGCTCACTCACGCATGGCAGCAGCGATCACTCGCTGGGCCATCACATCATGCTCACGGGTCGCAGCGATGCGCCGCTGGGTTTTGACCCCGGCAAGCCGAAGAAGTCCGACCATCCCAGCATGGCGGCACTGGCCACCGCACTGCTGCCGAAGCGCAAAGACAACCTGCCGCCCGCCATCGTTTTGCCGGACAAGCTCGTGCATCGCGAAGGCCGCACGCTCGCCGGACAGTTCGCGGGCACACTCGGTGCGCAGCATGACCCATGGTTCCTGCAGATGTCGCCTTACCACCCGAAGCACTACGGCGCCTATCCAAAATACCTGTTCCATCACGAGCGTGGCTTTGAAACCGACCCCTCACTGCTCTTCCAGGCCCCGCATCTCTCCTTGCCGCAAGGGCTCACGATGGATCGTGTGATGGACCGCGTTTCTCTGCGCAATGCCCTGGAGCAGCAAAGCTCGGATCTCACCGCGCTGGCCGGTGATGAAGCCTTTGATTCCACCCGGCAGGCGGCCATCGGCCTGCTGAGCAACCGCAAGGTGCATGACGCCTTCAGCTTGGAAAAAGTCGACCCCAAGATGCTCGACCGCTACGGCCGCCACAGCTACGGCTGGTCATTGCTCATGGCCCGCAGACTCGTGCAAAGCGGTGTGCGCATGGTGCAGGTAAATCTCGGCAACAACGAGACCTGGGACACGCACCAGGCCGCCTGGGGCAATCTGAAAAACTACCTGCTCCCGCCGATGGATCAGGCCGTCAGCGCCCTGCTCGAAGACCTCGACGCCAGCGGTCAGTTGGATGAAACTCTCATCATCATGGGCGGTGAATTTGGCCGCACGCCAAAAATTAAGAGCATCTCCGCCACCGCCCTGCCGGGCCGCGATCACTGGGGCCATACCCAAAGCGTCCTGCTCGCCGGTGGCGGCATCAAAGGTGGTCGCGTCATTGGCTCCACTGACAAAATCGGCGGCTATCCAGCCAGCGATGCCCAAACCCCCGAAAACCTCGCCGCGACCATTTATGAGGCGCTCGGCCTGCCCCGCGAAACACTCTGGAAAGACTTCACCGGCCGCCCGCACACATTGTACATGGGCTCACCGATTGGTGGGCTGACGTAGCGCCGCTGGCTTATTCAAAGCCGAGCAGCCTTTTCAAGCCATCGATCACCTTCTGCTCATCCTTGCTGATCTTGGAGCCGAGGCCCAGGAAGCCGCCGCCTTCCGCCTCAGCGGTCTTGACTGCAATCCCCATCGCGATCCTCCGGTAAACAAGGAAGTCTTCCTCTCCGAACTTCGCGGCGGCCAGTTGTACGGCCTCGAGCACCATTTGTGGAGGCCGCGAGCCGAGAGATGTCACGGCGGGCCATAGCTTGTGCATGTTGTCCGGAATCCGTGCCGCAGCTTTGAAGACGAGACTGGTCGGCGGGCTTTCAGAGAACGCATGCAGGATGCCGCCGAAAGCCTCGCATTCCTTGTCACCGACATCACCATCTGCCGCAGCGACCAGAAGAAAGCATGCGACGAGTCCCATGCTCAGCACATCCCACTCCGCTTCCGCCATACCCCCGCTGGCAATTTCCACATCATGGCCCTGCATTAGCGCCATGATGCTGGCCAGCGTATCGCGGGCCAGCGCGGGTGAGTCCTCCGTGACAAGTGCGGCCGCCATGTTTTGCAGATGCTCTGTGAATGCTGCCTGCTCATCCGTGTTAAATTTTTGCATCATCAAGGCTCGGCCTTGCACGAACAAAGGCTTGGGTTGTTCTGCAAACTGGATCTCGGCAAACACCAGCCAGAAAAGCTGGTCAAAGTAGCGCAGCAGCGCGTGGGAGGGGCATGCTTCCTTGCCGGGGGTGTAACCCGCCAGCAGGCAATGTTTGAGATTGGTCTTGCGCGCATCCCCCAGTTCTCCTCCGTGGCACCCGCTCATCGATGCATACAGGCAGCCGAAGACGGCTGACAACTGACGTAGCTCGGCCTCGGAGAATCGCTGTAGTGCGGGATCAATGCCGGGCCAGTAAGTGGTGACTTGGAGTTCGTCCGTGTAGCGCTCATTGTTTTTGCCGTAGCCCATGAAGTGGAACAGGTCCGACAATTGATCCGCCATCGCAACGCGTTCTGGCACGGGATGACCGTTGTCATCGCGCACAGCGGCTGCCGCCACCCGGCCGAGGTGCAAAAGGAACTGCAGCTTGTCCGACGGGGTCAGTTGCTGGGAGAGCGCCCCCTGAATTTCTTCGATCAAGGGAGCTGTATCCGGCAGGCCTGTGACTTCTGCGTAGAGCCTCTGAAAATGGGTGGTGAGATGCTGGAGCGTTTCGGTGTAGACGCAGATGCGTGCGTTGGCCTCACCCGATGCCTCAACATGTTCGTTGAACCGGGCTGAATCGATCGCGCTCGGGCCGGAATTGACGCCGATGATTGCCAGATGAACAAACAGAGGCGCTTTTGCGAGGGTGTCGAGATTGGGAGAACTCATGGTCGAAAATTCAGAAATGATGACTCCTTGTTATCATTTCTCTGTCTTCGCTGTCACCTCTTTTCCATCGGAAGTGATCTCGATGTCACCAAGACAGTTTTAAACACAAGATGATGAGACATTTAGGAACGTCTGAGTTTGTTCCAGCCTTCAACGGCCTGTCGCGGCAATCCCCGCCACTCCGGCACCTGCGCGATTGTCTGCTCCATCAGATCGGCGCATTGCTCGGCGATCGTGACCAACGTGTCCCGCATGCCCGCGCTCTCGGCGATTTCGATCATCGCATCAAATTCCAGGCCGCCGCTGACGCGTTTCGCCTCCTCGCTATCGCGCTGCACCACGCGCAGCACATCCTCAGTGTGATGCGGCAGCCAACGGCGGTTTTCGGCGAGCACAGCGGCCAGCAGCGGCTGCAGCTCAGGCTTCCAGCCTTCATCAAACAGTTGCGCAAGTTCGCCACGCTTCTCTCCCACACGCATGGAGTGCGGCTGGATCGCCTCCACCGGAGTTGCAGCCATGTCACGGAAGGTTTGGACCCAATCAATACCCAGCTCACCGCCAATCGTGTGAAACGTGAACTGATCCTGCACGATGCGGTTTCGCGGGGTGTAAACACCATCCAGCAAGTGCATGCGAATGCCCGGCTGGATCGACTTGATCAATGAATCGCCGACAATGTGCACCATCCAGCCCAGCGCATAGGCAAGGCCCCGCTCAGAGCTCATGTCATCGCGAATCGCCCGCGCACAGTAGTCCGCCAGATGGTCCCACGGCACGCGCAGACTCACCTCCGGCTTTGCCCAGCCAAACACCAAATGCGCGCGACCATAAAACAGCTCGTGAATCTCTTTGGGCCGGTACTTCCGCCCCTCATGCTCCAGCGTCCAGGGTTTCACCGCACCGCCTGTGATCGGGCTTTTTTCCAACGGCACCGTGCCAAAGCCAACCTCGCGACCAGTATCGACGCAGATGGCTTCTGGCATCACCTGAATGTCGCAACCGATGTAAGCGCCGCATAGGAAGCTCGGCAGATGTCGCTCGATGATCGGTGTGATGGAAAGGCCACGCCCTTTCGCAGCTTTCGCCGCGAGGATGCCATACATCGTGTGTCCGACCAGTCCGCTCATAGTTCAACCAAACGCAGCATGTGTCTCCGGTCTGGCAAGAGTCCCATTCATCGCTCCGTAGGTTTGTGGCCCTCCACACCATGCTCAATCTTTACTCTCATCCCAGCGGCGGCTTCTGCGACGGTGTCTCGCGTCGAAACTTCCTCAAGATCGGCGGACTCGCCATGGGTGGGCTGTCGTTGAATGATGTGCTGCGCGCCGAGTCCGCGCAGAAGACGGGCAAATCGCACAAGGCCGTCATCATGATCTTCCTGCCCGGTGGTCCGTCGCATCAGGACATGTTCGACATGAAGCCGGACGCGCCGAGCGAGATTCGCGGCGAGTTCAAACCGATCTCCACCAACGTCCCCGGCATCCAGATTTGCGAGCACCTGCCGCGCCTCGCCAAGATGATGGACAAGTGTACCCTCATCCGCTCGCTGGCCGACTGCGACTCACGCCACGATGCCTTTCAGTGCCTCACGGGTCGCAACTCCAAGCAGCAGCCTCCCGGCGGCTGGCCTTCGCTCGGCTCCATCGTCTCGCGTTTGGAAGGCGGCACCAATCCCGCCATGCCGCCCTTCGTCGGGCTCGCGCCAAAGATGGGCCACATGGAATGGGCCCGCACCGGTGAGCCAGGCTTCCTCGGCGTCGCGCATGCACCCTTCCAAGCGAATCGTGGCGGTGGCACGGAGGACATGTCGCTTCACGGCATCACGATGGACCGCTTGCGCGATCGCAAGTCGCTGCTCTCCAGCTTTGACAATCTGCGTCGTGACATGGATGCCACCGGCCTCATGGGGGGCGTCGATGTCTTCAATGAGCAGGCTCTCAATGTGCTCACGAGTCCGAAGTTGATCCAAGCCCTCGACTTGAGCCGCGAAGATCCGCGTGTCGTCGCACGCTACGGCAAAGGCGAAAACCGCAATCGTGACGACGGCGGCCCGCGCCTGCCCGAGCACTTCCTCGCCGCACGCCGTCTCGTCGAAGCCGGAGCACGCGTCGTCACACTTGCCTTCAGCCGCTGGGACTATCATTCCAACAACTTCGGCCAGTTGCGCGAAGACCTGCCGCTGCTCGACAGCGGCCTCACCGCGCTCATCGCCGATCTGCATGAACGCGGCATGGACCAGGATGTCTCCATCGTCGTGTGGGGTGAGTTTGGCCGCACCCCATTGATCAATGCCAAAGGTGGTCGCGACCACTGGCCACGCGTCGCCTCCGCTCTCCTCGCCTGCGGCGGCATGCGCCACGGCCAGGTCATCGGTGCCACCGACAAACAAGCCGGCGAACCCACCGAACGCCCCGTCGCCTTTGGCGAAGTCTTCGCTACCCTCTATAAGCAGATGGGCATTGACGTGACGAAAGCCACCCTCACCGATTTGACCGGCCGGCCCCAGTATCTCGTGGATGGCCATCTGCCGATGGCTGAGCTGGTGTGATAGCCTTGTGATTTACGGCATGCCCCGCACCAAGAAGTTTTTCGCTGTTCTGGTACTGTATATCGCCGTCTTTATTCTATGGGGCCGCGTGGGAAAAACATTCCCTGAATGGCTGTCCGTTGTCGTGTGCGCTTGGTTGTTTTTGGTTGGCCCGGTGGCGCTGTTCATGACGGCGAGTCTGGCCCGTGATGAAATTCATTTCGAAGATCCGCGCGGGTTCATCGGCATAGTTCTGCGGGTGTTGGTGGGCACACCGCTGGGCTGCTTTGGCATTGTCTGTCTGGTGACTGGCCTGGCTGTTATCGCGTTCGCGGCATGGTCTGCGTGGGTGAAAGCAGACTACGACATGCTCAAAAATGTGCCCGGGTTGCTGGTCTTTGCTGCGATGTCTGCATTCGGCTGGTTCGTCTTGCGACGGGCATTGGTGGGCGAAGGTCAGACACGAAAAGAGATCGAAAAACTCAAGCATGCCCGACTTGCAGCCCTGCTGCATCCGGACTGGGCGTTTTACGCGGAGCATCTGGGGCGACCGATTCCTGAGGCATTGAAAAAAATCTATGCAGATCCGCGCCAAGTGCAGGCCAGCCCTGACCTCCGAGGCATGAAGTCGGAGGAAGAGTCGATTGAGTTTGAGCCTCTGCATCGCGACTATTGCGTGCCTGCCGAGGAGAGCGACCTGCCATACGACATCGTCCCTGTCGCGACGGCTGATGACCAGAACTGGATATTCCTGAAGCCCGGCAAAGATGAGACCAATCAAGTTCTGATGGCGGACCCCGAGGAGCCTGAGAACATCGTGATTCTGGCAGATTCTGTTGAGACATTCTTAGCCTTACTGATTTGGGAAAACGAGTCTGAGTCAGACTCATGATTTGAGAATCCCCGCAAAGTGCCCCCTGGCTTTCCTCGGACCAAGTACGGGAATTTGCTTCCAAAGACAAGATTCGCATTCTCACCCCGTAGGTTTCAGCCATTATGAATCTGCCACGCTGCACTCTCATCGCCGCCTTGTCCGTTGCCGCACCTTGTTTCGCGGCGGAGGCTCTGCATCCGCTGAATTTTGCAAATGACATCATGCCCATCCTCACCAAGGGCGGTTGCAACTCGGGTGGCTGCCATGGCAAATCCGGCGGACAGAACGGCTTCAAGCTCTCCCTCCTCGGCTTTGAGCCGCAGGAAGACTACGACCACATCGTCATGGAAGCACGCGGACGCCGTGTGTTTCCGGCAGCGGCTGAGCAGAGCCTGCTCCTGACCAAAGGCACCGCACAGCTTCCGCACGGCGGCGGCAAAAAGCTCGATCCGAACTCCGAGGACTACGCCGATCTGGCGCGCTGGATTCGCGAAGGCATGCCCTATGGCAAGGCCAGCGATCCCAAGATGGCAAGCATCAGCGTCGAGCCCGCAAAGCTCACCATGCCCCTCAAAGCAGCGCAACAGCTCAAGGTCACCGCGCACTATACCGACGGCAGCACCCGTGACGTCACCAAGCGCGCCCTCTATGAAGCCAACGAGAAAGCGATGGCCGAAACGAGTGAAACGGGCCGCGTGCAGCTCTATGATCTGCCCGGCGATGTCGCTGTGATGGTCCGCTATCAGGGCAAGGTGTCCACCTTCCGCGCCACCGTGCCGCTTGGCGCTCCAGTGGAAACACTGCCCGCCTCGCGCGGGTTTGTGGACGATCTCGTCTTCGCGAAATTGAAAACCATCGGCATGCCCCCGTCCGGCATCGCTGACGACGGCACCTTCATCCGCCGCGTCACCCTTGACATCACCGGCCGCCTGCCCACCGCCGCAGAAATGAAGGACTTCATGGCCTCCAAGGATGTTGCCAAACGCAGTGCCCTCGTTGACCGCCTGCTCGACAGCCCGGACTACGCCGAATACTTCGCCAACAAGTGGAGCGCCCTCCTGCGCAACCAGCGCACCCAGCCCATGTATGCGCGCGGCAGCTATCTCTTCTACTCGTGGATTCGCGACAGCATCGCCGACAACAAACCTTATGATCAGTTCGTGCGCGAAGTCGTCTCCGCCTCCGGTGATCTCGACCAAAATCCACCCGTCGCTTGGTATCGTCAGGTCAAAGACATGAAGCAGCAGATGGAGGACGTCGCTCAGCTCTTCCTCGGCACCCGCATGCAGTGCGCGCAGTGCCATCATCACCCCTTTGAGAAGTGGAGCCAGCAGGACTACTACGGCTTCGCCGCCTTCTTCAGCAAAGTCAGCCGCAAGCCCTCGTCCTTTGCCACGGAGGAAATGATCTTCAGCAAACGCGGCGTGGCTCAGACCACGAACATCCGCACCAAGGAAGCCGTCACCCCCACCAGCCTCGGCGGTCAGGCCTTGAAACTGAAGCCCGAGCAGGATCCACGTCAGGCGCTCGGCGAATGGATGAGCCAGAAGGACAATGCATTCTTTGCCCACACTCTGGTGAATCGTTACTGGAAGCACTTCTTCAATCGCGGCCTCGTCGAACCCGAGGACGACATGCGCGAGACCAATCCGCCGGTGAATCCCGAACTGCTCAGCGCCCTCGCGGGGGACTTCGTGAAGAGCGGCTACGATCTGAAGCAGCTCATCCGCACCATCACCAATTCCACCACCTACCAGCTCAGCGCCATTCCCAACGAGCACAACGCGAAGGACCGTCAGAATTTCAGCCGCTATTATCCGAAGCGCCTCAACGCCGAAGTACTCTACGACTCCGTCAACACGCTGCTCGACACCCAGACCGCTTTCGCCGGTCAGGCCCCCGGCACACGCGCAGTCGCCCTGCCGGACAACAGCTACAACCAAAGCACCTACTTCCTCAGCGTCTTCGGTCGTCCCGACTCCTCCAGCGCCTGCGAGTGCGAACGCACCCAGGAGGCCAGCCTCGCCCAGAGCCTGCACCTGCTGAACGCCGCCGAAATCCAGACGCAGCTTTCTCGTGGCAACGGTCGTGCCGACACGCTCACCAAGGACACCCGCCCCGACGACGACAAGATCGCCGACCTCTACCATATCGCCCTCAGCCGCGACCCCAACGCCGCCGAAGTCCAATTCGCCCACACCCATCTCGACAAGAAAACCACCGGCAAGACCGGCGATGAAGCCTTCAAAGGAAAAAAGGAAGCCTATGAGGACATTCTCTGGGCGCTGCTGAACACAAAAGAGTTCCTCTTCAATCACTAAGCGCCCGTGCCATGCCTCGCCCCAATTTTCAGTTCTCAGTTCTCAGTTTACAATTTTCAGTCCTGCTGGCTCTCGCTGCCCCCGCGTTCTCTCAGGCCAC
>DLGZ01000053.1:0-36163 GCA_002482965.1 Verrucomicrobiaceae bacterium UBA7681 | reverse complement strand
CCTGCGCGGCTCGGATCTCGACGGTCCGCAGTCCATCCTGCTCAATGAACGTGTCATCCCGATCAAGAGCATCAAGCCGAACATCTTCAGCGTGGCGCTGCCTGCCGATCTGAAACCTGCTCTTTACGACTGTCGTTTCGTCGGCCACTACGGCGTCTCCAATCCGCGGGTATTTGAAATCAGCACGCTCGATTCCCTGGACTCCACAGGGGCAAATACCAAACCCGACCAAGCTCTCAAAGTGGTCGTCGGTTCCGCCATTCAAGGCTCCTTCAAATCCAATTCGCCGCAGTGGTTCACGTTCGAGGCCAAAAAAGGCCAGTCCATCATCGCCAGTTACGATGGCCACCGCTTTGACACCCGCACTGAAATCTTCGGAGCCATCACCAACACCAGCGGCAAGGAGCTCGCCCGCATGCGCAATGGCGTCATGCACTTCGTTCCTCCGGCTGATGGCACCTATCGCCTGCGTCTCAATGACCTGATGTATCGCACCGGCGATGATTACGCATTTCGTGTGACACTGAACCTGATGAAGCTGGCCCCGTTGTCGAGCTCACCTTATGGTCCGCATCCCGTGCCGCCCATCAGCGTCAAAATCGGCGATGTCATCCGCGATCAGTTTCCTGAGCAAGGGCAGCCGCGCGTATTCGATCTCGCTTTTAAAGCGGGTGATCAATTCATTCTCGAAGTTCATTCCCAGCAGCTCGGCCACTCCACCGATCCGCATCTCGTCATCGAAAATCTAAAACCCGATGGCAATCTCACGCCGCAGGCGGAAGTCGCCGACGCCCCTGCCATCACGCCAGTGCCGGACATCGCTCTCGCAAATCGAGATCCCTCCTACGCTTATACTGCCAAGGCCGACGGCACCTTCCGTATCTCCATCAACGACAACTCCGCCACCATGCAGCCCTACGAGCTGCGCATCCTGAAAGAGGCGCCCAAGCCCGCGTCCCTCATCGCCCTCAATTCCATCCTGCCCGGAGCCAAGACCAAGGGCGCAGAGCTGGGCAGCGCCAATATCCCGCGCGGAGGTATCGCAGCCCTCGAAATCATCGCCCCCAATCGCAACGCCCTGAGTGAGCCCATTGAACTCAAAGCCGACAAGCTCCCTGCGGGCGTCACCTGCCTCGGCGGCTTCATCGGCAAAGGCCAGTCGCTGGGCTATATCGCGTTTCAAGCAAGCGCCGATGCCCCTGCCGGAGCCAGCATCCTCAACGGGATTCCGCAGAGCCATTACGTGAGTTTTGCGGTGGCTGACGCCGCCAGGGACAACGTTTTTCACCGCACCACCGGCGCACCCGCGCTCGGTGTCAGCGCACAACCCTCTCCCGCGTTTGTGCAGACCGAAAAAACCGACATCTTCGAAGTCGCCGCCGACGCCAAGCTCGAAATCGACCTCAAAGTCACCCGTCACGCCGACTTCACCGACGCCCTCAAGCTCAAAGTCCTCGGCCTCATCGATGTCGCAAAAGCTCCTGAAGCCGACATCCCCGCCAAAGCCGCCACAGGCAAATTCACGCTTGATGTGAAAGCCCTCAAGCTCGCCCCCGGTGATTACGGCTTCATCCTCCAAGGTCCGGCAAAGATGAAATTCCGGCGCGGCGTCGAAGAACTCAATGCTGCCGAAGCCGCAGCCAAAAAAGCAACCGAAGCTCAAGCCGCAGCCAAACAGCAGCTCGCCACCGCCAATGCCGACGCAACGCCGAAGAAGGCCGAACTCGTCAAGGTTGCCACCGCCGCTATCAAGACGACCGACGCCAGCAAAGCCGCTGCCGACAAGCTGGTCAAAGACCTCGCCGCGAAATCCGCCGCCAAAGAAGCCACCTTTATCGTCTATTCCAATCCCATCCGCATCCGCGTGAAGGAGGTCGCAAAGAAATGAGAATCATCCTTCCACTCGTTATTCTGCATTCGTCATTCGTCATGGCCGCGGCTCCCGCGCTCATCGACTACGACCAGCAAGTCCGTCCTTTCTTGAAGGACAACTGCATCGCCTGCCATAACAAGACCACGACCAAAGGCGGCCTCAACATGGAGACGCCCGAGCTCATGGCGAAGGGTGGCGAGAGCGACAAGGGCATCCTTCCTGGCAAAGGCGCGGACAGTGTCATGTATCAGGCCGCAGCGCATACCTGGGACTCCGAGATGCCGCCGAAGGGCAACAAGGTCGGTGCAGTGAATCTCACTGCCGAGCAGCTCGCGCTTTTCAAAGCATGGATCGATCAAGGCGCGAAAGCATCACCCAAAAAATTGCAGATCATCGCATGGGAGCCGCTGCCAGCAGGCTTGCAACCCATCTATGCCATCGCCGTTGCACCTCAGGGTGACTTTGCCGCAGCTGCCCGTGCAAATCAGATCAGCATCTACCATCTGCCCACGCAGAGTCTTGTCACCAAGCTCACGGATGAACCCCTGCTCAAATCCGGCCTCTACAAGCAGCCCGGCGTCGCCCATCGCGATCTCGTGCAATCTCTCGCATTCAGCCCAGACGGCAAACACCTCGCCACCGGCAGCTTTCGCGAAGTGAAACTGTGGAAGCACAACGCCCCCGCAGCTCCCGCCCTCGCCCCTTCCGCCAAACTCACCGCGACACAGGAAGCCGACAACTCAATCAAGCTGACCGAAACCACCGGTGGCAAACTGATCGCCCACATCAAATCCGACCTCACCGCCGAGCAGGCCCTTGCTCAGCGCAGCCTCACAGCTGTGCGTGCTGCCTTGGAAGTCACGTATCAAAATGAAGCCATCAAAAAAGCCGAGACAGACTCCACCGAGCAGACCAATCGTTTAAAGAAAGCCAACGAGCTCGCCGAACTCGCGAAGAAGGCGCTCGAAGACAAGAAGAAGGACATCAAGCCCAAGGAGGATGCGAAGGTCGCTGCCGACAAAGCCGCCAAAGATATCGCGGATGAAGTGGCCAAAGCCAGCACTGGCAAACCGGATGAAGCTCTGGCCCAAAAGCAAGCGGCTGCACAGGCCACTCTTGGCAAAGCCGCAACCGACCTTGCCCAGGCACAGGCGGCTCTCCAACGTGCCGAAGCCGCCATGGCAACCGCTGCCGCCGAAATCAAACTTGCCGCTGGCGATGCAAAAAAAGCGGCCGCATTGACCGAACTCGTAGAACTCGCGAAGCCGGGCCTCGAACAAAAGCAACAGTCCCTCAAATCCAAGGAAGCTGCGAAAGCCGCTGCCGACAAGACGGCGAAAGATGTCTCCGATCAAATGGCCATGCTGCCCAAGAGCAAACCGGATGACGCCCTGGTTAAAAAGAACACAGATGCTCAGGACAAGGCCACCAAAGCCGCCAGCGACCTCAAACTCGCGCAAGAATCTCTCACCCGTGCCGAGGCCGCAATCACCGACACGGCGAACGAAATCAAACTCGTCACCGAAAACGAAAAGAAGGCCAAACAGTCCGTCATCGATGCCAAGGCCCGCCTCGAGGTGGTGAAGAAGGAAGCCGAAAAAGCGAATGCGGATCGTGACCTCATCGCCAAAACACTCACAACAGGACTCAAGAAGGCCAAGTCACTCCAGTTCTCCGCCAACGGCCTCGAACTCATCGCCGAGCAGGACAGCGGCCCGCCACTCGCCTGGAGCACCGTGAATGGCAGGCCCATCGTTCCGGGCAGCACGACTGAGACGTGGACCCTCGAACGCACCTTCGGCACCGGCGATGGCAATTCTCAGATCACCGACCGTGCCAACAGCATCACCTTCAGTCCCGACGGCAAAACGCTTGCCATCGGCAGCGGCGAGCCCTCCCGTAGCGGCGACATCACACTGTGGGATGTGGCGACGGGAAAGCTCACGACGAACTATGCCGAACGCCACCTCGACAGCATCTTCGCTCTCGACTTCTCGCCCGATGGCAAGCTCCTCGCTTCCGGCGGCGCGGACAAAGCCGTGCGCATCACTGACTTGAGCACGGGCAAAGTCGTGAAGGTCTTCGAAGGCCACACGCATCACGTCCTCGGCGTTTCATGGCGTGCCGATGGCCGCCTGCTGGCCAGCAGTGGTGCCGACAACGTCGTTAAAGTCTGGGACTGGACCACCGGCGACCGCCGCAAGAGTGTCGATGGCTGGGACAAGGAAGTCACCGGCATCCACTACCTTGGTGCCGCCGATCAGTTCGCCACCAGCGCCGGCGACACCAAGCTCCGCCTCATCACCAGTGACGGCGGCGTGGTGAAACAATTTCCAGGTGCCACATCCTTCCTCCAATCCCTCGCCACCACCCGCTCCGGCGATGTGGTGCTCGGCGGTGATCAAGACGGCATCGTCCGCGCCTGGGATGTCACCACCGCGAAAGAAATCGCGATCTTCAAACCTTGATAGACGCAAATCGGGTGCGGGGTGAAGCCGGGAGAAAGGATGCTCGCAGCGCTGCGTTAGCCTGTTGTATCAATCCAGCTCCAACCACCATGCGTACCCTCCTCCTTCCCTTCCTCGCTGCCGCCCTTCTCATTCCCACTCTAGGCACAGCAGAAATCGCCGTGAAAAACGGCGAGAAAATCGCCTTCCTCGGCGATTCCATCACAGCAGGCGGCTGGGGCAATCCCGCAGGCTACGTGCGTCTCGTGATCGCCGGTTTGGAAGCCAATGGCATCAAAGCCGAGCCTGTTCCCGCAGGTATCGGCGGCCATAAATCCGATCAGATGCTCGCACGCCTCGACAAGGACGTGCTAAGCAAGAAGCCGCAGTGGATGACCCTGAGCTGCGGCGTGAACGACGTCTGGCACGGTCCCCGTGGCGTGCCCCTTGATGATGCGATGGCAAAGAGCGGCACTTACGATGACAAAGTGGCCACCCGTGGCACCTACAAGAAGAACATCACCGCGATCATCGATCAGGCGCAGGCCGCAGGCGTGAAGCCGGTCATGCTCACGGCCACCGTGATTCAAGAAAATCTCGACAGCAAAGAAAACGGCCTGATCGCCCCCTACAACTCTTTCCTCCGCGAACTCGCAAAGGAAAAGAAAATCCCGCTCGCAGACTTGAACACGATGTTTCAGGAACGCATCAAAGCCGAGAACAAGCCCAACGTGAAAGTGCTCACCAGCGATGGCGTCCACATGAATGGAGAAGGCAACAAGCTCATGGCCATCGGCGTGCTGCAGGCACTCGGCCTCAACGCCGCCGAACTCGACAAAGCCAAAGCCTCCTGGCAGCCGCTCGAAGCCGCTGGCATCATAGCCGCGCAGAAAGCTGCTGAAGCCAAAGCCAAAGCTGCCGCTGAGAAGGCCAAACAGAATTCAGCAGTGAAGCAAAAGTAACCGGTTTTCCCCAGTCATGAAATTCCTGCTTTTAGCATGGGCCGTTGTCGCGTTGAGCAGCCGGCTCAGCGCTGCTGATGACATCACCTGGCTCATTAACTACGATGGCAAAGCATTGCCTGACTCGACTTGGACCACGGTCGGCACGGTGAACGCAAAAGCAGAGGCCGACGGTCTGCACCTCATCGATAACGGCAAGGACTTCGGTCATTTCCGCGCTGCCTGGAAAGCAAAACCTGGGGATGAAATTATCGTCGAGGCCACGGTGAAAACCGGCGCGATCACCGGCTCGCAATCCAAGAAACCCGCCACCTCCCTCTGGCCCTGGCGCGATGGCGCTCCAGTGATGGTGCAGCTCAGCGATGGCAGGCATCAGGAGGGCCTGGTCTTGTTCCCTGCGCAGGCGACGAGTTTCACGGACCGCTTCATCCCGATGGACACCTCGAACCGGTTTCACACCTATCGTCTCATCATTCGTGACACGGACATGAGCATGTGGGTGGATGGCGTGCAGAAAGTGGTGGGCCAAAACGCCTTCTGGAAACCTGCGGATTCACCCGAGCCTTTCATTCAATTCGGATCAAGCGCCAAGGTTGCCACTGGCGAAGCCATCTGGTCGTCGGTGAAACTCGGCGTGCGCAAAGCCGCCGCGCCATTGCCACCCGATCCGGTCAAACTCACGATCAGCGAGCCATGGCTGATCCCACGGGAAGACGTGAAGCAGACGCGGCCTTACCTCTATGACATGGGCAAAGGCCTGCTCCTCGCGAGTGTCGCCCAAGGACCGGATGCCTTCTATGAACCCTATGGCCTGCTCAAATCCACCGATGCAGGCAAAACTTGGATGCCTATCCCCGGCCTCGACAAAATCGACACCACACCGCTGCCCTGCCTGCGACGTCCGGACGGCACCATCCTCGGCATCTCACGCTGGACCCGCACTCAGCCGGATGGCCGCGTCGTGGGTAAGACCGTGCGACTGAATGAAGACGCCACCAGCTTCACGATGACGGACAATGAGATCATCCTGCCAAAGCAGTACACGAATGAATCCGCGGGCGACCAGACCATCTGTGAACGCCACATCTGGAACGACGACGACGGCGGCATCACTATGGTGGTGTGGACTCGCAAGAGCGTGAAACGCCCCGATGGCCGCAACAATACGGAACGCTGGTCCCACCTCCTTCGCAGTACCGATGAAGGCAAAACGTGGAACCACTTCTCCACCGTCGGCCCCGGTGGCGAGCCTGCCGTGGTCCGCCTCAGCGCCACCGAGCAAACCGCCGTGATCCGTGGCGACCGCAATTCACTCATGAAGCAGATGTTTTCTCATGACTCCGGCAAGACATGGAGCAAGCCCGTCGATCTCGAAGTCGGCAAAGTGCTTCCCGATCTCGTGCTCATGAGCAACGGCGTCCTCGCCTGCAGTTACGGCCGGCCCGCAAGCTGCCTCATGTTCAGCCTGGATGGCGGCAAAACCTGGCCCTCTCATCATGTGGTCTCCGAAAAGACCGGTTTCAATTACACCAGCATCCGCGAGATAAGCCCCGGACGGCTGCTCTATCTGCACGATGCACCCAAGATGAGTGGTTTTACCATCGACGTGGAGCCGGTCAAACCATGAAGACCCTGCTCTGCCTCACGCTTCTTGCATCATTCGCCCACTCCCTCGCTGCTGACCTCGTGACGGACATTGGAGACCGCTTGGAGATTTTCGTCGACCGCGCTCTCATCGACACCATGGAAGGCGCGACTCTTCAACTCGGCCAACCGCAGCCGGAAGAGATCAGCATGGTGTTTGATAATCCTTGGGAAGGAAACTTCTCCGCCGCCTACATGACCGTGATCAAAGACGGCGGCACCTATCGCCTCTACTACCGTGGCGGCACCAAGACGGACACTGGCATCACCAAAGCCGGAACCGAGGTGACCTGTTACGCTGAAAGCCAGGATGGAAAAGCATGGGTGAAGCCAAAGCTGGGCCTCGTCGCGTTTGAAGGCAGCACGGACAACAACATCATTCTCGGCCCCACCCCGCGCCGCACCTCGGTCAATTTCACCGCCATGCTCGATGACCGCCCTGGCATCCCTGCGGCGGAACGCTACAAAGCCGTGGGCGCTGGCACCGGCCGCGAGGAAGGGCTCCTCCGTTTTGTTTCGCCCGATGGCATCCATTGGAAAATCTACTCCGAGGAAATCATCTTTGACGGTTACAAGCTGGACTCCCTCAATGTCGTGAGCTGGCTTCCAGCAGAGCAATGCTACGCCATCTACATGCGCGCCTGGAGCGAAGGCGGCACACCGGGAAATCCGAAACCAAGAGATGCCTATCGCACCATCGCCCGTGCCGTTTCCAAGGATTTCAAAACCTGGTCAGAGCCCGTGCGCATGAAGTTCAGCGGCGAAGAAAAGACCCGCAATCTCTACTCCAATGCCACCATGCCCTATTTCCGCGCCCCTCACATCCAGATCTCAATGCCGCATCGCATGATCAGCGAGGAAGTCGTCCCACGTGCGGAATTGGAGGCCTATAAAACCGAGACTCGCGCCATCGCCCACTCAATCGGTGATGTGATGCTCATGTCCACCCGCGATGGAGCCACCTATGACCGCACCTTCATGGACGCCTTTGTGCGCCCAGGCATGGAGCGCGGCGCCTGGCATGCCCGCAGCCTGTTTGCCTCCATGGGCATCGTCCCCACCAGCGATGCTGAGATGTCATTCTACGTCTCCACCAACTACGCCATACCCTCGCATCAAATCCGCCGCTACTCCCTGCGCACCGATGGCTTCGCTTCCATCCACGCGGGCTACAGCGGCGGCACAGTGACGACGAAGCCCATCCGTTTCAGCGGTGAAAAGCTCGTGCTCAATTACTGGACTTCCGCCGCAGGCCGCATCCAGGTAGAGCTTCTGGACGAAGCCGGCAAACCCTTGCCGGGATACGCAGCAGGTGATTGCAATAAAATCATTGGCAACGAGATCCGGCGAACCGTCACCTGGAAAAACAAAGACAACTTGCGTGACGTCGCGGGCAGGCCCGTGCGCCTCCGCTTTCGCATCACGGATGCCGATCTCTATTCCCTGCGCTTCGAGCATTGAATTAACGAGGCCATTGATGACGTGTGGGACATCCCTGTGAAACTGCTGAAAACACCCGCGAAGTGACCGCCGCTGGCCATGCGGTCATTCATCACCCTGCAGCCACACATGACGTTTGCGCTGGCCGTCCTTGCCTTCATCACGGTGGCGCAGCAGCCCCATATCTGGCACCTGCCAGAAGGAGGCATGCTCCCGCGCTAAACCCGGCACTTTGACAAACGACATCTCATCTACCCGCGTGACGATGGACTCATCACGGCGGCCGAGCCGGCACCAGGGGTTCAGCCACGCCACGGCAATCACTTCCTCACAGTTCAGCGGCTCATGATTCAGAAAACGTTCACGCAGCGCGCCCTGGCCATAGATGCAGGTGAAGTCAGCCGCAGGCAGCACCTGTTTTGACCATTCTCCCGGCTTCAGATAGCGGCGCGTCTGATACATGGCGAAATCGAGATCGGGGCGCGCGGCAATCAAACGATGCGTGAGTTGATAGTCAAATCCCGGCCCGCCTTTGGATCGCAACGCTTCATCAGGTCCAAGGCTCGACCATGGAAACGCTTCACCCTTCGGCGCGACGAACACCAGAAAATCCACAGGCACCACGGCACCGCCGCCCACGAGCGTGTTACGCTGCGTAGGCGCATCAATGCTGAGCGTGACACTGACGGCATTGGCCCCGGCCACGCCAGTGGTGTGGACGCCCGTGCAGTGCACCTCCTCCGCCGTTCGCCCACGGCATTCCAGCGACTTTTTGCCAGCCATTCCCGTATTGGCGATGGCGATTTGCATGGGCTCAAAGCGCAGCGGCTTCGTTCGTTTCCAGGATTCCTCAAACCACTCCGTTTCAGCCGCGGCCATGTAGAGATTAAAAATCTGGTCTCGCCTGCCATCTTCAAAATCCGCGATGGACTTCACCGCCTGAATTTGCGCAGGTGAAAATGCCGCAAAAGGTTTCCCTTCGCCGAGTGCCACGAGCTCGATGCGATCAATGAGCACTTCCGTTTTTGCATCAGCATTCAAAAAAACACCGATCGGCTCCTGCGCCCAGCGGCTGTAGTAATTTCGCGGCGCATCCGTGCTGAAGCCGGAGCGGCGGTAGTTGCGCCAGGTGGGATGGTTGAACTGGCACAGCACCTCCACCCATTCGGGTTGGGTCCCGGCCTGGATGATTTGCGGCTCGGTGAAGACATCGCTGTTACCATAATAGGCTGTCGGCCCGCCGACATGGATTGAGGCTCGTCCGCTGATGACCTTCATCCGGATGCGCAGCGCATCTGCCTCCGGCGGAAAATAGGCGCCTGGACGGAGAAGCACTTTGGCGCCATCCGCGAACACCTGCGGATCACCCACCCGGACTCTCAGGGCATGCCCTTCATCTTTATCCACTACCTCCACGCGGCTCCACTCGCGTGCACGCTGCCGCTGCTCTTCATTCCAGCGCGGTGACTCAAGAAAACCCTTTTGAAAAGGTCCTTCCGCCATCGCGTCGAAGTCCTCGATGATGCCGACAACTTTCACCTCGGCTACAGCGCTATGGACTGCGGCTAGGCACGTGCTCACAAGAAGCAGAACAAACACACGGACATGAACAGGCTGGATCATCATGAAGGTCATCGTGCTTGGTGCACTAAGAAAGGATCGTTGTTCACGCGCTCTTTTTTCCATTCATACTCGCAAAAGACATCGCCGATGCCGTTGGTTGTAGTTCCACAATCATGAAACAACTTCTGTCATTCCTCGTCGCCTGCACGCTCGCTTCGTCCTTGCACGGCCAGAATATCAAACGCGACATCCCCTACGCCGAAGACGGGAATGCACGTCACCAGCTCGATATTTACGCGCCTGCAAACGCCAAAAATCTCCCCGTGGTGTTCTGGATTCACGGCGGCGGTTGGGAGCAGGGCAGCAAGTCAGATGTGAAACTCAAGCCGCAGTGGTTCATGGACAAAGGCTTCATCTTTGTCTCCACCAACTACCGCCTCCTGCCCGAGGTGGACATGGGCACGCTTACCCGCGATGTCGCGAAATCCTTCGGCTGGGTGGAAAAACACATCGCTGAATACGGTGGCGACCCCAAGCGCGTGCTCGTAGGCGGCCACTCCGCCGGTGCCCAGCTCGCCGCACTCATTTGCATCGACGATCGCTACCTGAAGACCGAAGGCGCATCCTTCGACTGCCTCATCGGCTGCGTCCCAGTGGACGGCGACACCTACGATGTCCCTGCCATCATCGAGACAGCGGAGACACGGCGGCGCGTGCATGGGCAGGAGCAGCCCAAGAACGGCCACCGTGAAAAATTCGGCAACGATCCCGCCAAGCACAAAGACTTCTCCGCCGTCACCCATGTGGCGAAAGGCAAGAACATCCCGCCATTCCTGATTCTCCACGTCGCCGCCCAGCCGGACAATTCCGCCCAGGCCTTTCGGTTGAGCAGCCTGCTCAAATCGGCCGATGTTCCTGCCACCGTCTTTAGTGCCAAAAGCACCGATCATTCGAAGCTCAACAACGACCTCGGCCTTCCCGATGATCCAGCGACCCAGGCCCTGATCAAGTTCATCGGCCAGATTCTAAAACCCTGATTCGCGCCTCGGGGGGGGACGCGTCAGCCCTCTGGAGGAGAGGGATCGTCCCGATCCCTAACGCGTGCGCAAAACCCGGCGGGGCGAGCCGCCTCCAACATGCCTCAGATGGCAGACCTGTTTTAACGCATCATGGTATCAGGCCCCGAAATTCACACGCCTTCGATGATCTTGTTCAGCCGCTCGTTGAACTCAGGCAGCGGCAGCCCGTTGTCCTCGACCGTGATCCAGCCATTGTAGCCCACATCGTCCAGCGCCTGGCGCATCTTCGGCCAGTCGATGCTGCCATCACGCGGATGCACAAACTTCCCGCTGTGGTTGTCCGGAGCGAGCGCATAGTCCTTGATGTGGATCTTCTTGATGAGGCCGCCAAGCGTGTGGATCCAGTCATGCACCGGCACAAGGTACTTCACATGGTTGCCCACATCATAGTAGGCCTTCACAAACGGATGATCGAAGGACGCGACAAAGTTCTTGTACAGGTCCGGGCGCACCCACAGATTGTTCCAGACGTTTTCCAGCCCGATGATGACATTCAGCTTTTCCGCCAGTGGGATCAGCTTTGTCACCTGTTCTTTGGATCCGTCCGTGGATTTATTTTGCAGCGCCATGTAGCGCTCAAACGGCGCGTTATCACCCTTCACCACGCGGCTGACATGTCCCGTTTTTTCATCGAACTCGATATCAAACTCCCACGGTTCCGGCATCTTGACCGTCGGTCCGCCCACACGGCAGGGCACCAGCAGGATCGTTTCTGCACCCAGCCAGTTCGCGGTGCGTAGCGCCTGCTCCGTCACCGCATAGCTCGCCGCCACCCGTCCCGGATCGTCGCTGTTGAACTCAGCCCAGCCACGCAGCACCGAGTGGACTTTCAAACCGATGCCTTCGACGAGTTCGCGCGCCTTTTTGGCTTCCGTTTCGTCATCGAAAAGATGTGAAACCTCCACCCCATCGAATCCCGCTTCCTTGAGATCGCGCAGCACCTTCTCCTCCGGCTTCCCGATGATCTTGGCTTTTTTGATCACCGTCTTGAACGGAGCCGCGTTTGCAGATGAAAAAAGCGACAGCGAGGCGGTGCCTGTGCTGACGAGGAATTGACGGCGTGAGAAAGAAAGGGCGGTTGGTTTCATCGTTGAAGCCAAACGCTGGTGGTGCATCACATGTTGCCATGCGTGTACGATTGCCGGAACGCAAGGCTCTGAATTGCTCAAGTCTATAGCGTTTTTCAAAACGCCTTTCCGGAAAGCGGCGCGTGGCAACGCTCGACAGCGCTTGGAGGACCTAGCGCGCTGCCTCGCGCCGGGCATGCGTATGCCCAGCGCAGGTAGGGCTGGCTGTCCTCAACCAGCCGCCGCCGGAGCCCATCATCTTCGAGCAAGAGGCAGTCCGCTAAACGGAAATGAGTTTTGGAAACTGCTATTGACTCAGCAAGCGGGAGTGACCGGGAAATTGTTTGCTTGCATGCAAACGAGATTTTCAGTCATGCTATGCACATGATCCGACTTCTCGCTTTTTTCAGCCTAGTCTTTGCCGTCACACTTCACGCCGAGGAGAAACGGCCCAACATTCTCTGGCTCATCGCCGAAGATTTTGGTCTGGATCTGGGCTGCTATGGAGCCAAGGAAGTTTCCTCTCCAGTGCTCGACGCTCTGGCTGCCAAGGGCATGCGCTTCACACGTTATTACACCACCGCACCCGTCTGCTCTGCCAGCCGCTCAGCATTCAACACGGGGATGTATCAGACAACCATCGGCGCCCACAATCACCGCTCGCATCGCGATGATGGCTACACCCTGCCTGAAGGGGTGAAAGTGATCAGCGAGCGCATGCGCGAGGCGGGTTACTTCACGGCCAATGTGAAGGAAATGCCCCCTGAGGCGGGATTCAAGGGCACCGGCAAGACCGACTGGAACTTTCAGGGCCCTGCCAAACCATTTGATTCGTCCAACTGGGATGACTTGAAGCAGCATCAGCCCTTTTACGCGCAGCTCAATTTCTCGGAAACGCATCGCACCTTCCACGCCCCGCCTCATGCAGACCCGGCCAAGGTTGAGATCCCGCCCTATTACCCCGATCATGAAGTCACGCGCAAAGACTGGGCGGAGTATCTCGACGCAGCGACCGAGCTGGACCGGAAGGTTGGCAAGGTGATGGAACTGCTCCAGCGCGACGGCCTCATGGAAAACACCGTGATCTGCTTCCTCGGCGATCATGGTGCCGCCCATGTCCGTGCCAAGCAGTTCTGCTACGAGGAAGGTTTGATCACACCATTGATCCTAAGCTGGCCGTCCGGCATTCCTGCCCCCTCAGGCTATGAGGCCGGAAAAGTCAGCGACCGCCTGCTGATGTCGATCGATCTCACCGCCACCTCACTCGCATGGGCCGGCATTCCAAAGCCTAAGGGCATGCAGGGACAGGTGTTCATGGGCCCCAATGCGGAACCCCCACGCGAGTACGTCTTCGGCGCACGCGATCGCTGCGACATGACAGTGTTCCGCTTCCGCACCGTGGCGGATGCGCGCTATCGCTACATTCGAAACTTCACCCCGGACCGGCCCTTTCTGCAACACAACGCCTACAAGGAAAAGCAGTATCCGGTCTGGAACCTGATCAAAGAACTGGCCGCGCAGGACAAGCTGACACCGGCCCAGGCCGCGCTGGCAGCACCGACGATGCCCGAGGTGGAATTCTACGATCTGCAGGCGGACCCCTTTGAGATCAACAACCTCGCAAAGTCGAACCTGCCGGAGCACCGCGCCGCCCGTGAGCGATTAAATTCAGTTCTGAATGCATGGATCGAGCGGACGAACGATCAGGGGCGGATTCCAGAGCCCGAGGAGGTGGCGAGAAATGAAGGCCGTACCAAAGAGGCGCCACCAGCGAAGCAGGGGAAGGGAAAGAAGAAAAAGGATTGAATCACGAATTCAGAATGACGAATGAGCAGGCCCGGCCATTCTCAAGGGGTGAAGCTGCTCCCTAACCATCGTGCGCATGACGCACGGCATCTCATCCAGCGCTGGCGTGTGTTGGCACGTACCGCTGGCTGCCGGGTGAAAACCTTGTGTAAAGTGGGCGACATGCCGGTGATCGTGCTCGAATCGGCGGCCGCACAGGCGGGAGAACCTGCGGTCTATCTTTCCACCGGCGTGCATGGCGATGAGGCTGGCTCTGCCTGGGGCCTGCTCACTTGGGCTGAGAAGCACATAAACGAGCTCAAACGCGGTTCATTCTTGATCGCACCCTGCCTCAATCCAGTAGGACTCACACTCAACACTCGGGCCGATCATCGCGGCTTCGACATCAATCGCCGCTTTCACGATGCAACCGATGACATCTGCGGGCCCTGGCAGCAGTGGATCACCGGGCGCGCGATGCGCTTCGGCCTCTGCCTGCACGAGGACTATGACGCTCAGGGGACCTACCTCTATGAGCTCAATCACTCCCCACAAACGGTGGGCCATGAAATCATCGAACGCTGCGCACGCGTGATCGCGCCTGATCCGCGCAAAAATATCGAAGGCCAGCGCGCGAACCGCGGCGTGATTCGCCGCCGTACTCTGCCAACGCACCTGCCCGGCATGCCAGAAGCCATTGAACTGCATGTGCGCGGTTGTCCGGTGACGCTGACCTTTGAATCGCCTTCGGAGTTTGATCTCGATACCCGGGTGCGGGTTCAGGTGAAATTCGTGGAGTCAGCATTGGCCGTTCTTGATTAAAAGATGAACTCAACCCTCATCCAGTGCCTCATTGTACTGACAGTTTTAGCCGTCTTGTCCGGTTGTGCCTCGGTGAAAAAAATAGCCTCAGGTCGTGGCGTGCTGTGTGCCGAAGACTGGGTGAGCTACGATGGCAAATCCATGCCCTGGAAATCCTGGCCGGTGCCTGCCGGCGTGTCACCTCGCGGAGTGGTGATCGCGGTGCATGGTTTGAGCGGCGCGAAGTCGGACTTCTGGTATCTCGGCGAACAATTGCCCCTACGCGGTTACACGGTCTATGCGTACGATCTGCGCGGGCAGGGGAATGATCCCGTGGAGGCGGAACGTGGCGATATTACGAAAGCGACCGCCTGGCAGCGCGATCTGGCCACTTTTCATACGCTGGTAAAGCGCAGGCATCCCAAGACCCCCGTGTTTTGGTACGGCGAGAGCCTCGGCAGCCTCATCTCCCTGCACACAGCCGCGGATTTGCTCGGGAACCGCTCTGATCCCGACGGCATCATCCTCGCATCACCCGTCGCCGGTTTGCGCGTCGCCTTGAGTGGCTTCAAACGTTTCCTGCTCGAAACCGCAGCCAAGCTCTCCCCACGCTCACGCTACACGCTAGGCGAATTGGCAGGGGTGGATGAATCGAAGATCAAAGTCACCTCTCAGTCCACGCATGGAGGCCAGATGGCCGTCACGCCCCACCATGTCAGCGCCTTCTCGCTGCGCCTGCTCTCAACCATCGGCGGCATGCTGGATGCAAACACTGTATCGGCTCATCGTTTGAAAATGCCGGTCCTCTTCATCGCATCCCCGAATGATGTTCTGTCTTCAGCCGATCAGATCCAGGCCCTGTTTGCCGAAATCCGCAGCCGGGACAAAAAGCTGCTGTGGTACACGCGTTCCTACCATCTGCTGCTGCATGACGTACAGCGCGAGGAAGTCGTGCACGATGTGACACACTGGCTGGACCGCCAGGTAGAAGCCATTCGCCGCTGATCCACCATGTCACTCGAACAAGCCATCCTAGATGTCCTCAGCCGCAGCGAGCTCCCGCTGAAAGCAGCGGAGATCGCCAAGCTCGTCAAGCCAGCTGTGGGGCGCGCCGCCACACCCAAAGCCGTGGCCGCAGCATTGGATGCGCTGGCAGCATCGAGCACACTCAATTGCATAATCGCCGGCACCCGCAGCAAACCCCTGCCTCTCTACACCCCCCACAGCCCCGAAACGGTCGCCGCCGCGCTCGTAAAGCTCTGGGTTCACGCGGCCAAAAAAGAGCAACAGGCCGTGAAGTTGAAAGCGAAGCTGCCCTTAAGCCTCCAGCCTCTCTTTGAGACTGCGCTGGATCACCTCGTCGCCACAGGCGCTGCATTTGTGCTGCCGGGTGGCAAACGGCTCATCTATGCCCGCAAGCCGCAGCCTTCCGAACTGCTGGATGCCACGTTGAAGCGTTCCCTGCAAAAGGTCCTCCAGGCCGTGAACAGCGTCCGCACTCCCCCTGCAACCTTGGATGATCTGTTCGCGTGGCTGGACGCGGCACCGCCACCTGCACCGCCCGTCGAATCAGTCAGTCTCCCGGAAGAGGCCGACCTGCGCGCCTGGTATGATCTCGACCGCATCCGCTCCTCCACGATGATGATCCCCATTCCCCGGACCTTCGCTCGCTATCAGGCCTGGGCGGCAGAACGCGGAGAGGTGGCTGATAGTCAGGTTTTACGAAGTTTGATTGAGACACTTTACAACAATGGGCACCTCCTGTTAGAACCTTGTGAAAGGCCGCAAGACCTCCCGGATCATGAACGTGCCCTGCTTGTTCCGATGTCTCTCGGCCCGCCCGGTTACTCCTGGTGCTGGATTTCCTGATCCTGCTCCGCTCTCTCCCGAATACTGAACTCACTCCTAAGACCATGCCCTCATATGCTGACCTGAATCCCTTCATGTCCACAAGTGTGGGTGAGAATGATCTGTGGAATGCAGCCGCCTTTCTGGATGTGCCCTACATTCACTCCGTACCGTTTGGCGCGTTGCGCATCGCGGTGGATCAGGTGCGTGCTCAGCACCGCAGCCAGGTACGTTTCGTTCGGGGCGCTGGCGGTTCCGGCAAATCACATCTCTTTTCGCGCCTTCGCCGTGAGTGTGCAGACAGTATTTTTTATGCCTATGCGCCGAATCCGCCGCTGCAGCCGGAGGCCTTGGAAAATTTCATCCTCACGCGGTTCGTCGGCAGCCTGCGTCATCCTGCCCGCAGCAAGGAAGGCCGTGAGGCGCCCTACAGCCAGTTGCGCCTGCTCGCCTATGCGCTGCTCAAACCGGTGGTGGAGCAGGAATTCACGCTTCCTCAATTGCACGAGGCCTGGGCGGGGATCAGTCTCGAGACCCGCAAGGAGATGATCCATCAGGCGGTGCAACTGCTGGAAGCCGAGCACCCGATGGTACCCCGCAGTGTGCTGCGCTGCCTGCTCAGTGTGCTGCGTGATGACAAAGAACACATCGCCGCGCAGTGGCTTTCAGGTGCCGCCTATCTCACAGAAAATGAACTGAAGTTCCTCGGTGTCCCAGAGCCCCTGTCACGTGCGGAGATGGGCGGTGTCATTCAGCTTTTTGGCAAGCTGGCCTCACAGGTCGGCTCACCCGTTGTCCTGGTGCTCGACCAGCTCGACCTCGTGGTCACTCAGCCTCAGTTTGATGAGATGCAGCGGCTGCTCTTTGCACTGATCGATCAAAGTGAAAACTGGGTCGTTCTTATCGGACTCGTGGTGGAACGTTTCACCGCCTGGGACGCCGCACTCTCTCAGGCTCTGCGTGGGCGTGTCGGTGTCCCCGATTCAAATGCACCATTGGGCTTCCGTCTGCCCGTCATCGACATGCTGCCGATCGCCAACGAGCAAAAGCGCCTCCTGCTCAGCTGCCGGCTCGAAACCCCGGCACTCTGCGAGCAGCGCCGGAAGGACGGCATCACTTCAGCCATCCATCCGCTGCTGGATGAAGACGTGGCCCGGCTCACCGCCGGTGGCGCCATCTTCCCACGTCATCTCCTCGCAGCTGCTGCCGAAGTCTATGCCATGCGCACCACCACGTCCGCGCTGCCACCCGAAATCGTCGCCGCCGTCGCAGCGCAGCCAGTGCCCCCTCTGCTGCCCTCGCTGCCAGTCTCTGCCCCAATGCTCCCGGTGGCCGTTGCGGTGATGGAAGACGCGAATGATGGCCCGGTAGTCGCGGCCATTCCAGTCCCGACAGCGGTGCAGTCGAGGCCCCTGCCACCCCCTGCCGCCATGATGGCGGTCTCCATGACAAGCCTGGCGCAGAAAGTGGATGCTCTGCTCCAGCAGGCCGTCGCAGCCGCCAAGGCCGACACCGCCTCACCCAGTGCCATCGATCTTGGCGCACGCGCACGCGACCTCATCGAACTCATGGTCGCTCCGCCGGTCACCATCAGCGAAGGCGACATCTTCAAGACCTACGACAACTTCGACGGTTCCGACCACTGGTTCGAATGGGGTGGTGGCAGGGTGCGCATCGTCACCAGCGATGCCATGCGTGGCAGCTTCATCGCCGTGCTGGAGCGTATCAAGGAAGCCAGTGGCGACACGCTGCTGCTGCGCAATGACATCGCTCCTGTTTCCGGCCAGCTCACCATGGAGCTGCTCAACACCTTCAAGGCGAAAAACACCTTCCACCACATTCCAGCGACTGAAGCTGCCATTCTGGCTGCGCTTGGAAGCATACTCGCCGCCCAGCGCGAAGGCTCCTACGATCAGTTCGTCACCGAACCGCCTGCGACAAAAGACAACGTGCTCGCCGCCCTGCGCGCGCACCCCCTTCTCCGTGAACTCAAACTCTGGGACATGATTCAAAAGGTGCAGGCACCAAAGCAGGCGCCGCCCGGCCCGCCGCAGTCCTCTGTACTCTCGTCCATCATCCGGCCAACGGCTCCGCCTATGGCCAAACCGCCGGTTTTTCCAAATGCTGGGCTCTCAGCAGTGACTGGTGCAAAACCGCCAGTCGTACCGGGTGCAAAACCACCACCCCCGCCGTCATATTCTGGTGCGACCAAACCTCTTGCCAGACCACCTTCGGCACCGGTTTCGAAACCCATCGCCAAGCCGCCAGCACCGCCCATGATGAAGTCGCCCACAGGTGTGGCGCGTCCTCCTATGGCCAAGCTGCCGCCTCCTTCGCAGGGGACCGCCGCCTGAAATAATTCAAACGCTTTGCGGCTACAATGCCCTGCTGCGCGACGTTAATCGCGCACCATGAAAGCATTTGTCTCCTTCCTGCTCTGCACCTTCGCGTTTCACCTTGGTGCAGCCGAGGCGAAGCGCCCCAACATCCTCTTCATCTTCGCTGACGACCAATCGACGAAAACCCTGGCCTGCTATCCCGGCTCCTGGCCTTGGGTGAAGACCCCGAACATTGATGCTCTTGCGACCAACGGCGTGCGCTTTCACGCCGCCTACCTCGGCTCTTGGTGCATGCCCTCGCGCGCCACCATGCTCACCGGACGGCATCCGCATGGCATTGAGTCCATGTCGATGGCCGGCAAATACCCTGGCAGTACTTACGATCCTGCGCAGTGCCCCTTCATTCCGGCGGAAATGCGCAAGCAGGGCTACCACACGGCACAGATCGGCAAGTGGCACACCGGCACAGACACCGGCTGGGGCCGTGATTGGGATCATCAGATCGTCTGGAATCGCCCGCTGCATCCCGAAAACGCCGGTGCCTACTACGAAACTCAGGTCATGAGTGTCGATGGCAAAGAGCAGACCATGGAAGGCTACCCTGCAGACAACTACACGCAGTGGTCGCTCGATTACATCCGTGGCAAAAACCGCGATGAGGCAAAGCCGTGGTACCTCTGGGTCTGCTACGGCAGCATCCACGGCCCTTCCACCCCGGCCAAACGCCACAAAGGCAGCTACAAGGACGGCGCAGTCCCAGTTCCCGCCGACATCTTCCCCCCACGCGAAGGCAAACCCGATTACCTCAACAAAATGCAGGCCTGGACCAAAGGCGAAGACGGCCACCCCATGGCAAAAAAAGGCGGCGAATCCTTCGGCGAAAGCAAAAAAGGCAAGCGCTTCGACGACTGGGTGCGCCAGGTCAACGAATGCGTGCCCGCCATCGACGAAGGCGTCGGCCAGCTCATTGCCGCCCTCAAAGAATCCGGCCAGTACGAAAACACCCTCATCATCTACACCGCCGATCAAGGCTTCTCCATGGGCGAGCACGGCTTCCGCACCAAGCTCGCCCCCTACGACGCGAACTACCGCTCGCCGCTCATCGTCAGCATGCCCTCACGCTTCCCTGTCGGCCAGGTGTGCAGCGCCTCAGTCACTGCTCCCGATCTCGCCGCCACCTTCCTCTCCATCAGCGGCGTGAAAGTCCCATGGCAGACCCATGGCCGCGATCTCACCCCACTCCTCGAAAAGCCGGACACCGCATGGCCGCACCCCTGCTACTACGAGCACATGGGCAACGAGTACGGCGCGAAAGTCAGCCAGACCATTCTCACTGGCGCAAAGCAGGACAATCACCAGGGCGTGCCCATGTACAGCGCCCTCGTGCAGGATCAGTTCAAGCTCATCCACTACCTCGACGGCGAATCCGGCGAAGAACTCTACGATCTCAAAAACGATCCCGAAGAACTCAAAAACCTCATCAATGATGCCACACACACAGAACGCATCACCCAGCTCCGCACAGCCATGAAAGCCGAGCTCAAACGCACCGAAGCAGGCTTCGCCGACTTCGTGAAGTAGCCCTGTTCCTGCGGAACAGGGGGAGCCCTTGTTGTACCGCAAAAAAGCTGCTTTTCTAATACACCAGCCCGCGAAAGCCCACCACTCGGTGAAACGTGATCAAATTCCCATTGTGCGCTGAATGCGCATGCTCATCACCACTCCGGCTCACAATGCAAAGATCCTCACCATCAATGCACATCGACGCATAATGCCGCGACTCCCTCGGCGTCTCCCCCCTGCAAACCAGACCCGCAAAGCACCAGTCGATCATGTTTTTCGAAAAATGAAGCACTAGGCGATGCCTCTCATTATCAGGCAGCCCCCAACGCTCCTTTGGCAGACGCTCAGGCCGCGTCATCGAATCGGTCGATTGCGAACTCAGCAGCCAGTAGAGCTTCGTTTTCTCATCCCACTCCACATGAAAACGCATCTGCCCGCCAGGGCAGGGGGCATACAGCATCGGTGTGCCAGCCGGCGTCTTCACCACCGATGTCGTCATGCTGCCATCCTCATTCTCCTTCACCTGCGCGATAGCCGCATAGTTCGTCATGCCCGTATGCGCGCGCATCCATAAATGAAACGTCCTCCCTTCCGGATCAAACCATGCATGATCAGGATCGGTAAACTGCACCACATTCGTCTCCAGCCACCCCAGCGGCGCAATGCCTCGCCCCTTCGGCGGCACCAGAAAAGTCACCTTCTTCCGGTCCACCGGATAAAACGGCAGACCAAACGCATTCGGCATCTGCGCTTCAGGTAAATCCTCAAACACCAGTTCAGTGGCAAAAGTCCAGTTCGCACGGTCCGTCAAATCAGCATCTGCCCTCGCCCGCATCAGCACCGGCGCGAGATCCGCCACCTGCCATCCCTCAATGCCACGCTTCGGCGCATGCTTCTCCATCACAAGATACACGTTCCCCTTCGCAAACAGCACATTGCACGCGGACTGGTGCCAGATGCCGCTGTCATTGAGAAACTTCCGCTCGCTCCACGTCACCCCAGCATCATCAGAACGCACGATGCCCACCCGCTTGTCACGCCCGAGAATGTAAAGAGACTTCCCAGCCGCAAACGGCCGCGCAAAGCTCAGCTCAAAATTCGCACGATGCACCCACGTCTTGCCTCCATCATCGCTGGTGAGGACACGGGACTCATGAAACGGCTTGTTCTCCGGTAGCACCTTCTTTCCAGCAGAGGAAATCTCATGCGTGACCACCAGCCGCCCTGAAGGCAGCCGACAAATTCCCGGCGTATAACCATAGATCCGCGCAGGGTCTGGAGAGGTCCAAATCGCCACATAACCCTGTGCCAACGGAGCAATCTGGGCCGCGAGCGGGAGCACCGTCACAAACAAGGTGATAAAACCGTAAATAAGTCTCATGGCTTGATCTGCAATTTTTCACCCGGCAGCAGAAACATCCGACCAGCCTCATTGCAGATCAGCAGATTCGGTCCGTTGCCGCCCAGCATCGTGCCCACCGCACCGGTTTCATGCGCACCACCGGGTTGGATGACTTGCCCCTCTTCATCCTGAAACGTCAGCGGCCTCGCAAACTTCATCTTCGCATTCGTTCCCGTGTTCAGCATCACCAGCGGCGTTCCCAGCGTCTTCTTCAGCTTCGTCGGCAGCGCAGAATCGACCAGCCTGCCGATCAATCCACCTACCACCGGATTTTGACCCAGCGCCGCCATCGGATACCCCGTGATGCGATCAGGAATCGAACACACCCGCCCCGTCCCGAGCACAAAATCTATCTTCCCATCCTGGTTCCAGTCAAAGAAGTCCAGCTTGCAGCGTCCGCTCATGCCACCCACACCGCCGCTCGCACCAATACGTCCCCCGTCATCCAGCAGGAGCTTGCCACCGTCTTCAACGTTGTAGTCATCAATGCGCCAGTAGAGATGAAAATGATCGTCACCATCCACGATGGCCAGCGCCACACGTTCGCCGATCTTCGCCAGCGCCGGACGGCACCGCCACATGCCATGGAGATCAATGCCATCGCAGTAAATCGGATGCGCAGGGTCAAGCTTCGTCTCCGTCTTCGTGCCACGATTGAGATAGATCAGGTAATTGCCCGTGATGTCTCCACTGATGATATCCGGCAGTCCATCCTCATTCCAGTCGATCACATTCGGCGAGAGATAACCCCACCGCGCCTCCTGCAAGCCCTGCAAACTTCCAGCATAGCCCGCCTGCACCTGAATCTCACGCCCACCCGCCTGCACTCGCGTCGCTGGCAGAAACTTCGGCTCATCATGGCTGCCAATGTTCTTGAAGAACAACACAAAGCCCTCCGAATTACCCGCGAGGATGTCCAGCACC
The DNA here is from genome assembly GCA_002482965.1 of Verrucomicrobiaceae bacterium UBA7681. Taxonomy (GTDB): domain Bacteria; phylum Verrucomicrobiota; class Verrucomicrobiia; order Verrucomicrobiales; family Verrucomicrobiaceae; genus Prosthecobacter. The sequence continues at coordinate 13,426 of DLGZ01000053.1, read as the reverse complement.
CCATCACCATCCCAATCCACCGTCGTCGGCGTTGGCAATGTTCCTGCATAAAGATCCGCATGCTCCTGCAGCACCGAAACCGGCTCCGCAAAGATCGGAGCACCCGCCTTCGTGAACCTCCCCGTGAAGCGATAAAAGTAGAGCGATCCCTCACCACAGGCGATAAGCCCACCCTCATACGCACACACACTGGGATTAATGCTCGGATGCCGCAGCGCATTGCCATCCTCACCCGCAATCAGGCGCTTCGCTTCAAGATCAAAACCACTCGCCGCCTTGTTGTGATAATACACCAGATTCCCCTGCCGCGATCCCGTCACCAGATCGCGCTCATGCCCCGCACCGAGGTTCACCCCCGTGATGCCGTGCATGGAAAAATAGACCTCATTTTTCGTCTTCGTGATCTGCTTCGTCACCCCCTTGGCGCTGACGCCCATGAGGTAGCGATACCGCAGCTCCCCCACCGCGATTCCAGATGAGTTAAATGGCCGCCACTCCTCCGTGTTCGGACTTCCCTCAGCCCCTTTGCCCCCATTCGACATTTCAAAAGCTGCATCGTAACCGCCGTCATCATTCACCAGCACTCCAAGACTACCCGGTGATTTCACCGCCTTCGGCAGCTTCTCGCGCTTCGTTTCACGAAACTCCAGCTTCTCACGATCAAACTCCGTCGTCACCAGTTCATCCTTGTCGATCCACAGACCAGTGATGGTTCCATCCTTCCGCTGAAACACACCGCCCTTGTCCTTGAAGGCGCATTTCACCTCCACCGGCTGCGCAAACACCGGCGCACCCGTTTCCGCCGTGTCCACCCAGCGAAACAAATGCACCGCCTGCGGCCCACCGTATCCGGCCACAAACAAATCATCCTCTTTGCCTCCAAACACCCGTGCATGCCCGAGCACATGATGATTCAGATTCACCAGTGCCAGCGGTCCGCGTCCGTTCACCGCCGCTGATGCCAGTGCCTTCGTTCCCGGCGGCAGATGGGGCTCAGCACGGCACAATACGGTAAAGAAAATGAACAGGAGAATTGGCTTCATGGCATGCTCGACGAACAATCGAAACGATAGGGTACTCGTAACGCTGCATGCACAGCAGCATTTATCCACCTTCAGCATCGAGTTGATGCTGAATCTTGAACCCGCATGAGCATCTTTGACATGCAGCCTCGACGGCCAGTCGAAGTTACTTCGTGGGTGGTGCCACTTTGCACGACTGCCAGGCCAGAAAGTGCCACTGCCCGCCCTCTAGACGCCACACAGCCAGGAAGGCCAGCGTGGGCTCGATAGGACCCGTTTCGAGGCCGATCTTCAAATTGGCACTGCCCGTCATCAGCGCGATGCCCGGGGCAGGGAAGGTGAACTGACGCTCCACATAATCGACAGCCAGATACTTCGTGCTGCCCTTGAGCAGCGACTCAATGAACGATGCCTTGGTATCCACCACACCAGAAGAGTGCGCATAGCGGAGTTCATCGGAGAAAATCGCGCTCAGCTTGTCGCGGTCCGGCGATTTCATTGCAGCGACTCGCGCATCATCCGCCGCCTGCACAGCAGCAAGGGGTGCCTCTTCAGCAAAGGAGATGAGACTGACGAGACAGATCAGGGAAGTGAGCAATGTTTTCATGGTGTTGGTTTTTTAGCAGTCATTTGTGGCTGTTTGGACTGAGTCTTTTTCAAATACTCTGATGGCGTCATGAACTCAACGTTCTTCGATCTGAGAAAGTCGATGATGCCGGTGAAGCCCGCCCAGCGCTTGTCATCCCATTGATCAGGATGCCCCTGCAGCACCAGCACCTCACGCTTCGCCGCCTTGGCCTCGTAGAAGCTTTTGAACTTCTCCAAATCAGGCACAAACGTCGGATTCTCCAGCGCCATCACCCGCGGGATGCTCAGGCGCGTGTAGAATTTCGGCTTCTCCGGCCCATACAGCCAGATCGTCACCTCCGGCACCCGCTCCATCGCCTCATCCGTGGCCTCGGTGGTGCCACTCCAGTGCGGACCAAAGGCCGGCAGCGAGAACCCCAGCTTCTCCTTCGCCAGCTTTTCACCCTTCGCCAAAATCGCACGCTGCTCCTCCGCCGTGCCATGCTCAAACTCACCCGGTTCGCTGGCAGTCTTCATGTGATAGCCATGCATCCAGAACTCGATCAACCCCGCAGCCTGCACCTCCTTCAGCCACTGAAAATACATCTCATTGTCCTTTTCCAGAGACTCCGTGATGATGCCAAAGGAGCCTTTGATCTGGTTCTCCTTCAAATAGTCATGCACCTTCAGCCACCGATCCGACACTGGCTTCGCCCCCACACGCCGCGCAATGACATCATCCAGTTTCAGCAGAATGATCTGCTGGGCCTGAACCCTGGGGGCAAAGGACATTAGAAGTACACCAAAAGAGAAAAGAAGGGCTCGGAGCATGGGAGAACAAGAAAGGTCGGAAGAAGAGAACAGCAATGGCTCCGGCTTCTTTCGGCAGCCTTTTTCACCTTTTGATTTCTGCGAGTCATGCTAAAGCTGCGAGCATGATTGAAATCCTGCAAACCATTCCCGTGTTGCGCATTTTCGACGAGGCCAAAGCCAGGGAGTTCTACTGCGGCTGGCTTGGCTGCACCGTGGATTTCGAGCATCGCTTTGAGCCCACGGCACCACTCTACATGGGCGTCACCCTCCAAGGCATGTCCCTGCATCTCTCCGAACATCATGGCGACGGTACGCCCGGCACTCACGTCTTCATCCGTTGCAAAAATCTGCGCGCATGGAACGCGGAACTCCTCGCCAAACACTACAACTACAACCGCCCCGGTGTGGAAGACGCCTTCTGGGGCGGCATCTGCATGACCCTCACAGATCCCTTCTGCAACAAGCTGATCTTCAGCGAGCAGGATGCAGCGTGAGGCTTTGTTATTGCGCTGCCTGCTTCAACACAAAGTCCACCAGCTCCTGACATTCGAAAAACGACGGACCCACTTTGTGTCCTTCGCCGGGGATGACCTTCACGCTGATCTGCCCACCACCCGCGGCATACCGCTCTTTGAGCAGCCCCGTGTTCAGCTCATAAGGCACCACGACATCCGAGTCGCCATGCACCACAAACATCGGCACCTTGTTCGCCAGCAGCCCCTGCAAATGGTCCACAGGGTTGAACTCACTCAGCTTGGCCACAAGTTGAGTCTCCGGCATGGCGAAGTCAGCGAGCGTCTGCGCCTTCGAGTTCTTCAGCGGCCAGCTCGCTAAATTGCACACCGGATAGATGCCCACCCACGCACGCACTTTCTCCGGATTCCGGAACGCCCACGCCAGCGTCATCATCCCGCCCCGGCTCTGCCCAAGCAGGATCGGCTTGGAGGAATACCCACGCTTCACCATCTCATCATAAAAAAGCGTGAACTTCGCCGTGCTCGCCGGTGAGCCGCGCACCTCGCCCAAATCGTAACCCGCAATGGTGATGCCCGCTTTCATGCAGGCCTCGAAATACATCTTCCGGCCAAAAAGCGAGATGCCGTTCAAAGTCGGCGCATACCACAGCCACGGCTTGCCCGCAGCAGACTTGGGCGCGGCATAGACAAACGCCTTGTGTCCATCGATCTCAAAAACCTCCGCCGTCTTCGGCAAAGTATCCTGGGCGGCGGCGGACAATGCCAGACTGGCGGTGAGAATAATGAGGCGGCAGGTGTTCATGAGCTGGATGATTCTATCGGCTGTACACGCGCCATTATTTCCTTGTTTCGAACGCCCGGAAGTAGTGCAGCACAGGATAGTCGTAACGGTTGCCCAGCGCCTCCCTGAGCTTGCCCAGGCTTTCCATGCCATGCTCGGCCACCGCAGCTCTGAGTTCATCTTCTTCTTCAGCCGTAAAATAGTCGCGCGGGTCCGCCTTCAGCTCGCCCTGCTGAATCGCCTGCGCAAGGTGGCCGTGGATCGTGCTGATGTCGAAGCCACGCAGCGACACAATCTTCTCCGCACTATGACCCAGGCGGTGCAGCCGCAGCGTTTCCAGCACCGTGCCCGTGAGCCCACCCTCGCTCTTCATCTTGGGCGGCGGTGGCGGCGGCGCCTCGTCCGCAAACGTCTGCGCCTCATGCGTTTCCAGCCATCGCGTGATCGCTCCCATGAAGGCCGCTCCGTAGTCAGCCAGCTTCTGACTGCCGACGCCCGGGATGGCCAGAAAACTAGTTTCGGTGCGCGGATATTGGCGGCACATGTGGCGCAGGCTGGCATCACCAAACACAACGTAGGGCGGCACCTCTCGCTCGTCCGCGAGCTGTTTGCGCAAGGCTCGCAGCTCCTCGAACAGCGCCTCGTCACAGGCAATGCTCCCCGCTTTGGCAACCCTTCCAGTGCTCGTGCCAGCCTTCACCGCCACCGGCACCCGTGGGATCATGACCGGCGTCCGGTTCATGAGCGTGGCCAGCCCCTTCTTTGACAGACTCAGCGTCTGAAAAGAATCCGCCGAAGCATCAATGTATCCAAGGCGAATAAGCTGCCGCCCCAGCGCCGCCCATTCCTCACGCGGCATATCCTTGCCAATGCCGTACGTGCTGAGCTGGTCGTGAAACCATTTGCGGATCTTCTCCGTGTTCGCCCCCGTGAGTACTTCGACCACATGGTTCAGCCCAGTGCTGAAGCCGCTCTTCTGCCGGATGCGGAAGATGCAGCTCAGCAGCTTTTGTGTCTGCATCGTGGCATCCCAGATCTCACGCGGCTGCAGGCAGATGTCGCACCCGCCGCAGTTGTCCCCCGGCCACTGTTCACCAAAATAGTCCAGCAGCGCCACTCGGCGGCATTCCGAGCCTTCGGCAAAATCCGCCATCAGTCGCATCTGCCGCGCGGCAACCTCCGCCGCCTGCGCATCCGTCATTTCATCAAGGAACTTCAGGTTCCTCACCAGATCACCACGCGAGTACAGCAGCACGCACTCGCTCGGCAGACTGTCACGCCCGGCTCGCCCCGTCTCCTGATAGTAGCCTTCAATGTTCTTCGGCAGATCTCCATGAATGACATAGCGCACGTCCGGCTTGTTGATCCCCATGCCAAAGGCGATCGTGGCGCACACCACATGCGCCTCATCACGAATGAAAGCCTCTTGATTCGCCGCCCGCTCCTCCGGCTGCAGCCCCGCATGGTAGGCCACCGCCTTCACTCCCTCCGCAGCCAGCGCCGCCGCCAGACTCTCCGCACTCTTGCGCGACTGCACATACACGATGCCCGCCTCATTCGGTCGCTGCCTCACAAAATCATAGATCTGGCTCGTCGCCTTGGCTTTCGGCAGCACCGTATAGCTCAGATTGGGCCGGTTAAAGCTCGCCAGAAAAAACTCCGGCTCATCCAGATGCAATTGGCGGATGATGTCGCTCCGCACCTGCTCAGTTGCGGTGGCAGTCAGTGCTAAAAACGGCACCCCTGGGAGTGCATCTCGCAGTTGCCCCAGCGCACGATACTCCGGCCGGAAGTCATGCCCCCACTGGCTGATGCAATGCGCTTCATCGACCGCCACGGCAGTGACGTTCCACCGTCGCAGATCATTGATAAAATCCGGCAGCATCACGCGCTCGGGTGCCACATACAGCAGCTTGTAATGCCCCTCCTCCAGTCCCGAGCGCCGTCTGTGGGCCTCACTCCCCTGGATCGATGAATTAATAAACGTCGCCGCCACCCCGCTCGCCACCAGCGCATCCACCTGGTCCTTCATCAGCGCGATCAGCGGTGAAATCACCAGCGTGATCCCCTCACGCGCCAGCGCAGGAAGCTGAAAGCACAGCGACTTCCCCGCACCCGTCGGCAGGATCGCCACCACATCCCGCCCCGCCAGCGTGGCATCCATGATCTCCCGCTGCAGCGGGCGGAAAGTGTCATAGCCAAAGGTTTGCTTCAGCAGTGGGGCAAGGTCGGCGTGGCTCATGTCAAAGGTCCTGCCAGTTTGATCTGCCCGGCTTTAATTGCCAGTCGAAGCTATGCTGCACCGCAGCACTTCTTGAATTTCATTCCAGAACCGCAGGGACAGGGATCATTGCGGCCCACTTTGGGTGCGGCACGGACGACAGTGGCCGTCTCCGGCATGGGGGAATCCAAAAGATACGATTCCCAATCCTCTTCAGACACCTCGTCGTCATCGTCCTCCTTCTCCAGCTCATCAGCTTTCTCCCATGCGGCCCACCACGACGTCTCTTTGATGGTGTCTTCGATCAGTCCTGCGGACTTTCTCCAGTCTTCATTGCCTCCGTTGCCAGCAGCTTGGAGGATTTCATCAAAGCCATAGTACCAAGGATCGCACAGGTCATCATCAATCGCCTTTTGAATCAACGGCAGCGTGCTGGCAAATCCAAGATCGGCACAGAGTTCGGTCCAGCAGTCCCACCAGATGCCGGGCTCACGCTCCAGCTTGCCGCCAAGCAATTCGGTGACGTACGTTTCCAAAAACTCACGAGTTATTTTGCCCTCCGCCAGCAGGCACTGGTAACACCGGAGCACGGTGCCGCCGCGCACATACTCAGAGGCGCTTCGGTTTTCCGCCAGAGCCCGCAGTGGTCTGTCGTTGCCATCATAGACGCTGGCGAGGATGTTGCCCATGTCCTCCGTGATCATGTCCGTAAAGATCGCATCGACCTCCTCCTCAGGCCCCCCTAACAAGGTGCAAAGCGGCTGAAAGGCTGCCGTCACGCGAAACTGCGCCAGCAGGTAGGAGGCAAAGACCACCTGTTTCCAGTTACCCGCTTTAACGTAGTGTTTGGGTCGCCGTGCTGCATCCGCCAGCACTTCCAGCAGAGCGGGTGTCATCTCCTCCATTCTGCCGATCATCTCCTGGATGATGCTTTCTGGGTACGGATGTGGCGGAGCATCCGCGAGGCGGGTGAGAAGTTCGGCTGATGTGTCAGAGGCAGGCATGGGGTTTCGGGATGCAGCTTTCCCACACTTTTCATGCGCGAGCCCATGCGGCTCAAGTGGATTTGTTCTGCGTCAGCAGAGCAAGCATGGCTTTTCTTTTCAAAGAATGGGGCCGCGCAAGTTCACGGCGTGTCCGGCAGGGCCTTCAACCACGCGAGATTGAAAACATAATGATTCTTGCTCGTGATCAGCTGCACATTCCCATCACGAGTTTGCGTGGCAGAGAGATACCCACAAGGCTCCGCCATCGTGTCACTGCGCGCGAACATGACGCGGTCAATCCCATTGATGGACTGCTCTTTACCTCCCGGCGTGATGAGCCTTCTCACCGGCCACGTCTTCCCCTCATCAAAGGACACCGCAGCAAACATGCCGTAGCCGGTGAACTCCCCCGTCTTCGATTTGAAGCTCATACCCTTTCTGCTTTTCCAGTCGCGCCATTGATCCGTGAAACTGCAAAGCAGGATGCCACCTCCACTCAGACGTATCATCGCGGCCCGTTGCACACTGCTGATCGCAGGAAATTCACTCGCTGCGTAGGTCCACGTCTTCCCCAGATCGCTGCTGTAACTGATCGGTGTTTTCAGATCAAACTTCGCCTGATCTTCAGGCGGATCATTGCGGCTGAAAGCCATGATGCGCCCATCAGCAAGCTGCACGATGGGCGCATGAATGCCCGGATATCGAAAGCCCGTGCCGCCGGGCCTGAAATCACTCGCACGTTGCTTCACATCATTGAAGCCCCACGTCTTCCCATCGTCATGGCTGAAGACAAGACTGCACTGCCGTGCGTCATTCGTGATGACCAGCGTGCCATCCGCCAGACGAATCATCTGATTCCCAAACTCGCCCACAGGTTGCACGATGGTGGGCAGCGACCACGTCGCCCCGTTGTCCGTTGAAGTGCGCACCAAGTTCTCGTCCCGGCCGCGCACCAGATTATACAAGGTCGATTTGCCATCCCACCAGATCTTCGGGCCGTGATCATTCACATCCGCACCATCCCAGAACGGCGAAGCTGGCTCCCATTCGCTCGTGCCATGCCGCAGTCGGCTCGCGACGTTGCAAAGCTCCGCACCGCCTTCATCAACACAGGAATACCACACCGCCAGCAGATCACCGTTCGGACATTCGGTGATGCCTGCGCTGTGATTGTGCGTGGAGAACAAGGGGCCATACGAATTCGGCGCAATCTTCACATACGGCTTCGGTACGGCAAAGAACGGCGGCTCATTTGGGCCTGGCATGTCATACTTGATCACCCCCTGCTGCACGTTTTGCGCATTCAAAGGCGGCGTCACAGGGGGCAGTATTTTCCCCGCTGGCAGATCGCCCAGCACCACGCGAAAACCCACCCTGTTGCTCCGCGTCTGCGGCAGCCATGCCGCACGGTTCGCAGAGCGCAGCATCCGCGCAAAGCTGGAGTGATGACCGCTGCGAATCACGCGAAAATCCCCCGCGCTGCGCCCCAGCGGATCAGTCTGTTCCGCCGCTTCATAGGCCCCATACCAGTCGAGGCACCACTCAGAGACATTGCCGTGCATGTCATGCAGCCCCCACGCATTGGGTGCAGTTTGCGCCACGCGAAGACCAGCCTTGGCATCTTTGCGATACACCTGCGGCCATGCACCTTCAGTGAAATAGCGCCCCGCATAGCCGATGTCGCTCCACCACGGCTGAAAGCCATCTGGCAAAGCATCGCCCGTGTGAAACAGCGTCGTCGTGCCCGCACGGCAGGCATACTCCCACTCGGCCTCCGTCGGCAGCCGATACGTTTTTCCTTCCTTCTTTGACAGCCATTCACAGAACTTCATCGCCTGCTCCCATGTGATCGCATTCACCGCGTTATCGTCGGGTTCCTTCGGGCGAAAATCAGCCTCATAATGCCGATACTGCGCCAGCGTCACTTCCGTGACCGCCAGATGAAACGGTTGCGTGATTGTCACTCGATGCGCAGGCTTCTCATCCCAGTCAGCGTCATCAAATTTCGCCGGATGCTTCGTCATCTTGTAATCCGCCGCCGGCCCGTCCTGTCCCATCGTGAACGCTCCCGGCTCAATGCGCACAAGCTTCATGCCAATGGAGTTGGTGATGGGCTCGGCGGCGTGCAGAGACGTCAGCAGGGCAAGGCTTATCGAGAGAGTTCGTGTCATGAGTAGATTCCCAGTCTTGATGTCGGCTTCGGTGGTCTTAGATCAAAATTCGACTACAGCTTCGAGCCCGTCATCTTTGTCCACGGGCTCCACGCCCCCATCGCATGCTGCAAAATCTTGCGCTTCCAGATCTTGTTCCCGCAGAAAGCATACAGCGTGTCCTTGTCCTTGCCGCCAATCGCCACAGCCGTCACGCGGCTGCGATCCGGCACCGACAAAATGATCTGCGTCGGGCCATCGTCAGCGCTGATCTGCACGCCGCTCTTTGTCGCAAGAAACTGCCGTCCTTCCAGCGAATAGCACACACACTCAGGCCCTGCGTCATCCTCCCAATCCGCCACATACAGGTGGAAAAAGCGCTCCTTATTTTTGAGCGTGCCATCTTCATCAATCTGATAGCTGTAGGCCCACTTCGAGTGTCCTTCCGCCACGGTCAGCAGCCATTGATCCGGCCGATAAGCCATCCCCGTCGCAAACTTGATCCCTTTATCCACCTGCGTTTTCTTGCCGTCTTTGACATACCACACCGTGCCCTCCTCCTTCGGCTTGTCACCATTGGTGGTCACATACAGTCCCCCATTCGGCATCGCGAGAATCGAATGCCCCAGCATGCCTTCCATCACCACGCTGCCAGCCCCTGAGGCATCAAAGCTCATCAGCTTGCCCGACTTCTCTGAGATCGTATAAAGCTTGCCATCCGCACCCATCGTCACGCAGTGCGCATTCGTATCACCCACGAATTCGCTCACCTTCCCATCCACCTCAATACGGTGAATTTTGTTGTTCGATGTATCCGCAAAGAACACCTCCCCATTCGCACTGCAGGTCGCGCCACGGGTGCTCTTAAAGCCCTCCGCCAGAAGCTCCCATCCTTCACCGGGAACAATGACCTCCTGCGCACGAGGAGCACTCGCTCCGGCTTTCACACGCTCTGGCCAGCTCTTCCACAGAAAGGCCATCGCCTCCAGGTAGTTCTCCGCATATCCCGCCACGTGGCGTCCTTCGATGCTGCGAAACTGGTAGTCATAGCCCGAAAACTTCAGCGCCTTGTCCATCTCCAGGTCAATCAGATACCAGTCACCCGCGCAGTTCTCCATGTCATGCGTAGCCGTGGTCAGGTAAGCACGGATCGGCTTCGCTTCAAACTTGCGCACCATCGTGGGAAACTCATGCCCGCCGCGAAACGCCACCCAGCTACCGCTCGCCGCATACACCCGGCTGAAAGCCTCCGGCCGGTGCCACGCCGCCGTGAAAGCCGCAATGCCACCGCTGCTCCCACCGGAGATACACCGGTCATTGCCATCGGTGGACAGCTTCAAATCAAACTCCTTCGCCACAAACGGCAGCAGCTCATCCACCAAAAACCGCACATTCTCATCGCCCACCCCATCATACTCCAGGTCGCGATTCCGCCGGTCCATCGTACCTTTCATCGGCGCAGGCAGCGTGCCCGGCTTCACAAAGACACCGATGGTCACCGGCATCTCCTTCGTGGCGATCAGCGTCTCCATGTAAGTCTTCTCACGGGCGTTGTAGCCATCCGTTTTGACATAAACACACGCAGGCTTGGAGCCATCATACTGCGCCGGAATAAAGACCGTCACATCACGCACCGTGCCAGGGAAGACCTTGCTTTGGTTGAACTGCACCTGCTTGATCACACCCTCCTTAATGTCCTCCGGCTTGATCACAGGCGCGACATAAGAAGGCGCAGCCGCGGCAGCTTCTGCACCAGCCATAGCTGTGCCCGCCAGCGGTTTGACCAGCCATTGCAGGTGCAGGTCATTCGGGTTGAGCTTCCACAGATCGATCTTGGCACCCGGCTCCTTCTTCCCGCCCTGATCGTCGATCCCCTGCGTCGGTGCATGCCGCGGAATGAGCGAATAAGAACCGGCCTCGTTCTTCCGAATCTCCCACTGCTGCCAAGGTTTGCCGCTGTCCGTTTCCAGCACGATGTTCGTTCCATTCTTCACACCACCTTCCGCCGCAGCCAGGGTCAAGGTCGAGTTGTAGGAAGGCTTGATGGCATAGAAACCATCTCCCTTCGGCACGATGAACCACTTTTGATTCGGCGCACCCGCCGGATTGCCAATCGACACCCGCGTCCCTTCCGCTGTTCCTGCATCCACAGCCTCCAGCACCATCGCCGGAGCACTCACAGGGGTGATGACATAGGCCCCCCAGTCCTCTGCGGCAATGTGCGTGCTAAAACCAAGGGCTGCTGCCAGGAACGAGCAGCGAAGTGTTGCGAGGGACATCATGGGAAGGTTGGAAATAAAACGAAGCGGGAATGAAACGCGGGGCATGCCGCATTCATTCTCTCCAAAATCGTCAAACCGCGATACGCGCTGCCTTTTTGATTGGGATTATGATTTCGGCTGCGCACTCCAGAGGCTGAGTTTGCGAAACTGTGCACCTTCACCACGAGCCACCATGCCGATGCGTCCCTTGCGGTCTTTGAAGCGCTCATGCGTCGCCTCCAGAGTATGATCATCAATGCGTGCAAACCAGCGGTCGCCGCAGACTTCGACGGTGAAATGATGCCAGGTCGTCGGATCCAGCTTCACTTCAATCTTCGTCAATTCCTCGCGCCGCGTTTCTTTGGCAATACCGCTCATCTTCTGAATCCAAATGGCAGTCGTCGTGATGACCACGCGGCCCTGGTGAAGGTTCGGCTTGTTCGAATCGCGGCAAACAAATCCGATCTGCGGTGAGGCCCCCAGCTTGAACTCTCCCGTCAGGACGTAGTCACCAAGATCCACGAGGTGCTCGCACACGGCCTCATGTCCGTTGGGTCGGTTCTTGCTCGGCCCTTCCTGCGTCGCATACGCCGCACCGTCCACAATGCTCCACGTGCCGATGCCCGCACGCCAGCCATCCGTGCCCGGCTGACGTTCCTTGGCAAAAGACTCGGCCCGGTCAAACTTCTCGGCGGCGATCAGCTGCGTCGTTTGGCAGATCTGCGTGGGAGGTGGAGCAGGTGTTTCAGCGCAGGCAATCTGCACGAAAAGACAGGCGATGAAGAGCGAGAGAGATTTCATGGTGAGCAATCGAAGTACAGGCATTTCAAGGTGCCAGCAGATGGTTGCGGCGCGCCTTCCAGTACGCCGCCAGATGGTAGATGACGCCACAGCTTGAATTGTGATCGTAATCAAAGCCTCGGATCAGTTCTGCCAGAGACTTCTGCTGCGCTGCGGAAACTGAAGCGGGATCGATCATGAGGAAAACGAGCGCCGATTCACCAGCCTCACGCGTGATGTGCCAGATTTCCCGATACGGCCCCCACTGCGGGTTGAGGTAGCCCTGCTGATTCTTCCATTGAGGCACGTTCCGCCAGTCAGGGCCGACCACCTGCATTTCTTCAGGACTCTTCTTGGCGATCTGTGAGCGCACGCTGGCAAAACGCTTCGCCGCAAGATCGCGCACATGCGTCATGCGCTCGTGAATCGTGGACTTCAGCGCAGCATCCGGTTCCAGTTCGTGCAGCACTTCCAGCGAGCACTGCATCTGCAGCAGCGCGTAGGCAGGCTTGTTCTCACCGGGGGTGGCCGATTGCGCGATGGCATCCGCCGCGTAGCGCTGCCACTGCGCACGGTAGCGCTCATCACGCGTCACATCCCACGCCGCCGCATAGATCATCGGCAGCCGTGCGGCTTCATGCGCCTGCACATTCCACATGCGGCAGATGCCCAGCGGGCAGCGTTGGCCGTCAGCTCGGCAAAAATCAAAAGCATTCTCCGGCGTGACATACGCGATCATACGCTCCGCAACATCCGCGAGAACTTCACGGATTTGCTGCTTCGTGGCTTCATCCGGCAAAGGACTTCGGTAATACTGCCACAAACCATGCACGAAGTGCGTCACCTGATCTCGCGAAGAATTGATGTAAACACTCTTGCCATCCTCCGGGCACACATTGCGTGCCACGAATCCCCTCACCCCATGCACAGTGGCGCACAGCTTCAGTCCCGCAAACACTTGGGCCGCCTGCGCACGCAGCGCCTCCTCGCCCGTCACCGCAAAACGATCACACAGCACACTGAGCATGGCACCTCCCAGAATCGCCCCGTCCTCCATCCCCGTGCTGTAACCGCAGGGATTCGGATACTGCCGCTTGACCTCCTCAGCCGTCGGCAGGTGCGCCTGCTCCTTGCCCTTGTCGTAGCTGCTCAGGTAGTCCCCAAACGTCTGCACCCGTGGGAGATAAAAACGGCTCCATGTCACGTCCCAAGCCTGAGCAATCTGCGTGGAAAGCACTGAATCCTCCGCAGGCGCATGGATCGCACCGACCGTGGCAAAGATGAAAAAAAGAAGCGAGCGTGGTTGCATGCAGACAGTGAATCACTGCGGCCACTGTCCGTCCACCATCGGTTTCAGCGTCAGCTTGGC
>DLGZ01000080.1:232749-278077 GCA_002482965.1 Verrucomicrobiaceae bacterium UBA7681 | reverse complement strand
CTATCTCGACGGCTCCATCTCCCCACTGCAGATGCAGCAGCTCAATACCCTGCTGCTCGCCGATGCCGCAGCACGCCGTGAATTTGCCGAACTGCTCAACGTGGACTCCGCCCTCGCAGCGCTGGCCGCAGACTGGGCCCCCGCTCAAGCAACAGTAAAGCCAACCCAATGGCGCACATCCTCACCACGCTGGATCGCAGCAGCAGCCTGCATCTCCATGCTGCTCGGTGCCTGGTGGTGGCAGGAGTCCCACCAAGCCTTTGCCACCGTAGGAAAAGCCGCCGGCGTCGTGGAACTCGCAGATGGCGCAAGCCTCCACAGTGAATCCTACCACATCAGCGCAGGCAGCATCTCCCTCATCACCGCACGCGGCGCACGCATCGTCATCGAGGCCCCCGCAGAGTTCCGCTTTGAATCCGCGCAGCGCCTGCACATGAAACGCGGCCGCCTTGCCGCCGATGTCCCACCTGCCGCCAAAGGCTTCACCGTCATCACCCCCACCGGAGACGCCGTGGATCTCGGCACACGCTTCGGCGTGGACGTCCCCTCCACCGGCGCAGCAGAGGTGCACGTGTTCCAAGGCGAGGTCATCACCAAGGCCTCCGGCGCACACGCCAATCAAAACCTGCGTAGCGGCGATGCAGTCTCATTTGCTCAAGGCACCAGCACCACCCGCGAGCTGCGCTCCTCCGCCTTCATCCAGCCCGATGAACTCCCCGGCCTCACCGCCGGACTCGCCGCCGGTCAGCGTGCGCGCTCCGCCGCAGCACTCGCCGCTTTGAGGCAAGACCCCGCACTCATCGCTCTCCTCGATTTCGAATCCGCCGAAAAACTCCCCGGCGTGTATCGCACCGTGCAGGGCCGCTGGCCCGGCTCCCACGCACCGGAGTTTGTAAACGTGGGTGACCACTTGAAACTCGATGTCGGCGGCGACCGCGACTGGCCGCAGCTCACGCTCGCCGCATGGGTGCGCATCGACCGCCTCGGCGCGCCCTACCAGTCCCTGCTACATACGGATGGGTGGAGCGGCAACAACCCCGGTCAGGTGCATTGGATGATCAACCGCGACACCACCATGCGCCTCGCCCTCATCGGCAACACGCTCGCACCCGATGCCCACGAACGCGACGGCCATCCCGACTCGCTCACCTCCGTGCTCCCCGAACAAGGCCGCTGGGTGCACCTCGCCACCGTCTATGATTCCACACGCGGCACCGTCCGCTTTTATCTCAACGGCAAGTTCGACAAAGAAGTCCGCCAGCAGATCGCCTACCCCGCACGCCTCGGCCCCGCGCAGATCGGCAACTGGAACCAGCAGGACCGCAAGCTCAGCGGCCGAGTCGATGAACTCCTCCTCCTAGGCCGCGCCATGTCAGACGCTGAACTCCACGCCCTCCACGCCGCTGGCAATCCCTACCGCTGATCCCACCGCATGAAGCTGGTCGCCCTCATTCTCCTCACCTCCTCCGCTATCGCCGCACCCGTTGATTTTGTCCGCGACGTGCGCCCCATCCTCCAGCAGCACTGCTACAACTGCCACGGCGAGAAAAAACAAAAGTCCGGCCTCCGCCTCGACATCAAAGCCTCAGCCCTCAAAGGCGGCGACAAACACTCGCCCGACATCATCTCTGGCAAAGCCAGCGACAGCCCGCTCATCCACTTCCTCACCACCGATGACGAAGACGAGCTCATGCCCCCCAAAGGCAAACTCTCCCCCGAAAACATCGCCACCCTCACCACCTGGATCAACGAAGGCGCCCCATGGCCCGACGGCGTCGATCTCGCCAAACTCGAAGACCGCCTCGATCACTGGAGCTTCAAGCCTCTGAGCAGTAACGGGGGCATTCTGCCCCCAGTCCGGAATCAGGGTGCTCCATCCACGAATCCCATCGACTTCTTCATCGACGCCAAACTCACCGAAAAAAAACTCCACCGCTCACCACCCGCAGATCCCACCTCGCTCATCCGCCGCATCACCTTCGACCTCACCGGCCTGCCCCCCACACCCGAAGAAACCACCGCCTTCGAAAAAGAGTTCATCCAGGATCGAGCATCCAGCATCCAGCATCTAGTTGACCGCCTTCTAAAAAGCGAGCGCTACGGCGAACGCTGGGCCCAGCACTGGCTCGACGTCGTTCGCTACGCCGACACCCACGGCTTTGAAGTCAACACCGAACGCCCCAACGCCTGGCCCTATCGCGACTACGTCATCCGCGCCTTCAACAACGACACGCCCTACGATCGCTTCATCAAAGAGCAGATCGTCGGCGATGCCATGGGCCAGGATGCCGCCACCGGCTTCCTCGTCACCGCCTCCGTGCTGCTACCCGGGCAGATCGGCAAAGACGATGCCTCCAAGCGTCTCGCACGCCAGGATTCCATCGATGAGATGGTCATGAACCTCGGCCAGACCTTCCTCGGCCTCAGCATCGGCTGCGCCCGCTGCCACGATCACAAGTTCGATCCCATCACCGCCAAAGATTACTACGCCATGCAAGCCTTCGTCGCCGGTGTCGAGTATGCCGACCGCGACCTCCACACACCCGCAGCCGAAGCATCGCGTGCAGAAGAAAAGCAGTTCAAAGCACGCCTTGCCGAGATCGATAAAGAACTCGCTCAATTCGTGCCCATGGCGAAATCCGGTGCTGAACGCCCCATGATCAACGCCCGCGAAAACTCGGACCGCTTCACACCCGTGAAGACCCAGCGCCTGCGTTTCACCATCAAGACCACGACCAACCTCGAGCCCTGCATCGACGAACTCGAAGTCTTCAACACCCGCGGCGAAAACGTCGCCCTCGCCACCACCGGCACCAAGCGCAAATCCTCCGGCGACATCGGCGTCGCCGAGCGCCACGAACTCCGCTTCCTCACCGACGGCCGCTACGGCAACTCCCGCAGCTGGCTCTCCAACAAGCTCGGCCAAGGCTGGGTGGAACTCGAATTCACGCAGGAACAACAAGTCGAACGCGTCGTCTGGAGCCGCGACCGCGATGGCAAATTCACCGACCGCCTCGCCACCGATTATCAAATCGAAATCAGCGACACCGCAGGCCACTGGCACACCGTCGCCGATGCCAGCGACCGGCAAAAATTCGATCCCAAAAACAAGAAGACCGCAAAACCCACACTCAGCGGCCTCACCGCAGATGAAGCCAACCGCGCCAAGCCACTCATCCAGGAAAAAGCCGCAACCGAATCAAAGATCGCTCAAGCCAGCAACGCCCAAAAAGCCTTCGCCGGAACCTTCCGCACCCCCGACGACATCCACCTCCTCAATCGCGGTGATCCCGAGCAGCCCAAGGAACCCGTCACCCCCGCCGTCCTCAGCGCCCTCGGCCATGTCACACTGCCCAAAGAATCCCCCGAGCAGGAACGCCGCCACGTCCTCGCAGATTGGATCGCCAGTCCGCAAAACACCCTCACCGCCCGCGTCATGGTCAACCGCATCTGGCAGGGCCACTTCGGCACCGGCCTCGTCCAGACCCCCAGCGACTTCGGCCGCATGGGCATCAAGCCCACCCACCCCAAACTCCTCGACTATCTCGCCACCGAATTCATCCGCAGCGGATGGAGCGTGAAGCACATGCACCGTCTCATTCTCTTGTCACAGACCTACGCTCAATCAAGCCAGACTCATGATCTGCCACCACCCTCCGCGACTGGCAGCGAAATCGTAAATCATAAATCAAAAATCATAAATGAAGGCCCCCTTCTCGACTCCGACGTTCGCCTTCTCTGGCGCTTCCCTTCCCGCCGCCTCGAAGCCGAATCCATCCGCGACACTATCCTCGCCGTCAGTGGCCGCTTGAACCTGAAGATGTACGGTCGCGGCTACAATCTCTTCGATCAACGCGGCGGCCTCAGCGGCTTCGATCCCATCGAGACCTTCAACGCCGAGAACCAGCGCCGCATGATCTACGCCCACAAAGTACGTCGCGAACCCGAAACCGTCTTCGGCGCCTTCGACTGCCCCGATGCCGGTCAGAGCACCGCCCGCCGCATCGAAAGCACCACCCCCATCCAAGCCCTCAACCTCTTCAACAGCCGCTTCACCCTCGAACAATCCGAAGCCTTCGCCACCCGCGTACAGCAAGAAGCCGGCACCGACCCTGCCAAACAAATCACCCTCGCCTACCAGCTCTCCCTCAGCCGCCCCCCCACCGCCACCGAACTCGCCGACACCACCCCTCTCGTCCACGACCACGGCCTCACAGCCCTCTGCCGCGCATTGTTCAACAGCAACGAATTCCTCTTTGTGCCATGAGCTACCTCTCTCCCGCAGGTCACACACTTCTCGACCGCCGCCGCTTTCTCTCCAGCAGCAGCACCGCTCTCGGCTCCATCGCACTGACAAACATGCTCGGCCTCGATGGCCTGCTCGCTGCGGACAGACCCATCATCGACCCAGCGCGTCCCTACGCCCCACGCCAGCCTCATTTCCCTGGCAAAGCAAAAAACGTCGTCGTCATCTTCTGCGCCGGTGCCGTTAGCCAGCTCGAAACCTGGGACTACAAACCCGAACTCATCAAGTGGGACGACAAGCCCCTGCCCGGTGGCCCCGCCGTCACCTTCCAAGGGCCCGCAGGCAATCTCGCACGCCCTCAGTACGCCTTCCGCCAGCGCGGCCAGACCGGCAAGTGGGTGAGCGACATGATCCCGCATCTCGCAGAGCTCACCGATGACTTCGCCTTCGTCCATTCGCTCACCAGCAAGTCCAACACCCACGGCCCTGCCGAAAACTTCCTCTCCACCGGTTTCAATCTCGACGGCTTCCCCTCCCTCGGCGCATGGACCACCTACGCCCTCGGCAGCGAAAACCAGGACCTCCCCTCTTACGTCGCCATTCCCGATCCACGTGGCGTGCCGCAAAACGGTGCAAACAACTGGGGCCCCGGCTTCCTCCCCGCCGCGTTCCAAGGCACCACGATGAGTTCCAAGGCTCCCGTGCGCCACCTCGCCGCCCCAGGTGTTTCTCCCGCCACCGATCAAGCCGCGCGCACCCTCCTCCAGCGCATGAACGCCCGCCATCTCGAAGCCCATCCCGGCGATGGCAAACTCGCCGCACGCATCGCCAGCTACGAGCTCGCCGCGCGCATGCAGCTCAGCGTCCCGGAGATCAGCGATCTCAGCACCGAGCCCGCGCACATCCTGAAACTCTACGGCGCTGACGACACACAAAACCCCGACAAAGCCGCCTTCGCCAAGAACTGCATTCTCGCCCGTCGCCTCATCGAAAAAGGCGTGCGCTTTGTGCAGCTCTTCAACGGAGCCTATGCCAGCGGCGGCAAACTCAACTGGGATGGCCACAACGCCCTCAAAGACCAATACGACGTCCACGCCCCCATCCTCGACCAACCCGCCGCCGCGCTCATTCGCGATCTCAAATCACGCGGCCTGCTCGACGACACCCTCGTCGTCTGGTGCACCGAATTCGGCCGCATGCCCTTCTTCCAAAAAGGAGCCAAAGGCCGCGATCACAATCCCGACGGCTTCACCTGCTGGATGACCGGCGCTGGCGTCAAACCCGGCGTCAGCTGTGGCGAAACGGACGAACTCGGCCAAAAAGCCGTGAAGGACATCCACCCCCTCTACGACTTCAACGCCACCATCCTCCACCTCCTCGGCCTCGATCACGAACGCCTCACCTTCGAACACAACGGCGTCCAGCGCCGCCTCACGAATGTCGAGGGCCATGTGATCAAACAGATGCTCGCCTAAAGCCACCCCGCTCCCTCGTTCTCGTTCTCGTTCTCGATCATAGCACTCCGCCAAGCATCTACTGCAAAGCAAAACTCAGCCCATCCAAAGGCAGTCCCTCAATTCTTCGCTCGTAGCTTCGGACCACCCAGCCCCCCAAGGCGTGGGGGTCTCCCGACCCCCATTCCGGATCAGTCAATCCAACTCCGGTTTCCGTGTATTCAGTGCATTCCGTGGTTAAATCCTAGCCGTCCTCCCCCCTGATTATTTTGGCACTGCACCACCCCTCACCGGGAATACACTGTGCCCATGTCAGACTCGCCCACCTCCACCGAAATCCTCGTCCTCCTGCTCACCCAGCATCAGGAGCCGCTGTTTCGGTACATCTTCAGCCTCGTTCCGCGTGAGGCCGATGCCCGCGACATCCTGCAAGAAACCAGCCTCGCCCTCTATCGCAAATTCGCCGAATACGATCCCACCCGCCCCTTCCTCCCCTGGGCCTACCGCTTCGCCTACCTCCAGGTACAAAAGCACCGCGAAAAATCCGCACGCTCCCCGCTCCTCTTCAGCGAAGACATCATAGACCTCCTCGCCAACGAGCGCACCCACATCGAACCCCGCCTCGACGAACGCCTCCGTCTTCTCGACGCCTGCCTGCAAAAACTCACCGCGCAGGATCAGGAACTCGTCACCAGCCGCTACGCCATGCGCCAGAGCGCTGAGGAAATGATGAGCCGTTTCGCCCTCACACGCCGCACCCTCTTCCGCAATCTCGAACTCCTGCGCCAGCGCCTCCATGAATGCGTCACCCACCAGCTTCAATCCGAGGGCCTCGCATGAACCTCGATTCCCTCATCCACGCCGAAATCGATGGCGAGATCACCCCCGAGCAACACGCTGAACTCGAAGACCTCCTGCGCGCAGACTGGCAGGCCCGCCAACGCTACCTCGAACTCGCCGATCAACACGCCCGCCTGCTGCAACAACCCACCGTAAACACCGGCCGCCTGCAAAAGAAAGCCAGGCCCAAGCCACCCACCCGCCGCTGGCTCCCCACCCTCACCGCAGCCGCCGCAGTCATCGCCTGCGCCTTCATCTTCTGGCCTCAACACCCCAGCGAAACCGAAGCCACCTCCAACGGCGTCGCCATGCTCAGCCAGACCATGGATGCCAAGTTCACCTCAAGCCCCCTCCGCAGCGGCGACACCCTCAAGCCCGGCACAATCCATCTCTCCCAAGGCCTGGCACAAATCGAATTCTTCAGCGGCGCGACAGCCTTGATCGAAGGCAGCGCCGAAATCGAAATCCTCTCCGCCTGGGAGGCACGCTGCCTCAGCGGTCGAGTGCGCGTCCATGTGCCCCCTGCCGCCAAAGGTTTCCTCATGCACGCCCCCGGCATGAAGCTCGAAGATCTCGGCACCGAATTCGCCCTCAATGTGAAAGACAACACCAGCGCCGTGCACGTCTTCGAAGGCGAAGTCATCGCCCACACAAACGAGAAGACACCCGCCAGCTTAAAACAAGGCATGTCCTTGTCCTCCGCCAACACTACCGCCATCTCACCGCAGGATTTCCTCTCCATCACCGAGCTCCACGGCCTCGTGAAACAACGCGATACCCAACGCTACTCCGACTGGCAGCAATGGTCGCAGCAGATGTGCAAAGATCCACGCTTCATCGCCTACTATACCTTCAAACATCTGGAGGACGATCGCTGGGACCGCCTCGTGAAAAACGTCACCGAACCACGCCATCCTCTGCGCGCGGGTGGCGCTGTCGGTGCCGCATGGACTCAAGGCCGCTGGCCCGAAAAAACCGCCCTCGAATTCAAGCGCCCCGGCGACCGCGTCCGCCTCAATCTCGACGGCACCTATCAGGCCCTCACCCTCGCCTGCTGGGTCAAGGTCGATTCCGTGGACAAAAAATACAACTCCCTGCTCCTCACCGACGGCTACGACAACGGCGAACCCCACTGGCAGATCTACGAAGACGGCAGCCTCATGTTCTCCGTCATGTATCGTCCCGCAGAAGCCTCGAAGAACGCGAAATACAATCAGATCTACCACAGCAAACCCGTCTTCACCGCCGACAGCCTCGGCCGCTGGCACCACCTCGCCGTCACCTATGACAACACCAGCGGCGAGGTCACCCAGTACTTCGACGGCCAGCCCGTCGGCCACGAAATCTCCCCGCTCCACCAACCCGGACGCGACATCGTTTTCGGCCCCTGCGAAATCGGCAACTGGGGCCTCCCCACCCAAGGCCATCAGTTCCCCATCCGCAATCTCAACGGCGCGATTGATGAATTCGCCATCTTCAGCTCCGCATTAAACGCCGCCGAAATCAGCAGCCTCTACGACCACGGCAGGCCCGAATAACTCCCGGCATCGCGTCCCCTGGACTGGGCCGGAACACACCAGGCATTTTCACCTTGCCGCAACGACCTGTGACAGGCTATTAGAAAAGGTCATGCCCTTTCCCTTAAAGCCTCGCACAGCAACCCTGCTATTTTTGCTCATATCCATTGCAAGGCTGACTGCCCTCCCGCTACGGACCCCAGATCCCCAGGAGCCGCCTTTCCCTAAAGTAGAACCGATTCCAATGAAGGAAGGAACCTTGCTGCAGAAGGACTTTGCGGCAGAGGAGCGGGACTGGGGCCGACGACTCTTGCTGAAACCCGCGCAGGAGCGGTGGAAAGGCCAGCCCTGGGCAGATGAAGCCACCGCACTAATCGAGGCTGTTCTGGAGCAGTTGGAGAAGGATCAAATGGACGATCTTGCCCTCGCACCCTTCGCAGGCCGCTTCCGCGAACTGCTGCAAAAAACCTCCGAGGATCCATTGCTCATGATCTTCGGCGCCCACGCCATCTTTGGCGAAAAAGAGGACTGGCGCGAAAGCAGGCCCCTCTTGGACAAAGCTCTCGCTCAGCCCGGCCTGACCGGCGCGCAGGAGATGCTGGCTGTGCATGTACGCTGGCTGGTGGCAAAAATAGAGGGGATGAACACCGACGATCTCCAAATCCGCTGGTTAAATGCAACCGCCCGCTCGCTCGCGGATGGCAGTTACGATGAAGCATCTCTCACCGTACTCGTGCGGCATCATGTGCTGGTGTTGGGATTTACCGACTTTAACCGGCCGGAGCCGCTGGAGAATTATTGCCGCAGTGTGGAAGCCAGCCAGCTTCCCGACTGGGCCAAGTTCACCCTGCTTGGAGTCGCAGAAAAGGAACTCAGCTGGGTAAAACGCGGCTCTGGATGGGCGCAGAATGTGAACACTGAAGGCTGGAAAGGCTTTGCTGAGCATTTGAAATCAGCACGCGACCTTCTGGGAAAGGCAGCACGCCTGCGGCCAGACCGCCCTGAGGCAGCCGCATCGATGATCGCCGTGGCCATGGGGGAAGGCATGGACTTCACGGAGCTGCGCGCCTGGTTTGACCGCTCGGTGAGCGCCCAGTTTGACTATCCCAACGCCTACTCCCACCTGATGTGGGCCTGCCGGCCCCGGTGGGGTGGCAGTCATGAGCTGATGCTGGCCTTTGGCAAAGCCTGCGCAGATACCAGACGCTATGACACCATCGTCCCCTCCCGCCTCATGGCCGCCGCCATGGAAGTCACCGAGGAGCTTTATCAGCCCCACTTCGCTTTCCGGCACAAGCAGGTGCAGCAGGCCATCGTGGAAATGAGCCGTGGCTATCTGGCGGCCAGCGCATCCCAGCCACCGCTCACATGTCATCTCCGGCAGTCAAACGCAGCCATGTGCGCCTTCCTGGCAGACGACGACGCCCTGGCGCAGCAGGCGCTGGCTGCCGCCGGCCCCCGCCTCTACCACAACACGCGCAAGCTGCTGAACTCCATGTTCATGCACGAAGCCTCCCTCCGTGCAGAAGTAGCGGCAGACACGGGAGCCTATGGTGAAGCCATTCGCGCTGCTGCAAATCCAGCACCCAAGACACCTCTGCAAGACATCCACTCCGCATTCATGAAAGTGGATGAAAAAGGTCTGTCCGCAGATGCTCTCGCCTATCTTCAGGAGGCGCGTGAGATGACCGGCCTGCAGCAGGCTGTCGAGGCAGGCGGCTGGGTGGACGTGCCCTTTCGCAAGCACCTCTCGGCCTTCCTTCAGTCTGAGACAGGTGAATGGACCGTGGATCCAGACGGTATTCTTGTCTGCCACGGTTCAGACCACCCGCGCTCCGGCCTCGTCTTAAAAGTCCCTCTGGGGCCGGACGTGGAGATGAAGGGCGAAATTTCCTTCGTTATCCCCGCCACAGCACAAAAAAGCCAGCACGGCTGTGGCTTTGCCACCCAGCTCCACTGGACCCCTGTCTGCACAGACGGCGTGCGTGCCATGATCTACCATCTCGGCGAAAACTCCGCCTGCACCAAGGCCTACTGCAACGAATCCGTCAACAGCACGGCAGACATCCATTTCAATCTGCAGGAGTGGAACACCTTCAGCACTCGCTCCGCCGACGGCAAATTCAGCTACGATGTAAATGGCCGCACCATGACCTCCAGCCGTGACCTGGCCAGCCTCGGACTTCAATCCGACTCAGGCCTCCTCGGTTTCAGCGCCTACCGCCTGCCCATCGGCACTCAGGTACGCATCCGCAATCTGAGCGTCCGTAAAATCACCGCCACCGCTCTTGCACCCCTCGCTCCCGTGAGTGGCCCCCAGATCGATACACTTTCCATGAGCCTGCTTCCTGATTGGATCTGGAAAGCCGCAGGGATAGGCCTGCTCGTCCTGCTCGCCATCTACATCCCCCGCCTCATGCCCAAACATGAAGATTGAGACGGCCTGACATGAATGCCTCTCGGTTAAGGCAGGTTGTCGACAGTCCGTGACTCTAGGCACTCGGCGCTTCTTGCCTAGAATACCTTTCTCTTCCACCACTCTGCCCCGCGCCACACCAGCCCTGAAAGGGCTGCGTAATATAGCCCAGGGATGCCGAGCCTTGGCGAGTGCTTCCCTGGGTTTTGCAGGCACCTCCGGAAAGCAAACCCAGCACGCCGCCATAGATTACGCCCACCAGCAGCGTCTGCCTTGAGCCCCGCCGCACTCAAAGCGTACCGCCAGCTCCAAAAATTCACGATCACCCGCCTTAACTGCGGATGCCATTCCAGCCTGACCGCTCAAATCAACATCGGAAAATTTGGCACTGCGGCGTCAAAACACGGGAAGGTAAGGAGAACACTTCTGCTCCGTTCCCTGTGCACCGTATGACACGCCTCATTGCCCTTTCCTCCCTTGTGCTTGCCTCCTCGCTTCATGCCGAGGACGCCGAAGCACTCTTCGTGCGCCGCGTGTGGCCGCTCTTTCAGGAAAAGTGCCTCGCCTGCCACGGCAACGACGAGCAGAAAATCAAAGGCGGCTTCGACATGCGCACTCTGGAGAGCACCCTCAAAGGCGGCGACAGCGAAACAAAATCCATCGTTCCCGGCAAGCCTGAGCAAAGCCCCCTCTACCTCGCCTCCACCCGTCAGCACGAACCCGACTGGGAACCCATGCCCCCCAAGGAAGCCGACAAGCTCTACGCGGAGCAGTTGCTGTGGATCAAAACATGGATCACTGCCGGTTCGCCATGGCCAGATGAATCGAAACGAAACACCATAGCAAAAGCCAATGCCGAAAAATGGAGTACCGAAGACGGCATCACCGTCAAAACAACCGGCGCACTCTCCCCCGAATGGGCCAACCGCCGCTACAAACCCGAAGGCCTCTGGGCCTATCAACCCGTAAAAAAGCCAACGGTAAAAGGCCCCAACCCAATCGACGAACTCATCGCCCTGCACATGCCCGAAGGCATGCATCCCTCCCCTCCAGCCGACTCCCTCACCTTCATCCGCCGCGCCACCTTCGACCTCACCGGCCTCCCACCCACCCCCGAAGAAATCGCAGCCTTCGAAAAGGAGTTCATCCAGGATCAAGCCACCAGCATCCAGCATCTAGTCAACCGCCTCCTCGCCTCCCCCCACTACGGCGAGCGCATGGCCCGCCACTGGCTCGACGTCACGCGCTACGCCGACAGCAGCGGCTTCGCCAACGACTACGAGCGCGGCAACGCCTGGCGCTACCGCGACTACGTCGTGCGCAGCTTCAATGCCGACAAACCCTACGACCAGTTCATCAAGGAGCAGATCGCCGGAGATGAGATGCAGCCCAACAATCCTGAAACACTCATCGCCACCGGCTTCCTCCGCATGGGCCCCTGGGAACTAACAGGCATGGAAGTCGCCAAAGTCGCACGTCAGCGCTTTCTCGACGATGTGACAAACAGCGTCGGCGAAACCTTCCTCGCCCATTCGCTGCAGTGCGCCCGCTGCCACGATCACAAGTTCGACCCCGTTCCCACGCATGATTATTACTCCATGCAGGCATGCTTCAGCACCACCCAGCTCGCCGAACGCCCCGCCCCCTTTCTGCCGCAGGAAAACACGACCGGTTTCGATGAAAGCAAATACCTGGAAACACGCCGCATCGAGCACATAACGATGCTCGCCCGTCTTGACGACAAGATGCTCGCCAACGCAGAGAAATGGTACGCCGAAAAGAAACTCGACCGCAGCGCCTGGGACAAAGCCGTGGCCTCCGCCCGCGCCTTCATCGCAAACGGCGGCAAAATGAAGAAGGGCCGCAGTTTCACCGGCGTCTTTGAAACCGCGCGCTCCGCCATCCAGAAACAAAATCTGCCCGAAGATCAATATCCCCCGAAGCTCGTCGGCTTCGAACCCGAAGACTTCGGCAACGAACGCGTCGCACGCAAAGGCCTCGAACGCCTGAAGTGGGAGCTGGAACGCTACGAACCCTTCGCCTTCAGCGTCTATGACGGACGCACACCACAGGTCACCAGCATATACCAGCCGATCCGCATGCCGCAGGACCGCATGACCATGGGCGAACTGGAGCAAACCGCCATTCTCGGCGGCGGCGATCCCTTTTCACCGACTCAACCCGTGAAACCCGGCGTCCTTTCCGTTCTCGGCAGCGTCGAGTTTCCCGACGCCATCGAAGGCCGCCGCACCGCGCTGGCCAACTGGATCGCCAACGCGCACAACCCACTCACCACACGCGCCATCGTCAACCGCCTCTGGCTCTGGCACTTCGGTCAGGCCATCGCTGGCAATCCCAACAACTTCGGCAGCACCGGCAAAAAGCCCACCCATCCCGAACTCCTCGACTGGCTCGCCGCCACGCTGGTGGATAAGAACTGGTCCATCAAAGAGATGCACCGCCTCATCATGACCAGCGCCGCCTATCAGCGCAGTTCCGAAATCAAAACAGAAGTGAGCCACGAAGAAGCCGAAAAATCCTACGCCGTCTTCAACCCCCGCCGCCTCATGGCCGAAGAAATGCGCGATGCCATGCTCAGCATCACCGGCGAGTTAAACCCCACACTCGGTGGCATTCCGAACCGCCCCGAGATCAACATCGAAGTTGCCATGCAGCCCCGCCAGGTCATGGGCACCTTCGCCTCCGCCTGGGTGCCCAATGCCACGCCCGCCCAGCGCCACCGCCGCAGCTTGTATGCGTTAAAAATACGCGGCGTGCGCGATCCCTTCATGGAAGTCTTCAACGAACCCGGCCCCGACTTCTCCTGCGAAGCGCGTGAGGTCTCCACCATCACCCCCCAGGTCTTCAGCCTCTTCAACGGCCAGCCCACCTATGATCGCGCACTCGCGCTGGCAAATCGTGTGCTCCAGGAAAAGCCAGCAGATATCATCACTCGCCTGTTCCAGCTCACCTACGGCCGCCCACCATCCGCCGCTGAAAAAACCGCCTGCACCACGCACTGGCATCTTATGGTAGCCAAACAGGCCACCACCGCCTTCAAACAACCTCATCTCCCACTCACCGTAAAACGTGACGCCGTGGAGGAAAACACCGGTGAGAAATTCACCTTCCACGAAAAACTCCCCGGCTACGCCGATTTCATTCCCGATCTCCAACCCGCCGACGTCGATGCAAAAACACGCGCCCTCGCAGACGTCTGCCTCGCCCTGCTGAACTCCAACGAATTCGTCTACCTCTACTGAGCCATGAGCACGTCCTTCTTCCCATGCGCCGGTTCTCGCACTCTCCATGCGCCCACGCGCCGTGAGTTCATCTACGGCCTCGGCACCTCCCTCGGCAGCGTAGCCCTCACTTCCATCCTCGCCGCAGAACAACCCAGCCCCCTCGCACCCAAGACCCAGCAGATTCCCGCCAAGGCCAAAAACTGCATCTTCCTCATGATGGAAGGCGGCCCCTCCCACATCGACACCTTCGATCCAAAACCCGTCCTCGATAAGCTCCACCTCAAGGAGTTCACCCGTGAAGGAAAGCAGAAGTCCGCCATGGAAAGCGGCAAGCGCTACTACGTGAAGTCGCCCTTCAAGTTCGCCCAGCATGGCCAGAGCGGCGCATGGATGAGCGAGCCCTGGCAGCACCTCTCAGGCGTCGCGGATGAACTCTGCTTCTTCCGCGGCTGCCAGGTGGATTCCGTCAATCATCCCACCGCCATGTATCAGATGAACTGCGGCAACCGCTTCGGCGGAGACCCCGCCCTCGGCGCATGGGTCACCTACGGCCTCGGCTCCGTGAATCAAGATCTGCCCGGCTTCATGGTCCTGCCCGAGATCAGCTACCCCCAAGGCGGCAGCGCCAATTGGAGCAACGGCTACCTCCCCGCGCAATTTCAAGGCACCCCGCTGCGTCCCAAAGGCCCCCCCATTCTCGATCTGCAGCCACCACCCGGCATCTCCGCAGATCATCAGCGCGCGAACCTCGATCTCCTCGCCCAGCTAAACACACGCCACGCCGAAGCCCACCCTTGGCACGATGAACTGCGCGCACGCATGCACAATTACGAGCTCGCCTTCCGCATGCAGACCCAGGTCCCCGAGACGCTGGACCTCAGCAAGGAAGACGAAAAGACCAAAGCCATGTACGGCATCGGCAGCGATGCCACCGACGCCTTCGGCCGCAAGTGCCTCCTCGCACGCAAGCTCGTGGAAAAAGGCGTCCGCTTCGTGCAGCTCTACGCTGGCACCTGGGACAGCCACGACTACATCGAGCGCGCCCACGGCAACCTCATCCATCAAGTCGACCAGCCCATCGCCGCGCTCATCAAAGACCTCAAACAGCGCGGCCTGCTGGATGACACCCTCATCGTCTGGTGCGGCGAATTTGGCCGCACACCCGACAACGGCGTACGCGGCGGCACCGCCTATGGCCGTGATCACAATCCAAAAGCCATGACAGTCTGGCTCGCCGGCGGCGGCGTGAAGGCCGGACACATCATCGGCAGCACCGATGATCGCGGCATGGAGGCCGTCGAAGACGTGCATCACGTCCGCGATCTGCATGTCACTCTATTGCGCCTGCTCGGCCTCAGCGACAACAAGCTCACCTTCTACCACGCAGGCCGCTTCAAACAGCTCAGCCAGTTCGGTGGCCAGGTCATCGAGAAATTGATCGCATAACATTTTGAGCGATGCGCCCTTTCTGGCACGTTCACCCTAAATGCTGAAGAAACTGATCATCGTCCTCTGCCTCGGAGCCGCCGCCGGTGCCGCCTGGGTGGCATTGAAACCCGCCAGGGGCACCTCCGCACCGCTGACGGTCTTTTGCGCGGCTGGCCTGAAGAAGCCGATTGAGGAGATCGCCACCGCATATCAAAAGGAAACTGGCACGGAAGTCCGCCTCCAATACGGCGGCACCGGCACACTGCTCAGCCAGATCAAGATCACCAAGCAGGGCGATCTTTTCATCGCCGCCGATGACGGCGCCCTGGCAGATGCCAAAAAGCTCGATGTCACTCGCGAGGAGTTTCCCCTCGTGAATCAGCAGCCCGTGCTGGCAGTCGCCAAAGGCAACCCCAAACACATCGACAGCCTCGCGGCCCTCAAGAACCCCGCAATCAAACTGGCCCTGGCAAATCCCGGTGCCGCAAGCATCGGCCGCGTGGTGAAAAAGCTCCTCGGCAGCGAGTGGGATGCGCTCGCCGCAAAAGCCGCCGTGATGAAGCCCACCGTGACTGAAATCGCCGCCGATCTCTCGCTGGGTGCCGTCGATGCCGCCATCGTTTGGGACTCCGTCGTGCCACAGTTCAAAGGCCTGGAGAGCGTGCTGCTACCCGAACTCGCAAAGCATACGGAACACGCCACCGCAGCCGTGCTGTCATCCTGCCAGCAACCGGCCGAGGCGCTGCGCTTTGCCCGCTACCTCACCGCACCTGAAAAAGGCGGGGCCATTTTTCAAAAGCATGGCTTCAATGCCGTGCCGGGAGACCAGTGGGCCGCACGCCCTGATCTGATCATCTACAGCGGCGGGGTGAACCGCCCGGCCATCGAAAAACTCCTGCAGCAGTTCGCCACCCATGAAGGCATCACGATGACCACGGTGTTCAATGGCTGCGGCATTCTCTGCGCTTCCATGAAGACCATGGGAGATAGCAGCAATCCCAAATTCCCAGACGTGTATTACGCCTGCGATGTTTGCTTCGTGCCGCCGGTGGCGGAGCAGTTTCCCGAAGCCATCCTCCTCACCGAGGCGGAAATCGTGATCGCCGTGCCCAAGGGCAACCCCAAGGACATCCACACACTCGCAGATCTCGCGCGCCCCGGTCTCCGTGTCGGCATCTGCAATGCGGAGCAGTCCACCATCGGCTACCTGACGCGCTCCATGCTGAAATCCATGAATCTCTGGGAGAGCGTCAGCAAGAACGCTTCATCCCAGGTGCCCACCGCAGATTTCCTCGTCAATCAGATGCGCACCGGCTCACTCGACGCCGCCGTGGTCTATGGCATCAACATCAACAACGACAAAGCCCACTTCGATGCCGTCCCCCTGCCTGCCGACAAGTCCAAGGCGGTGCAGCCCTTCGCCGTGCGGCATGATTCACCCAATCAGCAGATGGGACACCGCCTCCTCGCCTTTCTGCGCGAGCACCGCACGAGTTTCGAAGATGCCGGCTTTGTCTGGAAAGGCGACACCGCTCCCGTCAAGAGCGTGGACCTCGTGATTCCAGACTGGTTGAAGCAAAAGTAGCCTCGCCAAGGAGCTTACTCTGCCGCTGGCTGCAGCACTTGCTCCAAGCCACCTGCCATCAGATCGTGCTGCCAGTTCATCAGATGACTGGATGGATTGCCGTCAACGACGAGTTCCTCGATGGTGGCACGTGATCCGAGCAGCGAGGGCTCAATCTCAAGCCCCAGCGCCACTTGTTCGCGATGCGCACACAGCTTGTCGATCTGATCCCGCTGCGTATCACTGAGGCGTCCCTTGGTCTTCTTGGCCCGCTGCGGCCAGTCAGCTGCAGTGGATGCCATAATGGCAGCCACAATGTCAAAGAACTCCTTCTTCCAGCGCGGACGCCAGCCGTTCGGCGGATTCAGTGGCTGACCAGCTTCAAACTGCTCAGCGTAGGCCACCATCTGCTTGTTCGACATGATCTTGAAACAGGGCGTGTCACGCTCTTTCGCGATGCCTTCACGCCAGTCCCACATGCCTTTCAGAATAGCCAGCCCTCGGGGGTGCAGCCGGCCACAGCCCTGCACACGCCATGGGTCTTCACGCGCCACTTTGTCACGGGCGGCGACATCTTCCTGCAAAGAAAGGCAGCTTTCATGAAACCATTCCTCCCGCCCTTTCAGCTTG
Organism: Verrucomicrobiaceae bacterium UBA7681; assembly: GCA_002482965.1. Classification (GTDB taxonomy): domain Bacteria; phylum Verrucomicrobiota; class Verrucomicrobiia; order Verrucomicrobiales; family Verrucomicrobiaceae; genus Prosthecobacter. The sequence goes on along the minus strand of DLGZ01000080.1, from coordinate 260,737 downwards.
AGGTCGGCCACAAATTTCTCGGCGATGGGCAGCAGATAGCGCACATCATCCACCGCATACGACAGCATGTTCGGCGGCAGCGGGCGGCGGCTCCAATCAGCCTTTTGGGACGCCTTGCAAAGATCCAGGTCGAAGGCGTTTTTCACCAGTGCCGCAAGGCCAAACTGGCGTGCGCCCAGCAGACGCGCAGCGATCTGCGTGTCGCGAATCACGCGCGGATTCCAGTCATAGGTCCGCCGCAGCATCGTCAGGTCATAGTCAGCTCCATGAAACCAAAGCTCATGGGCATCCAGCAACTCCAGCAACGGCGAAACATCTGAAATCGCCAGCGGATCCACCAAGGCATAGCGCCCCGCGCAGTTCACCTGCAGAAGGCAAAGCTTTTCGTGATAGTGGTGCAGGCTGTCCGCCTCGGTGTCCAGGCAGCAGCGCTTGTCCGGGCTTTCCGCCAGCCAGGTTCGCATCTCCCCGACCCATTGGTCGAGATGCTCTGGAGTGTCGATGAACTCGTAGTCCTTCGGGGTGGTTCCTTCCTCGTTCATTTCAGTCCCATGAGGAGGATTTCCGCATTGTTGCTCGTGCGGTTGATGTTGCGGATGAGCATCTCAAGAGCCTCAACAGCGGGGACAGCGGCAAGCTGTTTGCGCACCTGAGTGATGCGCCGGAATTCGTCAGGATGGTAGAGCAGATCATCACGCCGGGTACCCGATTTGAGCATATGCAGCGCGGGATAAATCCGGCGCTCAGAAATCTCACGATCAAGCGTTGCCTCCATGTTGCCAGTGCCCTTGAACTCTTCAAAGATCACTTCATCCATTCGGCTCTCGGTTTCAATGAGCGCGGTGGCAATGATCGTGAGGCTCCCGCCTTCTTCCACATTGCGGGCGGCCCCGAAGAATTTCTTGGGCTTTTGCAGCGCCTTGGTGCCGACGCCCCCGGCCATGTAGGCCCCACCCTTGCTCCCTTGCGAAGAGTTATAGCCGCGTGCCAGACGCGTGATGCTGTCCAGCAGGATGACCACGTCCTTTTTCATCTCCACCAGACGGCAGGCGCGCTCACGCACGATCTCAGCCACCTGGCTGTGGCGCTTCGGACTCTCATCAAACGTGGAGCTGTAAATCTCGCAGCCCTGCACCGTTTCCTCGAAATCCGTGACTTCTTCAGGACGCTCGTCCAGCAGGAGCACAATAAGCGTGATCTCCTTGTGATTTTGCGAAATCGATTTGGCAATGTCTTTCAGGATCACCGTCTTGCCCGAACGCGGCGGCGCGCAGATCAGACCACGCTGGCCTTTGCCCAGCGGTGCAATGATGTCCAGAATTCGGGAACTGACCGCGCAAGGCTTCGCCGTTTCAAGAATGATGCGCTTGTTGGGAAAGGTCGCCGTGAGCTTGTCGAAGTCCGTGGGGGTCTCCCATTTGTCGATCGTAATACCCTCGACTTCCGTGATGCGGTCGATCGCCAGATATTTGTCCCGGTCCTTGGGTGCCTTGGCAATCCCTGCAATTCTTTGGCTGGGACGCAGATTGAATTTCCTGACCAGGAACAAAGGCACGAAGACATCCTCGGGCAAGGGCATGAAGCTGTACTTCGGATAGCGGATCAGCCCGTAGTTATCCATCCCGATTTCCAGCACTCCTTCCACCTTGAGGCGCGTTTTGTGCTCCGCCATCCACGAACACAGATCGTAAATAAGCTGATGCTTCGTGCGGCTCGCATTCAGGCGGAAACCCACCTTTTCCGCGAGTTCCAGCAACTCTGCGAGCGAGGAGTTCTGCAGATCATTGATGGAGATCTCCTCTGGAAATGGCGATTGTGCGATGTCCGTCCTCTGCGGTTCAGCTGGCTGTTCAACAGGATTGGCAGGAGCTTGAGCGGGCGCTGTGCCTTCGGGCTGCTGCTCGTGATTCTCCAAGGGAGGAGTGGTCACAGGGAGGGATTCCGACACTGGGGCGGCGGGGGGGGCCGCAACCGTGGCGGGTGATTCGGTAGATGGGTCGTTCATGCTTGCAAGAGTGGACTTGCCAGCGTCAGCACCTGGGCTTCAAGAGAGGTCAGAGAACCATCATTCCAAATGACGGCATCTGCTCTTTCAACCTTGGCTTCGATGGGCCATTGGGCCTCCAGGAACTTGTGAACGGTCTGTTCGTCGAGTCCCCGGGTTTCCATCATCCGCCTGACTTGCACCGACCGGCTGGAAGCCACCACGATGACGAAGTCTGCTGAAACTGTACCGCCAATCTCATAGTGGAGGGGGACTTCCGCAAGGAAAAGATTCACCCCTGCCTTTTCGGCCTCCCCACGGGCCAGCTCAAGAGCCTCAAGTACCGGGGGGTGCAGCAGGCTTTCCAGTTTCTTGCGCAAACCGGCATCCGGCAAAACCACGTCACGCAGCCATTGCCGGTTGATCTCACCTGGTTTCACCAGAACCTGCATGCCAAAGGCGGCTACAAGCCCCGTAATCGTTGATTCAAGCTTCATGACCTCTCCCACCATCTGATCGGCGGAAAAGAAACGGTGCGGCAAGGAAAGCTGCTCCATCAACAACCTTGCCATGGAACTTTTGCCACATCCTGCTCCGCCGGTGATCAACCAAGATTTCATCGAAGTAAATGGCCGGTGCTCGGCCCATCTGCAATTGCCTGTCGCTAAAAACACATCAGGCAGGATGCTTGACGCAATCCTGCCTGATGATGGTTATAAAGATGAGATTGGGACTATTAAGGAGTCACAGGCGGCAGGAGTGGGTTCCCACCAGCGCCAGCTCCGACGACTGCGTCAGGTGTTGCTCCGCCATTGACAGGCTTGATCCGCTGACCCGATGGGTCAATCAAATGGGCCGTCACAAAGATCATCAGGTTCCGCTTGTAGTGCTGCTCAGACTCACTCTTGAACAGACGCCCAATGAAGGGCAGATCGCCAAGGATCGGCACTTTGTCCTGCACATCCTGCACGTCTTCGCGGATCAGGCCGCCGAGAGCTACTGTCTGTCCATCCCAGATGGAAACACCTGTGGTCACCTTACGCACCGAGAACACCGGCTGATTGATGATGTTGGGGGTGATCAGACGTTCTGGCTGGGAGAGAGGAACGTAGGCTGTTCCGGCGTTGAGACCAGTGAGCTGAATAGGCAGCACCGACTGGCTGGAAGGCGACAGAATGGGTGAGCCATAGTTGATGAATCCATCAAACTCCACCACTTCCGGAGCCAAGGTCAGTTCAATGGTATTGCCATCAGCACCAACTGTAGGTTCAGCCTCAAGGCGAACACCGGTCTGGCGCATTTCGAAGGCCGTCGGGGTCGTCGGAGTGGCAATCTGCTGACCGCCGCCGCCACCACCACCAACGCTGAGACCACCACCACCCTGAGGAAGACGAGGAGGATCAAATTCCGTTGGGTAAATGAATTCACGCGTCACTTCCATCGTGGCACGAGTGCCGCTCTTCGTTGTCACGCTTGGGGCGCTCATCAAATCCACGCCTTTTTTCTGGCTCAGGCCGCGAATCACATTCTGGAACTGCGGATCGGAGAAAATACCCGCCGTGGAGAAAATGCCCGGTGCCACGCTGGTGGTGGCGGTGGTTGAACCCGTCGTCAGAAGATTGTCAATGCTGCTGTTGCTGATCGCATATCCGCCACTGCGGTTTCCAGAAGTGATGGGTCCTCCACCATAGGGGAATGCGGGCTGGAGTGTGGTTGCATCGACAGCACCCGATGGAATCAGACCTGCAATAGCGCCGGTCGTCGGAATGTTCGGAAACACCTGTTGAGTACCGATTGTATAACCAGGAAGCACCAAGTTTGAGCCGAATGGGTAGTTGGCGGCATCATACGCATTGCCATTGCCAGAGCTACCTCCACCAATGAAGGCATTGCCCACGCCCATTCCACCCAGAAGCCAGTCAAAGCCAAGCTCCTCCGTGTTTTTCTGAGTCACTTCGACAAATTTGGAAGTGATGACCACCATCTTGGGGGCCAGTCTTGTGATGGACTCCACATAGGCTTCCACCAGATCCAGATTCGGCTGGGTATTTCTGACCACCAATTGTGAATTGGCAGGATTGTAACTTGCCGAGGCACCCTCTGGAAAGACGATCCCAGACGCTTCAAGAATCTGCCGGGCTGTCTTTCTCGTGATCAAACCGCTGCCGCCACCCGCTGCAGCGCCAGCACCAGCAGCAAATGGGTCTGCCGCAGCCGCTGGAGCAGCACCACCACCTGCATCTCCACCGCCTGAGCTCAAGAAATCCGGCGGCACGCGATAGCTGCGGGTATACATCTCGCTGGCGTTTTCGGAAATAGGCACCACCAGGACGGCATGCGCTTCCACCTTGTATTTCATCTGCGCAAGTTCGGTCACATAACGAAGCGCCTCAGACATCGGCACATCTTTCAAGTCAAGGCTGATGGACGCATTGCTAGGAGCATCGCCCATGCGGAGAATGATATTGACCCCCTTGACCCCGGTTTTATCCGTGAAGGTGTCCAAGTCACGGCTTTTGATACGCAGGTATTCAATGGCCTCTTCAATGGTCGCACCCTCAAACTGCACCGTCGGAAAAATGATCTTGTTCATTTTTTCGGTCAGATACGCACCAGGGCTGCGGCCCACACCATAATCATAGATAACAGTCTGCCCCTGCACCGGCACCTTGTCCTCCCATGACTCAGTCACCTGGGTCAGCATTTTGGCACGCTGATGGTCATAGGCGGTCTTGAAATAGGCCTGACGCTTGCGTTCAGCATTCTCCATGCCGCGGCGGGCGGCGCTATTGTAAGGGTCAGTCCGCAGAACATCCTGATACTGCGAAATGGCACTATCATAGTTGCCGATTTCAACGGAGCTGTTTCCCAGCAGAAGCCCGGCCTGAACTTTGCTCACGTTGGTCACGTGATCGGCTGTGAGCGCGGGCGGCCAGCGATCTGGATCTTCAAGCTGCTTCAAGAAAGCCGCAGCACCTTTATGCCCCGGAATATACACCATGGCACCTTCCAGCAACTGCCGGGACTCCTTGTAATTGCCGGCCTTGGCACGCTCCTGAGCAACCACCACGCTGCAATCAGCGTACTTGAGCTGAGCCAGGTCCAGCCAGTCCCGGGTCAATGCCGCATTCGGCAGAGAATCGATGGCGCTTTTATATGAGGTAAGCGCACCATCGTAATCCCCCTCACTGAACATTTTGTCACCGCGGTCCATGGCGGTGCGTGCATCTTCAATGCGGGCATAGCGGCGTGCGATTTCGCGATTGGCCATTCCAGAGACGGTACTTTGACTTTGGGCCATGATCGATGGCGTAGCCGCAGTCAAAACGAGAAGGGAAAGGTTGAACACCAGACGAGAGTGATGGGTCATAAGGCAAACTGACAGTATTTTGTGGTAAAGAGAGATTAGTAACAGAAAAGGGCGAACTTTGGCGAGTTAATTTTTCGGCCGGGTGAAAATAGCGAGGGGCTTAGCCCTGCTTAATTTCGATGGTTTCCTTCGTGGGTTTACCATCCACACCGAGAGGTGAAATGACGGCTTTGGTTTCTTCCAATTTGAGGATGTAGAATGTCTTGCCCAAGCCAGGAAGCTGGAACGTGCCCCCCTCTTTGACTCCAGGGATGATCTGACGCTTCTTCCAGCGAAATTCGAACTCGGCCTCATAATCCGCCAGGTTCACCTCCGTGCCCTCCACCAGTTCAAATTCCTTCTGCGTGGACATATCGAGCATCTTCAGAATGGAAATCTCCTTGGGACCAAACTTCGGATGCACAATGGTATCTGTCCGGCTGGAGAGAATTTGGAAGCGGATTTCACCCTTCGCAAAACCAAACGGTTCGTTCATTGGTTTGAAAACGCTGCTCTTGGTTGGCACCAGACGCTGAATCTGGAAGGTGCCGCCGCTGCCGCCTTTCAACAGCAGAATGTAGTCATGGCTGATGCGCCTGATCAGAAACAGTTTGTCGGTGTAGGGCGGCATTGAGCTTGCATCCCGGGGGTCGGTCTTGGCATTGAACTCTTCCAAGTTGGAGAACCCGTCGTTGTCCGCATCCAGCTGTCCAACATTGGGAGAAAAGATGTAGGGAAGCTGTGCTTCCGGTGGGCTCTTCGTCAGATCTCCAGTGAGAAAGAGGTTGGTCATCGGCTCACGGAGTTTGGGCTCCGGCAGCAGAAGGTCGAACAGTTTCCCGTCCTTCATCACCAACATCACCGATTTGTTCAATGGCACTGCCTTCTGATTTCGCACCGGCGAAAGCCATGAATACTTTTTCTTCATGGTTTCAGTGGCATCTATCACCTTCTGGCTGGCGGGTGCATTCAAGTCATTCTTGGAGAACCCCTGCGGCAGGGTAAGACTCTCCTCCAATCCTTGCGATTCGAGGATCAGAAACACTGCCACCCCAATAGCGAGGAGGGAGGAAATGATCAGAATGGTTTTTTCGTAGTTGCCCTGTCTGTTCTGCATGGTGGTGCTTTAAGGCTGCGGATTTTATTAAAGTGAGATCAACGTCCGGCAGGAGCCTGGGCAGCAATCCCTGCGGCGGCATCCAAAAATTTAACCAGATCAATTTCGAGCCTGACCTTCAGGAGCTCATCGCCAAAGACCGGAATGGCATCCACAAACGCCGGAGGTGGCGCCTTGATCTCATCCGTTGGAGCTTCCTCCGTTTTGACAGCATTCGGGTTTACCACCTCAGGAGTCGGCAGCATGACTTCCGAATGCAACGGTCCGTCCTGACGCTGATTCTCAATGCGCAGCAGGCGCAGGCTGGTGAAATAGGGCATGTCAGTCGGGTTGGTAAGACGGCTGATCAGCAGCTGCAACGGCCCCTGATCCAAGGTCAAAACCACCGAAATCTGACGCTTCTCAAAAATACCGGCATCAGCCTGCCCGCGCATCTGCATCCCTGCATTGTTGTTTCCCTGCGGGGATGGCGCTGCGGTTGCTGCCTCCACGGGCAGCTTGGAGCGCTCCAGCAGATCCAACGACTTCACCCCACACTTCAAGAAAAGCTTCATCAGCTCATCCATCGCGTCAAGATAGCCGGAAAGCTCGGTGGCAGCTGCGGCGGATTTAGGCAGCGTGTGGGTATAGTCATCAAAGCCGAAGGCAAATTCAGCAGGTATCTGCATTTTCGACTGCACATCCTTCCGGATTTCAGAAATCTTGGTTTTGAGCTTTTCTTGAAACTCAATGTCATTGATCGGCACAACCGGCGGCTGAAGAATGAGCACCGTTTTTCCAAGAGTGTTCACCAATGAGGCATACTCATCCACCACCGCCTGCTTGGCCTTGAGATTGGCATCTGTAGGTGCCAGCCTCGACCCGTTCAGGCCGGCCACCTGACCGCCCAGGCCGAGGTAGCCATCCTTGGTTTCAGAATAGACGCTCCAGGCATCAAACAGCAGATAGCCAAGGGCCAGCGAGCCCACGACGATAACGCCAAGAATGGCGGCCAATGGTTTGTTTTCACGTATCCAGTCCATGATGCTTTATTGAAATTGCAGAGGATTGCGCAGAGGCATTTTAATTTCGAAGTGATAGGCGTAGCGCTCTTCATCCACGCCACTGTCCACCTTCACATAGGTATCGCGTTTCTTTTCAAAGTCTGGCGTGTCAAAGGCGTCCATTTTCGCCAGCTTGGCGGCAAAATCATACACCACCTTCTGCTCACCCATGTCGTTTTTACGATACAGGCCCCGCAGGCGCAGTGTGTAAACCGGTGCGGCTTGCACCCCGTTGCCGGTGGCGCTGGCGGCCGGCCTCGGTGCATTCTCATCACCGCCCCAAAGCGATTTCGTGATGGGCTTGCCATCCTTGAGCACTTCAATGACAGGCAGCCAGATGAGATCATTGTCGAACTGCTGATTGAGATCATTGAGCAGATGAGCCCACCAGGAGCGGTCGGTCACCGCCTGCTCCAGTTGCACGCTGCGCAGACGCAGAGCTTCCTGCCTGGCGTCAAGCTGGCGGATGTCATCAGCCAGCTTGGTCAGCTGCGCACTTTCACCCTGCAGCTTGGCAGAACGTTCTTCAACCACCGCAGTCGCGCTCTTGAACCAGATGATCGAGGCAGCCAGCGCACCCATGAGGCAGAGCCCGGCCAGAACCAAGGCCGGTGCACGTCGCGCAGCGTCGCGCGAAGCAGCCAGCGCCTCAGGAACAAGCTCAATTTCGCACGGGCAGGAGCCCATGCCCCGCAAGGCCAGCCCCACAAGCTCTCCAAGCACGGGCGCATCCACCTGGGCGGCATCCGCGCTCACCCCGCGATCAGTCTGCACACCACGCAGTCCGTTATAGACTTCCACGGGCAGCTTCAGTTTTTCCGCAAAAAATTCCGCAATGTATCCTGCCGACGATCCGCCACCTGCGAGGAAGACGCGCTTCGGCGCGCTGCCACCCTGCTGACTGCGGTAAAAGGTGATCGTCCGCATGATCTCCGCATGCAGCCTCGTCATCGAATTGCGCATCACCTTGGACATGGCATTGACGCCTTCATCCGGGTGGTCTTCCACCGCTCCACCAAGGGCAACAAAGCCCTGGGAACGTTTCTGGCGCTCCGCCTCAGCAAAGGGAATGCCGAACTCCTTGGCAATCGCATTGGTGACTGCGGCACCGCCGACCAGCAGATTGCGCGTGAAAAAGCGATCCCCTTCAACAAACACCAAGTTGGTTGAGCGGGCGCCCATGTCCACGATCAAAGCAGGCTCATCCACATCCGGATAGCTGTAACGGAAAGCGTTGTACAGCGCCAGCGGGCCCACATCCATCCCCACCACTTTGACGCCACAGGAAGCAACTTCCTGGTGCATCTCGTTCAGCGGCTCACATTTCATGGCGGCCAGCACCACTTCGATTTCGCCCAAATCTGACTTGCTGACCACCTCGTAGTCCCAGGAAACTTCATCCAGTTGCCATGGCACATTCTGCCGCGCTTCAAATTCAACAATCTGCGCCAGCTTGTCCCCATGCACGGGCGGCAGCTTCACAAAACGGCTGAACACCGGGTGGCCCGGAACGGCACACCATGCCTTCAAGCCCTTGATCTTCACCTTGGAGACGAGCTCCTGCAGCGCCATTTTCAACTGAGACACGCGGCTGACGTCCATCGAAGGATCACCGTCCAGCTCAATGATCTCATACCGCTTCAGGATAAGGTCCCCTCCCGACGTCTTGCCGAAAAATGCTCCGCTGACACGCTGGGAGCCAAGACTGATGACTGCAATGCTGTTTGGGTCTGCCATGCTGGATAAGGTGAAAATCGCTGATCTAATGGAAACTGACGGTACGGCTGTGCTTATTTGGCTTTGACCGGCACATCGTAGTCACCGAAAACATTTGCAAAGGGCGTCTGCATCTTATTCAGCAGCATTCCCTGCAGCATGGCGAAAGACTCTTTGACCTCCCACCAGGGCTTGTTGCCCAAGCTCGACTTTGCCGCAATCACTTTGCCTTCAGCCACAAATTCGACTCCCCAGCCCTGAATGTCGGCTGAGGCGGTCACAAAGTCTTTTTGGAAAATAGATTTCAGCGTGGCGGGGGAGATGTAGGCCAGGGCGTGGCAGGGTTCATCAGCCGGAATGTCCACCAGATCCAGCGTGCCGGTGATCACCTCACGCTTGTTATCCTTCGTCATGTGATTCAGCGCCACGTAAATGGTGAGCTGCATTCCCGCATAGGTGCCCTTTCTTCCGCCCGCTATTTCAGGAAGCTTGATGTCAAACTCCACATCCAGCTCGATCCAGTTTTTCGGAGTCCAGCGCTTCATCTGGATATTGCTCACGGTGAGCATCGGCGTCGGCTGTTCTTGCACATCCACCCCTTTGATCCTTATTTTCACCCCGGGCATTTTTTCACCCGTCGCCGGAGCTTGTGCCTGAAGGACATTGGCAAGGAGAAGAGATGCGAGAATCAAGCTGATGGATTTCATTATGTGGACTGGTTGTTCCTATATTTAAAAGTTTTATCAGCAAAACACCCTTCGCATCAAGCAGGGATTCGCAGAAAGTAGCGAAAAGACGTCACTCTGCGGAAAATTCCGTCTTCAAACGACACATGCAGCTCCAGGCGGCTGCAGTCTTTATTTTGTGGCTCATGGCTATAGGTTCGGGGGCAGGGAGGGCGGAGTCTGGGGCAATCCCGTCAGAGTGCAAGCAAAAGACGGGTGGGGATTTCGTGAACATCTCAGGCTTGTGCAAGTCTGATTTCGAAGCCTACAATACCATTTACCATGATGTTCTCCTGCACTCGACACGTCGCCCTCTTTTTTGGCATGCTCTTCTTTTTAGCCGCCTGCGATCCGTCGGATGGCACGGATGTGCAAAAAGCAGTCAGCGATCTGGAAAAACAAACCCAGAAAAAAGCGGCCCAGCCGGAAAGCGCCCCGTCCCCACCTGCCAACGCCATCCCCCCCCCCGGCATTCTTGCCACCACCGGTCTCGCCGCCAAAGATGAACGCGCTCAAATCATCCTGCTGCTGCCAGACGCACGCATCGCCATGCAGGAATTCCAGCGCAATGGCCTCGCCATGCTCGTCAGCAGGAAGATCGGCTACCAGCTCACCACCAGCGACGCCGCCGGCAGCAGCACCCAGCAGATCGAACAGTTCCGTCAGGCCATCGCCGCCAAGCCCGCCGCCATCATCATCAACCCCATCGATCCCCCTGCCGTTGCAGCCCTCATTGTCGAAGCACAAACCCATGGCATCATCGTCATCGGCCTCGACAAACGCATGCTCAATGAAGGCTGCGCCAGTGTCGTGTTCAGCGATCAGCGCAAAGTCGGCCGCCTGGCCGCAGACACCATCATCGACGCCCTCAAACGCAAAGCCGCCGAAGAAAAACGCACCGAAATCACCGGCCGCGTCGTCCAGCTCCGTGGCACGGCAGACAGCTACTCCACCAATGAGATCGCAGAAGGTTTCAGCGAAGGTCTGCGCACCCAGTCCGGCGTCATCCTCGTCCATGACGCCCCGGCAGACTGGAGCACCGAGAATGCGACCAAGTGCACCACCGAAGCCTTCAATCTCCAGAAAAATTTCGACGCCATTTACGCCCAAAGCGATGCCATGGCCATCGGCGCTGCCAAAGCCGCCGAAACCGCCGGCCAGCGTGAATCCGTCATCATTGTCGGCACCGACGGACTCTCCGGCCAGAAACGCGGCCTCGAACTCGTCCGTATCGGTGAGATCGACGCCTCCGTCGTTCAGCCAGCCCTCGTCGATCTCGCCCTCCACATCATCACTAAGATGCGCAGCGACAACACCTTCAAACCGCAGCTCTCCTATGAAATCCAGCCCGTCGTGATCCTGCCCAAAAATGTGGATCAATTCCTCCGCACCGGCACCTACACGCTGCCAAATCTGTAAACCACCCCTCTGCCATGTTGCGCCCGCTCACCTCCCTCTTCTGCCTCCTCATCGCCTGCGCAGTCATGCCCGCGCAAGATGCCGCTGAGCCAAAGCCCGACGCCAAAGCACAGCTCGAAGCCGCGCAAAAGCTCGTCAAGCAGCTCTCCCCCGGCGTCTTTGACCTCAACGGCATCCAGATCACCGCCGCCACCCGCGAGCTGCGCATCCCCTGCTCCATCCTCCATCAAAAGCTCCCCATCGAGTACGCACTCTGCCACGAAACCGGCGAGAAAGTCCACGAGACCGTCTTGGAGACCAAGGTCAGACCCATCCAAATCCAGCTCGCCCTCCTCCTCGCCAATTACCAGCCCGCCACCCTCGGCATCCTCGAAAAGCTCGATCCCAAAGCCGAGCGCCCCTACAACGCCAAAGACACCGAGCCCAAAACCCCCGGAGCCAACCGCATCGCCATCCACGTCGAATGGAAAGACGGCGACAAAACCAAAAACGTCCCCCTCTCCGACTTCATCCAGAACATCGAGAAACGCAAAACCCCCGACGACCTCGACACCTGGATCTTCAACGGCTCCATCATCGATGAAACCGGCTTCGCCGCAGAGCAGACCGGCTCCATCATCTCCACCTACGTGGATCGCGCCGCCATCATCAACTCCGCCGCCAAAGGCAACGAGCGCGACGACCTCTGGATCAGCATGCCCGCCAACATCCCCGCCGAAGAGACCAAGGTCACCCTCATCATCACTCCCGCGAAATAGCTTGGAAAACGCGGAATAAATCCCCTTCCGGTAAAACTCCGCGTTCTCCAAATCTCTGCGGTGTAAAATCGTTTGGAAGTCACACGAATTTTCGAATCCGCGCAGAACAGAGAACAGACTCAATCTCTGCCCCCCTCTGCATCTCTGCCCCTCTGCGGCAAACCGTCCATCCCCACGCCCGCGCCATGCCCAAAATGCGTTGGCTGACTCTCCAGATCGGTTCGCACCGGTCAAAAAGCGCCCGCCGCCGCCTCTGCATGGACAAGAATCGTCCGCCCTCAAAGAGGCCCCCCTTGCCCGTTGACGCCGCTCTCTTTCCACATCCAGTTGCCTGCATCATGAAAATCCCAGCCCTTCTCCTCACCCTCGCGCTCGGCACCACCGCCGCCTTCCCCCAGGCCGCCACTCAGGCCTCGCGCAACGAATCCCTCAAACAGGAGCTCCGCCTCGGCGTCGAGCGCGGCCTCAATTTCCTCCGCGACAAGCAAAACCCCACCACCGGCCAGTGGGGCGAGTCCGAGCCCGTCGCCATCACCGCCCTCGCCATCATCAGCATCATGCTCGATCCCAATCGCAAGCCCGGCGATCCCGTTCCCGCTGAAGTCGAAAAAGCCACCAAGTTCCTCATCAGCAATGCCCGCCCCGATGGCGGCATCTTCATCAAGGCCCGTGGCAACTACAACACCGCCCTCGCCCTCACCGCCCTCCTCCTCAACAACAAGCCCGAAAACGAAGAGGTCATGCTCAAGGCCCGCCGCTATCTCGTTAACTGCCAGGTGGACCTCGACGAAAAAGGCAAGCAGGACAACCCCCTCGACGGCGGCATCGGCTACGGCGACGAAAAAGGCATGCACGCCGACATGTCCAATCTCACCTTCGGCCTCGAAGCCCTCTACTACTCCCAGTCCCTCCTCGCAGACAAAGGCGACGCCGCCAAAAACGAACCACAGTTGAACGTCGCCGCCGCCATCGACTTCATTCAGCGCTGCCAGAACCGCCCCGAAAGCAACAAGTCCGCCTGGGTCAGCAAAGACCCCGACGACGCCGGCGGCTTCATCTACAACCCCACCGAAACCCGCGGAGCCAAAGTCACCAACCCCGACGGCAGCATCGCCCTCCGCAGCTACGGCAGCATCAGCTACGCCGGCCTCCTCAGCTTCATCTACGCCGGCGTCGACAAAGACGACCCCCGCGTCAAAGCCGTCATCGAATGGCTTCAAAACCACTACAGCGCAGATGAAAACCCCGGCCTCGGAGCCGCCGGCCTCTACTACTACTACCAGACCATGGCCAAGGCCCTCAGCATCGCCAAGATCGACTACATCAAAACCAAAGACGGCAAGCTCATCGACTGGCGCAAAGACATCACCGAAAAACTCCTCAGCCTCCAAAAAGGCGACGGCTCCTGGTCCAACACCGAAGGCCGCTGGATGGAATCCGACCCCGTCCTCACCACCTCCTACATCCTCATGGCCCTCGGCCGCATCCATCAGACCCTCTAAAAAGTAGCCCAGTTGCGCCGCAACTAGCTCAGTTCTTCTTCAAACGCCGCGCCCTAAAACAGCGCGGCGTTTTTTTGCGCCATCGAATGGCCAATCAATTCCACCTCACACCAAAACACCTCGCACGGCACAGCCCCCATATGGACTGCGGTTGCGCAGCGACGAAGGAGCGCAGCTACCGCTTTCGACGGCCTCGGTGACTCGCGCGTCCAGAAAATCCTCGAAAGCGGCAGCATGTGACACCTCACCAGCCGGCCAGCCCAAAGCCCGCCACCAATCGCTCGAAAGCCACCGCAGCCGCACTCCAACATCACTCTCGACATCCCACCGCCGCATCCCCTAGTCTCCCCAGCATGTCATTCCGCGCATGCAGTCGCCTCCTGGTGATCCTTCTCATCCTCACCGCAGCCATGCATGCCGAGAAGGCCGAGATGTTCACTCGTTCCTTCAAGGTTCAGCCAGCTTTTCTTCCCCAATCCGATTTGGACACCACCAAACTCGGCCCCGATCCCTTCGGTCCTCAACCAGTTCAGAATAAAACACTCAAGCAATTACTTGAAGACGCTGGCATCACCTTCCCGGAAGGCGCTTCAGTGTCTCGTGGCCCAGTGGGTGAAATCGTCTGCCGCAACACCGAGGAAAACCTCGAACGCCTGAAGAAACATGTGGCGTCTCTAAACACTCAGAACACTGCCCCCCTTCATGCGGAGCAGCCACCGATGACGACACGTGTCTTTAGAATAGGTCCGGCTTTTGCTGACAATCCGCTGCCTGCTGACGCGACTCTCATTTCACCCAATGATCCATACTTGCAGGCTTCCCTCCTCGATTCCGCCCAGCATCCATTGCACAAAACCGCCCGGGAAGTTCTCGAGGCAGCCGGCATCCCCTTCCCAGAAGGAGCCGCTGCCAAGATCAATCCAACCACCGGTCTGCTCAGCGCCACCAACACCCCGGCGAATCTCAAAATCGTTGAAGCTTTCGCGGAGTCGTGCAGCCCGCGTCATCCCGCCACCATCGCGTACACCCTCACAGTCATCGAAGGCCCGGGAGAACTGGTTCGTCAGGTAACCGCCGCCGCTTCACACAGCGCAGATGCCGCCGCTCAGCTCGCCCTGCTGCTGGATCATGCCAAAAATCCCGGCTCCAAAGTGCGAGTCGTCGGAGATGCCTTTCTCGAAACCAAATCCGACACCCGTGCCAGCTCAGAAGCCGGCCGCGAGCACCAGTATCTGAGCGAACTCACGACGGATGACAAAAGCACCTCGGTGCACCAAGAAATGCGCCCCATCGGATTGAGCCTGGCCTTAGAGCCGACTCTTGATACCGACGGCAGCACCATCAGAACCACTCTCGAAATCGACCTGCATCCCGCTCCGCCATTTGGGCACCAGGTCAGCATGACTGAACCTATCTCCGGCAATGCCAGCGAATCCCCCATCACCGACATCGACGGGGCCCATTTCTCCACGGAAATCACCACCAGCAGCGGCAGCACGAAACTGGTCGGCGTCACCAAACCCGTCGGCACACCTCAGGCGAAGGAAGACATCCTCTGGGCGGCGTTTCTCACCGGCACCGCCCACAGGGCTGCATCCATCCCCTTCACAAATCCTGTCACCACCTCACAGATGGCCCAGGCTCCGCCCGGACTGACTGCCGCCGCATTCAATGTCCCCGATGGCGTGTTGGAATCCATGATGGAGCAGCCGCAGCCCCTGCCGCAGTGGTTCGAGTCCCTTGGCATTGTGCCTGTCAAAAAGGCCACGGCCACACATCAAAACGGCGTGCTGCACATCGTCAACACCACCGACAACATCGAGCGCATCGCCGCCTTGACCGATGACTGCCTCCATCGCTATTCCAAGACCGTCGCCTTCACCCTGCACACCGTCCAGGCGCCTGCGGCCTTCCTGCGCGGTCTCACGCTCAAGCACGCACCGCTCAACGACCAGCATGAGATGTGGTCCGCAATAGAGGCCGCAGTTGCCCGTGGCGAGGCCACGTTCATCGACTCTATCTTCCTCGAAACCAAATCCGGCACCCAAGCCACCCACGAGTCCGCATGCGAGCACATTTATCTCTCCGAATTCGGCAACAATGCCAAAGGCCAGCCCACCCTCGCCTTCGAAACTCGTCCGGTCGGTTCCGTCTTTCGAATTGAACCCATCATCGGATATGATGAACATAACGTGGACATCACTTTCAGCCACGAACTGCACCCTTCCGCTCCAGTGACACGTCAGGAGCATTTCCGCGATCCCTCCTCCAAGAAGGACTTCGAGATGCCCATCGTCGATTTTTACTCCTCCAGGATCTTCACTGGCAGCAGCATGATCAACGGCGGACTCAAGCTCATCGCCCTCAACAAACCAACCGGTCGTGACGATGCCGAAATCCTGTGGGCCACATTCTTGAAATGCGATGTGGTTCCGCAAGTGGCGAAAGCCAGATCCACCCCTGAATCTGGCAGCAAACCCAAACCCGTGATCGATCCCAAAGCCTGGAACACCAAGATGTATCATGTGCCTCATTTTCTTTCTTCATCAGCTTACCCAGAACCGAGACCCCGCATAACCGCCAGAAACATCCTCGAAGTCTCTGGCGTCTCCTTTCCTACAGGAGCCACAGCCTCATACGATCACGCATCATCCGTGATCATCGTCAAAAACACGAACGAGAACCTCGCTTTGGTCGATGACTACGTGAAGTCCATAACCAAAACACCCCCAAAAACCGTCGTCTTAAACACCCACATCCTCCAAGGCCCCGGCCCGCTGCTGCGCCGCCTCACCGCACAAGCCGCCAGCAAGAGCGATCACCGCGCCGAACTCGATGCACTGCTCGCCGCCGTCAAGACCGGTACCGTTCAGCACCTCGACACCACACGCATCGAAACCAAGTCCGGCGTGCGCGCCACCACCCGACAGGGCCGTGAGCACAGCGCCATCAAGGACTTCAAAGTGACTGACAAGGGCGAACCGGTTTTTGGGCAGGAGAAGCGCACCATCGGCCTCTACCTCGAACTCGAACCCACCGTCGGCGCAGACGGCATCACCGTCGAACTCACCCTCTCAAACGAATTCCACACCGCCCCACCCTTCGAACACCGCGAGCACCTCATCGACACCCAAGGCCACCGCCTCGAATTCCCCCTCACCGATTACTTCACCACCAAGCTTACCACCGGCATCACCATCCCCTCAGGCACCGCCCGCCTCCTCTCCCTCTCCAAACCCACCGGCAAACCCGAGTTCGAAAAAGCAGACATCCTCCAGGCCATCTTCATCACTTGCGACCTCCTCCGTGCCAGCGAGTAGCCCCGTTGAGCTACGGCAAGAGCATGCATGGCCGTAGAATGGGTGTGGCGACAGCCCGCCCGTTCATGAGAGCGTGGCAAAGCCCCATGACTCGCCCGCACACTTCGTCACTTTTTTGCTTCTTTTTGCGCCCCTTTGTGGCCACCTCTCCGGCGCCCCAATCACTCCTCAAACTCCGTATAATGCCTCCTTCGCGGCGGCTCCGTCACCATCGCCTTCTGCTTCCAAAACGTAGCCTGACCCGCATCCTTCTCGCAGCCAACGCCCTCCAAATAACATTGGGAGAGATTCTTCATCGCCTCCACCACGCCCTCCTCGGCCGCACTCTTGATCGCCGCAAACCCAGTCCTCCGCTCCTTCGTCGTCTGCCCATGATTGAGCAGCACCATGCCCGCGAGATTCTTCGCCGGCGGCAGCTTCTCCACCACGCGTGAAAGCATATCATAGACCTCCTGCCACAGCGCCGGATCATGCTCCGCCTTGCGCCACAGCAGATGCGCCGCCAGATAAGCCTCCAGCGGATGTTTGGAGCGGCTCATAAACGCCAGCACCAGCGCCCCCGCCTTCTCCGTATCCTGCGGCACCCCGCGTCCCTGAAACAAAGCCTCCGCATAGTAGAAGCGCGCATCACGCCGCTTCCCCGCCTCAAACGCCTTCTGATAAAGCGCTAGGCTCTTCGCCGGATTGCGCGGGCACCCATACCCCGCCGCACACAGATGCCCCTCCAGCAGCAAGGCCGACACACTGCCATGCTCACCAAACTGATGCACCTGTTCCGCCCACCCCGCATCCAGCCATCGGCCATCCTTGAAAAACTGCCGCGCCATGCGGTCACACAACTGGTCGGCAAACGGCAGCCAAAACGTCTCCTGCGGAAATTCATAAACAGCGTTCATCACCACGCTGAGCGCCGGCTTGAAATCCTCCGTCGCTTCCAGACCGCGCAACTGCTCCAAAATCTCCAGCCGCGCTTCGTCCACCTGCTCCTCACGCGTAAAAGCAGGCTTCAACTCACGCAACGACCCCGCACTCACAAACTGCTCCTTCGCCGGCATCAGTTCAGTCACCTCAATCTTGTCACTAGCATCCCTGATGCGCCAGCGGTCCGTCCCATCACGCTGCACCGCGCAAACCAGCACCCCCCTGCCACGCGCAATGCGTTCACCCCGCTGCACCTCGAATTGAAACGGCTGCGTCACCTTGACCAGCTCAAACGTCTCCAGCTCCGCCTGCGCCCCCGCCGCCACGCTGATCCGCCGCAGCGGCCAGCGCGCCCGCATTTCCTCCTCCATCCGCAGCAGCACCTCCATCGGCGGATGATCCAGCATAAAAAATCTCCCCTGCCCCGCCACCACATGATCAAGCTGCGTAGCCACAGACACCTCGTTCCACGATCGCACATACGCCGCCACACGCTCCAGCGCCGCCTGCCTCGCAGACACCTTCACCACCGCACGCCTGTCCCCAGCCACACGCGCCTTCTCAAAGGCAGCAAGCGCCAGCTTCATGTCCACAGCCGTGCCCTTGCCATGCTCATAGCGTTCCCCCAGCGGCATCCAGGCAGAGGTCTCCCCAAGCTTCGCCGCCAGTTGCAACTGCTTGAACGCCCCCTCCCCATACCGCCCCCGATTCTCCGCATCATCGACCGCACTCACAAAATCACGCAGCGCATCCCTCTGCCCCCCTTCAACTGCCCGTTGCAGCAAAACAACCACCTCATCTCCAAACTTGCCCGACGCCCGCAAAGCCAGCGCCAGTTGATGCATCGCCTCCACATCACCCCGCTCAGCCAGCGGTATCAGCATCTGCGCCGCCAGCCGTGGCGCACCGACCTTCAGCAAATCCCGACACGCCCGCATCGTCGCCTCCGGCGTGAGCACTGGAGCAGCCACAGAAGCTGCCACCACATCGGGCTTCTCAGATGAAAGCTGATCCAGATGGTGCGGCCAGTAAACAACACCCGCAATCATCGCACCGCACAGCAGAAGCCCCACCAGCAGCAGCGAAGACGATTCCTCCTCATCCTGCGGCACCTTCGCCTCCATCACCACCTCCACCGTCTGCAGCGTCAGGCTCGCCGGTTGTGCCGTCACCGGAACCTCAATTTCAGCAGGAGGCGCAGCCGCCAAAATCACCCCACCCACCCGCTCTCCAGCACGCGGCTTCAAAGTGATCGGCCTCAGCAAATAGCCACGCCGGCTGGGTCTCGTCACCAGCGGCACCTCATCAGTCACAGGCTCCGTCTCCTGCAGCACTTCCTCATCTCCCTCAGCGACGTCCACATCAAACATCGCGCCACCAATGCCAAACTTGAACGGCGCATCCACTTCCAGCTCGCTCGAAATCACGCCATTCACCGTAAACTGCGCCGCCGCAAAGACGCCGATGATCTGAAAAGTCCGCTCTCCCTTCCGGTACAGCACGCAGTGCCGCGGCAGAATGCCAACCCCATCAAACGTGACATCGCACGCCGGGCCGCATCCAAACGTCAGCGACTCATGCAGCGGACATGAAATCCGATGCTCGCCGTCTGCGTTGCTCAATGTCAAAACCGTCAGGGCCATCAACTCAGTATGCTAAATAAGCCTTTAGCGTCGAGGCGGCATTCCACGAAAGAACCTCGGACATCCTTACTTTCCAGCACCCAGTTCGCGATAGTAACGCTTCACCAAATCGCGGAACTCCGCAGGCACCGGATCACGATCCACCGGCGCCAAATTCTTGCCCGCATCCTTCTTCGAAAGCTCTTCCACCACCCGGTCACGCAGTTCCATCAGCGGCTGCGTGATGCGAGTGTTCAAGTAAGCCGACTGCGGCGCCTCATTGCTCCGCTTAAGCTCGATGCGCAGCGTCCGCGCCCGATCCTGCACCTTCGCCGCATCATTACGCAGTTCAGGGTTGCTCAGCAGTTCCTCCACATTGCGCAGCCGGTCGCTCCACTGCTCGTAGCCATTGCCAGTAAAGACACCGCTGTCAGGCTGCTCCTTGCTGTCGTCAAAAAAGAGCGCCTCAGAAACAGCACCTCCGTTGATCGGTGCCACGCGACGATCATTATCAGAATCACGATCACCAGTCATGCCCAGCCCTGTGTTGGAACTGGCCGTCTGCGCCTGCCCCTTCCCTTGCCCACGCCCTTGATTCTGCCCTTGGCCGGGCTGCTGCCCATCACCGGGTTCCTTCCCATTTTCAGCAGTTTGGGGCTCACCTTGGCCCTGCCCCTTGCCTTGGCCAGGTTGCCCCGGTTGCTGCCCATCCTTGCCCGGCTGCTCTCCAGGTTGATTGCCCTTTGGCCGCTCCGCTGAAGCCTGCCCTTTACCCTGGCCTTCACCATCCGGATTCGGCTGCTGTCCCGCCTGCCCCTTCTCGCCGGGCTCCATGCCCTGACCGGCCTGCTGCCCTTTTTCAGCAGTCTGCGCGTCCTTGCCTTCACCTTGGCCAGCCTTGCCCTCTTTGCCTTGTCCCGGCTTGGGTTCCCCTTCTCCTTTGCCAGGCTGCTCCCCTTCGCCTGCCATCTTCGGATCTTGCGCTTGCCCTGGGCCATCTTTGCCAGGCTCCTGCCCTTGGCCATCCTTGCCCGGCTTTTGACCTTCCCCGTCCTTACCTTGCGGCTGCCCGTCTCCAGGCTTTTCACCCTTGTCCGCAGTTTTGCCATCCTCTGGCTGCCCGTCTTTGCCCTTCTGGCCCTCGCCACCCTTCGGCCCCTTCGCAGCAGCATCCGGATCCCCCGCATTCGCCACATCTTGTCCCTTCTGCCCAGCCTCCGCCGCTTCCTGCTGCTGCGCCTCCTTGATCAGCTTATCCAGTTCATTCTTCGCCACGCGCAATGATTCGCTCTCACTGCCAAGCACACTCTCAGCCGCTTTCTCCACGCCCTTCCTCAGTTCCTCCACAGCATTCGCCGCCTTGCGTTCAGCGTCCTTCGCTTCAGCCTGCGATCCATAGCGGAGTTGATCACGCGTTGCCTGCAGGTTCTCCTCCAAACCACTGGTCTGGGCTTTGCGCACAGCATCGTAAAGATTGCGGTGCAGCAGCGGCTCACTCTGCTCCGCCTGCTCGCTGAGCTGCCGCATGCTGTTGAGAAGCTTTTCAATGTTCTCCTGCTGCTCTCCCACCTGCCGGCTCTCCGCAGCGTTTTGCATGTTCTTCTCAAGGTCAGACCCCGGCTCCTTCTGACTCTCCAGCGCCTCGCTGATCTTCTTCTCCGCATCAGCCGCATCGCGCGCCTGCTGCCGGATCTGCTTCATCTCCTCCGCAAATTTCTTCGACGTCTTCTGCCGGAAATCCTCCTGCATCTTTTCAAGTTCACGCTGCGCACGCGTCGCGGAGTTGGCGGCATCCGCCAGCTTCTCATCCTTCAGTTGCTCCGCCGTCTCCCGCACCTTTTCCCGCGTTTCCTCCAGCTGCTCCTTGGCCTCCGCCATGTTCTGCGCGTTCTCCGGCTTCTCCATGCGCTCCTTCAGATCATCAAGATCACTCAGCAACTGCTCCTGCTCCGCCTGCAAACGTTTGAGCTGATTATCCAGCTCCTGCTTCTCCTCCTCCGTCTTCGCCTTGGCGATCTGATTCTGCAGCTCCTTGATCTTCTCCGCCAGCGCCTCCTGCCTTCGGGCGAGTTCTTTGAGCCGGTTCAACACCTGCAGATTCTCCTGCTGCTCAGCAGTCTGCTCCTCAGTCGCAGCCTTCTCCTCTTCGTAGCGCTGCTCCTTCTGCTTCAGCTCCAGATCCATGATCTGGTTCTGGTTTGCCTGCTGCTGCCCTTCGCCGGGTTTGTCCTGGCGCATCACCTGATGCTCGCGGCTCTGCGCACGGTGCAGCCATTCCAGCGCCGTCTGCTCAAACGTGAGCGCCTGATTCAGCGGCGACCGCTTCTTCTCAGCCGAGGCCTGCTGCAGCGGCCCCTGCGAGTCCTTGAGACTCTTCCACGCTTCCGTGAGCGACTGCTTCACCTCCGCATCCTCGACTTTCTCCATGGCTTCTTTGGCCTTCTCCATGGCAATGCCCACCGACTGATCCACCACATCAATGTCCGGTGTCGCCGCCTCAATCACGCGCCCCGCATTGGTGTCCCGAATGATCTTCCACGTCGCGTTGACGATCTGTTTCACCAGATCAACGAGCTTGTCGCTCTCCGCCTTCGGCTTGCCGGGCTCGCTGGGCGGCGCCTCCATCTCACGGAAAATGTCTTCAAAGTGCCGCACATCGGCAAAGAACATGTCGCTCATGTTGCGCCGCACCTCCCCCTTGGGCCCGGTGTCTTCAGCCCACAGGTAGTAGCTCACGAGCTGTCTCGGCTCGGCGTTCTCTTTTTCCAGCGCCAGCTCCGCCCGCACATCCTCCTTCTTCATCGGCGCAGTGACCGCATGCTTAAAGATGATCTCCTTGCTGTTCCCATTGATGCTGAAGACCGCCCCTGATTTCGTGACACCCAGGTCATCCGAAACCTTCGCCTCCACCGGCAGTTCCTGGATGCTGGACACCTGCAAATCTCGCTTCGGAAACACCATTTCAATCTTCGCCAGTTGGTTCGACTGCACCGTCACCGTAAACCACGGCGGATTCTTGTTCCCACGCTCCGCCTCATCCACCAGATGAAGGCGATACTTCTGCGACTTCTCCGCCATCAGCCCACCTTCCAGCACCGTGGCATCATCCGCCGATGGCGTGAGCACGATGACACTCTTGTCCTCTCCAAAAAGTTCCGCAGCAGTCAAATGCGGTGCAAAAGGGGAAGCACCTTTGCCCGCAGCAGCAGCGCCCTCTCCACCGGCCGCGATCAGCGGTTTATTGACCTTGATCTTCCACGCAATCTTCGATCCCTCCAGCGCTGTCACCTTCTTCGTGTTCTTCGTCTCCTTCGCCGGCAGCTTCGTGTACTCCGGCGGCGTGACGATCACATCGCTGCTAACCAGCACAGGAAAGTCAAAAACCGTGATCGTGTGCATCTGCGATTTTTGGCCAGCAAACTCCACATGGTATTTCGTATCACGCTCCACCTTGTTGATCATGCCACCATACACCTGCTCATCCACCGTCAGGCGCATCGGCAGCCGCTCGCGTTCCTTCCCATCCGCCTCACTGACCACCAGCATCGCATCCGCAGGCACCGGCCCATTGAAACGCGCTTCAATAATGAGGTGCGCACCACGCTCGAGTTCCGTGTCTCCCGGAGTCAGCGTCGCCTTGAACTCGGTGGGCTTGGCCTGTTCATCGACCTTGTTTTTCGCCACCTCGATCTGCTGCTGTGACGACTGGAAACGCAGCGCCAAATCCGTGGCCAGAAAAGCGATGATTGCCATCACCGCGCCCACCGCCGCACGCGTGTACGGCTTGTTCGCCACCGTCACCGGCCAGTTCTGCGTGGCCGCATGCGCCAGCGCGCGGTCAATGAGTCGTTCATGCAAAAACCCGGTCGGCTTATCCGCCTCAGGTTCGTGCTCTATGGCCGTCAGCAGCAGCGCATTCAGCGAGGGATGCTTCTGCTCAATCACACGCGCAATGTCATGATCACTCCAAATATTACGCCTCCCCTTGATCCAGGCAATCAGCCCCAGCACGACAAGCCCCAGCATCGACCAGCGATCAAGCCGCTTCGAAACAGGCAACCCATTCAGCGTGGCCAGCAGCAAACTGCCCCGCACCACAACACCAATCGCAAACACAACAGCAAGATGGCGCATGAGCCGCGCAAGACGCAGCGACTCGCGAACTTCAGCAATGCGGGCTTCAAGGATGGTGCGTGCGATCATGGTAGTGATGAAGTTATCATTGGATCAATAACGAAGCCATTGAGAGACAGTCCCGATAATGGAAGAAGCCTTGGCCCAGAATCTCTCGCCATGCTGCATCGCGAGAAGACCAAAGGCCAACGAAGCTGCAGCGACTAAAAACCATTGCATGGCTTCCATCGCAGAAACGGATGTGATCAAGAGCAGGAACGTGATGACTCCTCCAAACAAAAGTCCGCACCCGAAGTGCAGTCTCTTGTCATGAGGAAAGGGATAGTCATTCATCGTGGTGAAACTCAGAGTGAATTACGCAGGTTGGACCGTCGTCTGTCGGGCGCGCCCCGCAATCCAAGTTTCCAGTAAAAGAACAGCCAGGAGCATGACAAGAATATACCACCACGACTGCTGGCGCTGCTCCGTATCAGTCGCCGTGAGCCGCTCGTCCGTGGTTTCGCTGGCAGCAGCACTGTCAGCCCCACCGGAAAGCTTGATGCCATATTCAGCCAGCTTTTGCGGGACCAGTGGCAAAACCCTCCCCTCATCCGGCGGCAGGTTGACGGCCAGAGTCCGCGTATGCGAAGCACTTTGCACTTTATAAAGGCCAATCTCCGACGCAGTAAAAGTCTCACCCGCCTTGAGACTGTGCGTCTTGCCCTCAGGATCCGTGACCGTATGCTCGGCTGCAGCATCAAGCGGCAGCGCCTCACCCACCAACAGCGTCGCCGCAGGATCATGACTGAAGCCAGCCGCCGCCAGCCACCCATAAAGCAGCGGCACAAATTTCGTACTGAGCGCAAGCTGGCTCTCACCGGGGTGCCAACCGGAGGCCAGGACAATGAGCGTCCCCTTCCCAATGCGCGCGCTGAGGATGGCTGGCTGCCCATTGTCAAAACCAGCCAGGGTTTCGATCTTGTCGCCAGCATCCTTGATCTCAATCTGCCGATGCTTCCAAAAACGCAGCTTCGTAAAATCACGCAGTTTGGGATCACCGAAAGGCTTGAGCAGCGGATGCTCGACTTTGACATCCGCCAGCATGCGATAGTCGTCATTGGCATCCCCCTCTTTGACGGAGATGCCGGGAATCCCGGTGAGCGTTTGAAGCAGGGCTGCATCCGCAGTGGAACTGGCGACCTCCACCAGAAACCCGCCCGCGTTCACAAAGTCGCGCAAGCTCGCGTGCATGCCCACAGGCGGAGTGCTGCCCGAAATAACGACCAAGTCCGGCTTCTGCGCTGGCAAAGCTTTGCCAGCAGTCAACACCGGAGCCAGCGTGGCGGTCGGCTGCAAGGCACGCGCCAGATAATACAGCGGTGCAGCCGCCTCATCACGCGTCACCTCATCGCCCAGAAAGTGAATGCGCACCGCACGCGGCTGCGGTGGGGCAATGAAGAGCCGGTTGTCGAAGTCGTACTTGTCGCCGCTGAGCGTGAGCGTCGTGGCGCTGGTGGAATTCGGCGGCGCATTCAGAATGCGCGAAGCCCCCGGCGGGATCTGCGCCGTGATGCGGTCGGTTGGCGGCCCCTTATCCCAGGCCAGCGTGAAGTCGCGCAATGCAGAGTCACGCGTGTTGCTCAAACGAATGCGAATGAGCGCATCCGCATTCCCCTCCTCATCACGCGCCGCAAGAGCCATGGAAAAATTGTCGTTCGTGGCAGGATCAAGACGATGAACATTAAGCGTGAGCTCAGCAGGCCAGGCAATCGTCCGCAATGCATCCAGGTGCATCCCCTCCTGCAAATCAGTGATCAGATGAATGCGCTTTTTGAGCTTCGCCGTGCTGGAGTCAAACGACGGCACCGCCGCGATCAGCGCCCGATCCAACTGCGTACCATCCCAACTCGGCGCCAGCGCGGCAAGGCGGCTTTGTAGCGCAGCACT
The DNA here is from genome assembly GCA_002482965.1 of Verrucomicrobiaceae bacterium UBA7681. Lineage (GTDB taxonomy): Bacteria > Verrucomicrobiota > Verrucomicrobiia > Verrucomicrobiales > Verrucomicrobiaceae > Prosthecobacter. Next base: position 235,201 of record DLGZ01000080.1, on the reverse strand, counting down.
CCGATTCGCCGGCGTATTCCGATCTTCCTCAAAGCTCCACACCATCGTGAGTTCACGATCAAAAACCGCCAGCGCCATGCGGTCAGTGATCTTGGCATCTTTAAACAAACGCCCCGCCTCGGCGAGACCACGCTTCCAGAGATCATCCCGCCGCATCGAAGCGCTGCGGTCCAGCAAGATCAGCGTGGCCTTATCCGCAGACGAAGCCGTAGCGCTCTCACTCTGCATAAAAGGCCGCGCAAACATGAGCGCGAGAAGGATCAGTGCGAGGCAGCGCAGCAGCAGCAGCAGCCAGTTTTCCAGCCGCCGCTTGCTCACCGGCACCGGCGTGCTCGCATCCAGAAACATCAACGTACTGAACTCCACCCGATCCTGCGGCGGCCTGCGTCGCAGGTGCAGCAGAATCGGCGCGATGATCGCAGCAGCACCAGCGAGGTATATCGGAAAGAGCCAGGACATGAAGATTAAAATGTTCGAAACACAAAAGGTAACCTTGGCAGAAATCGTCCTCGTCCTCCTACTCGAACTCGTCCTCGATCACATGACTTCGAGAGCAAAAAGAGGCGGCGCTTCAGAAGCAGTTGTGTTGGCGTGGATTGGAAAGTCATAGGGTATTAATCAAAAAAACCATTCACATCGCCACTCGTGCAGCAGACGATTTCGAAGCCTTCTTCCGCTGCCGCGCACTCAAAAAGTTAAACAGCACCTCCTCCAACGGCTGATCCGTCGGACAAAAATGATACTCCACATTATGCCGATCCGTCGCCGCCTGGATCGCATCACGATGCGCCTGCAGCCGCTTCAGATAATTTTCCCGCACAAGCTGCGGATCAACAAACCGCTCCGCCCCAGTTTCAGCATCCCGAAAGTGCGCCGACTTCTCAAAGTTAAAATCAATCTCCGCCCGGTCCATGACATGAAACAGCACAAGGTCATGACCCATCGCACTCAGCAGCGCGAGCTGCTTCTCCAGATGCTCCACCGGCGCCAGCAAATCCGTGATCAAACAAATCATCCCCCGCTTCCTCAGCAGCTCCGCCAACTGCCCCACCGAAAGCGCCAGCGACGTCCCCGCCGCCTTCGCCGGACGCTCCAACTCCGCAATGATCCGCCGCAAATGTCCCGGCCGATTGCGTGGTGGCATATGCTCCTCAATCCCATCCGCAAACGTCGTCAGCCCCGCCGCATCTCCCTGCTTCATCAAAAACGACGCCAGCGTCGCAGCCAGCGTCGCCGCATAATCCGCCTTCGTATATCCCAGCGATCCAAACCCCATCGACTTGCTGTGATCAATCACCAGCTGACACCGCAGATTCGTCTCATCCTCAAACTTCTTGATGTACGTCCGGTCACTCCGCGCCAGCACCTTCCAGTCAATGTACCGCGGATCATCCCCCTGCACATAAGCCCGGTACTCCGAGAACTCCACCGAGAACCCATGATACGGGCTCCTGTGCATCCCCTTCCAAAGCCCCTCCACCACCACCTTCGCCCTTAGCTCAAGCGACTTGATCCGCATCAGCGCGGCAGGATCGAGGAAGGCCCCCTGTGAATTGCGTGGTGATGTTTGGACAGGATTCACAGCAGTATTATTTCAATAATCAGGCAGGCCAGCGAGCACCAAATATTTTTGAATCAACAAGAACCCAAATACGCCAAAACCAATCAGTCCAAAAATGGATGTTGTTTTTGAAGAGGCACCCCATGCGACGGCGCTTAGAATGAACGAGATCAAATAATTTCGGCTATAGTCCCATGGATAAATCCTGACTGAACTGACCTGAAGTCCAAGCCAGTTGAAAATGGAGAGCCACAAACACACCTTAGCCAACAGATTGGGAACGTAGGGGAGCTTGTAGTACAGATTCATTTAAAGAGTCCTGATTCACGCCTTCACGTGCTCCAGCAGCTTCCCAATCACCTTTTCCACCGTCACTCCTTCGGCCTCGGCTTTATAATTTACGAGGATACGATGTCGGAAAACCGGCAGCGCCATCGCCCGAATATCTTCCATCGTCACATGCGTCCGGTTGTGCAGCAGCACCCGCGTCTTCGCCCCCAGCACCAGGTTCTGACTCGCACGTGTCCCCGCTCCCCAGCTCACCCACTGATTCACAAAATCAGGCACCCCATCCCTCCCCGGTCTCGAAGCCGCCGAAAGCCGCACCGCATAGCGCGCCACATCTTCCGCGATCGGCACCTTCCTCACCACCTGCTGAAACGCCAGCAGCTCCTCCCCAGTAAAAAGCCTCTGCACCGGCTCGCCCTTGCCCGAAGTCGTCTTCGTCACCACCGCCACCTCATCATCCTCGCTCAGATAATCGATCACAATGTTCAGCATGAACCGATCAAGCTGCGCCTCAGGCAGCGGATACGTCCCCTCCTGCTCAATCGGGTTCTGCGTCGCCAGCACAAAGAACGGCTCCGGCAGATGCATCGTCTTCCCGTTCAC
>DLGZ01000080.1:173088-232681 GCA_002482965.1 Verrucomicrobiaceae bacterium UBA7681 | reverse complement strand
CGATTGATTTCATCCGCCAAAATCATATTCGCAAACACCGGCCCCTTGCTGAACACCAGCTTCCGCCCCTCTGGGCTGTCTTCCAATATCTCCGTTCCCGTAATATCCGACGGCATCAAATCCGGCGTGAACTGAATCCGCTGGAAACTCAAATGGCACACATCCGCCACCGTCTTAATGAGAAGCGTCTTCGCCAATCCCGGTGCCCCCGTGATCAAGCAATGCCCGCCGCTCAGCAGCGCAATCAGCATTTCATCAATCACATGCTTCTGCCCCACGATCACCTTGCCCACTTCCGCAAACAGCCGCTGCCGCGCCGTGGAGAGCAGTTCGACAATCTGGCGTTCAGTAAGCGGGGCGGAAGACGGCGGAAGGTCAGAAGGGGCGCTCATGAGATGGGTGTTGTATCAAACAGCGCCCACGGTGCCAAGTTTTCATCCACCACGCAGGAAGGTAAGAAAGCCAGCCGCATTCGTCGTCCCGATCCCGAAGGGATCATAGAAGGTAGCCAGGGGGCGAATGCCCCCTGGAAAGCGCATCCACCCAGCCAGCTCTAAAGATCGCATGCCGGAGGCATGCCAGCACCCCCCGCGCAGCCAAGGTTACTTCGACCAAGCCGGCTCCGGCTCCCACGTCTTCTCGCCGTGTCCCACCCCAATCAGCGCCTCATCCTCCTCTTCCTCCGTCTCCTCCAGCAACGGCGCAAATCGCTCAGACCGAAACCCCAGCTCCTGCTTCACACTCGAGTGCGGATCATCCGGATTATTCAGTTCCTTCAGCAGCAGCAGCAGATCAAACTCCGCCCCCGCCAGCTTGATCTCCGCATCATCATTCACCACAAACTGCGGATTCGACCGCCCCGCACGCAGCGCGCGCACGGTATAAATCTGGTCCTTCTTAGGCAGAGACTTGAACAAATCGAAGACCCAAGGCTCGAATTGATCATCAATGCAGACAACTTGCTGGCCGGTTTTAAACATGTTTGGAAAAGTTTAGGGAGTGACGAAATGAATGCCGTGCTCACCAGCGATTTCGACAAGGCGTGTCATATCAGGCCCCTCCGGTTTCGCAAATTCCACCGCGCAGCGATCAAAGAAAATCTCAAAGCCGGATGGCACCGTCGTGATCAGCATTTTCAGCGGCGTTTCCCCCGCATTGCGAAAGGCATGCACCTCCCCCTTCGGCATGAACACCGCAGTTCCCGGCACCACCGCCGTCCACTGCCCGCCTTGGAAAAACTCAGCGCTCCCCTCAATGACGTAAAAGTTCTCATCCTCCCGCGTGTGATAATGCGGTGGCGGCCCACCCCCGGGATGCGTGGTCTCAATCCACTGCGTGAATCGACCGCCCGACTGTGCACCGGTGATCACAAACTCGACCCCATCACCAAAGACCGACATCCCCCTGCCCTGGCCGGGCTGGGTGATGACAGGAACAGCATCATTAACAGAACTCATGGTGCGTGATCCTAGCCCAACACGACGCCTCTGCAACTTTGCCGAGGCCATGGCGTTGAAGCTCCAAGTCCACTCCATCCAACCATGAACCGCCGTTGCTTCTTCCTGCTCGCCCTGCTGGCCGCCATCTCATCCTGCCCCGCCCAGCTTCCCCTCCCCCAGGGCGTCCAAAAACTGGACCTCACCGTGGACAGCGTCACACGCACCGGACTCCTCTACACACCACCCACCGCCAAGGAAACCCCCACCCCCGTGGTCTTCGTCTGGCACGGCCACGGCGGCAACGCCATGCAAATCGGCCGCAGCATTCCCATGTACAAACTCTGGCCCGAGGCCATCTCAGTCTATCTCCAGGGCCTCAACACCCCCGGCCAGCTCACCGACCCCGAAGGCAAAAAGCCCGGCTGGCAGCACGGCGCAGGCGCACAGGGCGATCGCGATTTAAAACTCTTCGACGCCGTCCTCGCCCACCTCAAAGAACACTACAAAGTCGACACCAAACTCATCTTCTCCACCGGCCACTCCAACGGCGGCGGCTTCACCTACCTCCTCTGGCAGACGCGCCCGGACGTCCTCTGCGCCGTCGCCCCATCCGCAGCACTCTCCGCCCGCCTCAAAGACACCCCTTTCAAACCCAAGCCCTGCATGCACATCGCCGGCACCCAGGACCCACTCGTCAAATACGCATGGCAGGAGCTCGCCATGACCAAGGTCAAAGCGATCAACCAATGCGCCCCCGAAGGCACCCCATGGGCCAAAGACTGCACCCTCTTCCCCTCCAAAGTCGGCGCCCCCTTCATCGCCTACATCCACCAAGGCACCCACAATTTCCCCGCAGAAGCCCCACCCCTCATCACCAAGTTCTTCAAAGAACAAGCCGCAGCGGTAAAGTAACCCGCGAAGCGTCCTCGGAGTGCGGCGCTTCAGCGCCGCTTTCGCACGTCCCCACCCCCCACGCAAAACTCCCGCGCCCTCAAGCACCCAAAACCTTCTCCCACTCCCCCTCCTTATACCCCACCAGAAACACCTTCTTCCCAGCATCCACCGCAAACGGCCGCTTCACCAGATTCCCATTCCCCGCCAGCAGTCCCAGCGCCTCCTCCTCACTCATCCCCGGCAGCGTGTCCTTCAGCCCCAAACTCCGGTAGTCCATCCCCGACACATTAAAAAGCCGCCGCAGCTCCCCACTCTGAGCCCCCAGCATCCCCTTCAGCTCCCCCACCGTCGGCGGCGTCTCCCGAATCGCAATCTCCTCAAACGCCACCCCTCGCCCCTTCAGCCACTTGATCGCATTCTTGCACGTCGAGCATCCAGAGTAAGCGTAAACTTTGAGCATAAAATAAAAGAGGTTGTATCCCGCCGCTTAGAGAAGCGCAGATTGAGTCGATGCCAATTCGAATGACAAAGTCCCGATGACAAAACCAGCAGCTTCACGCTGCAACTTCGCAGCCTCGTTCGGGCTTTGTCATTCGACATTATTTCGTCATTCGGACTTACTCATTCGTCATTCGCAACGCGTTCCATCCACCCCTCAAACTCCGCCGGCAGCTTCGCAATAAAAGCCATCGGCTGATCATGGATCGGATGGTTAAACGAAAGCTTCCACGCATGCAGCATCAGCCTCGGCACCTGCACCCGCTGCTTCGACGGATTCGCATAAATCGGATCCCCCAAAATCGCACACTGCAAAGACTCCCGCATGTGCACACGGATCTGATGCGTCCTCCCCGTCAGCAGCCTGCACTGAATCAGCGCACACCCCTGGTCCACCGCCAGCTTCGTCCACTCCGTCACCGCATCCTTCCCCGCCCCATCCAGCAAGTTGCTCATCCGCTTCCTGTCCACCGGATGCCTCCCGATCGACGTCTGAATCCGTCCCCCCTCCTCCTTCGGCACCCCGTTCACCACCGCCAGGTAGATCTTTGAAATCCGCCGCTCCGAAAACGCCTCCGTCAGCCGCCGGTGCGCGATGTCATTCTTCGCCACCACCATGCAGCCGCTCGTGTCCTTGTCCAGCCGGTGCACAATCCCCGGCCTCATCTCCCCACCGATCCCGCTCAGGTCGCCGATGTGGTGCAGCAGCGCGTTTACCAGCGTCCCGTCAGGATTTCCCTCAGCCGGATGAACGACAAGCCCGGACGCCTTGTCCAGCACTACGATGTCGCTGTCTTCATACAAAATCGTCAAAGGAATGTTCTGGGCCTTGATCTCCACCTCCGCTACATCCGGCACCGTGAGACTCACCGCATCCCCGCTTCTCAGAGTGGCACCCGCCTTCACCGGCTTCCCATTCAGCGTCGCATGCCCCTCCTTGATCAAGTCCTGCAAACGCGACCGCGACATATCCGGCAAACGCCTTGCCAGGTGTTTGTCGAAACGATCTCCAATATCCACTGTTTCACTGATGAGCCAATCCACCCGACAAACTCAAGATTCAAATTAATAAGGCAAACTGTAATTTCTGGCATATCCAATGCGTCCCTGCTACTGCAATAACCCCTCACCTTGATTCTCGCCCCTCCAGAACAGTCATTCCTGAGCACCTGCCCGGTGTGTCAGCGGCAGATCGATGTCACCTCCCTCGAGCCCTTCACAAAACTGAAGTGCCCCTTCTGCGGCCAAATGGTCCGCGTCCGCCGTCGCTTTGATCAGTTCATGATCGTCCGCCAGATCGGCGAAGGCGGCATGAGCCGCGTGTTCGAGGCCGAAGACGAAACCCTCGGCCGCCGCGTCGCCCTCAAAATCCTCAACCGCCAGTACTCCCGCGACTCCGTCCGCCTCGAGCAGTTCCGTCGCGAAGCCCACATCACCGCCAACGTCACCCACCCCAACGTCATCAAGCTCTACTCCGTCGGCTATGACCAGGGCTACTTCTACATCGCCATGGAGCTCGTCGGCGGCGGCTCCCTTGAGCAGCGCATCCGCCGCGAAGGCCACCTCAAAGAAGACGAAGCCCTCCGCATCGGCCGCGAAGTCGCCGAAGGCCTCCGCGCCGCCCAGCAGCTCACCCTCATCCACCGCGACGTCAAACCCGCCAACATCCTCTTCACCGAAACCGGCACCGCCAAAGTCGTGGACTTCGGCCTCGCCCTCTTCGTTGATCGCGGTGGCGACCAGTCCGGCGAAATGTGGGCCACCCCCTACTACGTCGCCCCCGAAAAAGTCATCGAAAACAAAGAAGACTACCGCAGCGACATCTTCTCCCTCGGCGCCACCCTCTACCATGCCATGACCGGCAATCCGCCCCACAAGGCAGATACCGCCGCCATCGAAGACCTCCGCCGCATCAAGTCCAAGCGTGTCACCCTCGGCGAATCCGGCCTCCGCTTCTCCCCCCGCACAGAGCACGTCATCAATGGCATGCTCTCCTTCAATCCCGAAGACCGCTTCGCCAACTACGCCGAAGTCGTCGATGAAATGCGCCTCGCCGAAGGCCTCCTCGATCGCGGCAGCGTCCGCCGCCGCCTCGTCAATCGCCGCACCCGCCTCATCGGCCTCACCGCCGCCGCCATCATCGTCGCCTACGGCATGGGCTGGCTCCTCCGCGAAGGCGGCGAGCGCCGCAACGTCCGCGCCATCCAGCTCGCCACCGCCAATGAAAGCGAACTCGACGGCGCAGGCGTCACCCTCACCGCAGACAAAGCCAACAAAAAAACCGTCTCCGAGCGCTTCACCGAAGCACGCCAGGCCATGCTCGAAGGCCGCCAGTACGCCACCGCCGAAGACAAGTTCATCACCCTCGCCAAATCCAAAGACGTCCTCCAGCCCACCGCCAACTGGGCACGCTTCAATGCCGCCCTTTGCAGCATCATGCTCGACCGCAAAAAAGACGCCGCAGAACAGTTCACCAAGCTCGCCACCACCCCGGACCTCAACGGCCTCGCCCCCTTCTTCACCAAGCTCAAAGACCGCATGTCGAAAAATTTCGGCCTCGGCACCGCCCTCAAATCCCTCGACTACCAGACCACCAACGAAGAAATCCTCGGCTACCTCGTCCACGGCCTCGCCGAATGGCACTTCGGAGATGCCCTCCTCGGCGCCGAAGAACTCGAACACTTCCAGACCCATCTCGCCGACACCAAGAAGCCCACCACAGACGCCTCTGCCCCCTCCCTCGACTGGCTCTCCCTCTACAGCCCCCTCATAGACCGCTACAAGCCCGACTTCGCCCTCGTCCGCGCCACCCTCCAGCCCAAGCGTTCAGGCACCATCCCAGAGCTCCGCACCGCCCTCGCCGAAGTCCAGCAGACCCGCAAAAATCTCAAGACCAGCGGCGCCTTCCTCCGCTTCATCACCGACTTGGAGACCAGCTACCAGCGCGAGATCTCCACCATGACCCTCGAAGGCCAGCAGCGTCAGATGGAGGAAGACAAAAAAAGCCGCCTCAACGATCTCGAACTCCTCGCCGAAGTCAACGCCCTCGTCCCCTCCCTCGTCCAAGGCTACGACTACACCCGCGCCATTGATCTCCTCACCGGCACCCGCCTCGAAACCGCAGACGTCCGCACCGCCCTCGACGGCCGCCTCTACCTCTACACCCAGTCCCGCGACTTCATCCGCCAGCTCACCAACGACCTCACCGCCAAAGGCTGGACCGGCACCATCACCCGTCGCGAAGGCGGCCAGCTCACCGGCCGCATCACCTGCAACCCCGCCGGCAACCAGATCAGCGTCAGCCTCGATCGCGGCACCCTCTCCCTCCCCTTCGACAGCCTCACCCCCGAGTCCCTCGTCGAGATCGCCCAATCCCTCGGCACCCAGACCACCGACTCCACCGACTACTACCGTCGCCAGGAAAACACCGCCGCCTTCGCCCGCCTCACCGGCCTCACCCAGCTCTCCACCACCATCGCCGCCCAGCTCATGGAAGAAAACTCCTCCTTCCGCATGCGCTGGATGAAAGTCATGGCCGCCGGCATTTAAAGTCCCCTTCCCCACTGGGAGCGCCGCTTTTTAACCAGCTCCGGCTCAGCGCCCGGCCACACCCAGCGGCAAAAAAAGCCCACGGGCCATCACAGAGGCGCCAGCAAACACGCCCTCACACTCCCTGGACGGCTTCCGCTGAAGCGCCAGCGGCGCGCCCTATCGCAGCCCAGGCCAACGCCCTGCCGACGCGCAACATCCCCGCCACAGCATCCCCGCCACAGCATCCACACCATAGGTCCCATACCACCTATCAGTCCTATTCCGGTCCCACAGAGACCTCCCCCCCCTCCGCATTCCGCATTCGTCGGTCTTCCTCATTCTTTAGTCATTCGGTTTTACTCATTCGTCATTCCTCCCCCTCCCCCTCCCCCTCTCCCTCCTCACCTCCCGCATCCTCTTATACCCCACCAGCTTCTTATGCTGCTCGTCCCACAGCCGAAACGCCAGCGACTTCAGACTCACCCGGATCGTGATCGGCTTCACCTGCTGAAACACCGGGTGCGAATAATGGCAGCGCTCCAAATAATAGTTCGGGATCCGCGAGCTCAGATGATGGATGTGATGAAACCCAATGTTCCCTGACAGCCACTGCAGCACCCGCGGCAGCTTGTAGTACGAAGAGCCCTGCAGCGCCGCCGCCGTGTAGTCCCACTCCTTGTGCTCCTCCCAGTACGCATCCTCAAACTGGTGCTGAATGTAGAACAACCACACCCCGCACACCCCGGACACCGCAGTGCAGATCCCCTGCACGATCAGATAATTCAGCGGCCCATAGATCCACGACATCACCGCCGCCAGCCCCAGCAGCGCCGCGTTCATGAACCACACCGAGTCCCGCTCCCGCCTGTCCGCCCCTTTCCTCGGGATCCGCTGCAAAATCACAAACAGCACAAACGGCGCGATCACAAACAGCACCACCGGATTCCTCGCCAGCTTGTACGCAAAGCGCTTCCACCGCGACGCCTCCAGGTACTCCTGCACCGTCATCGTCCACACATCCCCGATCCCCCGCTTGTCCAGATTCCCCGTCGTCGCATGGTGCAGCGAGTGCTCCCACCGCCACTGGTAATACGGCGTAAACGTCAGCATCCCCGTCACAAATCCCACCACCGCATTCGCCCGGCTCGATTTGAAAAACGAGCCATGCCCGCAGTCATGAAAGATGATGAACACCCGCACCAGCAGCGCCCCCGCCATCATCGCCAGCGGCACCACCAGCCACCACGAAACCTGCAGCGCCCAGTAGATCCCCGCCCACAGCACCACATACGGCACCAGCGTGTCCACCAGTTGCACCACCGCCCGCCACAGCGACGGCTTTTGAAACTCCGCCACAATCGCCTTCCACTCCGCCACCGTCGGAAAACGCGGCTTCAAACCCGACACACTCATTCCACTCGCATTCATCATTTCCTCTTTCTGTTGTTAATAATATAGCCCACCCACCCATCAATTCAAGCACCGCCCTTAAATCGCCCCAGCCAAGCAAATCACTCGTCAGGCCACCCCCTGAGCTCTGGGGAAGGCTGCGCCAAGCACATCAATGCTCTGCCCCTCTCAAAGCGCCAACGGCGCGACCTATCGCAGCCCAGGGCAACGCCCTGGGAATTGGCAGCGAACAACCCGAAGCCCTGAAAGGGCGACCTAATTCCCAACTCATCACCGAGCGCACAGGTCAACGGCATCACCGTTCCCCGCTTCATGATTAATCCTTGTTCCCTTGCCATCCGAATCCTCCCCAGCTTTGATAAGCAAAACAACTCATGGCCGTCGAAACCAAGCCCCTTTTCAATCCCGAAATCGTCCGCGAGCAGGTGCATGCTTTCTCGCTGCCGGAATCTGTCGAGGCAGCACGGCCCCGCCTCCAGCATTGGGCAGAGCTCATTTCATCGGGCAAGGCGGACACCTTCAAGGAAACCGCCCTTCTCCCCGAGTTCCTCACCGACATCTTCGGCCATCTTCTCGGTTACACCGGCCCAGCCGGAGCAGGAGACAGCTTCACCCTGCTGCGGGAAACCCACGTCGAGGTGGACGGCCAGTTCGCGGACGCCGCGCTCGGACGCTTCACCACCACCACCAAGAAATTCGTCGTCGCTGTCGAGGGCAAAGGCACTCGCGATCCTCTGGAGCGCCCCTTTGCAGGCCGCCGCATGTCCGCAGTCGATCAGGCCTATCGCTACGCAATTAATCTCCCCTGTGACTGGATCATCGTCACCTCCATGCGGGAAACACGCCTGTATCACAAAGGCTCCAATCAGCAGACCTACGAACGCTTTGAAACCACGCGCCTCTCCAGCGATGCAGCTCTGCTGAAACGCTTCATCTTCCTCCTCGGAGCCGAGCGCGTGGTCCCAGCTCAGGGTGAGAGCCATCTCAACGCCTTGCTGCGTTCGTCCGAGTCCGCCGGGCGTGAACTCACCAACAAATTCTACGCGCTCTACGCCGACATCCGCCAGGAAGTATTCGGCCGTCTCCGCATCGCCAATGATCAGGTGGAGCCGCATGAAATCCTGCGCTGCACCCAGAAGTTGCTCGACCGCATTCTCTTCTGCTCCTTCTGCGAAGACCGCGTCCTGCTCCCACCCAACACCGTACGCCACGCCTTTGAGCACAGCGATCCCTACAATCCCCGGCCCATCTGGGAAAACTTTCGCGGCCTCTTCCGCTCCGTTGATGTCGGAAATGCCGGACTGAAAATTCCCGCCTACAACGGCGGCCTCTTCGCGCATGATCCCGGCCTCGATACCCTTGGCGTACCGGATGAAGTCTGCGCACTCTTCCGCGATCTCGCCGACTACGATTACCGCCCGGCCCGCGAAATGGCGGAGGCCTCAGACACCCAGGAAATCCGTCCCGTCATTGATGTGGACATCCTCGGCCACATCTTCGAGCAATCCATTACCGACCTCGAACGCCTGCGCCAGGAGTTGGAGCGTGATTACAGCGCCCTCGTCGATGAAAAGCAGGCAAAGACCCGCCGCAAAAAAGAAGGTGCCTTCTACACGCCCTCCTTCATCACCCGATACATCGTTGAGCAGACACTCGGTGCCGTGCTGCGTGCTCGCTTTGAAGCCCTGCGCATCACCGAAGAAGCCGCCGCCACCGGCACCGCCAAAAAGACGCTCTCCGACCCCAACGCCTACGATCTCCCCGCGCTCAATGAGCCTCAGCGCAAGGCCCTCATCCGCTTCTGGGAAGAATGGCAGGAAGTCCTGAAGGCCCTCCGCATTCTCGATCCCGCCTGCGGCAGCGGTGCCTTCCTCATCGAAGCCTTCGACCAGCTTCACGCTCACTACGAAGTGTCCAATGCACGCCTCGAAGAACTGCGCGGCCACCGCACCCTCTTCGATCTCGACCGCCAGATTCTCCAGCACAACATCTACGGCGTGGACCTCAACGTCGAGGCCATTCAGATCTGCCAGCTCAGCCTCTGGATCAAAACCGCCGCACACGGCAAGCTCCTCACCAGCCTCGACCACAGCATCCGCGAGGGCAACAGCGTCGTCAGCGACTCCACCGTGCACCCCAAGGCCTTCGACTGGCAGGCCGCCTTCCCCGAAGTCTTCGCCCAGGGCGGCTTCGATGTCGTCGTCGGCAATCCACCCTATGTGCGGCAGGAACTCCTCACACCCTACAAGCCATGGCTCGAAGCGCACTACGCCAGCTACCACGGCATGGCCGACCTCTACGTTTACTTCTACGAGCTGGGCCAACGCGTGTTGAAACCCGGCGGCCTGCTCTCCTACATCGTCACCAACAAATGGATGAAAGCCGGCTATGGCGAGCCCCTGCGCCGCTTCTTCCGGGATCAGACATGGATTCGCAGCGTCGTGGACTTCGGCCACGCCAAACAAATCTTCGAGGAGGCAGATGTCTTCCCCTGCATCATCGTCGCCGAAAAACCCACCAGCGAAGAGAAGCCCAGGACCGCCCGTCTTTGCAGCATCCCCCGCGAGCAGCTCCGCATAGACGATCTCAGCGTGCAGATCGAAAAAGAAGGCGCTGAGATGGATGCCGAGCAGTTGAAGGCCGAAGCTTGGCAATTGGAACCCGCTGAAGTCTTTTCGTTGCTGAGCAAGTTGCGGCAAACTGGCAAAACACTCAAGCAAGTCGTCGGCGCAGCGCCACAATACGGCATCAAAACTGGGTTCAATGATGCCTTCCTAATCGACGATGCTACCAAGCATCAGCTCACCAAAGATGATGAAGGCTGTCGCGGAATCATCAAGCCTTACGTGCGTGGGAGTGACCTTGATCGGTGGGAGTCTAACTGGGATCAACTCTGGATGATCGTGCTGCCATCCAGCAATGATCACGCATGGCCTTGGGCAGACCTTGGTGATCACGCCGAAGACAAATTTCGCGAGCTGTACCCCAGCCTTCACGCTCACATGAAGCCGCATGAAGAAGTGCTTCGGAGGCGCCAGGACAAAGGCCGCCATTGGTGGGAATTGCGATCATGCGCTTATTGGGATGCCTTCGAGAAGCCGAAAATATTCTACCAGGAGATTCAGTTCCACCCGAGCTACTCGCTCGATGTCGCAGGCCGCTTCGGCAACAACAAGACCTTTTTCCTCAGCACCGATGATTTGTATCTGCTCGCCGTGCTGAACTCCCCGCTCATGTGGTGGCACAACTGGCGTTACCTTCCGCACATGAAGGACGAGGCTTTGTCACCTGTGGCTTTCAAAATGGCCGAGCTTCCCATCGCCGAACCCACCTCCGCCATCCGCACCGCCGTTGAAATCGCCGTGCGTCGCTTGATCGACATCACAGCAAGACAGCAGCAAACGCAGCACACCGTGCTCGACTGGTTGCGCGTGGAATACGCCATCGAAAAGCCCAGTAACAAACTCAAAGCACTGACCGAACTCGATTCCGATGCCTTCATCGCCGAAGTGAAAAAGCTCCGTGGCAAAAGCCAGCCGCTCACCGCCGCCGGTCTCGCCGCCCTGCGTGCCGAGCATACCCGCAGCATCGACCCCGCCCGCACTCTCGCCACCGAAATGCTCCAGCTCGAACGCACCCTCAGCGACCTCATCAATCAAGCCTACGGCCTCACACCCGGGGAAGTGCAGCTCATGTGGGACACCGCACCGCCACGAATGCCGTTCCTCAATCAGTAGTCGGACGAAAAATCGCGCCAAATGGAAGCCCTCAGCCAACAATTTCGCACACACATCGAGCGGCCCTACAAGCCCCCTCCATTCCCGACCATTTGGCAAAGAAGGGGTATGGTAGTTGATACTGGTCCGATTCACCAGTTTGAACCTGCCTCGAATACCAAAGTCCGGGAGAGTCTCGGCTACAGCGTCCTCACTTTTCGGGACTTGGTCGGCTGCATCTCCCGACTCGCCTCCGACAATCCCCACTTCAACCTGTATTACCGGGGGCAAGATCGCGATTATCGGGATCAAAAAAATCGATCCAAGATATATCCCAGCCTCTACAGGCCGAGAGAAGGCCAGAGCAGATTGCAACGTCCCACGATTCAGCGTCGCCTGGAATCCATGAAGACCGCTATCGGATCAATGAGGGATGGACACCGAGAACTCATGCTGCCTGAATCGGTGCTTTCACACCACGACGAATACTATCAAGCCCTGCTGCAGCACTATGAATTGCGAGCGACGCCACTGGTGGATGTCACCGTATCTTTACGCGTCGCTGCAAGTTTTGCTCTCGCGGACAATGCGGAGGAAGGTTTCTTGTTCGTTTTGAACTTACCGCTACCCACTGGAAGCATTTCCCACTTCATTGATTCCAACATGGTGCTGGTTCGGCTTCAAAGTGTTTGTCCAGGGGTGGCCTTGCGTCCGCACTACCAGGAAGGCTACCTTGTCGGACAATTGAGGAGCCAGGCGCAGAAGCTCGTCGGGGACAATCTTGCGAGGCGTTTGATCGGCAAGTATCGACTCATCAATAAAGATCGGAAGTTCTGGGACGACGACTTTTCTCCCATTCCCAGGAACGCTCTCCTGCCTCAAAATGATGAATTTGGCGAAAGGCTTCGGAAGCGGCTTCCCACCATTCCTGGATAATTACTCCCATTGCATGAACAACGACTGTCTTTCCATCCTAACTTTTGATCATATCAGACGGAAAAGATGGGGTCAGCGTGCAAATTCTTGACAAATTTTTATCCTTTCAGACCACTGGATTCAGTCCATTCCTCTGCCAAAACCAAAGCCCCACATCCGCTATCCAGTCACCGAAAGCACATTCCCAAATCCGGAATTTCTGAATGCCTTTATTAGCGTCTGATTAGCGTCATATCAGCGGTTAAAAAACTCTGCTCTGGCACCCCTCACTTCCGCCCCCCATGGCCGGAGTAAAAACCCCGACTTCGGCAAACGGATCAGGAAGCCCTACATCAAAAAGATATCCGCCTCAGGATACGTCGAAGCCGCCAGCGCCGCCCACAGCGGATCACCGATCACAATCACCGCCGTCATCACCCCAAACGCCGGCAACTGATGGCTCAACGGCAGATACCGCACCCCCGACGGATCATCCGCCATTTCCTTCTGGTCGGGCCGCGCCACATACGCATAGCCCTCTTGATTCAGATGCCGTGCCAGCTCCATCACCGTCTCATCCGGCACCGTCGCGACCCCCACCGAACCCGGCGCAACGATCAGGAAATTCCGGAACGACGACTGCGCCTCCGCACCAGCAGCCGCACGCGCCGCAAAAACCTGAAGAGCCTGGATCATGGGAAGAGAAGTATTCATGGGAGTGAGAGGTTCGAATCACCAGCAGCCGCCCATCATGAGCCAGCATCAGTCACTCTTCGCATCCCAGCCAAAATTGGCCGGATCAAAACACAGCCCATTCCTCCGCCACCCCATTCCCCTGCCAAAATCAAAACCCCACATCCGCCATCCGTCTCCCTCAAGAACAATCCCAATCCGGATTTTCCGGCGCCTTTATTAGCGTCTTATCAGCGTCAAATCAGCGGTTAAAATCCGGCTCTTTCCCCAAACACACCCCGCATCAACCAGATGCATCTCAACCGCAGACAAACCCCACTCAGGCATTCATCATCAGCCTCAGTCAATGGCTCAAATCCGCATCCTGCATTCCTGCCTTCCTTATTTTCACTCCGGTAAATTCATTCCAGAAAGCCGGGATTCTGATTCTCCATCAGCGTCATATCAGCGTCTCATCAGCGGTTAAAAAATCCGTTACATTCACTGAGGACTCCCGCACTCCATCACCCTCCGGAATCAGTCATTTTTGCTCTTTTTGCGCATTTTTGCGGCCACCTCTCCGGCCCCACAAAAAACCCCGCCCGCCTCACGGCAAACGGGGTTCTCAAAACATTCTTCAACCGTTCCGCCGCTCTCAGTCCAAGCAACCAAGAACCAAGAACAACGAACCAGGAACACTCAGTTACTTAATCTCCTGCGCCCAGAAAATGTGCCAGTCGTCCAGGTTGTTCAGGTCCACCGCACCCGGATTCACACTCCCGTCATCAGCCACACCATTCGCATCCAGAATCGTCTTCCGCGTGCCGTCATCGTGGATGTACCCCAGGATCGCCTGGTTGTGCTTGTACAAATCACCCTTCGTCAGCTTCACACCCGGCTGCGCCTTCACCCAGCTCTCAAGCTGCGGATAGCTCGGCTTCGTCGCAATAAACGTCCGGAACGTCTCAATGTTGATGCCCAGCGCATCCAGCGTCATCTGGTCATACCCGCAGCCAATGCCCGGATAGTCAGCATGCAGCTTGCCCGCAGCAGCCAGCGAAGCCTTCTGCCAGAGGCGCGGAAGATGAAGAACACCGAGAGGACCGGCAATGCCGGAACTGATAAGAGGAACAATCTGACTCATGATTAGAATGTAGGTTGGATTTTCAGAAACAGCATTCGCATCGGCAAACGCACCCCCGACCTTGCCGGTTGCTCCGAACAGCAGCAATCAAAATTCAAAGCCATCCCATTTTGTTTTCTTCTTCAGCTCTGAAAGAAATGGAAACCATTCATAATTTTTCCTCCTCTTTCCTCTCTTTCGGCAATCCCACTCCGGTCACTCTTTTCAGATTCAATCTCTGCGTTCTCCAAATCTCTGCGTGTCCTCCGTAGCTTTAGCGAAGGAGGGCGGTGTAAAATCGGTGATCCCCCGAGGCCGGGCAATATCCCAAGATCTTTAAAAGAGGTCCAGCCTTCTGAGATTTTTCCGCCCTGAATTTCCACACCCTTTTTTGCGCCCCCTCATGTCCTTCGTAGCCCACAGGGCGAAGAACGGATTGCGGCCATCCTTTCTACCTCCCCTTTTTCCCCTCCTTTCCTCTTTTTCGGCCATCCATCTTCCGGTATGGTTCCCATTCCTCTTCCATGAAAAACCTCTGTCACCTCGCCCTGGCCGCACTGCTCTCCCTGCCATGCTTCGCCGCTGACGAAAAACCAGCCAAGGCACCCAAGTCCGCGCCCATCAAATCCCCCCTCGAACTCCACCGCTGGTCCGGTACCCTCAACGTCCCCGACCCCGTCGCCGTCACCGTCGATCCCCAGGGCCGCATCTACGTCTCCGCCACCACCCGCCGCAAAGTCGCCGACCTCGACATCCGCGAGCACACCCAGTGGATCCCCGATGACGTCGCCCTCACCAGCGTCGAAGAAAAAGAAGCCTTCCTCAAACGCGAGCTCGCCCCCGGCAAAACACGCCTCCCACGCGGCAGCCTCGCCGACCACAACAAAGACGGCTCCATCGACTGGAAAGACCTCACCGTACACAGCGAGCGCATCTACCAGCTCCGCGACACCGACCACGACGGCACCGCCGACAAACTCACCGTCTTCGCCGAAGGCTTCAACAGCGTCGTCACCGGCATCGCCGCAGGCATCCTCTACCACGACGGCTGGGTCTACCTCACCGTCGCCCCCGACCTCATCCGCCTCCGCGACACCAACGACGACGGCATCGCCGACGAACGCGAAATCGTCGCCCACGGCTTCGGCATGCACATCGCCTACGCCGGCCACGACATGCACGGCCCCCGCATCGGCCCCGACGGCCGTATCTACTGGAGCATCGGCGACAAAGGCGTCAACGTCACCAGCAAGGAAGGCAAACACTTCTACTACCCCCACGAAGGCTGCGTCCTCCGCTGCGAGCCCGACGGCACCAATTTCGAAGTCTTCGCCCACGGCCTCCGCAACGTCCAGGAAATCGCCTTCGACGACTACGGCAACATGTTCGGCGTCGACAACGACGCCGACATGCCCGGCGAGCGCGAACGCTTCGTGTACATCACCGAGCGCAGCGACTCCGGCTGGCGCTGCAGCCATCAATATCAAAAATCCGCCAGCCGCTGGATGCGCGACGGCATCTGGCAGCCCGCCCATCCCGGCCAGCCCCTCTTCATCACACCCCCGCTCGCCAACTACTCCAACGGCCCCGCCGGATTCATCCACGAACCCGGCACCGCCCTCGGCTCATCACTGCGCAATCACTTCATCCTCGACCAGTTCCCCTCCGGCCATATGACCGCATTCCAGATCGTCCCCTCTGGCAGCACCTTCAAAATGCAAAACGAGCGCCTCATCCACAGCGGCCTCATGGGCATCGGCCTCGCCCTCGCCCCCACCGGCGAACTCATCATCGCCGACTGGGACGGCGGCTACCCCCTCGATCAAAAAGGCGCCATCTGGTTCGCCGACGACCCCACCGCCAAAAACAGCACCGAGCGCCAGGAAACAAACAAACTCCTCAACTCCGACAACCTCGACGCCACCCACCTCTCCCACCCCGACCAGCGCGTCCGCCTCCACGCCCAATTCACCCTCGTCAAAAAAGGTGATTACACCCTGCTGCAAAAAATCGCCTCCGACAAAAAAGCCGCCCAACTCGCCCGCATCCACGCCATCTGGGGACTCGGCCAGGGCATGCGTTCTGGAAAGGTCGATACCGCAACTCTTTTGCCCCTGATTGCGGAATCCGACACAGAGATCATCACCCAAGTCCTCAAAATGTTCGGCGATGTCAAAACCTCCGGCACCCCTCTTATTCCACTCCTTGCACATCCCTCCCAGCGCGTGCGCTTCCACGCCGCCATTTCCCTCGGCAAGCTTCAAGAATCCACCGCTGTCACAGCCTTGCTAAACCTTGCCCCCAAGGAAAGCGCCGGTCCCTACATGCGCCACGCCATCGTCACCGGCCTCGCCGGCTGTGCCGATGAAGCCTCCCTCGCCTCCCACATCAACGACAAGCAATCCCTCTGCTGCCTCCTTGCGCTCGCTCGCCAAAACTCGCCACGCGTTGCCGATTTCCTCCAAAATCCGACCCTCGTCGCCGAAGCCGAACGCGCCATCCACGACGACACCGGCATCCCAGCCGCCCTCCCCAAGCTCACCACCCGCCAGACCAGCCGCGGCCTCAACACCTGCCTCCGCCTCGGCGTCGCTGAACCCATCATCAAAACCGCATTACAGCGCAACCCGCTGCAAGCCGAAGCACTCGACGTCCTCCTCACCTTCACCCATCCCCCACGCCTCGACCGCATCGACGGCATGGCTCACCAAACCCTGCCACGCGATGCCAAAGCCTTCGCCAGCTTGCTACAACCCCACCTCGACGCCCTCCTCGCCATCCAGGACGGCGCACTCAAAGCCAAAGCCGTCGAACTCCTCACCCAGCTCCAGTTGCAAGTCCCTGCCAGCGTACTGCAGCAGATCATCTCCGATGCCACCGCACGCAGCACCCTGCGCGCCGAAGCCCTCAAACTCATGGCCTCGCAACACTCCTCCACCCCCGAGTTCGCCGCCACCCTCGACCTCTCCCTCGCCAAAACCTCCCCCGCCGAACTCCGCCGCGAAGCCCTGCGCCAGCTCTTCACCCACCAGCCCGACCGCGCCATCACCGAAGCCGCCGTACTACTTGCAAAGAGTGACACCACCACGCAGCAGCTTGCACTCTCTCTCCTCGCCACCTCCAAAGACGACACCGTCATCACCCAATGGCTGGATCTCCTCATCCAAAACAAAGCCCCCGCAGCCATCCAGCTCGACATCCTCGAAGCCGCCGCCACCCGCGAAAGTTTGAAACCCAAACTCGCCACCCTGCAGCTCAATTCAACTGAGCTCCTCGAAGGCGGCGACGCCACCCGCGGCAAAGACATCGTCACCAACAACATCGCCGCCAACTGCATCGCCTGCCACACCATCGAAGCCAAGGAAGGCAGCCAGGTCGGCCCCAACCTCAAAACCATCGGCAGCCAGAAAGACCGTAAATACATCCTCGAATCCCTCCTCAATCCCCTCGCCCAGATCGCCCCCGGCTTCGGCCTCGTCTCCATCACCACCAAAGACGGCAAGGCACTATCCGCCGTTTTGGAGAAAGAAGACGCAAAACTAGTCACCTTACGCCTCCCTGATGGAAAAACCCAATCCATCCCCCGCGATCAAATCGCCACCATCACCCCGCCCATGACCGTCATGCCCCCCATGCTCGGCATCCTCACCAAGCCGCAAATCCGTGACGTGGTAGCGTATCTGGCTGCATTGAAAGGCAAGAAGAAGTAATCACATCGGTCCCGGTGGCAGCTCCTTTTCCGGTGCGGTGATCAGAGCCATCGCAGGTGTACTTGTCCCTTTGCCCAGCCGACCACTATAAAGGTCGATGGCACGTTTGGCGATGATGTCGATCACGGCGGGTTGCAGGGTGCGGGCGGCGACATTGGAGACGGCCATGCCGGCCCACATGATGGGAGACTTGAAACGCAGCACCTGCCAGTAGGGCAGCAGGCGTTTGTACCATTTGTTCGCCGTCAGCATTCTCTCATGATTGGCGATCTTGTGGGTCATTTCCCAAGTTTTCAAAGCGGTGCTAGCGCTTACATCCACGAGGCGGCCGATGGAACGTGTTTGCAGAAAGTCCGCCACGTCCATCGCGGCAAGATGCACGGCACGGGAGAACTGGCTGAGGCCGGGGGCGAGCAGTGCTTCTTGTTTGCCGGGATGGTAGATGTCCGCGATTTCGCGCACGAGTTTCGGGACTTCATCCACCAGTGGTGGCAGCCACTCGGGATTGAGGTTCTTCTGCCAGCGCAGACGGTTTTTGCAGGCCTCGACGGCAGCGCGAGCCTTTTCATCCGCCAAACCGCATTCGGGATAGACATAGCTGGCCGTCGCATGCCGGGCTGCGCGCAGATCTGCGGCGAAACGCAGCAGCTTCCAGATCACAATCGAGGCTGCGCCGATGAGGACGCCAGCGAGGAAGGTGAGAATGTGGCCCCAAGGCATGCAGGTACGGGAGAGCACCCCGGGCAAGGTGTCAAGATGACGAAAGTGGTGAGACAGCCTGCTTGCGGCGGCGGGATGACACGCCATAGATGCCCTCCTCACCATGTCCTCCATTTTCGAACTCTTCTCTCTTCAAGGCAAAACCGCTGTCGTGATCGGCGGCACCGGCGAACTCTGCGGCGCTATCGCCGAAGGCTATGCATCTGCGGGTGCGGAGGTCGTGCTCGTCGGGAGGGATCAGACGAAGGCCGACAAGCGTCTGGAGACCATTCAAGCCGCAGGCGGACAGGCTTATTTCGTTTCCGCTGACGCCAGCCGCAAAGCCGACCTGCAAATCCTGCTCGATCAGGTGCAGGAGCGATCAGGTGGCTGCCAGATTCTCGTCAATGGCGCGGGCGTTAACTCCGCGACCCCGTTTCTCGACATCCCTGAGGACGAATACGACCGGATCATGAACATCAACACGAAGGGCGTGTTCCTGGCTTGCCAGGTGTTTGGCAAATACTTCGTGGATCAGAAAATCCCGGCCTCCATCATCAATCTCGGTTCCATGTCCGGACTGCTGCCGTTGAGCCGCGTGTTCACCTACTCCATGTCCAAAGGCGCGGTGCACAATCTTAGCAAGAACCTCGCCCGTGAGTGGGCACCGCTTGGCATCCGAGTGAATACGCTCGTGCCCGGATTCTTCCCTGCCGAGCAGAACAAGAAAGTGCTTACCCCCGACCGTGTTGCCAAGATCATGGGGCACACGCCGATGAACCGCTTTGGCGAAGCCAAGGAACTCGTCGCCGCCGCTTTGCTGCTCGCGGGTGAAGGCAGCTCATTCATCACCGGCCATGAGATGGTCGTGGATGGCGGGTATTCGTCGCAGACGATCTAAGGTTTGAATCCCACGCGATAGAATCGCAGAGTGAGGGGCGTTTAGGCCAGTGGTAAGACCTCTAACCACATGACTTTTTCATCCATCAAACCCCAGCGCAGCCTCGTCGAGGAGGTGTGTGCACGCATTGCCGCCGAAATCCGTGACGAGACCAGTGACGGCAATGGCTGGCTGCCGCCGGAGCGTGATCTGGCGCTCAAACTCGGCGTGAGCCGGCCAGTGATACGTGAAGCGACGAAGCGGCTGGAACTGCAGGGCTTGCTGGAGGTGAAGCACGGCGTCGGCACAAAGGTGGTGGACAAGCTGCACAAGCCGCTGAACGGCTCGCTGGCGTTGCTGATTCCCGATGACAAGGAGCGGCTGCGGCAGCTCATTCAGGTGCGGTTCATGCTGGAGCCGGAAAATGCGCGACTCGCCGCCGAGAACGCCACGAAGGTGCAGATTCGCAGGCTGCGTGCGGCTTTGCAGGAACTGGCGGAGACGCAGGATTTTGAGACTGCGGTGGAGGCAGACATGGCGTTCCATCGCGAACTGGCGGCGGCTTCGGGGAATCAGATTGCCAACCTGCTGCTGCATTCGCTTTCCGAACTGATTCAGACGAGCCTCCAGCATGGTTACAGCCGCACCTCGACTGATAATGCGGTGCGGCAACATGCTGCGGTGCTGAACGCCATTGAGAAACGAGACCCCGCAGCCGCCGCCAAAGCGATGCGTGAACATTTGATTACCGCCGAAACTGATCTGGCCCTGCCGAAAGCCAAGAAAGCCGCATGAAATCACTTCCCTACTTATTTTTGTTCTGCTCTAGCGCCCTCGCCGTCGAGCCTGATGCCGCCAAGCTGTTTCATGAGCAGGTGGCACCGATTCTGGTGAAGAACTGCGTCGAATGCCACAACGACGTGACAACCAAAGGCGGCCTGAACATGGGAACGCTGGCCGATGTGCTCAAAGGGGGTGACGACGGCCCGGCCCTGATTCCAGGCAATGCAGCCGAGTCATCACTTTACACGATGATCGTACCGGAATCCGCAGGCGAAAAGGCGGAGATGCCGAAGAAGAAGCCCGCTCTCTCCACGGCTGAAACCGACCTGATCAAACGCTGGATCGACATGGGTGCGGCGTGGCCTCAGGAAATCGTGCTCAGGGAAAAATCCAAGGGGGATGTCACGCACTGGTCATTGCTGCCGCTGAAGGCAACGAAGCTCAGCTCCATCGACGCGTTCGTGGCTGAAAAGCTGAAGGAGAAAAACCTCACGATGAATCCGTCGGCGGATGCCCACACGTTCATCAGACGCGCCAGCTTTGATCTGACCGGACTGCCGCCGCCGCCGGAAGAAGCGGCGGCTTTTGAAAAGGAGTTCAGCCAGGATCAAACAGCGGCGGTCAAAGGATTGATCGACCGTCTGCTGGCTTCACCGCGTTACGGAGAACGCTGGGCGCGGCACTGGCTGGATGTGGTGCGCTTTGCCGAAAGTCATGGATTTGAAATGAACCGCGTGCGCCCCAATGCGTGGCCGTATCGCGACTACGTCATTCGTGCTTTCAATGAGGACAAGCCGTATGACCAGTTTGTGCGTGAGCAAATCGCCGGCGACCAACTCGGTGCCGATGCGGGCACTGGCTTTCTCGTGGCCGGTTCCTGGGATCAGGTGAAGGGCCAGGACCCTGTGCTGCGGGCGAATCAACGTGCGGATGAAATGCATGATCTCGTCAGCACCACGGGCAGCACTTTCCTTGGGCTCACGATTGGCTGCGCGCGCTGCCATGACCACAAGTTCGATCCCATTTTGCAGACCGACTATTATCGTGTGCGGGCCATCTTTGAAGGGGTGCAGCATGCGGAGCGTGAGCTGCGTCCGGCTGATGCTGAAGAACGGCTGAAGCAGTCAGATAGCGTGCGGGCGGAGATCGCGGTGGTGGATGCGGCGCTCGCGCGTTTCCAACCGCGCGCGCAACTGACCCGGCGTGTGCTGGTGGATGATGATCTGCCTCCGCCGACGAAGCCGGATGCGATTGGTTGCGTGCAAATCGAGCAGCCTACGAGTGGCAAACCGATCGAATATTCTCCGGGCACAGAACTAGGCCAAGCAGCAGATCCGGGAGATGCGACGCGCCTGCCCAATCTCGGCGAAAGCTACCGCTACTGGAAGGCGGAGAAAGATGCGGCGGCGCAAGATTTCTTTTCGTGGAATCCGCGTGTGGCGGGCAAGCAGCGCGTGTGGCTGTCATGGGCGGCATGGACCACGCATGCGAAGGATGCGCGCTACATCCTCGATCTGGATGGCGATGCGAACACGAAGAATGACCAGCAAGAGATCGCCAGCGTGGATCAAAGCAAGTTTGCCGACGGCAGCGGTGCGATTCCCGGTCAGAAGCGCTGGAGCGGTTTCAAGTATGCCGGAACGTATGTGCTGACGAAGGATTCCATCCTTATCCTGCGCAGCGGCAAACTCGGCGGGCCCACTGTTGCGGATGCGGTGCTGTTTGAAGAGGCGGATGGCACTCAACCGTCGTCACAACCGCATCTGCGCGCGCCGGTGACGCATCTGGCGAACCGCGAGAGCTTTGACGCGGTGAAGGCCAGGTTTGTCCGTTTCACGATCCATGCGACGATTGGCGGGCAGCCATGCATCGATGAGCTGGAGGTGTTTTCGAGCGGGAAGCAGCCACGCAATGTAGCGCTAACAAAGAACGGCGCGAAGGTGACTGCTTCGGATGTGTACAGTGATGGCACGAATCCCATTCATCAGATCGCGCATGCGAACGATGGACTGTATGGCAATGCGAAGAGCTGGATTTCGAAGAATGCAGGCAAGGGCTGGCTGCAGATTGAGTTTCCACGTGAAGAAAGCATCAGCAGCGTGGTGTGGAGCCGGGATCGCGGTGAGAAAAAGGGGAAGGTGCACGAAGATCGTCTCGCCACGGATTATGTGATCGAGACTTCGCTCAATGGAAAGGAGTGGCAGGCGGTTGCGTCATCGGCTGATCGGCTTGGCGTGGAGTATCGGGACCGTATTCGCGATATTCCGACTCTAAGCGGTGTCTTGGCTGACAATGCCGCTGATGTGAAGCAGCACAGCGAGCGCCGTGCCGTGCTGCAACGCAAACTGACGGAACTGACGAGTTTCCCAATGGCCTATCTTGGCAGGTTCGAGCAGCCGGGACCGACCTTCCGCCTGCAACGCGGTGATCCGCTAACGCCGCAGGAGGAAATTGCTCCGGGGGCGCTGGCTCAATTTGGCGCGAAGCTGGACCTGCCGAAGGACACCCCGGAAGCCGAGCGGCGCATGGCATTGGCGAAGTGGCTGACTGATCCGAAGAATCCACTCACGGCACGGGTGATGGTGAACCGGCTATGGCATTATCATTTCGGCACGGGCATCGTCGATACGCCGAGCGATCTCGGCTTCAATGGCGGCAAGCCCTCACACCCCGAACTGCTGGACTGGCTAGCAGCCCAGTTCATGCAGCATGGCTGGAGCATGAAGGAGATGCATCGGCTGATCATGAACTCAGCAGCCTACCGGCAGTCGAGCGATGCCAATGATGCCAGCATGCTGGCGGATTCGGGCGCTAGGCTCCTGTGGCGATTCCCCGCGCGCCGTCTCGAAGCGGAGCCTTTGCGCGACACGATCCTCGCTGTGAGCGGCGTGCTTGATCTGACGATGAGCGGACCGGGCTTTGATCTGTTTGTAGCGAATGACAACTACGTGAAGGTGTATCAGTCGAAGCAGGAGTTTGGTCCCGACACCTTCCGGCGCATGGTGTATCAGAGCAAACCACGCGTGCAGCTTGATGACACATTTGGTGCGTTTGACGTGCCGGATGCGGGGCAGATCGCCCCGCGCCGCACCTCAAGCACCACGCCGTTGCAGGCGCTGAATTTCCTGAACAGCACCTTTGCCATGCAGCAGAGCGCGCTGCTGGCGGCACGGCTTGAGAAAGAGGCAGGCATGACGGCTGCAGCGCAGGTAAAGCGGGCGTTTCAACTGGCCTACCAGCGCGATCCGAATGCGGACGAGTTGGCTGCGTCCACGCGGCTCATTTCACAGCACGGGCTGGCGATGTTCTGCCGGGCGCTGTTCAACACGAGCGAGTTCATGACCCTGTATTGATTCTTTTATGCAAAACCATCTTCTTTCCCGTCGGAACTTTCTCAATCAAGGCGTCAGCGGATTGGGCAGCATCGCTTTGACATCGCTGCTGGCGCAGAAGGGTCTGCTGGCGAATGACCCCATTCGGCCGCGCATTGATCCGGCGCATCCTTACGCGCCACGACCACCGCATTTTGAGCCGCGTGCGAAGAACGTGATCGTCGTTTTCTGCTCGGGGGCGATGAGCCATGTGGATACGTTTGATTACAAGCCGGAGCTGGTGAAGCGGCACGGCATGCCGCTGCCGGGCGCGGCGGATTTGATCACCTTCCAAGGGGCGCAGGGGAATCTGGTGAAGCCGTTGTGGGAGTTCAAGCCGCGCGGGCAAAGCGGCAAGATGATCAGTGACCTGCTGCCAAACATCGCCGAATTCGCGGATGACATGTGCTTCATCCATTCGATGACGGCGAAGTCGAACACGCATGGCCCGGCGGAGAATCAGATGAGCACGGGCTTCATTCTGGACGGCTTCCCGGGCATCGGTTCCTGGGTGACGTATGCACTGGGCTCGGAGTGTGACGACATGCCAGCCTTTGTTGCGATCCCCGATCCGCGGGGTGTGCCGCAGATCGGCCCACGGCACTGGAATTCGGCGTTCCTCCCGGCGGCATTTCA
Source organism: Verrucomicrobiaceae bacterium UBA7681 (assembly GCA_002482965.1). GTDB lineage: Bacteria > Verrucomicrobiota > Verrucomicrobiia > Verrucomicrobiales > Verrucomicrobiaceae > Prosthecobacter. The sequence continues at coordinate 208,404 of DLGZ01000080.1, read as the reverse complement.
GGGCACGGCATTCAACGCGAGCAAGCCGATCCCGAATTTGATCCGTCCCGCCAATGTGAGTGCGGCGGCAGACCGAGACACGCGTGCTTTTGTGAATCTGCTCAATCAGCGACAGGCGCAGGAGCATCCGGCGGACAGCGATCTGGCAGCGAGGATTTCGTCCTATGAACTGGCGGCGCGGATGCAGATCGCCGCTTCCGAAGTAGGCAACATGGCGGACGAGAGCAAAGCGACGCTGGATCTCTACGGCGTGAACGACAGCAATGAGACAAAGGCCGGGTTTGCGAAGAACTGCCTGCTGGCACGGCGCTTGATCGAGCGCGGCGTGCGTTTTGTGCAGCTCTTCAACGGCTCCTACGCCATGGGCGAGGGCGTGGGCAACTGGGACGGGCACAAGACGATCGAGAAGCAGTACTCGGTGCACGGGCCGATCCTCGACCAGCCGGTGGCTGGACTGCTGAAGGATCTGAAAGCCCGGGGCTTGCTGCAAGACACGCTGGTAGCCTTTGTGACGGAATTTGGGCGCATGCCGACCTTCCAAAAGGGGGCGAATGGGCGTGACCACAATCCGAAGGGCTTCACGGTCTGGCTGGCGGGTGCCGGGGTGAAAAAGGCCTTCAGCTATGGAGCGACGGACGAATTTGGCTACAAAGCGGCCGAGCAAGTGAGCACCATTTACGACCTGCATGCCACGATTTTGCACCTGCTGGGCATCGACCACGAGCGTCTGAGCTACTACAATAATGGCATCGAACGGAGGCTGACGGACGTCCATGGGCATGTGCTCAAAGACGTGCTGGCATGACCCCACCTGAGAATGAGGGGGAAAAAGAGTTTGATTTCCTTCTCAAAGTCTCCACCGTGCGCCTCCCCAAAACCTGACCCCATTCCCGTACCCGTATCATGGCAGTTGTCATCCGTCTCCGTCAAGAAGGCCAAAAAGGCCGTCCAGTCTTCCGTATCGTCGCGGCTGACCAACGCTTTCCAAAAGAAGGCCGTTTCCTCGAAATCCTCGGTACCTACGATCCTCAAAAGGGCGTCAAAGGTGCAACCGTGAAACTCGATCGCGTCAATGCATGGATCTCCCAAGGAGCCAAGCCATCTGACACCGTGAAGAGCCTCATCAAGCACGCCGCAGCCGTAGTAGCGGCATAAGCTGCCATGGACGCGCCGGAAGCCCTCCGCGAGTTCCTATCCTATGTGGTGGCGAATCTGATCGACCACCCGCAGCAGGCGACCATTGCGATCGGCACCAATATCAATGGTGCCATCGCTTATCGTGTACAGCTAGCGCCGGAAGATGTGCGCCATGTCATTGGTAAAAATGGCATGACCATTAGTGCGATCCGCTCCCTGCTCAATACAGCGGCCGCCAAGCACGGGATCAAAATTTCCCTCAAAGTGGGGTCCTCACAAGAAGAGGATGCGGAAGCTGCCATAGCGGCACCGCAAGACGAAGCGTGAGCTAATCTCACGCCACCTTGCTACCCGCCCACCAGCCGATGGCTGCGGCGGTCATACCCAGCAGGACGCTGCCAATCGCATTGAGCAGTGCGAGCCAGGAATGCTGATTCAGCAGCAGCAGCCACGAGTCATTCGCCAGCGTGGAAAAAGTCGTGTAGCCGCCCAGCACCCCCGTGGCAGCGAACAACCATGGCCCGCTGCCTTTATCCTTCATGGCAGGCAGGGCGAATAGGAAGCCCAGGATGAAACTGCCGAGGATGTTTGCTGTGAGCACGCCCCATGGAAAGACGGCCTTGGGCAGCAGACGCGCCATGCCGAGCAAGGTACCATATCTCAGCACGGAACCGAAGCCGCCCCCTAGAAAGACTAGCAGTAGATTTTTCATACGCGCTTGCTATGGGAGATCAGGCCGCCGCCGTTACACGTCTGGAGCCACCGATCGTCTGCGGAGCGATGCGCGCATGCCAGACGTAGCGCTGGAACAAAACTTTGACCGAGGCTGTGAGAGGCACCGCCAGGATGGCACCGAGCAGACCACCCAGCAGCAAGCCCCACACAAACACGGAAACGATCACCGTCATGGGGTGCAGTCCCACGGCCTCACCGACGATTCGCGGGGTGATGAAGAGGGCATCCACCTGCTGCACCAGGGCGAAGACCCCGGTCACCGCCAGAGGCATGACCCACCAAGGGTCCGCAGAAATCCACGCGCTCCCTCCCTGCACGGAGGCGATGATCACCGCCGGGATCCAGCACAGGACAATGCCCAGATACGGGATGATCCCCGCCAAGCAGAGCGCAAGACCGATGAGCAGGCCAAAATCCAGCCCCACGATCATCAGCCCGATGCCTGTGGCGATGCCATTGATCACACTGACAAAAAGCTGGCCACGAAAGAAGGCCACGAGGTAGCTGTTGATCTCGTTCAGGCAGCTCACCAACTCGTCTTTGAAGGCGGAGGCCCTCAACGGCAGGTAGTCCGACCAGCGCTCCTGAATATTGGCGCTCTCGATCAGGAAATAATAGAGGTACAACGGGACAATGATGAAGGAGAGCAGAAAGCCGAAGACACCGAGGAAACCGCCCACACTGGACCTGACGAAGTTCCAGACAATGCCCGGCACTTTGGGCAGCGTCGTCTTCACCCAATCACCACGCATCAGGGCCTGAAAGTCGGCATCGGGTACGTCGCCCCCTTCTTTGACCAGCGGGGCTAAGACCTCTGTTCCAGGAATAACCAAAGGAGCCGCCGGCGGCGCTACGTGCGGCAGCAACTTGATGTCGTAGTCCTTTTCCAACTTCGCGGAGAAATCGACAACCGCCTTCTGCGCTTTCGCATAATATACTGGCACGCGATCCGCCAAATGTCGGGTGGGATCATCCAGCTTCACCACGATCCACCAGCCCAGGCCGCCGATGGCCAGGGTAAACAGTCCAAACGCCAGCAGCACGGAACGCTGCCGGTTCAGGCCACGCCGCTCCAGCCAGTCCACCCCGGGCTCCAGCAGGTAGGCCAGCACACCTGCCACGGCGAAAGGCACCAGAATGGGCTGTAGAAAGGCCATCACTTCCGTGGCCAGACTGATCAGCCTGATGGCCAACCACCCAATGAAGGCGATCGAAAGGGCGGTGATGGCAGTCCATAACACATTGCGCTGAAAGACGGTGGGAAAGTTTTTCATCGGGAGAATGGCGCGCAGCCTAGCCAGTCACCGCAGTTTGGGTACTCCAAAGATGCCCGTAAATTGGACAGCACAGGCGCAAGGAGTATCGTCGTCCACCATGTCCCGCCCACTGCCCCAGCCCGTTGATCCCGCCGAACTTCCGCAGCTTGCGCAGGCCACCATGCGTGCCGCGAAGTTTCCCATGCTGGCCACGGTGGATGGTGACCAGCCACGGCTGCGCCCTGTCTCCCCAGTACGCACGGACGGCTTCACGGTCTATGTGGCCAATCTGCGCCGCTATGGCAAGACGCACGAACTGGCGGCCAATCCCAAGGCAGAGCTTTGCTACAAGGACGACCAAGATAATCAGTTACGCATCACGGCGACCGCAGAGATCCTGACCGAGCGTCCGCTGCTGGAGGAAATCTGGAACTCGAATCCCTTGCTGCGTGCCTACCTCGGCAGCATCGACAATCCTGAGCTGATCATCTACCGCTTCGTTCCCAACGGGGTACGTTACATGCGTGAGTGGGCCTTGGAGTATTTTGAAGTGCCTTTTTGAGTGGATTCCTAAAGTTATCCATCCGTTTGGCCTGAGGTGTGCGTTGTAAGGCGAACGAATGAACGTGTCGTGGAATGTGAATAACTTCGTCTTTGTGAATAAGTTCTTGCCAGCCACTCCACGTTCTGACACTCTCTGACAATTACCGTGATTCATTCAAATAATCACATATCGGGATCGGTACGTTTGGCTCTCCCCCGCGCCAACGAAAAACTGTCCCCGCCTTTTTCAACGCAGGCAACCACTACACCCACTAAACTACCATGGACCGTGACGACCACTCAGCATCGGTAATCTCACCCGCTAGCACCACCCGCGCTTCCGACCCTGGTCCTGTTTCCCCTTCCGCCACCCCCTCCCGCCGCCGCCGCGCGGGTCCCGTCACTGCCACCAAGACCTTCGTCCTCGACACCAACGTCCTGCTGCACGATCCCGCCTGCATCCACCGCTTCGCCGAAAATCACATCTGCATTCCTGTCGATGTGCTCAGCGAACTGGACCGCTTTAAGAATGAGATGACTGAACGCGGTGCCAACGCCCGCGAAGTGCATCGGGCGCTGATGAAGATTTTTTCCAACAAAGGTGCATCGGTCACCACAGGTGTTCCGACCGACGGTGGCGGCAGCATCCGCGTCGCTGTTTATGATCCTGCTGAGGCACGCAAGCACCCTAGCGTGCAGGGATTTGAGCGTATTTTTCACGATCTGGACAAAGCCGACCACCGCATCCTAGCCTGCACACTCTGGCTGAGCGAGCAGGTTTCGCCGCCAGTCATTCTCGTGAGCAAAGACCTCAACATGCAGCTCAAGGCACGTGCCGTGGGCATCGAGTGCGAGGACTATCTGCATGACAAAGTGGAGCCACGTGAGGTCGCGAATTTTGACATCGCCCGCATCGAGGTCAGCCAGCATGAGCTGCAGCGCTTCGCCAGCAGCGGCATCCTGCCCATGCCGGAAAACCGCACCGTGGGCATGGTCGTCAATGATTATGCGCTGCTCTCCGCCGGGGACAAGGCCACGATGCCCGCAAAGCTCAGTGCAAACGGCGAGTTTGTGCGACTGCACCACACGCCGGAGTCGATCAAGGTTGGCCAAGGCCGCGCCATCAAGCCGATGAATCTCGGTCAGGCATGCTTCCTGGATGCGCTGCTCGATCCTGAGATCAGCCTCGTCACATGCTACGGTCAGGCTGGTACTGGCAAGACCCTGCTGGCCGTCGCGGCCGCTTTGCAGCAGGTGTTTAACCGCACCTACCATGGATTGACCGTGAGCCGCCCCATCGTTGCCATGGGTCAGACCGTCGGCTTCCTACCTGGGTCATTGCAGGAAAAAATGCGCCCCTGGCTGCAGCCCGTCTATGACGCGCTGGATCTCCTGATGCGCCCGATGGAAGGCACGCAGCAGGGACCGGCACGTAAAAAGAACCGCTTCATGCCCGAACCGCAGCAGCAGATCGCCGCGCCAGCCGCGCCGTATGACCCGCTCATTCAGCAGGGCGTCATTGAGGTGGAGGCTCTCTGCTACATCCGTGGTCGCAGCATACCTGACCGCTTTTTCATCCTGGATGAAGCGCAGCAGCTCACGCCGCTGGAGGCCAAAACCATCGTCACCCGCATGTCACGCGGATCCAAGCTCGTCCTCGTCGGCGACCCGGCGCAGATCGACAACCCTTACGTGGACAGTCGCAGCAATGGGCTGGTGTACACCCGCCAGCGTATGCGCGGCCAGACGTTCGCGGCGCACGTCCCCTTGGTCAAAGGCGAACGCAGTCCCCTGGCTGAGGCGGCAGCGCGGTTGCTGTAACCTCTATTCGTTACAGAAAATGGCACTTAGAAAATTCCTCTGAGAATTTTTGAAATGGAATGAACGGCGCGTCGTTTAACACGCCACGCGCCGGACTGGGCTACCCAGAATCCCGCGCTCATATCCACAACCCAATACTGATCCACATGAAAGTTATCACCTCGTTCCTCGCCATTCTGGCTCTTTCCGCCGTCACCACCTTCGCCGCTGAAGGTGATGCTCCCAAGAAGCCTGAAGGCGACAAGGGCAAGCCCAAGATGAGCCCGGAAGAAATGTTCACCAAGAAGGACGCCGACAAAGACGGCAAAGTCAGCAAGGAGGAGTTCCTCAAGGGCTCCAAGGATGCTGCCAAGTCCGAGGCTTCCTTCACCAAGAAAGACAAGGACAAGGACGGATCTCTTTCCAAGGAAGAGTTCACCGCTGCTCCAAAGAAAAAGAAGGACGCCTAAGCCTCCTGTTCTTTGACTTCAACAAGTCTGCCACGCCGCACCCGCCCCGCGCGAGTGCGGCGTTATGATGCCTGCATCAGGCGGCCCTGATCCTGTTCACAAAAAACATGATCATTGATCGAAACGAAATCGGCGGCTTCTCGTTTAACACGGCACGCGCCGGACTGGGACCTCCAGAATTCCACGCTCCACATCAGCAACCCAACCTATTGACCCCATGAAAGTTATCACCTCGCTTCTCGCCATCCTGGCCCTCTCCGCAGTCACCTCCTTCGCCGCTGAAGGTGATGCCCCCAAGAAGCCTGCTGGCGACAAGCCCAAGTTGAGCCCGGAAGAAATGATCACGAAGCTGGACACCGACAAAGACGGCAAAGTCTCCAAGGCGGAATTCCTGGCCTCACCTCAGGCCAAGAAGGACGAAGCCAAGGCCACCGGACGCTTCGGCAAGATGGACAAGAACAGCGACGGCTTCCTCACCAAGGAAGAAATGACCCCGAAGAAAAAGAAGGACGCCTGAGCACTCTGACTCTTTGATTTTCCACAAGTCACCACGCCGCACCCGCCTCGCGCGAGTGCGGCTTTTTTGCGTGCATGTTGGCCGGACCGCAGAAGCACATCTCCAAAAAACAATGACAATTCCGCGCAACCGAACGGACCGCTGCTCGTTTAACCCGCCACGCGCCGGTCTGGAGTTCCAGAATCCCGCGCTCCACATCAACAACCCAACATTGACTCACATGAAAGTTATCAGCTCGTTCCTCGCCCTCCTGGCCCTCTCCGCAATCACCTCCTTCGCCGCTGAAGGCGATGCCCCCAAGAAGCCCGATGGCGACAAGGGCAAGCCCAAGATGAATCCGGAAGCACGCTTCAAGATGCTCGACAAGGATGGCAATGGCTCCATCAGCAAGGAAGAATGGATGGCAAGTCCGATGGGCAAAAAGGACGCCACCAAGGCTGGTGAAATGTTCACCCGCATGGACAAGGACTCCGACGGTTCACTCACCAAGGAAGAAATGGCCGCCGCTGGCAAGAAAAAGAAGGACGCCTGATCCCTCTGTCTCTTTGGCTCTCAGAAGTCACTCAAAGCCGCACCCGCCCCCGCGCGAGTGCGGCTTTTTTGTGGCTGTGTTTGCCAGACCGCGGAAGAAGCCCCCCGCTACCCAACGTACCTTCTGCCCGCCCTGCTTCTCTTTTTCCGAATGCTCCGCTGTACCTTCATCACACTCCTGCTCTTCGCCGCCACCAGTCATGCGGCGGTGGATTACACCACTCAGATCAAACCGATGCTGCAGCAGCACTGCGTGAAATGCCACGGGGCCACGACGCAGAAGTCACAGCTCAGGCTCGACACGGCCGCCGCCTTACGCACTGGAGGCAAGCGCGGGGCGGCCCTACCTGATCTCCTTGTGCAAGTGGTCTCCGGCATTCACGATGAGATCCCGCAGATGCCCTACAAGCGCGGCCCGCTCGATTCCGCGCAGATCGCGCTCATCACCCAGTGGGCGGCTGAAGGTGCGCATGCTCCCGCTGAGGAAACACCCAGCGATGACCGGCACTGGGCTTTCATTGCGCCGGTGAAATTGCCGCTGCCATCCAACAACATTAATCACCCCATCGACTCCTTCATCCGCGCACGCCTCGCCAAAGAGGGTCTCCTCCCGTCGCTTCATGCCCCACCTGCCACCCTCATCCGCCGCATTTACCTCGATCTCACCGGCCTTCCGCCTGCGCCTGCCGAAGTCGACCCCTTTGCCAGCATCCCGCATTTGGTCACCACTCTCCTCGCATCCAAACACTACGGCGAGCGCTGGGGTCGCTGGTGGCTCGATCAGGCACGCTACGGTGACAGCAATGGTTACAGCATCGACGCTCCGCGCAGCATCTGGCCGTATCGCGATTATGTCGTCAATGCCTTGAACCAGGACATGCCTTTCGACCGGTTCACTCTGGAACAACTCGCGGGTGATATGCTGCCCAAGTCTTCTCGCGATCAACTCATCGCCACGGGCTTTCATCGCAACACGCAGATCAATCAGGAGGGCGGCATCGACAAGGAGCAGTTCCGTATCGAGAGCGTCTTCGACCGCGTCGCCACCACTGGCACGGTGTGGCTAGGCCTCACCATCGGCTGTGCGCAGTGCCACGATCATAAATTCGACCCCATCAGCCATCGCGAGTACTATCAGTTCTTCGCCTTCCTCAACAACCAGGACGAGCCAACACTTCCCGTTCCCGATCCAGGCCAGGATCTCGATAAGCTGAAGGCAGAGCACACCCAGGTGCTCAAGCAGATTGACGCTCACATCAAGGAACGCCTCGACGTGCTGCAGGAATGGGAAAAGACCCTCGGTGACCAGTCCAAAAAACTGGTCGATGCCGAAGCCCTCAAGTCACTGGCCAAGCGTGACGCCAAACGTGGTGCCGCAGATCAGCGAATTCTCTTCAAAGCGATGACGGGCACGTCTGACAGCGTCTTCAATCCGCTCTACGACCGCCACCTCGAACTCGACAACATCTTCAAGACCGGCACCACCACCCTCGTGATGAAGGAATTGCCGCAGCCACGTAAAACCACGCTGTTCATCAAGGGCGATTTCACCCGTCCAGATGAAGAGGTGCTTCCCGGGGTCCTCGCGGTGCTGCCGCCCCTGCCCGCAGGTGCCAAGGCAGACCGCCTAGCACTCGCACGCTGGATCATTGATCCAACGAACCCGCTCACGGCCCGCGTCATCGTGAATCGCGTCTGGCAGCAGTACTTCGGACGCGGCCTCGTCGAAACTGAAAACGACTTCGGCACCATGGGCCGTCTGCCCAGCCACCCTGAACTCCTCGATTGGCTCGCCGTCGATTTCATGGAGCACGGCTGGAGCCTCAAGTATCTGCACAAGCTCATCGTCACCAGCGCGACGTATCAGCAGTCTTCCGTCATTCGTCCAGATGCTGCAGCAGTTGATCCTAACAACTACCTCCTCTGGCGGCAAAACCGCCTGCGCCTGGATGCCGAAATCGTGCGCGATGTCTGCCTCGCCACCAGCGGCCTGCTCTCATCCAAGATGGGTGGTGCGCCCGTGTATCCGCCCATTCCTGAGGGCGTCATGTCCCTGGGGCAGGTGAAACGTGGCTGGCCCCTCAGCAAAGGCAGTGACCGCTACCGGCGCGGCATCTACACGTTCATTTTCCGCGCCACCCCACCACCCGCGCTCAGCGTCTTCGATGCTCCAGACGGTTTCAGCACCTGCACGCGGCGCGTCCGCAGCAACACCCCGCTACAGGCTCTCACGCTGCTCAATGACAGCGCCTTCGTTGAGTTCGCGCAGGCTTTGGCCGCACGTCTGATCAAGGAAGCCAAAACCGACGACGCGCGCATCACCCGCGCCTACCAGCTCTGCCTCTCCCGTCCACCCCTCGACCACGAACGCCAGCCCCTCATGCGCCTGCTCGCTGCCGAACGTAAAGCGAACGCCACTGAGCCTCAAGCCTGGCAGGCGGTGGCTCGCGTGATGCTGAATCTGGACGAGACGATCACGCGGGAGTGAATCCGCGCCAACATTCAAGCCCGCCGCTGCCGTTGCAGTTCCTCTACTTCGTCCATAAGTGCAGACGAAGCCGTCATCCACACGGTAGATTGCGCATGAAAACGGGCCAGCTTTTCTTGAACTCCCTCCAGCACTGAACCACTGCGAAGAGCACCACTGGCCAGCTGCCAGGAAGCGAGAGCCTCGACGTAGTCGAGCCGCTGCTCCGCAGGCACAAGAATGGGCAGGCAACCTTTCTCAATAACCGGAATATTGGCTACAAGTCGGGCAAGACGGCCAGTCCCATCTGCATAAGGGTGAATGCGCACGAGCGTGGCGTGGGTCCAGACATAGGCATCCAACGCGGATACGGTGGGATCGCTCCGGCGCAGAGCGAAACCGCTGAGCCATTCACGCATCAGTGCAGGCACCTGCTCGGGCGTGGCGTATGTGTCATTGATGACGGTCCTGCCACCTTGCTTGGCGAGGGTGGAATTGGGCTCGCGTTTCCAGGCGCCTACAGGCTTTAAATAATCCACCTCCACACTGGTCTGAATGGCCATGTGCAGCGCATGCAAGTCCGTCTCTGCAAGAGGACGGGATTCGGCAATCAGGCGATAGAGCAGCTCGATGGCTCGGCTGTGCCCCAGTACCTCGTTGTGATGCGCGAGCGGCTTGCCCGCGATGGTCAGACCGTATTGCAGGAGACCGAGTATTTCGCCTTCATTGAGGGTGTTTCCCTCCAGTGCGGTGGAGGTATGCGTCCAACGCACGCGTAGCTTCTGCATGAAAACCTCCCGCAAATCGGGATCAAAATCTCGTAGAGATGGGATGAAGTGCTCAAGCATCACAACAGACTAAAACAGACCCGAGGAACGGGCAAAGGAGATGTAGCAGCGGAAAGCGCTGCATCATTCGTGCATGCCTCCCAGTATGACCTTCGTCAGACACCTTCCCATGCGCGTTCGCCGACGGGGTCGCGGCCTTCGTCATACTCGATGTGGTCAATGAGCGTTTCAATCGGCTTGCTGCTGAGGCCGCTGTCTAGAATACGCTGGGGGAGCACGGCGGAGCGTTCGTCACGCCAGCCGAGTTTGGCAATGAAGCGGTTCCACATGTGGCACTCCTCATCCGTGCGGGCAGTGCCACGCGCATGCACCCAGGCGAGGATCTCTTCATCGGTGCCGCCTTCGAGGACGCGTGTCTGGAGTGCGGCATACGGCACACCGAGAAAACGGCAGCAACGACCGTCCAGCGTGTAAAACTGCGTGTCTCCCAACTGCGCCAGATAATCATCGGGCAGCTTGGACGCAGCATGCAGACGGACCTTGTCGAGCATGCGACCGAAATAGATGAAACGGCCGACCTTGGCGTAGCAACTGCGGAGACCTGGGACGTGGGGCATGACGGCACTTTTCTCCATGGCTCAGCCATTTGGCAAGCCATGACATGCCTGTTATCACAGGACGCTTGAACCCCTCACGGTGGAGGAAGCGGCACATCATTGATCCGTGGCGCAGCGGGTCTGGATGCACCGCCCGGGATCGGAGTGGAAGGAGGAGGAAGAATCGGATTGGGCGGCAGGCCCGTTTGGACAGGCGGAGCGTTCATATTTTGACGCTGCGGCATGCCTCGACCTTGATTCGGCGCTGCAGACTGCTGCGTGGGGATGGCACTCCTGACCTCGACTGCAGGGGCGGCAGCTTCGGCGACGCCTACCCAGCCGACTTGGTCACCCTTCTGCAATTGAACTCGAGTCGTTTCGACGGTCTCGCCCGGCTTCACCGCGCGCACCTTGATGCCAAACTCGTTTTCAGTGCCAATCCGTACCTCCATGAATTGCGACGTGGTCCTGTCCGCCAGCACAAAAGTAACTGCGCCGTCGAACTCATACACGCCGGAAATATTATAATTGTCGGCAAAATTCGGCCCGGTCGGCGCATCAGGAGAAGGCAGATCTTTCGTGGTGAAAATGGAACGCTGCCACAAAGGGGCGAAGTGCTCCAGCTTCGGAAATGGCACAGGCGTGTCGTCCAGCTTCTTGGGTTCCTGGGCAGATGCATTCGTGGCAAGCATCGCCAAACCGAGCAGAGAGAATGATAACGTGGAAAGTTTCATGGCTAGTTCACTTTGCTGACCTTGGGCGCCGATTTCTCACGGTAGAACTGCGTGAACTCGACCTCGGCATTGATGGTCTTGTTCGTTCCGCTGGGATTGATCTGCATGCGGGTGATGCCGATGAAGCTCTGTGACTGCTGAAGCGTATGCAGCCAGGTGAAGAGTGCCTGCTCCTGAACACCGGCGAGCGTGATCTTCACCGTGGCCTTGTCAAAGTAACCGAGGTTTTCCTCCAGCGGCAGACCATCGGGCCCCAGGACGCGTGCGGCTTCGATGAATTCCTTGCCGCCGATGCTGAGGCCGATTTTTTCCGCCTGGCTGGTGATGACTTCAAGCAGCTTGGCTGATGCCTCCTGCCGGCTGGTGAAGTTCGGGCAGTGCTCCTCGACCCACCCATACCGGTCCGCCCAGTCAGCGCCCTGGGAGACGGCGAGGTTCATTTCACCAAGGCGGTCGCGCAGGCTGTCGTTCTCTTCGCGGATGGCCATGTAGTTGTTGAAGGCATACATGAGCCCGCCGCCGCCGATGATGGCGAGGAACAGGAAGGCGAAGACGCCGAGCAGCACTTTCTCACTCTTCTTCATTCCCCCGGCCCTCCCTTCATCTCAAAGCTGGCACTGCCGTCGCTGGCAAAGGCTGGCGGTGGTCCGTTCAATGCGAAAGGAGCGAGCGCTTCGATGGACTTGAGCGCCTGGGTGTATTCGAAGGCCAGGGTTGCGTTGGGCATGCGGCCACGCAGGTTCATGCGCTCCGGCGTCCATTCCCAATGCGTGATGGAAACTTCCTTGGATGATTCAGGCTCCATGAGGTGCAGCAAAATCTGCTGCGGCCAAGTGGTAGGATCCACGGCTGGCGCGACCTCCTGCCACGCCTTTTTGTGATCCATGACCCGTGAAGCTCGCGGCGTGAGAACGGCGACTTTTTCACGCAGCAGATTGCGCTCCTGCAAAGCCAGTGAGGTAAGCGTGGCGACGAGTGCAATCGCCGCAGCGATCACCGTCCCGGCCGCCAGCGCCATGAAGCGTGTCTTTGACCGGCTGGTCTGGCTCTGACGCTCAGAGATCACATCCTGCGGCATGAGCAGACTGGAGCCGCGCTCCGGCATCGTCGGTGCCGGCATGTCGCAGCGGTAGGCGGTCAAACCCGTGACGCGCTGGATCTGGGTGACATCGCCTTCATCAATCCACAGCACGATGCTTTCGAGACGTCCCAGCACGCCCTGAAAACCGAGCTGCAGGCAGATGTTGTTGAGCTCCGCGAGTGCATTGCCATCCAGTTTGTTCGCAGACAGAGGAGTGCAGTAGATCAACTGTGCTCCGCTGGTGATAGCGACAACGAGGCGACCCAGCTCACGGAAAATGGTGAGGCTGTTTTGCACCATCGGATAACACAGTGAGTGCAGCGTGACTTCATCCGGCAGCCGTGCGGTGTCGGTGAGCGGCGTCGCCAAGTCTTTGAGAGCGAGGATGCGTGTGAGATAGGCACCTTCCTTCCCCTGCATGTTGCTCACTTGCACGGCTGACTCCTCGTCCTCAGCCTTGATGCCCATGCGTTCAAGATGCAGCAGACCCATGCTGCGCAGATGCTCGGGCTGCCCCTTGAGCCAGGCGGGCAGCGCCCAGAAATGTACGGCGGGAAGTGCTAGCACCCGGCGGTGTGCGACTTTGCCAAATCTGGCACCTTCGGCGCTTTGTTCGGCATTGAGCACGCAGGCAGCGCCCTCCGCACCGATCCAGCTTTGCCAGACTTGTGCGCCGGGGAGCAGCAGCTCGCAGGGGGAATTACGTGTCTTTGCCATGGGCGGGGATTTCACCACGCCAGACGGCCTTGCCGTCCTGCGTGATGAGGATGAGTTTACGTTGCAGAGGACCGAGAGAACCGATGCTCTCGATGCGGCGGATGGGACCGGCGAATTGAATCCATTGCTGAAGTTGCGCGACGATCTGCGGCTGAAATACCCCAAGGAGCTGCGCCACCTGTGGGACGCTGCTGAGTCTCACGTCATCCTGCGTGTGCAGTGCGCCATCGTGACCGGCACGCAGCGTGAGCAGCGGCTGAATGCGCTCCATGGGCAGATCGGCCAGCAGCGCGATGAGCTCCGGACGGGCGTCATTGATATCCACACGGCCATCGCCAAAAACGGTGAACCACTCGCGCCAGTCGGGCCGTTCGATGTTGACGATGTCCATGCCGCGCACCAGCAGCATCTCCTCGACTTCTTTGAAAGGGCGATTGAACGGCATGCCTTCAAAACCCATCTTTTCGTAGTCGCGCTTCTCGGCACCGCTGAGGCTGACATTGCCATCCGCATCGACCCAGTCTTTGAGAGCATCGCACAAAGCGGAGACAAACTCAGGCTTGAAGCCCCAGCTCGTGAACAAGCGGCGCAGCAGCACTTTGTCGCCGGTCTGGATGAGATGATTGGCGTTCAGCCGTGCCTCCTCGGCCACGAGCTTGACGTTGTAGCCGCCGCCGTCATCCGCGTTGAAGTGCAGCAGCGGATCGTCCTCCCGCATGACCGGATGGCGTGCGACTTCGATGCCCATTTCCGCATAACGTTTGGCAAAAATGCGTCCGCGCATCATGCGTGTGTATTGGGAGTCTCCCTGCAGCGCCTTCGTTCCCGCAAAAATGACCATACCCAGAATCGCTATCATCCAGAAGACCACAATGAGCGCGGAGCCGCGCTGCAATGACGAATGACGAAGGGCCAATGACGACGGAATGACGAAGCCGCCGGATCTTGTCGATCGACTCGCCATTTCTTCGGTTACTGGAATTTCATGCGTCATTGCGGCGGGGGTGCCTGCGGCACGCTGATCTGAGCGAGGTCATTCGCGATCCAAAAGGTGTACTCGTGCTCACGTGGATCGGCGATGAAGGCAAACTTGAGCTTCATGAAAAGGGGCGGCTGCGGGTTCTTCTTTGGATCCCAACTGGTAAACCACTTTTTTTCCACGGGTTCATAGAACTGCCACTGCATTTCTTTGAGCCCATCGAGGATCGGCAACTCGGCGATGAGATTGTATTCGTCCGATGTGCGGGCCTTGGGGTTGAGTTTGAAATGACGGACGACGAGGCTCAGGTCTTTGGTCTCACGATTGCGCACGACACCGAACTCGACGGCGTCGGCGAGCTTCAAATGACGCTCCCAGGCGAATGGCATGTGGCCTCCCGTGATGAACAGATTGCCCGAGGCACCACGCGCCACCTTTTCCAAGCCGGCGCTGAGCTGGATGCCGGGATCCATGGTTTCCAGATAATCACGCCACTGCGTGACGAAATTGCTGATGCGCGTTTCGGCCACGCGTGCGGTGCTCATGGATTTGCCCAACTGCAGGGCACCATTTGCCACGCCATAGACGGCGCTCAGGATGAAGCCGATGAGCGCCATGGCCATGACGACTTCGAGCAGCGTGAATGCGGCCTTAGATCGGACTGTGGGGCGAATACACATAGGTTTCCATGCTGCGTTTCATGCGCCGCGTGCGCCCGTCATTGATCCATGCTTCGGCGCGGATGCGAAACATGTGGTCGAGTTCGACCTTGTCTTTGTTGATGAGTTTGACCTTCTCGATCGTGGCGCTGGCATCGATGTGATCAGCGGTAGGATTGAATGAAATGCTGGCGGCCTTGAACTCAGGCTGGTGTGCCACCTCGGCGAGCACGGACTCCAGCACGCGCAGCACCTGCGCCTCCTGACGTGCGGAGGTGGAGGCCTTCGCGATCTGCTCGATCGCCTGCGTCATGCTGACGGCAACGAAAGAAAACAACGCGAGGGCGAGAATGATTTCGAGCAAGGCGAAACCCGAGGCGGAGGATGATGTGCGTGTGTGTTTCATCCTTTGACCTGAATGGATTTGCGTTTCGCACACGCAGTGAGCGGATCGAAAGCGATTTCGATCAGGCCCGCCGGACCGCTGATGCGAACCTCGATGGGTTCGCAGATGCCGCTGGGGCTGAACTCCCAGGCTTCACCGCGACTCGGCTTGCGGAAAACTTTCTCCCCCACGCGGCGCACCTGGAGCATACCGCTGAATTCATCGCTCGTGCCAAACGCACCGGCGGAAAGCTCCATGCGTACTGTCTGCTGGCTGTTGAGCGCCTGCAGCATGTTTTGCCGGGCGGTGGTTTCGATCATAGCTGCCGCGCGACGCAGTTTGTCTTCGGCGCGCACACCGGAGATGCTGACGGTGGCAATGCCGATGATGAGCAAAGTGAGCGACATAGCGACGATGATCTCCAGCAGGGTGAAGCCTGAGGAGTGAGAACGACGAGAGCCACGCTGAGGATTCAGCGTGGTTTGCATGGTCTTTGTGATGGACTTGCAGGTCGTCATTCAGATTGGTTATTATTGATCCCAGCTACCGATGTCGTCGGCATTTTCAGCCACGCCGTCAGGGCCGGAGGAATAGAGATCGAATCCGGTCTTGTCTTTGACACCTGGGCGACGGTAGTGGTAGGGGTTGCCCCAAGGATCGATGGGCAGCTTTTTGAGCTTCGGACTCCAGCTTTGCGGAGCGGGGCGGCTCGCGGGTTTTTCCACCAGAGCGGAGAGGCCTTGCTCGGTGGTGGGCAGGAACATGTTGTCCACTTCATAGGCACGCAGCGCCGAACCGATGCTGCTGATGTTGCCTTTGGCGGTGGTTTTTTTGCCGCCTTCAAGTACACCGCCGAAATTGACGATGGCAGCGCCTACCAGAAGCGCAACGATGGCTAGCACGAGGATCATCTCGACGAGGGTAAAGCCGGACGTCGGGAGGCGTGGTTGGGTTTGTGTCTGTTTCATGAGGATGTGTGGATGAGAACTGGGCGCTATTTGTTGATGCTGGAAATGGTCTGGAAGATGGTGGTCATCATGAGGTAGGCCATGAGGCCGACCATGCCGGCCATGAGGCAGACAATGAGGGGCTGGATGAGCGCTGCGAGTGTGTCGATCTTCTTGCTGAGTTCACGGTCGAAGCGTTCGGCGGCGCGTGCGAGTGCGGCAGGCATGTCGCCGGTCTGCTCGCCCACGTTCACCATGTCGATGAGCAATGGAGGAAACTGCGCACTGCGGTCGAGCGCACGGGAAAGCGCGACGCCTTCGCCCACGTTGCGCATGACGCTTTCGAATTCCTGCTGCAGGTAGGGATTGTCCGTGGCCTGATGTGTGAGCTGCATGGCCTGCACCATGGTGAGGCCGTTGCCGAGCAGGTTGGCCATCGTTTCCAAAAACTGGACGTAGAAGCGTGCGCGGAAGATGCCGCCGAAGAGCGGAATGCGCAGCTTGAAGCGTGCCCATGGAATGGCCGACTCAGGACGTGAGATCCACGACTTGCCGAGAATGTAGGCGGCGATGCCACCGAGAATGAGCATCCACCAGGTGGCCTTGAAGGTGTCGCTGATCTTCAGGATGATCTGCGCGGCGAATGGCAGCGAGCCACCGGTCGAATCGAGCATCTCCGTGAGTTTTGGAATGAGATAAACGACGAACAGCAGCGTGACAGAAACGGCAGCGACGATGAGGAACGCGGGATAAAGCAGCGCGGAGAGCACCTTGGACTTCAGCGCCTGCAGAGAGCGCATGTACTGCGCCTGACGTTTCAAGATGAGGCTCAGCGAGCCGCTGGCCTCACCCGCCGAGACGAGCGCGCAGAAGAGCTTGCCGAAGCTGGGGCTGGTGGCTGCGATGGCTTTGGAGAAGGCCATGCCATCGCGCACTTTGCCACGCAGCACGGTGGCGAGTGTTTTGATGCCGGAAAGTTCACGGCGACGCTCCATGGTGGCGAGTGCAGGCTCAAGCTGAATGCCAGCGCCGACGAGATCGGAGAGTTCTTCGATGAAGAGCACCACCTGCGGGAGCTTGAGCTTGATGGGGCCCTTAATCGTTTCGGCCGCCGCCGTGCTCTTCTTCGCCTTGGCCATGCCGATTGGTGTTTTGCTCTCACCTGCGACTTCCAACTTGATGGGCTGAATTTTCTTTTTTCCCAGCAGTGCGAACGCTTCGCTACGATCCGACGCAGCCAGTTCGCCGGTGATGAGACCGGACGGACCTTGGGCGCTGTAAACGAAGGTGGGCATGAGGTTAGGCGGCTAAACGAGACGTTGGCATGGTGGTCGTCTGCGGGGCGTGATTGCGGTCACTGGCAGCAGTGACGCTGAGGACTTCTTCGATGGTCGTTTCGCCACTGAGCACTTTCTGAAAGCCGTAGCCGCGCATGGGGATGTAACCATCCTTGATGGCCTGCTTGTGAAACTCGGCAGGATGGGCACGGCTGTTGATGAGATGCTGCAGCGCGTGGGTGACGAGGCAGACCTCATAGATGGAGAGACGGCCCTGGAAGCCGCTGCCACGGCAAGCCTCACAGCCCACTGAGCGCATGATCTTGCCGGAAAGATGAGACGGAAAGCCGATGGACTTCAGGTAGCTCTCTTCCACCTCTGTGGGTGTTTTGCAAACAGGGCAGAGTTTGCGCACGAGGCGCTGGGCGAAGAAGGCACGGACGGCGCTGGAGACGAGGAAGGGCTCCACGCCCATGTCGATGAGACGGGTGATGCCACCGAGGGCGTCATTCGTGTGTAGAGTGCTAAACACGAGATGGCCGGTGAGTGCAGCACGCACGGCGATCTCGGTGGTTTCGAGGTCGCGCATTTCCCCGATCATCACGACGTTGGGATCACCGCGCAGAATGCTGCGCAGTCCCGTGCCGAAGGTGAGGCCGATCTCGGGCTTCACCGCGATCTGCACGATGCCGGGCATCTTGTATTCCACCGGATCTTCGATGGTGACGATGCGGCGGTGCGTTTGATTGAGATCGGTGAGGAAGGCGTAGAGCGTGGTTGATTTACCACTGCCGGTAGGACCGGTGATGAGGATGATGCCGTTGGGCAGCTTCAACAGTTCATCGACGACAGGACGAATGTTTTCGGTGAGGCCAAGGCGGTTCACCGTGACCTGCTGCTGGGCGAGAAGACGCAGGCTGATGCTTTCGCCTTCGACCGATGGAATGGTAGCTACGCGAACGTCGATGCCGAGGCCGTCGAGTTCGAGATTGATGCGGCCATCTTGTGGGAGTCGTTTTTCAGCGATGTCGAGGCGCGCCATGATCTTGAGGCGAGCGATCACGGAAGCTTGCAGCGACTTGATGTTCTCAGGCACTGGCAGTTCTTCGAGACGGCCGTCAATGCGGTAGCGGATGCGTAGGCGATCCTGCTGCGGCTCAACGTGGATGTCCGTGGCACGTTGTTCGAGACCACGACGGATGATTTGATTCACGAAGCGCACGACTGATGCCTCTTCGTCTTCGGGTTCATCGAGCACGGTGACTTCATCACGCAAATCTTCCGCGCCCCAGTCGGCACGACCGCGCAGGATCTTTTCAAAGGTGTCTGCGCCGAGGCCGTAGAGCTTTTGCAGACCTTCGACAATACGGGTGCGCTGCCCGACATGCCAGACCACCGGCATCGACAGACTCGCTGCCACACGCTGGTGTGCTATGAGGCTCAGGGGATCAAAGGTGGCGATATGTAACGTGCGCTCCGTCTCCGAGCCGTCATCGTTTTTCGTTTCTTCAGTGAACACGGGCAGCAAGCGATGGCGCAGGGCGATCTCTGCAGGCAGCATGCGACGCATCCCCTGCTCTGTCGGTTGATCTTCGTCCTTCGGCTCCCACCAGGGCAGGTTGAGAGTCTTGGCCAGAGCGGCCAGGAAATCGCGCTCGCGCACGCCCTCGCAATCCAGCACGGCATCCACAAAGGAGGTTTGATTGAAGCACGCTTCCTCCACCGCCTGCCGTACAGCAGGAAGATCGGCACAACCCGAGTCTTTGAGGATCTGATCGATGAGTGGAAGCATGGGAACTGACTGTCTAAATCCAGCCTTATAATACCTTATATTTATGGTTTTTCATAGAAATGGCAAGTTTTTAATACTTCTAAACCATTTGGAGAGCCGAAAAGTTCAGGTCTCCGTCCTTGGACATGGGCTTCCCACGACTGCCTTTAGCCCCTCCCCACGCCTATTTTGCGGCGGTGATTTGCGCCACCATCGCGTCCAGGGACCCGTTTTTGATCGCGATCACACCCTTGGGGTCGATGAGATAAAGCGTGGGAAAGTTGCGCAGGTTGTAGAGCGTGGTGTTGGGGCCGCTGCTGGTGTTGGGGCCGCTGCTGGTGTTGTCGAGCACGTTGCGGAAGCTGACGTGGTAATCGGCGAGGGCTTTTTTGGCCTCGGTCTCGATGTCGGTGTTCACGCCGATCACGACGGCGTTTTTGTCTTTGAGCTGTTCAGCGGCCTGGTTCATCAGCGGTAGCGTGCCATGGCAGGCATGGCACCAGCCTCCCCAAAAGATGACGATGACGTATTTGCCGCGGTAGTCGCTGAGCTTGAAGTCCACTCCGTCGGCATCTTTGCCCTCGATCTCCGGCGCTTCACACCCGACCTGCAAGCTGGTCATCTCAAAGAACATCTTCGCCGCGAAGTCCGACAGCTTGAAATCCTGGATCGTCACGTGTTTGCACTGGACGAGCTCCGCTGCTAATGAACCGCCCATGACCCACCGCATGAAAGCCGCCCTCACATGCCTCGCGCTGGCCCACATGCTCGCGGCCTGCAGCCACTCCCGCACGAAACCCGAGCTGGATGCCTGGAAGCTCACGGAGCGTACCTTCGTGCGGATCAATCTGGCCCACTGGGGAACCCAAGGCGACCAGATGAGCGCAGCCGTCGTGACGCAGGGAGTGCGTCAGCGCTATCCCGAAGTCCCCATCGTCAATGGCAAGATCGTCGATGCCTGGGGCCACCCCATCCGCATCACCATCACCCGCGCCGCCCTTGATGCCTGGGGCAAGCCCGTCCGCCCCAGCACTCCGCGCGTTTATCACGGCATCAACACGCACCTCCGCTCCGCAGGCCCCGATGGCATTGAGTACACCGCCGACGACGTCACCGACGAAAGCCAAAGCTACGAGCGCGGTCCCTGTCCGCCCATGCCCGCGTCAGCGCGCTGAGCGCGGCTTTGATGAATGCTGCAAGAAAAGGGCAGGGAGCGATTCCTGACAGATGCAGCCCTGCGGGTAACATCACGCTCCTATTCAAGCAGATGTGGCAATGGCTGTCAAAAATCGACTCCTGACACTTTCTCACGACGCATGCCCTCAACCGAGTGTCATTCATGAGCGGGCATCTTATTCTCTGATTCCAAAAGGTGGCGAGGTGGCTGCCGGAGACTCGTGGGCCCGTGCATGGCGCGGCTCTGGGCGGCTGCCTCATCATTCGGAGGCTACTGGGAGGTAGTGTGCAAAAGATTGACAGTTTTTCTTTTACTGTTTCGGGATCGATTGCTTCCCAAATGTGTTCTGTTTTCTAAACTTATGAATTCTTCCCCGATACCCGCAGGACGTCGTAAAACGCCTCCTCAGCTTCCTACCGCCCATCGTGCCTCAACCGATCCGCCCACTCCTTACTTCCCCGCCAAAACCTTCTCCACCATCGTCTCCAGCGCTCCATTCTTGATTGCAATCACACCCTTCGGATCAATCAAATACAGCGTCGGAAAGTTCCGCAAATTATACAGCGTCGTGTTCGGCCCGCTGCTGGTGTTGTCGAGCACGTTGCGGAAGCTGACGTGGTAATCGGAGAGCGCTTTTTTGGCCTCGGTCTCGATGTCGGTGTTCACACCGATGACGACGGCGTTTTTGTCTTTGAGCTGTTCAGCGGCCTGGTTCATCAGCGGTAGCGTGCCGTGGCAGGCATGGCACCAGCCGCCCCAGAAGATGACGATGACGTATTTGCCGCGGTAGTCGCTGAGCTTGAAGTCCACGCCGTCAGCATCCTTGCCCTCGATCTCCGGGGCTTCACAGCCGACCTGCAGATTGGTCATCTCAAAGAACATTTTCGCAACCGTATCCGAGAGCTTGAAGCCCTGGATCGTCACGTCTTCATAATCGGCGTAAAGCCGCTGAAAGCACTCAAGCGCCTTGCTCTTCGAGGCAGCTGCGGAGACGCGGTCGGCAGAGGCATCGAAGTTTTTGAAGTGGATGGCGCCGAGTGCGTAGAGCGCCGCAGCTTTTTCGTCACGGTGCGTGTTCTTTTCGATCACGGCTTTGAGCACCGGCTCCGCAGGCAGGCCGTGGTATTCGAGCTGCTTTACGGCTTCGGCGATGCCTGCGCGATCGGCAAAGGTAGAGCCGAGCATCTTCAGCGCTTCTTGACCTTCGGGGAAACCTGCCGCGCCCATCACCAGCCAGTTCACGCCCTTCACCACATCCGGTTGGTCCAGGTTCGCCTGCACCAGCTTCATCATCTTCGTGGCGTAGGGGCCGGCGCTGGGAATGCTGGCGCGAAACTGGTTCTTCTCCTCTTCAGTGGCCGCTGCGATGAGCTTCTGCGTGTTGGCGCGCACCGAGTTTTCGTATTCATCAATGATCCCACGGATCTCCGTGGCGAGTGGCGAGACAGAAGTCTGAGCAAGGACGGAGACGATGGACAGCAGCAGCAGGACAATGGATCTCATGGTGAATTAGCAAAAAGAACGACGGGAACGGAACCAGAGCCACGGCAGGCCGGCGACCAGGCACAGCAGCAGGCTGCCCGGCTCAGGTACGACCGCGAATGACTCATAGACATTATCATACACCAGCACCGAAACTCCGTAGAAATCTGTATGTTCGGTGAGCGTGAAAGTCCTGGCAGCAAGACCGCTATCTAGTGCTTCCACACGATAGACAATGCCATCGGTCAGGCCGGTGAGAGTGATATTATAACCGCCGGCACTGTTGCTGAATCCGCTGGCCACGAGGATACCGGAGTTGTCATTGTAAACATTGATGACCTTACCCACAAGCCCTTCTCCGGGTGTGTAAAAGGCATCCGCCAAGATCGTGTCCTGAAACACTGATCCCGTGAGAATGGCATCTGAAATGTAATTGATGCCATCATACCGAAACTGCGAGGCCAGATGCTCGGTGACAATGTACGGCCCGATGGCGGTGACGTTGCTGCCTGGAATCGCGATGCTTTGAAAGCCAATGCCGATTTCCTTCATATCGGCACTCATCAGCAGATCACGATGCCCGGCCGGGTTCTGAATGCCATTGCCATAACCTGCCGTCGCTCCATTTCCATCCCCCCAGTCGATCACGAATGCAGCATGGGTATGAATGGGCGACTGCGCCGAGGCAAAAAGGTTTTCACCGACATTCAACCAGTTGGCCCCGTAACCGCCATTCTTAATGCGCTGGTCGAGGCTCAAGTTGTCCAACGAGTGCGCCTGCTGGTCGGCAGTCACCATCAGATTGGAATAGTTGGTGGCCGAGACATTCAATGCACTGTTCCATGCCAGCGGAGGTGCCGCTGTGAGAGTGGAGAATTGGGTGGCGAGATCCGAGGCGCTGGTGCCAAAAAAGTTCAGAGCAAAGGCAATGCTGGCATCATTCGACTTGGTTCCGGCCCACACCCCTGGAGAGGAAAAATTGACCAGTTCTGCCAATTCACCCTGAGGATCGCTGCGGAAGCGATTGATCAGTTCCAGCATGTATTGCTGCTCTACGGTCGGGTCATCGCCAGATGCCATGCCAGGCAGAAGTATGGCCGCAGCCATCACGCCTGCGCACCAGCTTTGCCAAGGGCGGTGGGTCGTTTTGCGCAGAACTGACGCGGAATGATTCACTTCTATTAAGTTATGGTAATTATATCAATCTGCCAAGCCTGATTCATTCATAGGCATCGAGAATCGTAGCTTTGCGCCACAAAGTTTTACTTGTGCTGTTCACTTTGGCGCACAAAGTGACTCACATGAGCACGACCGAAGCCGCCTTGGAGAATCTCCGCATCATTCGTTCCCTGATGGAAAAGGCGCACATCTACCGCGCCGTCTCCGCTCCTGCGGCGCTCACTGGCGGTGTGCTGGCGCTCGTCGCCTCCGGCTGGCCGGTGTGGCATGCCGTGAAAATGCAAGGCGACGCCGTGATGTGTGACATGTGCTTTCTGGAAACCTGGCTCATCATTCTCGGCATCGCCTCGGTCTTGAATGTCTTTCTGCTCGCCAAAGAGGCCAAACGCCGCAATCAGCCCTTCATCTCCGCCGGGATGCGCATGGCGTTGCGAGCCTTCCTTCCTCCCCTTCTCGTAGGTGGCTGTGTCGGCATTGGTTTGATTGTGTTCCTGCACAATCTCACTCTCGCCGCGCTCATCTGGGCGCTGTGTTACGGCCTTGCCCTGCTCAGCACGGCCAGCTTTTCGCCGCGCTCGTTGGTCCGCCTTGGCTGGGCCTTTGTGATCACCGGACTGCTGACCTTCTTCGGCTGGGCCGCATGCAGCGATGTGCGCATGCTCTCAAGTGATCTCGGCCCCGCATCTCTCGTCATGGGCCTCACCTTCGGCCTGCTGCATGTCTTTTATGCTCTGGCCGTGTTCTTCAGCGCCCAACCTGCGGAGGTGCAGCCGTAATGATCGACTTCGATCAAATCGACAAGCTCATTCACGAAAAGGGGCGCCTTTCCATCATGACGCTGCTCTCCACACGTGGCGAATGGGCCTTTCAGGATCTTAAGGCAGAACTCAGCATGAGCGACGGTAATCTCATCTCCCATCTCCGCACCTTGGGCACCGCCGGCTACATCAAGGAAACCCGCGATGAATCGGGCACGCGCCCGCGCACTAGCTACGAACTCACGCCAGAAGGGCGCAAGGCCTTCAAGGACTACGTCGAGGTGCTCGGAGAGATCGTCAAAGCCGCGCAGCAGACCTAACCGGCCTTTTTTTATCCATTCACTTTGTCAGACAAAGCTAACAACACCATGAACATCATTCTCGCTCAACATCACGGCATGTGCTTCGGCGTCCGCGACGCCCTGCGCACCACTCACTCGGCCGCTCAGCGCGCCCCGCTCACCATCCTCGGCCAGCTCGTTCACAATCCCCTCGTTGACCGTCATCTCGCCACCCTCGGTGCGTTGCGCGGTGACCTCGATGATTTCAACAGCGCCAGCACGCAGCAGGTCGCGATCACCGCCCACGGTGCCTCTGATCGCCATCGCCAAGCCTGGCAGAGCGCCGGCCACACCGTCATCGACACCACCTGCCCTCTTGTCAAAAAAGCGCATCACGCTCTCGCCATGCTGGTGAACGAAGGGTACCAGCCCGTCGTCATCGGTCAGAGTCAGCATGTCGAGGTGCGCGGCCTCATCGGCGATTTCCCATCCGCCGTCGTCGTGCTTGAGGAGGCCGACCTCGACCGCGTGCCAGATCATCCTAGGCTCGGCATTGTCGCGCAAACGACGCAGCCGGTCGAAATTGCCCTGCGCTTGGTGGATGCCATCAAGCGCCGACACCGCAGCTCGGAAGTGCGTTTCGTCGACACCATCTGCCATCCCACCAAGCAACGGCAGACGGCGATGGACGATCTGTTGCGTGATTGCGACCACATCGTCGTCATCGGCGGGCGCAACAGCAACAACACGCGCCAGCTCGCGCAAAAAGCCGCCGCTCAAGGCCTGCGCACGCTGCAAATCGAACACCCCGATGAACTCGATCCTGCCTGGTTTGGCAAGGCACGCAACGTCGGCGTCACCGCTGGCACCTCCACGCTGGATGAAACGGTGGATGCCGTCATGCAACGCCTCCGCCAGATCGCCGCGGAACTGCGCAGCAATCCCGTCCACGAATTCCTCCGCTCCATGCTACGCGCCGCCTAACCCACAAACCAACCACCCTTATGAACACCCAACATTGGATCAGCCACTTCGAAGCCAACACCCGCCTCAATCACGAGCTGCAACTGCCGGACACCGCATGCGATTTGCCCGAACAAGTACGCAGCGCCCTTGCCCGCTCCATCGCCATCTTCCAACTTGGGGAAAGTGGGGGTGGCACGCGCTTGCGCCGCTACACGCGCAGCATCGCCGCACTTGAAAACCTGCAAGGTTATCAGCGTGCCGTCGATCTCTTCGTCGCCGAAGAGCAGAGCCACGCCGCGCTGCTGGCGCACACTGTCACTCATCTGCGCGGCACCTTGCTGCAGAAGCAATGGACGAACTCCATCTTCCGCTGGATGCGTGATCTGGTGAACCTCGAGTTCAACATCCAGGTGCTGCTCACCGCCGAACTCATCGCGGAAGTCTATTTCGGTCTGCTCTCCCTGCGCTGCAGCGATCCCGTCGTCCAGACCGTCGCCAAAAAACTCCTGCGCGACGAGATGGGCCATCTATCCTTTCAGCGCGACTTTTTGTTTGAGCGCCTCAAGACATTCACCCCAGCCGTGCAACGTCTCTGGCGCTGGCAGTTCCAAGCCATTCACCTCGCCACCGCGTGTGTCGTCTCCTGGGACCATCGCGACTGCCTGCGCAGTCTGAACATCACCCCCGCCGACTTCCGCTCCCGCGCCGTGCGCTGCTGGCAGAGCTTCCAGTCACGTCTCGAACGCCGTCTTCACGAAGACGAATCTCACACACGCCACGAAGCTGGATCAACTCCCGGATACAACCGCTCCAGCAGCGCCACCATGCAGTCGCCGGTGAGCTGACGGGACTGACGGGAAAGTGCGGCTGGCTGGGTGTCTTTTTGCACGCCGGATTTCCACAGATGATCCAGCGCATCCGCGTACAACTCGGTCACCTCATCCACGACCTCCTGCCAGTGCTGCGGCTGCGCGCTTTCCTTCCACTCTCCACGACCACGGCCGAAATGGCAGATGGCCAGGTAGGTGAGAAACGCCAGTTTGACCTGCTCACGAAAATGTTCGCGTGACCAGCGCAGGCGTTGGTCGCTGCCGCGCACAAGGTTGTAGCTGCGGATCAAAGCGTAGGCACCAATACCGGAGGCAAGGCCGCCCAGCAACGCACCGCCACCGAAGGTCATGCCTCCCAGTTTGAGATCGGCGATGAGACCGCCCATTGCACCACCAGCGAAGCTGCCGAGTACACCCCAGATGTTTTCCGAGACGGCCTGCGGCAAATGAAAATGCTCACGCGCAATCGCGTTCATTTCGTTACCGGCCTGCCCCATCAGACCATGGGCTTCAATCAGGTTGTTGGTCGTCTGCTCGGTGCGGTCCGCGAGTTGGGTGGCCAGTTTTTGCCGCGCCTCGTTGTACTCACGGTTCAGGTCATCACGCTGCCATCCCACGCGTTCCAGCAGCGTTTCTGCGCGCACATCCACGCC
Organism: Verrucomicrobiaceae bacterium UBA7681; assembly: GCA_002482965.1. GTDB lineage: Bacteria > Verrucomicrobiota > Verrucomicrobiia > Verrucomicrobiales > Verrucomicrobiaceae > Prosthecobacter. Next base: position 181,688 of record DLGZ01000080.1, on the reverse strand, counting down.
GTCAAACAGCGCTGCAGTGAGCTGCTCCGAGATCAGGCGCACAGAGGCTTGAAACACTTCCACATTGCGCTGCGCCCAGGCACGTTTGATCTGCAGGAAGGTGGGAATCTTGGAGCCCTGCATCAGGGGAGCCAGCGAGTCCATGAGGATGTCCTCCTGCACCCAGCAGCGGGCAAAGGCATCCAGAGTCAGCACTTCACGCACGATCTCAAACTGCTTCAAATGCGCCCGCCAAGTTTCCAGTTCCGCAGCCTCCATGGATGAACTGTCCGACAGACCGGTTTGATTCAGCAGCACGACCACGGGTTTTTCCACCCAGCCGAGGATTTCCATCTCAGGTCCGATGTAACCTGCCGCCTCGGGCGGTTCGGCGGCATTGACGAGATACAGCACCACGTCCGCTTCATCGCGCACATTTTTCAGCGCCTGCTGGCTGCACCACAAGGGCCGGTCCGTGATGCGGTCCCAAGTCTGCGAGAGAAACCACAGTACAGGACTGCTTTCACGCTGCAGGCGCTTCATCAGCCGAGCACTGTCACCGAAGCCTGGAGTGTCCCACAGACGCAGCATGAAGCCGCCCGTTTCCAAAAGCGTGTGTGATTCATTGAACAGCGTGACGTGCGGCGCATCCCGCACCTCGCCGACATCACGGCGCAGCAGCGTACGAGCCAGCGTCGTCTTACCTGCATTCGTATGCGAAATGAGACTCAGCGTGACGATGTCTGACGCATCGCGCACGTTCAGCTCCGCCGCCTGTTTGTCAGGGGGGCTGGCGGTTTTGTTTCTGGAGAAAAGAGCGGGCACGAGAGACGAAAACTTCATGGACATTACGACACCGGAGGCTTGGCGCGTGCGGATTCTTTGCGCACGGCCACAATCACGTCAGAGGCCAGTCCTTCGACCATCTGCGACCATAATTGCTCACGGCCGGCGATTTTTTCTGGTGACCAGCGTCCCGCAAGACTCGTGCCGTCCAGCAGCACGATGAGTTCTGGCTCGGCATGCTTCGTGAGCAGGCGCTGGCGCACATCGGAGACCAGCCGCCGCTGCACCTCCGCCTCGGGCGTGGTGGCCATGTTGAAGAGCATCACCAAATTCGCGCAAATGGGCTGCCAGGCGGCGGCAAATTCGTCCTCCTCCCCGGCCGGAATGCGCACATACTCCGCACGGGCCATGCCGCCGAAACGTTCCCTCACGCCACGATCCCACACTTCGCGATGCGTGAGCGTGGGTTCGATGGCATGCACGAGCACCTGGATGCGTTCGCTGCCGCCTTCCACCGCACGCAGCAAGGTGCGCAGGTAGCCGCCCCAGTGCAATGCACGGGCCGGTTGTGCGATAACCCGGCCGCAACGTGCCACGCCCAAGCCCGCGAGCAGCAGGCGCGGCAGCACGATCAACACCAGCAGCGTGCCTGCATATAAATGAATCCATGGCAGTGCAGGAGCCGGTTTCTCCACCTTGCCCGAAGTCCGATGCATGCCAGCGATCTGGTCCAACGGCACGGGCACACGCAGCACCTTCGACGCCGGTTTGAACAAGGTTTCAAAAAACGCCTTGGCCTCGCTCTCGCCCAGCAGCGTGCTTTCCCACACCGCGCGATATTCGTGCGACCAGCCCCGGGCATACAAGGCCGCCGCGCCACCTATGGCCAGCAGTGCCGCCGCTACATGCAGCCACATCCGCAGCCGCATCTGCAGCCGCCGCCAGGCCAGCGGCCACGCGAGCTCTTCATACCGCGTACGCACCGTTTCAGCCACACCGCTGCCGACCTCTTTGGAGGCTTTGCCCATCCGTGAGATACCATGCGCGAGAAACTCCGCCACCCAGCCACCGCGTCCGGCCACGGCGGAGGTCGGTATCAGCTCGCAAAACACTCCCAGGACGATCACCACCGCATTCCATGCCAGCAACCCCACCAGCGGCAGTGCCAGCAGATTGAATTCACTCGCCTGCCCCAAGTCCGTAAACCAGTAGCCCGTGAGCAGCGCCAAGGCCCAGCCGACCAGCGCCCAGGACCAGCGCCCTTGCGGCACACACAGCAAGTCCAGCACACGGATCAATTCACCACGCCAGCCCACGGCCTCGCGATCCAGCCACTCGGCCCGTTTGTCCAGAAACGACTCCGAACGCTCCTCCAGCACATCCCCGGAGATCTCCTCGGAGGTCAGTCCGGCTCGCGTGTGGGCCGTGGCCTCGCGACGACGCTCCGCATTGACGAGAACGCCATCGGCATCGCCTTCTTCGAGTGCGCGCCATTTCAGTACGCGCTGCCAGTCATTCCAATCCATGCAAGGGGGGTGTTTTCGACACACTAAACGCAGCTTCGGCCGGATTCCAACCGCACAGTGCAAATCATCCCTTCGATTCCTGCTCCAGCCTTCCTGCCACCATGCGCAGGTGCAGGGTACCGAGTGCCGCGGCTTCACTGCTGGAGTGGGTGACGTGCAAAACGGTCAGCGCATGCTCCGACTGCACGCGTTGCAGCAGTGAGACAGCCTCCGCGCGCATGCTTTCATCCAGCGCGGAGAGCGGTTCATCGAGCAGCAGCAGCTTGGGTTGTGCCGCCAAAGCACGAGCAAGAGCCACGCGCTGCTTTTCGCCGCCGGAGAGCATGTCCGGCAGGCGATCCAGCAACGGGGCGATGCCAAACTGCTCGGCAAGTCGGTTCACGCGTTGATTCAGTTCATCAGGGGCCATGCCACGCAGTTTTGGGGCGAAACCGATCTGCTCCCGCACACGCAACCCAGGAAACAGCGCCAAATCCTGCGGCACGTAGCCGATGCCGCGCTCTCGCGGTTCCAGATCGGTCACGTCCACGCCATCCAGCAGCACGCGCCCGGAGGTCGGCTGGCGCAGGCCGCAGAGGATTTCCAGCAGCGTGGTTTTGCCGCAGCCTGTCGATCCCATCAGCACCGCATAGGTGTTGGCGGGAATGGCCACGGTCACGTTTTCCAAGATCGTGCGGCCAGAGACCTTCCAGGTGAGTTGTTCGAGCTGGATCATACTTTTTCCCCCGTGGCACGCACCGCCACCAGCACCAGAACGGCCAGCAGCACCATGAACAAGCTGACCGCCACGGCGGCTTCGAGATTTCCCACGCTGAGCTCCAGCCAGACCGTCGTCGGCAGCACTTCCGTCTTCATGCGTGTGGCACCGGCAAAGACGAGGATGGGGCCGAATTCACCCAGACTGCGCGCCCAGGCGATGCAAAACGCCGCCACCATGCCACGCCGCGCCGCCGGCAGCGCCACATGCCACAGCGCCTGAAACCGCGTGCAGCCGAGGGTGAGGGCCACGTCTTCAGGACGCGCTGAGAGATGCTGAAACGTGCCGCGCATCGTGCGAATCGCGAACGCGGCCGCCACGACGAACTGCGCCAGCACCACGCCGCTGACTTGATAAGTGAAGGGAATCGCCATCTCGATCACCTTGCCGATTTTCGTCTGGAAAAAGATCAGCAGGCACAGACCGACCACCAAGGGGGGCAGGATGATGGGAATATCCAGCGCCGCATCCAGCCATGATTTGCCGCGAAACTCCAGACGAGTCATCAAATACCCCACCGGCACCGCCAGCAGCAGCGCAAAACCCGCCGCGAGCGTGCAGGTCACCAAGCTCAAAAAAGTCGCATGCCGGATCTCAGGCGACTGCAACACCTGCAGCCAGGAATCCACGGTGCTATACGCCGCCGTGGCTCCGAGCAGTAGCGCCCAAAAGACCAAATAACCCGCCGTGATCAACGCCAGAGCCAGCCAGCAAAGATTGGAACGGTTCAGGCGCATGACAGATTACCAATCCACGTCCAGCCCGATCTTCTCGTCGAGCCACTTGCGGAGCTTGTCGAGGCCTTCGCCGGTTTCGGCGGAGACGGGGTGGACTTTGATGCGTTTGAAGCGCTCTTTAAAGTGAACGAGGTTTTCCTGGCTTTCAGGCAGGTCGATCTTGTTGGCGATGATGCACCAAGGGCGCTTGGCCAGTTCTTCCGAGTAGAGCGAGACCTCTTTGCGCACGATTTCGAGATCTGAGACAGGATCACGGCCTTCGGTGCCTGCGGTATCGACGACGAAGAGCAGCACACGGCAGCGCATGATGTGGCGGAGGAAATCATGGCCCAGGCCGATGTTTTCGTGCGCGCCTTCGATGAGACCGGGAATGTCCGCCAAGGTGCCGCGGCGATTGGGGCCGAACTCGATCACGCCGACCATCGGCTGCAGCGTGGTGAAGGGATAATTCGCGATCTTGGGCTTCGCGGCGCTGAGCTTGGAGAGCAGCGTCGATTTGCCCGCGTTCGGTGCGCCGACGAATCCGGCATCAGCGATGGAGCGCATCTCAAAGTGAAATTCACCTTCCTCACCGGGTGTGCCGGGAACGAATTCACGCGGGGCCTGGTGCGTGGAGGTTTTGAAATGAACGTTCCCCTTCCCGCCTTTGCCGCCTTTGCAGAGCACGTAGGTTGAATTGGTCTCGGTCAGGTCGGCCACTGGCTCGTAGCGGGTGACGAGTTCATCGGTTTCGTTGTCGTATTCCTTGATGACGCGGCTGATGAGCGTGCCCGGGGGGACTTTATACACCACATCTTTGCCACTGCGGCCGGTACACTGTGTGGCACCGCCTTTGGCACCGTCTTCGGCGAGGAGGCGGTTGTTGAAGACATAATTGCGGAGGCTGTCCGTGCTGGGATCGACCAGCAGGATCAGGCTGCCTCCGTTTCCGCCGTCGCCGCCGTCAGGGCCGCCTTTGGGACGAAATTTACCGCGATGGAAATGGGCGCTGCCATCGCCGCCTTTTCCGGCACGGGCTTGGACTTTGATTTGATCGACAAACATGGGATTGTTCAGTTAGCCGGTGTTTGGCGTGGGAGCAAGGGCCAGCTTCTGGGTGCAACTACTGAGCTGCGGCCTCCTTGTCCCCGCCAGCCACCTTGGCTGCAATGGGGTAAAACAGCTGCATGGCGCGGCGGATCTGCGGGTTTTTCAGGCTGGCCGCATAAATGGCGTCGGGTATTTTACGGTGTTTGGCGAACAAATGGTAGGCGCTGAGAGCCTCAAATCCGGCATTCAGCGATCCTTCCATCGGCAGGTAGCTACGGCCATCGACATTGAGATTTTCGACCATGCCCCACGGCGGAAAGTAGCTGGCCTTCTCCATGCGCTCCAGCAGATCATAGGTCTCATTGGTCTGCAGATGCTGCGGCGCGGACATCAGGATGTAGTGCGGATGAATGAGCTTTTGGTCCGGCAGATCGACGCCCCCCACGTAGTAGCCGTTGCCCGCCTGATTTTCGCCTGCGGAGAGCCCGTAGATGCCGTTGCGTGCCGCATGCGACTGCGGCCAACGTTTGGGAATGTAGGCACGCTGCGCGCCCAGCATGGCACGGCGCACGCTGAGCCAGCGCACACCGTCATGCGCATCGGGCACGTCACTGTCGAAGTCGGGATGAAACAAACTTTGCAACTCGGTGATGAAGCCGGTGCCTTGCCAGGCCTTGCCCGGAGTGCGCATGGCGGGCGGGCGGTGGGCGGGGTTGGCGATGCCTTCCATGAGCATGACCAGGGCTGTTTCACCACCCCAGTCCTGCCAGCCATGCGGCAGGAGCGTGACGCCGTCATCGGCAAGGCCATGCGAGATCACCCCGTTCGGCAGGTGCAGCAGATCGAAGTCGATCTCTTTGATCTGCTGGATCAGGTCTTCGGCCACAGCGGGCACATCCAGCATGATCGCTGCCAACAGCATGGATTGGGCATAAATCGCCGTGTCCACGGTACTAAATTCGGTGCCCGGATGGATGCAGTAGGCGTTCTCCTTCCCAAGCCGATGCACAAAATGCGGCAGCAGGCCGCGTCCGGTTTTGAGCTTCTTAATCGCCTCATGCGTCCGGGTGAGTACCCAGCGTGCGTAATCAGCCTTCACGACGCCCAGTGATTCCTGCGCAGCTGCCGCCGAGGCCAGGACATACATGCCCGTGGCGGAAACGGACTCAAACGCCCCCACCTCAACATGGGCACGGTCACGCACGAAACCGGTCTCGATGGAATAACAGCGCGCGATCTTTGCGTACGAGGCGAGGAATGCATAGGTGTCCCAGGGCATCTGAGGCATCTCGATGCCGAGAAACAGGCCCGACACTTTCACTTCAGCACCGGGCTCAGCCGTCCACACGATGGTTTTCCCATCGCGCACCGCCTCAGGTGCCACCGGATGCACAAACATGCGGTATTGCGGGTCATTCAGCTCAATCATCTGCGTCCAGCGCAGTTCATCGGTGGGCGATTTGATCTCCAGTTTGATCTTGCCCAGCCCGGCAGCCTTGAGCATCACCGCCGTGACACGCGGCTGGTATCCGGCCGTGACCGGCTCGGGATAGGCATGCGTAAAATCCATCACGCGTTCCGTATTTCGCGCCTGCCCGGCCAGGCTGTGCCACATGCCCGCCCATGCCTCCGGCTGCTGGCCGAGATGCACCACAATTTCGTCCGTGAGCCACTCAATCTCGTGCTCCGCCGCCCCATGGAAGCCGAAGTCCGTGCCGATATGGGTGTAAGAGGTGAATGAATTCAGCCGCTTCGTGCCAGCAAGCACCTGCTGCCCCTCTTCACGATGAATGAAATACTCCTGTACCGGCTGCCACACGAGACGTGTGGCAGGCTGAGCCATCAGCTGCGTGCCAAGCATCACAGCGACGGCTCCTATGGTTGAAAGGAGACGCATGAAGCATTTAAGATAGTGGCAAATCCAAGGATTTGCCACCTTTGCAACCTGCAAATTTAAACCTTCCGAACCTCCGGCAGCTTCAATCAGCGTTCGTCGATCGGCACAACCTTCTGGCCATACGGCTTGCCGACGTATTGGCTGAGCGGACGGAACAGGCGGTTTTCGCTCCACTGCTCCAGCACGTGGGCGGTCCAGCCGCTCATGCGGGCGATGGCGAAGATCGGCGTGAAGAGGTCGGTCGGAATGCCAAGGCTGTAGTAAACGGTGGCGCTGTAGAAATCGACGTTCGCATTCAGGCCCTTCTGCTCGCGCATGATCTGGGCGATGCGCTCGGACATCTGGATCCACTTCGATTCGCCAAGCTGACTGGTGAGCTGGATGGCCATCTCACGCAGATGCGGAGCGCGTGGGTCCAGCACCTTGTAAACGCGATGGCCAATACCCATGATTTTCTTCTTCTGCGCCAGGGCGTCGGCAACCCAGGCGTCCACCTTGTCGGGGGAACCGATCTCTTCCAGCATGTGGATCACGCCTTCATTGGCGCCGCCGTGCAGGGGGCCTTTGAGCGCACCAATCGCGGCGCTGATGGCAGAAAACATGTCGCTCAGCGTCGAAGCCACGACGCGGGCGGTGAAGGTGGAGGCATTGAATCCGTGCTCGGCGTGCAGGATGTAGGCGATGTCGAGGGTCTTTTCAGCCTCCTTGCTCGGCACTTCGCCGTTCATCAGGTAGAGGAAGTGGGCGGCTTCGCTGAGGTCCTTGCGCACAGGTGGCAGTTCCAGGCCCTGACGTGCGCGGTGGAAGTAGGCCGCGATGACACCGATCTGCGAAGTGAGGCGAATGGCGTTGGCCATGTTTTCGCTGACCTCGAGGTCGTAACGGCTCAAGTCATAGCAGCCGAGCATCGAGACGGCCGTGCGCATGATGTCGATGGGCTTGGCGGTCTTTGGGGCGGCCTTGAGGAAATCGATGACACCCTGCGGAAGTTCACGCTCGGCACGCAGCGCCGTGGTCAGCTTGTTGAGTTCGGTGCGATTCGGGAGCTTGTTGTAGTAAAGCAGGTAAACAACCTCTTCGTAGCTGACTTTGACGAGCTCGTTGATGTCGTAACCACAATAAAACAACACGCCTTCCGCGCCGTTTACCTCCCCGAGACGGGTTTCAGCAGCTACGATTCCTTCGAGACCTTTGGATACTACAGACATGGGTGAGGGCGTGGGGTTTAGGTTTTGATAGCAGATAGCGTGCTCAAACTATGCCTCAACCAAAGACTCGTTCACAAGAAAAGAAATCTTCCGCCGGGGGATGCCCGGCATCCCCTGCAGAGAGGAGCTGGTTTTGTTTGTGAACAGACCTTCACTGGTCTAGCTGCACCGATGGCCGCCCCCTATCGCCTCCTTTTTGTCTGCCTGGGCAATATCTGCCGCTCACCTGCGGCAGAGGGCGTCATGCGTTCGTTGATTGAATCTAAAGGATTCACTGATCGCATCTCGATCCGTTCGGCGGGTACCGGTGGCTGGCATGCAGGGAAGTTGCCGGACCAAAGGATGCGCACGGCTGCGCAAAATCGAGGCTATGACCTCAGCAGTCGTGCCCGGCAGGTCACCGAAAACGATTTGCGCGACTATGACCTCGTCCTCGTCATGGACCGGCAAAACCTGCGTGACGTGAGGTCCTTTGACCGCACATCTCAGTTCGGCGCAAAAATCCGCCTGTTCTGCGAATTCTGCACTGACCACCAGGAAAGTGAAGTGCCGGATCCCTACTACGGCGGCGAACAGGGCTTTGAACTGGTGCTGGATCTGCTCGAAGACGGCTGCCGCGGTGTGCTGGCGCACATTTCCTCAGCCCTCGCGTAAGATCGCCTCCGCCACGCGCATGCCATC
>DLGZ01000080.1:155036-173053 GCA_002482965.1 Verrucomicrobiaceae bacterium UBA7681 | reverse complement strand
TAAAAATGCTTCACGCTGATGCATTCCAGCGTCTGCGCATCACGCGGGATACGTGCGGGCGAGGAACTACGCGTTTCGACGCCCGTGAGCACGGCGTCCTCCAAGGCAAAGCCTGGCAGGCTTTTGTCGATGCGCGGAATCGCCTCCTGAATCGTCTCGATCGTGTATTCAGGCAGCACCTCGCACAAATTCGACCACACCACACCCGGCTCATAGGAGGGCAGGACCTTGCCGGGGCCGGTCGAGGCGCGTCCTGCGAGGAAATCACCCAGCAACTGCGCTGGCGCGTGATAATTACTGCCACCGAGCACGAAGGCCCGACGCTCAAGATTGCGCTGAAATTCGATGCCGCTCAGCACATCCCCCGCAGGCATGTCCTCAGGCCGCACATCCACCATGAAGCCGCTGTTCGCATTAGATTCCTCACGCGCATAGCTGCTCATGCCGTTGGTCACCACCATGCCCGGCTCCGAAGTGGCCGCCACGACGAGTCCGCCGGGACACATGCAAAAACTGTAGGCCGCACGGCCCGTGCCGCAGTGCGCGACGAACTTGTAGGGCGCTGAACCCAGCCGCTTATCCCCGGCCCATTTGCCGTACAGACTACGGTCGATCATCTTCTGTGGGTGCTCAATGCGCACGCCGATGGAAAATGGCTTGGCCTCAAACGGCACACCATGACGATGCAGCATGTAAAACGTATCCCTTGAGCTATGGCCGATGCTGAAGATGAAACGCGAGCCTTCGATCGTTTCACCATCCGCCAGCGTCACCGCGCGCATCACGCCGTCTTCGATCACCACATCCGCCACACGGGCACCAAAACGCACCTCGCCACCCAAGGCGATGATCTCCTCGCGCACATGCCGCACGACCTTGATGAGCCGGTCCGTGCCGATGTGCGGCCTGCTTTTGATCAAGATGTCCTCCGGCGCCCCTGCGGCCACCATTTCACGGAGCAGCCATGGGATGCGGTGCTCACGATCACGAATCTGCGTGTAGAGCTTGCCGTCCGAAAAGGTGCCGGCTCCGCCTTCACCGAACTGCACGTTCGATTCCGGATTGAAATCCCAGCCGCGACGCCAGAAGCCGGTCACATCACGCGCACGTTCCCCGGCAGCCTTGCCACGTTCCAGCAGCAGCGGCTTCAAACCCGCACGTGCCAGCACCAGACCGCAAAACAAGCCACACGGCCCGGTGCCGACGATCACCGGCCTCGCAGACGCCGAACGGGTCACATTTTGCGCCACTTCTTGATAGGTCTCCTCAGTAGCCGGGACGATGCGGGGATTTTTGCCGATGCGTTTGAGCACACGCGCCTCGTCCTTCACCTCAACGAGGAGCGTGAAACTGAACTCAACATGCCCGCGCCGGGCATCAATCGCCCGCTGCTTCACTTTGAGGCTGATGATGTCTCCATCGCTCGCGCCGAGCTGCTTCACCACCGCACGACGCAGATCATCATCTTGATGATCGACTGGAAGAAGAACTTGGGAGAGCTGCAGCATAAGGGCGGGATTTGGCGGCTGTGCCAATAGCCCACGTCAAAGCCATATCAACCCTACTTCGTGTTCGCCGCCTTCTCCTGCGGCGCTGAGTACCAGCCGAAGACCTTGTCTCCATTGAACAGCTTGTGGTGATCCGGCGTCATGCCGCCGTAATCGGCAATGACTCCGGCCTGCTCCACCGTGCCGACCCGAAGATTGGCATACACGTCGCCCTCATCGTAGAGTACATGCAGCGGATCGCGGCTGCTCAACTGCACACCTTTGACCGGCTTGACGACGGTGAATCTCCAAGTGGTGTTGATGTGCTGGATGGAGCCCAGTTCCTGGTAGGTCAGCGCCTTCGGCACCTTGCTCAGATCATACTGCGCCACATTGTTGGCACGCCATGGATCGTAGGCCGGGCTGCCCGGATTGGCGTAATCGCCATTCCACCAAGCCTGATACGGAGTTTGATCAGGCTGTGCGGCACGGATCGCCGCCGGGGATTGAGTGACCGGGAAATTGTGGCGCACCGGCAGCGGATCAACACGATCCACGATCTTGCCCACAAGCGCGAACACATCACTCACCCGGCCATAGGTGAAGAACTGGTGCGAATCCATCAGCTCCGAAGTCGAAACACGCGTCTTTTTGACTGTCAGCCGATGCTCGTTGGAGTTCGAAAACAAATTGAAGCTCAGCAGGTAGTCGATGTCCTTGTCGAGCGCCGGAAGCTTGCCCTGCACATCCTTGGGCAGCGCCAGGGTCTGCGTCCCGGTCGTGGTTTCCTGGGTGGTCAGATTAAACACCCGCATCTGACCACGGCGCAGCAGGTTGGTGCTGAGGCTGTCCGCCAGCGCCCGGCCCAGATCTGGGCGGCGGGTGCCGTCCACCGTCACATCCTCGGCATAGATCGCGACCTTCGGGCGTTCCGCGCTTTTCACGTTCCAGTCACCTTCGGCGCGGATTTTGGCGGAAAAGACCGTGCTCAGGAGAGCCGCTGTGACAAAGGTAAGTCGATGCTTGTACATGGCCTGTTGGAGTTCAGGCGATGTTAAAGGTTCAAAATTCGCTTGGGAAGCGAAATCTCGCACCCCTCAGGGCTGAGGGGCGGGCCGGTTCACGAAGGCCTCATGCTCTGACTGCTCCATGATGCCGTCGCTATTTTGATCAATCCACAGAAAGAGCTGTGGAGGACCGCTGAACTCCTCTTTGCTGATCTTGCCGTCTTTATTCTTATCATCCCGGCCGATGACCACCTTCCAGGGAATGCCGCGCCGCCCGCCTGCGGGCAGCTCTCCTATACGTGAATCGCGCGCCACCGTCGGCGCATCGGTGGTGCTTTCGGTGGTGATATCCTCCCTCTTTGCCGAGTTGCTTTGCAGCCGCTCGGCGAAGAACTGGCTGACCATGTCGTCGATGTTTTTGCCAGCAAAACCCGGCCCGCCGTGTCCTGCGCCGTGGATCGTGTGAAAATGCGCGCTAACCTCGGTTTTCTTCAGAGCTTCAAATAGAAGCTGGCTCTGATTGATCGGCACGGTGGGATCCTTGTCGCCATGTACGATGAGATAGGGAGGGTCATCTTTGGTCACGTAGGTGATTGGATTCACCCGCGCGGCCTTGTCTTTGTTTTGCATCACGGCACCACCGATCAGCTTCGCTTCGGGTGAAGCATCCGTTGCATGGCTCTCGTAGCCTGGTGTGGTGACAAACACCGTGAAGTCTGTCGGGCCGTAGTAATCGCACACTGCCTGTACGCGGCTGGATTGATCCAGGTTGGCTCCCACGTCGAACTCCTTCACATCGCCGCTGGTGCCGATCAGCGCCACCAGGTGCCCGCCTGCCGAACTGCCCCACACGCCGAAGCGCTGCGGATCGAGCGAATACTCCTTGGCATGCGCCCGCAGCCAACGGATCGCAGCCTTGCAATCCTCGATCTGCGCTGGAAACACCGCGTGGCCGCTCAGGCGGTAATTGATGCTGGCCACCGCATAACCCTGCGCAACATAACCGGCACGCAGAGGCGGGCAGCCATCCTTGCTGCCGTTCTGCCAGCCTCCACCGTGCACCCAGATGATGAGCGGCAGCGGGCCTTCGGCTTTCTCCGGCAGATAGAGGTCGAGCTTTTGCCGCTCATGCCCGCCTTCGACGTAGGCGAGATCACGCTCCGCTTTGACACCTGCCATCTGACCATGCGAGGCCGTGACAAAACTCAGCGCGATAGCAATGGATAGGACGATGCATTTCATGGGTCTGATGAATGCGCGGCCAAGACGAAAGTTGCGCAGAGAGATCAGGGTTTTTTCACCAACGCCTGCACTTCCACCGCGCCGATCGCCTGATGAAACACCATCTGCGTGCCGAGTTGCTCAATGACCGTCGCCTCACTTTTCTTTTTCCGGGCCGGCAGCGCCTCTTCGAGCACGGTCTGGATTTCAGAAACATGACCCACCGCATTGCCGAACTGGTCCATCACCGCCGAACCGCTCGATCCCGGTGCCCAGTCCGTCGTCGTTTCAAGCCACACGGGTTTGGGCACTTCAGTGCCTTCAGGCAGCTTGCCAGCCTCCTTTTTGCTCATGAACGAACGCTTCACAAAACGGCTCACAATGCCCTCGCTGAAGTAGCCACGCTTGCCACTGGGGTCGCTGAAACACCACACGGCATCCCCCGGACTCACGTCCAGACTGAGCGGCAACGGCGTGAGCGGCTTGTCGCACTTCACGCGAATGATGGCACTGTCGGTGCCGACATTGCAGGCGAGCACTTCCGTGACAGGCAGCAGCACATCCTCCTCAGTGACCGCCACCATCCAGCCCTCTTTCATGTTGGCCGGTGGCGCAATCACATGGGCACAGGTGGCCACCGCGCCGTCTGCGGTGATGGCATAGCCGCCCGCGAGATCGAGATGCCATTTGTCACACTTGGAGCAGATGTAAAACTGGCCCACCCGAAGATGAGACATGCGCGCCCGCTGCCAGCGTTCACGTGGAGAAAGCGGCTTCGAATCAGCAGCAGGCAGGACGATGTCGCACTGCGTGCGCTGCGCCTGCTCAAGAGCTTTTGTCATCGACAGCAGCTCTGAAGCTTCCTGCAATTTCTTCGCCTGCTCAGTCAGAACCGCGTTGGGCCGCGCGCCGCGCCCTTCAGCATAAACCGGTACTCCGGGAGCCTGCGCACAGACCATGCGGGCGGAGACCAGCAGGAACAACAGGGCGCAGGTATGTTTCATAAGTATCAGCCGATTTTTTCGGCACCAAAATGACCGCGCAAAGCTTCCGGAATCAAAATGGTTCCGTCTGCCTGCTGATAGGTTTCGACCAGCGCGACAAACAAGCGCGCCAGCGCCGTACCGGAACCATTGAGCGTGTGCGGAATGCGGTTTTTGCCATTTTCATCCTTGTAGCGCAGGTTCATGCGGCGGGCTTGGTAGTCACCAAAAGTCGAGCAGCTCGACACTTCGAGATAGGTCCCCTGACCCGGCGCCCAGACTTCGATGTCATAGGTCTTGGACGAACCAAACCCAATGTCGCCCGTGCAGAGCTCGATCACGCGATAGTGCAGGCCAAGAAGCTGCAGCACCTTCTCCGCATTCGCGGTGAGGCTCTCCAGTTCCGCCATGCTCGTCTCCGGAGTGGTGATCTTCACCAGCTCGACCTTGTCGAACTGATGCATACGAATGAGGCCACGCGTTCCGAGACCCGCGCTGCCTGCCTCACGACGGAAGCAGGGCGTGTAGGCCGCATAATTGATCGGCAGTTTTTCCAGTGGCAGGATTTCGTCGCGATGCAGGTTCGTCACGGGCACCTCGGCAGTCGGGATGAGATACAGATCGTCGGCGGCACTGTGATAGACCTGATCGCCGAATTTGGGGAGCTGGCCGGTGCCGACAAGACACTCGGACTTCACCAGCAGCGGGGGGCTGATTTCTTCATAGCCGTGCTGCGTCGTGTGCAGATCGAGCAGAAAGCTGATCAAAGCGCGTTCCAGCCTGGCTCCAGCTCCGCGGTACACCACAAAGGCGCTGCCGGAGATTTTCACCCCGGCTTCAAAATCGAGCATACGGAGGGCTGCGCCAAGCACGGTGTGGTCCTTCGGCTGAAAGTCATACGCAGGCTTGGTGCCCCAGACACGCACCTCGGGGTTCTCCTCCGCAGTGCTGCCCACGGGGCAGGCTTCATGCGGCAGATTCGGAATGCTCAGGAGCAGATCGCGCTGGCGTGCGTCCGCCACATCGGCCTCACGGCCAATTTCTTCGATACGGCTGCCAATGACGCGCACCTCCGCTTCGATGGCACTGGTGTCCTGGCCATTCTTTTTCGCGATTCCAATCTCCTTGCTGATGCGGTTGCGGTCGCCCTGCAACTTCTGGCGCTCCGTCTCGGCGGCACGGCGCTGAGTGTCGATTGACTGCACCTCATCCACCAAGGACGCAAAGTCGCCACTGCGGTTGGCGAGGCGCTGTTTGACCTGATCTGGGGTGTCACGAATGAGGCGGATGTCGAGCATAAGGGCGGGGAGGTTAGCGGGAGTGTGCGTCTTGTCGAGTGCCGGAAGGCGTATTGACAGCAGGAATCGCAGTCCGACCTTCCCCCCCGTGATCTACCTCGACGCCAACGCTACCACGCCGGTCGATCCAGCAGTGCTGGAGGCGATGCTGCCGTTCCTGCGCGAGCACTACGCCAATCCCGCCGCCAGCTATGCCGGCGGGCGCAGAGTACGCCGCGCCATTGAGCAGGCGCGGGCTCAGGTAGCGTCCCTGCTTGGCGCCCGTCCCGCCGAGATCACCTTCACCAGTGGCGGCACCGAATCCATCAATGCCGTGCATGCCTCCGTGCGCGCCCTGTGGCCGGAGAAGCCAGAACTCATCATCACCGGCACGGAGCACGCCGCTGTACTCGAATCCTCCCGACGCTGGCAGGCCCAAGGCGGCCAAGTCACCACCGTTCCCGTGCATCCTGATGGCCGTGTCGATCTCCAGGCACTGCACGCGCTTGTTCGTCCGGGAGTCACGGCTCTCGTCTCCATCATGTGGGCTAACAACGAGACCGGCGTCATTGCCCCCATGCATGAAATCGTCTCATTGGCTCATGCCGCCGGTGCGCTGGTGCATACGGATGCCGTACAGGCGGCGGGAAAAATCCACCTCGATGTCCGAACGACACCGGTCGATTTTCTCAGCCTCAGCGGCCACAAAATGCATGCACCGAAGGGCATTGGTGCGCTCTACGTCAGCCAGCGCGCCCGTTTTGCCCCGCTTCTCGTGGGCGGGGGGCAGGAAAATGAACAACGCGGCGGCACTGAAAATGTGCCCGGAATCATCGCCCTCGGCAAAGCCGCCGAACTTGCCATCGAGCATCTCTCAGACGGCAACAAGGCCCGGCTCAAAACCCTGCGCGACCGTTTCGAGCATCTCATCCACGCTGCACTGCCAGACATGCGGATTCATGGCTGCCCCACGCATCGTCTGCACACCACCAGCTCCTTCTGCCTACCCGAAAGGGATGCCGCCGGGATGCTTATCCTGCTTGATCAGGCGGGCATCGCCTGCTCCGCCGGTTCAGCCTGCCACACCGGCGCGCTCCATGCCTCGCATGTACTTGAGGCCATGGGTGTCAGCGCCCGTGCCGCCGCCTGCACACTGCGTTTCTCCTTCAGCCGCTTCAACACCAAGGCCGAGGCCGAAGCGGCTGCGCATGCGGTGATCGAATCCGCTCACAAAATGCGTGAGGCGCAGGGGTGTGAACTCGCCGTCATCACCCACTAACCCGCCACAGTGATGAGATCCACCCCAATGCTATTATTGCTGCTGCCGCTTCTGCTGCTCTCAGGCTGCACAGCGGGAGGTCTGAGCAGGGCCTTTGCCGGACAATCGCTCACGTTGAATTACGATGACTTCGGCCCCGAGAGCATGGCCTCGCCGTTTCTGGGACCGCGCGGCTCCCAGACGGTCATCATTGCGCACTATGGATTCAACGACCTCACCCCTTCGGGGCCTGAAGGTGTTCGCTATGTGAATGTGTTGCAAAGCCTGACCTTTCTACGGCAGGAAGTGCGCAGCCTGCCGCTCTCATCGGCCAACGCCCCCCTGCGCCAACGCCTGCGCACCACCTATGCCCGGCTCTACCCGCTGCAACTCCGGCGCTACAACAACGCTTTGAGCGGTTCCTTCCTCCAGCCATTCGGCGGCATGGACCGCAGGCTCATGCTCCCGGCCCTGCCGCCATCGAGCATCTGATCTCCCGACTTGAAACTTTAAACATTCGACTTGTAACTCCGCCTTCCTCATGGCCCACCGCTTCACCTGCATCGAACGCGTCCAGTTCTCCGACACCGACATGGCCGGCATCGTCCATTTCTCCAATTTCTTCCGTTACATGGAGCGGGTGGAGCACGCCTTCTTCCGCAGCCTCGGATTCTCCATCGTCGATCAGCCTGTGGAAGGCGAGGAACGCGTCGGCTGGCCCCGCGTGCATGCCTCCTGCGACTACATGTCCCCACTGCGTGTGGAAGAGGAGTTTGAATGCGAACTCATCGTCGAAGAAGTCCGCAGCAAGGTCATCCGCCATTTCATTCGCTTTTGGAAGCTGGATGGCACCCTCGCCGCTGAAGGCCGCATCACCGCCGCCTGCGTACGCAAGGACCGCACCACCGGCCAGATGAAAGCCGTCGTCATCCCCCAGCGCTTCCGCGACAAGATCGAAGCCGCACCGCCGGAGTTGCTGAAAAAGCCCATCAAATAAGGTCTGTCTTTCACTCACTCAAATTCTGACCACCATGCCCATTTCTAGCATCGCTCAGGTTCTTCTGCGCTTGTTTGCCCTGAGCTGGGCGCTCACCGGTCTTGTGCACCTGGCACAAGCCGCCATGCAGACCTACATCCACCAGTTCAGCGGCCCCATGCTGGCAGCACCGTTGGTATTGCTGCTGTTGAGCTATCTTGCCTGGCACTTTGCCCCGAGCATTTCAAGAGCACTCGCACGCGGGAATGACGATGCAGTCAGTTTGCAAGGCGTCACGCTGAGCCAGCTCTACGCCACCGTGTTCGTTGGTTTAGGCATGTATTTCGCGCTCGATTCGTTCGCCAACGTCTTCAACTGGGTTCATTTTTTCACCATCAACAGTTCCCCTGACTACGGCTTTCATCGCGAAAACAGCCCCTCATATTATGATCTGACCGAAAATCTCCTGACGCTTGTGGCTGGGATCGCACTGATTTTCACTGCCCGCATCTGGGCAGAAAAACTCACACGTCAGGTCGAAAAAGTCACCCTCAGTTAGAACAGGTGTGCAGGAGATATGACTGCATCGCTCTCGTGTCTGTTCCAGAGACGGGACAAAAAGTGAACAAAGCCGTTGTCGCGGGCGTTTTCTCAAGGCACCTCATTGCCTTCCACTCCACAACCCACGTGAACTCCCAACCCCGAACCAAAATCATGCAGCCCTGGCTCCTTTACGCTCTCCTCACCGTGCTCTCCTGGGGCGTTTATGGCGTCATTCTGCATGCGGCACGCTCCAAGATGCCCATGGGTCCGGAGACACCCAATGCCAGCCTCAAGGCATTCCTCTTTGTCTGCATCGCCTACGCACTCATTGGCATCGTGGCCGCGCTCGTGCTGAAAGCCCGGGGCACGAACTGGAGTTTCACGGGTGAAACCGGCAGCGGCATTCCCCTCAGCCTCATTGCGGGGATGGCAGGTGCTCTGGGTGCGCTCACGCTGGTCCTTGCCCTCGGTGCAGCCGCCACTCCCATCCTCAAAGGCGGCGGTGGCTTCGGTGTCGCAGCAGCAGCGGCGGTCATGCCCATTGTTTTCGGTGGTGCACCGGTGATCAATACCCTCACCGCCATGCTGCTCCATCGGCCGGACAAGGCCATTCCGCCGCAATTCATCATCGGCTGCGTGCTGGCAGTCGTAGGGGCTGTCATGGTGGCCAAGTACGCCCCATCCAACAATCCCGGCACCGCAGCCCACCCTCCTGCCGCCGCAGACTCCAAGCCTCACTGAGATGGCACGCCTGCTCCTTTTCGATATTGACGGCACGCTCATCGACAGCAATGGCGCTGGCGGTGCGGCGATTCTCGACGCAGCCGAAGAACACTTCGGCATTCAGCGCGAACATTTGCCGACGCTCCAGCTCGCCGGAGCCACCGACCCAGCCATCGCGATGGATATGTTCGGTCACATGAGCCGCCAGCACACGCCTGAGGAAGTCATTGCCTTTCTTGACCGCTATCTGTCCCATCTTCAGCGCCGCCTGCAGGCGGCGGATTTCAGCGGCTTCACCCTGCCCGGTGTGACGCAACTGCTCCAAGCTCTGCAATCTGAAAAAGAGGCTCATCTAGGCCTGCTCACCGGCAACGTGCGCCGCGGTGCCGTGATTAAGCTGACGCGCCATGGCATCTTCGAGCATTTCGTCGAAGGCGGCTTCGGCAGTGATCACCATGACCGCAACCAGCTCGGCCCCGTGGCCCTGCAGCGCATGCAGGACGCCACCGGCACGACGTATGACATCACCGATGTCATCGTAATCGGCGACACGCCGAAGGACATTCGCTGCGCCGAGGCCTTCGGTGCCAAGTGTCTCGCCGTCGCGACGGGTCAGTATTCCTATGCTGAATTGAGCGCCCTGAATCCCTGGCGCTGCGTCGAATCCTTTGAGGATGTGCCGGCCATCGTCGAGATGCTGCTGCGAGACTGATTTCCCATGAGCAACACCTCCGAGGCTACGCGTGCCATGCGGCTATCGCTCGCGGTGGGATTTCTGATGCTCGTGCTCAAAGTGGGTGCCTATGTGCTGACCGGATCGGCGGCCATCCTCGGCGATGCCGCAGAGTCCGTCGTACATGTGGCCGCCGTGATGTTCGCGACTTTCAGCCTCGGTGTACTACACAAACCAGCCGATGCCGACCACCCTTACGGCCATAGCAAAATCGCGTTCTTCTCCGCTGGCATCGAAGGCGGGCTGATCATCCTTGCCGCCCTGTTCATCATTTATGAATCGGTGCGCCGCCTGCTGCTGCATCTGCCGCCCGCCAATTTGGACCAGGGCCTGGCGCTCACTGCGCTCACGATCTTCATCAATGCCGCTCTCGGCGCCTATCTCATCCGCACGGGGAAAAGACAAGGCTCGCTGATTCTCGAATCCAACGGCAAACACGTGTTCACCGATGTATGGACCAGTCTCGGCGCCATCGTGGGACTCGGCCTTGTCGCCCTGACCGGCTGGCATAGCTGGGATTCGATCTGCGGTCTCCTCATGGCCGCCAACATCATCTGGACCGGTTACGGCCTCATGCGCCAGAGCGTCGGCGGTCTCATGGACACCGCCGACCCGAAACTGAACGCCATACTCGATGCCGCGCTCCGCCGCGAAACTGAAAAACACGGCCTCCAGTTTCACGCCCTTCGTCATCGAGATGCTGGCGAAATGCACTACGTCGAAGTTCACCTCCTGTTCGCCGATGACATCATGCTGCGGGATGCCCACCGCATCGCCACTGAGATCGAGACCGCCGTGCAGGGCAGCGTGGAGAATCCGGTGCTCATCACCACCCATCTCGAATGCCTGGGCGACCACGATGAACTGCACCAGCACGGCGAAGCAAGCGACCCCCATAGCATCCGTGCATGACCCCGCTTGATGCCAGTGCGCTGAATGATGACACACTGCCGTGGCACGTCACGGTGCTGGATGAGGTGGGCTCCACCAGCGACTGGCTCAGACAAAACGCTGCGGATCTGCCCGTCGGCACGGTGGTCTTCACCGAATCACAAACTGCAGGCCGGGGCCGGCGTGACAACCGCTGGATCGCCCCACGCGGCAAGGATTTGATGTTCTCCCTGCTGCTGAAGCCTGCGTCTTCCCTGGAGAAATGGCCGCGCATCACCACCCTGGCCGCACTTGCCATCTGCAAGGCCATCGAGGCCGAACTGCCGCTGCAACCACGCATCAAGTGGCCCAACGATGTTTATCTGAGCGACCGCAAGGTCAGTGGCCTGCTGGCGGAAACCGCCTCCACCCGTGACGGGATGCGGATCGTTCTCGGCATTGGCCTGAACGTGAACACACGCGATTTTCCGCCTGAGATCAATGCCACTTCTCTGCTACGCGATCTTGCCAGCCCAGTGGTGAGCGAGCTCGACCGCAACGCTCTTGCACACCGCCTGCTGGGCTCTTTGCACACGGAGTTTGCGCGCATCGAAGACGATTTCCCCGCTGCCATCGCTGAAGTGCGTGAGCGTAGCTGGCTTGCAGGCAGACAGATCCGCTGCCGCGCTGAAGGCCGAGAAGTGCATGGCCGTGTCTTGGATTTGAATGAAGAAGGCCACCTCATGCTTGCGCTGCCAGATGGTGGCTCACTCACGCTGACCAGCGCCGAAGAAATCCGCGATGTGAGGATTTGATGAATTTCAGCTAAATTGGCGCAGGACCAGCTTCCTAAGCATGCCGATCCGCCAGACACTCTCAGCTTGAGTTTTTCACTGACCGGGCGTTAGGATGCACCCGGCTATACACGACTATTTCTACATGAGCGACGAAACCGAATTCCCGATCCCTCCTGAAGAAAATCCAACGGATGTCCCCACCTTCCCCACACTGGAGGAGATGGCGGCGCTGCTGCCGCAGTATGAGTTTCACGACATTCTCGGAGTCGGTGGCATGGGAACGGTGTATCTCGCCAGACAGGCGGCACTGGACCGCTGGGTGGCCATCAAGCTCCTGCCGGAGTCCGCCGCTCAGAATGAGGAGGATGCAGGCCGCTTCATCACAGAAGCACGCTCCATGGCGAGACTCACGCATGTGCACATCGCAGCGGTCTATGATTTCGGCCAGACCACGCAGGGGCACCTCTATCTGGTGATGGAATATGTGAACGGGCTGGACCTGCATCGCCTGATCCACCGCGATGAAGTGACGCCCGAGCGCATCCGCAGCCTCGTGCCGCAACTGTGTGACGCGCTTGCCTACGCCCACAGTCACAACATCATCCATCGCGACATCAAGCCCGCCAACATCCTCATCACCGATGACTGGCAGGCGAAGATCGTCGATTTCGGTCTCGCACGTGACAAGGACGCCGACGCAGCCGGCGAGGTCGAATACGGCACCCCTGATTACGTCGCCCCCGAACGCCTAGAGGCCGATGCCACGGTGGACCACCGCGCTGATATCTACGCGCTGGGGGTCGTCATCCATGAAATGTTCACCAAGCTGACGCCTCAAGCCGCCGGAGCAGCGGCAGGCCAGGGCGTGCCAGCGACATTCGCCAGCGTCGTAAGTCGTTGCATGATGGCGGACCCCGCACGCCGCTTCCAGAAATGCGGTGAAATCAAAACCTTCCTCAATGCTGCAGCTATTGCCGCCGCTACTCCGGCAGCACTGGCGCCCGTGCATCGCGCACCACCGCCGCAATTGCAGGGCAGGATACGCCCTCAGGGGTCTGCCCCAGTGATACGGAAACAAGCGTCGTACGGATGGCTCTGGGCTGTGGCATGCTTGGCTTTGCTCGGCGCGGGCGGCTGGTTCATCCAGCAGCAGGGGAAGCCTGCCGCAGCCGCGCAAGCCAAGCCAGATACCAAGGTTGGAACGGCACCTGAGAGCGGCACAGTCGCTCCGCCTCAAATGGCGAATCGTAACGCAGCCCCCACACCCGCCATCATCAGCAATGCACCCGCCGGACCGTTCAAGCCCGAGGCCGGTGACTTCGCTGTTCTCAGACGCCTCAAAGGTCACAAAGAACTCGTTTACTCCTGCGACATACTCGCCGACCAACGGCGTGGCGTTTCCGGCGGGTATGATGATACGCTGATGCTCTGGGACGTCGCCACAGGTGCGGAATTAAAGCGTTTCGCCTCTCCCATCGGTGATATTAACGGCGTCGAGGCAGCGGCTGATGGCAGGCGCATCCTGCTTTATTCATTGCGCACACAACAGATCGCCATCTTCGACCTCGAACAGGGCAAAACCGTCGCCAGCATCAAAGCTCCCGCCAACCGGCTGACTACTGCCACCTGGGCCTCTGACCAAAAAGGCGTCTATCTGCTCTGCAATAACACCGATGGGGGCGTCTATCACTGGGACCCTTCACAGGGCGCCGTGCTACGGCAATTCTCCGAGTGGCCGCGCGCGGCTTATCACCTCCTCCAGCTGCCCACGACCAAGCCTGACGATGCGTCCCAGCTTCTGGTGATTGGCAGCAGCATGAAGCCCAATCCAAGCCCGGGCCCCGGCTCCAATCAAAGCATCATCATGGACAAGCCCTTTGCGGCTCTGTTCTCCGCGCCGGACCATCGCCTCATCCGCGACCTGCCGGGCTACACCAATATTCGCAACCGCCTTTCCCTCTCTCCAGACGGCAGCACCATCGTCGGTGGTCTCGGCACTCTCTACCTGCTTGATGTTCCAGCGCTCACCACTCGTTTCCTCCTCAATCCTCCTGCCGGTCTCAGTTGCTCGGCCACCGCCTGGGCTGGCGCCGGCCGCCTCCTCCTCTGCGCCTATGCCAATGGCAGCCTGCTCATTCGCGAGGCCGACACGGGCGCCGAACTTGCCAGCCTCGACATCGGCCTGCGCGCAAACACGATCCGCATCTCCCAGGATGAAGGCTGGATGCTGATTTCCGCCTTTCCGCTCGACATGAAAAATCCACAGCCCGAAGACTTCGATACACTCGTCGTCCGCCTCCCGGATTTAAACAGGCTCGGTACAAACAAAAGCTTCCTCTCCCTGGCCACACGTCAGATGGCCAGACTGGAAAAATTTGACCCTGAACTCGCCGCGCTGCGCAATCAGTCAGCCTCGTCCGACTCGCTCGCCAACGACGCGCTGCTCCGCGACCTCACCAGCAAATACGGTGCAGCCTTGATTCGCTCTGCCGCCGCAGCGTCTCCCAAAGACCAGCTCGCCATGCGCGCTGAAGCCAATGCCATCGCCGCCGGCCAGCCCGTGCCGGATCCCTCCACCGACGCCATGACTTCGGGTGATCACAAACGCTTTCGTGGCATCTACCGCCAGCAGACTGAGCAGCTTGAGAAACGCCGCCTGGAATCTGCAGAGTCCATGCGCAAAAACCTCGAAGGAGGTGTTAGAAATCTCATCTCCAAACGCCAGCAGGCGGGGGATCGTCTTGGCGCTGCCCGCTGCGATGCACTGCTCGCCAGCCTAGGTCCATCCAAGCCTTTCAACGCAGTCGTGGCTTCCGCGCCACCGCCCCCCCAGCCATCGCCGCCAATTCCTGTCGCCGCCCCCCCGGCTCCGATGCCGATCAACACCGCGGCTCCCAAAGTTTCATTCGCAACCGGTGTCAAAGTCGAAGTCATGATAGGCCGTCCCTCCAAAACCGAGGGTGGCGACTTTGACGACGAGATGCAGGTGATCAATCCCAGGGTCAAATTCACCAATACTTCGACAGCTCAAGCCTACGAAGGCTACACGGTGAGTTTCATGCTTCTCGGCGAAAGCACGGTGGACATGAAGGTCGCCAAGGTCCTGCAGCGGGCGGATTTCCCGGTGTCCCTTCCCATCCGCCAGGTGTATGAAAACAAGCTGCCTAGCGTCACCACTCAATTTGACACAACGGGTGCCGTGTTTGGCTTCAAGTATCAAGGCTGGGTGGTGCAGGTCACTGATCCGAATGGCGTGATCGTCCTGACTAAATCAACTTCGTCGGCTTTTGAGAAACTGGCGGAGAAGGTCAAACTGATGAAAGACAAAGAGTGCTACGACAAGAAGCTCACGAGCGTCCCAGACCCCGATTCTCGTTTTTAGGACTGACGGCAATGAACGGTGTTCGTGATTGAACTGCCCGTCACCTCATACTATGAGGCAGGCCACCCATGTTTCGCGCCCTCCTCACGTCCCGTCTCCAGGCAGCCTTCACCGCCGCCGGCATTGATCTGCCTGAAGGTTTCACCCCTGGAGTCGTCATCGCATCCGATACACGCTTTGGCGACTACCAAAGCAATGCGGCAATGGTCCTCGCAAAGCAGCTCAAGACAAATCCGCGCGCCCTCGCAGAGCAAATCAAGGCGGCGCTCCAAGTCGAAGATCTGTGCGAAAAAATCACCGTGGACGGCCCGGGCTTTCTGAATCTCACGCTCAGCCCCGCCGCACTGGCCCAAAGACTCTCCGTTATTGTCAAAGATGACCACGTCGGCGTGCCTCAAGTGGAAAAGGCAAAGACCATCGTGGTCGATTTCTCCGCACCGAACATCGCCAAACCGATGCACGTGGGTCATATCCGCAGCACCTTCATCGGCGACTCGCTCGCCCGTGTGGCACGCTTCATTGGCCACAAAGTCATCACCGACAACCACGTCGGCGACTGGGGCACGCAGTTCGGCATGATCATCCACGGCTGGAAGACACAGCTTGATCAATCCAAGCTCAAGGCTGACCCGATTCATGAACTCGTCAGCGTTTACAAGGCCGTGAACGCCGCCGCGAGAGCAGACGAAGCCGTGCTCGAAGTCTGCAAAGGCGAACTCGTGAAACTCCAGCAGGGCGATGCCGAAAACCTCGGCATCTGGAAGGAATGCGTGCGCCTCACGCTCGAACAGCTCGAAAAAGTGTACGGTGCGCTCGACATCAAGTTTGACCACTACCTGGGCGAGAGCTTCTACAATGACGCCCTGACTCCTCTCGTCGCAGAGATGCTCAATCAAGGTATTGCCACGATCAGCGAAGGTGCCACCGTGGTCTTCAGCGACGGCAGCCTGAAGCCTGAAAGCGACCCCTTTCTCATTCGCGACAAGGATGAGTGGAAGCCCGCCCCCTGCATCATCCGCAAAGGCGACGGCGGCTACCTCTACGCCACCACTGACCTCGCCACCATCGACTACCGCGTGAAGGAATGGCAGGCAGATGAAATCTGGTATGTCGTCGGTGCTCCTCAGCAGCTTCACTTCCGCCAGGTCTTCGCCGCCGCGCAGCGCCGTGGCATCACCACGAAGATGATCCACATCGCCTTCGGCAGCATCCTCGGCCCAGACGGCAAGATGTTCAAAACCCGCAGCGGCGAAACCGTGGGCCTCCTCGAAGTCATCGACGAAGCCATTGAACGTGTAAGGAACAGAATGGATGAAATTGAATCCAATCAAGAATTGTATCGTGCCATTGATACAGAGAACCAAGCTCTCAATGAACGTACCCTGATCAAGCCCCAAGCACCAAAGAACTACACAGCGACCGAGAAGGACGAAATTGCCCACATCATTGGTGGTGGCGCTGTGAAATACGCCGAACTGAGTCAGAACCGCCTTACCGACTACAAGTTTAGCTGGGACAAAATGCTAAGCTTGCAAGGCAACACCGCCCCCTACCTCATCAACGCCTACGTGCGTACTCGCAGCATCTTCCGCAAGCTCGAGGGCACCGTCTCTCTCTCCGAAGATCTCGCCATCACCGAGCCCGCCGAGCGTGCTCTCGCGATGAAGCTGGCTCAGTTCGCCGAAAATGCCCACGACATCCTCGACGACCATCGTCCGAATTTGCTGGCCAACTATCTCTATGAGTTGGCATCTGCATACCATGCCTTCTTTGAAGCATGCAATGTGCTTCGTGCCGAAGGCACTGTGCGCAACACCCGTCTAACGCTCTGTGAAGCCACCAGCCGTGTGCTCAAAACCGGCCTCGGCCTGCTCGGTATTCAGACGACGGAGCGGATGTGATGTGACGAATCAGGTTCAAGGCGTGAACACCTTGAACGGACTTTCTCTCACATCTTAACCAGATCAGACCTTCGGCAGCTTCGCCGCCTCAATTGCCTCGGCCATGCGTCCCACTTTGCTCATGGTGCAACC
Source organism: Verrucomicrobiaceae bacterium UBA7681 (assembly GCA_002482965.1). Taxonomy (GTDB): domain Bacteria; phylum Verrucomicrobiota; class Verrucomicrobiia; order Verrucomicrobiales; family Verrucomicrobiaceae; genus Prosthecobacter. The sequence continues at coordinate 155,763 of DLGZ01000080.1, read as the reverse complement.
AGGGCTGGAGGGAGGAGCAGGCGGTGTCTCGGGATTCGATGGACCGGGAGGCGGAACGTCTGCCATCAAGATGAGGGAGCCGACGACAGGAAAAAGATGACGTTTAATGCTCATGACGGGCAGAATCATGACGGCCTGCAAGAGAAGCGTCAATCCTCATTCTCATGAATCCTGCACCGCAATTCCGCGCGACGGCATGTGCTGCGGGTGATGGCCGCCGGTTGCACTGTGGTGGGCCGCCTATTGGCAGCAACCTTCCACGAAGCCTGCCATGTGTTGATCGGATCAGGCCTTTGGCAGCTTCGCCGCCGCAATCGCCTCGGCGACGCGTCCAGGTTTGTTCATCGCACAGCCAGGACCGCCGGGGGGAACGTCCGCAATCAAGAGGAAGCAGCCCACAATAGGAAAAAGATAGCGCTTGATGTTCATGACGGGCAGAATCATGACGGCCTGCGAGAGAAGCGTCAATCCTCATTCTCATGAATCCTGCACCGCAATTCCGTGCGACGACATGTGCTGCGGGTGATGGCCCCCGGTTGCACTGTGGTGGGCCGCCCATAGGCGGCAATCTTACACGAAGCCTGCCATGTGTTGATCNNCTGGACCGCCTGCGCTGGCTGCTGCTGAAGCTGCTCGGACCGCTGGCAAAGCCCCTGGTACGCCGGCGTGAGTTGCGGGTGATGGCCGCCGGTTGTGCCGTAGTAGGTTTCTCATTGGCGGCCACCTT
>DLGZ01000080.1:137304-154971 GCA_002482965.1 Verrucomicrobiaceae bacterium UBA7681 | reverse complement strand
GTCGTGCTGGGTGTGCCGCACCTGATGGCAGATGTGCGTTACCTCGTGCTGCGTCCAGGTTTGCACCGACGCCTCAGCCTTTGGCTGCCCGTGGGCATTCCTTTGCTGCTGGCCGGAACGTCCCGTTTCAGCATGACCAGCGGATTGACAGCATGCGTGGCGATGGCCTTGCTCGCACGCGGAGCATGGGGTCGCAAAATGATCGCACTGACTTTCATCAGCGCTCTCATGGCGGCTGCCTGGGTCATGGGAGACGCGGCCGCCCTCGTGTTTGCGCATGCGCATAATTTCATCGCCGTCATGCTCTGGTGGTGCTGGCGGCCGCGCTCTGGGCAACGTCAACAGGCCGTGGTGCCCGTCCTTTTTCTCGCCGCCTCCGTCATGCTGGTGATGGGATGGCTGGAACCATGGGCGCGAGGTTTCGCGTGGCAGCCTGCGGGCCTGGGGCCGGGTTATCACCTTTCATTTCTGGCTCCGGGCATCGCCGAGCCGTGGGCACTCAGGCTGGTGCTGCTGTTTNNGTTTGCCTTCGCGCAATCCGTCCACTACGGCGTCTGGCTGCGCCTGATCCCGGAGGATGACCGGCCGCAGGAAACTCCGCGCACCTTCCGCGCCAGCGCGCGTGCTCTGATGGCCGATGCCGGCACGCCGCTGATGATCTTCGTCATGCTGCTCTCGCTCGGCATTGCACTCTGGGCGGCGTTTGATCTGACGGCGGCACGGGAAAACTACCTGCGCATGGCGCTGTTTCATGGCTATCTGGAATTGATCGCCGCCACCTGGCTTTTTGTCGAGCGTCCATCACGACTGGAGGCCGCCGCATGAGCATCGATGACTGGTCGGGGGCCTTTCTGCTCACCCAGCTGATCGAGGTGCCCATTTATTTGCGAGCCGCACGCTCGCTGCCGCTGCTAAAGCGAGCGACGTATGCATTTGGCGCGAGCACAATCACGCACCCGATTATCTGGTTCTGCCTGCCATGGGGAGCAATGCCGTATGTCGCGCTGCTGATCGTGGCAGAAAGTTTCGCATTTGCTACGGAGGGCCTATGGGGTCGCTGCTGGCGTGTGCCGCGCCCATGGCTCACCTCTTTGGCGGCCAATGCCACCAGTCTCTCAGCAGGGATGATCATCCGCTGGGTCTATCTCACCTGACACTGGGCCAGTGCATGCAAGAAGGCATAAACTTTGGCGCGAATGATCCGTTAAGCAGGCATGTTTCGCCACATCATTTCTATCCTGCTCATCTGCCAGATGTCCGCTTCCGCTCAACCTGAGCTCGCATTCGAAGGCGCCGCTGGCTTCGGTGCTTTTGCACGTGGCGGCAAGGGTGGGAAAGTCATAGAAGTCACCCGGCTTGACGATGATCTGAAAAATCCACAGGAAGGCTCATTCCGCTGGGCGGTGATGCAGAAGGGACCGCGCATCGTGAAGTTTCGTGTGGCTGGCACGATTCTGCTGCAGGACGAGGTCGAGATCAGCGAGCCGTTCATCACCATCGATGGCGGCAATGCTCCCGGCATGGGTGTCTGCCTGCGCGGAGGCTCGCTGGAGTTCAAAGAAACGCACGACATCATCGTGCGAGACATCCGCGTACGCTTGGGCGATGAAACGACAAAGCGCAAGAACCGCGAGCACAACCTGAAGCGCCCGAAACACTCGAACTCGCTGGATTGCATCGGCCTCACGCGCTGTCACGATGCGATCATTGACCACGTCTCCACCTCATGGAGCTGCGATGAACTCTTCAGCGTGGTGCACTGCCAGAATGTGACGGTGCAGTGGTGCATTCTGGCGGAGCCGCTGAGCAATCCAGAGCTGCATCCTTATGGCGACAACCACGCATTCTGCTTCAACTCCAGCGCGGACACACTGAGCGTGCATCACTGCCTGTTCGCCCGCTACGTCATGCGCGGGCCGCAGTTCGAAGCCAATGACATGCGCAAGGGCGATGACTATGCAGTGCAGATGGAAGCGGTGAACAATGTGATGTTTGACTACCAGAAGTCGGGATCGCGCTACACCACGGGCATCGAGGATCACAAGGATGAAGCCACCGCCAAAGGCTACGCATTCCAGTTCATCGGAAATGTGTATCTGGGCGATCCGAAGCGCCCTGCCATCGAAGCGGTGCTGAAACATGGCGTGCACCCCGGCGTGCGCGCCTTTGTGGATGACCGCAAGCAGGCTCAGCTCAGTGACACCAAGGGACGTGAAAAGCTCATGCCCGCCGCTGTGAAGCAGCTTCAGGAGCAGCCGGTGTTCTCCAGCCCCGTCCCGATTCCCCCGCAAAGCACGGACGACGTGCTGCGCAGCGTGCTGGAAAGCGTCGGATGCTCCCACGTCCGCGATTCCGTGGATCAGCGTATCATTACCAGTGTGCGTGAGAAAAAATTCCTTCCCGTAGTCCGCTCTCAAAACGACGTGGGCGGATGGCCAAAGCTCGACGAATAAGGAATCACTGGCACATTCGGCATTCGTCATTCATTCATTCGACATTCCCAGCCGCCATGCCCGTTCCACTTCTCGACGTCAACGCCCAGAACCAGCCCCTCGAATCCGAACTCCAGGCCGCCTTCACTCAGGTGCTCCATCATGGCAGGTTCATCATGGGACCGGAGATGGAGATCTTTGAAAAAGAAATCGCAGAAATGGTGGGCGTGAAGCATGCGCTGTCCGTTTCCTCCGGCACCGATGCCCTGCTGCTGGCCCTCATGGCGCTGGACATCAAGGCGGGCGATGAGGTTCTGTGCCCCGCGTTCACCTTCTTTGCCACGGCAGGTGCCGTGTCACGGCTCGGTGCCATTCCTGTCTTCACCGACGTCTGCCCGATCTGCTTCAACATGGACGTGAACGATGCGCGGAAAAAGATCACCGAGAAGACCCGGGCGATCATCCCCGTCCACCTCTTCGGCCAGTGTGCTGACATGATCCCCATCCTCGCTCTGGCCAAGGAACACGGCCTGAAAGTGATTGAGGACGCCGCACAATCGATCGGTGCCAAATACCGTGGCGAAAGCAGCGGCACGCTGGGCGACTTTGGCACCTACAGTTTCTTCCCGAGCAAGAACCTCGGCGGCTTCGGCGACGGTGGCATGCTGGTGACGAACGACGACGAACTGGCCGAGTACGCCCGTGTGCTGCGTGTGCACGGCGGCAAGCCCAAGTACTATCATCACTACGTCGGTGGCAATTTCCGTATGGACACGCTGCAATGCGCCCTGCTGAGTGTGAAAGTGAAGCGCTACGCGCAATACACGGCGGACCGTCAGCGCAACGCCACGCATTACATTGAGGCATTGTCGAAACTCCCCGGCGTGGTGCAGGCAGACCCCGCCCACTGCAAGTGTGTCAGCACCCAGGACACCTGGCTGACCGCGCAGCACGCCAAGATCGTTCTTCCCGTCAGCTACGAACACAACGAGCACATCTGGAACCAGTTCACCATCCGCGTGCTCAGCGGTCAACGTGACGCCCTGCGTGACCATCTCGTGGCCAAAAAAATCGGCTGTGACATCTACTATCCCGTCACGCTCGATCAGCAGACGTGCTTTGCCGATCTTCCCGATGCATCACTCTCAGGCTGCGAAATTTCTCACCGCGTCGCAATCGAAGTGCTGAGCATTCCGATCTACGGTGAACTCAGCGAAGCACAGCGCAACGAAGTAATCGCGGCGATTGCGGAGTGGATTGCTGCATAAGCAGACGCCGGACACTTTGTCCGGCGGGCAGGCAAACTCTCGATAGCCGGACGAAAATGTCCGGCGCACTCTCATCAAGGCTTCGGAGCCTCCGGCGCTGGAGCGACCGGAGCAGGAGTGGCAGGTGGTGCCGCAGGAGCGGGCGCTGCGGCAGCAGGCGGCGGCGTAGCGGGGCTGGAGGGTGGCGCAGGAGCGGCGGGAACAGGAGCGGCAGGTGGCGTCACAGGAGCAGGCGCTGCGGCAGCAGGCGGGCTTGCAGGAGCAGCGGCTGGTTTAGTCGCGGCAGGAGCAGGTGTGACAGGTGGCTTCGCAGGTGCGGGTGGAGTAGCTGCGGCGGGAGCAGGCGCTGTTGCAGGCGTCGCCATCGCAGGAGTTGCCGCCGGTGTAGAAGGAAGGAGGGTGGCACCGATGCCGCTATTGACCGCATTCAGATTGAGGCTCGGCATGCCAGGAACAGCAGCGGCAGGTTTGGGCTCCACTTTCGGCGCAGGGGGGGCATCGACTTCCTTGGTCGGCAGCGTGGCGGCGATCCAGTCGAGACGATCTTGACTGATGGTCTGAAATCCAGGCATGTCGGGGAACTTCACGGCAAGCTCCTCGTAGGCTTTTTTGGCCTCATCGGCCTTGCCCTGCGCCCAGAGCAGGTCACCCAGGCGCACCTGCGCCATAGGAGCAGCTTCGCTGGTGGAGAATTCATTGGTGATGCGCTCAAAAACAGCCTGCGCTTCCTTGCTTTCTCCCATGGCATCGAGCTTGGAGCCGAGGCCGAGCAGCGCAAAAACAGCCAATGGATTGCTGGCGTCCTTGGTGGTGAATTCCTTGAGCGCTTCCACAGCAGAGGATTTCTTGTTCTGGTCCCAGAGCAAATCCGCCTTCAGCAACAGCGCATTGGCAGCGGCATTGGTGCCGGGATAGCGCGAGATGACGAGCTCACAGTCCTCAACCGTCTTGGCACCCGTGAAGGCTTCAGCAGCTTCATTGGCCTTGAGGGTGTTTTGATGCTTGATCAGGCCGAAGGCTATGAGCGCGACCACCGTGATGATGAAAAGCCAGACGAGCTTGCTAAGGTTGTCCTCCATAAACTTTTCCATGCCTGTGGCAGGGAGTTCTTGGGAGGTGGAATCGAGTTGGGACATAAAGGGTGGTTTTTAGAGTCGAGTGAACGGCTGGTTCAGAAGCTTAACGAAGGAGAAAGAAGCCAATCACCCGTTGAGGTGACTGGGCATTCGGGATTCATTCGTTATTGCGAAGCTCACGCTCCCACTTTGGCACGGGCTTCATCAGCCAGTGCGGTGGAAAGGTAGCGCTCTCCGGTGGAGCAGGCGACGGTGACGATCAGTTTGCCCGCGTTTTCAGGACGCTTGGCGATTGCGATGGCTGCAACCACGTTGGCACCGGTGCTGATGCCGACGAGGATGCCTTCTTCTTTGGCAATGCGGCGCGCCATGGCGAAGGCTTCGTCGTTGGTGACTTTGACGCACTCCGTGATCTGCAAATTGCCTGCGCTGTCTTTAAGATGAAGGTTGGCAGGAATGAATCCAGCGCCGGCACCCTGGATCTTATGCGGGCCGGGCTGCAAAGGTTCACCAGCGAGGGTCTGATTGATAACCGGGGAGGTTTCTGGCTCGACGGCGATGGCCTGGAAGCTTGGCTTGCGGGGCTTGATGACTTCCGTCACACCCGTGATGGTGCCGCCCGTGCCGACAGCAGCAACGAGGATGTCGATCTTGCCATCAGTATCAGCCCAAAGCTCTTCAGCAGTGGTCTTCGCGTGGATGGCCGGATTGGCAGGATTTTCAAACTGCTGCGGCATCCAGGCATTCGGCGTGGAGGCGACGAGCTCTGTGGCCTTGGCGATGGCCCCCTTCATGCCCTGCGCCCCTGGCGTGAGCACGAGTTCGGCACCCAGCAGCGCAAGCAGCGTGCGGCGTTCCAGCGACATCGTTTCAGGCATCGTCAGGATGATCTTGTAGCCCTTCGCTGCTGCGACAAACGCCAAGGCGATGCCGGTGTTGCCGCTGGTCGGCTCGATGATGATGCTGTCAGCATTCAAAATGCCGCGCTTTTCAGCGTCCTCGATCATGGCCGCACCGATACGATCCTTCACGCTGCCGAGCGGATTGAAGAACTCACATTTCAAAGCAATCGTGGCATTGAGGCCAGCGGTGACTTTGTTGAGCTTCACCAGTGGTGTTTTGCCCACGGTTTCGACGATGTTATTGTAGATGCCCATGATCGTATTCGGTTTGCGGTTGTTTGCCTGGTTGGCGGTTGTTGCCTGATTAGTGCTGATTGCAGAACTCTTCAAAGCGGTCCATGCCGGCATTGATGACATCCAGGCCGGTGGCGTAGCTGAAACGCACCGTGTGCTCAGCACCGAAGGCGACGCCGGGAACGATGGCGACCTTCTGCTTGCTGAGCAGCTTTTCACAGAAGTTCACGCTCTTGATCTGCGTCGGTTCGATGTCCACCAGGAAGTAGAAGGCACCCATCGGCTCGACCACACGCACGTTCTTGATGTTGTTCAGGCGGCCGAGCATGTATTGACGGCGCACGTCGAACTCATCACGCATGTCGCTGACAATCTGCTGATCCATCTGCAGTGCGGCAAGCGCACCATATTGGGCAAAGCTGGTCGGATTGCTGGTGGTGTGGCTCTGAATGGTGTCGATGGATTCGGCGATCTTTTTCGGAGCGGCGGTGTAGCCGAGGCGCCAGCCGGTCATCGCATAGGCTTTGGAGAAGCCGTTGATGGTGATGGTGTGGTCGTAGATGTCCTTGCTCAAGGAGGCGATGCTGATGTGCTCATTGCCGCCATAGACCAGCTTCTCATAGATTTCGTCGGAGAGGATGACGATGCCTTCACCCACGGCGATGTCGGCCAATGCGGTGAGTTCTTCACGGGTATAGATGGAGCCGGTCGGGTTGCCGGGGGTGTTCAGGATGATCATCTTCGTCATCGGGGACATGGCGTCCTCGAACTCATCCGGAGTGAGCTTCCAGCCGTTTTCACGCTTCGTTTCGACGATCACCGGGATGCCGCCAACGATGCGCACCATTTCAGGATAGCTGGTCCAGTAAGGAGCAGGAATAATCACTTCATCGCCCGGATTGACGCAGGCAAGAATGGCGTTGTAGCAGGAGTGCTTGGCACCGCAGTTCACGCTGATCTGGGAGGCCTCATACTGCACTTTATTGTCCACCAGCAGCTTCGAGGCGATGGCTTCACGCAGTTCGAGGATGCCGGCGCTTTCCGTGTAGCGGGTTTTGCCGGTGTTCAGAGCTTCGATGGCGGCGGCGATGATCGGTGCAGGCGTGTCGAAGTCGGGCTCACCGGCTCCGAAATTCAGCACGTCCACGCCCTGCTTCTTCAACGCTTTCGCCTGGCTGGTGATGGACAGGGTCATTGAAGGAGCTACTTCGGCGATGTTCTTGGCGATAAAATCCATGGTCAGGTGTGGTTGGGCGGGTGAAAAAGGCGGGGGGCCATCATAAAGGCGGGGTCGGGAAGTTTGTCAATCATTCCTCCCACTGCGGACAAAGGGCGGCTTGTGTCCAGCGCCACACCGCCTTAGTCGTGCGGTCCATGAACCAACCACGCCCGCCATCCCCTTCCCGACCACCCGCCGTCCCGATCCGAGGCATGGCACTGGATGTTTTGGGCGAATGGTCTGGAGGAGAGCGCTTCGCCGCCGATCTGATGGATCACATCCAGCGCGACAACTTCCTCAGCCTGCCCGACGCCGCCTTTTTGCGTGACATTGTCCTCACCACCCTGCGCAATCTTTCCCTGCTCGACCACTGGATCGCCGTGATCACCGAGGACAAGCATCTCGACCACCGCAGCCGCTGGGGCCTGCGCATCGGCCTGTGTCAGGTGTTGATCCTCAAGGTTTCAGAATACGCCGCCGTCAATGAAACCGTAGCCGCGACCGGCCGTGCGCGGAGCCTGATCAATGCCGTCCTGCGCCGTGCCTGCCGCGAATCCGCCGAACTTTTGGCCATGGTTGACGGTTTGCCACTCGAAACCCGCACTTCGCACCCGAAATGGCTCATCGAGCACTGGATCGGTCTCTATGGTGAAGCCAAAACCATCGCTCTTTGCGAGTGGAACCAAGTTCCCGCCCCGATCTGTGCCCGCGTCAACCGACTCTACCCGCAGATGACCGAAACCACAGACGACTTCATCGTCTGCGACCACCTGCCGCGTGAAGATTTGAGCGTGGGTAAAGTTTACATGCAGGATCCCAGCACTGCCATCGCCCCGCGCCTGCTCGACCCACAGCAAGGCCAGCGCGTGCTGGATGCCTGTGCAGCTCCGGGAGGAAAGACCGCCCTGCTTGCCCAGCTCATGGAAAATACTGGCGAGATCATCGCCTGCGATGTCGCCCCAGGTCGTCTGCGCCGGTTGGAGGGCAATCTGCACCGTCTCCACGTTACCAATACCCACATCGAACAGCACGATTGGATGGACCCGCAGATCCCCGACTTTGCCAAGGCCGGCTTCGATCGCATCCTGCTCGACGTCCCCTGCTCCAACACCGGCGTCATGCGCCGCCGCGTCGATGTACGCTGGCGTTTAACTCCCGACGACATCACCTCTCAGGTGCAAACGCAGACCCAGTTGCTCAAAAACTGCCTCCGCGTCCTCAAACCCGGCGGCATTCTCGTGTACAGCACCTGCAGCATCGAGCCCGCAGAAAACGAACATCTCGTCACCAGCGTCCTCGAATCCACCCCCGGCTTCGAACCCGTCAAACTGCGCCACAGCTTCCCACCGGACGATCAGATGGATGGGGCCTTCGCTGCGGCGATTCGTCGCGTATAAAGTTCGTGCGTGACATTTTCACGGCCCTTCCTCAAGAATCCTTCTCTCCATTCATGAAATTCACGTCCCTCTTCCTCGCCCTTGCGCTCACGGCTCAAATTTTCGCCGCTGATGCTCCGAATGCCGCCGGTTTGCAGCTCTACAGCCTGCGCAGCCAGTTCAAGCTGCGTGGTGTGCCGTGGACGCTTGATCGGGTGAAGGAATTTGGCATCAAGGAGGTCGAACTGGCTGGCACCTACGATCTCACGGCCGAGCAGTTCAAAGCGGAGCTGGAACTGCGCGGCCTGAAGGCGGTCAGCAGCCACTTCCCCTACGCACGCTACAAGAACGATCTCGACAATGTCGTGAAGGAGGCCAAGACCCTTGGACTCAAATATGCCGGATGCGCCTGGATCGACCACAAGGACAGCTTTGACGAAGTGGAATGCCGCGATGCCATCGCCGTTTTCAACAAAGCCGGTGAGGCACTTGCAAAGGAAGGCATCACGATGTTTTACCACGCACACGGCTTCGAGTTTGAGCCCTACGGTGACGGCACGCTGCTTGATCTCTTCCTGCGCGAGACCAAGCCTGAATTCGTCTCCATGCAGATGGACATCCTGTGGATCATCTTCCCCGGCCAGGACCCGGTGAAGTTGCTGAACCAGTACAGCGGCCGCTGGAAACTCATGCACCTCAAGGATTTGAAGAAGGGCGTCGCCACTGGCTTCCTCACCGGCAAGACCGACGTGGAGAACGATGTGACTCTCGGCACCGGCCAGATGGACTGGACCGCGATCTTCGCCGCCGCCCGCAAGAATGGCGTGAAGCACTACTTCATTGAAGATGAATCCTCCACATCGTTGGAGCAGATTCCCAACAGCCTGACATTCCTGCGCGCCAACGGCTTCGAGTGATCACATGTCACACCGCCTCCATGCCATCATCCTGCATGGCGTTTTCATCCTCTCGGGCATTTCGGCGCTGATCTACCAGCTCGTCTGGCAGCGTGCGCTGCTGACGATCTACGGCAGCAATGTCGAATCCGTGGCTATGGTGGTGGCTGCTTTCCTCGCCGGACTCGGCATCGGCAGCATCGTGGGGGGCAGGATCTCCAAATCAGCGCGTGCACCGCTCGTGCTGCTGTTCGGACTTGCGGAACTTGGAGTCGGTGCCTACGGCCTTATATCATTGAAGCTGTTTGATGCCGTCGGTGCGCTGACTTCCGTGCAATCCCATGGGCTTACCACTGGGGCACTGGTTTTCCTGCTCGTGTTTTTCCCAACCTTGCTCATGGGTGCCACATTGCCGCTGCTGGTGGCGCATCAGGTGCGCGATACTGCGCATGTGGGTCAAAGCGTGAGCCGCCTCTACTTCGTGAATACACTGGGTGCAGCGCTGGGAGCTTTCATCGCTGCGCACTGGCTGCTCGGTAGTTTTGGCATGAGCGGCACGACACGCATCGCCGCCTGTTTGAATGCCGCCGCAGCTCTCATTGTGCTGTTTTTATTGAGACGGCCAAACGCTGGGTCTGCAGACCATGCAACAGCTCACAAGGCCAGTCCGCTGGGCGCAATTCCATTCCGCACTGCGTTGCTGTGGTCGGCACTTTCCGGGTTTCTGGCACTGTCATGGGAGATCATCTGGTCGCGTGTTTTCAACTTTGCCAGCGCCTCCAAAGCGCCCGTATTCGGCTACATGCTCGGCAGCTACCTGCTCGGGCTCGCGATTGGGTCGCTGTTGAGTCCACTCCTACTGAAGCAAGGAAGCGAACTACGCGGCAAACTCGCGCGTTGGGTGATGTTTTCGAGCGTGGCAGCGTTTCTTGTAGCGCCACTCACCGCCATCGCTGCCACGCAGATGTATTGGGAATACGGTTACTACTTTGTCATCATCGCCGGGGCACTTCTCGGCCTCACGTTCCCTCTGCTCTGCCATGCGGCGATACCTCCGGGCAACGACACCGGGAGCCAGCTCTCGCGGCTCTATCTTGCCAATATCATTGGTTCCGGTGCAGGCAGCCTCCTCACGGGCTTCGTCTTTATGGAATGGCTGAGCCTGCATCTGCTCAGCGTGCTGCTGCTGGGCGCATCTTGGTTGTGGGCCGAGGGCATCGCGCGGTTTCAACTTCCTGCACAAATGCGCTGGATGCCGCTGTTCTTTGCGCTCATCAGCCTGAGTCCTTTTCAGAGCTTTTATGAACGCCTGCAATACAAGCATGAGTTCGGCCATGGCATGCACTTCGCGCAGATCATCGAATCCCGGCACGGTGTCATCTCAGTGGACACCAGCAGTGCGGTTTATGGCAACGGTGCCTACGATGGCATGATCGGCACGAAGCTAGAGCCGAAGTCATGGTTGGTGCGACCTTACTTCCTTTCTGCGGTGCGGGATCGCATTGAAAATGTGCTCGTCATTGGTGTCGCCAGTGGATCGTGGACGCAAATTTTGGTCAATCATCCCCAGGTGAAGCACGTCACTGCAATTGAGCTCAGCCACGGCTATCTCGATCTCATTCGCGCACGTCCCGAAGTCGCCAGTTTGCTCACCAATCCCAGGCTGGAACTCGTCATTGATGATGGGCGCCGCTGGCTGAGGCAGCATCCGGATGCGCGTTTTGACGCGATTGTGATGAATACGACGCATCACTGGCGTGAGTTTGCGTCTGCGTTGCTTTCACGTGAGTTTTTGAGCGAGGTCAAAGCGCACCTGACGCCTGAGGGGGTCGCGTTTTGGAACTGCACGGAGTCGCCGCGTGCTGCACGGACTGGCATGGAGGTGTTTCCGCATACGATGATGGTCATGAACCATTGCCTTGCGAGCAACACGCCGATGGAACCGGATCGCGAACGCTGGCAAAAGGTTCTTGCGGCTTACAGCATTGATGGCCAGCCTGTTATTGCACCCGATCAGATCGAAGGCGTGCTCGACTTTCTCAAGGGAGAGACACTCCCTGTTCCCGGCAACATGTCGCACTGGTGCCGCCGCCCGGCCATGGAGTCCGCTTGGGGTAGGGCGAAGATCATCACGGATGATAATCTGGGCCATGAGTATCCTTGAGCCGTGATTTGCGCTTTGTTGCGCTTAGGTTCATCTATTTGCATGTCTGACACGACCGCCATCACCAAAAATCCCGACGTTCTCGTCATCGGGGGTGGCAGCGCGGGTGTGGCGGCGGCTTTGGCGGCGTCGCGTATGGGAGCGGAGACGCTGCTGGTGGAGCGGCATGGTTTTCTAGGTGGAGCGGGGACGGCCTCCCTAGTTCATTCATTTTGTGGACTGTATGATCTACCCGCGACACCGGAGGCAGTGGCACGGGCTGCCAATCCGGGGCTGGTGGTTGAGTTCGAGCGTGAACTGCTTGCGCAGGGAATTGCGCAGGGACCTGTGCGGATGGGCAGGGTGGATGTGCTGATGCATCAGCCGCAAAAGCTGGCTTTGTTTCTGGACAAGTTGTGTCGGATTCAGCAAAAACTGGGGGTTTTGCTGCATACTGAAGTTGCGGGATGTGAGGTGGATGAAAAGCGGGTCGTGGAAGTGACGCTGCAATGCCGGGGCACGAGTTGGAAGGTGAGGCCGCGGACTGTGGTGGATGCGAGTGGTGATGCGGTGGTGGCCGCGTTTGCGAATCATCCGTGGGAGCAAACACCGGCGCATGAGCTGCAACGTCCGGCCTATATTGTTGGACTTGGTGATGTGGAGGCGGCGGCTCTCATTGGGGATGGTCCGTTGAAAATTGCGGGATGTCTGGTGCGGGCGATTCAGGAGAAAAAGCTTCCGGCTGAGGCTGCGGGTGCGCATTTCCGTGGCGGTGCGGCTTTGAATGAAGCGTTCCTGACGCTTGACCTGCCCGCTGATGCATTTGATGCGACGGATGCGCGGAGTTTGACGGAAATCGAGATGCAGGGGCGTGAAGTGGCCTTTGCGATTGTGGAGCATTTGAGAACGGCCATGGATGGTTTTTCGCGAGCGCGAGTTGCGACGCTGCCTGTGCGCGCTGGCATTCGTGAAAGCCGGCGTTGGATTGGAGAGGCGACTTTAACGGAGGAAGACATTCTTGAGAGCCGCAGCGATGATCAGGCGGTGGCGAATGCGACGTGGCCGATGGAGCTGCGTGAAACGGCGCGGGGTCCGCGATTGCTGTATCCGAAGGAGCCGAAGGCTTGTGGGATTCCGCTGGGGGCGTTGCGGGCGCGTGATTTGAAGAACGTGTTCATCGCGGGACGGTGCATTTCCGCCACGCATCGGGCGCAGGCGAGCACGAGGGTCATGGGCACGGCTTTGGCGACCGGACAAGCCGCAGGCATTGCCGCCACTTTTCCTGAACAAGACACCGCCAACCTGGCACTGCAGGTGCGAAGAATATTGAGCCAACTGGAACCCGTCACGTGAACATCGTCGATCTCATTTTTGCCCGCAGCACTGCCACGCATTCAGCCGTGGTCAGTCCGGAATTGCAGCTTACGTTTGATGAACTGGAGGTGCGCATGAAGGACTGTGCGCTGCGCCTGAATGAAGATGTGAACTGGCCGAAGAAACAGCGGCCTCGCATTGGGCTCAATGCGCCGAGCGGGGCGGATTACATTGTCGTCGCGCTGGCGATTTTGCAGCAGAACGCCTGCTTTGTGCCGATTCCGAATGAGCTGACCGTGAGCGAGCGGGCGCAACTGGCCAAGGCGACGGCGCTGGATGTCATCGTGCATGCGCAATCTGCGCAGGAGTGGCGGGTTGAGGTGGTGGTGCATGATGCGCCGCCGGCGTTTGATGAGGGGGCGCTTGAGGCGCTGAATCCGGCTTTTATTCGCTTCAGCAGCGGGACCACGGGGACGTCGAAGGGCATTGTGATTTCGCATGAGACGCTGCTGGCGCGAATCACGGCGGCGAATGAGGGATTGCAGATTGGAGAGCGGGATCGGGTGCTGTGGGTGCTGCCGATGGCGCATCACTTCGCGGTTTCGATTGTGCTGTATCTTTATCATGGGGCCACCACGATCCTTGCGCCTGCGAGTGATCCCAAGGTGATGCTGGAGATGATGCAGGCGCATGGGGCGACGGTGATGTATGGGTCGCCCTACCATTACACGATGCTTTCCGGTCTGCCGAATGCGGCGCTGCTTGGCTCGCTGCGGCTCGCGGTTTCGACGGCGTTTGCGCTGACGACTGAAGTGGCGGCGTTGTTTGCTGGCAAAACGGGGCTGAATCTGACGCAGGGAATGGGCATCATCGAAGCGGGGCTGCCGATATTGAATTTGAAGCATGCGAAGGACAAGCCGACCTCGATTGGCCAAGCGCTGCCTGCGTTTGAGGTGAAGCTGGATGACGGTGAGCTTATGCTGCGCGGACCGGGGGTGTTTGATGCGTATCTGACGCCGTGGCAGCCACGCGAGACTGTTTTGCGTGATGGGTGGTTTGCGACAGGGGACATCGCCGAGATGGATGATGACGGTTGTTTGTATCTGCGGGGTCGTGTGCGCAGTGTGATCAATGTGGGAGGCTTGAAGTGTTTTCCTGAAGAGGTGGAAGCGGTGCTGTGCAGTCATGCCGGGGTGAAGGCTGCCCGTGTGACTGGACGCGCACATCCTGCGCTGGGGGCGATGCCTGCGGCGGAGATCATTCCGCAGAATGCTGAATCTCCTCCAGCGGCGATTGAACTGAGAAAACTTTGCCAGGAGCGTCTCTCCGCCTACAAGGTGCCACTGTTCTACACCTTTGTTTCCGAACTGCCGCTGACCGCGAGTGGCAAACTCCGCCGCTACTGACTCATGAGCCAACCTCCACGCATTGCCATCCTGGGAGCAGGGCCTGCGGGCAGCGCACTCGCTGCGATGCTTGCACGTCAGGGCATCCAGGCGCTGGTTTATGATGATGAGAAGCGTCCGGCCTTGCTGGTGGGTGAGTCGCTGATTCCCGCCATTGTGGCGATCTTGCAACGCCTGGGCATTGAGGAACGGGTGGCCGCGATCTCGCTGCGCAAGCCGGGGGCGAGTTTCATTCATCATCTTGGCACGCAGATGAATTTCAATTTCAAGTCCGTGGAAGGCCGGCTGCCGCCTTATGCCTACAATGTGCCGCGCCCCGAATTCGACGATGTCTTGAAGGATTATGCGAAGGAGCTGGGTGTGAAGTTTGTGAAGCACCGAGCCGGACTGGTGGCGCAACCGGGAGGCCAGCCCGAGCTGAAGCTGGATGCTGCGGCGCTGGAGGCTGGAGGTTACGGCGAAGGTGCGAAGCCGGACCTGATCATCGACTGTAGCGGACGTGCGCGTACTTCGGCGAAGGTACTAGGAATCAAAGCGGCCACAGGGTCGCGACGGGACACGGCGCACTTCGCGCACTACACAGGGATTGAGCATCCGTATGAGCCGGGGCAGATCGCGATTATGTATCATCCTTGGGGATGGAGCTGGCGGATTCCGCTGCCGGATCGTATGAGCTTCGGCATTGTGATGAATCCCAAGGCGCTGCCGGAGTTTGGCACGACGGGAGAGGAACGACTGGATCGAGTGCTGGCAACTGATCCGGTGATCTCACCGCTGACGGCGAACCGGAAGCGCGTGACGGATGTTTTCAGCTACACCAATTATCAGCTTATTTCAGACCGTGCGCAGGGTCCGGGCTGGGTGGCGGCGGGAGATGCGTTTGGGTTTGTCGATCCGATGCTTTCACCCGGAGTGTTTCTGGCGCTGGACGCGGCGGAGTCGCTCAGCGCGATGTTTGCCAAGCATGGCGAGAAGCTGCTCGACGCGCCCGAGCGGCTGGCGAAGGAGCTGGGCCGCTATGAGCAGCGCCAGCGTGCTTGGCATGAGGCGTGGCATGAGCTGATCGAGTACTTTTACGATGGCCGTATCGTGGCTTTTTATGAGCGTGGCAGTCAGCTCAAGGCGGATCATCCCGGTCGATTCAGCAACATGATGGAGTACCTTTCCAACCGCGTCGTCGCGCTGATGGCCACGGGTGCGGGCACGCTTTCAACGTTCAACCGAATGTATTTGAAGAGTTGCTCCAAGTGGCTGCTGAAAAGCGGGCGAGCGAAGGAACTGGCTCTGCCTTGAAGCATTTCAAACCCTCGTGAATCCGATCCATCCAGTTCCAGATCGAGCGCCGGCTCTTTGTCAGCATGGGAATACCCCCTCACCCGTCCTCTCCCCCATGGGTATCCTGGGCGTTGTCACATCATCGAGGGGGAGAGGGGATTCGCTGTTTGGCCGCATGCTGCGACCAGCCGGAGAGGGTGCGAAATTCTTTCAAATACGCTCACCTGACTGACGTGATGTTTGCACGCCTGCGCGCCTCCACTACAGCAGCCTATGTGCTGCCCCTGCTGCTATTCACGCTGCTGAATGGTCTGCCGGGGCTGTTCCGCATCGAGAATTCCGAACTGCCCTGGCAGGTGCGTGCGCCGGAGCACTGGGCGTATCCGCTGCAAACGGTGATCTGCGGCCTCGTGCTGGTGTGGTTTCGGCAGCACTACACGTTCAGGCCGTGGAGGGGGCTGGGGCTGGCGTTTGCCCTCGGGCTTGTTGGAATCGCGGTGTGGTTGCTGCCTTCGGTGCTGCGTCAGAGCCTGATTGAGCAGGGGTATGAACCGGCGTCGTGGTGGAATTGGCTTGGGCTTGCTGAACGCAAGGAAGGGTTTGATCCGATGATCGCGCAGGAGTCACCGCTGTGGTTCAGTTTGGTGGTGGGCATGCGCTTTGCGCGCATGGTGCTGGTGGTGCCGCTGGTGGAGGAGCTGTTCTGGCGTGGGTTTTTGATGCGCTATCTGCTGACGGAGGATGGGCGATTTGAGCGCGTGGCCTTCGGCACGCATCGATGGAAGATGTTTTGGATCGTCACGCTGGCGGTGATGGTGATTCACAATACGGAGGATTATTGCGGAGCTTTTGTGTGGGGAGCGCTGGTGTATTTTGTGGCGGTGCGGACGAAGAGTCTGGGGGCGTGTGTGTTTATGCACGCGGTGGGAAATCTGGCGCTGGGTCTGTATGTGATGAAGACGCAGCAGTGGGGGTTTTGGTGAGCGGTGGGGTGGTGCTCGGTTAAGAACATTGAGCGTTTTTGGAAATGCTGGGTGCGCTCATGTCGTGGGGCAAACGTGGAGCGGAGCGCCTTGCAGACGCTGCTGGTGGGCTTGGGGTGTGGCGGGGCGATGGGTTTGCTTTCCGGGTGGCGACGGCGATACCCAGGGAAGCACTCGCCAAGGCTCGGCATCCCTGGGCTATATTACGCAGCTCCGTTGGAGCTGGTGTGAGGCGGGGCGGTGTGGTGGAAGATTGAGCTGGGCTGACAAGGGCACTCTCGCCCATGGTCTGCGCCTGATCGGAGTGGAGTGATGGAAGATGGTGGCAGTCTGGCTCGGAGATGCAGGGACTTGAGGTGCGGGTGCGATAAAGCTGTGGGCTAAAACTGATGCGGAATTATCGGTGTTTGCGGATTGTTTGCGGAAAGGGAGCGAAGCGGGTGGAAGATCGCCTAAAGCCAATAGACGACCTAGACTGCACTGAAGGGGGGCGATAACGAATAGCTGCCGCTTTCGAATGGCTGGTGGTGGGCGAGAGGTGAGAGGCTGGCGAAGGATTACTGGCTCTTGTGTTCGGAAATCCGGGGCATGCGTTTGCTGACCGGCCAGCGAAAGCGGTGGCTTCGTTTCCCCCTTCGCTAAAGCTACGGAGGACAAGCTGTGCCTCACTGCGCGACCGCAGTCCATATGGGGGCGTGACCATGGAACGCGTTTTGGAGCGAGTTGCGATGAGTTGTGGCTTTCGAGTGGCTGGTGGTGGGCGAGAGGTGAGAGGCTGGCGAGGGATTGCCGGCTCTCGTGTTCGGATATCCGGGGCATGCGTTTGCTGACCGGCCTGCGAAAGCGGTGGCTTCGTTCGTGCCTCACTGCGCGACCGCAGTCCATATGGGGGCGTGACCATGCGACGCGTTTTGGTGTGTGGCGGCGATGAGTTGTGGCTGATGGCGGACGTGGGCGCACCGGCTTGCGAGGAAGCGTCGGCTCCCGCATTCGGAGGGTTATAGCGGTTCGCAAAACTTATTTCCGTTTAGCAGGGTGTTTCTTGCTCGAAAATCATGGGCTTCGACGGCGGCTGGCTGAGGACAGCCAGCCCTACCTGCGCTGGGCATGCGCGTGCCCCGCGTGAGGTAGGGCGGGTTGTCC
>DLGZ01000080.1:64584-137291 GCA_002482965.1 Verrucomicrobiaceae bacterium UBA7681 | reverse complement strand
TGTCCTCAAGCCGCCGCCGAGCGTCTCCACGCTCGCTTTCCGGAAATCAGTTTTGGAAAACGCTATAGTGGCTGGGGTGAGCCAACCGGCCCGGCGAAAGCGGCAGCTGCGGTTCCCCCTTCGCTAAAAGCTTCCTCCTTCGCTCTTCGAGCTTCGTAGGACAGGCCTACGGACAAGCTGTGCCTCACTGCGCGACCGCAGTCCCTATGGGATTGCATTCGCGATGGCTTCCGACTGGTCGAGTTGGAAATGGGTTTGGCGAGACGCTATGACTGAGGGCTGGTCGTGATCAGGCTTTTACCTGAGCGGCGAGCTGGGCTTCGAGTTCTTTTACGCGGGCCTGCAACTGAGGCAGACGATTGATGCTGGCGAGGCGGCGCTTTTCTTCACCGGCCGGGATCGCGGGAAAGCCGAGATAGGTCTGGCCTCCTTCAAGATCACGGGTGACTCCGCAACGTGCGGCGAGTGTGCTCTTCGAACCGATATGCACATGCCCCGCGATGCCGACCTGGGCGGCGATGACGACGTAATCACCAATGGTGGCGCTGCCGGCGATGGCGGTGCAGGCGACGACGATGCAGTGTTTGCCCATGATCACGTTGTGACCGATCTGGACGAGGTTGTCGATCTTGGTGCCCTCCCCGATCCAGGTACGGCCAAAGCGGGCGCGATCCACGGTGCAGCCTGCGCCGATCTCCACGTCATTGTCGATCTGAACGATGCCGGCCTGACGCACCTTGCGATGACGTCCTCCGCCAAATTCATAACCAAAGCCATCGGCACCGATGACGGTACCGGAATGGATAAACACACCTTCCCCGAGAATGCACTCGGCATGCACGGTGGAATTTGCGTGAAGTCTGGAGCCTTTGCCGATCGCTGCGTTGCGTCCGACAAAACAACCGGGGCCAATCTCGACTTCGTCTCCCAGTTCCACGCCGGATTCAATGACGGCATTGGCACCAATGGAAACACGCTGCGGGTCAAATTTAACGCCGTCTGCGACCACTGCCGAGGCATGTACTCCGGGGGCAAAGGGGGCGGGCTGGAAGCCATAAGTCTCCACGATCTGCTCAAAGGAGCGGGAGGGGTCTGAGACTGCGATGCAGGAGGCATGCGGTGGGAATTCCGTCCAGCCTAAAGGCACGAGAACAGCGCTGGCGTGGGTGTTTACGAGCCTCTCGTTGTAGCGGGGGTCATGGAAGAAACTCAGGTCTCCGGCGATGGCTTCTTTCAGTGAAGCAAAACCTGTGATCTGCCCGGTGGGATCGCCGCAAAGCACGGTTCCCCCGACAAGGGCTGCAAGATCAGAGAGAGCGATTTTCATGAACGGTATAATCTCATTTTTAGAGCTGCATTCCACGCCAATTTTTCACAGGCATGGTTTTGTCAAAAGACCGCTAGCCTTGTAGCGTTTCCACTCGCATCCAGCTCGGTTCCCCACGTACGCATTTGAGTTGAGTGATGGCGACCAGAGCCGACTTCATGTCGCCGAGACGGGCATCGTGAATCATGAGCACGAGTGAAGTTTCGCCACTGGTGTCTTCAAGATCTTCCGGCTGAATCATCGAAGAGATGCCAATCCCGCGCGCCCCCAGTGCGGTGGCGACTTGGGCCAGCACGCCGGGAACGTCGTCAACGGTGAGCCGCAAATAGTAGTGTGAGACGGTGTCATCCACCGGCTTCGATTTGCCGTAGAGACCATGCGGCACGAAACCGCTGTGGCGGGCGCCATGCATCAAAACGGCGGCGGCTTCGCACAGATCACTGATGACGCTGCTGCTGGTAGGGTCCTGACCGGCACCACGTCCGTAGAACAAGGTCTCGCCAACCACGTCGCCATTCACGAGCACGGCATTGAAGGCACCGCTGACATTTGCCAGCACATGCGACAGCGGCACCAGAGAGGGCTGGGTGCGCACTTCGACGAGGCCGTTTTCATCTGCACGGATGACGGAAAGGAGCTTGATGGTGTAGCCCAGGCGCTCAGCAAAGCGGAAATCTGTGATGCTGACGCGGTCCACGCCTTCCACATGGACCTTGTCCTGCGGAATCCAGAATCCGTAGCTCAGGGAGGCGAGAATGATGGCCTTGTGCGCGGCATCCCAGCCGCTGACATCGAGCGTGGGATCAGCCTCTGCATACCCCTTGTCCTGCGCCTCCTGCAAAGCATCCGCATAGCTCAGTCCGGCCTGCGACATGCGGGTGAGGATGTAATTGCAGGTGCCGTTGATGATGCCGTGAATGGAGCGGATGTGATTTCCGACCAGCCCCTCCTGAAGCACTTGGATGATCGGAATCCCGCCCGCGACGGCGGCTTCGAAATAGATCGGCACACCGCACTCCTCGGCCAGAGCGAACAATTCCTTGCCGCGCTCCGCGAGCAGGGCCTTGTTGCCGGTGACGACGATCTTTTTGGCGCGCAACGCAGCAGCCACCAGATCGTAGGCGGTGGTCGTGCCACCGATCAGTTCGACGATGACCGGAATGGCCGGATCGTTGACCAGTTCAATCCAGTCTGTGGTGAGCATGGCGGCAGGAACCTCCACGTCCCGAGCGCGAGAAAGATCACGCACCGCTATTTTGGCAATATGGAGTTCGGCGCCGATGCGCTGACTGATGAGGGAGCGATTCTTTTCCAGATTCTTGAACACTCCAGCCCCTACATTGCCTAAACCTGCTAAGCCTATGTTGATAACACGCGGAGAACTGACGTTGGACATGATGGATAAGATGCCGGAATTGGGCGGGCGTAGTCATGGCGGAGACGCAGGGAAGGCGCAAGTGAGAAGGCAGGCATTGAGAAACTCGGCAAATCGCCTACGCATCACTGAGCAAAGGGCTGGAAATGAGAACTCTGTAACAACACCGAAACAAGAAAAACCTTGTTCGACCCGGGGTGGATCTGGTAAAGATTTATTTAAATCCATGTCCTTCCGTTCCTTTAGTTACTGGTTAGCCTGCAGCATCGCTGCCGCCATTGCTGTTGGGGCGACGGAACCTGACAAGGCTGCAACGCTGGATTTCGATCTGCCTGGAACTGCCCTCAACAGTGTGCACGTGGTGCCGGAACCGGGACGTGCTTTCCTGCTGTTTGCAGGCATCATGGCCATGGCGTTCACCTACCGCCACGCATGGGTGAAGTGGAAGCGCAGTGCTCAGCCCTGAAGCCAGATCACCCATTTGGGTGAGTTGTTTTGATTCGACGGGCCCCGCTGACTTGACTAGCATCGGTGGTATGAAAGTCCTGGCCACCCTTGTTCTGCTTGCCTGCCCGGCGCTGTTTGCCGCAGATGCCGCCTTCCCGAAAAACGCCATCGCGACCGTACACCCGCTGGCCACGGAAGCGGGCCAGCAGGCGTTTGAAAAGGGTGGCAATGCCATCGATGCCGCCATTGCGGCGGGATTGACGTTGGGTGTGGTGGATGGGCACAACTCCGGAATCGGCGGCGGCTGCTTCTTCGTCATTCATGCCGCTGATGGCACGGTGACCTGCATCGATGGTCGTGAAATGGCTCCCGCCAAGGCGCAACGCGACATGTATGTGATCGATGGCAAGCTGGACGATGAGGCCAGCAAGACGGGGGCTCTTGCGTCGGGTGTGCCGGGCTATTTGAAAGCCTGCGCGGCTGCACAAAAGAAGCATGGCAAACTCAAGCTGGCCGACGTGCTCGTCCCAGCGGCGGAGATTGCTGAAAAAGGGTTCGCGATCGATGCCGTTTATGCGCGCAAACTCGTGGCCACGGCGGCCAAACTCGCGAAGTTCCCGTCTTCAGCCGCCATCTTCCTCAAAGACGGCAAGCCGCTGGAGAAAGGCGAGATGCTCGTCCAAAG
This sequence comes from Verrucomicrobiaceae bacterium UBA7681, assembly GCA_002482965.1. GTDB lineage: Bacteria > Verrucomicrobiota > Verrucomicrobiia > Verrucomicrobiales > Verrucomicrobiaceae > Prosthecobacter. The sequence goes on along the minus strand of DLGZ01000080.1, from coordinate 133,457 downwards.
CGACCTCGCAAAAACTTACCGGTCTGTAGCGAAAAACGGGATCGAATGGTTCTATGGCGGCGAGTTCGCCATAAGGACTGCCGAATGGATGGAGGCCAATGGAGGCATTATGACGGTGCAAGATTTTGCCGGCTATCAGGCGCCAGAGCGTGCGGCGATCCGCTCGAAGTATCGTGGCTACGAACTCATCACGATGCCGCCGCCGAGTTCGGGAGGGGTGCATGTGGCGCAGATCCTCAATATTTTGGAGCATTTCCCGATCCGACACTTCCGCGCGAGCAGCCGGATTCATGTGATCACGGAAGCGATGAAGCTGGCGTTTGCGGATCGTGCCTACTGGCTGGGTGATCCGGATTTTGCGCCGGTGCCGAAGGGTCTGGTGGATCCTGCTTATGCGGCGGAACTGGCGAAGAAGATTGATCTGGATCACGCCACGAAGGTACCAACGCACAACATGCCGCCGCACTGGGAGGGAGATGTTTTCGGCAAGCACACCACGTTCCTCTGCACGGCTGACGCCGAGGGCAACTGGGTGGCGCTGAATCAGACGATCAACACCGCCTTTGGCAGCAAGGTGGTGATTCCTGGAACGGGGGTGCTGCTGAACGATGAGATGGACGACTTCGCGGTGCAGCCTGGAATTCCGAATGCCTTCAAACTGGTGGGAGCGGAAGCGAATGCGGTGGCCCCGGGCAAGCGCCCGCTTTCGAGCATGAGTCCCACGATTGTGCTGAAGGATGGGAAGCCCGTCATTGTGACCGGAGCGGCGGGTGGGCCTACTATCATCACGCAGGCGCTGCTGCTACTGACGCACATCATTGATGATGGCATGCTGCCGGCTGAGGCGCTGGCTGAGCCGCGATTTCACCACCAGTGGAATCCGGACGAGCTCAAGATCGAGAAGGCGTTTGGTGTGGGAACGCTTACGCGAGTGAAGGCGCTGGGGCACAAGCTTGCGGAGTCCGAGGGTTTTGGGGCGTGCCAGGCGATCTATTTTGATGCGGACAAGAAGCTCTTTTTTCCTGCGAATGATCCGCGAGTGCCGGGCAAGGCGGATGGGAAGTGAGTGTACCCGTTTTCCGCGGCCTGGTATAAACGGACTCAGTTCAATAAGACGGCGGACGCGTAGCTGACGCTTCTGAGGATTGTAAACTGGGAACTGAAAACTGAGAATTTTAAATTGGCCAGAGAAGTGTGGCGGGGTTCATGGTCCTACTTCGCCAACAAATGTTTCATCAAACCATGAGGAATGAGGTTTACTCCTCGCGGAGTTTCCGGCGGAGGGTGGCGCGATTCATTTTCATGGCGGTGGCGAGGCGGGTGGGCTTGCCATCGAAGCGCTTGAGGAGGGTGTCGAGCATGGTGGCTTCCACGGATTCGAGGAGGGAGTCATACGCAGGCATCATTTCATCGGTGCCGGTGGTCTTTTGATCCAGCCAGGCGGCGAGGGCGCGTTTCATGGTCTCTTCGAGATGACTGGATTCCTCGGTCTTCACGATGCTGGCAGGCAGATGATGGGGTAATATGGTGCCGCCGCTGCAGACGGCGGCGGCGTGTGCCATGGCCGTTTTCAGTTCGCGAACGTTGCCTGACCAGGTGTGGGCTTTGAGAGCCGACAAGGCCTCGGCCGAGAGCACCTGCTCCCCCAGAAAGGACACCGCCAGCGCGGGGATGTCCGAGGTGCGCTCGCGCAATGGGGGGAGCAGGACCTGAAGGACCGCGAGCGCGTAAAACAAGTCCTCACGAAGATTTGGTGCGGCCTCCTGACTGGATGCGCTGAAGAGGCGTGCCTTGAGCATGCCTGAGCTGAGACGATGCATGAGGGCTGCCTGGAGGGGCTTTGACCATGCGCTGATTTCATCGAGAAAAAGGACGCCGTCACCTGCCCTGGCGAAAGCTTGATCCAGCTCGGCTTCCGCACGATCTTCGGACCATTCATCGGCGCGGAAAATGATCAGCGGTTTTTCAGAGCGAGCACTGTGGCGATGAATGACCTGCGCGGCCAGGCTCTTGCCGCTGCCGGGCGGGCCTTGCAGCAGGACGGGAGCGTCATTGCCACTGGCTTGGGCAATGACGGCAAACGCACGCTGCATGGGCTCGCAGTTGCCGATCATGGTCGTTTCAGCGCGCTGCTCGGTTTTCACTGGTGCGAAGACTTCGCGGATGGCCCGCTGGATGTCGGCGAGATTGAGAGGCTTGAGGAAATACTCGCGAGCGCCGAGACGCCGTGCCTCCAGTGCGGTGTCCAGCGTGCCGTGGGCGGTGATGATCATCACCGGGGGCGGCTGTGGGAGAGACTGGATTTTTTCCAGCACCTTCAGGCCGCTCATGTCCGGCAGGCCGACATCGAGAATGATGAGAGCGAAGGATTGCGCCGCGAGCTTGTCGATTCCGCCCTGACCGCTGGCCGCAACAACGGGTGTGGCATTAAGACGACGAACGACGGTGGAGAGTGCTGCAGCGAGGGCGTATTCGTCTTCGATGATGAGGATGGAGGGAGTCATGCGAGAAGCAAGGGGAGCAGCACGATGATAACTGCTCCGCCCTTGGGGTCATTTTGCAATTTTAAGGTGCCGCCGTGTGCGGTGATGATGCTGGAGACGATGTTCAAGCCGACGCCCATGCCGCCTTCTTTTTCGGTGAAGAAGAGTTCGGTGCCTTGTGCCAGCGCGAGTTCGGAAAAACCGGTACCGGAGTCGGCGAAGCGAAGCTCGAACCCTGACTCGGCGGGCTGGCCGCTGACAATGAGTTTGCCACCGCGAGGCATGGCCTGGATGGCATTGATCATGAGATTTCGTACGGCCTGGGCGAGGCGCTGGGCATCGCCCATGATCCAGGTGGGAGAGGGCAGGTTGATTTCGACTTCAACGCCGGCGTGGCGGGCCTGAGCCTCGATGTTTCTGGCCACGCCGCGAATGCAGTCGGTGAGATCGAGCTTTGTGAGTTTCGGTGGGAGCGGATTCGCGAGGTGGAGCCACTGGTTCACGAGACCGGCGATGACTTCGGATTCGTTTTCGATGAGCCTGACGGCCTGGGCGTCTTCCTCATTCTGCGGGGTCATCAACTGGGCGTGAAGCTGGATGGAGGCGAGCGGGTTTTTGATGTCGTGGGCGAGGCTGGTGGCCACTCGCCCGAGCATGGCGAGGCGCTCGGACTGGGCGCGCTTGAGGCGCTCGCGGACGAGGAGCCAGCCGACAAATCCCGACACTGCCCAGAAGGCGAGAAAGACGTTTCGTGTGGCCGGATCGTCGAGTGAGAGATTTGACCCTGGGAGTCGCCGCTGAAAAATAATGTCCTCCTTTTCGTCCAACCGCAGAATGAGAGCCTCGCGGCCCTTGGGCTGCGTGATCAATTCATCGCTCACGGGGGCGTCAGACAAGATGTGAACCAAGCCACCACTGACCATCTTTCCCCGGCGGAAATACACGTGAACACCCGACAGGCGCTCCAAATCCGACTCCATTTTGGGACTGCGCGGCAGATGCATCTCACGGACGAAGTCTGCCTGGGATTTGGCAAAGGCCAGGAACTGCCGCCGCGATTCCACCTCCTCGCGGTACCTCAGCCATGCGAGCAGCAGGAGCGAGCCCACCATAACGAAGGCGAGGAAGCCGAGGCCGAGGGTGAGGCGGAGCTTGTGGGGTGAGGCGGACACTGCCTACGGTTCCGGCAGCGGGGCGCTTTTATCAATCGGCTTGTCTTCCCAGATCGCCTCTCCGGTGGAGGGTTCATAGGTGAGGATGCGGCTCTTGCTGCCGGGGACGGGGGCTTTGTCGATCTTGGGCAGCCACTTGGCGAGTTCGGCTTTTTTGGCGGCGTGCTGGGGATCTTTGGCGAGGTTGGTCCACTCGTTGGGATCGTTCTTCATGTCGTAGAGTTCCTCGCTGCCGTCGGCGTAGCGGATGTAGCGCCACTCTTGGGTGCGGATGGTGTGGTTGCCCTGATTGTGGGTGGTGATGGCGGGCCATTCGCGGGGGGCATTGGCATCTTGGAACTGGGGGATGAGGCTGTGGCCTTCGAGGTCGGGGCGGGCGGGCAGTTTGGCGAGGGCGAGGAGGGATGGGAAGATGTCGAGGAGTTCGACGGGGCTGGAGCAGACCTGGCCGGGTTTGATGCCGGGGCCGGCGAAGATGAGGGGGACGCGGGTGCTGCGCTCCCAGAGGGTGTTTTTGCCGGTGATGAGTTTTTCGCCGAGATGCCAGCCGTGATCGCCCCAGAGGACGATGATGGTGTTGTCCAAGCGGCCGGTGGCTTCGAGCTGGCTGATGAGGCGGCCGACCTGGCTGTCCATGAAGCTGACGCAGGCGAGGTAGGCGCGAACGAGGGGACGCCATTCGTTGAATTTGCGCAGGGTGCTGAGGCGTGGCTCAGGGAGCTTCCAGTGGAGGAAGTCGGCGAACTTGGGGAGGTCATCGCGGTCGTCTTCTTTGACCGGGGGCATCTGGAGAGTTGCATCTGGATAGAGATCAAACCACTTCTGCGAGGCGAAGCACGGAACGTGAGGGAGACGAAAGCCGGCGGCGATGAAGAAGGGTTTGTCCGCAGGCGCACGCTTCAAGGCATCCATGGCGGAGTCGGCGATTTTCCAGTCGGCGTTGTCTTCGTCCTTTTCGGGGAAGATGCCCCAGTCCATGGCAGGATGGCGGGCCGGGCCGGGGAGATTGGCGATGGGAGTCTTCGGCTTTGGCATGGGGCCGCGATTGCCCCATTCAGTGAACTCCGATTTCTGATCGCCGCCACGCATGGAACCATCGTGGTAGATTTTGCCGCTGTTGGAGGTGAAGTACCCGGCCTGCGTGAAGGTTTGCGGGAGGGTCACGTGATGCTTGGTCTGCTCCACTTCGCGGATGCCGGGGGCGAGGCCGTAGATGCCGGTGCTGGAGGGGCGGAGGCCGGTGAGCAAGGAACTACGCGATGGATTGCACAAGGGGGCCTGGCAGTGGGCGCTGGAGAAGAGGGTGCCGCGTTTTGCCAGAGCATCGATCGACGGCGTCTTCACCTGCGGATGCCCGCCCATGCAGCCGATCCAGTCGTTTTGATCATCGATGGCGATGAAGAGTACGTTGGGCCGCGAGTCGGCGGCGTGGATGAGTGGAGTGACGAGCAGGTATGCGGAGCAGAGACTGAGCAACTTCATGGTCGGCTTCAAACGAAGCTCAACCTGTGAAAATAGCACCAGAAACCAGCGAATCACACCCTGCTCAAGGCTTACGTATGAACAGGCCAACGCAAGCGAAGCATGCCTTCAGAAGGACGGAAAGGACAGAAACGACGTAAAGGTCACACGACTGCGTGACAGTCCGATGTTTTGCCATTGTTCATGGTCAACCCAGCATCCTGCCCTTGTGCCGCTGTGACTATTCAGGTCCTCGGGGGAGACAGCGGGCGGAAGCGTGTTCGAGGCAAATGTGCTGCTTCCGACGGCTTCAACTTCCCCCCCCTCACCCAGCCTCTCCCCGAAGGAAGCATCTACCAAGCCACCTCCTCGACGGGGAGAGGAGTAACGCGTTGCGGCTCCGATTCAGTTTCGAAGCACTCCAGCGCGAATCTCCTCTCCCCGCCCAAGGCTCCGTTGCTCCATATTTCGTAGCGAGGCGAAGATAGACGAAGTCAAAGCTCGGGTGAGGGGAAGACTTTGGGAGCGCACATCCGGCCTCTTCACAGGACCTGAATAGTTACGTGCCGTTTAAGAAGCTACGTTCGGCACGAGGTGTTCGGCGGCTTTGGCGGCTTCGGCGCGGAGTTCGGGATTGAGATTTTGCTGCTCGAATTCGCGGCACCAGCCTTTGATCTCGAGTTCGTTGAAGATCTTGCCGATGACGCGGCGGAGGAGGCCTTTGAGGTTGGGGAGTTCGACTTCCTGGAGGGAGCGGATGGAGGCTTCTTTGTAGCTTTCGAGGAGCGTCATGGCTTTCTCATGTGCACCGCTGTCGAGGGCCCAATCACGGATGGTGGCGTTGTCAGGTTTGATTTTGGCGACACCATTCCAGAGGGCTTCCATCTGGTCTTTGACTTCGCCTTTGCCTTTTTCACGCAGGAGGGAGAGGACGATGCTGGGGCGCATGTTCCATTCGTTGCCTGCGGCGGAGTCTTCGCCGAGATCGTCGAGGTCATCGCGGATCTGGTAGGCGATGCCGAGGTTTTCGCTGTAAGTGTGCAGCACGTCGGCGCATTCGTCGAGCTGGCCGGCGAGGGCGGCACCGACTTTGAGTGCTACTTCGAAGGCGGGGGCGGTTTTGCTGCGGAAGATTTCGAGCACCTGTGTGCTGCTGAGAGCTACGGGGTGACGGGTCCAGAGGAGTTCGGCGCCCTGACCGATGCAGAGTTCGCGCTGGCCTTCAGCGGCGACGAGGATGGCGGCGCTGCGGATGTGGGCGGCGGCGTCATTGTCGGCGAGGAGGCGGTAGCCTTCACCGATGAGGAGGTCACCGATGTTCAAGGCCACGGGGATGCCGTGCTCAGTGTGCAGGGTGGTTTCGCCGTAGCGTTCGGCGTCTCCGTCTTCGATGTCGTCGTGAACGAGGGAGGCTTTGTGGAAGATTTCGACGGCGATGGCGGCTTTTTTGACGGTGTCAGAAATCGGGCCTTCGGGGTCTTCGCGCAGGGCCTGATAGGCGGCGACGGTGAGGAAGGGACGCCAGCGTTTGCCGGCACGGGCGAGCCACTCGCGTGCGATGTCGTCGCTGTGGCCGCGGGAGGGGCCCATGAGTGCGTTGAGCGACTCGATGGTGAACCAGGTCTTCACCTCGTCGTGCAGCGCGTTCAGATTGAGGCGGCGGGTTTTGTCGTCGCTGGTGAGGTGGATGTAATCCCAGACCCAGTCGATATCGACCAAGGTGTCGATGCAGTCGTCCTGCAGCAAGGGCACCGCGACTGCGGGAATGGCGGCGGCTTCGATGTAGGGGAAGGTGCGCTCCAGCACGGCGAGGCAGGAGATGCCCACGATGGCCTCGATCTTGCCCGTCTGGATGAGCGACATAACGATGGCGCTGCCTTCGGCCACGAGAACGGCGTAGCCGAGTTTTTCAGCTTCGTTTTGGAAATCCTGGATCGAGCAGAGGCCGCACTGCTTGCAGAGCAGGCCGAACTCATCAAAAGGGGCCGGGCATTTGCTTTCAACGCGGAGGCACTTCGGCATCAGCAGGAGACGCTTTTCAAAGGGCACGGTGGCGAGGGATTCACGCCAGGTTTCATTGGCGAGCAGCACGCCGACGTAGTCACGGTGGATCTTGTCGATGGCGTGGATCGCGACGATTTTATCCGTGTGCTCCTGCAGATCTGCCAACGGCACCGGGGGGACCAGTTTCTGTTCTTCGGCATAGGCACGCACCCAGCCCAGGATCTGATCACGTTCCGGCTTGGTCTGCGGGATGTTTTTCTTCGGCTGGCGAATACGGCGGTTCAGACCGGGAATGGGCGGCGGAAGAGCAACGGAACGGACGACGGCAGCGGACATGAGTGGAAAGGGAAAAGGGCAGAATGCCGGATGAAAAGTGTGGGCGGTTTAACCGTGTAAGAAGGACTTAGTCTTGCAGATATTGCGCTAAAGCATGCGAATCTTGTGCAGCGACTGGGAATGGATCGGCGGCAGATGGTGCAGAAACTGCATGTCCCACGACCTCAAACTACCGTGCCACGACCACCTTTGGGCGTGTTTTTCTTGGATTTTGACTCAGGCAACCCCTCATCCTGGAGAATGGTATCCTGAGGGAGCGGCTCCGCGCCCTCTTCGCCTTTGGGGTCAGGCTCGGCAAAGGGGGTGGCCTTTTGGTAGAGCTTGAGGCGGGTGTCGAACTCCTCCTGCAGCTTTTTGCGATCTTCTTCCGGCAGGTCTTTGTCTTCGTTGAGCAGGGTGATGCAGCGCTTCTGCCAGAGTTCGGCCTCTTTGAATTCGCCGTTGCGAGCGAGGGCGGCAGCCATGGTGTCGATCATTTCGTAAGGCTGCTCATCGCTCTGGATGACTTCTGCGACGAGTTTCAAGGCACGCCGGGCGAGCAGGACGGCGCTTTCGCCATTGTGCAAATTGTCCTCCGGGCAGGTGGCCAGGAACCAGGCAAGATTGTTGGCAGCCCAGGGATCTTCGGAACGTGCGGCGCGGCGGTACCAGGCTCCTGCACGGCGGTAATCCACCGGCAGGCCCTGACCGGTGTAGTAGAGATTGGCCAGGCGCGACATTGCGGGCACGAAGTCCTGCTGCGCGGCTTTGAGGTACCAGAGCGCCGCCTTGGAGGGACTTTTGTCAATGCCGTCGCCGCGTTCGAGCTTTGACGCATACGCGGTCTGTGAGGGGGGATTTCCCTGATCTGCGGCTTTCTTGAACCATTCCGCCGCTTTGGCGGTGTCTTTTTCCACGCCTTTGCCTTCCTCATACATGGCGGCCAGACTGTGCTGTGACAGGGCAAAGCCGAGTTCGGCCGAGCTGCGATACGACTCCGCCGCCTTGGCGAGATCCTTTTTCACACCGACCCCATCTTCATATAGGGTACCCAGGACATGCTGCGCGCGCAGGTGTTTTTGCTTGGCCGCTTTTTGGACGGACTTCACGCCTTCTTCGAGGTTTTTCGCCAAACCTTCACCGGTGATCATGCGCAGCCCCAGCTCGAACTGAGCGTCGGCATCACCACGATCAGCCCAGTCTCGAAGATCCTTTTCATCAATGCGCTGAGTCTGCTGCGCCGTCAGAATGGAAGCAGAAAACAGCAAAGCAACGAGGAGGCCGGTGAGGAGGGGGGGGAAGGGCGCATGCTTCATGGTGGGAAATTACGTCTGGCTGGGGCCGTCTCAACCATCAAAATGCAGGTGCGCGGTAAATTGGCGGCCAATGCCTCCCGATGAACGGCAGGCCAGATGACCGCAAAAACCCGTCTCAAGGAGGTGGCTCTTCACCTAGAAGAACGAAAAACTGCCACCCATGTCAAGCCCGTGCTTGCAGTTTATGTTGGGCCGCCATTTTGACAAAACGCGGTGCATGTGCGTGAATTACCCCGCAGCCGAAGCTGCCACTCCTTCCAGAGTGGTGGCGCGGGGGACCCAAAAACCCTGAGTCGAAAGACCCAGGGCGGGGCGAAGGAAGGTGGGTAACCACCGACCAGTCCACTTCCAAGGACCAGTCCGACAGCTAACCTCGCAGGCGACATTGGAAGGGCGATCCTATGCCCGACGCGAGTGCGCCGGGACCATGGTCTCCCCAGAACCACCGCACCCGCGAGTGGACGGGAAACCGTCCGCAGACCGGGGGCCTTCGAGACCCATACCCATGAACTGCCAAGAAAACCAAAGCCCCACGACTGAGGGCCTGGTCAATCCACATGCCCGGGACACACCGCCACCGGCATTTCCACCCCTGAGCTGGATCCACGTGATCCGCCAGCCGGACCGAGAAACACAAGACCTGGATGCAGAGCAAGCGCTGAGCGCTGCTGATCGAGAAAGCGCCCTGCTCTGCCACGCCGAATAACCCACCTGCTGAAACTCCATTTCCAAAATCTGAAAACATCATGACTCATCACCATTTTAAAGCCCCCTGGGGCCGCACTTTGCTCATCTTTTCCATTCTCACGACGTTCGTGATGCTTGGGATTGCCATCGCGCTCAGCCTCGACCGGCAGACACCGGGATTCATCAGCCTGCCTGCACTGCCCACGCGTGCGCTATCAGCCGCCGTTGTGCTGCTCATTCCTCTTGGAGCAGTGCCGTTCATCATTCGCGGCTATGTCATCACCAAGGACGGCATCCTCATCAAACGCCTGTGGTGGAACACCGTGCTGCCGTTTGACGAAATGAGCTCTGTCGAAGTGGAACCGCTCGCGCTGTGCCACAGCTTTCGCACGTGTGGCAATGGCGGCCTGTATTCATTCACCGGCTACTACTGGAACAGGCAGCTGGGCCACTTCCGCGCCTACGTCACGGATCTGAACCGCACCGTCATCGTGCGCATGAAGAACCGCACGGCCGTGCTGTCCCCTGACGATCCCGAGGCTTTTGCCCGCGCCGTCACCACCCGCCTCCATGCCTGAACCCAATTAAACACCTGAACCCTGAATTTTTTATCTCCATCATGAACTCCATTCTCTTATTTGCTTACGAGCACTGGCTCATCACGCTCTCAGTCGTCGGCGTTATCATTCTCTACTTTGTCTCGTGCGTTTACATTCCGGAGAGCAAAGTCGGCGTGGTCATCAAACGCTTTGCTTTCAAAAACCTGCCTCCCGGTGAAATCATCGCCCTCAATGGTGAAGCGGGCTACCAGGCCGACACGCTGGCCCCGGGCCTGCACTTTGGTTTCTGGATCGTGCAGTACCACATCGAGAAAGTGCCCATGGTCAGAGTCCCGCAGGGAGAGCTGGCTTTGATCGTCGCGAAAACCGGCGCCGCCATTCCACCCGGCCGCATCCTGGCACGCACGGTGGATTGTGACCACTTTCAGGATGCCCGTGCCTTTCTCAAACATGGCGGTGAAAAAGGCCGCCAGCTCGGTGTCATCACCGCGGGTTCGTATCGCATCAATCCTGCGCTCTTCACCATCATCACGTCCGAGAATGCCCAGCAGCACGGGCTTGAACCTCAGCTGCTGCGCATCCGCCACGTGGATCCCGATCTTGTCGGCATCGTCACGACGCTGGATGGCATGCCCATTGAGCAAACCGAAATCGCTGGAGCCATCGTAGCCGGCCACGACAACTTTCAGAATGCGCAGGCCTTTCTGAATGCCGGCGGCCATCGAGGCCTGCAGGAGCAGGTGCTTCTCAGCGGCCAGTGGAACATCAATCCGTGGTTCGCGCAGATCGAGCAGGTGCCCATGTTTGAGATTCCGATCGGCCACGTCGGTGTCGTGATCTCTTATGTCGGCAAGGCGCATCTCGACATCAGCGGCCCCGAGTTCAAGCACGGCGACCTCGTTGACGTGGGCCACAAAGGTGTCTGGGGCAAACCGCTGCTCCCGGGCAAACATCCCGTGAACACACGCATCATGCGGGTGGAACTGGTGCCGACCACCAACATCGTGCTGAACTGGGCCACGCGCACGGAAGCGCACCACTTTGATGCGAAGCTCAGCAGCATCACTGTGCGCTCACGTGACGGCTTCGCCTTCAACCTCGACGTCTCGCAGATCATCCACATTGGTGCAAACGAAGCCCCCAAGGTGATCAGCCGCGCGGGATCGCTGCAAAACCTCATCGACCACGTGCTGCAGCCCATCGTTGGCAACTACTTCCGCAACTCCGCGCAGGACTACACCGTGCTGGACTTCCTGAGCGCCCGCAGCCAGCGCCAGGGCGAGGCCGCCAGCCACATTGAAACCGCGCTGCACGAATACGACGTGGAAGGGATCGACACGCTGATCGGCGACATCACGCCGCCCGAATCGCTGATGAAAACACAGACGGACCGCAAGCTGGCGGAAGAGAGCCGCAAAACCTATGAGATGCAGGAAGCTGCCGAGAAGCAGCGCCAGCAGCTCGTGCGTCAGACGTCGCTGGCCGACATCCAAAACCAGGTTGTCAGCGCCGAGCAGGGGGTCAACATTGCCGAACTCCACGCCACGGCTGCCGTGAAGAAAAGCGAAGGTGAAGCCGCCTCCACACGACTGCGAGCAAGCGGTGAAGCGGAAGCCATCCGCGCCACGGGCCAGGCCAAGGCTGATGCCTATCAAGCAGGCGTGACCGCCCTTGGTTCCGATGTGTACGGCATGCTCCAGGCCTTCCAAATCATCGCAGACAAAAACCTCCGCGTTGTCCCCGACGTGCTGGTGAACAGCGGGCCAAACAGCAGCGGCATCCTCGACGCGCTCATGGCCATGCTCACCAAGCAACGTGCATCCCTGCCCATCTCCACGTTTGAAACGCCTTGAGAGGCAGCATCAGTGCCAGTTGGCGCTCTGAAAAAAGCAGCGGGCTGCGGATTCATTTCTGCGGCCCGTTTTCACGTTCCTGCATTCGCTTTCAATTCCAGCTATGGTATGGGGAGCGCATGAAAGCACTTTCGCACATTGCTCTGCTCGCCTGCTTCAGCGTTCTTTTTCTGGTCGGCTGCGACGCCAACTTGAACGCGATTCCCGGTCCGCCGTTTGCCTATGATGACTTTGGCACAGAGTCGATGGCCAGCGACCTGCTCGGCCCCAAGGGCAAGGACACCCAGGTGATTGCGCGGTTTGGCTCCACGAATTCAATTCCGCCGGCCGGTGGGCCTGATGTGCGTTATGTGGGTGTGGGGCAGGCCATGAACCACCTGCGCCACAGTGTGCGCAAGCTGGCCAAAAAACCGGAAAATCAGGCGCTGTACCAGCGTCTGGCGACGACTTACAGCCGCTTGTACCGGCAATATTCCACGAAACGTGACTCGTTGATGTCCGCCCCCTCGGCCAGCTATGGCCGGGGTGGCATGAACCGGGCATTCATGATGCCGCCGATGCCTCCCACAATCTGACCGCAGCGCATTTGACAACGGGGCCGCTGCCAGCCAGACTGGGCTTCTGACTCCAGTGAGTCGCGGGTGTAGCTCAATGGTAGAGCAGGTGCTTCCCAAGCATCATACGTCAGTTCGATTCTGATCACCCGCTCCACATTGACATGGCTGCTCGCATGATGACACCCATGCAAAATTGAGGCAGTGTTGGGGAATGCTCCTCTCAAACCTCCATCCTGGCGCTGCGCTGCGAGCACATCGTATACGCACGCGGCTGCTCCCATGGGCTTGGTGCCTCATGGTGCTGCACAACCTATGGAGTGCGGAACCTCAGGTCCCAGCAGGCGTGGATCTTCTGATCGATGGCAAACCATTTCCGGTGAGTTCGGGGGAGATACGCGTTCCAGCTTTTCACCGCTCCGTGAGCTTCCGACTTGGCAAGTCTGCGCAAGAGAACCCGGAAGGCTGCCGACGCATGCGCTTCAAACTGGCGGGCTTGGACGAGGACTGGCGACAGATTGCCAGCGAGATGTGTGTGCTGGTGCGGTTTACTGATGCTCAAGGCGACCAGGTGGGACAGCGGCTTTTTCCGGTGGATGGCACCAGCGGCGGTTGGCGAGGAACGGTGGAGAGCTCCACCTTCACACGACGCCTTGAGAAGGTGCGAGTTCCTGTGGGCGCAGTCTCGGTGACAATGGCGATGTCATCCTCCGGACCTCCCACGGCCATGGGCGTGTATGTCGTTCGAGGCATGCGGCTCAGGAGTGGTGCAACCACTGCGTCAAGCATTGCGCCAGATACGGGGAGCTGGACCCGCACTGGCACGCGGCCTTCGATGGCGAAGATCGTGACTACCAGCGAAGGCGATGCGTTTTGCATTCTCGATGATGACCCGGGCGCGCACGCCGAATGGAGCCTGGCACGTGGTGGCGCACCGCGCGTGGTGGCGGGCGAGCTGCTCACGGTGGAATGGTCTGAGATGTATGACATTGGCATGGGGAATCGTTTCGATGTCAATTACGGGCGGCTGAATGCGGGCACCTACACCTTCTGGAGCGAAGATCTGGATGCCACCGGCAGGCCGCTTGCCGCAGCGCACCCACTTGAAATCATCGTCCTGGAACCCTACTGGAGAAGCGTCTGGTTTTGGCTTTGCACATCCGCCACCGCAGGATTGCTGCTTTGGCTGGGAGGCCGGGCCATCATACAACGGCGCATCCGCCAACACCTCGCCAAGGCGGGGCAGGAGCGCATGCTGGAGCAGGAGCGTCTGCGCATCGCGCGGGATCTGCATGACGATCTTGGCGCGCGGTTGACGCATATCTCGCTGATGAGCGGACTGGCGGAGAATGATCCGCAGAGTGCCGCGTCGCGTGAGAGCTTTCAGCGCATCTCCGGCATGGCTCGGGAGCTGGTGGCGGCGCTTTATCAGACCGTGTGGACCGTGAATCCAGAGCACGATAATCTGGAGGCACTGGTGAACTATCTTTGTCAGCTTACGCAGAACCTTGCCGAATCGGCGCGGATTCGCTGTCGCATCCATTCGTGCAAGGTGCCGGATCAGCGCCCGGTGACGAGTGAAGTCCGACACAACATCACGCTGGCGGTGAAGGAGGCGCTGAACAACGCGGTGAAGCATGCGGGAGCGACGGAGATCATCGTGCGCATCGAGTTCAATGAGCCCCGCTTGAGCATTTCGATCACGGACAATGGCCATGGTTTTGATGCAGCCCATGCGCCGCAAGGAAATGGACTCAAGAACATGCAACGCCGCATGGAGTCGATCGGAGGAAGGGGGTCGGTCCACAGTGACGCTGGAGGAGGGACTGCGGTTTGCTTTGAGGTGTTGATTGCGGCAGATGACAAACGTTCCAACCAGTCTCCTAATTAAGCTGATGAAAGACAAGAAAACCGTCGTGATCGTGGAGGATGATGCGGGGCTGCGTGAGCAGCTCATGCTGGTGCTCAAAAGCGCCCGCGACATTGAATGCCTGTACGCGGTGGAGTCTGGCGAGGAGGCCGTGCGACGGATTTTGGTGCAACCACCGGATGTCGTTTTGATGGACATCCAGCTGCCGGGCATGTCTGGCATCGAGTGTGTGGCGGCTTTAAAAAAGAAGCTGCCGGATCTGGAGTTCATCATGCTCACGGTTTATGAAGACTCCGACCGCCTCTTCAGTGCGCTGAAGGCGGGTGCCAGCGGGTATCTGATCAAATCGGGACCGCCGGAGAAGCTGTTTGAGGCCATTCGGGATGTGCACTCCGGCGGCTCGCAGTTCTCAGCGCACATCGCGCGCAGAGTGGTGCAGTATTTTTGCAGCCCGGCCAAGCCGAGTGCGGAGACGAACAAGCTTTCACCACGAGAGCAGGAGGTGATCGAACTCCTGGCGTCGGGATACATCTACAAAGAGATCGCGGACAAGCTGGGCATTGGCACGGAGACGGTGCGGACTTATGTGAAAAACATCTGCACCAAACTGCAGGTGAAAAACCGCACCGAGGCGGTGGCGAAGCACTTTTCCTGAGCGGCAAGCTTCGCGCCGGGTCTCCCCGCTTTAGGGGATGGTGGAGTATTTGTCGGGCAGCAGGAATGCGTGCAGCATGGTTTGGGACTCCCCTGCCCTTTCCAACCGACCCTTCTCCGATGATCAAATCTATATTGCTGCTTCCGCTGGTACTCTTTGCATGCGCGATCACGCCTTTGTCGAATGCGGCTCCGACTTCCAAGCCCACTTCTGTGCTCGTGATCGGCGGTCAGAACAATCACAACTGGCAGGTGGGCAATGAATTCCTCATGAAGCTGCTGACCCGTTCTGGCTTCTCTGCGGTGGAATCCAACACGCCACCGAAAGGGGCAACGGCGGAGCAATGGGCGGCGTGGAAGCCGGAGTTTGAGAAATACCAGTGCGTGGTGCTCGACTACAATGGCGAGATTTGGCCTGAGGCAGTGAAGGCGGCCTTTGAGAAGTATGTGGCCGACGGAGGATCGGTGGCGCTTGTGCATGCGGCCAACAACAGCTTCACGGGCTGGGTGGAGTATGAAAAGATGGTGGGCATGCTGTGGCGCCACACGATGTATGGAGCGAGCCTGTATCTCGATGATAGTGGTGCCATGGTGCGTGAACCGGCGGGCAAGGGCCGCCCCTGCGGGCATGGCAAGCAGTGGGAGTGGCAGGCAACTGTGCGTGACGCCAAGCATCCGATCACCGCTGGAATGCCCCCTGTGTGGAAGCATGTGAAAGATGAGCTTTACCATGGGCAGCGCGGACCTGCGGAGAATATGAACATCCTCCTGAGCGCATATGATGATGCCAAGTATGATGGGACAGGGAAGCATGAGCCAATCCTGTGGTGGGTGCCTTATGGCAAGGGCAAGGTGGTCACGAATCTGATGGGGCATGTGGGGGAAAACTCCGGACCGATGGCATGCGTGGGATTTCAGACGACGCTCCTGCGTTCCATTGAATGGCTGGTGAATGGGCGCTGTGACACGCCGATCCCGACGGATTTTCCGACGCCTGAACTCACGAGCCGCCGCTTTCCCGGTGGCATTCCACGCGTGCCGCTGCTGGACCTCACCAAAGAGGAAGCCATGGCGAGGATCAAGGTGCCGAAGGGCTACCGGCTGGAACTCGTGGCTTCAGAGCCGGACATTGTGCATCCGGTGATGTGTACCTGGGATGGGGATGGGCGGATGTATGTGGCGGAGATGCGGACGTATATGCATGATGTGAAGGCCACGGGTGAGAACGATCCGCGCTCTCGTGTGAGCCGACTGAGTGACACGGATGGAGATGGGGTCATTGACATGACCACGGTCTTTGCCGACAACTTAGTACTGCCGCGCATGGTGCTGCCGCTGGATGACCGCATCATTATTGCAGAGACTTACACGGGGAAGTTTCTCACCTATCGGGATACCAATGGCGACGGTGTTGCGGATGAGAAGAAGGATTTTTATAAGGGTGACCCGACCAAGAACAATCTGGAGCATCAGGACACGGCCCTGCAGTGGGGGATCGACAATTATCTCTACAGCGGCAATCTCTCGCGTCGCTTTCGTGTCACTGCCGATGGCAGCCGCATGGAGCCGAGCCAGATTTTTGGGCGCACTTCACAGTGGGGTCTGGCGATGGATGATGAGGGGCGATTTTTCTGCTCGGCAGCGGGTGGTGAAAATCCTGCGTTCGGCTTTCAGCAGTTTCCCAGCTACGGCAGTCTGACGCTGCCTGATGAAACGGAGCCGGGCTTCGCTGAGACTTTTCCGGGGGTCCAGTCTTTCGACACGCAGAGCGGGCTGACGCGCATTCACAACATCAAGGGCACGCTGAATCACTTCACGGCCTGCTGCGGGCAATCCATCTTCCGTGGCCAGGGTGAAATGCATGGAGACTACATCCTACCTGAGCCTGTGGGGCGCATGATCCGCCGTGCCAAAGTGAACAACGTGGAAGGCAAGCGTGTACTGGCGAATGCTACACCTGGAGATGAGTTCATCACTTCAACAGACATGACCTTCCGCCCCATCTGGACGGCGACAGGACCTGATGGCTGCCTTTACATCGTGGATCTGCATCACGGGGTGGTGCAAGAAAGCGCCTGGGTCCCAGCGGGCGGGTATTTGCACACAGCCGTGCTGAACGAAGGCTATGACAAGTATGTGGGGCACGGGCGCATCTACCGTCTCGTGCCTGAGGGCTTCAAATCCGGTGCGCAGCCGCGGATGCTGCAAGAGACTCCGGCACAACTGGTGCAGCATCTCTCACACGCGAACGGCTGGTGGCGTGATACGGCGCAGAAGCTGATCGTGCTCAAGGGTGACAGGAGCGTGGTGCCTGCGCTGATGGAACTCGCGCGCAAAGGAGATGCGCCACTTGGCCGCATGCACGCGCTGTGGACACTGGATGGACTCGGAGCCACGGACCGCCAGCTGATCATGGATGCCTTTAACGACAGCGACGCACGGGTGCGCGCCGCCGCACTGCGCATTGGCGAATCCTACCTGAAGCAGGCTGACAAAGAGGTGGTGGCGAAATTGGAACCGCTGCTCAAAGACCGCTCGCCGGATGTGGTGGTGCAGGCGGTGAATTCTCTGCGCTACATGCCGAACAAGGGTGGACACATGGCTATCCAAACAGCGGCGACGGCTCACCCGTGGAATGAAATCATCACGGCATCGGCGCGGCAGAGCCTGCAGTTTGACCCGGCGAAACCCAGCGGCATCGGCGTCGCGATTGACGCCGTGGGCATGGCGCTGATGCGCAAAGGCAGCGATCATTACGCCCAGCTCTGCATTGCCTGCCACGGCCCGGATGGCAAAGGCATCGTGAGCTCTGACAAGATCAACCTGGCTCCATCGCTTGCGGGTTCGCCGCGAGTGATTGGCAGCCCTGATGCGGCGGTGCGCATTGTGCTTCACGGACTTGTTGGCGAAGTGGATGGCAAGACTTATGCCGGTGCCATGGTCCCGATGAAGGCCAATGATGATCAATGGGTGGCGGAGGTGCTGACCTTCATCCGCAACAGCTTTGGGAACAGCGCGCCCGCCATCATTCCCGCAGAGGTTGCGGCAATCCGCGCTACGGGTGAGCGAAACGAACCTTATACGCTTGCAGAGCTTGCTCCGTTTCTTGCGGTGACGCGTGATGCGATGAGCAACTGGGCATTCAGTGCTTCTCACAAGGACAATGAAACCAAGCGGGCCTGGGATGATGATGCGAAGTCACGATGGTCTTCGGGCACCGCGCAGCGGCCGGGCATGTGGTTCCAGTTTGACATGCGGAAGCCGCTGCTGCTGACCCGCGTGACGCTGGACTCGCTGGCGTCCAAGGATGACTACCCGCGCAGCTATGAGGTGCGAGTGAGTGATGACGGTGAAAAGTGGTCCGAACCTGTGGTGACAAGCAAAGGTGCCGCGATGACGTCCATTCATTTTCCGCCGCAAACCGTTGCGCGCTTTGTCCGCATCACGCAGACAGGTTCAGACAAGGGCTGCTTCTGGTCATTCAATGAACTGGCGGTCTATGGGACGGCGGAGAACAAAACCAAGTAGCGGCTCAAGGCCGTGCTCTAAAGAGCGACATCAGCACCTCACCGCGTGTTTTTCCAGACGGTGGTGAATCTGATTTTTCTGCAGCGGCGACTGCATTGGCTCTCTTTCGAGGATCGTCAAACTTTTGCATCCAGACTTCTTGCGTCGCTGTTTTCAGCGGCTCGTCTAGCCGGGCGTTGTAGTCGGTAAAGAATCCCTTGGTTGAGAAATACTGGGCGGCGGCGATGCGTGGATCATTCGAGGCTACGTCGAGGTCATTGAAGAAGCTGACCATCACGTGGTTCGCGACCAGTTTGCGAAGCAGCAGGTCGGGATCCAGCAGCGCGGGTGCGATACCTTGCTGCACCGAGAGAGCGGCTGCATGTGCTGCGGATTCGGCAAGATTCATCCATGTGGGCTCCAGTCGAATCGTACCCCATGCGACGTGCGTTGACGAGAGGCATACGGGCACGAGCAGATTGTCCACACCCTGCGGTAAAATGGAGCGATAGGGTACCTGACCGGGGAAGGTCTCCACATCGAGCATCATCTTGCCCTCTTCCAGCGCTTCGGGGATGTGGCGTGGCGTACAGGCGTGGGTATCGAGATACCACTCGGTCACGCCAATGCTGTCCTCATGCATCGGCGCACGTTCCAGACCGCTTGCGAGCATCGCGTCATGCTGGGTGAAGATGTATCGACCGGTGATGCGGCGAGCCTCGCGCACATAGAATTCATAGGGACGGTGGGCGTTGTCGGCGAATTCATCTTTCGCGAGTCCGTACTCACGCCACGACTTCTGCCGCACGGAGTCGACCGATGGATCGTTTTGCAAGAAGTAGAGGAAGGCCATCGTGGCATTCCAATGCGCGTCCATCACCTCGCGGCGGCCGGGCCAGTCAGCCTCCACATAGTCGGTCTGCATCCCCACGAGCTGCGGCCGGTTCCAGCCACGTTTGGAATTGGGGATGGGCGAGACGATAGAGCCGTGTTCGAGCAGTTTGAGCTTCTCGGGGTCGTATTCCGCCGGCATTTCGACGGGCATGCGGTTCGCAGGATCGGAGCTGAGGCTGGTGCGGTAGTTGAAGGCCTGTACGTTGCCGTCAGCCTCACCGGTGCTCATCGGTTGTTTGATTTGCTGAAAGCCGGTGAATTTGCGCAGATTCAATCCGGCATGCAGTTTGGCCGCACGGGCGATCTCTTCCGTGGGAGGGGTTTTGATGGCCTCCATGTATATGACACCGGCATGGGGCTCCTTGAATTCGTCACGCGATTCGCGTCCGACGCGATAGGGCACCCTAGCCACGGCAGCGAGATCGGCCTCGTAGCTGCAATCGGCAAATACTTTTGCGCTGACGTGCTTTTCTCCTGTGCCGTTGAGTTCACCAAAGGTCACTGACTTCAACAGGGGGCCATCATGTTGAACTGATGTCGGATAATAACCGCGCACCACTGTGATGTTTTTCTCCTGTGTCACCAACCGGGTCAAAACCATCTCGGCCACATGCGGCTCAAACTTACCATTTGTGTGCCCGCTTTTTCCCGGCAACGCATTGAGATACTGCGGCGATTTTTCGCCATACGTTGTGCGGTAGTGCTCAAAAATGGCCTGGCGCGCTTCGTCATAAATCGGGGCGCGTTTTCCTTCCCACAGGGTGTCCCAGACACCGAGGCCGCTGGAGAGGATGCCGCCCAAATGCGCATTGTGGTTCACCAGCACGACGCTCAGCCCTTCTCTGGCTGCGCGCACCGCCATAGCAATGCCTCCGGGGGTGGCTTCATAAATGCAGAGGTCGGCTTGCTCTGCATGAAGTGCTGACGCAAACAAGATCGAAAGGGTGGCAAGCAGTGCTTTCATAGAGTGCGTCAAAACTTCGGTATCCGGGCAGGCGCGCTGGGTGGGGATTCATTGCCTGCCACATCGAGAAAGGTCAGTGAATAGACATGGGGATCTTTCGAGTCATCGCTGGTGCTGGTGGCTCGCAATCCTTCTGGCGGTGCATCACGTGATGTTGCTATGCGAACGCCTGTCTTCACTCCCAGTTCTTTCCATGGCATGCCATCGCGCTGAAGGCGCAATGAGCGCAAGCCACCATCAAGGGCAGGCTCCACGTTCCAGCTGAGTTGGACGACTCCAGATGCATCACGCATGGCCTTGAGCGTAGGGGCTGTGAGCTTGGGATTTACTGGATGCAGCGTGCCATGTTCGGAAAACTCACGCCAAAGTTTTGCCAGACCCGCATTCGGCAGCCAGGAGAGGGTGGGATCATGCAGGGTCTCGTCATTCAGTTCGCGGTCTTGAAGAGAAGCCATGTCCACCAGCGCGCCGGGGAGTTTTTTCCCGGTCAGGCGAGCTCTCAGCACTGCATCAAAGAAGGGGATGACCACCAGCCGCGAATCATCGCAGCCGTGTTCGGAGAGCGGATCGATGAGACGGCCCACGGTGCTGCCTTGAGCACGCAGTTCACGAAACATGGTGTTCATCGGAGTCCATGAAACAAAGTGGCTGGAGGTCGGAACGGTCTCGCGCTTTCCCCAGACAAACAGCAGCGGCAGGTCGCGGGCTGCGGGGGCAAATTTGGCGCGAAAGGATGGATCACCGAACTGCTTGCTACAACCACCGCGGAATGAAGCAGCCAGCACACGGCCGGGGTGACGCACGATCATTTGCGCGGACCAGCTTGATCCGCCGGAGTGGCCCCAGAGCACCCACGGGGCGTCTTTGAGTTCCGCACGCCCCGAACTGCGGGCGAACTCCGCCAGCGCGGTAAAGAGCGCCCGCTCGGAGCCGCTATCTGGATCATTCCATTCGTCACAGCTCTTTGCCACGTGATACATCGGCGACAGCAAGGCGCAGCCATGCTGGCGTGCGAGCGCACGCCAGTGAAAGTCCATGGTCACAGGCGGATGTTTGTCGGGCGAGGCATTGGTGCAGCCGTGCTGATGGATGATCACCGCTTTGACTGGCTTCGCGGAATCTGGCAGCCAGCAGGAAAATTCTGCATGCTGAAAGCGATCACCCGTGGAGGGTGGGATGATGACATTCAGCAGTTGTCCGTCATCAGCACGGGCCAGCGCAGCAGCGCTGCATAACGAAAGGATTAGGACGATGTGTTTCATGGTTTGAGCTGCTTCCAGAGGCCCTGTAAAAATGCACCCCGGGTTTGATCTGTGGCAGGTGAGTCCTGCGACTCTGCTGCATGGACCGCAACTGCGATCTGCATCGGATCCAGACTACCTTGCTGAAGCTGTTTGAATCCCCGTTCCCATGCAGTCTGCACGGCTGCGGTTAGCGGCGCATGGAGCCGGGCATTGTAACTGTCAAAGAAACCCTTCGTGCCAAAGTACTGCGCAGCGGCGATTTGAGGATCATCTGCGGTCACATCGACATCGTTGAAAAAGCTGATCATCACGTGGCTGGAGGCGAGTTTGCGCATGAGCAGGTCTGTATCCAATGCAGCAGGGGTGGTCTGGCCTTGGACTGCGAGTGCGGCAGCGAATCCGGCGGATTCGCCGATCTGCATCCATGTGGGTTCCAGACGGATCGAGCCCCAACCGACGTGAGAGGCGGACAGGGCCACGGGCACGAGGAGGTTGTCGATTTCCTGCGGCAACAGGCTGCGATATGGGACCTGAGCCGGACGCGTTTCTTCGCCGAGAAACAAGATGCCGTCCGTGTTGCCACCGGGTGCTTTGCGCGGGAGGCAGGCCACGGAATCCACCGGCCAGTCGGTCATGGCAATGCTGTCTGCATGAACCGGCGTGCGTAAGATGCCTGCGGCGATCACATTATCCTGCTCTTTGAAAACATAGCGGCCTACCAATCGCCTTGCCTCACGCACATAGATCTCATAGGGAACATGATTGTTGTCGGGAAATTCATCCGCCGCGAGACCGTAACCGGCGAACTGCTTCCGGTCCGACTCAGGCGCGTCAGGATCATTCTGCGCCCACCACAACCGCATCAGCATGCCTTCGAGGTAGCGTTTTGAAATGGCCTCGCGGGTTGGCCAGTTGGCAGCGGGGTATTCATTCTGCGGGCCGATCAGCCGACCCCCATTCCACGCCACTTTTTGATTCGGCACATTCGGCACAAAGCCGCCTCCGCCAGCGGCCTTGGCGATGGCGACATCGTAGTTTGCAGGCTTGGACACCATGATGCGGTTTGACGGATCGCGGGTGAGGATGAGGCGGTAGTTGTAGGCCATCACGGAACCGTCCGCCTCGCCGCTATTTGGACCTTCGACGATTCCGGCTGTGGCGTGGCTGTTGTAGCGAATGTTCAGCGTGCCCTGGTCTGCGGCTTTGGGGAATCCGCGTTGGCCAGGCTCCTTGTGGCGCTCTTCTGAGTAGATCACGCCGGCATGCGGCTCGTCATATTGGCTGCGCGCTTCGCGGCCAATCTGGGTTTTCACTCCTGCGGCGGCCATGAGGTCGCCTTCATACATGCCATCGGCGAAGACTTTGGCGCTGACGGTGACTTCGCTGCCGCCATTCATGGGCTGGAGGGTGGCACTTTTCAAGAGGCGGCCATCGCGAGCGGCTTGTACGACGATGTGCCCCAGCAGAACTGTCAGGGACTTCTCGCGTTCTACCATCTGATTGAACAGCATCTCGGCGATGCGTGGTTCAATTTTGGGACGGTCGATATGCGCACGGCTTGTGGCACTGGGCATGGAGAGCAGATGCTGGGGTGATTTGTTGCCGTAGGTTTTGCGGTAGTAGTCGCTGGCAGTGTGGAGGATCTCGCCATAAAGCGGTGAGCGCAGACCGTCATAGGGCGCCTCCCAGCCGCCTGCACCACTGGTGCTGAAACCGCCGAGATGCTGGGTGTGATTCACGAGCAGCACATTCAGTCCTTCACGCGCGGCACGCACGGCGCAGGCGATGCCGCCGGGAGTTCCGCCGATGACGACGAGATCGTAGGATTTGCCGTTCACGTCCTGGGACTTTGCGGCGCTTTTCAGCAGCATGGGCGGGGGGATTTTCACTGATGCGGAGGCTGTTTGGACCTGCGCTGGAAATCCAGCATCCGTGCGGGTGTTGCGCTCGGCTGTGGCTTCGGCTTCTGGCAGGAGTTGCAGGCCATCCACTGCGACATATCCATCGGCGGCGGTGTTGGAGATCTTGATTGTGGTCGAGGTTCCCTTTTCAAAGGCGAACACTCCCAAGGCGCGTGGGATGCCGTCTTCCAGACAGGACTCACGTTGGTTCAAGGTCGTTGTCTTGGGGCCGATCGCAATCAATGCATTGCGCGCACGATTGGTCGCCACTGAATAGAGCAGACGCACCTCGTAACGACCCGTTTCTGGAATGAGGGGAGTGAACGTGGCCGAGGCAGGTGCTTTGCTCTTGGCCACGCGATACGCTGAACCCACGAGTGGTGGGAGTTTGTCGCTCATGTCCCAGCTACCGGAGAAAGTCGCCTGTGAATCATCCATGATTATTCCGGCTGCCTTGCCGACCACTGCTTCTGCCGTGGATTTCTGCGCATTGTCCGTCTCCGCCAGGGTGAAGCGTGTGCTCACGACTGAGTTCTGCTCGGCACCGGGGCGATACTTCACGTAGGTGGTGGCGACCAGCGTGCCGTCTGGCAGAAGTTCGAGACCGGGATAGCCGCAATCACCGCCTTTGTAGCTGTGCAGCAGTTTGATTTTGTATTCGCCATCCTGTCCGCTGATGATGTCTTTATAGTGACCGACCCAGGCAACGAAATGGTTCTTTGTGGGGCTTTTGGCGCCGGTGTCGCGAAAGCAGACGACCAGGCGGCCATCAGGTGCATACACCGCTTTGTGACGATCGCCATGCAGGCCGGGGGGAAGAGGTTTTACTGAGGACCAGGTTTTGCCTTCGTCATCGCTGGTGATGAAGTGCGCAGGCTCTGAGCGGAGATTTTCGCGCATCATGCAGAGCAGTTGCTTTCCATCGGGGGAGCGCACCACTTCGGGTTCGCAGGGTTTGAGATCGCCGAGATCCACCAGCACGCGCCAGGGGCTCCACGTCAGGCCGCCGTCGGTGGATTCGCTTTGGGTGATGATGTTGGACTTGGTATCCTTTGTCTCGCCCGGACGGCGGATGTTCGTGAGACCGATGAGTTTTTTGCCATCTTCCACCGGCATGATGGTGCAAAAGGGCATGACGCATTCCAGACCGACGGCTTGCATGGGCGACCATGTTTTGCCTTCGTCGAGCGAGCAGGAGCTCTGCATGGAACCATTGTCCGGCTGCCGAGTGCCTCCCATCCCCTGCCCCGCGAAGACAAACAGGCGGGTCACGCCATGTGGATCGGTGAGGCGATACAGTGAGGGGCAATTGCGCGTGGTTTTCCAGTTTTCTGGAACCGGCAGCTGTTCGCTCCACGTTTTGCCGCCGTCCTCACTGCGTTTCATTGGCCCGCAGGGGCCGCCGTGCCCCTGCGTCCATACGCAGAGCATTGTTTTGCCATCTGGCAGCAGCAGCGTGGTCGGGTGGCCCTGATAAACTTCCGCCGTGCCTTGGGCGATGACTACCTGACGGGCGGTGTCCTGAGACAGGTCGACCGTCGGCGGTTGGTCAACGGCGTGTAGAAACGAAACGGCAAGCAGTGCGTGTGCAGCGGTGGTCAGAAGGCGCATCCATTGTAGACGTCAGGCAGAATGTGTTGTTGCTGGTCAATTCGGCTGACCAATGCGTTGATGCGATTACTTGAACGCTGCTGCAGGCAGATTTTATTTTTCCACCAAGTGACCGGCTCTACGCTGTCATGCGCGCCAGCACCGAGTCATCCACAGGCTTGCAGGAGCGATAGCCTTCGCCGTGCTCAGGGAGTTCAGCGAGAAAGGCGGCGCGAGACTCGGCGGTTTGGAAATCGAGGCCGATCAAGGCGCGGCCGATGCGCTCGCCGGACTGGCGATAATTGAAGTAGCAGAGGCTGGCGCGATCGCGGATGAGGCGGGAGAGGAAGTCGTGCAGGGCACCGGAGCGCTCGTAAAAGTCGAGACGCAGGAAGACGGGATGTGTGAGCAGATCGCCACGCAATGGGATGGCGCGGAAAGCGACATCCACGGCTCCGGTGAGGTCTTCCCAGAGGTAGCCACCTGCCTCCAAACGAGCTGGGAGCGCTGCGAGTTTTTCGGAATTTTCGGCGGTGACGGTGAAGACCGGCCAGGCCTGATCGCTGCGATGCAGGCCGTATTGGAAGTCGGCGATGTTGAGGCCTTCAAAGCAGGAGTCCAGAAGTGCGAGCATGGCACCGGGGCGCTCGGGAATCTGCACACGCAGGGCACGTGAGGCGGTGTTGCTGGAGCCTTCGGACTGGGCGATGAGGCCGAGCTGAAGGAAGTCGATATTGGCACCGGTGATCACGATGAGGACTTTTTTGCCCGCGAGTGCCGCGCGGTCTTTCAGTACTGCGGCGAGGCCCATGGCACCGGAGGGCTCCGAGACGCAGCGCAGTGTCTCCCACAGCACGCGGATGGCGGCGCTGACCTCGGCATTGGTGATGGTGCTGACGCGATCTAGGGTCTCCTGGCAGATGCCGAAGGGCAGCGCGCCTGCTTTGCGAACGGCGGTGCCATCGCAAAAGATGTCGAGGTCGTGGAGTTCGACGGGCTTGCCTGCGGCGAGTGCGGCCTGCATGGAGGCCTGGCCCACGCCTTCCACACCGACGGCCTCCATGTTTGGCCAGTAGGTTTTGAGCCAGCAGGAAACTGCCGAGGCCATGCCGCCGCCGCCGATTTGCAGGTAGGCGGCATCGAACGGGCCATGCCCGGAGAGCACGACCTCGTCTGCGAGGGTGCCTTGGCCGGCCATGACTTTGAGGTCATCGTAGGCATGGACGTAGGTGGCGCCGCTGGTGCGCTCGTCTTCACGCGCGGAGGTCACGGCCTCGTCATAGCTGTCGCCAGCGAGCATGATGCGGACGAATTCGTCGCCGTGGTGGAGGACGGCGTTTTGCTTCACTTTGGGCGTGGAGCGCGGCATGTAGATGCGTGCGTGGATGCCGAGTGTTTTGGCGGCAAGGGCCACGCCCTGCGCGTGATTGCCTGCGGAGGCGGTGACCACACCTTTGGTGCGCTGCTCTGGGGTGAGCTCGGTCATGGCATTGCAGGCACCGCGCCATTTGTAGCATTTCACGGGGGAGAGATCTTCGCGCTTCACCCAGATCTCAGGGCCGGGCTCGGAACCGGGCAGGATGAGTCGCTCCATCGGCGTGGGCTGGCCGAAGCGGTAGACCCGCTCACGGGCAAACAAGATTTCCTGCCGCAAGCGGCGATCCAGAGGCAAATTTTCGCGTTCCATTCGTGGCGGCATACATTCCCGCCCCTCCTGCATCAGCAAGAGGTTTTGCTAATTCAATGCGCGGCCTTTTTCTTGGAAACCGCGTGCTTCCATTCCAAGATCTGTCCGTCCTGCTCCAGGCGTGCTTTGAGTTTTGAGTAGTCCACCTGCTGCACGGGAATTTTGTCGTCCATGGCCAAGCAGGCCGCTGCGGCGGCGCTCTGGCTGGTGCACATGAACACGGGCTCCATGCGGATGCTGCTGTAGGCGGTGTGGCTGGCGCTGAGGGCGAAGGTGACGAGGAGATTGTCGCACTCGCTTTGCTTTGGCACGATGGCTTCGTAGCCGATGCCATATGGGGGTGCGCCATCGCGACCGCCTGCGGTTTTGCCTTCACGGGTGACGACGCCGTCCTTCACGATGCGACGGATTTCATGGGTGTCCGTGCCGTAGCTACCGAGGCTGATGGGCTTCGGGGCGTTTTTGTGGCCAAAGGTGTGATGCTCTGTGATGACGAGGTCGCTAACCATGCGGCGGGCCTCGCGCACGTAGATCTGGTGGGGCCAGCCGCCATTGTCGGTGAACTCGTCCATGGGAAGGCCGAAGCGCTGCATGTCTTTGCGCACCTGCTCCGGTACGCGTGGGTCGGTGGCGAGGAAGTGCAGCAGGCCGCGATGATAATTCTCGTGCTCCTTCGCGATTTTTTCGCGCTGTGCGTAGGAGGCCTCCGGCCATGCATGGGAGGCTCCGGGGAGATTGCCGCCGAAGGTCGCGGTGTTGAAATCCCATTTGTCGTTTGGCAGTGCGTCGTGCTTTGAGAACCAGCGAAGGTCCATGGCATCGCCATTGGCGAGGCAGGCCTCGATGAAGCGGACGACGATCTCGTAGCGCTTCGGATCGTAGTCCGACGGTGGCGTGATGGGGATCATGTTTGCGGGATTTGTGGTGAGGCAGAGGCGGAAGCAGTAGGCCTGTACGCCGGGGGCGGGCTCGCCCGGAGTGCCGGGATCGCCGGACTGAATGAGGGGCAGGAGGCCGCTTTTGGGATCGCCTTTTACGACGTAGGGATCGAGTGGGAAGTCGCGATCCCACACGCCGTGACCGTTCTTGAGGCGGCCGTTTGGCCCGGGTTGTTCGTAGCCGCTGTGAGGCAGGAATTTCTCCACGTAATGGATGCCGTTGTAAGTCTCTCCATACTTCGCGTTGCCCTCGCGCATGAGGGTGTAGCTCACGCCTGCTTTTGCCATGAGATCGCCTTCATAGGTGGCGTCGATGAACATCTTGGCGCGAAAGATGGTACCGTCTTCGGTGACGAATTCGGTGATGCGTGCGCCGTCTTTTTTGACCGATGCCAGCCGAGCTTTCACATACACCTTCACACCGGCCTCATGCGCCATGTCGTTGAACACTTGCTCGGCTTTGTGGGGCTCGATGGCATACGCGCCGCCTGTGGCCGGGCCGCCGCCTTTGTTTTCAAAAGCTTTGTCCCAGGCCAGCGTGACACCCACCGTGGCGGCGAGCTTGGTGAAGTACTCGCGTGCAATGCCGCCGACGGAGCGGGGATCGCCAATGTCCACGGCGCTGAGGCCGCCGCTGGTCATGCCGCCGAGATGACGGCCGGGCTCTGCAATGACCACCGTCTTTCCCATCCGAGCCGCCTGTACTGCTGCAGCCACGCCACCGCTGGAGCCGCCATAGACGCAGAGATCGGATTCCACCACGACGGCGGCAGCAAGGGATGAGGAGAGGGCAAATGCGAGCAGGAACGACTTCATGGGTTGGATGAAAATAGACGAAGTGAAATCACCGGCCTTGCTGGTCAAACGGCCTGACCAGAGGCGAGATCGACGAAGATGACCGACGGCGGTTCTCCTGATTTGAGTGTGACCTCAAGGCTGTTTTTTCCGGGGTGCAGCAGGGCGGAGGGGATGATCCATGCGCGGAGTTCGGCAGGCTTGCCAAGCAACGATGGGTAGGGCACGGGGAAAGGCTCGGAGACGTCGATGGTAGCTGAAAGCGGCTCGCCGTTGAATGTGGCGGTCCATTCGTCACTCCCTAGCGGCTTGTCGGTTTGAATGCGGATGCGGGCATCCCGCTGCCAGCCTCCTGTGGGTGGGGCGAGGTCGAAGTTGAACTTCGCGGGCTTGCCAGCCTCGATCTTGCGCGGCACGGGCAATGGCTTCATGGCGGGGGCACGCCAGCCTTGGGCGATGAACCAGTGCTGGGGTGCTTGGGCGAGGGCTTTGGGATCACGCAGGGCTTTGAGTGCTTCGAAGGGGGGCTCGCCAAAAACGCCGCGGCCTTCGCCCTGACCGTGCTGGCGATAGTAGGGGAAATTGAAGAGGCTGATGCCGTCTGCACCGCGTGCGTAGGCGAGGTGTGCAGCGGTGTGGAGGTGCTCGGGTGTGGCGCGACGGAAGGGGAAAACGTCGTAGCCCGTGGTGACTTTGTCGCCTTTCCAGATGGTGTGGCAGAGTTCGAAGTAGAGGGTGGCTCCTTGAGTCTGTGTGCGAATCGTGGCGAGATCGTGCTGCTGTGTGGTGAAGTAGTGCTCGGAGGCGTTTACCATGTCGAGTCCGGCGGCGACGAGTGATTTTAAATCGAGGCCGAGAACATCTAAGGCAGGGAGATGGCAGGGCACGCGGGCACAGAGCCAGCGACGATTGCCATTGCGGGCGGTTTGATCGAGCAGTTGGCGCACTTCGCGAACAAAGCCGGTCATGATGGCGTGGCGCTGTTCCAGCGGCGTTTCCTCCAGACGGAAATAGCTGTAGGTGCGGAGGAAATCGAGCTCCAAGCCGTCGAGGTCGTAGTTTTCACACAGCTCGCGAATGAGCGCGAACTTCTGCGCCCGCACTTCGGGCACGGCCCAGTTTTGTACAAGATCGGCGCCGCGCAGTGAGCCGGGTTTGAGACGATATTCGGGATGCGCGACGTAATGTTTCGTGACGCTCATGCCGATGCTACCGCCGGGTTTGTCACCGGGTTTCGGATCGCTGAACTCCTTGTGATGAGCATCGTTCATGCGGAATGAGATGAAGGCAGCCTGCTGGCGCTGACGACAACGATCGATGAAGACCTTGACTATGTCACCGCCATCCAGCACGAATTGACCGAAGGGATCGGGCTTCTGGCTGTAGCGCTGTTTGATCCAGGCGTAGTGCTCTGCCAGTGGCAGCACCTTGCTGGGCCACATGGGCACCATGCCGAGGCCGGGTTGCAGCATGTGCGCGTCCACGAGTCCTGTGACTTCATCCACCGTGGCTTCGAGCATTTCCTTGCGAAACGGCTCACGCTCTTTGTGAAAGGGGCTGATGCATGAGGTGATGTTGGTTGTGTCGTTGCTGTAGAGTACACGCGGTGGCGTGCGCGATGGGTCCGCCGCAGGCAGCCTAGCGGCTGCAGTGAGCAGTCCTGCGCTGTGAATGAACTGCCGGCGGGTGATCATGGTGCGTGGGGCTTTGGCCAGATGGATTTCAATTCGTGGACGATGAGTTTATTTACCTGAGCCGTGCCGCCTTTCACAGTCAGCGAGAGGTTGTGATTGTCTTCTTGCTCGGCGCTGATTTGGTCTTTGCTGCTGCAGCCACCTTCTTTGGTCCGTCATGCAGTTGCTTTGCCATGGCGGCAACTGTCTTTGCGCTCGCGGAGTCTTTGGCGAGATTGTGATTTTCCTGCGGATCGGTGCGTTCGTCGTAAAGCTCGGTTCCGACGACTTCATCCTTCATGTTTGACCATTCGGTGTAGCGCCAGCGGTCAGTGCGCACGGAGCGGCCCATGAACTTCTCTTTGCCGGGGCGCAGATACTGGCTGAAGGTGGCCTTCTTCCACGTCCGCTCAGGATCGGAGAGCAACGGGGCAAAGCTGGTGCCTTCGAGATGCTGCGGCAGCTTGAGATCGCAGAGTTCTGCCAGTGTGGGATAGATGTCCACAAACTCCACGAGCGCAGGTGTGCGCTGGCCGGGCTTTTGCCCCGGTGCGCTGACGATCAGCGGCGCGTGCGTGCCCAGTTCAAAATTCGTCATTTTGGTGAAGATGCCATTCTCGCCGAGATGATAGCCGTGATCACCAAGCAGGACGACGATGGTGTTCTCGCGCAGGCCAAGCCGATCCAGTTCATCGAGCACGCGGCCGATTTGGGCATCGACGAAGCTTGTGCAGGCGCGATAGCCGCGAATGAGATTGAGCGCCATCTCGTCCGGGATAGCGCCCGCCGCTGGCACTCCGCCGTAAGAGCGGAGTTCATACCAGTTGTGCAGCGCCGGGGCGGGCACGTCGGGCGAAGCCTTGTAATTGTCTGGAAGTTTGATGGTGTCTGCGGGATAGAGATCCCAATACTTCTGCGGGCAGGTAAAGGGGAGGTGCGGCTTTTGAAATCCGACGCCGAGAAAGAAGGGTTTCTTCATGCCTTTGAGCCGTTGCAGGGTCTCGATGGCTTTTGTTGCTGTCATGCCGTCGCTGTAGACCTCATCCGGTTCGTTGGACGCCTCGAATGGGGGGCCGCGAATCAGCTTGGGGCGCTTGTCTGCCGGCAAGCTCTTCAACTTCTTCATGGCATCATTGGCCTCCTTGCTAAACCAGCTCTGATAGGGAATGCCGTGGTACCATGCGGGCTCGCTCCATGAATGCGGATCGTCGCCTGGCTCGCGGTCGCTGTGATGGAAAATTTTTCCCAGCGACATGGAGTACCAGCCGTTGTTTTTGAAGAGCTGCGGCAAGGTCACGATGTCGGGCAGTTGCGGACGCAGGAAGTGCTGGTTGTCGAGGATACCGGTTGTATCGGGACGCACACCGCCGAGCAGGCTGGAACGCGATGGATTACAGACCGCGACCTGGCAGTAGGCGCGCTCGAACAAGGTTCCGCGTGCGGCGAGCTTGTCGATGTTGGGTGACTTGATGTGCTTTGCGCCATAGCAGCCGAGTTCGGTGCGGAGATCATCTGCCATGATGAAGAGGACATTGAATTCCTTTGCGTGAAGAGTACCCAAAGAAGCCAGCAGAAGGATGAAGAGTGATTTCATGGAATTTTATCGGCTGGTGATTTTTTATTTTTGCCCGTGCTTTGTTTTTCTTCGGCTTCACGCAGGCGTTTGACCTTGGACTTGTAGCCTTCGGAGAGATTGGTCTGTGTGGAACGGAGCTGCAGCAACATGGCCTCGCGCATGAGGTTCAAGGTGGCGAGATGCGCTGGATCAGCGGCGAGGTTGCTCATCTCAAAGGGATCGGTGTCGAGATCGAAAAGAAACTCTCCCTTGTCATCCACCCACCATTTCCAGCGGCCGTCCGTGGCCATCATGTTTAGAGGTGCCTGCGAGCCGATCTCGCTGATGGCGACCTTGCGCACGGAGGTTGCTTTGCCAGTGGCCACGGGGAGCAATGAGACGGCCTGACGGCGGGATGAGAGGGTGCCGCCGATGGCTTCGACGACGGTGGCGTAGACATCGAACATCTGCACGGGTGTTTTGGTGTGCCCGGTTTTCACGTGGCCGGGCAGGCGGATCACCAGCGGCACACGGGCGGATTCTTCGTAGAAGCGGCCTTTGGTGAGCATTCCTTGAGCGCCCATCATCTCGCCATGATCTGCGGTGAAGCAGACTAGGGTGTGGTCCCAGGTGCCGCGTTTCTGGAAGGCCTCCACGACGCGACCGATGCAGTCGTCTGCCAGTGAAATTTTGCCAAGGTAGTTGGCCAGGAGTTCGCGAGTTTCGGGATGGCCGATGGTGCGCATCTCGCGGCGGAAGGTGGCTGGCACGTTGGGTGGGAGGGTCAGTTTCCCGGCTTCATACATCGTGGCGTAATCTCCGGGAGCGTCGAGCGGTGGATGGGGCGAGTGCAGGCTCAGCACGATGCAGAGGGGTTGATCTGCGGGCTGTTTCTCGACGAAGTCGGCGGCTTCACGGCTGACAAAGACATCGTGATAATGTTCTGGCGGCACGAGGCTTGGTTTGGGTTCAAACTCCCATTTCACGTAGCGTTCGTGCATGTCTTCGGCGACTTGATCGAGCATTCCCAGACTGCGCAGGTAGGCACCGTAAGGGCTGCGGTCTGTGGCGGAGTCCGGTGGGCCGGAGACGTCGAAGACGTAGTCCAGGCCTAGGGCATGGTGATAGTCTTCGATCTTTGGGAAGGTCTGACGCAGGCTGGGGCCGGAGGTCCAGTGAGTCTTGCCGATCTGGGCAGTGGTGTAGCCAGCCGCTTTGATGTCTTGAAACATCGTGGCTTCGGCAGGTGGGACGTGGTAGTTCAGAGCATTGCCCCAGATGCCGTGGCCGCCATTGTGTGGATAGAGTCCCGTGAGAAGTGAGACGCGGGCGGGCATACAGACTGGGGAGGTGGTGTAGCAGCGGTCAAAGACCATGCCTTCGGCGGCGATGCGGTCGAGATGCGGGGTGCGCACCTGGGGATTTTCCCAGCTCAGGTAACGGGGGCTCCACTGATCTACGAGAATGACGAGGACGTCTGGTTTGCGCGTGGGGGTGTCGCTCCATGCCGGAAGCGACATGAGCAGGAGCGGGATCAAACAAAGTCGTTTCATGAGGGGAAAAATGGCAGGCCTTTTAACGGAGAACAGCGGGGGCTCTCGCCGGAAATTGCGCTTTTTGTTGTCGTAGAAAAATGACGCGTTGATGTGCACGGCGACGCATGCACAAGTGAAGAAGGGTGCCAATGAACGCTTGTGCTGGCATCACTACGTGATGCGTGGCGCAGAGCGAATCGTATGTCGTTGAACGAGGGGTGTCGCTTCGCTCAACCCCTCGCTAAAGGCTATGATGGCTCCGCCATCGATGGGGTGGCTGGAGTTTGCGGCGGAAGTTATCTGATGGAGATAACGAAGAGAAGTGCGGAGGCATGGATGCAAGCGGAGTGCTGCGGAATAAATTCCGCGCTCCTTAAGGCTTTGGGTTTGCGATGGTCCATTCACGACGCGTGCCATTAACCGAGTGCCATTAACCGAGTGCTATTGATGCGTGTTGCTTTATTTCCAGTCGTCTGTGCGGAAGGGGGAGGCGGGTAGATTGGCGGCGTTGACGAGATTGCCTTTGGGCATGCCGGCGAAGCTGTAGTGTACGGCCTTGGGTTCGGTGATTTTGTCGTTCCAGACGATCACTTTGCCCTGTTCGATTTTGGCGCTGGCCCAGACGAATTTGCCATCGGCTCCGGCGATGGCGAAGCCTTCGAGTTCGCCGCTTTTGGCTTTCAATCCATCGGTATAATCAAAGGTGAGGACTATCTGGCCTTTTTCGGTGGTTGCGGTTTTGAGCAAGGGGCCGGTGGGCAGGTCGATGGCTTTTTGATAGACGTCGTGCAGGACGATGGTGGAGAGACGCTTGGCGTATTCAGCCTTGTTGGTCGGGTGGCCGTTGATCTCGCCGCCGAGGTCGATGGTGATGGCCATGCTGGTGTGCGGAACGCCCAGGGTGCGGCGCTGTAAATCGCGTACGGCCACGCCCCAGCCTTTCGGCTCGGAGGGGAGTTTTTGGACGCCTTTGACGGCGGGGAGCTGTACGTAGGCGAAGTGGAAATCATGATCCCAGCGCGCACGCCAGTCAGCGATGAGTGTGCGTAGCTGGATGCCGTATAAGGTGGTGAAGGGGCCGGCGGCATTGCGCTCGCCCTGATACCAGATGACGCCGCGAATGGTGTAGGGGATCAAGGGTGCGATCATGCTGTTGAACAGGCCACCGGGTTTCATCACGGCGATGTTCTTGAAGGGGAGTGGTGCTTTTGGTGCAGGCTGCTTGACCTTGATAGCGGCAGCGCGTGTCTTGAGCCATGCGGCTTTGTCTTCGAGGAATTTTTTCTGGGCGCTTTCGGGGTCAAAGCCTGTGAGGCGTTTGTTCCAGTCTTCGAGAAGGAGTTGGAGTTCTGGGGCGGATTGCTGTGCGGAGACGCTGGTCCAGGCTTCGATGGGGGTGCCGCCGACGGCGGAGGTTAGGATGCCGATGGGTTGCTTGATCTCGGCGAGAAGATCGCGCGCGAAGAAATAACCCATGGCGGAGAAGTCACCGACGGTCTCCGGGGAGCAGACGCGCCAGGAGCCTGCGCGGTCTTGGGCGGGTTCATCGGCGGGGACTGGCTGCTGGTAGATTTCAAAGGGTGAGTCATGCACGAAGACGCGAATTTCAGGATGCTTTGCAGCGGCGATTTCAGCGTCTGCGTTGTCCACCAGGCCGTGCATCTTGTCTTTGATGCGCATCTCCATGTTTGACTGGCCGGAGGCGAGCCAGACTTCGCCGATGAGGACATCCTGGATGGCGATTTTGTTGGTGCCGGAGACGGTGAGTGTCTGCGGCTGAGCGCTGGGCCGAAGTTTGTCGAGTTTGATCAGCCATTTGCCGTCTGCAGCGGCTTTGGTGGATTTGGTCTGGCCGTCGAATTCGACTTTGACCTCCTCATTTGCGTCGGCCCAGCCCCAGATGGCGGCGGGAGCATTTGCCTGGAGCACCATGTGGTCTGAAATGACCGCTGGCAGACACACTTCCGCCAGCAAGGAAGAGGCAGACATGAAGAAAGCGAGGAGTGAAAGGTGTCTCATGGTGGTGCCTCATGATGACGTGAAAACGAGCGGTATGTTTCTGGTAAAAACAGCGAACCA
Organism: Verrucomicrobiaceae bacterium UBA7681; assembly: GCA_002482965.1. Classification (GTDB taxonomy): domain Bacteria; phylum Verrucomicrobiota; class Verrucomicrobiia; order Verrucomicrobiales; family Verrucomicrobiaceae; genus Prosthecobacter. The sequence goes on along the minus strand of DLGZ01000080.1, from coordinate 98,166 downwards.
TCAGCCTGCGCAGATCATATCAGCTTGATATCCTGCGCAGCCATTCTCAAACTGAACCTCATGAGCGACGTATCGCAGCGCAAATACTGGGCATTTATCAGCTACAGCCATCGTGACAAGGCCTGGGGAGACTGGCTGCATCGCGGGCTGGAGACTTATCGTGTGCCCAAGTCCTTGGTGGGGCGGACCACGGAGCGCGGCGAGACCGTACCGGAGCGCGTGCTGCCAGTATTTCGAGACCGGGAGGAGTTGCCCACCGCCGTCAATCTCGGCGAAGTGATCACCCGGGCTCTCGAACAGTCACGCTACCTGATCGTCATCTGCTCTCCCAATTCCGCTCGCAGCCAGTGGGTGAATCAGGAAATTTTGAACTTCAAAAAACTGGGGGGCGAAAATCGCGTGCTCGCCATGATCGTGGAAGGAGAGCCCAATGCCTCTGAAGGCAAGGTTGGTTTCACCGCAGACCAGGAATGCTTCCCGGATGCCTTGAAGTTTTCTTTGGGCCTCGATGGCAATCTCTCAGAGGAAAGAACCGAACCCATCGCGGCCGACGCCCGGGAACATGCTGACGGCCGATCCAATGCCCTGCTCAAGCTGCTCGCCGGCGTGCTCGGCCTGCCGTATGACGATCTGCGCCAGCGAGAGGCGGCCCGGCAGCGGCGGAGGCAGCGGGTGCTGATGGCGACGGTCAGCGCGCTAGCCCTCGTGTTTGGCACCCTTGCCGTCATTGCCCTGGTGCAAAAAACGAGGGCTGATAAAAACGCCGAAGAAGCCCGGCATGAGCGAGCGGAAGCGGTGGCCCAGAAAAAGATCGCAGAAGACCATCTGTCGGAGGCACTGACACAGCAAGGTCGGAATTTTCTCAATCAATCACGCGCAGCCTTCAGTGCCGCACGGCCAACCGAAGCCCACCGGCTGGCCACGTCAGCGCTGCAAGGGCTGTCATTGGCGGACGGCGGCTCCAGGCCGTTCTTCCCGCAAGACTCGCTGGATCAGCGTGCTGCCCGTCTGCTGGAAAAGACCACCCGAGGTTCTCTTTGCTACCAGCAGACCCGCGAGCCCTTCGATGTATTTTTCACCACCTTTGCTCATGACGCCGACAGCCGACGTTTTTATGGCGGCCAGAAACATGAAGTGCGGGCCTATGCGCTGGAAAACAATGCCCTTCTCTGGAAAACAGAGATGGCGGGTGATGACATGGAATGGCTGGAACCGACCGCCGACCATCAAGCAGTCATAGCCGTCGGCCAAAAAACTTTGACGCTGCTCGATGCCGCGACGGGAAAGCGCCTGCAAACAACCAGTCTGGATGCAAGAAATGGAAGGCTGCTGGGCGGCACGATGGAGCGGGTCGTTTTTGGTTTCAGACCCGACCGGCTGCAGTGTTTTGCTGTGAAAGATGGCAAGGCGCTTCAGCAAAAGACTCTACCAGCCAAATTGCTGGCGTGGAGATTCACCCCTGATGGAGGGACTCTGCAGACCTTCGACTCTTCAGGCACTCTCGGCAAAGTCGACATTGAAACGCTGGAGCATCACCCTCTTGGCAAGGTTTCATTTCCCCATCCTGAGCTGGCGGACTTTTCACCGGACGGCGAATTCATCGCAGTGACTGCCTCGGAAGGCAAAGTCATGCGGTTCACGACGAGCGACGCGAAGCCGCAGGGCACATGGCAGGACACGAAAAAGCCGTTGGCCAGAACGATCAGCCTGGAATGCTGCAACCAAAACGAGGTCTATGTCTGCAATGAGCATGGCTGGCTGGAAAAGCTCGATGCCTCTGGCCGAACCACGCTACAGCACATTCCGACACATTTTATGCCTTTGCTATCCGTCGATGCACCCATTGATCAGGTGCTGATGATTTGCTCGGATCCCGCCTCTATTCGGAAGACAAATGTGCTGCAGTCCACCGTCAATGGCAGCCACACGACTTTTGCCCCCTTCGGTTCCTCCCTTGAGACCCTCTTGGGCGCGGCACGCTGCTGCCACCCTACGGGGCTGGCACTGTTCTCCGACGACTTTGGAAAGGTTCGAGTGCGCATGCTTCCCACCGGTCAGGTGATCAAGATCGATGATCTTTCTGGAGATGACTACCTGGCTGACATTGCCTGCTCCATGGATGGCCTGAAGCTGGCCGTTCTCAGCAGCCGTGGAGTGCTGCGCCAGTATCGCCTGGACGGCAATGACAAGCCATTGATCATGCATTTGTCTCAGGATCCAAAGGACAGCATGAAACTTCAGCCCGCCAACCGTCTGAGTTTTGCGGCTGACAACACAACGATTCATGCGTTGACCGAGCAAGGACTGGTCAAGATCGACATGATTTCGGGTACGCAAACGGTCATTCTTCCAAAAGAAGACGTTATTACGGCCACGATGATTGCACCGGGCCCGGTCGCCGATCAGCTCTATTTCGGGACGCTGCAGAATCTCTTGATCTACAATCTCAAGACAAGCACCTTTCAACAGTCGCTGTCCTATCCTGGCATCCAGTACTTCACTGATGCACGTTTTGATGCCGACTTTGTCTATGTCTCGGCGCATCGCGAGGGGCAAGGTGTGCTGCTGGTGCTCCGAAGAGCGGACCATTCCCTCGTGGCGCAATTTGACGGTCACCAGGGCAATGCCTCCAGCGTGCTGCCCATGGCCGACGGCCGTGTGGCAATCAGCGGAGCGAGAGACTTTGCCGTCTGGAACGTGGGAAACCTGCGAAAGCAACAGCATCAAGTCCTTCAAGGAGAGACAGCGAGCAGCGGCTCTTACTCCCCAGCACCCGGTGGAAGACTGCAAATGCCAGACAACAATTACGCCGAAACCGTCAGTGAAATCGACCCTCTCACAGGACGCGTCTTGCGCAAATTCAGTCATAACAACTATGGCGAACCGGGCCCTCAGTTCATGCACCGCGAGTTTGCCGGCCAGCACTCGAAGATCTTGGCATTAAGCGAGCTGCCGGATCGCATGCATTTGTTTGAGCGCTCAAATTTCTCTTCTCTCTCATCCTTTCCGATCGGATCCGGCGTCGAAGACATTGTGCTGCCGCGTGAAGCGTCATGGCTGGCGGTACTCAGTGAAGATGGAGCATGCCGCGCCTATGATTTTAAAGGGAAGATCAACTGGGCCATTCCAGCCCCGGCAAAGAAGGAAGATGTGCCGTGGCGTATCGACGTGTCCGACGATGACCGCCTCATCTCACTGCAAAGATCCAATTCACAAAGCGCTCTTTTAATCGAAGCCAGTACAGGAAAGCCCCAGGGAGAGCTGCCCGTCATCAATGGCGTGCGCCTTGGTAAACAATTTTGGCTAGGGAAAACCGCGGCTGAAAATCTGACTGCATGGAGGACCAGTGATCGAAGCAAGGCGTGGTCAGGCAAAAACCACGGGGTGAAATACCTCGATTGTATCTTGGTAGAGGCGGAAAAACTTGTCATTGCATGGGATGGCAGCGGTGTCCTCCATTATCTCGATCTGGAAACAGGGCAGAATCTGTTCAGTGACCCGCGTTTCCCACTGCACCCCTTAGAAATAAGAAGTGGAATGTTGGGAGGCCCTGCTCATGGCACATTGATCTTGAATCACAGCCTGGGAGAATCGTACTGGCTGAGACGCTTTGGTCATCCTCCTCCTGCGTGGTTTGCTCAATAGGACGGCTTTTGCCATCCTATGTGTATGGAGTGCCGGATCGGATTGATGAACAATAGCAACCCGGCATGCCAATATCAGGTTACTTGGTCGGGAACGGATTCCGTTCGTCGAAGCCGACCTGATGCCAGTAGGGGTAGATCTTTGGTTTTTCGCTGGCGGCGTCGAGCTTCGCCACCTGATCGGTGGTGAGGTTCCAGCCGACGGCACCGAGGTTTTGGCGGAGCTGTTCTTCATTGCGGGCACCGATGATGAGTGAGGAAACGGTGGGGCGCTGGAGGAGCCAGTTCAGAGCGACCTGTGGCACGGTCTTGCCGGTTTCGGCGGCTACTTCATCGAGGGCATCGACGACTTTGTAGAGGTATTCATCATCCACCTGCGGGCCCATGGAGGAGCTGAGTTTGTGGTTGAGGCGGCTGGTTTCAGGACGTGGCTGATTGCGGCGGAGTTTGCCGGTGAGGCGGCCCCAGCCGAGGGGGCTCCAGACGACTGCGCCGACTTTTTGATCGACGCCGAGGGGCATGAGCTCCCATTCGTATTCGCGACCAATGAGGGAGTAGTAGGTCTGATTGGCGACGTATTTGGTGAGGCCAAACTTATCGGCATGCGCGAGTGACTTCATGAGGTGCCAGCCGGAGAAATTGGATACGCCGATGTAGCGGATTTTTCCTGCGCGCACGAGATCATCAAGGGTGCCGACGACTTCCTCGACGGGGGTCATGGCATCGAAGCCGTGAAGCTGGTAGAGATCGATGTAGTCGGTGCCGAGGCGCTTGAGGCTGTTTTCCACGGAGCGGATGAGATGCCAGCGGGAGGAGCCGACATTGTTTGCGCCTTCGCCAAAGCGGAAGGTGCCCTTGGTGGAGATGAGCACCTGATCGCGACGGCCTTTGATGGCCTGGCCGAGGATTTCTTCGGCGAGGCCGTTTGAATAGATGTCGGCGGAGTCGAACATGTTCAGGCCGTTTTCGAGGCAGATGTCGATGAGGCGTGAGGCTTCGGCGACATCGGAGGTGCCCCATTCTTTGAAGAATTCTGTGCCGCCGCCAAAGGTGCCGGTGCCGAGAGTGAGTGCGGGGACTTTAAAGCCGGAGCCGCCGAGTTGTCTGTATTCCATGGGAGTGTGGGTGGGGTTGAGTGGGTGAAGTTACGAATTGAAATGCTGCAGGCTTTTAAAAATTTGTGAGGCGATTTCGAAGGAGTGCAAGCGCGCGTGCTGATCGTGGATGTGGGCGGTGGCGATGATTTCATCGGCGCCGGTGTCATTGAGTAGGACTTCGATCTGCTGACGGAAGGTATCCGGGCTGCCGACGGCGGAGCAGCGGGTCATGCGAGATACTTGCGTGGCTTCGACGGGATTCCAGAGGGCGTGGATGTCATCGACGGGGGGCTGGAGTTGGGTGGGTCTGCCGCGGATGAGATTGAGGAAGACTTGCTGGAGTGAGGTGAAGAGGCGTTTGGCTTCTGCGTCTGTGTCTGCGGCAATGACGTTCACACCGATCATTACGTGCGGTTTGTCGAGAGCTGCGGAGGGTTGGAACTGGGAGCGGTAGATGTCGAGGGCCTGATGCAGGAGCTCGGGTGCGAAGTGGGAGGCGAAGGCGAAGGGCAGACCCAGCTCTGCGGCGAGGGTGGCGCTGAAGGTGCTGCTGCCAAGAAGGTAGAGCGGCACATGGAGCCCCTGCCCTGGCACGGCGTGCACGCGCTGCCCGGGCAGAGGTGCGCCGAGGAAGCTCTGCAACTCCTGCACATCGGCGGGAAAGGTGTCACCGCTGCTACCGAGTCCGCGACGTAGTGCGCGGGCGGTGAGTTGATCTCCGCCGGGGGCGCGGCCGAGACCGAGGTCTATGCGGCCGGGATAGAGTGACTCGAGCGTGCCGAATTGCTCGGCTATGACGAGTGGCGCGTGATTGGGCAGCATGATGCCGCCGGAGCCGACGCGGATGGTGGAGGTGCCACCGGCGATGTGGCCGACGACGACGGAGGTGGCTGCGCTGGCGACGCCGGGGATGTTGTGGTGCTCGGCGACCCAGTAGCGATGGTAGCCCCACTTCTCCGCATGCTGCGCCAGATTTAATGAGTGGCGGAAAGACTGCGTGGCGGTCTCGCCCTTCAAGATCGGTGAGAGATCCAGTACGGAGTAGAGGAGGCCTGGGGGAGGTTTCATAACGAAGGGTAATCGGTGTAGCCCGTGGCTCCGTCCGCATAGAAGGTGGATGGATCTGGAGTGTTCAGGGCGGCGCCTGAGGCAAAGCGCTGGGGCAGATCGGGATTGGCGAGGAAGGGAACGCCAAAGGCTACGGCGTCAGCATCACCGGCAGAGAGGATGGCGTTGCCGGATTCGAGGGTGAATTTTTCATTGGCTACGTAGAGGCCGCCGAAGGCTTTCTTGAGTGCGGGGCCGATGCTGTCTGGGCCCTGGCGCTCGCGAGCGCAGATGAAGGCGATTTTGCGGCTGCCCAGTTCACGTGCGACGTGGCTGAAGGTTTCCAGCGGATTGGCATCGCCCATGTCATGCGCATCGCCGCGCGGAGCGAGGTGCATGCCGACGCGATCGGCACCCCAGACTGAGATGACGGCATCGGTGACCTCCAGCATGAGGCGGGCGCGATTTTCCAAGGAGCCGCCGTAGTCGTCGGTACGGTGATTGGTCTTGGTCTGCAGGAACTGATCGAGCAGGTAGCCATTGGCACCGTGGATTTCCACGCCGTCGAAACCGGCGAGCTTGGCGTTTTCGGCGCCTTTGCGATAGGCTTCGATGATGCCGGGGATTTCGGAGAGGTCCAAGGCACGCGGTGTGACGAAGGGTTTCTCAGGACGCACGAGGCTCACATGGCCTGCTGGGGTGATGGCGCTGGGAGCGACGGGCTGTGCGCCGTCGAGAAACAGCGGATCTGAGATGCGGCCGACGTGCCAGAGCTGCAGGAAGATGCGGCCGCCGGCCTCGTGCACGGCCTGGGTGATGAGCTTCCAGCCGGTCACCTGCTCCTCTGACCAGATGCCGGGGGTATTGGCGTAACCAACGCCCATGGGCGTGACGGAAGTGGCCTCGGTGAGGATGAGGCCGGCGCTGGATCGCTGGCGGTAGTACTCGGCCATGAGGGCGTTTGGCAGGCGCTGCTGGCCTGCGCGGGCACGGGTGAGCGGGGCGAGGAAAATGCGGTTCGGAAGAGTCAGTGGGCCGAGCTGAAGGGAGTCGAAGAGAGTGGGCATGATCAGTTAGTTCTATTGTTCACAAATACCGAACAATAGAATGATTGAACTGCAAGTGAAATTAATGTAGCTTCCGAGTATCAGACCTCTCCACCATCCTCCAGCCGATAGTTTCACCGTCGCGGGCATCATGCATGCCCTGTCAGATCCGGTGCGGATCAGCATTGTGGCTGAACTGCGCAAAGCGGAGGAGGGGCTCAACTGTGTGGAGACCACGGGTCGGCTGAAGTTCAGCATGCCGAAGTCCACGTGCTCGCAGCACTATCGCATCCTGCGCGAGTCAGGCATCATCCATAGCGAGCGCCGTGGTGTGGAGATGACGAGCAAGGTGCGGCGCAAAGAACTGGACAGCCGCTTTCCCGGCCTGCTGGATGCCATTTTGAAGGCATGGCGGCGGGAGCATGGGGAGTGAGATACCCCTCTATGATGATGGGTGTGATTCTGTGAGCGTTCCAAGCCTCAGATCCCCGTGCTGTGAAGCCTGCCAGTAAGCATTGGTTCCCACGTCGAGGCAGGTAAGCCAGCCACCACCGTAAGCAAAGGTGTCAATGCAGACGGCATGACCGCAATCGAGCGGGCGCCCCTCTTTCTGTGCGGAATGCCCGCAGATCATGCGGCGTCCTGAGACGTGTGGCTGCGACGCGCTGAAGTGCGCCCAGAACAAGGTTTTCTCTGGCTGCTCCGCGAGCGGAAGATCCGGCAAAACGTTCGCGTGGACAAAAAATTCATGTTCTTCTTCGTGATAGGAGACTGTTGATTCAATGAAGTCCCAGTGCGCAGCCGGAATGTCGTCCAAAGTGGTGGTTCCATAGGAAACCAAAGCCTCCTCACCTCCGTAGGTGAGCCAATTGCGGAAGAAAGAATGGTCATCGCGTGATCGCAACATCATCACCTCGTGGTTTCCGCGCAGGGTTATGAGCCGGCAACGAGTGCGCAATTCCAGAAGGTAATCAATGACCAAACGGCTGTCAGGCCCGCGGTCCACGTAGTCTCCCAATGTCACCACGGTATCCGCAGCTCCGAATACCAGTTCCTGGTCCAGACGCCGCAGGGCATCCGCACAACCATGTATATCTCCTATGGCAAACAGTCGCATCGTGAATTGGGAAAGTGAAGGGCACAGATCGGCAGGCGGGCAGTCTTGTCAGCCGCTTTTTGAAACCATTCACGGATGCACTGACGGATTAATCTGCGGTCAGCAGGCCGAGTTCTTTGAAAAACGACTCCATCTTCTTGAGTGTCTTCACATAGGAGTTTGCGTCTTTGAACATGTAGGTGTGAATCGCGTCGGTCGGTGCCACGAGTTCGATGGGGTTTCCGGCTTTGCGCATCGCGTCCGTGAACAACTGCGCGCCTTTGAAGGGAGTGGTGGCGTCGCCGGTGCCGTGGAAGAGCAGGGTGGTCGGGAGGCCTGCGTGGACCTGGTGCGCGGGCGAGAGCTCTTGCCAACGCTCGCCGATTTTGGCATTGCCGTAGCCTTCCAGGGAGGTGTCAATGACTGGTGAGAACAGCACCAGAGCGTCGGGATGACAGGATACCTGTAAATTTTCGTCTGCATGATCCACGCCGTCGAACATGGCTGTGGCTGCAGCAAGATGGCCGCCTGCGGATGCGCCGTTGGCGATGATCTTGTGAGGGTCAATGCCGAGCTCTGCCGCATGAGCGCGTACGTAGCGCAGGGCGGCACGGGCGTCTTTTACGCATTCGAAGACTGTGACCGGAGTCTTGGCTTTGTAGAGGCGGTATTGTACGCTGATGGCGACCATGCCGAGCTTGGCACAGTGATCGGTGAAGGCGTACATGGAGCGTGGCGATCCGCTGGTCCAGCCGCCGCCGTGGATGGCGACGAAGCAGGGGCGTTTGTCGCCGGGCTTCATGCCTGCGGGTTCGAAGATTTCGAGGTTTAAGTCGCGATCAGCGACCTTCTTGTACACCACCTGCCGAGTGGGCTTCATGTCCTTGGAGAGTTGCGCGGTATAAATGGGTGGCTTTGGTGCGCTTGCGGCGAGTTGGGTCTTCGTTGGCAATTTCGCGAGGGCGTCTTCGCGGATGCTGAGATGCAGCACCTGCTGCCAGCGGTGGGGCATGAAGATGTGCATCACGCCGTTTTCGGTGAAGGCGTCGAGGTAGGAGCACTGCGAATTGAAGCCGGAGACGGCATGAACGGGAGCGACGGCGTTGGCGAGCACAAAGCGGGGCTCGCTCCAGGTGTGGCCTTCGTCGGTGGAGAGGGAGGCCCAGACTTCGCTGCGCATTTTCATGAGCTCGGCTTTGTCGCTGAGTTCGCCGTTGCCGGTGGTCGGCACTTTGTTGTGGTGAAAAGCGACGAGTGTTTTGCCGTCGGAGAGGGGGAATAGCATCGGCGGCGCATCGGGATGGATGAGGGTGCTCAGCGCAGGTGGTGTCCAGGTTTTGCCATCGTCCTTGCTCCAGGCGGTGAAAAGATGGCCCTGCGGTGTGCGTGACATGAAGAGGACGCGGCCACCGCCGAGATTGAGCGGGCGGCCTTCGTCCATGCGATTGAAGCCTGCGGCGGTCCAGCCTTTCGGGCGAGCGCCGGGAAGCAGGGTCCAGGTTTTGCCCTGATCTTCACTGCGCAGCAGATACTGCTGGGTGGTGAAGGGTTTTACCGACCAATCGGCGAGATGAGAGCCGATGAGCCAGGTGCCTGCATCCGTCTCGGCCATGCGCATGACGGACATGCCTTTGAAGTCGGGATCATTGATCGGAGCGATGAGGTTCACTTCGGACCAGGTGTGGCCGTCGTCGTCGGAGGTGCGCCAGCCGATGGGGGCGTTTTCGCGCTGACCATTCTCCCAATTCCATTTGCCGGGGATCGGCTGCGTGCCGAAAGCATAGATGCGCTGGGTGCCGCGTGGGATGAGTGGAATGAAGCCGTGCTGGCCGTAGGGAATGTCATAGGCCACGGCGGGCTTGCTCCAGGTTTTGCCATGATCCGTGGAGCGGCAGGCCATCATGGAATTGATCTTCTGGCCCTTGCTCTTGGCGTAGTGATCACCCTCTGGAAACATGAGCAGGAAATCGCCCTTCGGGGTGATGGTGGCACGGGTTTCGAGAATGCGCGTCTGGGTGCGATGCACCACCTGCCCTTTCATGGCTGCGGTCATGAGCAAGCCCATGTCCTGATCCAGGAGAAAGCCTTTGGGTGGTGACTTGGCATTCAAGTCAATGCCATTGACCGTCACCGTCTCCATGAGAGGCAAAGGTTCGAGCGCGTGGAGAGACGCGGAGGCGAGGAGCAGCAGTGCGAGCGGTTTCAGGGTTGGAAACATGAATCCAAGACGAAACACTTGAGCTGATATTACTGGTCAGGAGAGCTGACCACCCGCGAGCAGCGTCTCATGGCTCTTGGGCGAGGGGTTCGATGCCAAACTCCTGCGCGATGTTCATGGCTTTGGCGATATCATTCACGAGCGGAAAATTCACACCGGATATCCATTGGAGACGCAGCCCTTCGGGAGTTTCGTCGTGGTAATAATTTACGTGCACGCCAGCGGCATTGAGAAGCTTGATGGCTTCGACGGGCACCTCGCCTTTGCCGAGCAGCTGGATGAACTGCGCGTTCATGGCAATGGTCTCCTTTGCATATGCCATTGATTCGCCCTGACGCTCCATGTTGCAGATGAGAATGTCCGGCACGGCGGCACGGGCGGCCTTCGCCGCATCGGCGGTGGCGGCGAGGAACGCCTGGTGCTTGCGCCCCGTTTTGGCGATGACTTTGGCCGTGGCTTCGCCGAGCGCGGCACCGCCTTTGAGGTGGCAGTTGAGCCAGACGTTCCGCGGAAATATCGCCAGTGCTTCTTCAAAGGTCGGGATGCGTGTGCCTTGGAAGAGCTTGTTCATTTTTTCACCTGCATCCAGCTTTTTCACCTCCGCCAGCGTGAGGTCGGCAACTCTGCCTTTGCCGTTTGTGGTGCGATCCACGGTGGCATCGTGCATCAGCACCAGTGCGCCGTCCTTGGTGAGTTGCACGTCGAACTCAATCATGTGAGCACCAAGCCGGACCGCCTCAATGAATGCTGGAATGGTGTTTTCAGGAAACGTGCTCATGGCACCGCGATGCGCACAAAGTCCACGAACGGGCATGGCGATCTCTGCAGCGTTGCTTTGAGCCAGTACGGCCAATGTGAGGGCAGTCAGGAGGATGTGCAGGCGGATCATGGAGGGGATATTTCTTTGCCGTTGGTCAGCCATTCCAGATTGAACCGGGCGAAGTGCAACTCGTCCCAGTAGTGGGTGCTGCCTTTGTCAGCGCGCTCGTAGATGTAACCGATGGTGTGGTCGTCGAGCACGACGATGTCGGAGTACGAACCGGGGTGGGGCCAGATGGTTTTTCCAGCGGTCCACGTTTCGCCGTCATCGTGGCTCAGCCGAACGGTTAGGTTGTAGCGGCCATACGGATGCTCTTTCTGGCGATAGGGGGAGGCGGGGCTGGAGAACAGGAGTGTCTTGGCGTCAAAGCGTTCCACCGGGCCGTGACAACGAGGCGTGATGAGTTCTTCGAGACGATGCAGGTCGCTCCACGTCACACCACCGTCTTTGCTGATGGCGGTGAGGTGGCGAAGATTGTCGGGGGAATCTTCGCTGCTTTCATTGCGGGAGATGACGCGCACGTCGCCGTTGGTCAGTTCGACGAACTGGCACTCGCTGGTGTGGATGCCGATGGTGCCGCCGAGATGCCATGAGGTGCCATGGTCGTCGCTGTAAAAGGAGTGCGCAAAGCTGCGAAGTCGGCCTTTGCCGATGTCTTCACGATGCCTCCCGGGCACCAGCAGCCGCCCGGATTTGAGCTGGATCATTGCATTGCCAGGGCCGCAGCCATAGCGCTGCACCCAGCCTTTTTCCCACTGCACGGCGTGGCTCTTGGGATTGCCGCGTGGTGCGTCGTCATCGCCTTTGCCCTGCAGCGTCTGCCACTCGGGCTTGATGACTTGATCGTGGATGATGACCGGGCCCTGCCAGCTCAGGCCGTTGTCCGTACTGGTGAGATGCGCGTATTGCTTTTTGTCCTTGAGGAAAAAGAGCCAGAGCTTTTTGGTTTCGCGGTCGAGTCCGACGGTCAGATCTGTGCAGACGCGATTTTCGTCATCGAGAATGGTGATTTCATCGCTCCATGTCTTGCCTTTGTCTGCGCTGCGCTTCATCACGATGTCGTGATTGCCGATGTCACCGGGGCCGTCATTGCGCCGCTCGCAGATGACGAGGATGTCGCCGTTCGGTGCCTGGATGATCGAGGGGATGCGGTAGTTCGGCTTGTTCTTGGGTGTAAGCGGAAACAGGCAAGTGGTTTCAAACAATGGCTCTGCTGCGGCATGCACGAGGCAGAGGCCGAAGGCGAGCATGCCGATGGTTGATTGATTCATGGCCTCGTGAACGGAACCCGCCTGTTGAATATTACTGAGGTGCAGTCAGCCATTCCAGATTGAAGCGGGCGAGTGTCAGTCGGCCACCGGCAAAGTGGGCAAGTGCGGAACCATCTCCGCTGCGGCCGTAGAAGCAGAGGATGGCGCCGCTCTTGGTGACGGCGATGTCGGAATACATGCTGGGGCCGGGCTCGATGGATTTGCTCACGGGCCAAGTTTTGCCTTCATCGCGGCTGATCTTCACGCTGACGTTTTTACGGTCGCGGTTTTTGCCGGGCTCGGCTTTGCCTTTCTCTTTCTCGAGGTTGTGAGGATTGGAGAAAAGGATGAGGCTCTTACCATTGTGGTCATAGCGCACGATGCCGCCCATGCAGATGGGTTCGAGCAGGCCGTCGTCAAATTTTGGTGTACTCCAGTTTGTGGCGCCGTCTTTGCTGACGGTGACGAGTCGGCGGTGTGCCTTTGATTCACTGCGCACGTTGAGCATGACGCTGCCGTCATTGAGTTCGATGGCGACGGTTTCGTTCGGGTTGATCCACTCGTCGGTGCATGGCACGGCGATGTCGCCAGCCTTCCATGTTTTGCCCTGATCATCGCTGAAGATGGTGGCGGTGACGCTCGGGCGATGTGCATTGCCGCCGGTGCCTGTGGAGAGCCAGACGGGGACGACGAGACGACCGTTTTTGAGCTGAATGCTGTGATCCGGGCCGGTGGCGATGACCTTCCAGTCGTAGTCTTTTTTGAAGGCGTCAAAGGCAGAGGTGATTTCGGCGGGCTTGCTCCAGGTGAGGCCATCGTCTTCGCTGCGCTGGTAGAAGCAGCGCTCGTATTCCAGGCAGAAGAGCATGTGGACCTCACCGTCCTTTCCAGCGATGAGCACCGGGTTGTTGTAGGTCACGTCGTTGGGATCGACGTTCTTCATTTTGAGAGCGAAAGGGTTCTTCGCTTTCGGGCCCTGGACATTGGCGATGCTCTTTGGCGCGCTCCAAGTTTTGCCTTCATCGGTGCTGCGGCGGAGCAGAATGCGAATGTCGTCCCAGTCGCTGACACCAGCGGCACGCTTGCGAGCCTCACACCAGGCCAGCACGGTGCCTTTGGCAGTCACCACAATGCCGGGAATGTGGTAGAGCTGGTAGGAGGGATCATCGCCGACGATGAAGAGATCTTGTTTTTCGATGAAGGGTTCAGCGGCGGCGAGCGAACCGCAGAGAAGCAGAAGTGAGGCGAGGTGTTTCATGGTTGCAGTGAAAGGACGTTGCAGAGAGCAGGCACTTTGCTGGTAAACGCACCTAACCATGGCTGCATGGAGCCAGGTGCGCAGTGATCAAGGATGAACGGTTATCGTACGACGGGGCTCTGCACTCTCCACCATGCAAATAGCACTGCGTAGCATGCCGCCACCGTGCATGTTGCATGAATTGGATGAATGCGTATCCATGGCACCAATCATATATAACATTGTATTTCAATGATATAGATTGCAATTCAGCCGCGCGGCTCAGTTCTAGCTCTACTTCATAGCAAATCTGGAACGACCAGAAGAAACCACACACATACTATGAAACACATCACACTCATCCTGTCTCTCGCAGCACTGAGCTTCGGCTTGTCCAGTTGCTCAACCTACGTGGATGGCGGCGGCTACGTTGCAGCGCGACCAGGGTATCGCACTTACCGACCTGTGGCACCCGCGCCGAGGTACTATTCGAATTCAAGGCATGACAACGATCACTACCATCACAGCAACTACAAGGCAAAACCTGTCCCCTACGGCCAATGGAAAAAGAGCGGAGCCAATGCCCGGGTGAACACGAATGTTGGCCTGCCACTGCGAGTAAACAACTCGACGCGTCTCGGCATCTATTAACAGACGGTTGATGCCATAAACCCTCCAGCTCACAAACTTCACCTCAAACGTATTATGAAACATATTCTCACCCTTACCCTGATCGCAGCCATCGTTTCCTTTTTGCCGAGCTGTGAAACCAACGTGAATGCCCACGGTCAAACGCGGACTACCGGTCACAGCCATCATCATCGCAGCTCATCTGGGATTAATGCCAATCTGGGCGCATCCGTGGGTCTGTAAACAACCCCAGCACTCTCAGCGGGGCGGATGAACAAAGTTCATCCGCCCTTTTGCTTTGATCATGCTACGACATGCCAGTCATGATTGAATGCACCGTCCAATTTTCCCAAGCTCACTGATCGTCGAGCTGATAGCGCTTTCTTTTCCGATAAAGAGTCGCTGCATCAATGCCAAGCACCTGAGCTGCTTCATCGAGCGAATCCGTAGCGGCCATGACACGCCGAATGTGCTCGCGCTCGAGCGACTCAATGCTGATACGACCACCGACGGCTAAAGTAGAGTCCTCCCCACCACCACGCGCGGCATGGGCCGCATCAGGAAGATCGCGCGGGGTGATTTGATCCCCTTCAGCAAGAATCACCGCACGTTCGATGGCATTTCGCAGTTCACGAACATTCCCCGGCCAGGTGTGCGAGCGCAGCGTTTGCAAGGCGTCCTGGCTGAATCCGCGAACTTTACGGCCAAACTCGCGCGTGAAGAACTTGAAGAATTTTTCCGCATAAGGGATGAGATCTTCCGGACGCTCGCGCAGGGGCGGCATGACGGATGAGATCACATTGAGGCGATAGAACAAATCCTCGCGGAACCGCCCTTCTGCGACCCACTCCTGGAGATTGCGGTTCGTCGCCGCAATGACGCGCACGTTGGCTTTGCGAGGTGTGGATTCACCGAGGCGTTCGTATTCACGCTCCTGCAGAAGCCGCAGCAGCTTGGGTTGGATTTCGAGCGGCAGTTCGCCAATTTCATCAAGAAACAACGTTCCGCCATCCGCCGCCTTCACCTTGCCCCAGGTGTCACGCAGCGCTCCGGTAAAGGAACCTTTGACGTGGCCAAAGAGATCGCTCTCCAGCAGTTCGCGCGAAAGGCTGGGGCAGCTGACGGTGAC
This sequence comes from Verrucomicrobiaceae bacterium UBA7681, assembly GCA_002482965.1. Taxonomy (GTDB): domain Bacteria; phylum Verrucomicrobiota; class Verrucomicrobiia; order Verrucomicrobiales; family Verrucomicrobiaceae; genus Prosthecobacter. The sequence goes on along the minus strand of DLGZ01000080.1, from coordinate 82,952 downwards.
GAAGGGCTTGTCCCGGCAGGCGCTGCGCTCATGAATGGCACGTGCGATCATGGTTTTGCCCGTGCCGCTCTCACCGAGGATGAGAATGGAGGCCTGCGTATCTGCCGCGCGAAAAAACACTTCCAGGCTGCGCTGCAGGGCGGGATTTTCCGATGCCACCTCCGTGGGTGGAGCCTGCCGGCTTACTTCCGTGGTGAGTTCAGCGACTTTGCGCTCCAGGGAACGCAGCGTGGCAATGCGTTTGAGCGATTGACGGAGTTGATCGGGACTGAAGGGTTTCTCCAAAAAATCCACCGCGCCAAGGCGTGTCGCCTCCACCGCATTGGGGATGGTGGCATTGGCGGTGAACATGACGACATGCACGGCGGGATGCTCGCGGCGAATGGTTTCCAGGACCTGAAGCCCGCTTTCCTCACCAAGGTACAAATCCAGCAGAACGAGATCGAAGGAGGTTTCCTTGAGGCTGGACAGCGCCACCTCACCAGTCTCTGCGGTTTCGACATAGTGACCTGCAGCCTCAAGGGCAATGCTGGTGGCACGGCGAATACTGGCTTCATCATCGACTATCAGAATATCCATTATAGTTTCATCGGTTTAGAGTTGATCATCGCTCCACAACGAAAGTTCCAGCCGCGCGATGGCTCCGCTGCCTTCCGAACGATTTTCGATGCGCAGCACGGCACCCATCCGATCAGCACCTCGTTTGGCAATCGCCAGCCCAAGCCCCGTGGAGGACTCGCCCCCTGTGGGACGGGCGCTAAGTCTCATGTAATCCTGAAACATGCGCGCCTGATCGCTTTCAGTAAAGCCGGGGCCATCATCAGTGATGGTAATCACCGGGCGCCCGTCTTCCATGATGAGTTCCACCACGATATGACCACCCTGGTGCGAAAATTTCACGGCGTTGCTCATGAGGTTGTCGAGGATCTGGCCAAGGGACAGCAGGTCGCCGCGGACGTGCTCCGGAGTCTTTGGGGCGCTGACTTCGAGGGTGATCTGTTTGCGCCGCGCCGTTTTCTGCCACGCAGCGATCATGTCACGAATCTGGTCCGTGCTGATGCGCACTGGCACAAGGCGCTCCTGTTCGGCCTCCCGCGCTCTGCGGCTCAGAAAGCGGTCCACAAAACTCACGACCTGGTCGCAGGTGGTGACGATATGCTGAATCAGTTCGTCAGCGGTTTCCTTTTGCTCCGGCCTGAGCTCTGCGAGCGTCTGAGCACTGAAGCGAATGGCCCCCAGCGGATTTTTCAAATCGTGCGCGACCATGCTGATGATCTTTTCACGCTCTTGCAGAATCCTGGCTGAGGTCTCGCGTGTGCGCTTGAGCTCCACCTGATTGCGGACACGGGCAAGAAGTTCGGTCTTATTAAAAGGCTTGGTGATATAGTCCACCCCGCCCGCCTCCAGTCCGCGGACAACGGTATCCGTATCATTGGCAGCAGAGACAAAAATCACCGGCAGGGATGATGTCTCTGGATTGTCCCGCAGCCTGCGACAGACCTCAAAACCATCCATGTCGGGCATCAACACATCCAACAGCACGAGGTCGGGAGGTCTGGCCTCCATGCGCTGCAGTGCCTGCGCACCACTGGTCGCGGGTATGACCTCGAATCCCTCTTGAGTGAGGATGGTACCGACGACCTGAATGTTCTTCACGTTATCGTCCACCACGAGAACAACCCCTTGGGAGGCAGAGCCACCCGCAAATGGCATTGTTGCTGTGGATGGTTCGTCAGTCATATTCGGGCTCGGTTGCAGTGGGAAAATTTATCACAGGCAAGTTTTCACGTCATCCGCGAGCTGCGTCCGTTTCGCCGGTGATTTTGTGGGCGACATTGGAAAACTCACCGAGCAGCCGCTCCACCTGCTCCAGTTCAAAGCATTCCGCTGCGGTAACGAGAGCGCTGGCATAGCGGCTGAGTGGGGGGCAGTCGTAGCGTGCCGCAAGCACCTGCAAGTCGCCGGCGAACGCAGCGATCTCACGCATCGGATAGGTCTCCAGAAAACGCTTCACGTCTTCTTTGGCCATCTTTTTCAGCCGCACGGCCAGTCCCGGCCATGTGGCTGAGGTGTGGGCATCGAGTGATTCCAGCACCGAAACAGGCATCGTCTCGTTGACCGTCATCACAGGATTGGCCATCACATGCCGCAGTGTGGCATGGCCAATGACGGGCTCCAGTTCATGGAAGAGATCCAAAGGGCTGAAGGGCTTGCGCAGGTAGCCATTGAACATCTGCTTCAGCAGATCGGCTTCACCAGGTGCAGACGATGCTGTCTGAGCGATGACAGGGATGGCATTGGTGCGCTCATCCTCACGCAGGATCTGCCGCGCCCACTTGCCATCCATGCGTGGCATGCGGATGTCCATGAGAATCACATCCGGCTTGGCATGCCGTGCGACTTCCAGTGCTTCGATGCCGTCTTGAGCGAAGAGCAGCTCATGATGCGATCCATGGAAAAAACCGGCCAGCAACTCACGGTTGGTGGGGTTGTCATCCACCACCAGAATCGTTGCCGCACGCAACTGATTGAAATCTGCCTGACGGCTGCTGGGTGCACCTGCATGCTTTTCACTGACCGAAATTCCAGAAAGCAAAACGGTGAATTCTGAGCCGGCCCCCGGCGCACTCTCCAGCAGGATCCTGCCTTGCATCAGTTCAACCAATTTTCGGGTAATGCTCAGTCCGAGGCCGGTGCCTTGTGCGCCACTTCGGCTGACTGCAGAGACCTGTTCAAACGGTGAAAAAATTCTCTCGTGGTCTTCCTCTGAAATCCCCACCCCGGTATCCGTGACCTTGATCATCAAATTCCATTTTTCGTCTTCGGCCTGAACGGCATCCAGCAGCACCTTCACACCCCCGCGACGAGTGAACTTCACGGCATTCGTCACGAGATTCACCAGCACCTGACGCAGGCGCAGCGGATCGAGATCCAAAAACGGCGGTATGGCCCCCCGGATCTTCGTTTCCAGATAGATCCCTTTGTCGAGCGCCTGCTGTTTCAGCATGATGGCCACGCCATCCACGATCTCACTCACATTGGTCGGCTCCAGACGCAGTTCGAGTTTGCCTGCTTCCACTCGTGAGATGTCGAGAATCTCATTGATCAGTTCCAGCAGGGCATGCCCGCTGCTCTCGATGGATTTCAAGTAATTGAGCGCCCGAGGCTCGGTGATGATTCCATTCAGCAGGTCTGTGAAACCCAGAATAGCATTCATGGGTGTGCGAATTTCGTGGCTCATGTTTGCCAGGAACTGCGACTTCTGGAGGTCGGCCTGCTTCGCCCGTTCAACGGCCTGCTCCATTTCCATGCCTCGGAGCGTTTCACGATGACTGCGCTGTAGAAAAAGCAGGCTGGCCAGCCCAGTCGCGACGGCGAGGATCAGACCACCGATGCTGGTGAAGGTCTGCTTGCGAAACTCCTGCTGCGCCTGCTGATCACGAGCGAGGTAGAGCTCACGCTCATGCCGCACGCACTCATCAATGCTCTTGAGCAGCTTCTTCATGGTTGCGTTGCCCTTGCTGAAGACGCTCCGCCTTGCATCATCGCCCTCGGCACCAGGCTTGACCAAAGTCAACTGGGTCAGCGCGGCTAGGCGGTCTGTGACCAGTTGCTGCACGCCCTTGAGCTGCCGCAGCTGGGTTTCATTGTCATGAGTTAATTTCAGCAATGTGTCCAGAAGCCTGCTTGTTTCCAATTGGGTCTTCCCGAGTGAATCGGCCCCTGTGATTTCGCCCAAAATGTAGAACGAATGCACCGCTGATTCGGCTTCTGACACCACGGCGCGCAGCACGAGCAAATTATCGATGACCACCCCGGAATGCTCCACGATTTGGGTTCCTTCCCGTGCGATCCTGCCGCTGTAGGCCATGCTTGCCATGACCAGCAACGTCATGGACGAGGAAAAAATCAGAAACAAGCCATGCCATGAGCGGAACATACTGAGTCGGGGGAGGTGATTGTCTGGCCAAGGATCCCTGCTTTAAACGAATCTGGTCCTGATGACGAACCCTTTCGCCATCAGGACCCGTGGAGACGCCAGCTCACTTGGTGGCATCTTTAACCGCCTCCTGGACGGCGGTCTTCACTTCCTTGGCGTCTTTGGATGCGTCCTCAATGGCATCAAGGACGGGTTCACCGGGGCGGCGATCCAGGGCGTCATCGATCTTGTTCTCGATCTTTTCGCCCATGGTTGGTTTAGCGGCAGGTTTTTTATCGCCGCAACTCACGACCAGCAGCAGGGAGAGCCCCAAGATGAGGGACAGGCTGGCCGCGAAGAAGGATTGAATACGTTTATGCTGAGTGTTCATAATGGTTGAGAAGGTTTGGGGTTTTTTTGGCGGAATTGCTTCCGCGGTTTAGGTTTGGGGGGGGAGAGGCAATGCGGGCTGTTAGCTTTTCTGAAAAGCCATCAGCCCCGTGAGGATGAGATAGATGCCCACCACGTAGTTTAGCAGGGCTGGAAATATCAGCACGCAGATGCCTGCGATGACCGATACCAGGGGAGACAGATTTTTTTTCATTGGGATGTACTAGTGGGAGGGAAGCTCAGTTGCCTGAAGCTTTGTTGGCGGCGTGCTCGATTTTGCTGCCCACAGTTTCGACGTCGCGGCCAAAGCCGCGTGTCGTATTGCAGGAACTCAGCAGTGAGAGCGCCATCAGCAGGACTGAGATGGCAATGATGGACAAGCCGGTGCTGCGGGCGATGCTTTCGTCGTCGATGGATGTGATGTTGGTTTTCATAGGAATGGAATGTGCCTTTTGTCAGTAGGAGTTTGTGGGTGAGCTCAGACCGGACTGCGGCCTTGGATGATGCGGACGAGCACCAGCACCACGGCCACAACAAGCAGGATGTGAATGAAGCCGCTGAGGGTGTAGCTCGAAACCACACCCAGCAGCCAAAGGATGAGCAAGAGGATGGCGATAGTTTGAATCATAAGGGTGTTGCGGTTAAGATTTGAGAGGAGGGCGAGCCTTGGCTTAGCGACGGAGCAGGAGCCCCAGAACCACACCACCCGCCAGTACTCCGACGAGTGCACGGCCTGGATTCTCCGAGACGTAACCGCGCAGATGGTCGATCTTTTCCTTCGAAACTTCGACTGAGCGGCGGGCCTGAACTTCCAATTGATGAGCGGTGTCCTTGGCCAATTGGGTGCCAGGCCGGATGATCTTGGACTGTGCCAGTTCCTGAGCGTCATGTGAAAGCTGTTTGAAATCGGTCTTGGCAGCTTCACCCAGCGCACGAAAGTCCTGAGCCGTATCGTTCAATGCATGCAGAATATGAGGAGTCGTTGTCATGATGTTAGGTGGGTTAGTTTTTCAGGTGGTAGGTGGCTTCGAATATGATCAAAGCCATGATCGCCACTGCCCATGCGATGATTGAGGCGTGAGCCGCCACCCCGGTCAAAGCCACCAGCAGCGCGAGCGTCGCCAGCGTGAGCGACAGAACGCGAACCAGTGAAATGTTGGGGGATGGATTAGAACCAGTCATAGAGGAGGCGATTTTCTTGTCGCCATCTTATAGCGCAGGGCTGATGCCAGCCTGACTATCCTTGACATAGTTGACTCGGATCCAATTACTTAGACAAGTTCACCTCCATCTTGGCGGCGCAAATTTGGTGCAAATTCATGCAATGCGCACGCATTCATCATGCAAGATGCACGATGGCCGCAGCACCGTTACGGATCAAGGGGACGGACGACGTTGCTGGCGGTGTCGTTCTGATTCCCTGAGTTGATGATGGCAGTCGTGGTCACGTTGTTGCGCACGATGTTGCCTTTTGCAGCGCTGTCGATTTGGAGCGTGCCTGCCGAATGCGTGTTGTCCGACCAGATCCAGCCGCTGGCCTTGAGAACCTGACCACCGGCGAAGCGAAACGTGTTGCCACGAATGGTGATGCGCGTGGAGGCCATTTCATTTGCTGGTGCATTCAGGAGCTTTCCTTCGCAGACATTGTCGGCGAAGACGATGTCCTGCATTTTGGTCATTGCGGGAGTTCTGCGGTCATAAAAATGCATGTCTCCATCCAGCACATTGCCCGTCAGGGTGATGGCTTCGTATTTGCAGCCGAGGGATTCCGGGCGTGTCTCAAACCGCACCGTACTCTTGGTTTCCGTAGTCTGATTGCGGAAGACGTTTCCAGTCACTGTCACATGGGAAACGATAGTCACGAGAGGCAGAGGTTCGGTGCGGAACAGGAGGCACGCGCCCCAGCGATTTGTGCGCACCCCAGAAACAGGTTCGACGATGTTGCCGGTGACGGTGATGTGGTGTGATCCCTCGGAGATATTGATGCCGGTGCGCAGGAAGAAGACGTGGTTGTCGCAGATGCGGACATTGCGTGAGCCAAAGATCACCTGGGGTCCGTCCTCGCAGTTGATGATGTAATTGTCGGCGATGAGGCCGCCGTTGCACTCCGCCAATTCGACGGCTTTGTTGCCGCAGGTGTCGATCATGTTGTGATGCACCTGCCAGTTCTTGAACTGCGACTCCTGACGTTCCGGAAGGCCATAAAACTGCTTGCCTGCTCCAGCCTTGCTGGCGGCGGCGGCTTCTGCGGCGGGAATGACGTACTTGGCGTGATACATGTTGGACGCCGGTTTGGTGCAGCCTGCGGCCTGCTTTGAGTCATAGATCCAGCAGTTGCGCACGGTGATGTTGTCGCAGGACAGGAGCATTGATTCGGGTTCGTCCAGCCGTGCGTTGAAGCCCATGATGGAACCTCCGCCGATGAGCTTGTCGTTGCCAGTGTAGCGAAGGTTTTCGATCACCACGTTGTTTGCGGGCACCTTGGCTGAACCGATGCGCATGGGGAAGTAGCGCAGGGGATTGGGCGGCGTTTTGGGATCAAGATAGATGTGCGTGGCATAGCCCTGGCCACGCAGGGTGACATTGCTTTTGATGATCACGGTTTCATCACCGGCCTTGCGAGAGAGTTTGAAGTCCCCTGCCCCGAGAATCACGATGCCGCCACCGGCTGAAGAGACTTTGTCGATCGCTTGCTGCAGGACGTCGTCTGCGAAAGCATCTGCGCCAGGTGCAGGCACTTGCAGGCCGAAGGCAGTGTCTGATGGCGATGGGCCTTGGGCGAAGGCTCCACTTTGCAGGACGAACAGGCAGACTAGCGCGAGGTTCAAGATCGGTTTCATGCGGGGATTAAATGAGCGAGTTCAGCAGCGGTCATGGCTTGAGTTTGAATTTACCGAAATGAATGTGCGTGCGGGTTTTGTCCGCAGTGCCGCTGTCCCAGACGGCGCGAAAGTCACCGGGGCCGACTTCAATCAGCGTGGGGTAGGAGTTTTTGATGCCGGCTTCGTAGAAGGTCTTTTCTTCGCTCCACTGACCACCTGCGGGCCGGACCTTGTAGCGCAGCGATGAGCGCGCGGCTTTGGCGGGCATGGCAGGGCCATCGTTATAGACGTAGAGATGACTGCCGTTGGCATTGCGGCTGAAGAAACCTTTGGAGCGCGCATTCCAGAGGTCAGGCTCCTGCTTGGCCGGTGTCCAGGTACTGCCGCCGTCCTTGCTCACGCTGGAGAAGGCACGCGGTGGATCGAGCGCGCCTTTTTCCTCCCAGTTTGCGGTGCGCATGACGAGCTTGAGTTCATCGGGGGCATCGCCCACGGCTATGCCGCCTTCGTGCAGGAAAACCTTGCCGCTTTCGGGCTGCGGGATGTAGCCCTCGAATTTCCACTCGAGCAGGCTGGTGCTGCTGAGCATGAACTGATCGCGTGAACCGAGGGGATCGTTGCGCAGGGTATTGCGATGCGCTGGCAGCAGGTAGCGCTTCTGCCCTTTCACTTCGGTTTCCATGATTCCAGCGACGACAATCAGCGGACCGGTGTACTGCATGGCGAGCTCGACGGGAGTCCATGAGCGTCCGCCGTCCGCGCTGTAGGCAGCAACAAGTTGGGAGTCCTCGCTGTGGCGGAAGTTCATGGGGCAGCGCATGGCGTAGCACCACATCACATCCTGGTTCGAGGGCTTGAAGAGAATCGCGTTGGCATAGGCAAAGTGAATCGCGCCTTGCCAGTGGTTGTGATCAAAGACGGGCACCGGTTCATTCCAGGTGTCGCCGTCATTGGTGGAGACGCTGGCGTAGATGCTGCCCATATCGGTTTTGCCAGGAATGCCGACCCCGTAGGCCACGACTAGATGCTTGGGCTTCCACAGGGCGATGTAGGGCTCCCAGACGAGGGATGCACCAGGGTGCTGATCCATGTGGCGGATGACGCGTACGTCTTTGACATCGCCGCGATAGTCTTCGGCAATGGCAAGGCTGGCCACGCAGATTGCGGCGAGGGTGAGCAGGTGCGTTTTCATGATTGATTCCAGATGATCTTGGCGAGCAGGATGCGGTTGTTTTCACCCTGGCGATTTTTCGGAAAGGCCATTTCGGTGCTGATGACCCAGGTTTCTTTTTCGTTCACATCCACGGGTGCGTAGCCACCACCTAGATCGACGCCGGTCTCGGGCATGAGGATTTGTTCGCTGGCACGGATGACGTGGAGTTTATCGGGATCGACCTTGGCGATGAAGATGGGGGCGCGATGGCGGAAGACGTGGTCGTTGCTGGCACCTTTGCGGGTGTAGATGAGATATAGGCCGTCGCCATGGGTGATCCAGTGCTGCTGGGTGCAGTAGGTGCCGACGGGCTTGCCGTCATCGAACTTCCATTCGACGACGGGCTCGTAATTGATGCCATCGGTGCCACGGGCGACGTAGCCGGTTTTCTCGCCGCGCATGGTGAGGAAGTAGCGGCCTTTGAAGCCGATGATGGATGGCTCGTAAAGACCGCGCATCACGGCGGTGGTGAGTTCGGAGCCGTGTTCACGATAGGTCAACGTTTCGCCATCGAAGGTGCAACGTGCGACGATGGTGGTGTAGGTGCGGAGCTTTGGATCCGCACGATAACGCACGGGCAGCAGCACCTCGCCATTGGGGAGATCTAAGCGCTGATTGCAGCCTGCATTGGGTTCGATGATGGGATGGCCTGCGTGATCCTTCTCCGGCATGGCCATGATTTTGAGGCCGCTCCATTCATTCTTGGTGGGTGAATAGATGGTGTAGGCCACGCGCTCGTAGGCGCGGTCGTCCTTGGCTTCGTTGGGCTTGGCGTCTTTGCGGAAGCCGAAGGTTTTGCCGGTGACGAGCACGGTGCGGGTGGTGGCGTGCCACTGCGGGCAGAGATCGCCCATGACCATCTCAACGCCGAGCGGACTCATTTTTCGGCCCAGGCTTTCGATGCGCTGCGGTGCGCTCCATGTTATGGCACCGTCGGTGGTTTCGAGGGAGTAGATGTCGCGATAGCCGTGTGAGCCTTGTTTCTCGAACTCTTGCGTGGTGATCATCACACGCGCCGGATTTCCTGGAATCACCGCCGCGCGCGATTGCGCCCAACGATAGGCACCTGTGCTGGTGAGCACGGTGCCGTTCTCGATGTGGAAATCGGCAGCAGATGCACCGAGGCAGGCAGCGATGAATACCAAGACGGTTTTCACGGCTACCATTCCCCTTCGCGTTGGAATTTGGCTTTGGCGTTTTTGCCAAACTGCGCACCTGCGGCGGCGAGATTGGCCAGCACTTCATCGCTGCTGAGACCGGCGCTGCTGCGTGCGGCGGGGATGACGGTCAGGCATTCGTTGGAGTCCATGAAGCGGGAGGCTTCGAGGATTTGCGGCTGGGCTTCGGGCTCGATGACGAGGAAGCCGTGCTTGTCGGCGTGAATGAGATCGCCGGGGCTGACCTTGCGGCCAAAGACTTCGACTTCGCAGTTCCAGCGCACGGGATGGACGTGCGCATGACCGACGCAGAAACGGCGGGCCAGCGCTTTGAAACCGGCGTTGGTCATTTCATCGACATCGCGGATCGCACCATCGACGATGGTGCCCACGCAGCCGAGGGCGCGGTGCATGTTGCTGTTTACCTCGCCCCAGAAGGAGCCGATGGTGCGGGGCTTGTCGAGGTCCTGCACGCAGACGATTTTTGGGCCGGTGATGCTGGTGACGTAGCTGCGATATTCGTTCCATGCATTCGCATTGGCCTCGCGATGCGCCTTGTTGCTCGGCTCCACCACGACGGTGACGGCGTAGCCGACCATGGGCCCCATCTGCGGCATGAAGTCACGGACTTCTTCGAGATTGAAGCCGTCGGCAGCGGGATCGCGTTTGGTGATCTGCTCCCAGCCATTGTAGATGGTGGGTGTGTTCCAGCGTTTGAGTTGAAGGAGGTCGGAATGAGGAATCATGGAATGCAAAGGTGCGACATCCTGAACGGCGCAACACTGGAAATCTCTGTGGTCATTTCAGCTTACCACGGCATGGTGTGGCCTTCCGCTTATGCATTCCGTACCACCCAGACCCTCGCTCATCACGCACAGCGCCGACTTTTTACGCGAGGCATTGCTGCGTGGAGAATGGCAGGAGGTGCTGCCGTCGGAGCGCACGCTCTGCACCCGGCTGCGCATCAGCAGGCCCACGCTGCGGGCGGTGCTCACGCAGTTGGAACGCGAAGGCGTGATCGGTGCGGTGGTGAACAAACGAAGGCAAATTCTCTCCCAATCCCAGAAAGGCAGGAAGGCCGTGGCATCAAGCGTCATCGCGCTGCTGACGCCGGTGCCACAACAGGCGATGCCGCCGTTTGTGCTGTTCTGGGTGGATGCGCTTCGTGAGCTGCTGGCAGAGGCGGGGTATCAACTGGAGGTGCATGCGAGCCCGCATTGCTTCACTGCCAAGCCTGCGGGTGGACTGAAGAAACTGACGCAGCGTGTGCCTGCTGCAGCGTGGGTGATGTTTCGCTCCACCCCGGTGATGCAGCGGTGGTTTGTCGAGCAGCAACTGCCTACCGTCATCGCGGGATCGTGTGGTGATGACATGGGGCTTCCTTCGGTGGATCTGGACTATCGCGCGACCTGCCGACATGCGGCGACGATGCTGATGCAGAAGGGGCACCGTCGCATCGCCCTGCTGCTGCCGGACTCAGCGCATGGCGGAGATGCGGACAGCGCCATGGGTTTTCGTGAGGCCTTTGCTACAAGCGATGCCTTGCCATGTGTCCTGCCTCATCACGAGACGGCTGAGCAGGTGATCGAGAGTCTGAATGAGGCGCTGAAGCGGAAGCCTGCACCGACGGCCTTTGTGGTGGCACGTTCGATTCACACGCTGACGGTGGTGACGCACCTGCTGCGGCTCGGGCACAAGATCCCGCGTGATTTTGCCATCGTGTCCCGGGATGATGATGCGTTTCTCGATCATGTGGTTCCCAAGATCACGCGATACTCCGCTGATGCGGCGAAGTTTGCGAAGCGGTTGGCCAAGCTGGTGCTGGAGCTCGCACAGACCGGGCACACGAGCACGAAGCCTGTGCGTTTGATGCCGGATCTGCGGCGGGGGGAGACAGTGTGAGCGCAGAAGTTTGGATAAGAATTCAAGACGAACGCTCATTCCAGCAAGCCATGTGGTTTCTTATATTTTTAATAAACCGTTCTTTTTTGGATTTTATGGCCGACTTAGTTAATTACCCTTGATTACTTTGTTAGTTTCGCATACTCTCGAAATCAGAATAACAAAGCTAATAAGCCTAATATAGCGGTTGACCAACTGCCACCTAAGCGCCATTCCTCCAGACGTGAATCTAGGAATGGAAGATTTCTTGCCGTTGTATGGGCAGCTACCTGCTCTAGAACGGTCCATAGCCCGGTGGATGATTCGCGTTATGGAAGGTGAGGGTGAGGATGACGATGAGTCGCTTATTCTTCCTACCGACAAACCGTACCTGAGTGAGGCGGGAGCAGAGCTCTTTAAGATCTGGAAGGCTTTAAATGATGACGACAAGCACGTGATCATCACCGTTTTCTTCAAGCAGGAGAAGACACGTACCAAGTCTCAGACTCCTTCCACCACTTCTATGAAAGATGTGTCCTGGCTTGCCACCCCTGTCCTGCAGCAGAAGGAAGCGCTGCTCGGCGCATTGCTTGAAGACCATGAAAATGGAAATGCGGAATCTAAAGTGACAATGCTCAGGCAGGTGCTGGCACGTGCGGGAATAGAAATCACGGGCATGCATGCCCTTCTTCGCACGCACATGAAAGGAACTGATGCCTATGTCAGTCAAGGTGGCAAAGGCGGGCGACACAACGTCACTTTTTCCCTCACTGACAAGGGGTTGAAGGCAGCACAGAATCTTCGCGAAAAGCATGCCCGCAAGGTCAGCGGACAGATCTCCCAAATCTAATACGTCATGCGAAGAGGAAATCAGCACAAGACACCTTCCTCATCCAAGCGGCGGGACAGTGCCGCCTCCGTAAAGAAGCAGATACAGAAGAAGAAGGAAAGAAGGCCAAAAAAAGCCGCCTCGGATTTAGATGCAGCCGAGCAGAGTGTGGATAAAGCCGCAAAGGCTCCCGAAGACCTGAAAGCTACAGAGACACCTGTTCCGCCCCCGCTCATTCACACCACCGTAGAATCACCTGCGGTGATCAAAGACGCGGCACAAGCACCTGAAGAAAACGCAGCTCATGTACGCGCACAAAAGGATCCACCAGGCCTGAAAAAAGCTCGTAGTTGGCTGAGCCTCCTCCGTGAATTCAGGAATGAATTCTCTGAGATCGTCAGTTGCATCAAGTGGTTTTTCCTCGTGACACTCGTGTTTGTCGTCATCTGTATTGTTGCAATGACGCTTGCAATGGGACCTGAGTATTTGCGAACACAGACCAAGCAGTTCATTAGCTGGGTGTCAAAACTGAGCTTGCCCACTCTTGCCTGCGTTATCACAACCCTGCTGGGCTTGCTTGGATTCAAAACGAGGAACTCATGGCTCTTGAAACTAAAAAAATTGAAGTTGCCCGCAGCCCTGAGCAAAAAAGGTGTCTTTGCCTTTTTAGGCAAAGAAGGAGCGACCAAGAAAGTAGAACTGCCATCTGCTCCGCGAACACAGGATGCCAATGAACTAGAACCGGAAAATCTTTCCTAGAGCTGTTCTCTTCGCCTCACTCAAACGGCTGTAAACGGCCGGCACAAAAATGGCTAAGCGGGTTTGCCTATATATGGCAAGGCCCAGCGAACGCCGTTTGCTGCGCGATCAGGCTCATTTTACGCGCCGAAGGCTTCGATGAAGCAGACTTCGAGTGCGAGGCCTTCGTTGACGTTGGTGTGCAGATGGCTTTCGAGCTGGCGGAGGACGCGGATGCGTTTGGCGACATCGCCGGGCTGCCACTTGGTGGCAAGGGAGGCGGTGGCTTCTTGAAACTTGGGGAGATCGAGATGCTCGGCTCCGGCCTGCTGGCGGGCGACATCGCCCATCCATGAGAGGAGGAGTTCCATGAGGGAGGTGCGCTGCTGAAGGTAGTCGGCCTCGATCTGGGCTTCGACCTGTTCTTCACGCTGCTTGAGCCAGGCGCCGTCGGTGGTTTTGGCGTAGTGGTCCTGTTCGATTTCGAAGTCGGCTTCCTGCTCCTTTTTGATGGAGTCGTGCAGTTCTTCGAGGATCCCTTCGAAGTCTTTTTTTAATGAGAGAGCGGCGGAGATGCTGCCGCTTTCTTTTTTGGCCATCTGTTTGAGCACGTAGAGGAGCTTACCTTCGTGCTCGGTGAAGATGCGTGCGCCGTCGGGTGGCATGAGCGCGACTTCGAGGACGCGAGACTGGATGGTGGGCAGCAGTTGCTGGGGCTGGGTGCTAAGAAGCAGCAGGAGCGTGTTCGGCGGCGGTTCTTCGAGGGTTTTGAGGAAGGCGTTCTGTGCCTGGGGATTCATGCGCTCGGCATCGACAATGACTGCGAGCTTCCAGCCGTTGGGTGCGGCGGTGCGGTGAATCATCTTCTCCAGAAAACGGATGGTGCCGGGATCGTCACCGTCGTCACCGATGGTGATGCGGCGTGATTTGCTCTGCGGGCGCAGGACGATGGCCCCCTGCCCTTCCCAGGCTTCGAGGGTGCCCATTTTCGTGCCGACCATGAGATCGAGGACTTTGGCGGCGAAGACTTCATGCTGCGCCTCCTTGGGGCCGGTGATCAGATAGGCGTGGCCGAGGCGGCCGTTGTCACGGGCGCGGGCGAGGAGTTCAAGGGCGTGGTCGGCTTTGAAAGGCATGAAGAAGAATGACGAAATCCGAATGACGAATGAATCAAGCCTTGGCAGGCTCGACTGGGTTCGGCTAGACACCCGGAAGACTTTGACCTACTCGACATCCGTCCCTGTGCAACTGGCAGCTAAGCCGTGAAAGCAGAGGGCTCATTCATAGTGCAGTCGTTCGGTCAGGCTAGCCTCCGAAGGACCAAACCACGCCTCGAACTTGTTCTTGAACCTCAAGAACGTCGTCGTCACCGGCTTGTTCGGGGCCGTGCGTTCCGAGAGCTCGATCGCGCCTGAAGGCAGCAATCGCCATGTAAAAGTGGCCGTCTTCTGGCTTCCCCGCACGCGCTCACCAGTGCCATCCTTCTCGAACTTCCACTTCGTCTGGGCTTCCGTCAGCCACGTCTTGCCGACAAACCAGCGTAGTTCGGGCATCTCGGCTTCCGCCGTCGGTTTGCCAGCGTTGGCCGCCGCGACTGCGGTCGCCTGCGTCGGTGCGCGTTTCCCCGTCTTTGCAAAGGCGATCTGCTGATTCATCGTCGTGATCTCCGCCTGTACCACATTCGCCCCTGCCAGATTCCCAGCACGCGAATAGGTGTCTCGCAGCTTCTCCAGTTCTACGAGATATTTGTCCCTCAGCGGCGCCGTTTCACGCTCCACAGCCCCCTGGTAGGACATCTGAAGCTTGTCAAAATCCGCTACGCCCCCGTCGGCAGCCGCAGCTGAACGCACGATCCCGCAGGTCAGTAACATCAAAAAAACGATCGTCTTCATAGTACGCATTTCACTGGAAGTTAGCCTTAAACGCAATCCTAAACCGCCTTGTTTCTGCGTCCTATGGGTTTCCTCACGTCAACCGCGCGGAAACCCGCTCCCAAACTGCCTCATGCACAGCCTCGGGCGAGGCTCCGGCATCAATGACTTGAATGCGCTGCGGCTCTGCCTGTGCGACTTCGAGATAGCCCTGGCGAACTTTTTCGAAGAACGACTGCGGCTGGCTTTCCATGCGGTCGAGTTCCCGGCCGCTTTGATGAATGCGCTGCCAGGCGGTGGCGCTGTCCATGTCGAGCACGAGCGTGAGCTGTGGCAAAGTGCCGCCGATGGCGAAGTGATTGATGGCGCGCACGCTTTCCAGCGGGAGGCCGCGGGCGATGCCCTGATAGACCGTGGTGGAGTCGAGGAAGCGGTCGAGAATGACGAATGTGCCGGCATCCAGGAGCGGGCGGATTTTTTCGCGGACGATCTGGGCGCGGCTGGCGGCGAAGAGCAGCAATTCGGTCTCCGAGGTCATGGCCGACCCCTCTTTGGCATGCTGGAGGAGATGGCGGATGCTTTCGCCAATCTCAGTGCCGCCGGGCTCACGCAGCACCACGACGCTGCGGCCCGCTGCTTCGAGCCGGGTGCGAAGCAGGGCGATCTGCGTGGATTTGCCGCAGCCTTCGGAGCCTTCGAAAGAGAGAAGGAAACCTACGCTCATGGCATCACTCCCACTCGATGCTGGCGGGTGGCTTGGTGCTGATGTCGTAGAGCACGCGGTTCACGCCTTTGACGCTGTTGAGGATCTTGTTGGAGGCATTGCGCAGCACGGAGTAGGGCAGCTCGACCCAGTCGGCGGTCATGGCGTCTTCGCTGATGACGGCACGGAGAGAGATAGCCTGCTCGTAGCTGCGTTCGTCGCCTTTGACGCCGACGGTTTTGACGGGAAGCAGCGCTGCATAGGCCTGCCAGGTCTGCTCATACCAGCCGCTGCGGCGCAGCTCGGCGATGAAGATAGAATCTGCATGCTGGGTGGTGGCCACGCGCTCGGCGGTGATCTCGCCAGGGATGCGGACGGCGAGGCCGGGGCCTGGGAATGGATGACGCCACAAGGCGCGGTGCGGAATGCCGAGGCTGGCTCCGAGGGCGCGGACTTCGTCTTTGAAGAGTTCAGCGAGGGGTTCGAGCACCTTGCCCTGCGCCTTGAGTTCCATGATGCGATCGACGCGGTTGTGGTGCGTTTTGATTTTGCTGGCGATGCTGCCGCTGGTGGCGCTTTCGATGACGTCGGGGTACAGAGTACCCTGCGCGAGGAGTTCGACGTTGTCGGCGACCTTCCAAAATTCTTCAACGAAGAGCGTACCGATGATGCGGCGCTTCTGCTCAGGATCTGTGACGCCTTTGAGCGCACCGAGGAAGATTTCGCTGGCGTCGATCTGCTCGATGGGGACGCCGACTTCTTCGAATAGCTCTTTCACTTCCGCGCCTTCATTGAGACGCATCATGCCGGTGTCGATGAAGATGCAGCGGACTTTGACGCCAGCCTTGGAAAGCAGGACGGCGAGCACGGTGCTGTCCACACCACCGGAGACGCCGCAGATGACTTCGCGATTGCCGACTTCGGCTTTGATGCTTTCCAGCATCTGGGCTTTGAAGGCCTGGATGTCGAACTTTGCGAGCTCAGCACCGCTGCGCGTGAGGAAGTTTTTGAGGATGGCGGTGCCTTCGTGCGAATGCGTGACTTCAGGATGAAACTGAATGCCCCAGCAGCGGTCTGACCATTTCAGAGCCACGGGCACGGCGTCTTCATTGGTGGCGATGATTTTGGCCGTGCTGGCGAGATTGGCGCAGGTGTCGCTGTGGCTCATCCAGACCTGGGACTCGTGCGAGATGCCGTTGAAGAGGTCTTCGTGATCGGTGACGACGAGCTTGGCAGGGCCGTATTCGCGGGTGACGCCGGGTTTGACGGTGCCGCCGTGCTTGATGTTGAGCAACTGCATGCCGTAGCACACGCCAAGAACGGGAACGCCGAAGGACATGAGCTTGGCGTAATCGACATCCGGTGCATCGACGTCAGACGTGCTACGCGGGCCGCCAGAGAGGATGATGGCACCCGGGGACTGGAGATTCGCGAGTTCAGCCGGGGGATATAGGTGCGAAACAAAGCCGAGCTCGCGGACGCGGCGTACGATGAGCTGGGAATACTGGGAGCCGTAATCGAGAACGGCGACTTCTTGGGCGGTCATGAGAGGAGTACGAAAATGCGGAATGGCGAATGCCTGAGAAATCAATGCGGCTCGTAGTTCACCGGTTCTTCGGTGATGACGACGTCGTGCGGGTGGCTTTCTTTGAGGCCACCGGCGGTGATGCGGACGAAGCGGGCTTTGGCGCGGAGTTCGTCGAGGGTGTTGGCACCGACGTAGCCCATGCCTGAGCGGAGGCCGCCGATGAGCTGGAAGACCACCTCTGCGAGAGGGCCTTTGTAGGGCACGCGGGCTTCAACGCCTTCGGGAACGAGCTTGCCAGAGCTGTTCTGGCCGTAGCGGTCGCCGGCGCCTTTACGCATGGCTCTAAGGCTGCCCATGCCGCGGTATTCTTTGAAGGTGCGGCCCTGCCATTTGACCATGTTACCGGGGCTTTCAGCGGTGCCGGCCAGCAATGAGCCGAGCATGACGAAGTCAGCACCTGCGGCGAGGGCTTTGACGATGTCTCCCGAGTAACGAATGCCACCATCGGCAATGACGGTGACGCCTGCGGCACGGCAGACTTCAGCGACTTCCTGGACGGCGGTGAACTGCGGCATGCCCACACCGGAGATGATGCGCGTGGTGCAGATGGAGCCGGGGCCGACACCGACTTTGACAGCGGAAGCGCCCGCTTTGACGAGATCACGCGCGCCTTCGGCGGTGACGACGTTGCCTGCGACAATGGGGATGCTGGAACCGAGGGCTTCCCGCAGGCGGGCGATGACCTGCATGACGCGGGTGGTATGTCCGGTGGCGGCGTCAATGAAGACGGCATCTGCACCGGCGGCCTGCATGGCTAGGCCACGCTCCACGCAGTCATCTCCCACGCCAACGGCGGCACCGACGCGGAGCTGGCCGTTGGCGTCTTTGGCGGCATTGGTAAACATCTGGCGCTTCACGATGTCCTGCTTGGTGATCAGACCGGCGAGCTTGCCGTTGGAGTCAACCAGCGGGAGCTTTTCGATGCGGTGCGTGTAGAGAATTTTCAAAGCGTCCTCAAAGCTGGTCTGCGGGGTGCCGGTGGAGAGCTTGTCACGCGGCGTCATGATGGCCGAGACGGGGGTGGATTCGTCTTCGATGTACCACATGTCGCGGCTGGTGACCATGCCGGCGAGTTTGCCCTGGGCGTCCACCACAGGGAAGCCGCTGACGCCTTTTTCATGCATCAGACGCTGCACTTCACCCAGGCTGGTCTCAGGAGTGACGATGTGAGGCTGCTGAATGACGGTGTTTTCCGAGCGCTTCACACGCGCCACGTGCTCCGCCTGCTGATCGATGGGGCAATTCCGGTGAATGACC
>DLGZ01000080.1:18926-64545 GCA_002482965.1 Verrucomicrobiaceae bacterium UBA7681 | reverse complement strand
GCGAGGGCAATGGCGAGTTCAGACTCCGTGACGGTGTCCATGGCCGATGAGAGAATCGGCACGTTTAGGCCGATGGCGGCCAGTTTGGTGGCAACATTGACGTCTCCAGGCAGCACCTGGCTCAGTCCGGGAAGGACAAGGACGTCGTCGAAACTTAAAGCAAGAGAAGGCAGTTCACCCATACGCCATTCAAGCGACGATCAGGCGGCTGTCATGTGGAAAATTGGGCAGTTTAAACAGACCGCCACCCCCACTGCTGCAAAGACTAGAAGCCAGGGCGATAGTTGCGCGCTTTGCCGGTGTAGGGATCCACCTGAATGGTGTAAAAGTTTTTGGGGAGATTCCCAGTGGTGACCTCCTGCCCACTGTTGTAAGTGAGGGTTAAAAAGCTGGTCGGCAGGGTCCCGTAATCGAGCTGCGAAAACCCGCTCTGCTGAGCGCTGACTTTTCGGCAAGAACCATCCGGCATGAATCGAATGGCGTTGTATTTGGCGTTGGTCACACCGGAATAGCCCACGCCACCCGAACTGTTTGACTTGACGTCATCCAGTGACTGGCCGTTCTGCCCATTGAGGAGCGGGGACAAAGCCTGATCCGCCGCGATGATGATGCCGTCCGACAGTTTGGACAAAGTGCCCACAGGCACAACCGACTCCTGTGTCTGAGCAGACACCCCCGTACCTACGGTGAGAGTCACAATTTTAAACATCTGATAAGACCGGTACAGCTGAACTGCGGAGGTGGGGAAATCCTGGTCAGGATATTTGAAAAACCTCAATTCAACGGGCACATTCTGTGCGTAAGAAAGCTGCTTTGCTTCAGTGAACGCCCCCATGAGGGAATCCCCTGTCGATGACAGCCGGGTGGCCTGCATGGTACGCATCAAGGCGGGGGTGGCAGTAGCCATGATCATCGCGATGATGGCGATAACAACAAGCATCTCGATCAAGCTGAAGGCCCGCCTGGCCTGCCGCTCAGGGTATGGGAAGTGTGTCATAGGAATGAAAAAGGGCCGGGTTAATGTGTGCAGAACGTGAAGTAGGCTCTCATCAGAAGCTCCAGCGAGCCTGCTTTAAGGCGATGGTGGTGCTGAAAACTCGATAGTTAAGTTTTTGATCAAGCAGGAGCTGCACGAGCGTACCCGCCTTGCCGTCGACCCCATCAAGCTCTTCGGCCAAGCTCGCGGCATTTTGGAGTTTGCCCGCAATCGACTGAAGCAACTGCGTCCTCATCTGGCTGTTTTCTGTACGCGAAAGAAACTCTCCGGACCGCTCATCCAAGGCGACCATGCTGACCTTGAGCAGAGGTGGCAGCAGATGCTGCGTCCCCTGCGGGCTGTTTTCGACTAACGAGGCTCCAGGATTGAGCATCAAAGTCGAATCATAAATATAATTCGGAGCAATGATATACGGAAGCACTTTCGTATTGCCGGTGACCTCCAGCTGAGGAGAAATCACCAGAGCAATGATGTTCTCGGCAATGGGCCGCGTAAACGCACGAGTTTGGGCGGTCTCTTGAGTGGATTGCACTCCAGTGGTCAGCACATCCTGATACCATTCCTTGGAATGAGCAGTGATCGGTCGCAACAAGGTGTCATAGATCCGGTTTTTTTCCGCCGTGGGACTGTATTCCATCAAGCGGAGCCGATTGCGTACCGGAACTGCATTGTTCAGCTGCTCCAGAAAAGCCGGGCGAAAAGACGCGTCAGACCCCCATTCCACAAAGTATCCACGGCCACAGAGAAGATTGACCATGTTTTCGGTATTGACCGGCTGGCCGGCGGTGCCTGAGGAGGATGCTGTCGAGACCAAGCTTGCGGTTCCCAAGGGGGCCTGGAAAAAAACGGCATGCCCCGGATAGTTCTGAGAGCTGCCAGCAGCGCTGGGTATCACCGTGCCGGTAGGACCACAGACAAACTGAAGTTCCGACTGCCTGAAATAATCTTTGGCAAGGTTGATCTGCTGACCTGCGGCATCTGTGCCCAAGGAGTCAAACTCGTTATCCCAGTAGTTGTTCAGCGTGGCCTGGGACAGGGTGCGTGAGAGTGTGTCGAATGCCTGGCGCGCTTCGCGAAACTGTGACACACGGGAATTGGCACGCACCCAACTGCGCTGAACGATGCCAATGACCTGCGTGACGACGAGCATCAAGATCACAAGAAACGTCACTGAGACGAGCAGTTCAATGAGTGTAAAAGCAGGACCAGCACCCGGCAGGAGGCGGCGACGCGGTGATGAGACGACAGAAAGCTTCATGACGGTGAAAAATCAGCGGGTTTTAGCGATCAACTGATTGAAGGTGACATAAGTAGGAACGTTGGCGCTGTTGCTGGGGGCAAACACATAGCTGGCCGAGCTGCTGGCGGCTATTTTGATCACCATGCGCTTGAGGTAAGGCTGAACTTTCTCCGCTTGGGGCAGCGCCACCACCAGCTGTGGTTCAATCTGAACAACGAAGGAGATATCCTTGGCATCCTGCAGGACCTCGCGGCCTTGATCGTTGAAGTACCTTTTCACATTCTGAGTCGGCAGCTGATCAAAGACCGCATTTTCCATGTCATGTGTGACTTGTTCAAGAATGTTGCTGTCACTCACCATCAGCGCTGTCTTGCGCGCCATCTCAAGCCCCTGAGGCAGGAGCCCCAGCAGTGTGATGATGGCGAGGGCAGCAATGGCCACAGCCAGCGCGACCTCGACCAGTGAGAAACCAGCCTGCGGCCGGGATTTAATGAGATATTTCATAGGCAGGAAAATGGACCCCAAGAGGTGACAGGCAAAGCATTAAGGGCTGAAGCGTTTGCTTTCCAGCGTGCGGAACTTGTAAAAAGTGTCCAATGGCTTTTCACCCAATGGGTTGGCAAGCACAGCGTAATCAGGCAGAGGAGTGTTCACATCTGTGGGGTCGATGTAACGCTCAATCAGGGCGGACCCGCGATATTCGCCCAGAATGGCATCCTTGGCAGGGTCCATGGTATCAGCAACCGAGGAGCGCGCTTTGGTGATGACCTGCGCCCGCATGTGAACACGGAAGGTATTGCTGCGCGTGGTGACACGGGCGTAAATGTTGGAATAGGGGCGTTCACGGGTGTTGTCGCCGGTTCCTGGATGACTCTGCCAAAATTGTTCCATGACGGCCTGCAAGTTGGTGCCGCTGGTGTTGGCATTGATGTTGGAAATACTGCCGAGTGTCTCACCACCGGATGATGCACCTTTGCTGACATCAGGAATCAGATGAATTTCACAAATCTGGCTGGGACTACGGAAGAGACCCCGATAGCGGTTGATCGCATGATTGGTACCTGTCGCGGTATGGAGGAACTTCTGGTCAAACTGGTACAAGGTTTTGGTGACATCAATGGGGCGGTGCCAGTACTTCGCGTTAATGCTCTCATCCCAAAAGCGGTCCCCTGTACTGCTCCACATCGCAGAGGTGGCGGCAGTCTGGTAGGTTTTGGCGTTGTCGATGTCGCCCAGCGGGATGGCGGTCATGAACTCGCCCTTCATCACGGCATGCAGGCCCGTGGCGCGGGTGATGTTGGTGAAGGGGACGATCTGGTAGTTGAGATTGATACGGCCTGCGACGGAAAGAGGCTCGCTGATGGCATAGGGCTCAACCACAGGCATGAAGAAGAGATCCAGCAAGTAGTGGTCGCGCGGGTTGTTGTCACCGGGGTGGCCAGGAGTGACTCCTTTGCCGAAGTTTGCGTTGGAACTTGCATGAGGCCGGAACAGAAGAGTCTGCCAGGGATTCCCTTCTGAGTAGGACACGCCTCCGGAAATCGCACTTGTGCTGACGTTGCCACCCGACCAAACGCCGGTAGGCAGTGATCCAAAAATCACGGGGGAAGCCACGATGCGGTTCGGGGTCATGTAAACGCCGGTGCGCCAGTCATCGCTGTTGTTCCAGGGCTCATAGAAGTAACCCGAACGGTAAAACTGGGTCGTATTGTAGCGGGTGAATTCCTTCGCGAAGAAGTTGCCCTCGTCCGGCTTGTTCACATAGGCTCCATCCCGGGCATTGCCAATTCCGTTGTCAAAATCGCCGAAAGCGTTGGCGGTGGCCGCCCAGCCATCGTCAGGTGGCAGGTCGGGAATGCGTGCATCCCCGTAAGGCGCACCGGCGACCAGAGTCTGGTTTTTGTTCAGTCCCAGGCTGGGATATTTTGTCATCGAAGCGGCACTCGGCAGAATGCAACCTGCTTCAGTGGTGGCCACATGCGTGGTGAAGGTGTGAATGCTGCGTGGCTGAGACATCGGCGCAAGGGACTCCACCTTCTGCCAGAGAGGATGACGCATCCACATGGTGCTAGGAACAACGTAGCGAGCGGCAGGCAGTCGATAATCTCCCACGGCAGGCACAAAGGTGCGGATGACATCCGAGCCCGACCAAGGGTTGCCGCTCAAATCTGTAATGATGCCGCCATTGCTGGTGGTGGCCGCCTCGGTTGGGATGATGCTCACGCCAACTCTTCCGCCATTGTCAAAATTACCTGGGGAAGTGGAATAGCGGGCCTCGGTATCAAGCCGGCCGGTGCACACCTGGTCATCGCCCGAATTGAAAGTGGTGTAGAAGGCCGGCCCTGCCGCATACATTGGGGGATTGGCGGTTCCTCGGTAGGCCGGATTGACCGTGCCGAACATGCGATTCATGCAGCCCATGCGGTTGAAACACCACCAATGAGGCGCTGGTGTGGAACGACGATAGGTGTCCCGGCCATAAACATCCGTGTTGAAATAATGATTAATTTCTGACTTGTTGGCTGGATCGGTCAGGGGCAAGCCGTTGACCCGTCTTTCGTTGGATGAATAAACCAGCGCAGGGACGGGCAAGGAGGCACCATCAAACGCAAGATTGATGGTTTGTGTCTCCGCGCCGTTGACTCCGGCTTTGCTGTGGGAGTCATAGATTCTTATCACCAAGTCGCGCTGGCCGAAAGCCAAGGTCATCGGGGTGTTGCGATCCACCGTGATGAACTGGCTGATGAGACCCCAGTTGTTCAAACCGTCATGACCGTTGCTATTTGAGCCAGGATTGGCCACATAGCGGCTGGGGTCATTGGTACGATTTCCTCCGGTAACATAGGGATTGGTGTCGTCACCTATCAGGGTCGTTCCCCAGCCCGGTCCCGCCCGGCCGCCTGCAATGGCCGTCGGCCCAACGTGGCCGCCCATGGAATAGCAGTCATAGGCCTCGTAAACATTGCCGTTGGATTTAACAGTCACGGTCTGCGATGAGGGGAAAAGCGGCTGTCCATTCAGGGTGATGGAGCGCAGGAAATCACCTTCCAGGGTAATGGCCCATTCTGGAAACATTTTGGTCCAGCCCGACATGGGGCAGAAGAACTCCAGCATCAGCATGGCCTGCACGCGTTTTTCATTCTCTTTCAGCGGCGTATTGAGTGCCAAGGTCATGTTCCAGTTGGCTGGATTGTAGCCTGGGTGGAGAGATGGATGCTTGGCTGCGGCGGTGGGACTGCAGCCGTAGAGGGTACCGTTGCCGTAGGGGGCCGTCAGCGGCGGGAAATTGGAATACCAGCGATTTTTTCCAATCCATGGCGGGCTGCGGGGTGGCATGTCAGGTGAGAGAAAGGTGGCAGCAGCAGTGCCAGCGGCCGCCTGGCTATCACGGCCAGAAAGCGCCTTGGGAGCGCTGCCACCACCACTCAGAACCCCGGCGTTGTTCACTGGATAAACCGGATCGTTTTGGCCGTCTGCCGTGCAGATGAACTGGAAACCAATTTCTGAAATCGTGAACGTGCGGCCCAAGCCCTGGACGGTCCGGCCGTTCTTTGTCCAGCGAGCCGGGGAAACCTGGCCGTGTCCGGGAAACACGGTAGCGTCTGAGGTCACATAGGTACTGCCAATCCGTGTCTGCGTGCCGTCATTCAAACTGCCGGAAGCGCGGCGGGTGATGCGCTGCTCCGTGTAGGTAAAGCGGTCGCTGGCAATGGCGTCCTTCTGCAGGTACAGCGGAGTGCCGGCGAGGCCGAGGCCTGACATGCCGTCATTATTGCGTGCCATGACGCCGTCATACAGGTTGGTGCAGCGGATGTAGTCAAAGAACTGAATGGCAAGCTGGGCGGCGTTGTCCGTGCCGTATTTCTGGCCGAAATTATTGCTGGAGCCTAGCGACGAAGTCTGGGGGAACTGCAAAGTCGTCATCTGTGCATAGAGATAATTGAGCAAGACGCTGTTACGCTCCAGTCCCGTTGAACCACCGTGCTCAGGTGAAGAACCGGTCACGTCATGGGTGGGATGATGCGGCTGAGCGCGACGAAAAATATAACTGTTGGCCACTGCGGCCCCGGCAGTCTTGCCACGCAGAGTGGCGCAAAGGGCAATCATGGTGTCAAAGCTGGTGCGACGCGCCTGCCCGAGCCCCTCATCTGCGACCGGCCACATGGCGATGCGCGGCAGGCCGTAAATGCTGAATTCCGGAGACCGGCTGTTCGAAGTCAGGAAAAACCTGGAGCGCTCCAGTGTGTCATGATCAAACAGATAGCGCGAGGTTTCGCCAGGCAGTGGAATGCTGGTGGCCACCCGGCCAAGGCTGCTGTTGTAGTTGGAACTGGAGTCATTGGTGCCGTCTGCAAACAGCATTTCATCCACGCTGGCGAAGAGTCTTTCTTTTCTTGCCGTGGCTGTGTCACCGCTGTTGGCGGTGCTCGTTTCAGCATTGCTTTTCGAAAATGCGTCCAGGACAAACGGCTTGGTTCCGGACGAGGAGCCTCCGGTGGCGATCTTGGGAATGAGCGTGTAGATGGCGTCCTTGGTCTGCAAAATATTGGTGATATTGGCATTGGCACTGTAAACGTCCAAATTGACCCCGGGTGCAAACACCGCGCTCAAAGCCACGGTGGCGGGGTGACCGGGATATCGTTGGTATTCGCCTGCGGTTCCGGGGAAATTGGCCCACTTGGAATCACGCTGATGATAAAAGTAGGGTGGCGCAAAAAAGGTGGGCTCGGAAGCGGTGTTGACATTGACTTTGCAGGACTCGTCATCGGTCCAGAATGCCACACGTCCGACGATGGGATTGCTGGCGGAAGGGACGGTCGAGCCGTCGGCACTGATGAACTTGTTGCTGGCGTCAAGCGCACCGGTGGTGCCGTCCCGAAGGACGTAGATCCACTCGACGGGCATGGGCAGGCGCAGTTTGTTGGGATCATTGCCAGCATCCGCAGGAGTCACGACTTCAGTGTAGGTCACCGTTCCACCCGCCCCGGCGATGGCAGGCGTGGTATTGGAGTAAGAAAACCCTTCCACCGCGGTCATCGTCCGGCCATTGGTGGAACTGGCCCCGGTGTAAGCGGCACGGGGGTCAATGATCGGGAAATAGAGGGCCATGGTGCCAGTGGCGAGGCCGGGGCGTATGACCGGGTCGTTCAAATCCACATAGCGCGCCAGATTTTGCGCCGAACTCCAGTCTTGTGGGATTTGATTGGTGCTGTTGAAAATGTCCGCCTCATTGGTGCTGGTGATCACCATCTGCGAGCTGGAATACAGCTTGTGGGCACGAACAAAGTCGCCAGAGGCCTGGTAAACACGCGCCATGCCAGGCTGGGTGGCATGAATGGTGCGGCTGGTGGAGCCGGTGTTGGCATTCTGGGCATTTTGCAACTGCACCTCGGTGAAAACGACGGCGAGATCGGCAAGCTGCTTGGCGCTGCGAGAGGCGACATAGCTCTGGCTGGCTTTGTATTCAGTGCGGGTGACTGAAAAGATAGCGACCACAAGCATGGACATGAGAGCGACGGTGGTGACCACCATGACTAAAGCCATGGCTTTCCTGCGCTTATTCCATTTTGCGACCAATGTTGAGGCGTTCATGATTAGCTCCTGGTAAATTATTGATTTATGAAGCGATAATAATGAATTCGCATCAAACTGACAAGGTATTTATTATGTAAACACAAAGGTGCTGCTGGGTCTTTTCCCAGCAGGCCTGACGCAGGCTGGCTCAAACAGCCAATCTGCGGCGGCGACGCCAGCCCAAGGCCAGGACTCCGAACAGCAGCAGGAGCAACCTGCCCGGTTCAGGCACGGCCACCATGATGATCCCAGTGGTGTAGAGCTGGCTGATGTCCCAGAACTGGCCGCCACCCAGGGTGGGAAGATCGATGAAATCGGAGTATGTGGAGCCGCTCAGGTTGGCGAAGGTTCCGGTAGGAGTGAGGCCACCCCAATCAATGAGTTTCCAAGAATCTCCCGTATTGAAAGTGGTCGAATTCAAGGCGCTGCCCGCACCGATGCCCACATGCAAAGTCGCGCCACTGATGGTGATGAGGGATGGGGAAGATCCGACATTGTTGAAAACGAGGCGGTCAGCTTCGGCTGTGGACGTCGTAGCAGAGCCATCATTGAGGAAGAGATTCAACAGGAGCGTGGAGCCGCCGGCCAGGGTGACGACACTTTGGTCTCCCAGAATCGTTCCCAAAAATGGATCGGTGTATGTTGGAGTCGTTCCAGTTGAGTTCAGCTCTATCGTGAGCTGGGCGGCAGTTGTGCCTCCGAGTGCGCCAACGTCAAGAGTGGCACCACTCTGAACGGTGAGACCCTGGCCAACACCGGGAGCAATGATACCGGAGCCTGCAAGCGTGGCACCCGACTGGACAACGACACTGCCAAAGCCAGTGCCGGAGCCGGTGGTATTGTTCACGAGCAAGGTCCCGGCCGTGACTGTGGTGTTGCCGTGGTAGGTGTTGCTGCCAGAGAGTGTGGCCACGCCCGAACCCGTTTTTGTCAGAGCCAGCATGTCGTCGCCACCGTTGGCTTCACCGATGGTCCCGGAGAACGCGATTCCCGTTCCTACATTGGCTGGGGTGGTGGAGGCAATCGTCAGATCTTTGAAGTCTTGAAATCCTGTCAGCAAGTCTTGCAGGGTCACTGTTCCGGTAAATGTCACCGCACTGGCTGAAGCAATGGTGGTGGAGCCCGCTCCATTGTAATTGATGTCAATATTCTGAGAGATCGTGGTGATGGCCGCATTGTTGATCTGAAGAGTGACATTGGGATTCGACTGGTCCTTCAGCCAGTAGATCGGATCCACACTTGCACCATTGGCAGTCACCGTCGGGGCAGCCATGAAGTAAGTCTGGCCGGCGGAGGAGCCGCCGCTCACATCAACCTGGGCGCCATAGACCATGTTGGCGGAGGTGTTATAGGCCAAATAATTAGGATTATTCGGTCCGTCAATCCGGGCCAGGTTCATGGTCAAATCGTCATTGAACTGTGTGATGGCGTAAAGCCCGTTGCGCTCAGGATGATCAACTTCGTCTTTCACCAAAATGATCTTGCCGATGTCTGCGCTGCTGAAGGTCACGCCGTCGATGACGCGGCTGACACTGTAAAAAGCACCGGTACCGGTATTCGAAGCATTTGAGACGACAACCCCACCGCCGGTGGCCGAAAACGCACCGCCATATCCACGGATGTTGGGGGCACCGGTGGAGACGTCGTTCTCCACTCCAAGCAGGGAAGCCCCATTGGTTGCGTAATCGGCCGTCAAACCAAACGCGAATGAATCCGGAGTGAATGTGGAATCACCCAGTTCGAGGGTCGTGGTCTGCCCCAATGAAGCAGCATTTGCAAGAACGAGCGTGCCTGAACGCACCACCGTTCCACCACCGATGGCTGCACCCGAACCGCCGGTCTGTGAGCCATAGGTGTTGGCTGTAGCGAGGACGACAGTGCCGCCGCCAATCACCGTAATGCCACCGGTGCCCGAAATGGCCCCCTGATAGGTCGTGGTGGAACCCGAACTTCCGCTCAGAAAGACATTGCCGCCGGTTGCCCGGCCGATTTCCAGAGCCCCGGTGACTGCCGTGGTCGTCGCCGTGGTGTTGAGCACCGAAATGCCTTTGTTGTTCACATTGCCGAATGTGACCGCGTTGGAAAGTGTGTCGCCATTGAAGACCAAAGTGAGCGCCATGTCGTTGGCGCGTGTGTCGGTGGTGGTGCCGACTTCGACCAGTCCGGATCCCAAGGAACCATTTTGCTGTGCGATCAGGGTGCCCTCTGCCAGCGAGGTGCCGCCGGCGTATGTGTTGTTCGCAGCCAGAGTGAGAACGCCGTTGCCGCCTTTGATCAACCGGCCGTCGCTGCCTGAGATCACGCCACTGAGGATGGCGTCAGGAATGAATGTCCCTGAAGCTGGCGAAGAGTACACTGCTCCGAGGCCGCTGATCACTTCGACCAGGCGGGACTTGCGGCCAAGATCAATGCCATTGGCGAAGTTGACCGTGCTGTCGGCATCCTGGGCGCCGAGAATGAGCGAATCATTGTCCGGCACGAAGCCATTCAGGCCCCACGTCAGAGTGGCGCTGCTGCCGCCGAGGTTGACGGTGCGGGTCGTCGTGTAAGCGGCAAAGCCACCGCTGCTGGTCCAATCCACCTCAGTGCTGCCCGTGCCAATGCTGCGGGTGAAGTCACCCGAATTGAGGCCCACCACGCCGCCGTCGATACGGAGGTGGCTGTTGGAAGGAAGCGCACCTGCGGAGTCAAGGCGCATGACGCCACCCTGCAGGTAGGTGGTGCCTGTGTAGGTGTTTGTGCCCGAGAGAGCGGTGGTGCCGTTTCCGCTGAGCACCAGATTGACGAGCAGACCGGCGGTGGTGTTGTTGGAAATCGAGGAACTGATGCTCAAAGCGGTCAGCGGATTCCAGTTATAGATGATGAGGTCAGCGGTGGTTCCGTCTGTGTTCGCCAGACCGCTGGTCAGGACACCGCCTACAATGAAGTTATGGTGGGTGCCCGAGTGCGTGGACTGCAAAATGGCACCACTGGCAAGGGTGAGCGTGTCAGTGATGGTGATCGTGCTGGAATTGAGAGCCAGAGGCAGGGCTGCGAGGTTTTCAGAATAAAAGGACAAATCTGTGCCGTCCTGTGTTGCAGCAGCGAAAAGTGTGACGGTGCGGCTGGCGGTATTGATGCTGGAAATCGTGGCACCAATCGGGATGCCGGGTCCGGAGATCATCATACCCACCTGCAAACGTGGATCATAGATATTCGTGATGGTATAACTGCCGTTGGTGATGGTGCCGGTGATGTTGGTATTGTCGAATGCATACAAGGCCACCGAAACACCCTGGAGTATGGGCTCCTGGCTCAGGGTGATGGTTTTGTTGGCCACATCAATGGCGGTGATGAAGGTGCCATCCGCAATGCCATTGCCACGGACCAGTTGTCCGACCTGAAGCCGGTCAACACCTGGAACCCGTGTCACCAGTGTCGAGGATGTGCTCAGATCACCTGCAGAGGCGATGCCGTTGTTGGTGAGCAGAATCGTGTTCACCGAAGCACCGGACACCGTGCTGCCAGAGAATGACTCTTCCAGCAGGGCGCCGTCAGAGATATTGTGGGAGGCAAGCCAGTCGGCCGGATTTGATTTGAAATCATGCGATCCTTTGATGTCGGAACCGGTGAGAATGTTGGTGGAGGAGTCCACAATGCCAAAATTGTTGACGCCGGGGTTGAGGGGACTGTTGAGGGTGAACAAGACACGTGGCATGAGAACCCCCACGTCGATCAAAGCGCGCCCGGCAATGGTGACCTGGGCCACCAAGGCGCCGCCATTCACTTCAAACAGTACGTTGCCACCTTTTTGGTAGTTGACGGCTGAAGGGTTGTTGACGTCCTGCAGATTGAGGAACGTTCCCGAACCGGAGGATCCAGTCACACGGATCCTGGAGGACCCCTCGAGAATATTCAGGGTGCCGATGATGTTCTGCGTGGTGGTGCGGCCCGCAATGCTCTGAATATCGAGCGTGCCGCCGGACATCGTCAGGGCTCCCACGTCGTTGCGGATGTACTGGTCGTTGAAACCAGGGGAGAGCTTCAGTGTACCATCGCTCACCTCCAGGGAATTGATGCCATAGCCGCCGAAAGAAGATCCGAGCATGGCCAGGGTGCCCGCACCGAGTTTGATAATGCCGTAATCATCCTGATTGCCAGGAGTGGTGTAATTGCCGCCCAGCGTCAGCACGCTGTAGGCATTGCCCACATCCCAGATCGCCGTTTGATTGATGGTGAAACCACGGTCAGAACTGGCGCTGGCGCCATTGAACTGAAGAGTGCCACCGTTGAACACCAAATTGGCCAAGGTATTGCGGGAGGCTCCCAGGCTGGAAGCCGGGCCTGCAAACACAAGAGTGTTGGAGCCGGTGGAGATCGCCGAAACGGAGATTTCGATCGTGGTGCCGTTGAGGATTTTGGTGATCGTGGCGCCCAAAGGAATGCCAGGGCCGGAGATCAGCTCACCCACACTCAGATTTGCCGTGGTGGGCACGATGATCACGTTGCTGCCGTTGGTCGTGTTGGCAATAAGCGTGGCCCCAATGCTGGTGCTGGCACCAAAGGTGAGGTTGTTCTGGCCAGTGGTGGTCACGGGATTGGAAATCTCGATCGTGTTTTGATTCAGGATCCGCACGATGGTGGAGCCTGACGGGATGCCGTTGCCGGAAATGGTCTGCCCGACGGTCAATCCGAGGGTGCTGCCCACGGTGACGAGCGCGCCACTTTGAGTGGCGGTGGTGCGTGTGCCGGTGAAGAGGTCGGGGGGGCCAAAGGTGAGGTTGTTGGTCCCCGTGACCGTCGCGAGCGTGGCGGCGTTACCGCCTCCATTAATGACCCCAAGAGTGATCTGTGTGCCATTGACGATGGAAAGGATCACCACGGTTCCACCATTGGTGGGAATCCCGGTGCCAGTCACGGTCTGGCCCACGCTGAGTCCCGCCGTGCCACTGGCCACGGTAACCGTGGCGCTGTTTATCGTGGTGGTGGCTTGAATCGCGCCAGTTTTTGCAGCAATGCCACTGCTGTCATAGTTCAGGCTGGCGGCGTTGGTTGTGATGATCGCCCCATTGGACAATGTCACGGTCGTCATGCTGTTGATGGCGGTGATGGTGACGGGTGCTGCGAAGCCACTGCCACTGACGACGGTACCAATGGTCAAACCACTGGTGTCAGCGAGCGTCAGCGTGCGTCCCAGCGAGTTGAGATTGGTGATCATCCCCGTGCCGGAACTATAGCCTTCAATGCCGAGAGAGAAGATGGTGGTGACACCTGCATTCAGGGTGGTGACGCCTGTGTAGAGATTCATGCCGGAGAGAATCAGATTGCCCAGGCCAGTCTTGTCCAGACCGGTCACCTGCGAGAAGGTGAGATTTCCGGTGCCAGCCCCCGCAACGGCGGCATTGCTGAGGGTGATGGTGGAATTGGTGCCGATCGCCGTAATCGTGGTGCCGTCCACGATGCCAAGTCCGGAAACCTTCATTCCCACGAAGAGACCACTGGTACCGTTCGTGCCATTGAGTCCAGTGACGGATGTGCTGCCTGCGGTGGTGGTGCCGGAACGATCCTGGCTGAACTGCAGGTTTGCGGTCACGGAAGTCGTTGGAGCCAGACTCAAAGTGATGGTGTTGGTCTGGAACTCCCGCGTGGTGGTGCCGGAGATCGATTCATTCGGCGCCCCATCAAGCGTGACAATGGTGCCATTGATCGCGGTCACCGTGCGGCCCAGAAGGGTGGCTCCCACGAAAAGATTGGATGGCACGCTAGAGACGAACACGTTGCTGCCGGAAGTGCTGGTAATGCTGACCGTGGCCACCGAGGAAAGTGCGGTGATGGTGGTTCCGGCTGCGATGCCAGACCCTGTCACGAGCATGCCGACGGCAAGGTCTGCGGAGTTGATGTTGCGCACCGTGGTGCTGGCGGAGACAATCGTTGCCGAACGGTCAGCACGGCTGGCCGAGTTGTCGATGATCGAAGCGGAGATGTCCAATGGAGCGTTGGTGTTGTTCTGAATGATCAACAGGTCATTGACCGTGCCGCTCACCCGGCCAGTGGAAAGTGTGCCGAGGCCATCGATCAGGGCGGTGCTGCTGCCCATGTTTGGGGAGACCAGGATGGCACCGCCTTGCAGGGTGTTGTTCCCGTTGAGCGTGACCGTGCTCACCCCGCCGCCGCCCACCGGGCTGTAGAAGCGCAGTGTATTCGCTGTCTTGTCGGTCTGCGTGGTGTTGGCGATGAAATCCATGTTCCCAGTGGTTGAGGAGATGGTCCAGTCGTTGTTCACCACATTGTTGGTGTAGGCGGAGTAGGCCCGGATCAAGAGGTCGCCAGAGGTCGTGGTCAGCGTATTGACCAGCGATTCATTGAAGGAGCTTTTCGTCGCCCAGTCCGAAAGGCCGACCGTAGCCCAGGAGCCCAGAATGCCCACGGTGTTGTTGGTGTCGGTGCTGGCAATGTCATTGGCGCCGAAATTGATCGTCGCGCCCACCCCGCGGCCAATGCCGTTCATGCGCAGGATCGAACTGCCGCCCAGGCGGGAGATTCGATTGGCCCCGGCATTTAGCTGGACAAAGGAGACGATTTCCACATGAGAGCCGCCCAGCAGTTCAAGCGTGCCGCCGAAGCGGCTGCCGCCCAGAACCAGTGCGCCAGTGTCGGAAAGCTTGCTGGAATTATTGTTGGTGTAATCAAGCCGCAGCGTACCAGCCTGAACAGTGTGGTTAGTCACATTGAACGAAGCCACGCTGTTGCGGGTGGTGGGATCCGCCTGACCGCTGAGGATCAGCGTGCCGCCGCCAATCTGCGTCACATTGCCGTTGCCGCCAAAAGTCCCCTGGAGGTTGAGGGACGACCCCTGCTTCACCAGGATGGTGGAGTTGGCATTGACGAAAACGGAGCCCGCCCAGGAACTGTTCCCGAGGGTGGTCGCCAAGGTGCCGCCAGCAAGATACAGGCTTTGAACCGTGGCGTAGTTCACATTGCGCAAGTCGAGGGTGGCGTTCTGGTTGCCGATGAGGTTGCTGGCGTTGGTGCCGCCAGCAACGATGACGCCGGCGCCCCCTGAGGCACCGAAAGCTCCGTCCACAGTGGCGGCCAGAATGCCGGCATGGACCATGGTTTCTCCCGTGTAGGTGCTTTGTGTGCCGAGCACCCAGGTGCCATTGCCGATCTTGGTGAGCGAAGTGGCGCCGCCTGTGCCGTCTCCAAGGAGGAGATTGAAGAGGTTGTCGCCGCGATTGGCTCCACCCAAGGTCAGGGTGCGGGAACCTGAACCGGTAAATGCCACAGCCGGAGACAGGCCATTGAAGCCAAAGGTCACGATCGAGCCAATGAGGGTGCCGTCGGCGATGATGGCCCCGGCGTTGTCGCCCACCCCAAGGGTGAAGGAGCGGTCTGTAATGGTGGAGGTACTGTTGAAAAACCGCAGGGAACCACCATTCAGAACCAGATTGGCGGCATCATTCGAAGCGTTGCCGATGCTGCTGTTTTGTCCGCCAAATCCAAGCTGTGAAACGCGGATGCCCCCGCCGTTGATGATGGTGGGACCCGAGTAAGAATTGCCACTGCCCAGAGTGAGGATGCCGTTGCCATTTTTGGTCAGAGACATGACGCCGTAGCTGACCGCCCCATCGCTGATCACTCCGCTGTAGGTAAAGCTGTCGGTCGCATTGACCGTGAGGGTGGATGGCGAGGCTCCATTGTTGGTGATTGTGCCACTGCCGGTGACTTTGGCCACCGTGGTGGAAAAGCCGTTCAAGTTAAACGTACCATCGGAATAGACGGTGTAGCCACCGTTGCTGCTGACCAGTCCGTTGTTGCTCTCAAAACGGACTTCGCCGCCGTTGACGGTGAGGGTGCCATTGAACTGATTGCTGCCGCCCAGCCGCAGCAGACCGGAGGTGACCAAAATGTCGCTCGTCAGCGTGTTGTTTCCGAGCAAGGCGATCGTGGAACCGATCATGCGAATGTAGCCGATGGTATTGTCGCCAGTCAGTTTGACGGCGTTGAAGCCACTGTATGCCAGGTTTTGATTGGTACCATCTGCGACTGCGAACTGGGAGATTTCGATGGTGGTGCCGTCAACGATGCTCGTAATGACGGTGCCGTCGGGGATGCCATTACCTGTGACTGTGGCTCCCACTTCGAGTCCGGCGGTGGTCGTGACCGTGACCGTGGTTCCACCGGTGACGAAGGTTGAAGCCAGCGTGCCGGTGTCAATAACCTGTGCGCCGTTGGTTTCCAAACCGCCCGAAAGATTGTTGTTACCGGCGATCAGCAACACTCCGAGGCTGCTGGCGTCGGGGGCGAAAATCAGACTGCCGAGATTTCCAATGATGCTGTTGGCGGAGCCAAGGGTCAGCGTGCTGTTGGTGGCCACACGGAAGAATCCATCTGCATTGCCGATGGTGATGCCACGATTGGCATCATTGAACACCAGGTTGGTGCTGGCGCGCAGAACACCACCGTTGATCGTCAACTGATCTGCCTGGAAGGTCCCAGGGTTGGCCCCCAGATCACTTTCACGGGTGATCTGCAGCACGCCTTCATTGATGTAGGTCTTGCCGGTGTAGGTGTTTAACACGCCGAAAGTCAGCGTGGTGCTGATAGCAGAGGTGGGTTTCTGGGACAAGATGACCTGATTGTTGCCGGCGAGACCAACCACTGTCGTGCCGGCAAGAATACCAGCCCCAGTCACCGTGGATCCGATCACAATATCCGTGTTAAAGTTGTTCGCGTTCAGCGTCACGGTGGTGATGTTGGGATTCATCGTCGCGACGCTTGCGGTCACGGTCGGATTCAGCACCAGGGTGCCGGCGCCAGATTTCACCAGGGCAACTGCATTGGCGCCATTGTTCACGATGGCGCTGGTGACATTGAGCGTGTTGGTCGGCAACTGGAAGATCAGCTCATATGGATTGAGTGATCCGGTATAGGTGCCTGCGGTGAGCCTGCCGCCAGCGATGGCGTGAGTGGTCCCGTGGGAAAGAATGCCGCCGCTGTTGATGGTGAGCGTGCTCTGCGTCGCCGAAGAGATCGGATTGATGTTGATGGTGACGCCTGAGGTGCTCTGAATGTTGAGCGAGTTGATGGTGCGGCTGCCAAAGGAGGTCGGAGTCTGGGAGACGGAGACCTTCACATTTTGCGTGGAGCCCCAACCATGAATGGAGGTGGAGGTATTCGCCAGAATGTAGGAGGAGAGTCCCACGATGGCATTGACGGGAGAACCGTTGACCGTCTGCGAGCCAATAGTGGCCCATTCATACGCCTGCACGCCGGAGGTGATGGTGGAACGAATCGCCCAGCCGCCAAGGATGCCGCTTCCGTTGGCGATGAGAGCCGTGGGTGAGGTGGTCAGCGCAATGACGCCGCCGGTGTCCGCATTGCTACGGGTCGAATTAAAGATGGCGGTGGATCCTGCATCGCGAGTGCCCAGGCTGGCGAAGGTCAGCAGGTTGGATGCTGCATTGGCCCTTTCAGAGACGATGCGGTTGGAACCGCCGGTGAAGGACAAGGTCCCCAGGGTTTCAGAAAAATTCTCCGCGCCTGAGCCAGCGCCCTGAAGGGTGAGCTGCCCGCCATTCATAACAATGGCGGCGGAGTCGTTGATGCGATTCACGGCGGTGGCGCTCGTGTTTCTGATTCTCAAGCCCTGGAAGGTCGTGCCGTCTGCCAGTGTGCCGCTGCCGGAGATCAGGATGCTGGTCACGCCGGTCAAGGAACCCGAACCGTCAATCCGCAAGTCACCGCCAAGCAGGCTCACCGCACCAGTCACCGTACTGGCTGACTGGACGGACAAAACAGCACCGGAGGTGACGTTGTTGCCGTTGCCGACGATCGTCAGTCCGCCGGACTGAACATTGATCGCGCCAGTCCAGTTCACGGCGGTCAGATTCTGAATGCCGGCAACGTAGAACCCGCCACCGGTGACGGTGGATGTGGAGGTGAAATTGGTGGTGCCGCCTTCCATAACTCTGATGCCAGCGCCGAAGGTTGAACCCACAGTGTTGAAGTTCAGAGTGCCGGTGCCGCCATCACGCACCAGCGCGCCTGTGCCAGAGATCGCACGGGCGAAGGACCATGTGCCGCCATTGGTGATGCGCATGCCGAGAGTGCCGTTGTTGGTGATCGTCTGAGCACCGATGGTGCCGCCACTGATCCCGTTGCCGAAGCTGGTCGTGCTTTCGAGAACCAGCGTAGCGCCCGAGTTGACGGTGGTGGTGCCGGAATAGGAGATGTTGCCCAAAGCCAGGATCTGAGTGCCGTTGCCGCTGACAACCAGGTTCAGCAAGCCGCTTCCAGTGTTGTTGGCACGATCCCGGATATAGCCGTTG
This sequence comes from Verrucomicrobiaceae bacterium UBA7681, assembly GCA_002482965.1. Classification (GTDB taxonomy): domain Bacteria; phylum Verrucomicrobiota; class Verrucomicrobiia; order Verrucomicrobiales; family Verrucomicrobiaceae; genus Prosthecobacter. The sequence goes on along the minus strand of DLGZ01000080.1, from coordinate 46,424 downwards.
TAGTAGCTCACTCCGCTGGTGTTCAAGGTCAGGGTGCTGTTGGCGGACTGGTTTTCACCTTCCGTGTTTTCAATGACACCGGCCGCAGTGAAATCAGAAAGTCCACGCACGGTTTCATTGAAGCCCATCAGCTTCCAGTAGGCGTTGTTGCCATTGTTGCTGGGTGAGTCGCCACCAAAACCAGCGTCGAATCTGATGAGCGCGGTGTCGGCGATCTGCTCGTTAGCGCCAAGCTGAACGACGGTGCTTCCCAAGCCGCCCATGCTCACATTACCAATCTTCAGGTCACCCTGAATGGCACCATTGGTGACGGTGGTCTTGGCCAGCACAAGCTGAGGATTGGTGGCATCACCGAATCCGCGGCTGAACACGGTGGTCAGGCCGGTGTAGGTGTTGGCGGTTTGTCCGCTCAAAGTGAGGCGCCCGGGGCCCATGATGTCGAGGCCAAAAGTCGAACCTGCGACCTGTGAAATAGAGCCGCTGATGTCGATACGGGATGCAGCGCCACCGGCATTGGAATTGACGCTGAGGTTGCTTGCCAGTAGAACGGGTGCGGAGATCAAGTCCACGCCGGCGGCGCTGTTGGACTGCACCTTGCTGAGCAGAGCCTTGCCGTAGTTACCGTTGTTGAAGATGAGGCTGCCGCCGGTGCCCTGGGCGATTTCGAAGCGGTGGGTGTTGTTCTGGTCGCCCACGACGAGCACGCCCACGGTTTTATTGCCATCGAGGGTAAGGATGGTGTTCGCGGCGATATTGGTGGTCAGATTGACGATGGCTCCGACCGAGTTTGGCACCGCTGTCGGCAGCCAAGCGGCCACGGCGTTCCATGAGGTGCTCCCGCTCAGATTGAAGTTGCTCATGAGGACGGGGATGGTGCCTGGCCGGGTGATCGTCAGGATGATGCCGTAGAGGTTGAAAAGGCTGACGTCATAAACCAGACCGCCGCCGAGTGTGGGGAGGAAAAGATCACCACCGCCGGTACCACCTGAGCGGTAATTTTCACCGACGTTGAAGGTGGACTGCCCACCGAGGCCGGTCCAGTTGCCGAGATTGAAGATGTCACCGTTCTGCGCCTTGCCAGAGGTGGTGGCCAGGGTGAGGTAATTGTTGAGATCCTGAACCACGAAGGTGACCTGGTTCAGGGTGAGCATGCCGTTGACCGTAATGAAGTCAGCACTGTTTGCTACGCGGGCTGCAGAATCCCATGCGGCAAAACGCAGGTCACGATACCCACCCAGGGTATCATAAGTGTTCGAGTTCAGAGCACTGACAATCGCGGCCCGTTCGGTGATCAATGTCGCACCGGCAATCTGGAAGTTGGCGGTGGATCCCGTCTGGAGGGTCAGATTGCCATTGAAGGTCAGGGAACCGATGCTGTTGCCAAAGCTGACCCCCGGCATCAGGGTGGAACCGCTGGCAAAAACGTGATTGGTGCCGTCGAGGAAATCATTGACCAAGGTTCCTTGTGTACCGTTGATGATGCCGGAGCCGGAGAGAGCGCCGCCGTTGTTGACCGTGGTGGCTCCAAAACCGGTGCTCTGGGTAGCCGTGGTCCCGACCTGCAAATTGCCGCCATTCACCGTGGTGGTGCCCGTGTAGGTATTGACTCCGGCAATCACCCAGTTGCCCGATCCGGACTTGATCAGACTGGTCGCTTGCGCGCCGTTGTCCCTGATCACGACAGAGAGACTGTTCGCCCCCGTGTTGATACCGCCAAGCGTGAGGGTGCTGGCACCCGCGTCCACAAAACCCATGTTGCCGGAGCCGTTCAGGGTCAATGTCCCCGTGCCTGAGGCCTCAATCACCCCGCCTGCGGAGCCGATGCTGAAAAGCCGGTTAGTCGAGACGGTGTTGCCGGTGTAGCGCAGCGTGCCGCCATTGATGACCAGATTGGCAGCCGCGTTGGTGGAGGCTCCAATACTGCTGTTTGAACCACCATTGGCCAGAACGCCCACCTGCAGCACACCACCCGTGATTGTTGTCACGCCGGTGTAGCTGTTGGAATTCCCCACCTGCCAGGTGTTGGAACCCGCTTTAGTGAGCGACGTCACGTTCGTGGGAGGGCTGCCGCCATTGGAAATGGCAGATGCCAGAATATTGATGATTGAGGCATCACTGCTGCCAGTGAGAGTCAAAGTGCGGGTGCCGTTGCCGGTGAAGACCAGCGGAAAGCCGTTGGAGAAAACCAGCGCTCCCGTGCCTGACGCGTCCAATGTGGCTCCATTTGTACCGCCGATGGTGAACAGGCGGTCCGTGGTGGTGCCGCTTCCGGTATAGCGCAATGTGCCGCCGTCGATGACGAGATTGGACGCCGCCTTGGTGGAAGCACCGATGCCGCTGGCGATGCCGCCGAGCTTGATGTCGTCTGTGACCAAAACACCGCCGCTGATGGTGGTGACGCCGGTGTAGCCGTTGCCCGGTGCGGCGTTGAACACAAAGGTCTGCTCCGACACAGGCGCGGTGATGACGAAGCTGTTTGGCGCCTGGATGCTGGCGACGGTGTAGAGGCCGTTGACATCTGGATTGCCCTGGGCGTCCACGCGGGTGCCGACGCTCAGGCCTGCGGTGCTCACGCCAGTGAGCACGACGTTGGCCGGAGGAGTGCTGATGACGATGCTGCCGTTGTCGGAGTCGATGCTGGAAATGGTGTAGATGCCGTTGGCATCAGCGTTGCCGTTGCGGTCCACCGTGGCCCCCACCGCGAGACCTGAAGTGTCTGCCACGGTGACGGTGAGGGTTTCGCCGTTCCAATTCACGGTCATCGTGTCGGAAGGAAGGATGCTGGTGACGGTGTAGGTGCCGCCGGGGTTGATCGTGCCATCGGCATCAGTCTTGGTGACATTGACCACGAGGCCGGAGGTGTCCGCGCCATTGATGGTCACGTTGTCTGTGGTCGGAACGACAGCCGCCTGGCTGATCTGGAAGCTGTCAGGCCCGAGGATGGCGGTGATATACGTTCCGGGTGCAATGCCGTCTCCGCTGACGAGTTGGTTGAGGATCAGCCCTGCGGTGCTGGTCTGGGTGACAACGGTGGGTGCCGCACCGGTGATGACCCCCGAAAGGCCCACCACTGCGTTGTTGGGAGCGAGCACCCATGTGCCGCTGTCGGTCTTGGTCAAAGACGTCCTGCCAGCGCCTCCCGAGGCGGAGTCCCCGAGGGCCAAGACGAGGGTGTTGAGCCCGGTGTTGGTGCCGCCAAGTGTCAGCGTGCGCGCCCCGGCCCCGCCAACGAATGCCATGGCCCCGACGCCGGTGAAGCTGAGAGCCCCCGTGTGGGTGCTGTCAACATAGGTGCCGGAGGCTTCGATCTTGTTGCCTGAAGAGCCGAGACCGAGGGAGAAGAGGCGGGAGGTGCTGGAAGCAGTGCCCGAGGTGTTGGTGTAGCGCAGGGTGCCGCCATTGATGACCAGATTGGCTGCGTCATCTCCGGAAATGCCGATGCCGCTGGCAGAACCGCCGTTGGCGAGGGAGGTCACGGCCAGCACACCGCCGTTGATGGTGGTGGCTCCGGAGTAGGTGTTGCTGGCGTTGTTGAGCAGCAGGGTGCCGGTACCGGCCTTGGTGAGGCTGAAGCCGAAGAGATCGTCGCTCACCACGCCATTGACCGTCAGCGCGTTGGCCGAATTGATCGTCCAGCTCTGGTTCGAGAGCATGCGCACGTTGCTGTTGATGGTATGCGCGCCGGTGCTGGCCTGGGTCGTGATGCCCGCGCCGATGATGGTCAGGGTGTTGTTGGAGATGGAGATGCTGCCCGTGGCCCCGGAACGGAAGGTAAGGCTGGCGATGGTGCGGTCGGTCAGCAGCGTGGTGGAGAAATTCCCCGCACCGGTATCTGTGTTGAAGTACACATTGGTGAACGCCCCGGGGATGCCGACGAGCTGGGTGCCGCCTGCATCCGTGGTGAACCAGTTGCCGGAGGTGTCCCAGGAGGAATTCGAGGCACCTTTCCAGTAGGCGTCCTGGAAGGTGGCGGCAGTGACATTGAGCACAATTCTGTCAGCAAGCTGCTGCAGGGCAAGATTGTAACCGTTCGTCCCGAGAATGAGGGCGTTGTTGAGCAGGGTCAGAGTCGAGGCAAAATTCCCGTTGGCAACGGTCAGGCCACCCGAGAGGAAGGTGATGAGGTCATGCGAGCCGATGGTCAGGCTGGTGATCCCCGACTGAGGCAGGATGGCGACGGTGGCTCCGCTTTGATTCAGCGTGACGCCACGAGAGACGACAATGGTGTCCGTGCTGTTGGCACCGCTGCCGATGTCAAACAGCATGCGCACCTTGGGGTCGTTCACGTTGGTGGAGCCGATGGTCAGCCCGGATCCGACAAAGGTAGCGTTCTGCAGCAGGTTGAAGGTCCCGGCCGAGTTGCTGTTGGCCATGGTGAAGGTGGATCCAGCATTGAGGTTCAGGCTGGCCCCGGCGGCGGCAGTGCCCGTCGAACCGGCGGAATAGGCTCCCGAGGTCAGGACCGAGAGGGTGGCGCCGTTAGCGACGCTGATGGCCGTGTTGGCGAGGGAGCCGGCTGTCAGTGACAGGGCGCCTGTGTTGACGGTCGTGGCCCCCGTGTAGGTGTTGGCTGCGGTCAGCGCCCAGGTGTTGGTGCCGTTTTTTGTCAGCGTGGTCAGCCCGCTGCCGTTGTCGGCGATGATTTTGCCAAAGATGTTGACGAGGGTGGAGTTCGCCGTGCCGGTGAGGGTCAGGCTGCGTGCCTGGCCGGCGGTGCCATAGGCCAGCCCGGTCACTGTTCCTGACACGACTGACAGTGCGCCGATGCCAGAGGCGTCAATCGTCGCCCCGCCAGCGCCGATGGTGAAGGAACGGTCGGTTGAGGTCGCCACGCCGGTGTACTTGAGGGTGCCGCCGTTGATCACAAGATTGCTCGCCACGTTGCTGGCGGCGCCGATGCCGCTGACGCCACCGCCATTGCCCAGGGTCTTCACGCTGATCGTGCCGCCATTGATGGTGGTGATGCCTGCGTAGTTGCTGAAGCTGCCGCTGAGTGTGAGCGTTCCCGTGCCTTGCTTGGTGAGGGCGAACAAGCTCGTCGTGACCGACGTCAGAACGCCGGAGAATTCCGTGTCCGTGTTGTCTCCGCCCACGGTCAGGGTCGAAACGAGATTGGTGATACCGGTCAGGAAATGATGCGAGTTGATGACGACGCCTGCGCCGGCGAGGGAGCCCACGGTTTCGCTGCGACCCGCCATGTCGAGCATGGCACCGGCGGCGATGGTGAGCGCGGAATTGTCAGGGATAACCAGATTGTCGGTGCCGGCGGCGTAGGTGCCAAGAACCAGGACACCGCCGTTGATGGTGGTGGCTCCGGTCCAGTCGTTGCCGCTGTTGGTGAGCACCAGCACGCCGGCCCCGTCTTTGATCAGACCGACGCTGCCCGCGCCACTGGTGACCTTGCCGCTGATGTAGCCAGTGCCAAACGGACTCGACACTGTGATGGTGCGCGTGGCATTGCCCAGATTCACACCGCCGGTCAAGGTCAGGTCATACGCGGCCGACCAGGTCGGGCTGTCACCGCCGAAGGTGAAATTACCCACCAGATTGATGGCATTGCCGACGACGGTGGCCACGCGCAGCGAGTTGTTGGTGTTGGTGCTGTACTCCACATGCGACATTGTAAAGGTCGTAGCGCCGATGCCGGTGATGAAGGTGCCCGCCTGGATGCCGCTGCCTACGACCGCCTGGCCGAGAGTCAGGCCGAGACTGCTGGGTGTGGTGCCGCTGTTGACGGTGACGGTGGCGCTGAGGTTGGTCGTAGTCGTGGCAAATCCAACCCGGTTGGCGGCCTGAATGACCGGGCTGCTGCCTAAGCCGCCACCGATGGTCAGCACGCCTGTGCCGATCGCGCCGCCGGTCAATGCCCCGGGAGCACCTGTGGTGTTGATGCCGAAAATAAGCGTGCCGTCCTTGAGATTGAATCCGCCGGAGTAGGTGCTGTTGCCGAACAGGGCCAGGGAGCCGTCACCCACTTTGTTGATGGCGCCACCTGTGGTGGTCATGGCGGTGGTGATGACGAGACCGACGGGGGAGAGGCCGGAAACGTCAATGACGGGGGCGGAGGCGGTGAATTTCAGCAGAGAATTGGCGGCGCTGTTGGTGGCGGCGGCGATCAGGGGCGTGGTGGCTGTGTTGTCATTGACCACGGTGATGGCGTTGGTCGCAGAGAGAACCAGAGTGTGGAGTGCGCCGGGGGCGTTGAATCTCACGGCAGGATGCGCGGTGCCACCGTCATTGCTGAAGGTGAGGCTGTTCAGCGTGGTGGTGGTGGCCGCCCCGTAATTGAAGAGGTTCAGCGTGGAACCACCGTTGAGCGTCACATTGCTGGCGGCGGCGATCTGGCCGGTGGTGCCATCGAACATGTTGCCGTTGGACATCGTGACGGTGGCGTTGTTGATGACCAGATTGCCAGGAATGACAATGGTTCCCGCCGAGCCATTGAGGTTGAGCGTGCCCTGGTTGACGTAAGTGGTGCCCGTGTAGTTGTTGGAGACACCGGCGCCTGGGCCAAGGGTCAAAGCGCCGCCACCGCTCTTCACCAGACCGATGGCTCCGGTGATCTTGGTGTTCAGTGAAGTGGTGCCCTGATTAACAAAGACAAAGAGATCAGACCCGCTGGAAGTCAGCGCCGAGGCCACATTGCCGGAAACGATGGCCATACCACCGGCATTGGTGAGCAGACCGACCCCGAGGGTGAGCGTGACGGCGGTGGTGCTGTTGCCGAGGGTGATGGTGCCGCCGCCGCTTCTCAGGGAGTTGACCCCCTTGGAGAGCGTCAAAGTGCGGTTGGAGCTGTCATTGATGTTGTGCGTTTCCTGGGTGGTGGAGGCGCTGATGTCAAAGCCGTCATAAGCCAGGAACGCATTGCCGCCGGCGAAAATATTGCCACCGACGGTGGAGCCGAGCTCACCGACGCCGGCACCGTCCAGATAGGTGGCAAAGCTGTTGCCGTTGACCACGGCCCAGCCGCCAATCAGCTTGTTGGTAAGCTGGGACTGCGAGAAGCCCACGCCGTTGATCGTGGAGATGAGCACGCTGGCGTTGTTGTTGTTGCCGGTGCCGCCCATGCCCAAGTTGGAGACAAAGTTGATCACGCCATGATCAGCATCGCTGCGGATGAGGTTGCCGATGGTGAGCTGCACAGCGCTGCCGGCGTTCACGGCCGGGAACAAGTTGATGATGCTGCCGCCGCCCAGGATGCTCACGTTGTCAAACGCCACGGTGGTGTCTGTAGAGCCGCCGCCTTGAATGGTGAAGGTGCTGCCCAGAAGGCTGAGCGGGACATTGGCGGCAATGCGCACCGGATCCGAGGCATCCAGCGGGTTGAGGCCGCGGTTGTCCCATTGCAGCGCGGCGTATTTCAACGACACGGAGGAGGTGCCGGAGAGCGTGCCACTGTCCTGCAGACTGAGGGTATTGCCCCGGACGATGGTGGCACCGGAGTAGGTATTGACGTTGCTCAGGTTCAGGACGCTGTTGCCCGTCTTGGTGAGGCCCAGTTTGCCGGTGAGGCTGCCGCCGAAGGTGAGGCTGCCGGTGGTCGTCGTCAGCATGACTTCGTTGCTGGCGCTGTTGGTGATGATGCCGCTGCTTGGGAGGGAGTTGGCGGAGCCAAGATTGCCCACCATCGCGCTGCCGCCGTTGAGGTCCAGCGTGCCGCCGTTGACGTAGAGATGGGTGAAGGCAGCCGTAATGGTGCCGGTGGTGAGGTCAGGCCTCACTACGCCGACCGAGTTGTCCGCGCCACTCAGGATGAGCGTGCCTTCGTTCACAATCGTGGTTCCGTAGTTGTAGCCGCGAGTGCTGATGTTGAGCGTGCCAGAGCCTGCTTTGACAATGCCGCCCGAGATATTCCACAGGATGCTGCTGATGTTGAGGGTGGTGTTGTCACCCATGACAAAGAAGTTCATCCAGCCGGTGTAGGAACCGAGGCCCGAGGTGGTGATGCCGGTGTTGCCTTCCAAGGCAATGATGCCGCCGGTGCGCACAAACTCCGTGAGCACGCCGCCCTGGGCCAGATTGCCACCCCAGCGGGAATTGATGCCAAAGGCGTCCACGGTGTAACCGGCGGAGGAGGAAAGCCCGATCCCGCCGCCGCTCAACAAGCGCAGGCTGTTCACGTTCGAACGGTCGGAGGTGATGGTGCCGTTGTAGTTGAGGGAGAAGTTGTCCTGCGAGAGGTTCGCGAGGGTCGTGCGCATTTCGTTATCGGCGAGGGGGCGCAGGTAGCCCGAAACGCTGTCGCGAGTGACGAAGGACATATTCCCCTCATAGTTGACAACCGTGGCGGCACTGATGGCCTGGTTGGCATCTCCTGAAAGTGTGATGGTCGTACCGCTGATGCTCAGCACCGTCTGTCCCAGCAGCGAAGAGCCCACCCCGAGGTAAGAAGGGACGCTCGACACAGTGACCGTATTTGAATCGATGGCACTGGCGGTCACAGTAACCTGCCCCACGGCCTGACCGATGACGTCAGGGCGGATCATCATGAGAGTGCTGGTGTTGGTGCCCGTGGCCTGCCCGCCGATGTTGGGAAAGTTGGTGACAAAAATGTTGCCAAAGCCAGCTGCGGAACCCGTCACGCCGACGGCGTTGAAGTTGCTGCGCATCAGCAGACTGCCGCCGGTGCTGAGACCAGAAAGGTTCGTCACATTGACGAGGATGCCCTGATTGGCGTTGGCCATGAGGTTGATCGCACCATTGCCATTGGCCACCGTGAGGGTGGTCAGATTTTCCGTGGTGGCGGCGCTGGCGTTGCCAATGATGGTGAGCGTGCCGCCGCTGATGTTGAGCGTGGAGGTAGGGACGCTGGTGAGAGGAGAGGAGAGACGGTTGTTGATGTTGGTGACGCTGTTGTCCAGCACGAGCGAGCCGCCCTCCCAGATGGTCGTCGTCGGCATGAGTGCGGTGCCATTCCCGCTGTAGGTGATGGTGCCGGCGGCGATCGTGACCGTGCCGGAGGAGCCGCTGATGGCATTCTGCGTGCCCGTGATGGTCATGTTACCGGTGCCGACTTTGAGGAGATTGACGGAATTGGCGACGGCGTCGTTGAACCGGTTGATCTGCCCGGAGAAGGTCGTGTTGCTGTTGTTGAAGCCCACGGTCAGTGTCGGGGCGTTGGCCACGCTGTTGAAGATCGAACCGCTGCCGGACAAGCCGCCCCAGACGGTGAACTGGCCGTTGAGATTGAGCGAGGTAGTCCCCTGCAAGTCGAGGGTGGCAAAGCGCGAACCGCTGTTGAAAGCGCCAGACTGGATGTTGCCCCCCACCACGGTGAGAGCGCCGGTGAAGGCGGACTGATTGATCTGCAGCACGCCAGCACCGTATTTGGTGATCCCACCTCCCGAGCCAACCAGGCCACCGATGACCAACCCTGGGGTGGTCGGAGCAAAATTGGTGAAGGTTTCGAAGTCATAGGTGTTGACGGTGACTGAATTGGCCAGCATGCCGAAGTCAACGCGCCCAGTGAGCAGCGGAGCGGCGGCGGGATTGAACGGATTGGAAACGACGCCGGAGGAACCGATGGTGAGAACGCCATCGCCGGAAGTGACGGTGGGAGAAGCTGTGCCGCCGCCGGAACCATTGAAGACCAGCCCTCTCAAGGTCTGCTCCCCGGTGAGCACCGCGATGCCGTTGCCGTTGACCGTGAGTATGTTGCTGGAGTCGATCACCCCGCCGGCGGACTGGACGAGGATGCCGCTGCCCGACTGGTAACCGCCGCTGACGGTGATGCCGCCGCCGGCAATGCTGCCTGTGGAGCCGATGATCAACACACCGCCATTGATGACGGTGCCGCCGCTGTAGGTATTCGTGCCATTGAGCGTGAGGTTGGCCTGGCCGTCAGAGCCTGAAACGATCAGGCGGACTTTACCGGTGCCGTTGTCCGTGATGGCGGAGTTGATCACCGTGGAAGTACCGACCTGGCCGTAGGGGAGCACATGCACATACAGGTCGCTGTCATTGTTCAGCGTGCCAGCGGTGATCGTACCATTGCCAATGACAATGCTGCGATTCGCGGCGGAAAGCGCCAGCAGGAGGCCTCCGCCCTGAAGGGTGAGGTTGAAACCGCCGAGGTCGATGGTGGCCAGCGCGCCGCTGGGATTGATCGCCAGGGTGCTGATCGTGGTGTTTGCGAGCAGCGGGCTGACAGTGGCGGTGACGCGGATGTTGTCCGTGGCGATGGGCGTGCCATTGAGGGTGTTGAGGGAATAACCGGCAAAGCCAGTCTGATTGAGGCGCCCGACTCCGTAGTCCGTGATGTAGCTGGCGAATTCACGGTCCACCACGGCCCACGATCCGATGAGTCCGTTGACGAGACCGCCGCTGTTGATGTTCACGCCACCGGCATTGGTGCTGGTGAGGACACCGTTGAGGGTGGTGATCAGAATGCGACCGTTGTTGCCAATAGCGCCGATACCGTTGTCAGGGAGGCGCAGCGTGGCGGTCGAGCCCGCTGTGCGTGTGAGCGAGAGAATATTGAAGGTGGCTGAATTGATGCCTGTGCCGCCGTTGGCGGACTGGATCATGTTGTAGCCCTCAGCCAGAATGACATTGCCGACGGACTGGGATGTCTCGGTCTGCAAGCGACCTTGGTAAACCAGAGACCCACCCTTCAGGGTGATGTCGGCATTGATGTTCACGCGGTTGGCCAGGGCGAAGTTGACATTGTCGTCCAGCCGGAAGTAGGCATAGTTGACGCCGATCGAGGAAGTGTTCAAGAGCGTGCCGCCATCTGTCAGCACATTGACGCCACCTGCAAAGACGGTGGCGCCGCTGTAGGTGTTTGCGTTGAGGAAGTTGTACTGCTGCGGGCTGCTCTTGAGGAAGCTCATGGCGCCTGCGCCCACCTCCTGCTTGATCACACCGCCAAAGTTGAAACCGCCGTTGTCAGCGCCCAGAATGAGGGCGGCCGCCTGGGCGTTGCTGTTGGTGAAGGTGCCGGCATTGCCCTGCAGCGCCGCGCCGTCTCCGCGTGTGCCAAAGGCAAACTGGGAGGTGCCGTTGAGGTCCAGTGTGGCCCCCGGAGCCACGATCAGGAACTGGTTGGGGGTCAGGGTGTTGTTGCCACCGCCAAGCACCACGGTGCCGGCGTTGATCACGAAATTGCCGGTCAGCGTCTGGCCGCTGATATTGGCGATACCGGCCATGTTGTTGGGGGCGTTGAGGATGAGCGTGCCGCCGAGGTCTTTGACGAAGCCGCCGGTGCCATTGAGCAGGCTGTTGCTCGTCAGCGTGGTGCCCGCTGCGACGGCGACGTAGGCCTGCGCGTTGAACTGGATGCGGATGTTGCTGCTAAGGACGTTGTTGGTGCCCGTATTCAAAATGGCCCCTGCTGTCAGAGACAGAGTGGCGCCTTGGGTGGTGATGCCGTCCCCCAGAATGATGTTGTTGCCGGAGAGCTTGATGGCGTTGGCGGTGCGGTTGACCGTTCCTAAAAAGGTCGGGGTGGCGGAGAGGTTCAGGGTGGCGTTCGTCGTTGCCGCCAGGCTGTCGATACTGTTGGAGGTGTTGTAGGCCGTGAAAGCCTGGATGTTGCCGCTGCCGCCGCTGCCGTTGTAGGTGGCGAAGTCGGTGCCGTTGACCAAGGCGCGCTGAATGATGCTGTTGGTCATGCCGGGCGAGGTGCTGAAGGCGATCCGGTTGGTGGTGGAGTTGAGCGTGCCGGTGAAATTGAGGCTGGAGTCACCGTTGAGCACCAGATTGCTGAAGGTCAGCGTGTTGGTGCCCGTGGCGGTGTTGAAGTTGATGACGTTGGTCGTGCTGCGGTTGGTCGTCAGCGTGCCCAGCACCTGGGAGGATCCTGTGGCGCCGGAGATGTTGACCGTGCCGCCGGAGAGGGTGAGCGCGCGTGCACCGCTCATGTGGGCAAGCCCGCCCTGCAGATCCAGCACACCCGAGGGGCCTTGGACAACGATGGCACCGGTGCCACCGATGGTGACGCCCGAATTCATGCGGAAGGTGCCTTCATTGATAACGAGGGCGCCCCCGAACGAGCCGCTGGTCACCCCGAGGGTGAACATGCCGCTGCCCATCTTGGTGATGGAGGCAACGCCGCCGATGCCGGTGGTGGTGCTGGTGATATCGCCTGCGCCGGCGAAAGTCAGGGCCTGCGCACCTGTAATTCCGCCGGTGAGAGTGAGGGTGGTCCCGCTGTCCGCGCCGATGGTGGTGACCCCGACGAGCGTGATGGCGCCGCCTGCGGTGTTGGTGCCCGCGAGGGACTGGAGAGCGCCGCCATTGTTGATGCCGGAGCCGTTCAAGCTCAGCAATTCGTTGCCGATATTGACATTGTTCAGCTGCAGCGCTGCACCAGAGCCTGTGACGACCGTGGCGCCTGCAACCGTGCCGAGGGCGCTGGCATTGGACACTTTGACCGTTCCTGCGGCGATGGTGAGCACCCCAGTCCATGTGCTGTTGGCGGCGTTGAGCTCCAGCGTGCCGTTGTCATTTTTCTGCAGGGCGTTGGAAACTGATGTCAGGCCAAAGGCGGTGTTCAAGGTGAGCGTGTTCCCTGCAGTGACTTCAATGGCGTTGCTGGCCTGGTTCAAGGTGATGAGGCGGCTGGTGGCGAAGCTGCCGGTGGCGCGCAGTCCGGCACCGGTGGTGCCGTTTACGTTGAGCACGATGTTATTGGCAATGTTGCCCAGAGCCGTGTTTGAGGAGACGGCCACAATGCCGCCCTGAATGTCGATCGTGCCGGTGAAGGTGTTGCCGTTGTTGCCAAGGACCAAGGTGCCGAGGCCAATTTTCGTGATTCCGGAAGCCCCTGAGACGATGCCGGACAGAGTCAGCCCCTGGATCTGCGTGGATACGGAAGCCGCGCTCACATTGATGACCTGATTGGAGCCAAGTGTGACGGCGCTGGTGATTTCCAGTCCGTAGCCGACGTTGTTGGTCACCGTCAGCACGCCGTTGGTGAAGGTGGTGCCGGTGGAGCCTGCAATCTGGATGGTTTTGTTTGCCGCCGTGGTGAAGAGCGGCGCGTACACAGTGCCGACACGGCCGACTGTGAGATTCATGGCCTGGGTGGAGACGACGGTGATGCCGCTGTCGATCACCTGCCGGGAACCGGTGCCGTCGCCGTCATTGAGCAGCGAGAGATTGCCGCCGTTCATGTTCAAAGTGATCGTGTTGCCTGCGGTCACGGCACCGAGGGAGAGGGTGCCGAGGCCGGTCTTGTTGATCACGATGTTTCCATTGGATCCCACGCGGGTGATCTGGCCGAGGGCGGCGGTCATGCCAGGATTGATGACGTTGATGGTCACAGCTTCTGGAAGAGTCACCAGGCCGCTCAAGGTCAGGCTGGTACCGGTGGACACGGTGCTGTCGAACCTGAATTCACCTGAGAAACCAGCATCAAAGGTGACTGCGTTGCCAATGGTCAGGTTGGTGCTGGAAAGGAGAGTGAGATTGTTGCTGCCAGACATGGCCAGGGTGCCTGTCCCAATCGGGCCGGCGCTCACTCCGCCCGTGGTGCCGGCATTGAAGACGCTGCCGGAGCTGAAGAGAATGCCGCCGTTCTGCAAACTGACACCGCCGGAGAAGGTGCTGGGGCCGAGAAGCTGGAGGACACCGTCTCCTGTCTTGATGATGCTGCCGGTTCCCGCCACGATGCCGTTGATGCTCAGGGTGGGCTGAAGGGGCGCGAGGTTCTGGCCGTTGGCAGACACGGCGCTGATGTTGAAGGTGTGCGCTCCGCTGCTGAGGACCATGGAGCCAACGCCGGCAAAGGTGAGCATGCTGTCTCCGGTCACTGTGCCGATGACAGCATTGGTGGAAAGAGTGATCGTCTTGTTCAAGCTGTCGATGGCGGTGATGATGGTGCCTGCGGTAATGCCGCTGCCTGTCACCGTCGAACCAACCGTGAGCCCTGCCGTGCTGCCGAGGGTGACAACATTGCTGCCGTTCGTGAGGAAGCCGTTCATGACACCCGTGCTGATGGTGGAGGTGCTGCCCAGATTGGAGGAGGTGGCGGTGATGCCACCATTGAGAGTGAGCGTACCAATGCCCACCAGCAATGAGGGGGTGGTACCGCCGGTGTTGTTAAAATTCAGGGCGCCAAGGGTCTGATTGAAACCGTTCAGTTCGAGCGATGCGCCACCCAGCAGGTTTAGGGTGGCCGTGCTGTTGATCTGGTTGGAGTTACCGAAGACGACGGTCGTGGTGCGCTCCTGAAAGGAGTTGCCATTGGTGGTGCCACCGCCGGTGATGGTCACATCTCCTGTGCCAAAGGCGCGGCCCACAGCGGAGTTAGCCACGACAAAGCCTGCATTGACGAAGGTTCCGCCGGTGTAGGTGTTGTTGCCCGTGAGCACCACTTGATTGGAACGGAAGCCGCTGAGGCCACCGGTTCCCGTGGTGCCGCGTCCTTCGGTGCCGCCGATGACCAGCGTCACCGCCCCTGCCCCGCCGTTGTTGTTGATGATGTTGGCATCGACAATCACATCGTGGCGATAAACGTTGCCGTTGCCATTCACGTAGCCCAGCGCATGCAGGTAAAGGTCTGCCGCGCCGCTGCCGGCAGTGAGGTTGCCGTTGCCGATGACGATCGGCATGCGCAGAGCGCTGATAAAGTTGACCCCGGTGGGAGCCGCAATGTTGGCATTTGCATTGCCGGCCAGGGTGATGGTCAGGCCGTTGATTTCCGTCACGGTGCTGCCCAGAATCGTGGATCCAATGACCAATGTGCTGGGCATGGTGGCCAGCAGCACGACGTTGCTCGTCGTTGAACTTGTCACCACATTGACCGTGACGTTGATCAAGTCGAAGCCCTGGGAGGCGATCAAGCCGCCGCTGGCGAGGTTCAGGGTGAAGCCGCCGAGATCCAGGGTGCTGTTGCCGGACACCACCATGGCAAGGCTGTTGATGGTGCGGTCTCCCGTCAGCGTCACCGTCTGTGGCAGAGTCAGGGTCGGATTGGCAGTGCCCAAGTTTTGGTCGATGGTGAAGGTATTGCCAGTGATGGAAGTCACCACCGCACCCACGGGGATGCCGCTGCCCAGAACTGCGTCGCCGACTTTCAGGCCGGCGGTGCTGGCAACGGTGAGCTGGTTGGAGCCAACGGTGCCGGTGGAGGTCACTGCCGCATAGGCCATGCGGATGTTGTCCGTGGCGATGCCTGAGTTGATGTCGTTGGTGGAATAGCCTGCGTAACCCGCTGAATTCAAGGCTCCCACGCCGGTACCGGGGGTGTAGCTGGCGAACTCACGCTCCACCACGGCCCAGCCACCAATCAGGTTGTTGGTGAGGCCGGCGCCCACCGTCGCGGTGCTGACGCCGTTGATGTTGTCAAAGAACACGCGGGCGGTGCTGTTGCCGAAAGTTCCGGACGCGTTGAAAAACCTGAGAGTGCCGTGGGCTCCTGCCTGCTGGGTCAGACTGGTAAAGGTGGTCGTGGAGCTGTTGATGGTCGTTCCTGGAGCGGCAACATCGATGACACTGGCCCCCTCGGCCAAAGTCAGCGAACCAAAGGCTTCGGTGCCTTCGCTGCCAAAGCGCGCACGATACTGGATCATGCCCCCGCGCATTGTGATCGGAGCGGCGTCGTTGATCCGATTATCAACCAGCGCGTCGAGGATGCTGGTGCCGTTGTTGTTGCTCAGCAGCAGGGTGGCCTGGCTGATGGTGATGGAGGAGGTGTTGCTCAGGGTGGCGGTGCCGAGGAGCTGGAGGCGGCCACCATTGAGAAGGGTGGCTCCCGTGTAGGTGTTGGCGGTGTAGATGTTCCAGTCGGTGTAGCTGTTTGCGCTGGTGGAGCGAACCAGGGCAATGTTGCCGGTGATCGTTCCTGAGAAGCTGCCGCCTGTATTGACCAGGCCCAAAGTGGCCATCGAAACGGCGGTGTTGATGACCGAACCACCGATGTCCGGAACCAAGTTGCCATTCTGAGCGGTGGTGGTGTTGGTGCGCAGAAGGTTCAGCACCTGCACATTGCCATTGAGATCAAGCGAGCCGCCCTGCAGGACGAAGTCGCCGTTGTAAAAGATGGTGTTGGTCCCGCCGTCCAGTTTCAGAACACCTTCATTGATCGCCGTGCCACCGGTGTAGAACTGCTGGGTGCTGAGAATCAACTGTGCCGCACCGGCCTTCGCGAGACCCGCCGAGACGCCGAACATGGCGGCATTGATCGTCAGATCGCTCAAGGTGTGGTAGACGAACTGGGCATTGCTGGTGGTGCCCAGGCGGCCGATGTTGCTTCCACTGCCGCCGATGCTGGCATTGGTCGCGCCTGCGAGCACCAGCACGCCGCCGCTGTCCAGGGTGAGAATCTGCCCGGCATTGAGCGTGACAGAACCGCCAGTCTGAAGGGTCAGCGAGTTGATCGTCATGCTGTTGATCAGGGCGGTGGTGGCCACGCCGCCGGAGATCGTCTTGTTGGCGGAAAGGAGCACGTTCAGCGGGGTGGCGACGCCAGCCAGATTGTTGGTCAGCTCCGTCACCATTTCGGTGCTGGTGTTGAGCGCACGCAGCTGTCCGGTGACCGAGTCAGCGGTGGCAAAAGAGGTACCCGAACCCGTGGCGCTCGAGTCAACGATCACCCAGGGAATGATGCCTTTGTTGGCAGTGCCGACACCGCCGTTCTGACCGGTGAAGGCAAAGCCCCCGGTGGCAGACTGCATGGACCCTGTGCTGAGTCCGCGCACCAGCATGGTACCGGTGATGCCGCCGTTGTTGGTGGCACGGGTGACCGAACCGGTGACGAAACTGGTCTGCTGCCCTGTGAGCGTGATGATGGTCTGTCCGGCATTCACCGTGAATGCGCCAACGGTCTCGGAGGTCGCGGCAGATGCATTGCCCATGATGTTGATGTTGCCACCATAGAGCGAAAGTGCCCGGCCACCGAGACGGTTGCTGACATTGGTGCCGGTGCTGTTGAGGTTGAGGGTGCCCTGAGGCGTCACAACGACCGTGCCGACGCCACCACCAGTTCCGGGCACGCCAAGAGTGCCTGCGCCATTGAGCACCAAGGTGCCCTGGTTTACATAGACGTTCTGGCCTGGAAAAGCATCGGCTGCGGTGATCGTCCAGGTTCCCGTGCCGGCCTTGACCAACGAATAGATGCCGTTGGCGAGATTGCCGTCGTAGGTCATCGCCGTGTCGATGAAACCATCCCCAGCGCCGACCAGACCGAACCAGGAACCGCGCCCGGTGCCGCCGGTGCCCACGCGACCGATCATGCTCCCCGTGATGTGAAGCGTTGATCCGGCGTCCACACCGATGGTGGCCGCACGGTTGTTGTTGTCTGCATTGGTCTGACCCGAAAACGTGATGGTTCCGCTGTAGGTGTTGTTGCCGCTGAGGGAGCGCAGGGCTCCGTTACCGTTGATGCCGTTTGAGGTGTTGTTGTTGCCAGGATTGAAGACCAAGGTCTCTGCAACTGTGATCCCACCCGTCAACTCCAGGGCCGCAGCCACATTGGCCACCAGGGTGTAGGCGGAGCCCGAATTGGAGCCGAGATTGAAACTGCCGGCAGAGCCCAGAGCAGCGGCGTTCGTGATCCGCACGACGCCCTGACCAATGGTGAGAATGCCGTTCCAGGAGGAGGTGAGCGATGGAAGCCCCTGCGTCATCGGCGCTGTCAGCACCAGCGTGCCGGCGTCGTTCTTCTGCAGGTTGTTGCTGTTGTTCGTAAAGCTGAAGGTGCTGTCCATCGTGAAGGTGTTGCCAGCAGTCACGTCAATGGCGTTGCTGGTCTGGTTCATGATGAAGGTGCGGCCGCCGGAATGGAATGTGCCGTCCGCCCGCAGTCCCGCCGTGGCGGAGTTGGTGTTGACGAGAACCTGGTTCAAAGAATCTCCCAGTGCCCCATTGCTGGTGAAGGCCAGCACGCCGGCGGTGACATTGATCACCGAGGTGCCGTCAACTGAGGTGCCATCCACCTTCTGCGTCAGCGTCTGGCTCAGGTTCAACTGGGTCAGCACCAAGGTGGTGTCAGCCACGGTGACCGCCTGGCTCAGAGTCACCTGACGTCTGACGAGCGTGGGGTTGTCAACGGTGATGTTCTGGCTCAGCCGCAAGGTGTTGCCGTCGAGGATTTCTGCCACAAAGGTGCCAGCAGGAATCCCAGTGCCTGCAACCACCATGCCCACGCGGAAACTGGCGGTACCGCCACTGTTGACCGTGACGATGTTAGGACTGTTAAGGACGCTCCCAGTGGTCGCGGTGGTGACGTTGTCATTGAAGCTGACAACCTTGGTTCCAGCGGCAATGCCATCACCGCTCACGAACATGCCTACGGCAAAAGTGGAGCCAAAGCTTGCCGCCAGGGTGAGTGTGGTCTGGCCGCTGGTCACACTGGAGACAAAATTCTGCGTGGTGATGGAATTGATGCGCGTGCCGCCGTTGGCGGTGCTGATGCCTGTGGTGAGGTTGCCATTCGCCAGCAGCTCTCCGACGGCCAGCTTTGAGGCGCTTTCGACGGTCAGGACCGTGGTCCCGCTGTTGCCGAAGGCATTGAAGCTGGCGGTGCCGCCAAAGTTGTTGGTGGCATTGCTGAGCTGCAGCGTGCCGGAGCCGGCTTTGACCATGCTGCCCAGCCCGGTCACCTGACCGGCGAGGTCAAGGCCCTGGACCAGATTGTTCGAAGTGGTGGCGTTGTTGACCGTGAAGGTCGGTGCGCCCGTCAGTGTGGTGACACCGGTCACCTGCAAACCATAGCCATTGTTGTTGGCCACGGTGACGACATTGTTGCCGACGTTCAGCGTCGAAATCTGCGCGCGCTTGTTGGCCGCCGGATTGAAAAAGGGCGAGACGGCGGCGGAGGCGGCTCCGATAGTCAAAGTGGCATTGCCTGTGACGGTGATGTTATGATTGAAGGCCAGA
The DNA here is from genome assembly GCA_002482965.1 of Verrucomicrobiaceae bacterium UBA7681. Taxonomy (GTDB): domain Bacteria; phylum Verrucomicrobiota; class Verrucomicrobiia; order Verrucomicrobiales; family Verrucomicrobiaceae; genus Prosthecobacter. The sequence goes on along the minus strand of DLGZ01000080.1, from coordinate 27,599 downwards.
TTCTGCACGCCGCCGGTGCCGTTGCCATTGTCCAGCAGCTGCAGTGTGCCGCCCGCCATGGTGAAGGTCTTGTTGTTGAGGGCGCTGACGCCCAGCACGCGCAGGTTCGAGCCGGCTTCAAAAATGAGCTGTCCGGCAAAACCCGAGTTGTCTCCGGTCAGGGTCACTGTGCCGCTTGCCGAGGCAAAGCCGGTCTGCTGCACCACCCCAGTGGCCAGTGCATTGACGGCAGTGACCGTCGTCCCGGCGTTTTTCTGGGTGGAGCGGATGACCAGGGACGTGGTGGCGTCTCCGGTGATGCCGCCTGCGATGACCAGATTGGCACCTGGGTCCGTGGCGGGCCGGCCGCCTGCAATCGCATCCAGCACCAGGGTCTTGCCGCTGGAGATGGTCACCGCGCCGCCCAAAGTCAGCGCCACCGCATTCGCAACATCCTGAATGACGGCGTCGGCAGTGACTTGGACAGCATTGTTAAACGTCGGGCCAGCGCCAGCAATGGCTCCGCCTTTCGAATCCAGCACCAAATTGCCGCCTGCGAGCACGATCTTCGCCGAGCCAATGGGGTCAAAGGAACCTGCGGCTGAACTGCCGGTCAGCACCAGCGTGGGGGTCTTTGAGAAGGTCAGCGAGGTGTCGGTCGTCACCGCAGTGGCATCTCCTGAGATTTTGAACTGGGTGCCGTTGATGATGGCGGTGATCACCGTGCCGACAGGGATTCCAGTACCGGAGACCGTCATGCCCACGGACAATCCCGCAGTGCTCGATGTCGTCAGTGTGCTGGCCTTGCCGCCGAGGGTGCTGTCATTCGTATAACTGGCAGCGACGTAGGAGGCAGTCTGGGTCACTTTCGTGCCGATCAATTCAATGCTGGAGGTGGCGCCAAGCGTGTTGGCGAACTGCGTTTGATTGAAGTAGAGCCAGCCGGAGCCGGTCTTTTGAATGGTCATGGCCCGGCCCTGATCCGAAACCACGCCGTCAAAAGCCACGTTCATGTCTGAGGCGATCGTCACTGTACCGGCGGTGACTGAGTCCAAAGTACCAAACACAGTCGGGGCAGCGGCGGTGCCGCCAAAGCGCAGGGTCTTGCCGAAGCCGCCGCCGTTGCCGACCACGGGGGTTTCTCCAAGAAGGTCATAAGAGGCCACGGTAAGTGTGACGCCAGTGTCCAGCAGCAGCCGCCCCATCTGAGCGGATGTGAAGGTGTTGTTGGAGAGCGAGATCTCGGCGTTTCCGGTGAGGCGCACGTCATTGCCAAACTGCAGGGCGGTGCTGGAACCGTTCACGGTATTGACGTCCGCCTGATGCAGGGCGACGGCGGGTATGACTTTGCGAATCTGTCCGTTGCCATCATTCGTGTCAGGGCCGGCATAGCCGAGGTTGAGGCTGCCGCCGCTGGAACCGTTCACATAGTCGATGCGGATGTCATGCGAGCCGGAGGCCAGAAAGATGGGGGTGCTGGAAAGGTCCGTGGCGCCTTTGCCACCGTCGTTGTTCAAGACGAGCACTCCATCGATGTAAAGCTTGCCACCATCATCCACACTGGCAAAGAAGGTGTAGGCTCCTGCCTGGCCAATGTCCACCTTGCCAACCCACTGCACGGCGAGGGGTGCCGTCGTGGTGCTGAAGCTCGTCCCCGTAACGAAAAAGTCCGTGGAGAGGCTGGCGGCGACTTTGGAGAAGTCGATCAGGGCGCTGTTTCCGGTGCCGGTGCTTTCGAAGACGCGGGCGGAGAGTCCATTCGAGGTGGCGTTGAAGCCGCGAATGTCCAGCTTTGAACCGCCCTGCAGGGTGACCTGGTTGGTTCCCAGCGGGTTCTTCCCAGTGGTCAGGTCGGTTGAATTCACATCAACCCGGAGCTCAGCTTTGTTTCCAACGGTGATGCCACCGGTCAGGGTGGTGGCGAAGTTGTTGTTGCGAGTTCCCAGGTGCAAAACGCCATAGTGGCTTCCGGCGGTACTCGCGGTGTCGTTAAACACGATGGAAAGGCCGTTGGTGCCGGCGAGCGGCGCAGTGAGGGCAACTTCGGTGTCGCCAGCAAGGGAGCTGGAATCACCCTTGATGGTGATCGTGGGTGAGCCGCCGACAAACGTCAGCGTATTCGCTGCGGAGGAAGCGGTGATGTTTGTTCCACCGACATCAAATCGCAGTCCGCCCACAGAGACGGGAGCGGTAAGGGTCACGTTGGCGGAGCCAAGGAAAGCCGCGATATCTCCGTTGACGTTATTCCAGGCTATTTGCGTCACCGGACTGTTCGTGGGTTCAGTCGCCGTCCAGTTTGTGGTGGTCGTGTTCCAGTTTCCACTGCCAAACTCGCCGGAGATCTGTCCATTCGTCGTCCAATAAATGGTCGCTGACTGCAACGGCGTGGCGACTTGCATGGCGAATACCAGCAAGGTCATAAACCAGCCGAGTAGGATGCGGTTTTGTCGAAGTGTTTTCATCTGAAGGAAATTTGAGCGGGAGCGGGGCGGGAGATTTTAAAAAAAGGTAAGCAAGGGATACAAGCCAGAGGGCGGGCGGCGTTTAGACACTGTATCGTTCACCCACAGGAAACCCTAAAAAGTCACAGCTGTTCGACCAAACGAGCATTTCGTTATTGCGTAGGTCACTGGGGCTATTTCTCATGTGGATGCAAAGGACTGGTTGAGGCCTATGGTTGTGCCGGGTTCTGACACAGCTTTTGGGCTAGCGTTCAGAATAGCTAAATTGATTCTGTCCCGTCAATGCAAATACATCGACTTTACGAAAATTCAGCTTTGAGAACCCTTAGGGCACTGCCACCGCTGCGCCATCTAGGATTTCCACTCGCAATGCCGTCAGGTCTCCCGCTTCGCGGGTCACCAGGACACTGATCCGGTGGGTTCCGGCGCTCAGTTCGAGCGCCTGCTCAGGGTTTAGTTCCTTCAACTCTGCGCCATCCACGGCTACAACGATGCCCTTCACGGTGCTAAAGCCCAGTTTTACTTTGCCACTGGCATCCAGCTTGAGACCAAACTGGACGATTTTCGGGAACCAGGGGTACATTTTCTGCGCAGCGGGCAGATCGGCCAGCGGCAGGTCGCCATTCACCTGGCTGAGCGCCAGCTGCCATGGGAAGGGGTGTTTTTCGTCGTTCAGGGCAAAGCTGCCCACGTGGCGGACGTGGTCCACGTCCTTCTGTTCCATCTTGGCCATGGCCTTCCAGGTGCGGATGTAACGGTTGGGCTGGGTTTTGTAGGCCCCTTCCCGGCCGAGTTCGGAGAGGAAGCGCACGAGATCGACGAATTCGTCCTCGCGCAGGCTGGCCGTGAGGCCGGGGGGCATCATGCTGACGGGGCTCATCTGGCGGCTGGCGATGCCGGATTTGGCCACTTTCACGATTTGATTGGCGGGGTCACGAATCGTCAACTCATCTGCACCGTCATTGATCAGGCCGCCGGAGATGACGCTGCCGTCCTTTTTGCTGATGATGACCATGTGGTAGCCTTCTTTGATTTTCTTGCTGGGCTCCAGCAGGCTTTCAATGAGGTAATCGACCGGGGCGCTGGCACCGATGCTGACCAGATTCGGCCCCAGCACGCCACCGGACTCGCCAATGGCGTGGCAGCTGGTGCAGAGCATCTGCTGGCGGCGGTACACGGCCTCGCCACGGGCGGGGTCGCCCTGGGACTTCACCTTGGCCACCATGGCGCTCATTTCTTCGGGGGTGAGCGGGCGGTCCATCTGCTTGACGCCGCCGGCTTTTTTGAGGGCGTCTGCCAGGGGGCCCTGGATGCCGCGTGAGGTGACCATGCGGATGCCTTCCACGGCCACGGAGTCAAGAATCGTCTTGCCGTCGAGTTCCTTGGCCAGCACGCCGGGGAGCTGCTTGTTCTTCAAAAACACGGTCAAAATCGGCTTGGCGGCGTCCACATCGGCCTTGGCCAGGAACTCCACGGCGCGCTTGGCGGCGAGCTGCGGCCCGACGCTGGTCAGGCCGTCGATCATGAGCGTGCGGAGGACTGCGTCCTGGGATTCCACGAAGAGTTTGTCGAACAGATCGCGGGACTTTGCGCCACCGAGGGCGGTCAGGCCACGCATCGCGCCATCGCGGATCGCCGGGAGGGTTTTGGCGTCGGTGAGCAGGGCGACCAGTTTGTCGCGGGCGGGTTCCACCTTCCAGAGGCCAGCGAGGATGGCCGTGCGGTGCACCACATGGGGCTCGGGGCGGGCAAACCAGGCCATCACGGTCTCCTTGGCACCTTCAGGGATGACTTTGCGGTCCGTGGCGGCCTTCACCAGGGCATCCTGCAGACCTATATAATAGGGGGCCATGGCGGCGTCATTGACCATTTCGACCATCGTCTGCGCCTGCGCTGCATCGGCGGCGCTGCCGGCCATGTCGAGCACGGCGGCGGCGTCTTCGGCACTCAGTTTGCCGCTCTTCAGGGCTGCAAACAGGGGTGGCAGGGCATCGCTGCGCCCGGTGCTTTTCATGGCATAGACGAGGTGCTTGGGCCGCTCGTCGAGCTTGAGCTTGCCGTCAACCACCGCTGGCATCCAGATGTCCGCCTGCTCGCGGCAGGTCTGCTCCAGCAGGAAATCGAGGGAATCGTCCATCGGCTTGTCCAGCACCTTGAGAGCCATGCTGACCGCGCCGGGCTTGCGCATGTCTGCCAGCACGGCGAGCGCCCACAGGCGCACCTGGGCGTTTTCGTCCGCGACAGCCTGGGCCAGCACCTTCATCACCTCGGGGTAAACCTTCCAGCGATGGGTCAGAATGCGCAGTGCGGCCGCGCGGATGCGGTAGTCGCTATTTTCCCAGAGTCTGCGCCAGAGCGTGGGGGAGAAGGAGTTCACGCCTTCGCGGGCCCAGGCGGCTTCGAGCAGGGCATGGGAGTCGGCTTCCTTCGTGGTGTCCAGAGTGGCGGCCCACGCATCCAGGGGGAGGGTCACCTTGGCGGCGCCTTGATCCCGCAGCTCACGTTTGGCAAAACGGCGCACGTAGTTGCGGTCGCTCTTGAGCATTTCCAGCAGGTCGGCGGTGGTGGCACCGGCGATCTGGGGCTTGGGGCTGAGGGGCTTGCCCTTGGCGGTGATGCGCCAGATGCGGCCATGCTGGTGGTCGCGGCGGGCGTCACGAAAGTCCACTTCGCCGTGCTGGATGATGGGGTTGTACCAGTCGGCAATGTACAAAGCGCCGTCCGGGCCCATCTTCACATCGATCGGCCGGAAGGCGCGGTGCGTGGAGGCGAGGAGGTCGGGCATCTGCTTGGCGATGTAGCTGCTGCCGCTGGGGGTGAGCTTGAAGCGGTTGACGCGGTTGCCACGAAAGTCGTTGAGAATGAAGTCTCCCTGAAAGTCGGCGGGGTAGTGCGGGTCTTCGATGATTTCCAGACCGCACTGCTTGGGCTGGCCGGGGCTGAGGCCGTGGACGATGCGCTTGGCCCCCGGCGAGGTGGCGAAGACGGAGCCGGGGAAGATGAAGTTCACCCCTTCCCCGCCTGCGCCGTCGCATGCGAAGCTCTGGCCCCAGCGGTCGAACTCAAAGCCCCAAGGATTGATGAGCCCCTTGCTGATGATTTCTGCGCGGCGCGTCTCCGGCCGGAACTCCCAGATGCCGCCGCCCATGAGACGACGCACGCCATGGGGGGTCTCCATGTGGGTGTGGATGTAGATGGACTGGTTAAAATAGAGCATGCCCTCCGGGCCCCAGCGGAAGGTGTGCAGGAGGTGATGGGTGTCCTCCGTGCCGAAGCCGCTGAGCATCACGGTGCGCTCGTCTTCTTTGAGATCGTTGTTGGTGTCCTTCAAAAAGAGCACCTCGGTGGAATTGGCCACATAGAGGCCGCCGTCTCCGGGAGCGAGCGCTGTGGGGATGTGCAGGCCTTCGGCGAAGGTGGTCGATTTGTCGGCCTTGCCATCGCCATCGGTGTCTTCGAGCACGACGACCTGGTCCTTGGCCTCTTCGCCGGGCTTGATGTGCGGGTAGGTCGTGCTGGTGACGACCCACAGGCGGCCCTGGGCATCCCAGTTCATCTGCACGGGCTTTTGGATCATGGGCTCCGACGCGAAGAGATTCACCTCAAAGCCCTCAGGGACCACGAAGGCCTTCAGCTCCGCCTCAGGATGCGCGTCTGGCAGATCGGCCAACGAGGCTGGCTGCGAGGCATGGGCGACAGCAGTCAAACCAACGAGAATCAGGGCAAGGCGGGTCATCATAAAAGGAGAAGCGCAAGATACGACGCTGCGGCGGCCATTTGGCAAGCTTTCTCTCAGCGAAATGCAGGGCCTCAGCGCCACCTGCACAAGGCATGCTGACGATGTGCCTGGGCATGACGGGGAGCGACCGTGGAAGCCCTCCGCCTGAAGTTCCAGGGGCGCCAGCAGTGAACGGGCGGACCCACACGCACGAAGTAGGAACCTTGCGCGAAAACACAACCCCACACAGCTTGGTTTACATACGTGTTTTTCTTGGGGTGAACACCCCATAGATAATCCAACTACGAATCTCATATGGTTAAAGTTCAGCGCGCACAACCACAAATAACGTCCAATGAATACCTATACTAGTGCTAAAATTATTCCGAAAATGAGGAGACGAACCTCTTGGTGCCTGATTGCCGCCGCCGCGCTTTTCGAATTCCAACTCTCTGCTGCTGTCGCCCCCATCGATCTGGGGCAGGCCATTGACTTCCGGGTTCTCGCTGGCTCGGGGATTACCAACACGGGGGCCACCACCATCATTGGAGATGTGGGCTCTTTGCCGACCTCCACCATCTCGGGCTTTGGCTCGGTGACATTGATAGGAACCAATCATGGAGGAGATGCCATCACCCTGGCGGCGAAAGGCGATCTGCTCACGGCGTACAATGACGGTGCAGGCCGGCTGCCGACGATCACCTATGGGCCGATTCATAATTTCGGTACGGAGACCCTGACAGCAGGTATTTACAATGATCCGAGTTCCTTTGGGCTCACCGGAGCCCTGACACTGGATGGGGGGGGAGATCCCAATGCGATCTTTATTTTCCAGTCAGGCTCCACCCTCATCACCGCCGTGGGCAGTTCCGTGACGCTGATCAATGGGGCTCAGGCGGGGAACATCTTCTGGGTGGTCGGCAGTTCTGCCACACTCGGGGTCAACTCATCTCTCGTGGGGACCATCATTGCGATGACCTCCATCACATTCAACACAGGAGCCACCTTGGATGGACGTGCACTGGCCCTGAATGGTGCGGTCACCATGGACACCAACTCCATCGGCCTCACGCCGCTGGCACCGGGTGTTGCAGGCGCGCCGACGCATTGGCTGGGAGCCACGGATGGTGCATGGACGGATGTTACAAACTGGGCCAGCGATCTGGCTGGAACTCCGGCGCTGCTCATCCCCTCTCTGGCGGATAACATCACCTTTTCCGCCACAGGTGCGGCAAACCAGAGCACCACGCTCGGCGCAGATTTCACGATCAATAATCTCACGATCAATGACACGGCAGCGGTCACCATCGGCGGAGCCAACACTCTGACCCTTGCCGGCGATCCGGGCCTCACCGTCAACAGTGGCGCAGGGCTGCTCACGATCTCCAGCGGTCTGGCCTTCACAGGCACGGCACCTACAGTGACGGTGAACAACGCCGCCGGGGCGGTTTTCAGTGGCGCAGTCACCAGCGCCGGCAGCCTGACCAAGGCGGGCGCAGGCACCCTCGTCATCAGCGGCGCGACCAATGTCACCGGTCCTGCCAACATCAATGCTGGCGTTCTCAATGTCGCCACCGGCGGCAGCTTCACCGCCACCGGCACCACCACCGTGGCCGCAGCCAGCACCGCCTTAGTGAACGGCGCGCTCGTCTCGCCAACCGTCAATGTCCTGCCAGGCGGCAATCTCCAGGGCGATGGCACCGTCACCGGGAATGTGAACAACTTTGGCACTGTGAATCCGGGTGCCACCGTGGGCACGCTCACCATCGATGGCAGTTACACTCAGAACGCCACGGGTACGCTCGTCACACATCTGGCGTCAACGGCCAGCTATGATCAGTTGCTCGTCACCGGCCTCAGCGGCCTGGCCGCCCTCAATGGCACCCTGCTGATCACCAACGACGTCGGACTGCGCCCGAGCGTGGGCGACAGCTTCAACATCGTCCACGCTGTCAGCGTCACCGGTCCGTTCACCACGGTGATCAATCCCTTCGAAGGCCCGGGCACCCTGGTGAGACTCGCCGTCGTGTACACCCCGACCGATGTCTTCTTGAATGCGGTGCAGAACACCTTTGAAAACGCCCTGAGCCTCATCCCGCTCACGCCAAATCAAACCGCCACGGCAGGCGCGCTGGACTCCGCCCTGACCGATGTGCGCCAGACGGCGGTGCTCAACTATCTCAACGGTTTCAACATCAATGACGTGCCGCATCAGCTCGATAAAATCGCCCCCGAGGAGCTGACCGCCATCTACAGCATCGCCTTTGCGCAGCTCGACACCGAGATCCTCAGCGTGCAGCAGCGCCTCTCCTCCATCCGCAACGCGAGCTGGAGCAATACCAGCCCCGACTCCGGCAGCAGCGGCAAAGAGGCCATCCTCGGCGGTGTGCTCTCCCCCTCCATGACGCCCAACTATGCCCGCCATGGATTCTTTGTGAATGCGACCGGCCAGTACGCCAGCCTCGGGAACACCTCCAATGCCAACGGCTTCGATGTGCAATCTGTCGGCACCAC
>DLGZ01000080.1:0-18840 GCA_002482965.1 Verrucomicrobiaceae bacterium UBA7681 | reverse complement strand
TCCACCAGCGATCTCACGGAAGGCGGCTCTCTCACTGCGGACGGCATGCGCGCAGCGGTGTATGCCATGTATCTGAGAGGTTCCTTTTACACCGAATTTTTGGTCGGCGGCAGCTTCAACAGCTACGACACCCGGCGCAGCGCGCTCGGCGGCACCGCCCAGGGCAGCACCAACAGCCAGAGCTTCGACGCGTATGTCGGGACTGGCTACAACATCCAGAAGAACCAGTGGAGCATCACCCCCATGGCCTCCCTGCGCTACACGGACGTGAACATCGACAGCTTCCAGGAAACCGGCTCCCTGCAGCCGCTGGCCTTCCCCTCGCAGAATCAAAACTCCCTGCGCTCACGCATCGGTCTGCAAACCGGCTACACCACCCACGTGGGAGACACACGAATCACCCCCTACCTCGGCCTGCACTGGCAGCATGAGTTTCTCGACAACGAACTCGCCATGGTCTCCCGGTTCGCCAATGGCGCGGGCAATCCCTTCACCGTGCACGGACCGAGGATCGGACGCGACAGCGCCATCGCCACCCTTGGCCTCAATGTCGGCTGGAGCCGCTATTCCGTCTACGCCGCCTACCAGGCCGAGTTGTTCCGCACGAACTACGACAGCCATACCATGATCGTCGGCTTTCGCGTGCTCTGGTAAACTCACGTCGGGTGAGTAATCATCCAGGCCGTGTTTTGAATACCTGCCCATGGGCTCATGCGCAGGTGACGGCTTGGATTTGTGATGATGATAGCAAGGGCGCGCGAAGAGTGCGCGAATCAGGGCAAGGTGCGACGCCTCACTGCCCGTCTGGCCAGCTTTCTCGCTGGGGAAATGCGGGGGGAGGGAAGTTGGCGGTTGTTGGCCAATGCGGTTCGTTCTCGTTCACCCTACCTGCCCCAGGCCAAGGCGCAGCGACTGCTGGAGGAGATGGAGGCGCGGATGAGGGAGCCTGGAGAATGCTGAAATGCCCGAAGCCCACCACGTGCGAGCCCAGGACCGACCTTTCAATGTGCGTAAAGCCGCCAGCCGTGGACGCTCCCAGCCGGGCGGCATGCCCGTGCGTGGGATGCCCCAGAAGGGCATGGCCACCGCTATGACAAGCCCATGAGAAGGCGCGCCAAATGGCCCCGTGCGCCTATGCAAGACGGGGGAAGGGCTGTGCCCAATTACCCCCACGACGTGAACCTGGCAGACATTGACTGAGAGTGGTCCTTCCCTGAGCCACACAGGACTAAATTTTTGACTTAGATTTTGGCTCTTAAGCACTTTGCATCATTTTGTTAGTATAGGGTAAACACCCCATAGATATAAGGACAGCCTTAACTTACTAATTACAGCAGTTGCCACAACGACCGTAATTATATGAACAAAAAATGCTCCTCCAAATCCTTATCCGCGCTCTTCAGGCGCTCCGCTTGGTGCCTCATCTCAACCGCCGTCTTTGCCGGATTCCATGCCTCGGGCGCTGAAGCTCCCATCGTTTTGGGCCAGGCGATTGACTTTGCGGTGCTCGCTGGCTCCGGCATCACCAACACGGGGGCGACCACAATCCTCGGAGACGTGGGCACCTTTCCGACCCCGACCATCACGGGCTTTGGCTCGGTGATCCAGACGGGGACCAATCATGGAGGCGATGCCATCACCCAGGCGGCGAAGGGAGACCTGCTGACGGCTTTCAATGACGCTGCGGGCCGTCTGCCGACGATCATCTATGCGCCGATCACCGACCTCGGCGGACTGACCCTGAATCCCGGAGTGCACACGGACTCCAGCTCCTTTGGGATCACCGGCACCCTGACCCTGGATGGGGGGGGAAACTCCAATGCTGTGTGGATTTTCCAGACGGGTTCCACACTCGTCACCGCGACCAACAGCATGGTGGTGCTGATCAATGGGGCCCAGGCAGGAAACATCTTCTGGCAGGTGGGCAGCTCTGCCACTCTCGGCGTGAATTCCGCTTTCTCCGGGACCATCCTGGCGGCGACTTCCATCACCCTAAACACAGGTGCCACCCTGGACGGACGCGCGCTGGCCCTGAACGGTGCGGTGACCATGGACAGCAACGCCATCGCCATCGTGCCTCTTCTGGCGGGCGGGCCGACGCATTGGCTGGGCGCCACGGATGGCTCTTGGACGGATGCCGGAAACTGGGCCACCGATGTGACCGGCACTCCAGCAGTGATCATCCCCTCCTTGACGGATAACCTCACCTTTTCTGCCAACGGTGCGAACAACCAGAGCACCACGCTCGGGGCGGATTTCACCATCAACACCCTCACGATCAATGACCCGACGCCGGTCACCATCGCCGGAGCCAACACGCTGACGATTGCCGGCGATCCGGGCCTCACCGTCAACAGCGGCGCAGGGCTGCTCACGATCTCCAGCGGTCTGGCCTTCACCGGCGCGGCACCCACAGTGACGGTGAACAACACCGCCGGAGCCATTTTCAGTGGCCCGGTCACCAGCACCGGCAGTCTGATCAAGGCAGGCACAGGCACCCTGGGCATCAGCGGGGCGACCACGGTCACCGGCCCTGCCAGCATCAACGCGGGCACACTGAGCATCGCCCCAGTCGGCAGCTTCACCGCCCTCGGCACCACCACGGTGGCCTCCGGCGGCACGGCCTCGGTGGCAGGCGCCCTGGTCTCCCCTGCGGTCAATGTCCTCGTGGGCGGCAATCTTGATGGCGCAGGCACCATCACCGGAGATGTGACGAACTTTGGCACCGTGAATCCTGGTGCTGCTGTGGGCGCGCTCACCATCAATGGATTTTACACCCAGGATGCCAGCGGCCTCCTCGTCACCCAGCTCGTGTCCCCCGCCAGCTTTGATCAGTTGCTCATCACCGGCGCGGCGAACCTCGGTGGCACGCTGCAGATCAGCACCCCCGGCGGATTCAGCCCGACCTTGGGCGACAGCTATAACATCCTTAACGCAGGCAGCGTTACAGGTCCGTTCACCACGGTGATCAATCCCTTCGAGGGCCCGGGATCTCTGGTGAGGCTCGTCGTGGTGTACACTCCGACCGATGTCTTTGTGAATGCGGTGCAGAACACGTTTGCAAACGCCCTGAGCCTCATCCCGCTCACCCCAAATCAAACGGCCGTGGCTGCCGCGCTGGATTCCTCCCTGGGCGATGTGCGCCAGGCAGCGGTGCTGGGTTTTCTCAACGGTCTCAACATCAATGACGTGCCCAATCAGCTCAGCAAGATCGCCCCGGAGGAACTGACAGCCATTTACAGCATCTCCTTTGCCCAGCTGGACACCGAAATCTTCAGCGTGCAGCAGCGCCTGGCCTCCATCCGCAATGCGGGCTGGAGCGAATCCAACGTGGAACAAGAGCAGATGACGAGCGCCAAGGATGTCTACCCTGTCTCTGCTGCCCCCGCCCGCAGCATGGGGCCCGACACTTACCGCTATGGGTTCTTCGCCAATGCGACCGGCCAGTACGCCAGCCTCGGCAACACGAGCAATGCGAATGGCTTCGATGCGCAATCGGTCGGCAGCACCATCGGCGCGGATGTGCGCTTTAATGAGAACTGGGTCCTGGGTGCGACACTGGGCTATGCGCGGTCCACCAGCGATCTCACGGACGGTGGCTCACTCTCCGCCGATGGCATGCGTGCAGCGGTGTATGCCATGTATCTGCGCGGCGCCTTTTACACGGAGTTTTTGGTCGGCGGCAGCTACAACAGCTACGAAACCCGGCGCAGCGCGCTGGGCGGTACCGCCCAGGGCAGCACCAACAGCACGAGCTATGACCTCTATGCCGGCACTGGCTACAACATTGAAATGAATCAATGGACCCTCACCCCCATGGCCTCCCTGCGCTACACCGCGGTGAACATCGACAGCTTTGAAGAAACCGGCTCGCTGCAGCCCCTGCGCTTCGGCTCACAGACTCAGAAATCGCTGCGCTCCCGCATCGGCCTGCGTGCCGCCTACACCACCCTCTGTGGAGAAACGCGGATCACCCCCTCTCTCGGCCTGCACTGGCAGCATGAGTTTCTCGACAACGAACTCGCCATGACCTCCCAGTTTGCCAACGGTGCCGGCAACCCCTTCACCGCCTATGGTCCCAAGATCGGACGCGACAGCGCCCTCGTCACCGCAGGAGTCAATGTCGGCTGGGATCGCTATGCCGTTTACGTCGCCTATCAGGCAGAGTTATTCCGCCAGAACTACGAAAGCCACACCGTGCTCGTAGGCTTCCGCGTGGCGTGGTAATCACGCGATGGGCTGATTTGCAATCCACACCGCCGGCAGGCAAACCATGCGCCATGAAGAGCATTGAGCCTGCTGCATCTCCCAACCAATTCTGCATGAACAGTCCCAAATACATTCCGCTTCAAGTCAAAGGTGCGCACTGTTTGGAGGCCTTCTGCCGGCACTATGACATCCACCATGACGACGTGGAGCAATTGATCACGCATCTGCTAAGCATCGCGACAACTGACAACCAGCCAGCCTGGGACCAGGCGGGGCGTGTGCTGCCGCTGAATTGCCGGGGCGACCCACGGCCCGGCGACCTGGATGAGGCTATGCCCGAGTGGGTGTGTGCCGACTTTCATCGACTGGTGGATGCCACCATCGAGATCGGCCTGGTTGATTTAAATGGAGTCTCCATCTACCCGCCGCTGGAGTGCTATGAAGCATGCAAGCGCCTCATAAAGAAGCACCATGTGCCCACTCCGCCGCAAATCTCCGAGCTGCAGCCCCGCCCCTTTCCTTTCCAGCTATGGCGGCCTGCACTGAAGATGCTGCTGCTGGTGCTCACGCCTTTGCTGATCCTCGGCTACTATGGCCAGCGCCACCAGACCGATGGCATGCTGCCGCCTGAGGGACCGGTGGAATTCGTGACCGGGATGTGGCTGGCGTTTGGGCTGATCCTTTCGCTGACTTTCCTCATGGACTGGCTGCTGAAGCGGAGATTCATCTGGGTGCTGGAGCCGGAGGGCGTGCACATTCAGCAGAACGGGGCCACCGTGCAGGTGGTGCCCTGGAACGAGATCTCCAGGCTGATGATCAAGCCACTCGGACTGGTGATGCGCTCGGGTAAAAAAATCCTCCGCTTCGCCTACCTGCCCCGGAGTGTGGCGGAGCGGCTGCTGAAAGAGATTGAAACGCACTTTCCGCAGGCTGGCATGAGCCTACCACAAGATACTCGCAAGTAGCAGCTGGCGACTCAGTTAGGTGACTGAATGTCCCGGTCCCTCCACCTCCAACCTCTCCAAAATGAGGCGTCAGAGTGATCCCCCCTCCAAGCCACCCTACCGCCACGCACTCACCGCCGAGGAGTGCTCGCGGTAATACTTCTCAAACGCCGCATGCGAGCCGTTGAAGAAGCTGCGGTCGCAGAAATGGCGCAGTGAAGAACGCCCGCCGCTGCGGGTGTAGGCACCACCCACGTTCCCGGAAAACTCGGGCCCGAACAGCGCGGTCTTTGGGTGTCCGCTGATGTCGCCGCAATACTGCCAGAAGGTCCAGGTGCCAAACACACGCGGCACGCTGAAGGTCATGTGGGTGGAGGTCTGCTCGCCGTAGCGGGGAATCCACAGGCCGCAGGTCTTCAATACCTGACGCTGGTCGGAGGTCAGCGCCTCCAGCTCGCGCTCCTGCTGGGCAAAGGTGGGCATACCATGAAGTGGCACGCTGCAGTAGAGCAGCGGCCATGCGCCGGTGTGCGCCCGCACGTGCTGCGCGGCCCATGCGAGCTGCGACCACGACACGCGGTCACGCCCCTCGTTGTCCAGCACCATGAGCACCGGGTAGTTCGTGGTGCCATGACGATGCGCCGTGGAGGACACCTCACGGATGAAGCGATCCAGCTGCGCCTGCAGATTTCCTGCGCGGTTCACATAGTGATACGCGCCCCATTTCAGCCCGGCCACGCGCGCGGCGTGCTCGCGCCGTGCGTAGTCCACATCCGATTTCGTGCCGCCACGCGTCGCGCGGTGGATCATCAATTCCACGCCCATACTGCGCAGGAGATCGGCGCGGACCACGCCGCCGTCCCAGCCGAAGTCCACAGTGTTGTTGAGCAGGGATGAACGCGCGTGATGCACGGACACCGTCTCGGTGCGGATGGGCGCGCAGGCAGCGAGGAGAGAGGCAACGGCACAGGTGATCCAGATCGAGGCGCGTGAGGTCATGCGCCGTTTTAGCGGGATGGCGGCGGTGGCGTCAATGGAGAAGCGTGGAGACACCCGGTTTGCCGCAGAAGGGCCAAGGGGCAGAAATTGAATTGCCCACCTGAGACTTGAGCAGAGATTTCTAACCGCTGACATGACGCTAATAAGACGCTAATTAATACAATTCAGAAATTCCGGATTCTGTATTAGCGTCATGTCAGCGTCTCATTAGCGGTTAAAAAATCGGAACTTCTCACCGAGGACGGCCGAGCCTGCAGCAGCGAAGCAGCTTGTCACTTGAAACCTCGAAATTGAAACGGTGCGCCTTGATCGAGGACAGCCGAGCGTAGCGAGACAGACGACTGAAAGGAGCCCGCAGGGTGAGCGCAGCGAATCAACTAAGAGGACGAGAACGAGGACGATTCCGCTTCGCGGGGCGCTACTCCGCACCGCACAGGCGCACCATCCTGATCTCCACGGTGCGGTCCCCTTCTCCGACAAACAGGACGCCTTCCTGAAGCGTCACGGTCAGGTCCATGGAGCGCTGCGCGAGGGCACCGAGGGCCTGGCTTTCGGCGGCGGGGATCTGCCAGACGGCCAGGTTGCTCACGCGGGTGAATTTTCCCGCGAGCCCGGCCCACCAGGTGGCGGCGTTGCTGGCAAAGCTGTACACGCTGACCTTCTTGGACCTGCCGCACACGCGCACGAGTTTTTTCTCATCGGGCTGGCCGAGCTCGATCCAGTGCATGAGCAGGCCGGTGAGGTCGTGCTGCGCCAGCGCGGGCTCGTCGGCCTCCCACATGTCTTTGCCAAACTCCAGCAGACCGAGGTCGTTGTTCTCCGGGGCATTGAGCACGAAGGCCAGCAGCCGGATCATCATGCGCTCCTCCGTCTCCGACGGATGGCGGGCGAGGGTGAGCTCATGATCGCTGTAACGATTGAGGTCGAGGTCTGAGAAGGAGACCTTGGCTTTGTAGATGATTGCTTTGAGGGCCATGCCTTCGCTTAGACGGGGAAGCAGGCGGTGGCAAGGGAGGGTGTGTGACGGCGTTGGTCAGGGAATGCCCACCGCAGGTGATCCTACTCGTCCTCCTACTCGTCCTCGATCATAGACTCCCGACTGCACGTGCCATGAACAAACAACCACGAAGCGCTCCACAGCCACTCCTCATCCCCGCTCATGCACCTGCACGCCACCGGGTCTTGAACTCCGCCATTTGCGACCGCGATTCCACTTCGGTCAAAACACGGCCTTCAGACAGATCACGAAGACCTTCGTCAATCTTGGCTGAGGCAGCCGCCTTCCAGCGCTCCTCCTGCCGCAGCAGCCCTAGAGACTCAGCCACCACCTCGTCCGCATCACGATACAGCCCCGAGGCGATCTTCTGGCTCACAAAGGTTTCCAAAGCAGCGGGCAAGGTCACGGTCATGCTGCACAGTCTCTCAAACATGAGGGCTGTCAAGCCAGCCCGCCGGCGATGATTCCTTCTCAGCCTGCTGTCCGGACTGCGAAAGCGGCGTCCCGCTAAGGCTTGCCGCCGCAGTCCAAGACGCTTTGCGCAAGCGTGATTAACACGGCATCTCATACCATATCCTACCTTGGCAGCCCTCCCTGCCGAGCGCTTTTGTGCGTCTCATGGCCAAAAGTTCGTTGACGTTTAAAAATTCGTGCCTATTGGGGTGATAATCACCCACGGTTTTCAGATCCGACCTGCGGGCCAAGCGGGAGGATACCACAAGCTGCTCTTCCTGACCATGACACAGAACACGACCTCCGACCTGCCCGTTTCTCCCGGCCCTGCCGCCGCACCCCACGCCGCCCTGCCTGCCACGGCTGCGGCAGCGCCACCGGCTCCTCCGCCGGCCTTGCTCTCCTCCATCCAGCTCATGGCGGCACTGGGCATCAGCCGCCGCATGCTGAAGAAGTGGAACCGGCACCACGTCATCCCCTCCCACGGCGTGGGCCACGCGCGGCGCTATGCTCTGGCGCGGGTGATGGAGGCCCTGTGCACGCACGGACAGCCGGACCTGGCGTCTTCCTCCGCCTCCGCCGCTTCTTCCACCGCACCCGGCATGGGTGATCCCGCCGGGATGGCGGCTGTCCACGGATACCACGTACTGCCATGATAGAGCACCCTACCTAACACCGTCCAGCGTCCGGCCATGCGTTCATCGACTGCTTCCCGCCACAGCGACGCGCCGTGATCGAGGACGAGTAGGAGAACGAGAACGAGTAGGAGAACGAGGACGAGCAAGCCGCACAGCCCACCACCCCTTTATGACCACCACAGCACCCACCCGCCCGCCGTACCACCACGACATACCAGCCCTGAAAGAGCGCCTGCTCATCCCGGAGGTGTGGCTAAAGCTGAATCTGGAGGGAGAGCCGGCGGCGGCGTGCCGCTCGCCCTTCCGGGAGGACAAGAACCCCTCCTTTTCCATCTCCAAGGACGGGCGGAAATGGAAGGACTTTGGCACGGGCCAGGGCGGGGATGTGATCGACTTCATCGCCATGGCGCGGCAGATCAGCACCGCGCAGGCGCTGAAGGTGTTTCTGGAGCTGGCAGGGGTGCAGCGGCAGATACCGGGCCGCACGGCGAAGTCGGACTCCACCCGGCGCACGTCCTTCAAGGAGAAGGTCACCGCGCTGCTGCCACCGCAGGCGCAGCCGCAGCCGGAGGGCCTGCGCGTGCCGCTGCAGAATGGCACGGAGGCAGACCGGCGGCTGGTGGCGGAGTCGCGCCACATCACGCCGGAGGCCGTTTCCCTGGCGCTGGCGCTGCGCACGCTCACCTTTTCCATCGTGCAGGGTTACCGCTGCTGGCTGCTGGTGGATGCGGAGGAGCGCTGCATCGAGGCGCGGCGGCTGGATGGCATGCCCTTCACGTCGTGCGGCACACTGGGCCGGCGGAAGGCGCACACGCTGCGCGGCTCCCGCAAGGACTGGCCGCTGGGCGCGGCGGTGCTGCGCCGCCTGCCGCAGTTCCGCACGCTGCTGCTGGTGGAAGGCGGGCCGGACTACCTGGCGGCGCTGCACTTTGCGAATGAGCTGGAACGCTGGGATGTGCTGCCCGTGGCCATGCTGGGGCGCGGCACGGGCGCACGGATCGACCCCGCGGCGCTGGAGCTCATGCGCGGCCGCCGCGTGCGCATCTACCCGCACAACGATGCGGACGGCGGCGGTGTCAAAAGCGCCCGCCAGTGGGCCTACCAGCTCCGGGAGGTGGGCTGCGAGGTGGACATCTTCGATTTCACCCTGCTGCACCGCACCGACGCCACGCCCCTCAAGGACCTCAACGACTGCACCACCGGCCTGGATGAGGAGTCCACCGCCGGACTGCGAGAGGGCCTCTTCCCCAAGCCGGATCTTGAGGTGCACCCGCCGTTTTAAATCCTACTCGTCCTCGTCCTCGTCCTCGTCCTCGTTCTCGTTCTCGTCCTCGATCACTGCGCGCCTCCACACCCAGACCAGACTTGGAACTGAGCCCACTCTTCATCGGTTACATCTCCCGCATTCGACGCCATAGGATCGAGGACGAGTAGGAGAATGAGGACGAGGACGAGGACGATTTCCCAAACCACCGCCAAAAACCACACACTTTCCGTCAATACCAGAACATAACACAAACACACACCATGGACCTAGCCACACCCTTCATACCCACCCCCGAAGAGATCGCCGAGTACGAGCGCCAGCGCGCACGCCACCCGTCTTCCGCCGTCAGGGCCACGCCCCAGCCCACGGCAGACGCCGGGAGCCACACGCAGAGCACCGGCATCCCCACCGCCGCAGCGCAGGCCTTCCCAGCCACCGCATGGGCCGCGCCCGCTCCTGTGCAGGCCGCACCCGGCCAGCCGCCGCCACGACGCCCGCTGGACGAATGCCTCATCACCGCCGCCGAGCTGGCCCAGTTGAAAATCCCGGTCCGGCCCGCGCTGCTGGACCGCTGGCTGTGCGAGGGGGATCTCGGCTTCATCTTCGCCCCACGCGGCGTGGGCAAGACGTGGATGGCCATGGCCCTGCCCGGCGCCATCTCACGCGGCCACGCCCTCGGCCTCTGGAAAGCCGGCACCGGCACCACCGAAGGCACTAACTCCCCATCTTCCTCCTCTGACTCCTCCTCCCCTTCAGGATCCCACTCCGGGCTCGAAGACGCTTCCTCAGACATGCCCGCCGAGCCGGACACGCCGCGCGAATTCACGCCCGTGCCCATCCTCTACGTCGATGGCGAGATGGCGCTCAAGCTCACCCAGTACCGCAATGGCGGCCTGCAGCTCGACGTCTCCCACGTCACCTACCTGCACCACGAGCACATGTTCGAAATCCAGACCCACTGCCTCAACATCGGCGAAGCCGAGGACCGCCAGCGCCTCACCGACGTCATCGTCCGGCGCGGCTACAAAGTCCTCATCCTGGACAACCTCAGCTCCCTGGCCTCCGGCGTGGATGAAAACAAAGGCATGGACTACGAGCCCATCGCCCACTGGCTGCTGGAGCTGCGCCGGCGGAAGATCACCGTCATCGTCGTGCACCACGCCGGCCGCAGCGGCGCCATGCGCGGCCACTCCAAGCGCGAAGACGCCTGCGCCTGGATCCTCGAACTCCGCGACGCCCGCCAGGAAACCGACCCCGGCGCGAAGTTCGTCAGCCACTTCGCCAAACCCAGCCGCAACACCGGCGATCCCCTGCCCGACATGCTCTGGCACTTCACCACCGACAAAGAGAGCGGGATCACGGACATCAAGTGTGAGCTGGCCATCAACAGCGAATACGATCAGTTCATCCAGCATGTGTGCGAGGGCGTGACGACCCAGGTCGATATTGCCGAGATGATGGGCAAACCGAAAGGCACCGTCAGCAAATGGGCGCTCAAAGCCATCAATGAAGGCCGCATCCGTGGCAGCACCCGTCAGATGCTTCCGCCCACATCTGCCAAGACATCACGCGCCCACCACGAGCCCGACGACACCCACGAAGACTGGGATGACGAGCTCTAGGCCGCCCCCTGAAGAAGTTTCCAGGTTTCCACCCTAAACACGGAAACTTGGAAACTTTGGAGTGGGGTGCAGCCGGTGGTATTTCATTGCATCATGAGAAAGACGCTCATGCGAACGCGGCAGCGTCTTGGAGTGCGGCGGCAGGCCCTGGCGCGACACCGCTTTCGCAGGCGGGATGGCACGCGCAGGACAAAGATGACCCTTCACCCGAACCAAGACGGTGTCGCCGAGACAAGGGGCTGCCCTTGCCTCTCTGCCACCGCACTCCACGGCGCTGCCGCATTCGCGCATACCCCTGGTTCACTGTGAAAACTTTTGAGCAGGGCGCAGCAGGTGGTATTTCATGGCCTTTCAGGGTGGAATCGTTTACACGTGCGCGGAGCGTATTTGGAGTGCGTCTAGCGGTTAGCTGCCGCCTTCGAGCGTCTCGTTGCATGCATTAATCGACCGGCCTGCGGAAAGCTTAGCTGCGCTCGTGCCTCGCTACGCAACCGCAGTCCAAAAGGCTCACTCCTCGCCTGCTCGATCCGCATTGAGCTAAATATATGTATCTA
Source organism: Verrucomicrobiaceae bacterium UBA7681 (assembly GCA_002482965.1). Lineage (GTDB taxonomy): Bacteria > Verrucomicrobiota > Verrucomicrobiia > Verrucomicrobiales > Verrucomicrobiaceae > Prosthecobacter. The sequence goes on along the minus strand of DLGZ01000080.1, from coordinate 7,157 downwards.
TATTATTTGAACCCAATCTCCCCACATAAGCGCGAACTCAGCCTCCAGCCCCTCCAAAAAAAGTTTCCAAGTTTCCCCCTATAGGGTGGAAACTTGGAAACATTTCCTCCAGGCAAGAGAGCGCAACGCGAGGCAGCCTTTAGCACGCTCACGGCTCACCGCAAATATTCTACCTGCCGCGTCTGTTGGCGGCTACATCGGCGATCATTTCACGCAGCGCTTTTTCGACCTGATGCCAACCATTCACAGCTGGATTGAAACTTGAGATCGCGCGCAACTGCCCGTCTACAATCGGCATGGTTTGCAGACTTTTCAGCCATTTTTGCTGCGCAAAGGCCTCGGTAGGCTCGAGCAGAACGGGGAAAATTTCGGTGTCGCCGAGCATCTGACGGCGCTGCGCTTCCTTCAGTTCCACGCCCTGGATGTACCTGGATGCAAAAAAGGCGGTGCTCAGCAGTAATACCACAATGTCGGCCTCCTTCATTTCTTTACGGATGGCGTCATCCCACTCGCTGCCGGGACGGATCCTGCCATCGAACCACCAAGACACAAGATTTTCATTCTTCAGTACGTCTAGGTACGGCTTCAGCTTCTCCCAGACTTTGTAGTTCGCGTGCGCATAGCTCACGAAAATTTTGAGCTTGGGCACCCATTTTCTCCGCGCTTTGGCGGGCTGCACCTGCTCCAACTCGGGGGTAACGGGCAGATTTTGCGCTCCCGTTAGTGTCATTATCTGCACAGGCATGTTCTGGGCCTCCAGTTTCTCCAGTTTCACCAGGCTCTCATATTGCTCTCCTGGCACCGTCAAGTCCAGCTCCTCGCGTCCTCTCAGCCCGTCCGGCAGAGCACGATGGATCTCCTCCATATTCGCCCGCACCACGCCTGCCAGGTACTGCCTCTCTTCTGCCGTGCCACCGTGGATGAAAACATCCATACGCGGATTGCGCCGCCGCTCCGCCATGACCAGCGCACGCGCATTTCCCCAGCCCAGCACCACCCCACGCTGCCAGCGAAAGTAGTCATCGCTCAGTGAGTGTGTGCGCACGATGAAGCGGCTCATCACCCCGGCAGGCAGTAGCTCATAGAGGTAGCGAAAGCGCACCTGTGCCTGCGCGATGTGCGACGCCACGTCATAGTCCGATGGCTCTGGCTCATCCAGCGTCAGCAGGCCGGGCAGCAGAAAGAGCGGCTTGTTTTGATATTCTCCCGCCAGGAAGCCCAGTTCGCGGTCCTGCATCAGTTCCAGCAGGAAATCATGCACTCGCACGCCGTCGCGCTCTTCGGGGTAATCCTCAATGGTGGCACTGCGCTCTTTGCTCATGCCTTTCATACCTTCTTCCAGCACTGCTGGGAATTCCCCCTGCCAGAGCAGCCCTGGCTTGTTTTGGAACGGTTTGCGGTTAAGACCGCGCACCAGACCATAGAGACCGTTGGCCGCCCAGTTGGGATTCAATACGCGGGTGTCCCGTAGCCGCGCGTCATCACCATAGTACAGTGCCACTCCCAACGCATTCAGATTCTCTGCCAGACTGGTCTGTGCGTCCTGTTCCGCCACACCGCAGTCTACACACACATGTCGATAGGCAGCCCAGTTCAGGAAATGCCGCCGTTTGGTGGCATCCTTATCCGAAACCAGCGCGTCGAGTTTCTGCCGCACCTGGAAGTAGGTCTGCGGCCACTTCTGCCGCACCGCAGGCATCTGCTCCAGCACCTTGCAGATCGTCTCACGCAGTGTATCGATGCCAAATCCCTTCTTCTCGCCATCCTTCGGTTCGCAATCCATTTCCACAAAGGCACGGATGTTAGGGTATTCACGTTGCAGGCGGCGTTTTTCCACATCGTAGGGGCCTGGGCTGCACCACTTGTTTAGCACCACTATTACCGGGGAGTGCTCCACCTTGTCTCCATCCTTTCGACTGCCGTAGCGCTCCACGTGGCTCAGCCAGTACTCCGCCTCCTCCATTTGCTGGCCGCCGCGTCCATCCAGCACCACCACGTAGAGACTGCGCTCCGTCAAGAAGAAGCGGTGCGTCTCATGGGTGATCTCCTGCCCAGCAAAGTCCCATAAATGTACCTTCACCGGCTCCCCGCCGGGACAGGCCAGCTCCCATGGCTGGATTTCGATCCCGGGCGTCTCTGCCTGGTCCTTCTGAAACACCTCTCCGCGTAACGCCCGTGATACAGAGGTCTTTCCCGCCTCTCCTCGTCCCACCAGCAGCAGCTTCACTTCATTCAGCGGGCGGGCTCCTCGCTGCCGAGCAAAATAGTAATCCAGGATCGCCTTCGGCGGAGGAAACTTGTCCTCCTTTCTCATGGTTTCGTCCCATGGCGGTCCAAGCACCTCGGCTGGCAGCCCTAGCCGGTCATTTCCATGCAGAAATAACTCTCTCAGCTGGACGAGGCGGCAGATCCCTGACGGTAGGCTTGTGAGCTGGTTATCGCTAAGGACAAGCTCCTTTAAATCTGCGAGCAGACCGATTCCCTGTGGCAAGTTTTTGAGCTTATTCCTAGAGAGGTAAAGCTTTTGTAGCGCGGCGAGCTGACATATCTCCGGTGCCAGACTTGTAATCTGGTTCTTGTGGAGGTTAAGCACCTCTAGCGCGGCAAGCTGACCTATCTCCGGCGGCAGACTCTTGAGCCGATTACTGCCGAGGCCAAGCTGACTCAGCATGGCGAGCTGGCCAATCTGCGGCGGCAGGCTTGCTACTTCGTTGTTGTTAAGGTTAAGTAGTTTCAGCGCTGCAAGCTGACCGATCTCCGCCGGCAGGCTTGTGATCTTATTGACTTGAAGGTAAAGATCCTTCAGTTCGGTGAGTTGACCGATTTCCGGGGGCACTTGGGTCAAACCAAGATCGCTCAGATCGAGACTTGTCGCTTCTTTTCTCTTACGGCGGCACTCTTCGATTCTCTTCAGCGCCTCCTCATAGGCAGCCTGTTCTTTCTCGGTCATGGGTGCTGGCGACATGGGCGGAGAATGGAATGATGGAGGCCGAATGTCTAATCCCGAATGGTAGAGATGATTATGTATTTCCCCAAATCATCCCTTCCCACAACCCCGAGGGGATTTTAACCTCCCCCCATGCCCGCACGCAAACCCTGGACCCGTCCTGAGCTGCTCATTCTCTTGAATGTGTACCACAAGCTGCGGTTTGGGCAGATGCATGAGCGGCAGCCGACGGTGATCACGCTGGCGAAGAAGCTGGAGCGCACGGCGGGGAGTGTGGCGATGAAGCTGTGCAATCTGGCTTCGCTGGATCCCGCGCTGAGGCTGCGGGGCATCAAGGGGCTGGATGGCGCGAGCAAGCTGGATGCGACGATGTGGCAGGAGTTTCACGCGAACCTCGAAGAGTGCGTGCCAGCCAGCGAGGCGGCGCTGCGTGAGCTGATGAAGGCGGGGCCGGAGGCGGAGATTGAGGTGCTGCCGAAGCAGGGCATCCGTGTCATCAAGTTGCCACCCTCGGGGCCGACGACGACGACCAGCACGGTGAATGTGCGGCTGGGGCAAGACTACTTCCGCAATGCGGTCTTAAATAATTTTGGTGGCCGGTGCGGCGTGACGCAGTTGGGGGTGCGCGAGCTGCTCATCGCCTCGCACATTCTGCCCTGGGGCACGCATGCCGGCCAGCGGCTCAATGTGCGCAACGGCCTCTGCCTCTCACGCCTGCATGATGCGGCGTTTGACCGGCATTTGATCTCTTTTGATGATGATATGCGTCTGCTGCTTTCCAAACGCCTGCGCAGCGAGCTGCCACAGCGTGCGGTGCAGGAAAACTTCGCGGCGTATGAGGACCAGCCTTTGGAGATCCCGGAGGACTCCGTGCTGCCGGATCTTGCGTTCATGGCGGAGCATCGGGAGAGGTTTTTGAAGATGTAGCCGAGTTCAATGACAGCGATCCACCCTCAACTCATGCCTATCCGTAAATCCCTTTTATGTGCCGTGATTTTCATCGCTGGTTTGGTGTGTGGCCAGTTCATCAGCAGGCCGATGTATGATCGCAATGACGAGTCTCGTGTAAATCTGGTGAGGCTGAAATGCCTGCATGGTCTGGCGGAGGATTTTCGCCGTGCACATGAGCGCTGGCCGCAGAGCATGCCGGAACTGGAGGGCTGGTGCAGGGAGGATGTGCCACGACGCATCATGTTTGAACGGTCTTCGAGTGTGTCGGCGGAGGGTTTGACGTTCATCACGTGGACGTTGATGAAGGACCCGCAGTCAGGGCTTTTCAGCGGTTTTACCTCGGGCAGACACACGACGCTGCGATGCGAGTACCAAATGGATGCCGAGGGCCGGGCAACTGCGCTAAAATGAACCTATGAGCCTCGGCAGACGTTTTTGGAGATGCCGCCACGTGGTTACAGCTCCAGTGCAGCACACCATGCGCGAAGCCGTGCCTCGTTTTCTTCCTTCACGGTGATCTCCCAATGATCATCCGGCAGCGGCAGCACGCTGAACCACTGGCTTGAACTGACCAGCCGACGGCACGCGGCCATGGCTCGCGATTCGCCGCATAAGGTGATGCTTGCTGTGCGAAGGCCGGATGAAATAGACATGGGTATATGAGTCCTCATGCCGACCACCTTGGACGATGAGTCTAGGGACTATGAGTCAAGTCGGGCCATGGTTTGAGCCCTTCGCAGTCCCCTTTTTCTTCCCCTCCCAAGGCCTCCGGTTGCCGGTTGCCATTTCGAAAACATAGGGTGGGCAACCGGCAACCATGGGGGTGCCGAGGGGTCGAAAACACGGTGCCGGAAATGGCAACGGGCCACAGCGGAGTGCAGGTGGCGGCGGTGCGTGGCAAGAGGTGGAAGTGGCGAGGGGGGAGCCTGAGCCGAAATCATGGCAACCGGAGGGGGTGTTTGAGTTGCCGGGGTTTTGTTCTTGGTTCGTTGTTCTTGGTTCTTGGTTCTTGGTTTGTGGGGGCAGCGGAGGGCGTCTTCGGAGCGCGGACCTCCGAGTCCGCAGCAGGTCGCCAACACTCAGAGTGTGGCGTTGCCTGCTGAACCTCGCAAACACGGTGATCCTCGGCGTGATTGGGCTGAAGGCGAAGCGCGGAGCTCCATGTGCTGCGGGGTGCTGCGGACTCGGAGGTCCGCGCTCCACAGCCGCAGAAGCGTGCGCTTTCAGACAATCTCAATTCCCCAGCGCGCGGCGCAGGCGGGCGAGGGTGTGGGCCTGGCGCTTGCGGGACAGGGCGCATTCCCAGAGGCGGAGGACGGTCCAGCCGGATTTGCGGAGCTCGCGGGTGACGAGGCGATCTCGCTGGCGGTTGCGGGCGATCTTTTCGTCCCAGAACTTTCGGTTCTGCCGGGGGCGGGTGGCGTGGCGGGGGCAGCCGTGCCAGAAGCAGCCATCGACAAAGACGGCGAGGCGCTGCTGGCGAAAGACGAAGTCGGGGCGGACGCGGGCCTTGCGGATCTTCTTTTCTCCGGCCCCGGCCTTGGGAGGCGGCAGGGGCAGGGAGAGGTGCCGCCGCCAGCCGATGATCTTCCCGGCGCGCAGCAGGGCCATGAGGCGCAGCTCCGTGGCGGCGTTGCCGGTGGAGCGGATGAGGCTCATCACCTCGCTGCGATTGGCTGGGGTGAAGACGTCGGGCATGGGGAGGCTCGGTTGGGCTGGGCAGAAGCGGGGCCGGTGGGCAGAGGAAGAAATTGTAAACTGAGAACTGAGCCGAACGAAGTGAACCGTAGCGCAGCGAAGATAGCCGAAGGCAAACAGACGACTGAAAGGAGCCCGGAGGGTGAGCGAAGCGAGTCAAAACTGAGAATGGAAAATTGGCCGGACGCTGTCGCGGGCGCGGAGGCACAGGGCTTGAAGAGGTGGTTTTTTTAACCGCTGATTAGACGCTAATAAGACGCTAATAAGACGCTGATAAAAACCAATCAGAATATCCGGATCTCCGGAGTCTGAATTAGCGTCATGTCAGCGTCACATCAGCGGTTAGAATCTGGACGCTTCACCGAGGGTGTTCGACCCACCCCAGCACGGCCGTGTTTGGAAAGGGGGAGTGCGATGAGGCGGCAGGCCGCGCTGGGAGGAAGGATTCGACGGACGCGCACAGCGCATCCCTACCATCCCTTCGCGGCGTTTTCGGGATGGTAGGGAACCGCTGTGCGGGTCCGTGATTCCGGGTCTATCATTCCCGCAGGCGATCAAAAAGATGCGCCGTCCTTGGAGCGCTCGGCAGCAGAAGGCAGAGGCGTTTGGAAAGGCGGGAGTGCGATGAGGCGGCAGGCCGCGCTGGGAGGAAGGATTCGACGGACGCGCACAGCGCATCCCTACCAACGCTTCGAGGACGTGGCGCAGCACGCTCACGTCGAGGTTGCAGTAACAACGGCGGTGTCCTGACTGGCGGCGTTGGCGATGAGGGTGCTGGAGGTGGCGCTGCCACGGACGGAGGTCAGGCTGGCGACGCCGTAGCCAAAGCCGGCCATCTCATTGGCCCAGAGCTGCCGGCCGCTCGCGGCATCCAGCGCGTACATGTAACCGTGCACGCTGACGATGAGGCGGTCGCCGTCCAGCAGCAGGCTGGTGTAGGTGCTGCCGGAGGGGGCCGTCCACTGCCAGAGGATAGCGCCGGTGTTGCGGTTCAGCGCGGCGACGCGTTTGTTGAAGCCGGTGAAGACGAGGTCGGAGATGTCCATGGCGGGAATGGGCAGCCGGAGGCGGGGACGCGCCAGTGGAAGATGGGGCGGGGTTTGGAATGGGGGGGATTGCATGGCCGCAAAAAGGCGCAAAGAGGGGGCAAAAAACGGAGGGGCTGAGGGGACGAAGAAGGACGACGGCGGCTGATCAAGCCGGTTGAAAAGCTGATGGGAAGCCTGGCTACAGGGGTTTCTTGATGAGATCCGCATTGATGACGCGGCGTTTGAGCGGCCGACGCAGCTTCTGGGATGGTAGGGAACCGCTGTGCGGGTCCGTAATTTCGGGTCTGCTCTACCCGCAGGCGATCAAAAAGGTGAGCCGTCCATTGGGCTTTCGACAGCGGAAGGCGGAGGCGCTTTAAAAGGTGGAAAGCTGTGAATCGACAGCCCGCGCTGGGACGAAGGATTCTACGGACGCGCACAGCGCATCCCTACCAGCCCTTCGGCGGCACGCCTTGACTGCTTGGGCCTCTTGACCACGAAACGAAGAAGGTGCAGGTTCAGGACATAGGTAA
>DLGZ01000031.1:26628-94589 GCA_002482965.1 Verrucomicrobiaceae bacterium UBA7681 | reverse complement strand
GAAAGCATCAGCTTCACCCATTCAGAATTACACAGCCGCACTCCAAAACCCTTGCGTCCCTCCCTCCGCCGTGAATCCTCCTCCGCATGCCCAAGCCCATCATCGCATGGCCCCACGCACCGCCGCATCGTCTCACCACCGGCGGCACCTACTTCGTCACAACGGGCACCTATCAAAAAGCCCATCACTTCAAAGGCCGTGAACGACTTGAAGTCGTCCAGCGCGGCTTGCTAAAAACCCTGCAAGACGGCGGCTGGCAGCTCGAAGCCTGGGCCATTTTTTCCAATCACTACCATTTCGTCGCCAGCTCCCCAGCACCCGAAAATCTCGGCCGCCTGCTCAAAATCTTCCATTCCAAGCTCGCCACCTGGGTCAACCGCCTGGACACCACACCAGGCCGCAAAGTCTGGCACAACTTCCGCGAAACACTCCTCACCTACGAAGAGAGTTACCTCGCCCGCCTCAACTACACCCACCACAACGCCGTCAAGCACAGCCTCGTCCCCGTCGCCCGCGACTACCCCTGGTGCTCCGCCCGCTGGTTCGAAGAAACAGGCGAGACCGCCCGCATCAAAACCATCTACGGTATCAAACACGATCAGCTCAAAGTTGAAGACGACTACCCCATCGCCCCCGACTGGTGATCAGCTATCCCTCTGCACCCGCGCCCACCCTTGACATTCCCCCTCTTTGCCCGGTAACTCCCCGCCTGTGAAGTCACTTGCCTCATCCATGCTCGTGCTCTGGCTCCTTTGCTGGGCGCACTGCTCGCTGAGCCGCTTTGGAGCGGTGCAGGGAAGTGACGCCTGCACCTGCCTCGCCACCATGAGTGAGCATGCCGAAGACTCACACGACCACGACCATCCCGCACCCCTTCACACCGGGCTCGACTGCGGCGTCTGCGATTTCCTAACCCACGGCACCACCCTCATGCAGAAGCTCCCGCCCCTCACGGCGCTGGCAGTCGAAGCATCCCCCCTCGCCACCTGGGAGCCCGCCCCACGCCCCGTCTTGGCCACCGCCTTTCTCACCTCACTCGCAGCCCACGATCCGCCGCCACTGCGCGCCCTCTGCGAAGTCCTTTCCCACACGGCATGTCCCGTGCGCGGCCCCACGCAGGCTTAAGCCCGCGCTGTTTTTTCGCGCCTCCCTCTGCGCACCTCAGGACCCATCCGTCCTATCGGTCCCATCAGACCTATCCGAGAGCGCCCATGGCAAAAAGCAGCCCAGAGCAATACCACGCCCCTCCTGCGCCCCAAGACAGGGATCACCGCATCCGTCAGACTCCACACACGCTTCTCAGCCCACGTCACTTTTTCAAACCACCTCCGGTTCATGCCAAGCAAGCCTCTCATATGGACTGCGGTCGCGCAGCGAGGAACGAGCGCAGCTACCGCTTTCGCCGTCCTCGCTGACTCACGCCCACCAAAAAACACCCGAAAGCGGCAGCCATTCATCCCTCGCCAGCCGCCCACCTCCCGCCCACCACAAACCCCTCGAAAGCGGCAGCTTCACCCTTTCAGGGTTGCGCAGCCGCACTCCAAAAATACCCCGCAAGCCAGCCTCCCATATGGACTGCGGTCGCGCAGTGANNGAGGAACGAGCGCAGCTACCGCTTTCGACGGCCTCGCTGACTCACGCCCACCACAAGACTCTCGAAAGCGGGAGCCGCTGAAGTCCCGCCCACCCCAGCCCCTCGAAAGCAGCCTCAGCCGCACTCCAAAAACGACCCTTAAAATCCCCCCACGTCATCCCATGAAAACTCTCCCCCACCTTCGCACCCTCGCCGCCATCCTCTCCCTCACCCTCATCTCCTGCACCGACGAACCCCACGCCACCGCCCACAACGACCACGACTCACAGGAAGAACACGACCACGATCACGAGAGCGAAACCGAACAAGGCCCCGAAAACGGTGCCCAGTTCAAGGCAGGGCAGGGGGTCACCCTCACCGATGAAATGAAAGCCGCCATCGGCCTCAAAACCGCCGAAGTCACCGACGCCCCCGTCCCCGCCATGTGCGTCGTCTCGCTCCAGATTGAGCCCTCCCAAGACCTCCAACCCGCCGCACTCACCCCAGACGCCGCCACCTCCACTCAAGCCACCGGTTGGCTCACTGCTGAGCAGGCCGCATGGATCAAGCCCGGCCAGCAAGTCACCCTGCGCGCCGAAAGCGACGACGCCAAACCCTCCACCGGAGCCATCTCCCGCGTCGAGCAAACCGCCCACGCCACCCTCGGCGACTTCGCCCTCACCATCACCACCGCCGCACCGCTTCCCGTCGGCACCCGCCTCCTCATGACCTGCCGCGCCGCCCCCGGCGAAGCCGTCACCGCCATCCCCCGCAGCGCCCTCCTTAAAACCGCCGAAGGCACCTTCGCCTACACCCTCAACGGCCCCTCCTACCTCCGCATCCCCGTCAAAACCGGAGCCATGAACGAAGACCTCGTTGAGATCACCGACGGCCTCTACGCCGGAGACGAGATCGTCACCACCCCCGTCATGCAGCTCTGGCTCTCCGAACTCCAAGTCCTCCGCGGCGGCAAATCCTGCACCTGCGGCCATTGATCCCCATCCACCCCCTTCGCTCCACTAGCTCCCTCACTCCACTGCGCCCCCGCCAAAGAATCGTCCTCGTCCTCCTACTCGAACTCGTCCTCGATCCAGCCACTCCACCAAGCCTCCCATATGGACTGCGGTCGCGAAGTGAGGAACGAACGCAGCTACCGCTTTCGCAGGCCGCTTCAGCTCTCGCATATTACGAACATCCAAACACAAGAGCCGGTCCTCCCTCTCCAGCCGGTTCAGCCCCCGCCCACCACAAGCCCCTTGCCCAGCGCCAACGCCACAAAGTCCTACTCGTCCTCCTACTCGAACTCGTCCTCGATCCACTCGCTCCGCCAACCCCAGCGCCCAACGCCACAGAATCGTCCTCGTCCTCCCACTCACTCCAGCCACCACCTACCACGCCCTACCACTCTCCGCCATCTTCCCTCAGCCCCAAAGGGGCTGCGCATCATAGCGAAGGGTTGCCGAGCCTCAGCGAGGCCACCCTGGTACCACCTCCCACAAATCCGGAAAGCAAACCCAGCGCCTTCGCCACACCCCAAGCCCACCAGCAGCGTCTCCCACCCGCACCGCCACGTTCCCCAGACCTCACATCGCCCCCATCCCACCCATCCAAAGATCCAGCATCCAGCATCCAGCATCGAGCCCCCAGCCACCCCTCCCCCCTACCGCATCGCCCGCTACGCCTGGAACAACGACTACCACGACCTCATCGAGGCCAAACTCCGCACCCTCGCCGACTTCCTCACCGCCCACGGCGGCACCCAGCGCCCCTACGTCGACACCGGCCCCGTCCTCGAGCGCGACTTCGCCAGCGAATCCGGCCTCGGCTGGGGCGGCAAGAGCACCATGCAGATCCACCGCCACCTCGGCACCTGGTTCTTCCTCGCCGACATCCTCACCACCCTCGAGCTCCCCCCCGACGCCCCCGCCACCGACCACTGCGGCAAATGCACCCGCTGCATCACCGCCTGCCCCACCCAGGCCATCACCGCCCCCCGTCGCATGGACGCCCGCCGCTGCATCTCCTACCTCACCATCGAAAGCAAAGGCCCCATCCCCCTCGAATTCCGCCACGCCATCGGCGACCGCATCTACGGCTGCGACACCTGCCTCGACGCCTGCCCCTGGAACCGCCACGCCCAAGCCTCCCACGAAGCCACCTTCCAGGCCCGCGCCACAATATTTGCGCACACCCTCCGCGACTTCCTCACCCTCACCGACGACACCTTCCGCGCCCTCTTCGCCAAATCCCCCATCAAGCGCATCAAACGCCCCGCCTTCCTCCGCAACGTCTGCGTCGCCCTCGGCAACACCGGCACCCCCTCCGACCTCCCCGCCCTCGAACTCGCGGCGCAGGATGAAAATCCGTTGATCGCCGAGCACGCCCAGTGGGCCGTGGGAGAGATTCGCACGCGGCACGCGCCCAAGTAACCGGGGCATTCCTGCCCCATCTGGAATCCAGCATCGAGAATCCAGCATCCAGGATCGGCCCCCGCCCCCTCATCTCCGAACACGCCCACTGGGCCATCTCAGAAATCCACACCCGCCACGCTTAGGCCCAGCGCAGGTAGGGCTGGCTGTCCTCAGCCAGCCGCCGTCGAAGCCCATGATCTTCAGGCAAGAAACAGCCTATGGAACCGGCCCATCCCTGCCCCGTCTGGAATCCAGCATCGAGCATCCAGCCGCCCCGCCCAGCACACGCACGTAGTTCGGGCTTTCAGCCCGTCTCCCCCTCTGGAATCCAGCATCTAGGATCAAGCATCCAGCATCGAGCCCTCCGGGCTCAACCCCTCCACAGTTGACATCCCCCCATTCCCCCCTACCATCCCCGGCTCTCGACATCGAGAACGGCGAGGTAGCAAAGTGGTAATGCACTGGTCTGCAAAACCGGTATGCGCGGGTTCAATTCCCGCCCTCGCCTCCATTTCACCCTGACAAGGGTTCCGCAGACACTTATTGAGGTTTGCATAACAGACTGACATCCTTGTCTTGAAGGCCAACGGCCTTCCGTATTTAAGCCCAAGGGTGCCGAGCTTTAGCGAGTGCTCCCCTGGGTTCTGGCAGCCAATCTGGAAAGCAAACCCAGTGCCCCTCCACACGACGCCGGGTACCAGCATGCTTGCCCTTCGTAGCTTTAGCGAAGAATGGGCGTCTGCTCCGCCATGGCGCCGCAGGCCGCTGTGTTCTGCGTCCCGCTCTCAGGCATTCCAGCGCACTGACAGGCTTCGCTCCCAGACACTTCAGCAGCGCCTTGACTTGATCGCTTACTTGGTCGCTGCCCGGTGCTTCAGAAGCTCAGGCGGCGTGACCGTAGAACCGCTGAGAGAATCAAGGATGCCGGAGCTTTCCGCGAGCACAATCATCGAGGTGGAGAATGGCGAGTGTCGCAATTTTTCAAGCCAGCAGGCAATGCCGCACAGACGTGGGGCAAACATCTGGCAACCCTCTCCAATCACGCGCCATCATCATCTTGTGTTTGGCAAAATCTCTGATTCGTTCATTTAGCAAAACGTGCATGTAGCAGTAGCAGCGCTTAAGAAAGCTCTGCTGCTGCATCTCCACACACTGCACTCTGCGGCTGGAAGTTTTATTCCGTCTTGTCATTATCTAACCAACTTAACCATGAATGACCCAGATGACTTTTCAGATTCAGCGGAATCCTGGCATCCAAGATGGAGTTCCGTCGTTCTAGCAATGATCCTCTGTTTCTGCGTTTGGAAGGGGTTGACGCGAAAACATGAAATTTCTGATATGCCTGCAGTATTTGTGGAAGGGGTGACACCACAACGAATTGCGGTGCTTCCTACGATTGTCGATTTCGAGAGTAACAGCGCTTTGAGCAAGGACATCTGCGCTTTTGAGTCGAGGCTGCAGGCGGAACTGCTAAAGTCATGGGATGTGGATTTGCTCATCCGTGCAGGCATGAGCGAGCTCGTTTTCGAGCAGAAGCTTCATCAAGTGAAGGATGCACATGAAATTAAGGCGACAATTCTTCCAGCGGATTGCGTTTTGCTGAGTGCTCTTGATTATCACCGCAGGGAGTTGAGGATATTTCCTGTGATGGTTGGTGAGAACATGAAGTTGCCTGATCCGATAGTCATTTCGATTGGTAACTCCGCCAGTTTGGCGACGAGCGTTCCCCAAATGGCGGCAAGAATGCTGGCCACTCGGATTAACCTTCGCAAAGTAACCACCGGGGTCATGTCTGCGAATAAGACGAAGGATACATCCAATCCAAAGAAGGTTGTTTGTGCAGTCTTGGACCCGATTAGTTCACTGGGGGATACTTCGAGGCTGCCTCAGATCGCGGCATCGATTCGCGCGGTTCTGGATCAATCTTTGGCTGCTCTGGGGGAGCATGTTGAATTGGTGGACCGAAGTCAGTTGTCGGCCCTGTTGCAAGAGCATGAGGTGGAAGCTGTCAGTGCGGGGTCTGCCGGAGCTCAAGTGGGTCGGCTGGTGAATGCGGACATTGTCTTTGTGCCTTATGTCTACTTTCATTCTGAAGAAAATGTTTCCACGGATTTGTTTGTCGTGAATCCATCGACTGGAAGCATCCTGGCAGTGGCTTCGTGGACCGGTGGGGCGCTCTCCGAGCCTCCAAATCAAGTGATCGAGTCTTTAGTCAGTGATGCTTTGGGAAAAGACTCGAACAGAGAAGATGATGAAGTGAGGGACGATCGTGAAAGGCGACACCAGGAGGCGCAATTTATCACTTCGCTTCGGGGGAGAGACTTTCAGGTTGGTTTGCGCCCTGATAAGACGACAAGCGTCAAACAGTCGGTCCGCTGGTCTGACGCAGCGCTTTCTTTAGCCCATGATGATGAGAGTCAGATGATGGCGATTGCGGACGAGTTGCTCTATTACTCGACTGCTTCGCTGCGGCATCCGTCCCACGCCGAAATGCATCCCGATTTTCCAGGGATGGAGTCTTTGATGCCTTTGCTGAAAAACGCGGCTTTGACGAAGCAATTGAATGATGCGGCAAGGCGCGTTTATGAATTACCGTTGGTGGGACTCGTGAAGGCAGGCCATTCAAGGGCGCGTGTGCATCTGGCGGACTTGTGGATTTCAACTGGCGATGCTCAAAAAGCTGTGGACATGCTTGGTCAAGGAAAGGCTGGCATGAGTTTGGATGTCAAAAGCCATGATGCTCGGACTCGCATGTGCCGGGCATTGATGAACTTGGGGCGGAATAAGGAGGCGGCGGACTTCATTCTGCAGAGTGTCGAGCAATCCGAGATGAGCAGTCATCTTGCAGCGGATGCCCTCCATTTGTGCAAGGACTTTGACCGCGAAATGAAGCTGCTTTGGGATTTTCGCGACAACTACATGACCGAGTCTTCTTTTGTGGGGCGATTTCTTGAGGTGCTGACTCTCAAAGGTCGAGCAGGCGAGGCTTTGAAATTCGTTACCAGGAAGGCGGATGCTTCCTCATTTAGTAAGAGGGAAGTATGGATTCCTTTTGTTCGAGCAAGGCTGGCTTCTGGACAAAAGGAACTCGCCATTTCCGATGCTCAATGTGCGCTGCTGGCGGCTCGTTATGAAGGATTTAGTGAAGAAGAAAGGATTTTGAGCAAGCTGCTGGCGGAAAATGGAGCTAGTCCGCTCGACACGCTGCCAACGATTGCTCAGGGGGTGCGCTGGCCGGACGACAGCTGCATTCATTTCATTCATGATGACACAGTCAATGCAGAGCTGGCTTTGAGAGTGGCGCGTCTGATGGCGAATTTTTGGGGATGCAAGGTCAAGGTTTGGGTTTTGCACAGCATGGATCTAAAACAGCTTTCGTTTTACCGGCCTGTTTCCAGGGCGGTCTCAGGTAATCGTCTGGCTGAGATGTGTATCCGTTTAAAGCTCCCGGAAGAGGTGACTTTGGGCGTGATGCTGCTTACATTGGACAAATTTTATGGCGGCAGCGGAGAGGATTCATTCGACAGTGCTGGGACAAGCGAGGGCGCGTTTTCTGTGAGGTCAGGCTATTACGTTGATAAATTTCAAAGAGTGAGGAATCGTCCCTTCGAGATGGAACTGGCCCTGCTGACGAGCAGTCTATGGGGAGTGCAGAGTGTCTTGATGGACCATACTGTTGAGCAGCATCCTGATGAAGGGTGGCTTTCCCCTTTTCCACCGGATGTTTTTTCCAAGCAATGGTCGCTTTCGGTGGGGAGGCTGGATCTTGGCGTCGCCCCTCATACTCTCAAACGATTGAAAGAGATGGATGTGCGGAAATTGATACGGGCAGTCCAACAGCAGCATGAGATGGATAAAGATGATGCCCCTCGTGACTTTGGTCCTGACCAACGCTTTGTGAAGCTCTGGTCAAATGAATTGGCCTCGCAAAAGCCAGTTGTCGTATCCCCACAGTAAAAATGATTGTAGGGAAGGCCTTAAAACGCTATCCATCCACTGCTATGATGAAAATGCCGAATTTGCTTCTTTGTCTTCTAATGCTGGCAGTTCTTTGCGGACATTCATTGGCTGCGGTGCCTGTGGCATTTCGTCACACAACCACTGGTGACTCGAAGGATGATGTCGGTCAGTTTGTGTTTGAAGTGATGCAAATGAAGGTTTCCGAGAACGCCAATTACGAGCTGGTGCATCGAGATAAGCTTTCAGATGTCCTTGAGGAACTGCAACTCGGGGCGGCCGGCATTACCAACGATCAAGCTGTGAAGCTTGGGAATTTGGTGGGGGCCAAGTATCTCATCTTCGGCAGTGACATGAGTGTGGCAGGAAATCAGGCGGTAAACTGTCGAGTCATTCAGGTTAGCACGGGCGTCTTTAAGCCGGTATTGGCTACGATGGTGAAGGATGAGGATCCGATGAACTTCGGCGCAAGACTGGCGGCTCAAGTGATCACAGCGATAGTAAAGCTGGAAGGACGCCAATCTGAGGTTTCTTCTACTCTTGTGAGCAAATTCGAAATCCCCAAGGGGGCCGCTTTGCCTGCGGTGGCCATTCGAGTGCCTGAAAGCAGTGCTACAAAGCAGATGCGGCCAGATCCGGCGGCAGAGAAAACGCTGGAGGTCTTCCTTCAAACACATGCTTTTAAGCTCGTTAAGCTGTCAAAACCTAGTCAGGCGGTTTCTGCTGATTCGGCAGTCCAATTAGAAAGTGAGGAACATGAGAAACTTCTGAGTGAAGCCCGCGAAAAAGGAGTGGGCGTGCTTATTCTCGGGGCTGCTACGTCGGATATATCGACGCGTATCGGAGGGTTCACAGCCGCACGCGCTAGAGTCGAGCTTTCTCTAGTTTCGACATCAGATAGCCGAATCCTTGCTTCAGGAAGTCAGTATGGAACGGGGACTGATGTGAGTGACTTTGTGGCTGAGAAGAAGGCTATCGAAGCGGCGACAAAGATTCTACAGGAGTCCCTGATGAAGGAATGGGCTGAAAAGCTCGGTCAGTGAGCTGGGTGACTTTTGAGGGATACTTTTTGCATAGAACACTTGCCAGGGGCAAGACGCCAGGCATTGAGCACCCTCGTGTCATGCTTGATCGAATCCATCACGGCCTCACCAACACACACCGGAATCCCCGATACATATCCCGCGTGGACGGCGCGTGATACAGCCGGTCGGATGACAGCAGGCTCAGCGGATCATAGCCCCACGATCCGCCGCGCAGCACTTTCTCTTTGCGCAGTTTGTTATACCAATCCTCACACCATTCCCACACGTTGCCGCTAAGATCATAGATGCCTAGTTTGTTCGGCTTAAAACTCATCACCGGCGCCGTCGTCACAATACCGTCCGTGTATCCAGGAACCACGACCAGTCCCGGAATCTTCGACGCCCCGGCCGTGTCTGCCAGATTGGCCACACCCGTCGGCGGCGGCCACGTTTTGCCCCAGGGATAAATCTCCTTCAGCTTCGCATCCAGCTTCTCCGGAGTCAGTCCTTTTTCCTCCTTCGTCCCAATGCCCACCGCATAACTCCATTCCCGATCCGTCGGCAGCCGATAGACCTTGCCCTCCTTCTGGCTCAGCCATTCACAAAAGGCGACCGCATCCTCCCAGTTCACATTCACCACGGGGTGATCATCCCGCTCGCTCACCGGCACCCCATAGGCCTCGATCTTCTCCCACGACAGGTCGATCTTCGGATTCTCCTTCGCATACGCCGCATAATCGCCCTTCCGCGTTTCATGGATGCACATCCAAACCTTCGTTCCAGGCACCGCCACAAACTTCATCCCCAAAGAGTTCACCACCGCCTCACCTCCCCAAGCGCACTCCGCCACCATGCCCAAACCAACCAGCAGTATCAAGGGAGCCCATTTCATTCTCCAAAAGAATAACCCATCGGACGCCTTGTCACGCTTAATCTGCTAGGCCATTGCTTTTGAGGATAAGCAAAAAATACCCGGCATGAATGGCACTCGGTTACTCCCATGTTTCGTTCTCATTGCCGGCAGGATCTTATAGCGTTTTGCGAAACTGATTTCCGGAAAGCGGCGCGAGGCGACGTTCGACGGCGCTTGGAGGACCAAGCGTCCTACCTCCCTCGAGTGCTCGAATGTCCAGCGCTGGTAGGGCTGGCTGTCCTCAGCCAGCCGCCATTGAAGCCCCTGATTTTCGGGCAAGGAACAGCCTGCTAAATGGAAATGAGTTTTGCGAACCGCTTTAGCACCAAAGGTGCGGAGGATTCAGCCCAAGGCGCAGCGAGGAACGAGCAAGCCCTGGATTGTCGCACCAGCTATCCGGGCAGCAAACCCAGCGCCCCTCCACACGTCGCCGGGTACCAGCATGCTTGCCCTTCGTAGCTTTAGCGAAGAATGGGCGCCTGTTCCGCCATGGCGCCGCAGGTCCCTGTGTTCTACGTCCCGCTCTCAGGCATTGCAGCACACGGATAGCCTTCGTTCCCCGGCACTTCACCAGCGCTTTGACTGGGCCGGTGGCCGGTCCCTCAGAAGCCCAGACAGCGCGACCCCAGAGCCAATGAGAGCATCAGCGCTGCCACTGGCCATCCATGTCCCCAGCCGAAACCACATTTTGATTGCCCCACAACCGCATGGGAATGTAAAACCACACCCATGAGCACCACGCTCCGGACGTTTACGGCCAAACCCAGCACGATAAAGCGGCTGCAAACCTCGCCATCGGTTCACCATTCATCCAGTTCGCCCCACCTCAACCTGCCTCCCCTGCAATGAGCAATGCCTACACAGTGCTTTGGAACAGCGACCGCATCAAGATCGCCAGAAAGCACGACCTCATAGGCAGAAACATTGACTTTCTCTTTGGCGGCCCTCACACCACGCAGCCCAGTTTCATCCGGGCCGGCGTCAAGGCCGGAGAGATCGTGTATCCGGTTTCGGTTCGAGACGGTGCCCTTCACATCCTCTCGCAGATACGCGTCAGGGCCATCCTCACGGTGGATGACTTCATCGCTGAGCATCCCGATCTCTATCCTCCCGAGGAGCGTCATGGGCGGCGGGCTTTCGAGATCCTCGACCGCGGGGTCGAGCTCCACCCCTGGCTGCGCGCCTTAAACTGGACGGGTTCAGATCACGTCTTGCTGGCAGAGCGCTCCACCCCCTTCAGCCTCGAAACCGTCCTCCCGTCCGAGATGCTGACGCGGATGACTTACCGTTTCAACAAGGTCGAAAGGCCCGTCAGTGGCGTGGCGGACGGACGCCTCACCACCACCGTCGGCCTCCAGGGCCTGTTTCGGCTGTCCTTCTCTTCCGCCTCGGACTTCGCCAGCCTGTTTCCGCCATAACCCCAAACAGAGAAAGGGGCTAAGGGTGCAAAGAATAGACCTAATAACCTCCCCTCAATTCTCGCCCCCCACCATCCCCGGCTCTCAATTCGAGAACGGCGAGATAGCAAAGGGGTAATGCACGGGTCTGCAAAACCGGTAGGCGCGGGTTTAATTCCCGCCCTCGCCTCCATTTCACCCTGAAAGTGGGTTCTGCTGACACTTATTGAGGCTTGCAGAACAGACTGACATCCTTGTCTTGAAGGCCAACGGCCTTCCGTATTTAAGCCCAGGGGTGCCGAGCTTTAGCGAGTGCTCCCCTGGGTTCTGGCAGCCAATCCGGGAAGCAAACC
This sequence comes from Verrucomicrobiaceae bacterium UBA7681, assembly GCA_002482965.1. Lineage (GTDB taxonomy): Bacteria > Verrucomicrobiota > Verrucomicrobiia > Verrucomicrobiales > Verrucomicrobiaceae > Prosthecobacter. Next base: position 82,960 of record DLGZ01000031.1, on the reverse strand, counting down.
CAGTGCCCCTCCACACGACGCCGGGTACCAGCAGCGTCTGCTCCGCCATTGCGCCGCAAGCCGCTGTGTTCTGCGTCCCGCTCTCAGGCATTGCAGCGCGCTGGCAGGCTCTTCAGCAGGGCCCTGACTTGGTCGGTGGCCAGTGCTTTAGAAGCTCAGGCGGCGCGGCCGCAGAGCCGATGGGAGAATCAAGGATGACGGAGCTTTCCGCTAGTACAGTCAGCGAGGCGAGGAATGGCGGGCGTCGCAGTTTTTCAGGCCAATAGACGATGCCACACAGATGTGGGGCAAACAACTTGCAACCCTCTCCAATAACGTGCCAAGAGTTGGCTGGGATCGGCAGCACAGGTTCATTGGAAAACAGAGAGTTGCAGCTGCTGCGTGTCGCATAATGGCTGGCATTTTATCTCACCTAAGCGACGGAGGCCTCCTTTTAAATATTCACTGGGCAAAGAATCTCACGTGATTGTTCTTTGGTGAGATAGCCTAGCGACTCTTTGTGCAAGTCATTTATATGCAAAGGAATAAAATGCATCAGACAGTCGAGAGACGAGGCATACTTCTCCTCTGCCCGTAAGGCATCATGCGCCTCTATCTCCCACCGCTCAAGATCGAGGAAAAGCCCCATAGCGATGGATTGAAAATCAGTTTCCTCCCATTCGGAAGCGGAATGCCCAATCGGCATAGTGCGAAAGCCGGAATGCTCTAATAGGCCCGGCGTTCTGATAAGATAGGTGCCTGATGGGCCGGACGGGTAAGCGCGACCAGAAAACCAGTAGCCACGATGAACCATCTTGTGTCTAGTCTCATAGAGAAGCTTACACCATGGCCGCTTTTCCAATTCCATTATTTTAGCGGATAATAAAGGTGAAGATCTTTTCAACCGATTAGATGCGTCCCTTATGCCCGGTATCTTGTTGGGGAGTTCAATATTTCGAGTTAACGCTGCCACAACGGCAGCCATCATGGCCTCTAAACAAGAATGAGCCGCACAGACAAACACAAAAGGCTGATTGCCTCTTGAGGTCGGAACTGTCATTTCCTCATAAGCAGTGAATGCAGTTCTCCTCATGCGGAGAAATGCAGCACAGAGTTCTCTTATGTATGTTAAAAAATCGACAGAAAGATTTTCGGGTTCGCTCGGCACTCCATATCGCAAGATCGTGGAGTAGCAGTAGAGACAACGGGTCGAATCTTCCCACCGACGCGGAACCAAAGCTTTTAAGGACAATTCAAGAGGTTTCATCCGACTAGTGGTTTAAAGGATGGAAGAGAATGCATGAGTGCCCTTCGTTTTGAAAATCAATATGTGCCACGGTAACCCGTGAATCCAAATAAGATGCCAAGGATCATCTCCGCGCAGGTGAAGTATTCGCGACAATTCTTCCACCTTCGAGCAGCCCAAGGGCCGTTTTCCGGCAAAGTAGCTCGAGCCGTACATCAGCGAACAACGACCCCTAAGAGAGAATGTCTCCTGCTGTGATTGCTGTTTCAGACATGAAGAATTTTAGACACACCTTCTTCACCATCGAGAGCGAGGAAACCAGACTGCCTCAAAAATCGCAGGACTGTGAGCACCACTTGATCATCAGCGGACTCTGGTTTTACCAAGTCAACATGAGTTCGTCCAAGTATTGAAACAACTTCCTCGGCTGTTCCAATTGCATTTGAAGGCGCAACAACTTTATCTGCGGTGCCAAATATTGAATTTATGTTGCAGAAGGTAGAGTAATCTTTCGTCCATGCTGCCCAATCAATATTTAATTGGAATAGAACAGGTGAGTTTGGTTTAAGATCGTCAATTTGCTGGCTGCCGAGCAGAGGAATTCGATCCGCAATCGTTGCATAGGCCGAACCACTATGTGGTGAAGCAATGAACGTGATATTATCCACATTAAGGTCAAGTCGCGACTTTGTCCGTGACTCCGACGTCAACAGTTGTCTAACAATTAATCCACCCATGCTATGAGCGATGATAGCTAATTTCTTATCTGGTAATATATTTAAAATGGAGTTGCGAAGGGCATTTGCTATGAAAACAATTGAAGGTGAATGTTTCCAAATGTCCGTGGGATATTGGTAAATGTATGCAGGACAAGCGCAAGCTTTGCTAATGTAATCTGGCATTCGGCCGAATGAGCCTTTTTCTCCCGACCAGCCGTGAACAAAGAGAACAGCCTTGTCCGTCGGCTTCTTTTTAGACGTGAAGAACATATCAAAATTTTGGGTTCTCACTAATTCTTCAACAGAGTACTTGGCAACTAACTCCTTGATAGGACCCAGTTCCACATCAGTGTCATCGCTTATCATGTTGTGAAATTGTTTTAGCAGTTTAACTGCTAATCGTTCAGGCAGTTTGAACCGGACTATAACACACCCCGCAGTAAAAGTTATGTCACTAATTTGTTCGCGAGAGCAACTCAGAACGACAGCTAACTCATCCAAAAACTGTTCCTTTTGATTCTCGATAAAAGTATCGAAATCGATCTCCAACACCATTTTCACTTCGACCAATTCCTCATTTACAGAGGGATGTGAATGCTCTTTATTCATAAGAAGACGCCAATTAATGGCAGGGATTATTAGGTGAAAAATTGGCTGTTCACAACAACTATCCCGGAGGAGTAAAACGACTTGGTATTCACTCCCTTCCCGAGGGCTCACGGGAAGCTAGCGGGCAAGATGCAAGGCATCCAGTGCAAGGGCACGCAAAGAACTATCTATCAATTGCTTGCATCGGCTCGGACTGGCCAAGTCATGACGCTGATCGGGGGGAAGTGGCCCCTGCCGCTACCGGTCCTAGCCTCAGCGCAGCCGAAACACCCAGCCCCCTCTAGCTCAGCCACCTCCCGATCCCATCCTCTCCTCAGCGTCTTCCCATTCTCCCCACCGCAACTCCGCCTCCTGGCAGGGTCCCTCCCATTCACCATCGCCATCCTGCCCTCTTTCGGGTCCGTCTTCCGTTCATTCCGTGCGTTGATTCGTTTCACTCACCCTCCGGGCTCCCTTCGGTCGTCTGTCTCACTTCGTTCGGCTCCGTAGGCACTCAGTTCTGGAATCTCTGCGTTCTCCGAGTCTCTGCGGTGCAGGATTGGGCAGTATGCCAACCATTCCCCATCGCCAGCCTGCCCACCCAAAGTGACCTGCGAGTCCTGTTGCTTTTCAGCCACCGTCGCTTGACCATGCGTCAAGTTTAGTTTACACATATTGCACACACTCAACCGCGCCTGCTTGTGCTTCAACCCGGTTCATACGAAGTCCTGATCTTCCGACACGCCTCGGACGGGAGTCCCTTTCTCGACTGGCTGGAATCGCTGGATTGGAAGATGCAGGAACGCATTTCGGCGCGGGTGGCCCGGATGAAAAAAGGACAGTTTGGCGACTGCAAAGCCATTGACCGGAGCTTGTACGAGTTGCGGCTGTTTTTTGGACCGGGCTACCGGGTTTACTTCGGCGAGCACAAGGGCAAGGCCGTCATCATCCTCGCCGCAGGAGACAAGTCCACCCAAAGCAAAGACATCAAACGAGCCAGGCAATACTGGCAAACGTATCAGGAGGACCATCCATGAAAGCACCCAAGAAAAGCAGCACTATCCCTCACGATGAGGTGAGGCTGAAGCACCTGAGCGATCCCAAGCGGGCACGATATGCCATGAAACTGGCGCTCGAAGAATTCGAGCAGGACAACGATGTGGACATGCTGCTCGACACCCTGCGCCTCGTCGCCCAAGCCCAAGGCGGGCTGGCCTCTTTGGCCCGCAAGACGGACGTCAGCCGGCAGGCCCTCCACGAAGCGCTTTCACCGCAGGGAAACCCCCGCCTGCGCACTTTTCAAAATGTGCTCGGCTCCCTCGGCCTCCGCATGACGGTAAAGCCCGTGCGTCCGGCAGCGAAGAAAGCGGCACGCTCTGCTGCCTAATAACGCTCAGCAGGTGGAGAGCTCGGCCATTAGCTTCTCGGGGCAAGATGCCAGGCATTCAGCCCACTCCTGTCACGCTCGATAGCATGCACCACGGCCTCACCAACACACACCGGAATCCCCGCTCAATACCCATGCGCAAACTGGATGTCGAGCGTCTGCATGTAGGTGTGCAGACCCGCATCTTGCACCGGCAGGACGATGGCGTCCTCGTCGCTTTCGTTGTGATGGGAGTGCCACCAGCCGGGGGGCGTCACAAAGGCTCCACCGGCCACCCAGTTGGCGCGGACGGGGTCAATGATGTTGCCATCGGCATCCAGATCGCGGCCGATCAGGGTGTAAACCCCTTCCGTGGCCTTCACCGCGAAATCGAGGGCGATGGAGTTGTGCCGGTGGGCCTTTTGTTTGCTCTTCGCAGGCAGCAGATTGTAGAGCGACCACATGGAGTGCGTGAGCGTCTTCGTCTGCGGGCAGTCCGGATTCGCCAGCAGGATGCCGTTGCGGTTTTTGTCCTTGCCCTCGTTTTCCTTTCGCACCTTTTCCAGCTCGCTGGTCAGTAGCTCACGGGAGAAATACAGCGGCCGGAACCTCGGGCGGGTGGGCTTGGCACCCAGGAAATCCATCAGCGGCTGGTCGTTCACCCAATAGAACGCGCTGTCCTCACTCGCGCGATGCCGGATCTCGCCGGTGACTGGCAGCACAAAGAAATCGCCCGTTTTCCAGCTCAGCTTCTTGCCATCGATCACGCTGAAACCCGCGCCGCGAATGACATAAAAGACCTGACTGCTGGCATGGCAGGAGGTGGGCAGCTCCTCACCAGCGGCGATGTGGACAAAATGGGCCAGAAGATTGGGCCCCGTGGCCGGGTGGCTGGTTTCGAGCTTCTGGGACAGCTCCAGCGGGATGATTTGGCTCTCGGCGAGGTGATGCATGGAGGGCGGAAACACATCAATGCCGATCTTGGGCATGCGCGGATTCGCCGCGCTGCCATACTCAAAGAACAAGCCGTGCTTTTCCCATTCTTGGTTGCAGGTCGGGGCGGAGTCTGAGGTGGTGTCAGTCATGGAGTGGGATGAGTGTCCGGCGAAGAATAGGCATCTTTGAAGCCCCAAGGGAAGCAATTTTGTCAGTCGAGGCTCGTGCCCGGTGCCATCCACTCACGCGCGAAAGCCTTTCTCGGCCCCGGCACCTTTGCCGCTGTCTTTGAGTGTCCGTGTCAACCACTGCGCAGCCGATACACCCAGCCCCCAAGCTCACCCATCTCCCGATTCCATCCCCTCCTCAGCTTCTTCCCTTTCTCCCCACCGCAGCTCCGCCTCCTGACAGGGACTGGCTAGGATGCCAGCTATTCACCATCGCCAGCCAGCTCTCTCTCACCTCATCCAACTTCCGCGACCCTCTTCAATCTCTGCCCCCTCTGCCTCTTTGCTCCTCTGCGGCAAACCGAACGTACCCAAGCCCCGCCACCGGAAATGATTTCCGCGAACCGCTGCAAAGCACACAGCAGCAGCCCTCTTTTCTTCGGGTCCGTCTTCGTTCCTTCCGCAAGTTGATTCGTTTCACTCACCCTCCGGGCTTCCTTCGGTCGTCTGTTTGCCTTCGGCTATCTCCGCTTCGCTCCGGGCTCCCTTCGTTCGGCTCCATAGGCACACAGTTCTGGATAAGAAGCGTGGAATGATTGCTCAGCGCTTCCCTAGCCCCACCACACCCCGCTCACCTCAGCAGAATCGGCTGCTGCAGCTGCACCTGCACGCTTCCTGGCACCCCCACCACTTCCAGGATGCCCGTCGTTCCCACGGTATTGTTATTACTATAGATGGTGAGGATCCCCGTCGGATTGTGGATCACCGGATTGTGCCGGGTCACGACGTTGTCCGTCTGCCGCCACACCTGGCCATTATCCATGGTGAATGTGTGAGTCCCTGAGAAGCCTGCAAAATCGCCTTTGATGATAAAGCGGAAAGACAGGGCGTTGCCGCCCCCGCCCTGACTGAAATTCTGGCCGGCATTCTGGCGCTGCTGCCGCGCCTGCTGCTCAGCCATGCGCTGGGGGTCATTGGCGCTGCGTCCCACCGGGACGGCAGGCCGGTTTGAAAGACCACCACTGCCGATGGGCGGCTGCGTCGGCACCACAGGCTGCATCGGAAACGCAGGCTGCGTCGGCACCTCAGGCTGTTTGGGGGTCAAAATTCTCCTCGCTTCAGCCAGCTGAGCCGCCGTGGCCTGCGCATCGTAAACCTGCCCGTTCACCGTGCCACCCTGCGGATTGGCCTTGCACCAGGCCCCAATTTGCAGCGCCTTCAGGCACAGTTCATAGGGCTGCCCCGTGGACGCCGCATACTGGCGCGCCAGTATCTCGTCTTGGCTGAACATCTCCTGGGCCTGTCCCAGAGCTGAGCAGGCAAAAAACGCGACCAAGGTAAGCAGTCTTCTCATACTGCCATTCGACCACACTCGGGCACTGACGTCAAGCCCGGCCACCAAACACGACCTGCTCTATAGGTTCTCCTGACCTTCGCCTCAGTCCAAAGGAAATGGGGACAAGGGAGACACACTGATAAGATGCCAGGCATGGCAGAGCGAAGAAGGAAGAGCAAAAAAGGAAGCTTGAGCGGAAAGGAAATAACAAAGAACCAGCCACCGATCCCCGCCGGCAAGTTTTGGGGCATCCCCAGCCTCCAGCCATCCCACGCTCCAACAACCGCCCTGAATCCATGGCAACCCATGCCATAAACCGCCCGACCCTCCTTTTCACCGCCCACCAGCCAAAGGCCCGCCCCCTGGAAACGCAAACAACCTGCAAAATTGCCGAATCCGACACACCCAAGCCCCCCTCTGTCCCAAAAAGGGCCATGCCAATTCTTGACCCCGCCTCCCATTCCCCGAACCCATCGCTCAAGTCCACGCGATCAGCGGAACATGAGCAGGGGCACCAGGCAGGTGCGGACCATGGTGGTCGTGGTGCTGCCCAGGATGAGATGGCGGACCGGGCTGTGCCCGTAGGCACCCATGACGAGGAGATCCATCCCGCCTGAATTCACCACGCTGGCGATCACTTCCTCCGGCACTCCCGGCTGCACCGAAGACGTCACTGCATACCCGCTGGCGCGTAGTTTGGCCACGGCTTCGTCCATCACCGCCTTCGCTTGATCATCCGGATGGCCGACGCGCAGGAGGTGGCACTCCAGCCCCTTCAGCAATGGCTGGGTCAGGGCAAACTCCACGGCCTTCATCGCACTCGGCCCACCGTCAAACGCGACGAGGAAACGCTGGATGGGCTTGAACGCACGCGCGGCCACCAGCACCGGGCGCACGCTGCTGCGGATCACCCGCTGCAACTGCCCGCCGAGATGCCCTTTGGCGAAGTCGGCGTGCTCACCACGCTTGCCGATGACGACTAGGCTGGCGGTGGGTTCCAGCTCTTCGAGAGTGTCTGCCAGGGAGCCATGCCGCTGCAGAGTCCCCACCTCTGCCACGCCTGCGGCGCGGAGTTGCTTTTCAGCGTCTTCGAGAATGGCCTTGCCCTTAATACGGGCGACACGGCCCTGAGCCTCTTCAAGCCGGGCGAGTTCTTCCGTGAGTTCGGTGCTGGCGTCGAACCCGATGGCCCCGGTGAGATCGCCGCCTTGGGCGCGCTCGCGGTGGGCGTCTAAAACATGCAGGACCTGAATGCCTGCGCCCATGCGGCCCGCGGCCCAGGCGCTGTGGGCATAGACGCTGGGTGCGTAGAGGGAGCCGTCGGTACAAGTGAGAATGGGTGACATGGTGGCGGGTGGGTTTTTAGTGGGCGAGCAGGCGCTCCAGAGCGTCCGGTTTGTCGTGAACACCGAGGCGGTCCACCAGCGTGGCGCTGGCTTCATTGAGGCCTGTGATCTCCACCTCGGCACCTTCGCGGCGGAACTTCAGCACCACCTTGTCCAGCGCGGCCACGGCGGTCAGATCCCAGAAATGCGCGTGGGTCACATCGATCCGCACCTTCGACAGCACCTCCTTGAAATCATACTGCTTCACAAAGGCATCCGCTGAGGCAAAGAAGAGCTGCCCGGTCACGGTGTAGCTGCGGCACTCGCCCTCCAGTACGCTCCGCACGCGCAGCACCTGCGAGACCTTCCGCGCAAAAAAGATGCCGCTGAGCAGCACGCCGACACCGACGCCGATGGCGAGATTGTGAGTGAAGACGACGACGAGCACCGTGGAAACCATCACGATGCTGGAGCTCTTCGGATGCAGGTGCAGGTTCTTGAATGAAGCCCAGGAGAAAGTGCCAATGGAAACCATCACCATCACTGCCACCAGCGCGGGCATGGGGATCTGTTTCACCCAGGGGCCGAGCACCACGAGGAGGATGAGCAGAAAGATCCCCGCCAGCAGGGTGGAAAGCCGCCCGCGCCCGCCGGATTTCACATTGATGACCGACTGGCCGATCATGGCGCAGCCAGCCATGCCGCCGAAAAGGCCGGCCACGATATTGGCAATCCCCTGGCCTTTGGACTCGCGGTTTTTGTCGCTGGAGGTGTCCGTCATTTCATCCACAATCTGCGCCGTCATCCATGACTCCAAAAGGCCCACCGCAGCCAGACCCACGGAGTAGGGCAGCACGATCAGCAAGGTGTCCAGAGTCAGCGGCACCTGCGGCCAGAGGAATATGGGCAGGGCATCCGGCAGCTCCCCCAGATCCCCAACACGCCGCACGTCCAGCTTAAACACGATGGCGAGCACCGTCATGACGATGATGGCCACCAAGGGTGATGGCACAGCTTTGGTGATGCGTGGAAACAGGTAGATGATGCACAGCGCGCCTGCCACCATGGCGTACATGGTCAGACCCGCGCCTTTGAACTCGGGCAACTGCGCCATGAAGATGAGAATGGCGAGCGCATTGACAAAGCCCGTCATCACCGACTTGGAGACAAAACGCATGACGTCGCCAATGCGGGCAAATCCGGCGACGATCTGAATGACTCCGGTGAGCAGCGTGGCGACCAGCAAATACTGCAGGCCATGCCCCTTCACCAGCGTCACCATCAGCAGGGCCATGGCGCCCGTGGCGGCGGATATCATGCCGGGCCTGCCGCCAAAGAACGCGGTGACGACGGCGATGCAAAAGGAGGCGTAGAGGCCGACCTTCGGGTCAACACCCGCGATGATGGAGAACGCAATTGCTTCGGGGATGAGGGCGAGAGCGACGACCATTCCCGCCAGCAGGTCGCCACGGATATTGGAGAACCATTCTTGAGAGAAATTTTTGGAAAACACTGATTTAAAAGGGGGACAGGAAAGGATGAACAGCCGTGGAATCTGCCGGTAGGCAGAAACACTCATGGATAGGTGCCGGATTAGATCCGGCGGAAGACTTCGCCTCGTTCGCGACGAGGCGCTCCAACAACGCTCCTTTGTGGCTACGGGGGACCGTGCCGCGAGGCTGCCGGGGCAAAGGAGTCAGGTGCTGTGGGGGATTTGGACAAGAAGGCACCTGAAACACGATGCGAACCCGCGCAAGCCTGAACGCACGCGGCGGCGTGCCGCTCTAACTCGCGCCGGGGGCACGAACATCCATGGCGTGAAAGGTGGGGAGGCGCTGCCGGCGCGGACTTCGTTTCAATAAAGAAAAACGGCCGAAGGCACGAACTGCTGGCGTGGATTCTGCGAGGAGGTATCGTATTGTCTTGCCAAATTCGGCAGGACTTTTTTTACCCCCTTTTTATCTTCTCATGTGCGGAATCGTTGGATACATCGGCAATCGTCAGGCCAGTTCAATCCTTTTGGACGGGCTGCGTCGTCTGGAATATCGCGGCTATGACTCGGCCGGCATGGCCCTGAATGGCGGTGGCGAGAACCTCCGGATCGTGAAGCGCGCCGGTCGTATCGACAACCTGCGGGTGGCCGTCACCGAGGCCAATCCGCTGGGCACCATGGGCATCTCCCACACCCGTTGGGCCACCCACGGCCCAGCCACGGACGCGAATGCGCACCCGCACCCGGACCAGTCCGGCAAGCTGGTGCTCGTGCACAACGGAGTGATCGAAAACTATCAGACGCTGCGCGATCAACTCATCGCCAAAGGGCACACCTTTCATTCGCAGACGGACACCGAGGTGCTCTCCCACCTGGTCGGCACCTACTTTGACGCTTCCGTGGAGAAAGACGGCACCCTGCGTCTGGTGAATGCGGTCAAAGCTGCGCTCGCCCGTGTGAAGGGCACCTACGGCATCGCCGTCATGCATGGGGATCTCCCCGGCGTCATCGTCGGTGCGCGTCTGGGCAGCCCCTTGATCATCGGTCTCGGCGACCACGAGCATTTCCTGGCCAGCGACGTGTCAGCCGTCGTGGCCCACACCCGGGACGTCGTTTACCTGAACGACTACGACATCGTCACCATCACCAAGGACCGCTACGACGTGCAATCCCACCAGGGTGTGCCTGCCGAAGTGAAGGTGAGCCGCGTGGAATTCAGCGCGGATGACGCCGAGAAGGGTGAGTTTCCGCACTTCATGCTCAAGGAGATCTACGAGCAGCCCAACTCCATGCGCAATGCCATGCGCGGCCGTCTTTCCCGCGATGAATGCACTGCCATCATGGGCGGGCTGAACATGAGCCCGAAGGAGCTGGTGCAGATCGACCGCATCATCCTCGCCGGCTGCGGCACTGCCTACCACGCCGCCATGGTGGGCGAGTACTTGATTGAATCCCTCGCCCGCGTGCCGACGGAAGTCGAAATCGCCAGCGAGTTCCGCTACCGCAACGTACCCACGAACAAGAACACGCTGCAGTTCGTCATGAGCCAGAGCGGCGAGACCATCGACACCCTCGCGGCCATGCGGGAAGGCCAGCGCAAAGGCATCCGCTGCCTGGGCATCGTCAATACCGTGGGCAGCACCATCGCCCGCGAGAGCGACGGCGGCGTTTACATCCATGCCGGGCCGGAGATCGGCGTGGCAGCCACCAAGACCTTCACCTCCCAGGTCACCATCCTTACACTGCTGAGCATGCTGCTCGGCCGCATCCACCACCTTTCCAGCGTCGATGGCCTGGAAATGATCGACCAGCTCGAAGCGATGCCAGACAAGATCGTGCAGATCCTCAAGCAGGCGGACAAGATCAAGGCCATCGCTGAAAAGCACTGCAATGCCGAGGGCATGCTCTTCATGGGCCGCCAGATGAACTACCCCGTGGCGCTGGAAGGCGCGCTGAAGATGAAGGAAATCAGCTACATCTACGCCAGCGGGCACCCGAGCGCCGAGCTGAAGCACGGCGTCATCGCCCTGGTAAAGCCGGACATGCCCTCCGTCTTCATCGCCCCTGGGGATGCCGTTTTTGATAAAAACGTCAGCAACATCGAAGAAGTGCGCGCCCGCAAAGGCCCTGTCATCGCTGTCACCACGGAAGGCCGCACCGAGCTCGAACGCATCACCGATGACGTCATCTACGTACCCGACTGCCCGTCCTACCTGACGCCAATTTTGAACGTCATCCCGCTGCAGCTCCTGTCCTACTACACGGCCGTGGCCCGTGGGTGCGATGTAGATAAACCAAGAAATCTCGCCAAAAGTGTTACCGTGGAGTAAAGTAATGTCGTTCGCTCCCCACGATGTCTGCTTCCCCGTCACGCAACCGCCGTACGATTTGCCTCGTAGCGCTGGGGTTGTGCCTGGGTGGGATGCCTGCAGGGGCCAATGAACAAGTCCTGGGCGACACCGCGCCCTCCATCATCCTGGGAGACCAGACGCCGGCGGATTTCCTCGACATCATCGGCCTGCGCACGAAGGCGCGCTGGCGGCTGCTGTTTCGTGAACCCCCGTCCACGCCGCCCACGGATCGCGGGCGTGCCGCCCTGATTCTCGGCAGTCTGATGGCAGACAGTTTCCTCATCTGGCAGGCGGGGGACTCCCAGCAGTTCCGCAACAACAACCAGGAAGTGCTCAGCTACTGCCGCACGCTGGGTCTGGGTGAGAAACTCCTGCCCCGCCTCATGGCGCAGGGCAAAATGGCCGAAAGCAACGAGTGGAAGGAGCTGCGCCATGAGATCGTGGACAGCCACCAGGTGCTGATTCGCATGCTGCGAGAGCAGAAGGACGACGACCTCGCGGTCTTGATCGATCTGGGGCTCTGGCTGCGGCTGCTGGAGATCGTCTCCACCGTGGTCGTGGAAAATGCCACCGTCGAAGTACGGCCGTTGTGCATCGGCTCCCCCGTGATCCTCCAGGAGATCCGCGATGACTTTAACCGCCTCAGCATGGCCAAACATGATGAGGTCATGATCAAGCACATCGGCACCGCCATCGAAGTAATCAGCGTCCTCTGGCGCACCGCCAGTGCCGACCCACCCACGGTGGAGCAGGTCACCAAGACCCACGAGAAGCTCAAGGAGATCATGCTGGTGATCGCGGAAAAGCAGCCTTGAGGTGTCTTCGTTCTTTGCTTTCATGATCTAATTCGGGCATGATTTCGGGCTAAAGCCCCGCACTCCTTTTGTCATGCCCCCCCGCATCCTCATCATTGGCCAGGGACTCGCCGGGACCGCGCTGGCCTGGCGTTTGTGGGAGCGCGGCGTGCCCTTTGTCATCGCCGACCGCGACGAAGCCGTCACGTGCTCCAAGGTCGCGGCAGGGTTGATCACTCCCATCACTGGCATGCGGCTCACGGTCAGCTGGCGTTATACGATGTTTTACCGTGAGGCTCTATGCTTCTACCGCCGTTGTGGCCAGCGCCTTGGTCAGCGCTGTTTCTTCCCACGCGGCTACGTACGGCTGCTCAAAAATGAGGCAGAAGTCGCCAAATGGCACAAGCGCCGGCGCGACCCCGACATGCAGCCTTTCCTGCATCCGCAGCCGCCGAAACTGAACGCGGAGGTCATTCACGATCCCGCCAACGGCTTCCAGCAGCGCCATGCCGCCTGGCTGGACACCCCCACCTACCTCCAGACCAGCCGTCGTTTCTTCGAATCCCTCGGTGCCTGGGCACAGGCAGAGGTGCAGCCTGCCGACGTGCGTGATGACGACACAGGCGTCGAGTGGCAGGGCCAGCGCTTCTCCCACGTCATCTGGGCGCAGGGCTGGAGCGCGGCAAAGCACCCCCTCTTCCACTGGGTGCCGTTTCAGTCCGCACGCGGCACCGTCCTCACGGTGAAGGCCGATCTTCAGGGCGAGCAGCGCGTCCTCAATCGCGGCTGCTGGCTCCTCCCCCACCCGGACGGCACCCTGCGCGCTGGATCAACCTACGAATGGAAGTTCGACGACGCGCACACGCCTGCCGCAGATCAGGTGGCGCAGCTCGAAGCCAATCTGCGCAGTCTGCTCAAGGTGCCTGCCACCGTCACCAGCATGCAGACCGCCGTGCGGCCCATCATCAAGAACCAGCAGGCCCTCATGGGCACGCACCCCGCGCACCCGCGCGTCGCCTTCCTCAACGGACTCGGCTCCAAAGGCTCCCTGCGCAGCCCCTGGCTGGCACGTCATCTCATCGAGCACCTACTGGACAGCACCGCGCTCGACCCGGAGCTGGATCTGCAGCGGAACGAGATTTGAGGGGCGGAACGGCCAAGGTGTCGAGGTCTCCCGACCCCGTCCAGACCCACCCTCAAGTCCCGCAAAACGTCTGATACGCACCCGGCGCAAGCCCCGATGGCGCACTATACTCAGACTGTCCTTCGTGGTCTTCATAGGGCTTCGCCAGCACCTCCAGCAATCGCTGCATGACGCTCAAATCGCCGCGCTCCACCGCTGCCGCGAGCGCCTCTTCCACCTTGTGATTGCGGGGAATCACCGCTGGATTGTGCGCACGCATGCGCTGCTGAACTTCCTCCGCCGGTTGTGGCTGCTGCTGCAAACGCGCCTGCCACTGCGCGTGCCACGCAATGAAGGCGAGATCATCGTTTAACATTGTTTTACCTGCGTTGCTCAGACTGCGGAAGGTGTTGGTGAAATCGGCCTTCTGCTTCTTCATCCATAACAGCAAAGTTTCGATCAAAGCACGGTCTTCGGCCTCCTCGGTGAAGAGACCCAGCTTGGCGCGCATGCCAGTGAGCCAGTGCTGCTCAAAAGTCGTCTTGAAACCGTCGATCGCGGCATTCGCCACTTCCAAGGCCTGTTTTTCGTCCGCATGCAGCAGCGGCAGCAGGGCCTCCGCCAGACGGGCGAGATTCCACTGGGCGATCTGCGGCTGGTTGCCGTAGGCGTAGCGGCCATTGCGGTCAATGGAGCTGAACACGGTGGCGGGATCAAAGGCATCCATGAAGGCGCAGGGGCCATAGTCGATGGTTTCGCCGCTGAGCGCCACGTTGTCGGTGTTCATGACGCCGTGGATGAAGCCGACGCACTGCCATTGGGCGATGAGCCGCGCCTGGCGTTCCATCACGCCTTCGAGCAGCGCGAGGTAAGGGGCCTCTGCCGTGGCGAGCTCGGGGTAATGCCGCTGCAAGGTGTAGTCGGCGAGGGCTTGCAGCGCTTCCTTGTCCCCATGCGCAGCGGCCCATTCAAACGTGCCGACGCGGATGTGGCTGGCGGCGATGCGGGTGAGGACGGCTCCCGGCAGCGACTCCTGGCGGAAGACTTTTTCACCCGTCGTGACCACCGCGAGGCTGCGTGTGGTGGGAATGCCAAGTGCGTGCATGGCTTCGCTGATGATGTATTCGCGCAGCATGGGCCCCAACGCCGCACGACCGTCTCCGCGACGTGAAAAGGGGGTCGGGCCTGAGCCTTTGAGCTGCACGTCGAAGCGCTCTCCTGTGGGTGTGATTTGCTCCCCTAGCAGGATCGCGCGGCCATCGCCGAGACCGGTGAAATGGCCGTACTGGTGGCCTGCGTAGGCTTGGGCGAGGGGCGCTGCCCCGCCGGGCAGTTCATTGCCGGCAAAGATCGCAGCCTGGTCTTCAAGAGCTGCGGCATCCAATCCCAGGGACTGAGCCAGCGGATGATTGAAAACCACCATGCGCGGCTCCCGCACCGGGGTTGGCTCCAGTGACTCGTGAAACAACGCGGGCAGGCGCGCATAGGAGTGGTCCAGGTTCCAGCCGGACGGACTGGGAGTGAGGGGGGCAGGCGCAGACATGTGTGCCGCTTTCATCCGCCAACTCAGGCGACAAGTCCACTTCTCAGACCATCTGCGGGATCGCAGCATCCGGCGCTTTATTCCGCCGATGAAGTCTCTATTCTCCGCGCATGGTTCCCCTCAACCCCCTTCTCGCCAGCCCCAATGGAGGCCTGCCCTCGTCCGTGCTGTGGGCGCAGCTGATGCTGAAGGACCGGCTGCGGCCGGGCGACATTGCGGTGGATGCGACGATGGGCAACGGGCACGATACCCTGTTTCTGACGCAGTGCGTGAGCCCGGGCGGGCATGTGTTTGCCTTTGATGTGCAGGCGACGGCCTTGGTGGAGACGGCGAAGCGTGTGCCGGTGGAGATGACGACATTGATCCACTCCGGGCACGAAACCATGCGTGAGCATGTGCCGGTGGAGCAGCATGGGAAGATCAGCGCGATCATGTTCAATCTCGGCTACCTGCCGGGCACGGATAAAACGCTGATCACCCACACAGAGACGACGATGATCGCGGTGCAGGCGGCGCTGGAGCTGCTGAAACCGGGCGGGCTGCTCACCATTGCTGTGTATCCTGGACATGAAGGAGGTGCCGAAGAGGGACGCAGCATTGCGGTCTGGGCGGCGGCGCTGGAATCCCGGCGCTATGAGGTGCAGCACCTGCGGCCGATCAACCGTGCGGCCTCGCCGCCGGAGCTGTGGGTGGTGTGGAAGAGGGGATAAAAATACAGATACGTTTGTGTGGCAAGGGCACTCGCTCCCCCGAGGTACTTGCAGAAACACGCATCTCCGCCTAGCTGGAGGCCCCGCCCATGGACAACCTCGACTACCTCCGCATTCTCTCCGTGGCCGTGCCCGTCTATCTCACGATGGGTGCCGGGGCGCTGGCCCGCCGGACAGGGTTGCTGAAAGTCGAGGCGGACGTCAGCCTGATGAAGCTCTCCGTGATGATGCTCACGCCGGCGCTGATCATTGAGCGGGTGGTGGGAAATCCCGCCGTGATGAGCCTGCCGCCGGTGCTAATTGCCGCCGGGCTGGGCTATGGGCTCGTCGCGCTTGGCATCGCTCTCACGTATTTCGTGGCACCGCTGGTGGGCCTGAAGAAAGGCGAGGGCCGCCGCACGTTCAGCGTGGCCTGCGGCCTGCAAAATTACGGATTTGTGGCCATTCCCATCGTCACTGCGCTGTTTCCGGACAAAGGCACGCTGGGGGTGCTCTTCACTTTCACGCTGGGGGTCGAACTGGCCTGCTGGACCGTCGGCGTGGGGCTGCTCACAGGCCTGGACAAGGCACCTTGGCGGCTCGCGCTGAATGCCCCGGTGATCACCATTTTGATCTCGCTGCTGCTGAACTTCACCGGCCTGCATGCCCATGTGCCGCTGGTCGCGCACAACACTTTCAACATGCTCGGTGCTTGTGCGGTGCCGCTGGCGGTGCTGCTCATTGGTGCCTCCATCGCGGATCTGTGGGGGCAGGGAGCCATGCAGTGGAAGGTGGCCGTGGTCAGCCCTATTTTACGCCTGGGCATCATCCCCATCGCCTTTCTCGCGGCGGCATGCTACCTGCCGATCAGCCTGGAATTGAAGCGCGTCATTGTCGTGCAGGCGGCCATGCCCTCCGCGGTGTTTAACATCATGATCGCACGCCTTTACGGCGGTCATGCCACGACCGCCGTGCAGGTGGTGATCGCCACGACGGTCGTGAGCTGCGTCACCACGCCTCTGGTCATCGCGTGGGGGTTGAAACTGGCAGGCGTATGAATCTTCCCTGGTACCTGCTCTTCCCGCTCGTCGCCGCCATCGGCTACGCGATCGCGTCCTTGCTGCTGAAAAAAGCGCTCACGGAAGGGGCACGGCCGATGGCGTGCTTTCACATCAACAACTGGACCAGCACGCTCGCGTTTCTGCCGCTCGCTTTCTTTGAAACGCAGCCCGTCAACTGGCAGGACTGGTACCTTCCGGTCGGACTTGGGGTGCTGTTTTTCATCGGGGGCTGGTTCACCTTCATCGCCATGCAGCGTGGGGATGTCTCGCTCGTCACACCGGTGCTCGGGTCGAAGGTCGTCTTCGTCGCTCTGGGGGCCAGTTTGTTCATTGCGGACAGCATGAAGCCGCTGATGTGGCTCGCGGCCTTCATCACCACGGGCGGCATTTTCATGATGAGCGCCACCGATTTCAAAACGCCGAAGGGCGCACGGCTCGCGGGCCCGGTGGTCATGGCGCTCATCAGCGCAGCGCTGTACGCCTTTGCCGATGTGTTTCTGCAAAAATGGGCGCCCTCATTCGGCCCGAAGACCTTTCTTGCTCTCCTGGCCGGGACCACCGGGGTGCTCTCACTCATCTCCATGACGCTGCTGCCTAACCGCCCGCCGATTCCATGGAATCGTGCCACGCAGTGGTCCATCGGCGGCAGTGCGCTCATTGCCGCGCAGTCGATGACCTTGGGTCTCTCGCTCGCCTATTTCAATGACGCCGTCGGGGTGAACGTCGTCTATGCCACACGCGGCATGTGGAGCCTCGCCGTCGTCGCGCTGCTGGGTCCGCTGCTGGGAAATCGCGAACGCCATGATTCCGGCAAAGCCTACGGCATCCGCATCGTCGCCGCGCTGCTGCTGATGGCGGGGGTCATCTGCGCCGTGATCTCCCGCATGCAGAAGTGACAAAATAGCCTGCTCCGGTGGAACCGAGGAGCCTTGCTGCACAGGAACAAGGCCACTTTTTGCGCCCATACGTAGTCTCTAGGTACGGCAGCCCATGAATTGATTTGATCAGTTTAGGCCCCTAGGGCGTCTAACATAGCGTCATCAACTCTCAGCCCCCGAATCTCATGCACACTTCACTGCGACTCCTGCTGGTCATGCTTATGGCAGCAGGCACCGGACCTCCGCTGCTTGCGGCCACGACTTCGACCAAGGGGAAGAAGTCCTCCCAGTCGGAAAGCTCCGTCAAAAAGACCACCCCTGCCAAGTCTGAAACCACCTCGGCGAAAAAGACCACTCCCACCGAGCCGGTGAACGAAGATCCCCCCACTGTGGTCCCAACCCCGGCGGCGGTTTCCACGCTCAGCATTGAGGACATCCGCGATTTTGATCAGTACCCCAAGCAGATCCAAAGCCTCGTGCAGAGCTGCCTGGCGCTCACGCATCTGGAACTCGGCTACATGTATGGCTCCAGTGAACCCAGCAAAGGCGGCATGGACTGCTCCGGCACCATTTACCATGTGCTGCATTTTCAGGGTCTGAAGGACGTGCCACGTCAGTCCGACGAGATGTGCAACTGGGTGGACAAGAAGGGCAAACTCTACCTCACCCCCACAGCCACCAACTTCGACAGTGAAGAATTCGCCGCCCTCAAGCCGGGTGATCTGCTGTTCTGGACCAACAGCCTCGAAACCACCCGCAAGCTGCCTGTGACCCACGTCATGGTCTACTTGGGCAAGCTCAAGAAGAGCGGCAAGCGCGTTGTCTTCGGCTCCAGCGACGGCCGCAGCTACATGGGCGAGCGCCGCAGTGGCGTCAGCGTCTTCGACTTCAGCCTGCCCAAGCCCGACAGCACCAAGCATTTCTACGGCTACGGCCCCACCCCCGGCCTCATGCCTGTGGAGCCTGAGCGGCCTATGATCGCGGCGGTGACTCCGGCTCCGATCCCTGCTTCCACGCCAACACCGTCCTCGAAAGAGTCCGCGTTGGCCAAAGAAACACCCGCAGTGAAAGAAACCGCTGCAACCAAGGAGCCTGTGGTAGTCAAAGAATCCCCGCCAACCAAGGTGACATCTGCGTCCAAGGAAACGTCCCCATTAAAGCAAACGACGGCAGTCAAAGAATCGCCCACACCGAAGATGGTGGCAGCCGTGACCAAAGAACCATTCGCAGCTAAAGAGTCGTCTGCACCCAAGGAGGAGGTCCGCAAAGCCGTGTCCTCTGAGACCGACAATCCATCGGAATCCGTGAGCACGAAAACCGACCTCGCTGAAGCCAAGCCCAACGCATCCAACGACGACGCAAAACCCGCTGTGAAGAAAACGAGCGTTGCCGACGCTCCCGCCAAATCTACCACGAGCAAGCCCAAGACATCAGCGGCCAAAAAGAAATCAACCACGGTTGCATCCACCACCCGCCGGCGTACACCTGCCGCTCCACCCAAGAGCGTCTTCGAGCAGAAGATGGATCGCGCTGTGGGTTCCGTGCGGCGATTTTTTCAGCAGTGAGGCAGCGAAGAGCTTTGCACCCAGACTACGGTGGGTTGGCACCAACGCGTCCTTCACGCCCGTGTTCCCGGTGACCCTCTTCATGGCTTAGAAATGAGGGAAGCATAGTCATGGTTCCCGTAGTTGATTAGCAGCATCAATGTTCCAAACGCGAGACCGGCACCCAGAAATGTCAGACCTGCTACCAGGGGAAGAGCACTGGCGCTGACAAACTGGCTGGCAAGATATGATCGAGACGGGTCCTTCGGGTGATAGCAGACTTTGACCATTGAACGAGGACTGAGGCGATTGAGCAGCTCCTCGTGTGACTCGTGATGCCAGTCAGTGACATAGGTCGGGTGAATCCGGGTTCCGGTGAAGGTGCGCCCCTCTGCGAGATACTCATAAGCCACCTTCACTTCATAGCTTGTCCCGTTCTTGTGTCCGGGATGCGATTCAAGCGACGAGGCAGTGATGCGGCCCGATGTCGTGGGCCAAGATGAAACAAAAAATCTCTCAACATGCCCTCGGACACAGCGAAATGAAAGCCATCCCCCAACGATCACGAAAACCAATGGCAGCAAGAGAAACAGGACGGGTATTTTCTGAGTCATGGATGGCGCTGTAAGTTGGGCGAGCATCCCATCTCACACGACGACGAGAGGGAAGTGTCGGTGCCACGACAGATGCCATACAAGCCGTTGCCTGCATCCGGTTTGTTCGCCTCGTTCCCGCCGGAGCCGATGGCGTAGGCCAGTTCAAGGCGTCTCTGTCATGTGGACCAAGTTCCATGCGTGACCATCGGGATCCAGGAAGCTGTGCTGATACATGAAGCCGTGATCCTCCGCTTCCTCGACGGTCGTGCCGCCTGCAGCCACGGCCTTCCGAACCAGCTCGTCAATTTCGGCCCGGCTGGAGCATTGGAGGCAGTTCAGAACCTCTAGGTACTTGGAGGTGTCACAGAGGCCTCGCGGTGAGAACGTGGCGAAAACCGACTCCTCCGAAAGCATGAGCTGAATGGTGTCGCTCATGACGATGCCGACATGCTTTTCTCCGCTCATGTCTTCATTGACGGTGAAGCCAAGGGCCGTGTAAAACGCTCGTGCCCTAAGCACATCCTTGGTGGAAAGGTGAACAATGATGGCGCGGATCATGGTGTGGCTGAATTAGATTGGGTCGGAAACCAAGGCAAACGGATAGAGTGTGTGTGATTTCGTTGGCCGAACGTCCTGGATCAGGCAACTGCGAGCGGGAAGCGTCGATGACACGACAGATATCAAACGAGCCGTTGCCTGCATCCGTTTTTGTTCGCCCTCGTTTGGCCGTTGGCTGTGTTCATTTCTGTTTCTCCCTCAGTTCTTTCTCCAAACTGGCTACAGGATCAAATCCATAAAGTGCCTTGAGGTGTGCCATGACAACTTCCAGATAGGCGCGATCATAGTCGATTCTCGGACCTGCACGGCACCCGTGAAAGGTAACCGCTATGTTGTATTTGCTTGCAGCGAGACGCTTGAGTTCAGGATCGATCATCGAAGGCTCGCCGACGATATCGTATCGAATCAGCTTGTTGCCAATGTCGGCTCGGGCGGTTGCACGACCAGCCTCGACTTCCTTCTGGTCAACTTGCCTCGGTGCCGGTTGAGAGGCCGGCTCACTGGGGTGCTGCTTGTCCGCCGCAGTCGCAAAACGGATCCCGATGAGAACAATGGAAAGGAGAACAACAATCGCGCGAATCATGGTGCCTCTAAATTAAATTGGGTCGAAAACCAAGGCAAACGGATATCGTGCGTGGCGTGCTGGAGTTGGCCAAACGTCCCCGGATCAGACAACTGCGTCTTCATGTCTGTCGGTCACTCTTCGTGCGTCGGACTGGCCAGGCTCAGAGCAAGGAGATCGCGGTCAGTCTGCGTGAAGCCAGCCCGCCGATACACCGTCTGTGCCGCTGCGTTGTCTCGTCCGGTCTCGACGTGGATGGCCCGGACACCCAACTCGGCGCAGAAGGCACTCACCTCTTTCAATGCTGCAGTGCCAAGCCCGGCGCGGCGAAATGGCAGCCGGACAAACAGGTCGTCCACCAAGCCGCTGAGGCCTCCGTATTCCATGCTGTAGCACAGGGTCAGAACCACATAACCGACCTCCTGGCCGTCGGCCTGAATGAACCACACATAGCCGAGTCGCTCGTCAGCAAGCAGGGTCGCGAATGCCTTGGTCGCATGCTGGTGATTGAGTGGATAGCCGCTCTCAGCGTAGAACTCAGCCATCATCGTGACGAGTTGCGGGACGTCGTTTGGGAAGGCTCGTTTCATGGTGATGGGGGTGAGTTGCCAAAAATCATTGCCTGAGACTCTCACCATTAGGATGATGAAACATCAAACCACGCGGCCACAGGATGTTCCCAAGGATCCCTCTCTCGGCATGGCTTTTCTTCGTCATAGTATGCTTTTTGTGATTCCTCGGACCGCAAGATACGCGGCAGTAGACTGCCATCCCGGTCGAATGAGAAGTGCGTCCCGACCAGAGTCTCGAACTTCTCCTTGCTGAGCAACTCCTCGGTCAATTCCTCTGCCGTGAGTTCGTGAAGCACATAAACATGGTGGTCTGGAATATCCTCCTGAAAACAGCAACAGCGGTATAGGCGTTCCCGAAAAAATGCCAGCCCCGAAATCGGGCCATCATAGTAATCGGCGATAAAATACCAGCGAACCTCGCTCGGTGGGACCTTGAGCGCTTCTGTCAAGATTGTGGACCGGTCTGCAGGCATGAGGTTATTTCAATGAAGAGCACTGTTTTGGAGGCAGACATGGCGAGCCAGCTCTCGGGTGGAAGTCATAACAAGCCCTCAGCATATCCAGAAGCCGCCGACTAAAAACCAGCCAGCGATGGCTGGTATATCCAGCACAAAGGACCAGATCATCCAAGTGGTGCTCACAGCCAAAGCATCGCGTCTGTTGGTCAAACGCCGATCATAGAAAAGCACGATGAGAAGCAGCCACTCGATCATGCGTATCGGTATCAAGCCAAGCAGGAACAGAGGACTGCCCAGTGCATGCGTCACCATGTGCACATAGGGATAACCAAAGACGATGCCGATGATCGTCCGAGTCAGTCCAATCACAAACCACTTTGATGGAGTCTTCTTGTAACACTTCGAAATCAGGTGGGCGGCAAAGCAGTATCCCACCAACTTGGTGGCACCGAAGGCCATTGCCCCTAGTTCTGGATGGCTCATTCCGCCAGGCATAGCTGTGAAGGGATGGTGTTCATGCAGGTGGATGCTGGAAAGACGCTTCGTGGAGGACGCGCACAGGATCAAGCCCCCTGGATGCGGGCTCGGCTGAACGAAAAAGAGTGCTGAGAATCGGCACGGCAGTCTCGGATAGGGCATAACTGACCTGGCTGCCATCTATCCAGAAATATGCGAGGAAGCACTCAAGGCAAATCAGTGCATCCACACCACTCTCGCCACCAAATCGCAACCCATGCCGAGGAATAAAGCAACGCATCGGTTCTCCTTGATAGGTCTGATGATTGCCCAACGATCTGCGCAGCGATGCTGCAAGATCGCTGGTGAGAACGATGGATGACAGAACAGGGACCTCCCTGAATCTGGGTAATGATCGGGTGCTCCGAGCCATCAGTTGCTCGCTGAATTGCCACTCACCAGAGAGATTATAGAGCATCACTTCGCCTGCTGGTAGTTTGGGGGGATTTGTCTCCATTGGCATGGCGTCGATTCTTTGTTCGTCTTTGAGTTACTTCGTCGTTCGAATCTTGGTCAGCACCAACTGGACCATGGGGTGTGGCCAGGATTCGTAATTGGAGAGACCGGGCTGCAAAGGGAGTATCGTGGTCTTGAAGACACCCTCCTTGCCTGGACTGGTCATGAGTGCGTCCATGTAGATCGTGGCCTGGGTGTTGTTCTTGATGACGAGCATCATCATGGTGGGCTCCCCGTCCTTGACCTCCTGCGAGAACTTGAAGGTGATGTCTGCTTTCGTGAGGTCGGGCTGGTAGGTGACTGATTTCACGGCGTCCCCTTCCCGCTGAAGGGTCACGCCGAAGTCATCGCCTTTGAAGAGAAAGACCTCGTTGTGATGAACATAGGGATGCCTCTCAAACTTTTCCTCATACACCCGCTCTTTATCGATCTGGAGGGTCAGCGTGAAGGGCTTCCGAAAACTGGAGCCTTCCTCGCCCTTGGCGGCAGGCTTGTCCTGGGCATGAAGGACGGTGGTCAGGCAAAACGCAACAAGGGTCAGCAGTACAGTTCTCATGGCTCAGGGTGTGGCGGATTTCACAGACTGTGACCGCACACGAGTGTCGTTTTACATTCTTCTGCGGTGGCTGAGCAATCTAAAAGTGAAGAAGGAAGGTCTCAATGCTCATACGCTGGAACACTGCTGTCCTCGACTTTTGCTGTCTCTTTCGGCGTGGGCCCATCTGCTAGATACGGACGGAGCGGCGGAAGATGACTGAG
The DNA here is from genome assembly GCA_002482965.1 of Verrucomicrobiaceae bacterium UBA7681. Classification (GTDB taxonomy): domain Bacteria; phylum Verrucomicrobiota; class Verrucomicrobiia; order Verrucomicrobiales; family Verrucomicrobiaceae; genus Prosthecobacter. Next base: position 59,346 of record DLGZ01000031.1, on the reverse strand, counting down.
ATCTGGAAACGGGACTTTCGCGAGCCGCAGGTAGCGTTGTGCTGCTTTGATGATGTGGCTGTTGATGCCAAGAGCTGCAAACTCGTGCTGTTTTCCTGCAGGATCCTTCCAGGGAATGGAAGACTTTTTGAAGTCATACTGCAGATAATAGTTCCAAGTCTGTTTGGTCGGGAATACTTGAAGGCTGGTGTCTCCGCTGATCAATGGCATCTGTGCGAACCATCCGAATAATAGAAGGCGTCCCACTCCCATGCGTCGATAATCTCGATGCACCCATTCCGACACCAAGACAGAATAGTTAGGGTCTATCAGCAGATAGCTGGCGCAGCCGATGATTTTTCCATTCAACTCCGCGACCAGATTTGTCTCCGGGCGGTTACGAAGAAAGTAAATATGGTGCAGGATGCTTTCTTTGGGAAACTGCCGGTTCTCATTATCATGCAGCAGGCGGCATGCTTCAAAGTCTTCCTCGGCATACTGCCGCAATTGCACGCCTCGGAGCTTTGGCAGCATCATCTCATGCTCAATGATGTATTTCACCGGCGACAGTCGAAGATTCAGCCAGAGACTGTCCCATGAATGACGCAGCCAGGATGAAGGAGAATCGGCCATAGTCGTCGATGCAGGTCTCACCGCAGCCACTCATCCCGATGCGCTGCAACAAACGCATCATCGTTCAAATGCGGGTAGGCACGATAGACGCGGTCAATCTCCGCCATCTGCCCACGGCTGAGGGACTCATGCTCATCCAGGCACCACAGGCCTTCGAGCAGGCCCTGGCGGCGGAGGACTTCGTGGAGGCCGGCGATGCAGCCGTGGTAAGCGTTGGCGGCGTCGAAGAAGGCGGCGTTGCTGTCGGTGACTTCGATGCCGAGGCGCAGCAAGTCGGAGGTGGCTTCGGCGTTGCGGCATTGCTCTAGGAGCTGCACGGCGCGCTGGGTCCAGACGGACCAGTGGCCTAGGAGGCCGCCGACGATGCGGCGCTCTTTGCCGGCGAAGCGGAAGGGGGTGAGTAAGTCGGTGACGATGCTGTCGTCGTTGCCGGTGTAGAGGGTGATGTCATCGCGGCCGGCTTCGATGACGGCGCGCACGACGTCGAGTGTTTGATAGCGGTTGAAGGGGGCCATCTTGATGGCGACGACGTTTTCGATCTCGGCGAAGCGACGCCAGAATGAGAAGGGCAGCACGCGGCCGCCGACGCTGGGTTGCAGATAAAAACCGACGATGGGCAGCACTTCAGCCACGGCGCGGCAGTGGGCGATGAGTTCATCCTCGGTGGCGGTGCGCAGGGCACCGAGACTGAGGAGGCCGGCGTGGTAGCCGAGATCGCGCAGCAGTGAGGCTTCGGCGGCGGCCTGAGGCGTGGCACCGCAGATGCCGCCGATGCGGACGAGGGGTGTGGCGGCGCGGTCCATCTCTTCCTTGGCGAGTTCGAGTACGGGCTTGAAGAGGCCGATCTGAGGATCGCGGATAGCAAACTGGGTGGTGTGCACGCCGACGGCGAGTCCGCCGACACCGGCGGCGATGTAGTAGCGGGCCAGCGCGCGCTGACGGCGTTCATCGAGCTTACGCTGCGCATTGAGCGCGAGGGGATGCGCGGGGATGGCGAGGCCGTGTTTGAGCTCGGAGCGAAAGTCGAAGTTGTTCATGAAAATTTGCTTCGCATGCTGGCGGCTCAAACTTTCAACCGAGTCCTTATGCTGCGCCACCTTCTGTTTCTGCTTTCTGCCACTGCCACTTTTGCTGCGGATGAATTCCCGCTCGTTCCCGCGCAGGAGTGCCATCCGCGCCATGGGCTGCCGAACTTCTTTGCGAAGGCCAATACGGCGGGCGCGGAGATCAAGGTCGGCTATCTCGGTGGATCCATTACGGCGCAGACTGGCTGGAGGCCGAAGACGCTGGCGTATTTTCAGCAGACCTATGCGAAGGCGAAGTTCAGCGAGATCAATGCGGCCATCGGCGGCACGGGCTCGGACCTCGGGGTGTTTCGTGTGAAACAGGATGTGCTGGATCACAAGCCGGACCTGATGTTCGTGGAGTTTGCGGTGAATGATGGAGGGGCATCGCCAGAGCAGATCTTTCGCTGCATGGAAGGCATCGTGCGCCAGACGTGGAAGACGCTGCCGGAGTGCGACATCTGCTTTGTGTACACGGTGACCGAAGCGCTTGTGCCTGCGATGCTGGAAGGGAAATTCCAGCGCTCGGCGAGTGCGATGGAGAAGATCGCCGATCACTACGGCATCCCGACGATTCACATGGGCATGGAAGTGGCGAAGCTGGCGAAGGAGGGCAAGCTGGTGTGGAAGGCGAAGCTGCCGAAGACGGACGAGGAGAAGAAGGCGCTGGAGGGGAAATTTGTCTTCGCGCCGGACAGCGTGCATCCGCATGTGGAAACCGGACATGAGTTGTACCTGGCAGCCATTGTGCGCTCGCAGGAGCCGATCAAGGCGGCTTCGAAAACTCCGGGCGCGCATGTGCTGGGTGCGCCCTTCATCGCCACGAACTATGAGCAGGCCAAGCTGCTGCCGATCAGCGCGGCGACACTGTCGAAGGGCTTCACGTTGCTTGATCCAAAGACAGACGAATTTGGCAAACGCTGGGCGAATCGCATGACCACGCTGCACAAAGGGTCGCAGCCCGGTGAGACGATCACCTTCAAGTTCAAAGGCACGCGCTGCTCTATCTATGACATCATCGGCCCGGACTGCGGACAGGTCAGCATCACCCTGGATGATCAGCCCGCGAAGATCGTCCCGCGTTTTGATGCGTACTGCACTTACCACCGTCTTAGTGCGCTGGTGATCGGCAGCGATCTTGAAGACAAGGTTCACAGCGTGAAGATCGAGATTGATACCAAGCAGCCAGACAAGGCGGCCATCCTCGCGAAGAACGGCAACAAGATCGACAAGGCCGAACGCTTCGATGGCACGGCCTTCTATCCGGGTGCGATCCTGCTGGTGGGAGAGCTGGTACCATGAACCACTGTTAAGGGGTGTTTAAAGTCTGATTCAATACCGCTACTCTAGAGAAGGCTTACTTTTATGAAAATAATAGTATGTCCTCCACTCTATGAGCCACGACCCTGCCCGAGTCGAACAGCTCTTCAATGAAGCGTTCGAACGTGCGAACCACATTGAACGCCATATCTTTCTCACAGAAGCCTGTGGGACCGACACGGCATTGTGGAATGCGGTCTGGGAACGCCTGCGCAATCAACCCGGCGACGGTCGCCGGACGCGGACGCTCCGCGTGCCGAAATTTCCGGCCCACGGGATCGTGGAAGAGAAGCCGGGAGACATGATCGGCCCATACCGGCTGCTGCAAATCATTGACGAAAGCGCCAGTTGCCGGTTGTGGATGGCCGAGCGAAACCAGAGTGTGGCTGAGTTTGTGGCCATCAAGATCGTGGCAGCAGCAGCGAACGACTTTTTGATTCGCTATGAAGCCCAGAAGCACGCGCTCGCGCTGCTGGACCACCCCGATATCGCCAAGCCGCACGCCTGCGGCATGACCCCTGGGGGCAGGCCCTATCTCGTCACCGAGCTGCTGCACGGGACACCCATCACCCAATTTTGCGACGATCAAAAGCTCTCGCTGCTACTGCGCGTGCGGTTGTTCATCCAGGCCTGTGATGCCATCCATCATGCCCACCAGAAAGGCGTGGTGCATGGCGATCTCAAACCTTCGAACTTCCTCGTCAAATGGGGCGATCAAGGGCTGCCGACACTGAAGGTGCTGGACTTTGGCATCGCCAAGGCAATGAACCATTCCCTCGTCGCATCCACCGGAAAGCTGCGGGCACCTACTGCCTACCTGTCTCCCGAGCTTGTGGGTACCAAAGCGATCGATGCACGCAGCGACATTTACGCGCTGGGCATACTGCTCTATGAGCTGCTCACCGGGCGGCTGCCGATCCCCACCCCAAAGAACGCGGCGGAGCATCTGGATGAGGTGAAGCGGAGTGTGTGCAACACACTGGTGGAAAAGCCTTCCACCCTGCTGCGCACGCTGCCCAAGTCACAACTCATCAGTCTGGCTTCGCACCGCAAGCTGGAGGCAGTCACCTACCCCGAACTCCTGGAAGAGCATTTCGACTGGGTTGTGATGCGTGCCTTGGAAAAGAACCCTGATAGCCGGTACACGACCGTGGATGCACTGGAGAACGACTTTCTACGCTACCTTAAAGAAGCGACCGCCAAAGAAGGCATGCCAGTGATCCAGGGTTTCACGCTGGACGGTTTCATCAGCGAACACCGGGGATTGTTCTCTCTGGCAGCAGTGCTGGTGCTGCTGCTGGGAGGCAGCATGGCGGTCATGGGCTGGCTGCTGCTTAAGGAGAAGCGTGATGAGGCCCGCGTGTCAGCCAGACAGAGGTCCGAGTCCTACTCCATGACCTCACGATTTCTGCAGGACATGTTTGCCACGCTGACGCCGGATTCTGTGAAGGGAAAAGACGCCGCGATGCTGCGGCAAATGCTGGAGGTAGCCGTCGAAAATTTGAGCATCCTAGCGGAGAACCCCGAGGCCGGAGCGCAGACGCAGGAAACGATCGGCATGACCTATCTGGCCTTGTCGCAGCCGGTGGATGCACAGAAGCAGCTTCAGGGTGCCTTGGAGAAGCGGATGCTCGCACTCGGTGACACGCACCGGGACACCCTGCGCTCCATGCGGCAGCTGGCGACGGCCATGCATGCGGAAGGCCGGTTTGTGGATGCGGAGACACTGCTGCACAGGACCCTGAGCGCCCAGCAAAAGGCCTTGGGCCCGGACCACCCCGACACCTTTATGACGATTTCGGTGCTGGCGGCGATTTGTGACGAACAGGAGAAGTACCCGGAGGCCGAGACCTTGCTTCTCAAGCTCTACGAGGCACAGAACCGTGTGCTCGGCCCGGACCACCTCGACAGCTTCGCGACGCTCGGCAATCTGGCGCATTCATACACCGTGCAGGGCAGACATGCTGACGCCATGAAACAACGTGGCGAGCAGCTGAAGGGGATGCGCCGCTTGCTGGGCCCCAGTGATCCACGCACACTCGTCACGATGAACCTCACGGCCCAGGCTTTTGAAAATGCCGGCAAGCCCGCGGAGGCTGAGGAGCTGTATTTCAGCGCGCTGGAGGTCTTGAAAAAGTCGCACGGAGTGGAGCACCCCAATACACTGGAGCAGGCGGACCATGTGGCTCTGATGCTGGGGCGGCGTGGTCGGCATGATGAAGCACTGAGGCTGCACCACCAAAGTCTGGACGCAAAACAACGTGTGCTCGGCCCGAGAGACCCGCAGACCCTGCTCTCGCTGAAATATCTGGCGAGCGAGTATGAGGCACAGGGGAGGCGCACCGACGCCGAAGCTGCCCAGACGCGAGTGCTGGAAGCCTTGAAGTTGGCCCTCCCTCCTGAGCATCCTGAAATCCTCGCGCAGATGGACATCGTCGCCCAGATGTATGACGACCACGGCCGATACTCGGACGCCACGAATCTCCGGCAGGAGACTCTGGAAGTGCGGCAGCGCGTGCTGGGTGACAATCATGTCCAAACTCTGCGCTCAATGCAGCAACTGGCGGCCTCGCTGGATGCGGCCGGCCAGCATGTGCAGGCCACCACACTGCAGCTCAAAACCATCGAAACCATGACGACGGCCTACGGCCCGGGAGACCCTGACGTGCTCGCGCAGATGCTTGCCATGGCGACCATGCATGACCGCCATGGTGACCATGCACAGGCTGAAAAAATGTACCTCAATCTGCTACAAATTCAGCAGCGCATCCTCGGTGCCGAACATGCCGAGACACTCGCCACCCAGACCGCCTTGGCCGCGTCGCACTGGCATGCCGGCAAACTCGAAGAGGCGGAAGCCTTGTACCAGCAGGTGCTGGATGTGTGGCGGAAGCACACGCCCGCAGACACGGCAGCGTTTGCCGCCGCCGCCAACCTCGGGGACTTGTGGCTGCAAACCGGACAATGGACCAAGGCAGAGCCACTGCTCCGCGACTGCCTTGAACAGTGCATCAAGCAGCAGCCCGAGCACTGGCTGCGCTTCAATGCCGAGAGCATGCTGGGTGGAGCGCTGCTGCATCAGAAAAAGTACACTGAGTCAGGAACGCTGCTGCAATCCGGCTACGAGGGACTGAACGCACGCGCTGGCATGCTCGCAGAACAAGACCGCTTTCGCCTCCGCGATGCCATCAAACGCCTGGCTCAATTTAACGATGCCACCGGCAATGCCGACCAAGCAGCCCAGTGGCGGCAGAAGCTCGCCGAGTTTGATCAGTCGCGCGCTGTCTTGGAAGCACCGAAACTCAGCATGAGCACGAAGCAGGGAGGTTGACCAAGGGTTGCGGGTTGTTTGCGGTTCGTGCTTGGAAGACCAAGGTGCTAACAACCGCCGTGCCCCCTCCACCTCACTCCTCAGTCACTTCACGACGGCAAAGGCGATCTCCCCAGAAGGTGGCGACGAGCAGGCTGCTGAGCGCGAGAAGTCCCAGTCCATTAAGCACGTGAAAGTTGGTGACCCAGAAGCTTTTGCCGGTCAGGATCACGAAGATGCCCAGCGCCACCTGCACGGTGGGCATGAACAGCAGCAGTGTGGCGACGAGGCGCATCTGCGGCAGGGTGATGAGCCAGCGCCGGGCGCGCACCGCGACGAAGATGATCAGCAATGCGACGGTGAAGCCCCAGTATTTGTGGGCAAACAGCAGAAACACATCCGGCGGCTGAAACGGTGGCAGCCACTGGCCTTTGGTGGTGAGAATGTCACTGGCAGCGAGATGGGTGCGCTGCGTGTGGCGCAGGCTGGCACCTAGAACGAGCTGACCAAAGACGCCGAGAAACAACGCCAGCGACCAGAAGCGCGCACGGCCGGCTTCTTTAAGGGTGAGAACAAGACGGCCTTCCGTCCATGTGCGGGAGGAGGCGAAAGCGATGAAGACCAGCAGGCAGTAGAACAACTGACCGAGCGTCCCATGCGTGATGCCCAGCGGGTCCGACATTTTCAAAACCCGCAAACCACCGAGTGAAGCCTGCACTACAACCAACAACAAGGCGAGCGTGGTCAGGCCGCGCAGCAAGGGCCAGCGCTGACTGTACCATTTCAGGACAAGCCAGCAAAAACCGAGACTGCCGATGAACGCAGCGGTGGCCACAGATCCCATGAAGATCAGCACTAGAAAGCCGAAGGAGCAGAGAATGATGCCGACACCTTCCATGGAGCCGGGTTTGAACTTGGCAAACTGCCAGAAGTACATGCCGAGCACCAGAAACCCAATGGTGGTGGCGATCCAGCGGTGCCCGTGCTCCAGCAGCAGCGCAGGCACCTTGTACCAGCCTTCGGGGTTGAGCTTGCCGTAGCACAGCGGCCAGTCTGGCACTGCGAGGCCGACGTCCTCCGTGGTCACCGCAGCACCCCACCAGATCAGCACCACGCCGACGGCGAGGGTGAACAGGGCATAACGGTGAAAGGCACGGGAGGGCATGAGAGTCAGATCAGGAACGTGCGTCAAAAGCAGAAGGGCAAAATAATGAGGTCATTATTTTGCCCTTCGGTTCTGCCATCCAAGAGGATGGAAATTAGTGAGCAGCGGCAGGCTTCGGCGCTGCGGCTTCGGCGGCCTCGATCTTCTTTTTCGCGGCTTCGGACTGCTCCTTGGCCCAAGCGTCGTATTCGTCGCCAGGAACCACTTCGAGAATGGCTTTCATCTGGGCGTGGCCGGGGCCGCAAAGCTGACCGCAGATGATGTCCCAGCTGCCTTCTTTGATCGGCTTGAACCACATGTGGCTCTTCACGCCAGGGGTGGCGTCCTGGGCCGCACGCATTGGCACGAGTGCGAGATTGTGAATCACGTCCTTGCTGGCGACGTCGACGATGACCGGGCGGCCCACAGGGAGTTTCATGGTGCCGGGATTGACGAAGTCGTCCTTGCCGTTCGGGTCGTGCAGGTCTTTACCCATGGTGTTGGTAGCACCATCGACATTGCGCAGGTCCCAGGTGCTAAGCATCATGTCCGTGCCGGGATACTGGAAGTTCCAAAGGAACTTCTCGCCCAGGGCGCGCATACGAATGGTGTCGGGGGAGGTGGGGTAGTCATCGGCCTGGTGGGACCAGAGCGGGAAGGCGAAGCCGAGCAGGAGAATGGCTTCCACGATGACCACGCCGATTTCGATGTGGGTGGTCGCATGGCCACGGAAGCCATAGTAGTCGGCCTTGGCGGTCTTTTTCTGGCGGAAGCGATAGAAGGCGACGGCAAGATAGATGGACCAGCCCACGCCCAGCACGACCATGAACCAGTGGACAAAGCCCAGCATGTGGTCAACAAGCGCGCCGTGTTCAGAGGCGTTTACGGTCTGGCCCATCCAGACATTGATAGAATCGAGTTTAAGGGTCATATGCTAGAAAAGAGAGGTCAAGCTGAGACGGTGGTGAGGTCTTGATGCGCACGCTGACGACGCACAAAAGAATAAACGAAGCCGGCGGCGCAGAGGAACATGAAGGCAAGCATGCCCAGCATGAAGAGAATGGCGAAGCCCTGGGCCTGTCCGACAAGGCTGCCTTTGTCGGACATGCAGGTGGCGCAGGCGAGAATGGAAGATGGAAATGCGGGAAGCATGGCTCAGATGATGGTGCGCATTTTTTTACCGAGGTACCACACGGTATAGACCAGCAGGGCGACGCAGAGCAGGCCCGCGTAGTTTTTCAGGGGAGCGGCACCCGCATTGGCGGCTTCCTCAGGCATGAAATGCATCCACAGCCAGAACCCGGCATCGCACAAGATGGCGAAGACGAGAAAGACGATGTGGAAGTGCTTGAGGGCCATGGCGGTCGTGCGGAGGATTACTGCTGTTCGACAGGGGCGTAGAAGCCGGGGAAAACGAGCGGGTCTTCGTGGGCGAGGATGAAGAGCGTGAAAAGCACGATCGCCAAGGCTGCGGTGAAGGCCAGCATCTTGTAGATCAGGCTGCGCTCATGGCTGAGATGCATGAAGATCAGCGCCACCATGGAGGCCTTGATCGTCGCCAGAATCATGCCGACGAGGATGTTCAGGCTGTGGGTGGGGAGCTCCACATAAGAAAGTCCCACGGTAGCTCCGCTCAGGATGATCAGCAGTCCTCCGATGATGAAGTACCACTTGATCGATTTTTGGATTGCTTCGACGTTGTCGGCCATGACGGTTGAGGGAATGCGGGATTAGAGGAGGTAAAGGAGAGGGAAGAGGAAGATCCAGACGAGATCGACGAAGTGCCAGAAGAGGCCGCCGACTTCGACTCGATTGGCGAGATGCTCGGGATCCTGACGCATGCGCTTGCCGTCAAACACCAAGAAGTAGAGCAGCACCCCGGCACCGGCGACCACATGCAAACCGTGCAGGCCGGTGAGCGTGAAGTAGATGGCGTAGTAGGTGTTCAGCTTGGGCGTGAAGTTGGAGAAGAAAGTGAAGTCCTTCTTTTCCAGCACCACGGTGGGGTGGTGTGCGTGGGCTTCGCCATGACCTTCGGCCGGAGCGTGGGCCTCAGCACCATGCGCATCGCCATGGGGGGCACCTGCAGCAGGAGGCTCGGCGGAGTTCAGTTTGAAGAAGAGCGACTCTTTCTGCAGCGTTGCTGAGCGGGATTTGTCACGGGTCGGATAATCCGTTTCGAACTTGGCGATGTGATGGTCACGGTTCTCCACAAAGGCCTTCTGCCAGGCTTCACCCAGATAGCGGTGATCAAAGGCGAGGGACTTTTCCGACTGGGCCACGCCGCGTGCATCGACGCCATCGACTTCAAACGTCATCTTGTCATCCGTCAGCTTGCCGGTGGCGGTGGTGCCGTCACGGAAGGTGATGGTGGTGTCGGTGTAGGCAAAAATTTCGGAGGGCTTTGCGGCGAGTTTAATCGGGGCGGTGGCGACGAGCTTGATGGAAGCGGTGCCCTTGTTTTCTGCCTTGGCCTTTTTGACTGCCTCTGCGCTGAGGGTCTCAAATGAAGCCTCGTCCAGGGTGATTTCCTGGCCGCTTTCGGTTTTGAACTTGGGAGCCGTGCCTTCGATGAACGGCAGGACATACCCGACGGGATCAGCCGTCACAGCGGTGTGCTTGAGAGGAACGGAAAGAGTGAGTTCCGTGACACCGTCAAACTTCACTTGATAGTGAATGGTGTTCCCATCCTTATCCTTCGGCATGTGACCGGTGAGCATCGTGCCGTCCGTGAGTCTTACGGCGTAGTGGGCGAACTTGGCCTTGTACTCGAGCGTCTTGTTGAACATGAAGACCCCTGCGCAAAGCACGGTGAGGGCCATGTTGATCTTGTACCAGCCAAACTTGCGCAGCTTGAGCATGGCCAAGGCCATGAGCACCGTCACCGAGGAGGCAATGAGGACGACGGTGTTGATGAAGCCGAGCTTCACATCCAGATCATGCACCGGCCACGGATAGTCGGCACCGACGCGGAGGAAGATGTAGGCGGAGAACAAGCCGCCGAAGAGCATGACTTCCGAGGCGAGGAAGAGCCAGATGCCGATCTTCGCATTGTAAAGACCGGTGTCTGGACGGGCGTGAACTGTGTAGGGGATGTCCATTGAAGTAGTCGCGGTGCGCGGTTCAGAGTTCGCGGTTTAGTGATGCGCCTGAGCTTTTTCAGCGAGGGCTTTGAGGTCGGGTTTGCCGGGTTCGGATTCCCACTGCGGATAGAAGTCGGTGTTGTGGCCGGGAAGGCTGTACTCGTAAGGGCCACGATGCGCGACGGGGTCAAACAGGAAGTTGCCATGCGGAGGCGGGGTAGGTGTGGCCCAGTCCAGCGTGGTGGCGTCCCAAGGATTGTCGCTGGTAGCTTTTTTGCCGCCCTTGATGCTGTACCAGAAGTTGAAGATGAACGGCACCTGACCCAGCGCGAGGATGAACGCACCGACGGACATGACGATGTTGAGGGACAGCATGTTGTCCGGGATGTTCAAGCCGAAGAAGGCACCAATCTTGTGGGTCAGCGTCGTGGTCCAGTGGGACATGCTGCTGGTGTTTTCGAAGTACTTGCCGCCGTCATACCAGCGGCGGTGGAAGCCGGCCATGCCCTGGATCAACATAGGGCCAAAGACGAGATTCATGCCGATGAGCGAAGGCCAGAAGTGCAGCTTGCCGAGCTTGTCGTTCATGAAACGACCGGTGACTTTCGGGAACCAATGATAGATGCCTGCGAAGAGGGCGAAGATCGTTCCAGGAGCAACGACGTAATGGAAGTGACCGATCACGTAATACGTGTCGTGCATGGCAAGGTCGATGAACGAGAAGGCCAATGGCAGACCGGTGAGACCGCCGATGCCGAACATGGGCAGGAAGGCGGAGGCGAAGAGCATCTGCGTGTTGAAGCGGATGGAACCACCCCAGAGAGACACCATCAAGCAGGTCAGCAGCACCACCGAAGGAACTGAGATGAGCACGGTGGTGATCTGGAAGTAGGTGGACATCATGGTGCCCATGCCGGTCAGGTACATGTGATGCGCCCAGACGAGGAAGCTGAGGAAGCCGAGCGTGAGCACAGAGTACACCATCGACTTGTACCCCCACAGTGGGCGACGGGCATTGCAGGGAATGACTTCGGTGAGAATGGCGAACGCCGGCAGGATGAGCACGTACACCTCGGGATGGGCGAGGAACCAGAAGAGATGCTGATAGAGCAGGGGGCTGCCACCACCGGAGATGTCGAGATGTTTGCCGCCTTCCATCAGGCCGGTGGGCAGATAGAAGGAGGAGCCAAACAAGCGGTCAGAGAGCTGCAGGATGGAGGCCACTTCGAGCGGAGGGAAAGCCAGCAGAAGCAGGAAGCCGATGACGAACATCGCCCAGCAGAAGAAGGGCATCTTCATCCATGTCATGCCCTTGGTGCGGAGGTTGATGAGAGTGGCGATGAAATTGACGGAACCGAGGAGGGAAGCGGAGATGTTGAACACCATCGCGGAGAGCCACCAAGTATGGCCGTGGTCCCAGACACTCGTCACACCGATGTTCATCGTGGAGGCGAGCGGCGAATACATCGTCCAACCGGTCTGCACCGGGCCGGTGCCGACGAAGAAGCTGGTCATCATGAGCACGCAGCTGATGAAGAAGAGCCAGTAGCTCGCCATATTCAAGCGGGGGAAGGCCATGTCGATGGTGCCAATCTGCAGCGGCATCACAAAGTTGCCGAAAGCAGCGAAGCCAAGCGGCACAATGCCGAAGAACACCATGATCGTACCGTGCATGGCACCCAGCATGTTGTACAATTCGCCATTGAGGGAGCCGTCTGCGTTCATCCAGCGGCCAAACATGCTGTCAAAAACACCGTTGATGACTGGAAGCTGACGGATCAGTTCGAGCGCCGGCACTGGCACGCCCGGATAGGCGATGCTCCAGCGCATGAGCAGCATGAGGAAGAAGCCAAAGAGCAGGAAGAGCAGGCCCGTGATGCCATACTGGATGCCGATGGTCTTGTGATCACTGGAGAAGAGGTACTTCCAGATGAAGCTCTGTTCATGATGCCCGTGTGCATGATCGTCATGCGAGTGATCGTGGGCGTGATCGTGAGTGGTGGCGGCGGCGCTCATAGGCTAGGGGTCAAAGGGTCAGAGGGGGTGGGCGTTCGCGAAGTCGAACTCGAAATCAGCGGTGGCCTTGCCGCCACGTACGGTGACGGTGTGGGTGATGCTTTGCGAAAACTGCGGATGCCAGGCTTCGACGATGTAGTCACCATCTGCCAGCGCACGGGAGATGGAGAAACGGCCATCGGCGGCGGAGACTGCGGTGTGTGCGCCTTCATGCACAACGACCCACGCGTTCATCCAGCGATGCACATCGCATTCGAGGCGGAAGATGCCGGGGGCGTTGAAGGTCTTCACGTTTTCGTCGCCACGGGAGGGCTGGCCGAAGTTGTCGATGTTGGCGCCTTTGCCATGCGCTTCATACCGCGAGACGCGGATGTTGTGGAAGGTCAGGTCGCTGTTGTGAAAGCGGATATTCTGCCCGGCCTGGATCGCCACGGTGTGCGGCACGAACTCGCAATTCGTCTGATCCACCAAAGGCGCACTGGAGAGATTGCTGGCGCGCTGGCTGCCACGCACGGTGATCACGGCGTCAGCGAGGGAGCCGTCATCAGCCACTTTCCAAGTGGAATCAATGATGTCGCCATGCCCGGTGCAAAACGGATTGCCACCGACATTGACGACTTTGCGCAGCGCGGCGGTATCGGCACCTTTGAGCGTCACTTTGCCGATGATGCTGGGAGTTTCGGCGATCTCAACAGCGGGCGAGAGCTTCACTTCGGCGGCAGCTTCAGGCATCTTGCCGCAGCTTACGTTCGCGATCAGCATGACGGCTCCGAAGGCAGCCCAAGGTGCCTGGCGGGAGACGGTTTGCTTCACACGGGTCATCGCAGTTTAAATTTACTTTGCGGCAGGTGCGGGTGCAGCGGCAGCAGCGGTAGCTCCAGGGCCGGCAGGGATATCACCCGGGACATTTTTTTCCGCGAACGGCTCCAGCTCAGCGGCGGTCCACTGCGTGGTACGTTTTTCTTCGTCGCGCACCTTTTGCACCATTTCCTTGGTGATCATGGTGGCCTCGTTGCCCCAGGAATTGCGGACGAAGGTCAGCACGTTGGCAAGGTCTTGAGAGGACATCGTGCCACCAAAGGGCTGCATACCGCCGGGGGTGTTGAAGCCTTGGCCATTCACCGTCACAGGGCCGACAAGGCCGTGCTGTGTGATGCGGATCAGACGCTCCGTGCCGCCCAGAACATATTCAGACTTGGCCAAAGGTGGGAACTGGCCTGGAAGACCGCCGCCATTGCCCTGATGGCAGCCACCGCAAACAGCGTAGCCACTGGAACCTTTTTTCATGGCCAGCGCAAAGGGATCCAGCGCATCGCCTGCGCCGGCTCCGCCTGGACGTGGGTCTCCGCCACCAGCGGTGGCAAAGGGATTGCTGACATTGAAGCTCCAGCCGCCGGTCATCGGGCCAAGCTGGCCACCAGCGATGATGGCGACGATCATGAGCAAAAACATGGCCCAAAGGGGCGCAGGCTGGCTTTCGGGAGCGAGATCTTCCTTCTCGCGCTTCACAGCACTGTGAAGGCGGTCGAGATCGGTGCTGTCTGGATGGGCGGGTGCGCTCATGGGGGCGTGCGGGTCGCGAGAGGGGGCTACTTTTTGGCGGGAGCGGCAGCGACGGCTGCAGCCTGTCCGGGGACGGGATAATCCTTTTTCAGAGAGAGAAGGTATTCGACGAGCTGCTTGGCTTCTTGAGTCGGAACGACTTCATAACCTGCAGGTACCGCGAATTTCCTCGGCAGCTTCAGAGCACCCTCGGAGATGGGTCCCTGGATTTTCTGCAGCTTAAAGAGGCCGGTGTAGGCGGGCATCGTGCTCCAGTCATGGACGGAACGCGGTGAGTAGAGGTGCTGATAGAGCGCTGCCTTGGAAGGAGCACGCCAGCCGAAGTTGGCGAGGTCTGGACCGACACGCTGAATGCCGAGGAGGGCGTATTTCTCGCCGAGGTAGTCACCCAGAACATTGGGACGCGCCGGAGTGGTGGGGCGGGCTTCCTGATCCTGGCCCCAGCCTTTGTACCAGCCGTCGAGGCCGAGCTGAACCGGACGAATCATCTGCGTGTGGCACTGATTGCAGCCTTCGCGGATGTAAACGAGCTGGCCCTGCCCATTGACGGGGGCAGGCGGGAAGAATCCTTCGACGCCGTCCTTGTCCTTGTCATAAGCGACAGGGGTGAGCTGTTCGTACTGCATCGCCGGGAGGACGATGAGACACAGCCAAGGCAGCCCGAAGGCGGCGGCGAGACCGAGAATGAATGTGCGGAAGTTCGTCATGCGTGGGCTTCGGTGGGAAGAGCGTGATCGTCGTGGTCGTGTTCAAGCAAGGTCGGTGCCGAACTGCGGCGGCCCAGACCTGCAACCATGAGCAGGAGGTGAAGAAGGAACATGAAGTTGGAGAAGCTGATAAGCGTCCAAGCCACCGCACGGGAGACGACGTAGGGGCGGGAATTCACGACGTGATTCATGAAGGTCTGGTCCCAATGGTCGGGATCGTTCAGATCCACGCCCTGCTGCCAGCCGGCCACAAGACTCATGATGACAATGGTGCCGATGCCATAGACCGAGAACCAGAAGTGGTTGCGGATCAGGCGGACGCTGAGCCATTCACAGCCGGAGAGACGCGGCACAATGTAGTAGATGGCACCGAAGATGCACATGCTGAAGAAGCCGTACACGCTGACTGTCTGGAACGCATACCAAGACTGGGTGAACTGCAGATTGGCACCGGTCCAGAACGCAGAATTCAGGGCGAGAACCAAGCCTGAAACAGGATAGAACAGCGCTCCGAAGAAGATGAAGCGAAGGGTGGGGCTGGCGGCCACGGCGCGGTGCTTGCCAAGGGTGGTGAGGTGGTGATTGAGACCGACAAGACCCACTGGAATGAGCAGCAAGACACCGGCACAGGCTCCGACCGAGGACATCCAGGCTGGCAGCGGGCCGCCCATGTACTTCTGCATGCCCGTCCAACCGCCAAGGATGGCGAGGCTCCAGAAACCGGCGGAGGCGAGCTGCGCCGAGGCAATGGGCTGACCGGTGATTTTTGGAATGAAGTAATAAGCCGAGCCGACACCGACGGGAACGAAGAACAGCAGAATCACCGCGTGGATGTACCAGGCGTCAATGCCGGCCCCGATGGCACCCAAGCCCGGCAGGCAATGCAGAGCGACGTTGGCGGTGATGAAGATCCACGGGAACCAGAAGCAGGCACCGAGGATGTACCAGGTGCTGACCATGAAGCCTTCCGGACGGAACGCGCGGCTAAACATGCGGACGATGGGCCAGGCATAGCAGAGGAAGCAGACCAGAAGCACGGGCCAGACAAACTTGGGCATCTCCAGCCACTCGATCGAGGTGCTCTTGCCCATGAGAACGGCGATAATGCCGAAGGTGATGGTGATGTTCCAAAACACGCCAGCAGTGATGAGGAGGCTCTTGCCACCCTTCAATTCCTGACCGGAGCGGCGAGCCATGATCCACAGCATCACGCCAAGTGCGGCCTGAACGCCCCAGCCATAGACGAGGGCATTGATGTGAGCAGGTTGCAGGCGGCCGTAGGTGAGGTACTGGCAGTCTCCCAGAAACTCAGGCTCCACCAGCTTGATCGCGGCGAGAACGCCGAGCAGCGTGGAAAGCATGAGCCAGAAGGCTCCATTGGTGAAGAGAAAGAGCACAGGGCCTTTCACCGACTTGTCGATCGCCGCGCGGCGAAGATTGTCGGCCTGAAGGTCTGTGTCAGGGGTGGCGGGAGTGGTCTGCATGACTTACTTGGGCGAAGCGGGTGCGGCAGGGGCGGGTGCAGGAGCTGTAGGAACAGCAGGTGCCGGCGTTGCGGGAACAGGAGGAGCAAACGTTGTGGGAATCGGAGGCTCAGGCTTTGCAGAAAGCGGAGCAGCCGGAGCGGTTGCGGGTGATGCGGGGGCAGCAGCCGAAGGAGCTGCCGGAGCGGGAGCTGCTGGAGCTGGGACTGAAGCAGCGGCCTGTTTGAGCTGGGTTGGTGATCCGGGGACAACCTGAGTGCTCACTCCGGCTTTTTTTGCACCGAGCTCGGCGATCGTCTTTTCAAAGACTGCCTTCTTCTTGGCGTCGTCGTTCAGACCGAGCTTGGCGATGTTTTCATTCTGCGCCTTCAGGATCTCAGCGGTGTTGTCACTACGCTCTTGCGCACGTGGGTCAAAACCCGCTTTTGAATCACTGAGGGACTGGATGAGGACGAAGAGCACGGCGAAGCCAGCGAAGGCTCCGAGCACCCACACGAAGGTGGCACCGGCTTTTTTAGATGGATCGGGCTGCGACATGGAAAAACGGGGAATCAGTTGATGACGTTCACGGACTCAAGGAGGCGCGGATCACGCCATGGATACAGGCTGTATTTGGCCAAACCACGCAGGTAGAGGAAGCTCATGGTACCGAACACGGCGCAGAACGCAGCGATGTCCTGCACCCAGGCATATGAGACCCAGACACCGATGCCGAGAGAGGGGCCACGCTCAGGGATGACATTCCAGTACATGTCCACGATGTGCATGAACAGAATCCAGAGGCAGCCGATGGTGATGTAGGTGGTGTTCTTCTTTTTCTGCTGCGAGAGCAGGAAGAGGAAGGGAACGACGAAATGCCCGACGAGAATGAAGATGGACAAATCGCGCCAGCCTTCGGTGTTACGGGTGAGATAGAAGCGGGTTTCTTCCGTAATGTTGGCGTACCAGATCAGGAAATACTGGCTGAAGGAGATGTAGGCCCAGAACACCGTGAAGGCGAAGAGCAGCTTGCCCATGAGATGGTAGTGCTCGTCGGTGACGACCTTCTGGAGGTAGCCCAGACTGCGCAGCCAGATAACGATCAGGATCGACGCCGCCATCGAGGCCCAGGCGCAGCCCGCGAAGATGTAAACGCCCCACATGGTGGAGAACCAGGTGTAGTCGAGACCCACAAGCCAGTCATAAGCAGCGAAGGTGACGGTCAGGGCGTAGAAGAGCAGGACAATGCAGGAGAACTGCCGCGCTTTGATCGTGTGCTTGATTTCGCCATCCTGCTCCTGCTTGAGGGATTTGCCGCGCAGAGTGCGGGCGATGAACCAGAGGACGAGGAAGTAAAGTCCAAAGCGGATGTACCAACCGTTCAGGTTCATGTACCCAAACTTGGCCACCAGTACGTGCAGGTGTGGATTGGCTGCCAAATGCTGGTCGGGATCTCCTTCAACCACGAGGTGATGGAGCGCTTCCTTGACCGAAGTGTGATGATGCTCCGCCAAAGTCTTCGCGTGGTCGTGGTGCTGCATCCACTCATAAAGAGGCCGGTTCACGGCTGGCAGCAGCAGAGGGGAGGCGAGGATGGCCAGCGGGACAACCATGTTGGCCATGTTTTCCCAAATGCGGCGCACGGCAACACCCCAGCTCGAATTGGAGGCGCTGTGGAGGAGGATCCAGAAGCAGCCGCCAGCCACGAAGGTGAAGCTGAAGAAGACCGCAAACAGCCAGGAGTAGGCGAAGGTGGCGGTGTTGTTGAAGAAGAAGAAAGCCGAAGCTGCGAGACCGAGCAGGCCGAAGAGGCCGAGCGTGCCAATGAGCTTGCCGCCCTTGGCCGGTTCGAATTTTTCTCCGCCCTGGGGCAGATCTTTGAAGGTGACGTGGTGACTCATGCCGGGATTCGCGTGATCGTGCCGTTACTGGAGGGGAAGGGTGGCGCCAGACTCTTTAGCGGCGATTTGCAGGGAGCGGATGTAGGCCACAATAGCCCAGCGGTCGCGCAAAGTGATGTTGCCGCCGTAGCCGCCCATCAGGCCTTTTCCATGAGTGATGACATCGAAGATGGCACCATCCGCGCGGTAGGCTGCGGCATTGGCAGGGTCCAAATTGCCAGCCTGCTGAAAGTTGAAGGCGGTGAGAATGCCATATTTCGAAGTCACACCCTTGCCGTTGCCGGAGGTGCCGTGGCAGATGGCGCAGTTAATGTTGTAGCGCTGCTCACCGCGCTTGATGAATTCAGCGTTGAAGACGGTCTTGTCGTTGGTGATCTCGACTGGCAGACCGTCGCCGTAGAAGTCGCCGACTTTGCCGGTGTCATAGTAACCCAGACCGCTGGTGAAAGCGACTCGGGCAGGCTTGGCAATCTCCGTCGCCGACGCTGGTTGCGCGGGGACTTCAAAACCCATGGGCAGGGTGCCTTTGACTGGCAGGCGAGCGCCGCGGCCATCCGCAAAGAATTCGCTGCTGGCCTGGTATTTCACCTTGGCCTGTTGATCCATGTCAGGAATGATTTCGAGCGGCGACAGTTCAGATTTGCTGCCACGGAAACCAAACGCGCTCACGACGATCGCGATAACAAAGAGATAGCTGAGAAAGAAGTACTTCATGGTGCGGGTAAGCGAGGCTTAGATTTCGTCCTCCACGAGTTCGATGTTCTTGCCGCCGGCTTTTTCGAGAAGGCTCTTGGTGCCTTCCTGGGAGAATTTGGGGTCACGGGCTTCGATGCAGACGAAGAAACCGTCGTCAGAGAATTTGCCGAAGTTTTTGGAAACAAACAGCGGGTGATTCCAGCGTGGCAGGCCGATGAGCGCGAGCAGGCCAAACAACGTGGTGAAGGCGCTGAACAGAATCGTCAGCTCAAACATCACCGGGAAGAACGCTGGAAGGGTCCAGATGTCGGTGGGCTTGCCCTGCACGACGGTCGGGTAGGTTTCAACGATTTTTTGCAGGAAGCCGAGGCCGATGCTGCTCCAGAAATTGGTCTGAGTGATCGTTTCCAGGGTGAAAGCGATCGTGGTGCCGGTGATGCCACCGCAGAAGACGAGCATGGGCAGCTTCGAGCGTGGATTGCCCATCGCATCATCCATGCCGTGAATCGGGAAGGGCGAGTGGACGTCCCAGCGCTGGTAGCCAGCATCGCGCACATGCTCGGCGGCATGATAGAGATCCTTCACGCTGTCAAATTCAGCGAGGTAGCCGTGGACTCGTTTGAGGGTGGTGCTCACAGTCAGGGTGCAGTTAAAATGTTAGGCGGCAACGGGTTTGGCGACATGACGGTCGGGGTAGTCCATGAGGTCTTCCTCCTGGATGCCCTTCTCAGCATGGTCGTCCTGGTGCGGGTTCGACTGGGCGCAGACACCTTTGACTTCACCAATGGCGATGACAGGCAGGAAACGCAGGAACAGCAGGAAGAGCATCATGAAGAAGCCGAAGGTACCGAGGAAGGTGTACTTATCGACCCAGGTGGCCTGATAGACGCCCCAGGAGCCCGGTGTCATGTGGCGCTCCAAGGTGGTGGCGATGATGACGTAGCGCTCGAACCACATGCCGGCGTTCACGAACATGCAGACGATCATGACGACCCAGATATTGTGGCGGCACCAGCGGCTCCAGAAGAGCTGCGGGGCAAACACGTTGCAGCTGAACATCCAGTAGTAGGCCCAAGTCGAAGGACCGGTCAGACCACGCAGCGTGAAGGCGGCGGCTTCATACGGATTGGCGCTGTAGTAGGCCACGAAGAGCTCCATGCAGTAGGCGTAACCAACGATCGTGCCCGTGAGCAGGATGATCTTGGCCATGTTGTCGATGTGCTTCGCTGTGATGAGGTCATCGAGGCCGTAGATGCGACGAACGGGAAGCATGAGGGTCAGCACCATCGCGAAACCACCGAAGATGGCACCTGCGACGAAGTAGGGAGGGAAGATCGTGGTGTGCCAGCCGGGAACGACGGAAGTGGCGAAGTCGAAGGACACGACGGAGTGCACGGAGAGCACCAGTGGCGTCGAAAGAGCGGCCAGCAGGAGGTAGGCGGTCTCGTAGTGGCTCCAGTGGCGGTTGCCACCGCGCCAGCCGAGGGCAAACAGGCCGTAGAGGAATTTTTTCAGGCCCGGACGGCAGCGGTCACGCAGCGTGGCAAGGTCGGGAACGAGGCCCAGGAACCAGAATACGAGGGAGACGGAGAAGTAGGTCGAGACAGCGAACACGTCCCAGAGCAGGGGAGACTTGAAGTTCTGCCAGATGGCGTTGGCGTTCGGGATTGGGGCGAGGAACCACACCATCCACACACGACCGACGTGGAAGGCCGGGAACAAACCGGCGCACATCACGGCGAAGATTGTCATGGCTTCCGCAGCGCGATTCACCGACGTACGCCACCGCTGGCGCGTGAGGAACAAGATGGCGGAAATCAAGGTGCCGGCGTGGCCGATACCGATCCAGAACACGAAGTTCGTGATGTCCCAGGCCCAGGCGACCGGCTGCTTCTGACCCCAGACACCGACGCCGGTGGAAATGAGGTAGGTAAAGCAGAACACCATCAGTCCCGTCAGCAAGACGGAAGGGACAAACAGGACCCACCAGAGGGCGGGCTGCTTGTTTTCCACGATGCCGCAGATGCGGTTTGTGATCCACGAATAGGAGCGGTTGTTCAACACCAACGGCTCGCGGTCGAGGATGCGCGGTGTGTTATTTGCTGTAGCGGAGGCGTCCATGTGTCCGGTTTAGAATTGGTTGTTGCTCCACACGGCGATCTGGTCTGCGCCGGGCATGTCCGTGTTCGGATTGCGCAGGCGGGCGAGGTAGCTCGTGCGCGGGCGGGTACCGATGTATTTGAGCACCTGATAGTCGCGAGGGGATGCCTTCGATTTGACGACGGCGGAATTCGGATCGGCCAGATCTCCGAAGATGATGGCGTCGGCCGAGCAGGACTGCTGGCAGGCGGTTTTCACGGTGTCGGTCGGGACGCGGAAGTCCTTGGAGTCGCGCTGGACCTGCTTCTGCAGGATTTTGGCGGATTCGAGGCGCTGCACGCAGTAGGTGCACTTCTCGATGACACCACGCATACGGACGGTGACGTTCGGGTTGCGCTGAAGGCGGATGCTTTCGTCCTCGCGCTTCTCACCCAGAGGGCCGGCGTAAAGATTGCCGACCTTCATGCCGAGCACGGTGGTGTCGATCAGCGGATTGCGCTTGTTGTAGTCGAACCAGTTGAATCGACGTGCGGTGTAAGGGCAGTTGTTTGCGCAGTAGCGCGTGCCGATGCAACGGTTGTAGGCCATCGCGTTGAGACCATCGGGCGTATGAACGGTGGCGTTCACCGGGCAGACGGTTTCACACGGAGCGGATTCACACTGCTGGCAGGCGACTGGCTGCTGCACCATTTCGGCGTTCTCAAGCTGCTCCGGAGTCGCGTTGTCTTCGGCGAAGGTGCTTTCCTGATCCACACCTACAGAGCCGTCTTCATTCTTGTGCGTGCCCCATTTGGACACGGCGAAGTAGCGATCCATGCGGATCCAATGCATCACGCGGCCTTTGCGCACCTGATCTTTGCCGACGACTGGAATGTTGTTCTCGCTCTGGCAGGCGATGATGCAAGCCGTGCAACCCAGGCACTTGCTGAGATCGATCGTCATGCCCCACTGGTGCTGCTTCTCGTAGTCGAAGCCGTCTGGATTCGTCTCGGATTTGACACCGACCTGGCCTTTGTAGAGAGAAATGTTTTCCGGGATATGGCCGTCCATGCCGGTCTTCTGCGCGAAGGCCACGTCCTTGTTGAAGGTGTCGAGCGTGCCTTCACGGTACACCGCGCGGCCTTCCATCGTGTTCTGCGACTGCGTGATGGCGAGTTCAGCGACGGTGGAGAGCACTTCGATCTTGGCACCGCTCAGGACGAACGTGCCGGGCTGCTTGCGCAGGGCATAGGCGTTCACACCGCGGTCGCCACTGACCATGCCGACGCCAATCTGACCGTAGCCCAGAGGCAGGGTGATGGAGTTGGAGACATGCCCGGGGGCTTCGATGGCGGGGATTTCGATTTCAGCGCCACCGACGGTGATTTTGACGTGCTGGCCTTCTTTGAGACCCAGACGACGGAAGGTGAAGGAGCCAATCCAAGCCGCATTTTCCCAAGTGAGTTTCGTCACTGGATCGGGCGCTTCTTGAAGCCAGGCGTTGTTGACGTAGCGGCCATCATAGACGCTGGAGTCAGGCACGAGGACGACTTCGAGGGCATCGTCCGTCGGAGCGACGGCTGGCGTGGCTTTCGCGACGATGCCAGCAACTGCGGCGACATTCGGGGCACCAGCGGCCTTGGCGTAGGCGGAACCTTTGAGGAAACCGTCACGCAGGGTGAAATTCCATTTCGTTTCGTCGAGGCTGCCAGCCACGGTGGCGAAAGTGTCGCGCACGGCGGTGTAAGCAGCGTCTTCGGCGGGGGCAGCAGGAGCGGCCGGGGCTGCACCAGCGGCGGCAGGCGCAGCAGCTTCGGCCGGGCCGAGCTTTTTGCGGTCGAGGAGCGCCAGGAGGATTTCCACACGGCTGGCACCGTCATACAACGGTGCGATCATCGGCTGGACGATCGAGTAAGTACCATCAGCGGCACGTACGTCTCCCCAGACTTCAAGATAATGAGCGGCTGGAATATGCAGCGCGGCCTGACGTGAGGTGACGTTTGTCTGCGTGCCGACGTGAATGAGCTTCACGCCTTTGTCTGCCACAAGCTTGGCCAGTGCCGCAGCATCCGGTGCATCGTAGTAGAGGCTGGCAGGAGTCAGCGAAATGAGTGTTTTCACCTGACCACCGCCGATGGCGGTCTGCAGATCGGCGAAGGTGCCGAGCTCAGGAGCAGCAGGTGCTTGCAGGAGGTCGATGGTCGAGCCGTAAGCGCCTAGGGCGTTGTTGATCGAAGCGACCAGTGCATGCACTTCTGCACCGTAGCGGGTACCAGCGAGCACGACGGCCTTGCCTTTGTTGTCGATCAAATCACGCACTGCAGGAGCGATCCAGTCTTTGAGGCTGGCTGGCGCAGTGTCGGCCAGCGCCTTGGCGGAGGCGTCTCCGAGCTGGGCAGCGATCAGGGCTGCCGCCACTGGGATGAGACTTGCCGCGAGCGGCTTGCGGTGATCGGCCATGCCGCCGGTCAGCGTGTAACGATTTTCCAGGACGTAGAGGCGGTTCATGTCCACCGTCGCCTTGTCCTTCGCACGATGCTTGGTGAAGGCAGAGATTGGCTCGCCTGCCACTGGGTCCACCCCAAGGAAGTCACAGTCCAGGGAGAGAATGCGCATCGCGGAGCCGAGCTTCACGAACTGCTTCACATCAGCACCCAGCACTGCCTTGCTCGCTGCTGACTGGCCTTCGCCACCCACGGCTTCGTATTGGAACAGTTTGATCTGAGGAAAAGCTGCCTTCACCTCACCCAGTAGACGCTGATAGGTCGGAGAAGTCGAGCCACCCATCACGATGCCAAGGCTGGCACCTGAGGACTTTTTCGCTTCAGCGATGGCTGCGGCGAGCAGTTCGTTCGCCTTGGCCCAGGAGAGTTCCTTGCCAGCGCCCATCGGCTTCTGGGAGCGCTCAGGATCGTAAAGATCCAGCACGGAAGCCTGTGCAAAACTGCTAAGCCCACCACCCAGCGGGTGCAGCGGGTTGCCGGAAAGATGCGTCGGACGACCTTCGTGGGTGGTGACCACCAGAGGCACAGCACCGCCGTTTTGCGGCATGGTGGTGGCGTACAACAGGGACTTGCCGGGCACCATCCATTCGACGTGCTGGGTATAAGGCAGGATGTTGATGAGCGGACGGCGGCAGCTTGCCAGACCCATCATGCCCACGCTGGCACCCATGATCTTCAAAAATTCACGCCGGCTGTTCTCACGCTCTTCCTCGTTCAGGGTGTCTCCCTCGGGGAATTCACGGCCCAGATTCTTCAAGAAATCTTCACGACGGTCCAATTCTGCGACACTGCGCCAGTAGCGCTTGGCGTTTTGCGGCTCCTCAGGATGCTTCCAAATTTTTTTCATGTGTCAGAAAAAGGGGCGCGGGTTAGCGGTGGCAGGTGGTGCAGGATTCCGGCGGCTGAATCTGCCAGTGCTTCTTAATCTGGGTGCCCACTTCAGTCTGGGTCACGTTTTTACCGTAGGTTTTCTCCGCGAGAGCGACGATCTGTTCAAGAGTGTCAGCCTTGGCACCTTCACCGCCGATCGTGGTGGCGATCTCGCCTGCCGGGACCTTCTTGTCGATGAGAGACTTATAAAACTCGTCACGCTTCAGGTCGCCAGCCTGGTAGTCCAGCTTGGTGACGAATTCGAGCGGGCGCAGGTTCTTCTCAGGATTGCGGTGGCAGTCAAGGCACCAGCCCATCGACTGCGGCTGATCGTGGCGGACGACTTCCATCTCGGTGATCTTGCCGTGGCAGGAAACGCAGGAGATGCCGCGGTTGAGATGGGCGCTGTGATTGAAATAGACGTAGTCAGGTGCCTTGTGGACTTTGACCCATGGGATCGAGTTGCCGGTTTCGTTGGCTTTGATCACCATCTCCAGCTTGGGAGAATTGCTGCGGATGTTGCCTTTGCCCGGGCCATGGCAGTTAAAGCAGGTCTGGTTGGTCGGCACGTTCGAGTGACTGGAGGTCTCAACGAAGCTGTGGCAGTACCGGCAGTCGAGCGCGAGCTGTCCTGCATGAATCTTGTGCGAGAACGGCACAGGCTGCGTCGGTTCATAACCTACGCGAGTGTATTTCGGTGTGAAGTAGTAGGCAATGCCGACACTCACGCCGAAGGCAATGAACACGACGGCAATGGCGAGCTTGAGAGGCAGCCAGTTGCTCCAACGCGGAAAAAAGTTACCCATAGAAAGTGTCGGAAAGATGAGCTTGTGAAAAATTTCACAAGGAGTTTTAGAATAGGGAGACGGGAGCAGGTTTGCAACCGTCATCTTGATTTTTTTTGAACTTTTATGCGCGATGCTTGTCTATTGCGATTCTGTCTCAAAAAAATGCTGCTGAAGGGCCCTTTTCCGGCCTCTTCCTTCAACCCCACTCGACCCAGAGCACATTGTGCTCAAAATCCAAGGTCACTCGATAGTCCTCCATCAGGTAAGTGCCCAGACGTGACGGCCCGGGCATCACATCCACCTGTGCAAAGGGGTAATAAGATCCGAACAGGCCAAGGGCTTTGAACTCCAGCACCCGCACATTTGCCTCCCTCGGTGTCTGCGCACCGCCGACGCCGGTGATGAGATAGTTTCCACCCACATCCCAACCGCCATTTTTATAGCCAAGCACCTCGGCAACGCGGCGGTCCAGCTGCACTCCGAAAGAAGAACCTGAATCGACCACGGCTTCCCAGGACATCTTGCCGTATTTGAGCAGCGTCGTCGGCACCCCGTGCTTCATGCTCAGGCTGGCCTTGTGCGTGTGCTTGCGCACCGGACCTGGAAAACTGCGGGTCAGGCCAAACTCAAACTCCTCCTTCAAAAAATCAAGCGTCGCATACTTGCAGTTTTTGGCCAGTATGTTGACCCCCAGCAGGCAGATCCCCAGATGCTCCTTCAGAATGCCGCTGCCCACGGCCGTGCGCTGCATACGGATGATGCAGGGCAGGTTCTCCAGCCGCCACGTGCCGATCTGCAGTGTCTGAATGATCGCCGCCATGCCCGGTTCATTTCCCAACACGCCCGCCATGGTGGGACGTATCTGCGGCACGGTGCGCAGGCCGTATTCCACCGCCTGCTCCGCATCAAAAACGCTGCTGGCCGCCCCGGTGTCGAGCATGAATTTTTTCGGTTTGTGACCGTTGAGGCTGACTTTAAGGTACGGAACGCCTTGCTCATAGTGCATGGGCACCCTGAGCACACCCTCCGGCGGCGGCACGCTGTTCGTTCGGATGTTCACGCCGCCCTTTTCCGTCATCTTGATCTCAGATGCTGAAATGGCCTGAGCCTGCAACTGCTTCTGCATCTCCTCCGGCACCGCCTCATTTTTCACCGCAAACGAGTCGGCACATCCCGTGAGACTTATCATTGCGTTGAACGCCAGTGCCATTCTTAGGACGATGGTGAAGTGCAGACGATTCATAGTGCGTAAGCCATCCATTGAGGGCTTGCCGCTGTCAACCATCGCTGATCACAAGAGTTGCGCTCAACGCTCCAGCCAGAGAGCATTGCCACGGAAATCCACCGTCAGGCGCGTGCCCTGCCAGAACCGTGAACCGACGCGCATGGGGCCCGGCATGACATACAGGGTCGCCACGGGGTGAGACTCTCCGCACAGCGTTGCCGAAGGAACCTGAATCGTGCGCGCACCCACCTGATCTGCCTGCACACTGCCACCCACACCACTCAGGACCAGACCTCGACCCATGCCCATGCCGTCGTGCGCATGGCCCAGACGAGCGGCAGTGCTTTGATTGATCACGATGCCCCAGGTCGAACCCGAATCCACCACCGCGTCCCAGGTGACGCCGCCGGAGCTGACACGAATGACGGGCATGCCCATCGACCAGCGCAGCGGCGTGCGTGTCACCACGCCGCGAGTGGGCTGAAACGCGCGTGAAAAGCCCAGTTCCACCGTGTTGCGCTGGTAATCGATGGTCATGAAGCTGCAATTCCGGCGCAAGTGATCCATGCCGAGGATGGCGGAGCCAAGCCCGCCGGATGAAAAGCTGGAAATGCCGCGCACCAGGCACCGCACGTTTGTCGTGTGCCATTGGCCCAGGTCCATTGTGCTCATCACCGCCTGGCTGGCCCCCGCTGTGCCATGAACGCCGCGAATCTGCATCCTGCCCCCGCCGGAGGGAAGGAGACCGCAGGCGGTGGCCACGTCAGGCTCGAACACGCTCAGAGTGGCTCCGGTGTCCAGCAGCAGAGGAATGGCGCGCTGGCCATTGATGCTGGCCATGACATGCGGCGTCCCTGCACGGAGCTGCATCGGCACCGCCACATCCGCCCCAGGATTCTGCGGCCCCAGCGGCGGAAACGGCATCATGCAAGATGACAGCAGCGATACGGTCAGAAGAGCGAAGAGTGTTTTCATGCGGCTGAGCATGATTACCTCCATTCCACGCAGGCGCATCCGGTGGTTTTGCGAAGTGAGATGACGATTCATTCAAATCACATACAAATTGTTGTGCGCAGCGGCGTATTGTCGGAGACTTCTTTTTCTTTCTGCCAACCGCCTCATGCGCGACTACTTCATCCGCCGCTTTTTACTCATCATTCCGACACTGATCGGGGCGACGCTGGTGGTGTTCGGAATCACGCGGGTAACCCCGGGTGGTCCGATGGAGCGGACGATGCAGATGGCGATGATGAATGAGAAGGGCGGGGGCAAAAATGCAGGGGCTTCGCTTTCCGAAGAGCAGCTTGCCGACTTGGCCTCCTACTACGGCTTCGACAAGTCCTTCCTGTACGCCTACGGCATGTGGCTGGGCGTCCTGCCGCGTGAGGACACACCGCAGTTCGTAAAGTTTGAAAACGACGCGAAGGAACTGCCGGTCAGTCTGAAGGTGCTGCTGCCCCGGGAGCAGTGGACTGCAACCAATGCTTACAAGGTCACCCCGGCCACGCTTTCCCGCGATGGGAAGCTCACGGCGTCCGATCCCACGACATTAGAGGGTTGGAAGACACGGGCTGAGCCAGAGAAGCAGCGTGTGGTGGTCTATCGGCCGGTGTTCAAGGGGATGGTCCATGGCTACTTCCACCTCTCCACCAGCTACAACCAGCCGGTGCTGGAGATGATGCTGTCAAAGATGCCGGTTTCCATCTTCTACGGCCTCACCAGTTTCATCCTGAGCTACCTGGTGTGCATCCCCTTGGGCGTGCTGAAGGCCATCAAGCATCGCACGATGATCGACAACGTCACCTCGATGCTGATTTTCATTGGCTACTCCATTCCGGGCTTTCTGCTGGGCAGTCTGCTGGTGGTGTACCTTGCCGCACGCCATGGTTGGTTTCCCACGGAAGGCTTCACGGGTGAAAACTTCGCCTCCTTGGGCTTTTTCGGAAAGGTGTGGGACGTCATCCATCACGCGATTTTGCCACTCGTTTGCTACATGATCGGCAGCTTCGCCTTCATGACCATGCTCATGAAGAACAACCTCATGGATAATCTGGCGGCGGACTATGTGCGCACGGCCATTGCGAAGGGTGCCAGCTTCCGCCGGGCAGTGATTGGCCATGCGCTGCGGAACTCGATTATCCCCATCGTCACCACGCTGGGGAGCATCACAACCATTTTTGTGGCGGGCTCCATGCTGATCGAGAAAATCTTCCAGATCGATGGCTTTGGCCTGCTGATGGTGCAGAGCATCTCCGACCGCGACTACCCGCTGGTGATGGGCATTCTCACCATCGACGTTCTGCTGATCATGCTGGGCAACATCCTGTCTGACTACCTGGTGGCGCTGACTGATCCACGCGTCCGTTTTGAATGAACCCACACGCCGCATGACCCCACGCACCACCGGCATCTGTCTTCTTGTATTCGCGGTCTTGTCCGCGGTCTTCCGGCTGTTGCGTGTGCTGGTGCCGGTGTTCAAAGCGCCGTTTTTAGGAGGAGCCGTGCTGGGCTTTATCGTGCTGGCGCTGGTGGCGGCCTTTGGCCTTCGCTTGATAATGCGCGCCCGGAACGAGTGGCAGTTCAGCCCGCTGACCTTGAAGCAGCTTCGGCGATTCCGCTCGCTGCGGCGGGGTTACGTGTCCTTCGTGGTGCTGGTGGTGCTGTCTGGGATTGCCTCGCTGGACAATCTGATCGTGGGCAAACGTGCGCTGGTGGTGAAGCAGGACGGTCATTATTATTTTCCTTTCCTCCGCAGCGATTTCCTCCCTGGCAAAACCTTCGGCTTCGCCTCCTCCGCCGAGGTGGACTACCGCGAGCTGCAGGAACGCTGCCGTCTTGAAAAAAAGGGGAACTGGGTGCTGATGCCGCTGGTTCCTTACTCGCCCAAGCTCGACTCGCCTCCGACCATCGAGATCTTGGACCTGCATGGAGACGTGCTAAGCCCGCCAGGATCGTCCCGCCCGTTGGACGGCACGGCCTACACGGTGTTCGCCACCAACATGGAGCAGAAGCGCCAGGAGTTCCAATTCCGCAAAGGGGTGAAGCATGGCGACTTCCGCGGCTGGAACGAGGCGGGAGAGCAGGTCGAGAAAGGCCGATATGAAAATGGCAAACGCGTGGCTTACACCGACTTCAGCGAGGGCAAGGCGGCGGCTCTGGAGCCGATGGCTCATGCGGAGTGGAAGAGGCTGGTCTATCCGCCCTCGGAGCCTTCCGCGCGTCACAAACACTATCTGGGAACCAATGGCACAGGGCAGGATGTGCTGGCCATGCTTTATGGCGGCTGGCAGCAAGTGCTGGTGGCGTCCGTACTTTTTGTGACGCTTGTTTTCGGTGTGGGCATCATCGGCGGCGGGGCACTGGGCTATTTTGGCGGTGTGGTGGACATTGTGGGCCAGCGGCTGATTGAGGTGTGGTCGGTTCTGCCGTTCCTGTTTTTGGTGTCCATCGTCAGCGCCTTGGTCAGTCCCACCCTGACGGTGCTGGTGATGTTGATCGCCGCATTCGGCTGGATGAGCACCACGAGCTACCTGCGCACGGCGGTTTACAAAGAGAAGTCGCGTGACTACGTGGCTGCCGCGCGCCTGCTGGGTGCCAGTACGCCGCGCATTATTTTCCGCCAGGTGCTGCCGAACGTCATCGCCATCCTGGTCACGCTTGCCCCTTTTGAGGTGTCCGGTGTCATCACCTCGCTGGCCGCACTGGACTTTCTGGGCTTCGGCCTGCCGCCAGACGAGCCGAGCTGGGGCCGCCTGCTTCACGAAGGTGTCGATAACTTTTCCTATCCCTGGATCGTGAGCAGCGCCTTCGCCGCCATGGCCTCTGTGCTGGTGCTGATCACCTTTGTCGGTGAGGCCGTGCGTGAGGCGTTCGATCCGAAGAAATTCACCATCTACGAATGAAGCGAGACACCACAGCGGAGGGAGCAGCAGGTTCCAGCATTCGTCGCACGGCGAGGTTCATGCTGCTTGCCACGGCGGCATGTATCGTGCTGTCCGCCTGCAAGCGCAGCGATGACGTCCGTTTCCCGCCCTATGACAACACCGCAGAGGTGGAGGCGGACTGGAAGTCGAAGCCAAATTTTTACCAATTCAAGACGCTTGCCGACGTGCCGGCGAACCTGAAGTGGGAGAATGGCATGGATCTGCCGGAGATCGGTGATCCGGCGGCGAAGAAGGGCGGCACCTTCAACTTCGACATGCCAAACTTCCCGCCCACGCTGCGTTTCATCGGGCCGGAGGGCGGCAACACCTTCCGCGGCGAGCATTACGACAACATCGAGATGAACCACGTGGTACGGCACCCCAACGTGGACAAGTGGATGCCCAGTCTGGCGAAGGAGTGGGCCATCAGCGAGGATCGCAAGACGGTGTTCTTCCGGCTCGACCCGGACGCCACCTATTCCGACGGCGTGAAGGTGACGGTGGAGGATTATTTCATGTTCTTCTATGTCTCGATGTCGAAGTACGCGAAGGATCCGTACAAGGCGGACTACTTTCCGCGCGAGTTTGCTGCGGTCACGAAGTACGACGAGCATACGATGTCCATCACGCTGACCAAGGTGAACCCGGACCCGGTGCTGATCGCGAACCTCATGCCTCTGCCGCGCCACTTTTTCCGTGAGTTTGCCGAGGACTTTCCAGCCCGCTACCAGTGGCGTAAGATGCCGACCACGGGCGCCTACGACATCCTCCCGGAGGATGTGAAGTTCGGCCGCAGCATCAGTCTCCACCGGGTGAAAGATTGGTGGGCCAAGGACAAAAAGTACTACAAGTACCGCTTCAACGCCGACCGCATTGTGTACCGGATGGTCAGCACGATTGACAAGAGCTTCGAACTGCTGCGGCAGGGAAAGCTGGACCTGTTTTCCAGCAGCGCCCAAATGCTGCCGCCGACCTTTTGGTATGACCGTGGCGACGTCCCCGAGCTGCTGAACGGCTACCTCGAGCGCTACACATTTTACAACCAGTATCCTCGGAACCCGCGCTGCATTTACATCAACACGAGCAAGCCGTTGCTGGACAACCTCGACGTACGCGTAGGCGTGCATCACGCCTTTGACATGGAGAAGGTCATCGCCGTCGTGCTGCGTGATGATGCTTTGCGCATGCAGAGCGCGTTTGCAGGCTTTGGCCGTTTCACCAGCCCCAATTTGCATGCACGCAAGTATGACCCGGCCAAGGCGCGGGAGTCGTTTGCCAAGGCGGGTTTTACCAAGGCGGGGCGCGACGGCGTGCTGATGAACGCGGAGGGCAAGCGTCTCTCCTTTGTGCTCTCGATTGGTGCCATGCCGCTCTACACCCAAGCGGGGCTGATCTGGAAAGAAGGCGCGCTGAAAGCCGGCCTGGACCTGCAGATCGAGTCACTGGACTTCACCCAGCTTTTCAAGAAGGGCGGCGAGAAGAAGCATGACCTGATCCTCGCGGGTTTCGGGGCCGGGCCTCCGTATCCCGAATTTTGGCAGTTCTATCACAGTGACAATGCTTATGAGAAAATGCCGGACGGTACGCGCAAGCCGAAGGCGGACACCAACAACTTCACGCAGACCGCCGACCCGGAGCTGGACAAGCTCATCATCCAGTGCCGTGAGGCACCCAACGAGGAGGAGGTGCAGCGGCTGAGCTGGATCATTGAGGAGGAGGCGCAACGGCGCGCCACTGAGATCCCCACTTGGGAGGTGCCGCTCTACCGCTACTTCCACACTCGCTGGTTTCGCTGGCCCGCCGACGGCAACTGCAAATACAGCCGCGAGGGGCAGGACAGCTTCGTTTGGTGGATCGACGAGGACATCAAGAAAGAGACCCTTGAGGCCATGCGCGTAGGACGCAGCTTCGGCGAGAAGAGCCGTGTCTTCGACCAGTATCAGGACAAGCCATGAGCAGCACCGCCCCCATCCTCGAAGTCAGAGACCTCGTCACCGCGTTCGACACTGATGCGGGCCGCATGACGGCGGTCGATGGCATTCGTTTTGAAGTGCCACGCGGCAAGACCTTCGGCATCGTCGGGGAATCCGGCTGCGGCAAAAGCGTCACCGCTTTTTCCATCACCCGCCTGCTGCCACAGCCGCATGGCAAGATTCTCGGCGGCAGCATCCACTTTGAAGGCCGTGATCTGGCATCTCTGCCCGTCGAGGAGATGCAGCAGATACGGGGCAAGGACATCAGCATGATTTTCCAGGAGCCGATGACGGCGCTGAATCCTGTGCAGACCGTGGGCCGTCAGCTTGCCGAGGCTATTTTGCTTCATACGGAATGCAGCAAGGCCGACGTGCTGGCGCGCAGCATCGACATGATGCAGAAGGTGCGCATTCCAGCACCGGAGCAGCGCCTCAACGAATACCCGCATCAGCTCAGCGGCGGCATGCGCCAGCGCG
>DLGZ01000031.1:0-26601 GCA_002482965.1 Verrucomicrobiaceae bacterium UBA7681 | reverse complement strand
CGCGTGATGATCGCCATGGCGCTGATCAACAAGCCGAAGCTGCTGATCGCTGACGAGCCGACCACCGCGCTCGACGTCACCGTGCAGGCGCAGATTCTCGAACTCATCGCCGATTTGCAAAAGGAGATGCACATGAGCGTCATCCTCATCACTCATGATCTCGGCGTCATTGCGCAGGTGTGTGATGAAGTGGCCGTGATGTATGCGGGACGCATTGTCGAGCGAGCCGAAGTGCATGAACTCTTCGCCTCTCCGCGCCACGCCTACACCCAGGGCCTGCTGGACAGCATTCCGCGCATCGACAGCGTACCCAAGACCAAACTGAAAGCCATCCAGGGCAACGTACCCGGCATCGCCGACTTCAAGCCCGGCTGTCGTTTTGGCGAGCGCTCCGGTCGTCTGCACACCGAGGCGCACCTGAACACACGCCCGCCTTTTGTCGAAATTTCCGCCAACCACTGGGTGGAGAACTGCCCCATCTGCGTCGCATGAGCCTCCTCACCGTCCAAAACCTCCAACAGCATTTCCCCGTACGCGGCGGTCTGCTGCGGCGTTCCGTGGCCTCATGCAAAGCGGTGGATGGCGTGAGCTTTTCCCTCGGCGCAGGCGAGACACTCGGCCTCGTGGGTGAATCCGGCTGCGGCAAGACCACGCTCGGCAAGGCCATCGTGCGTCTGCTCAATCCAACCGCTGGCAGCATTCATTTTGAAGGCCAGGACATCACGCATGCCAGCATGCGTGCGATGCGCCCGATACGGCGGCATATCCAGATGATCTTCCAAGATCCGGCTGAGTCACTCAATCCACGCCACACCGTGCGCGATATTTTGGAGGAGCCCTTCATCGTGCAGAAGATCGGCACGTCGCTTGAACGCAAAAAATGGGTGGCTGGACTGCTCGACAAAGTCGGCCTCAGCGCCGCCTCGGCAGATCGTTTCCCCTTCGAATTCAGCGGTGGTCAGCGGCAGCGCATTGGCATCGCCCGTGCGATTGCGCTGAATCCCAAGCTCATTATTTGTGACGAGCCTGTCTCCGCGCTCGATGTTTCAGTGCAGAGCCAGGTGCTCAATCTCTTGCTCGATCTGCAACGCGACATGGGTCTGAGCTACTTGTTCATCGCCCACGGCCTCAACGTCGTGAAACATATGAGCGACCGCGTGGCGGTGATGTACCTCGGCAAGATCGTCGAACTCGCGCCTGCCACCGAGCTCTATCAAAACCCGCGCCATGCGTACACGAAAGCCTTGCTCGACGCGATCCCCATCGCCGATCCGACGAAGCGCCGTGAACGCCAGTTGCTGCGTGGAGATGTGCCTTCGCCGATCAATCCGCCCGCCGGCTGCGCCTTCGGCCACCGCATGAAGCATCCGAAATGGGAGCAGAGTGTGGGCATGGATCTCACGCTGAAGGAAATCGCGCCGGGGCATTTCGTGCAGCCTTGTCCGTGCTGTACGTGAAACAGGCATTGTTGCCTGCATGCTGAGATGACTGCGGGCACAACAGTGCCCGCATCACTTTCAGATCAATGCGACGTCGCCTTCTCCGAACCGAGGCCGGTGTGGGCGCGGACTTTGAGCTCGGCAAATTTGGCTTCGCCCTCAGGATCGCGGGCGCTGAAGATGGTGCCCAGCCAGGCGGCGAGGAAACCGATGGGAATGCTGACGATGCCAGGATTTTTGAGCGGGAATGGAGCACCTTCCTTGCCGAAGATGCCGCTGGGGCTCAGGAGGATGAGGACGATGGAAACCACCAGACCGACCGACAGACCAGCGACGGCTCCTGTGGTGTTGAAGCGTTTCCAAAACACACTCAGCACGATAACGGGCAGATTGGCTGATGCTGCGACGGAAAACGCAAGACCCACGAGGAAGGCGGCATTCACGGTGGGGCCAAGGTAGATGGCGAATCCGATGCTGGCGGCACCCACACAGAAAGCGGTAATGCGGGCGACGCGGATTTCCTGGCCCGGGCGGTTCTCTTTGCCGTGATGAAGGACGTTGGAATAGAAGTCATGCGCGAAGGAGGCGCTGGCGCTCATGGTCAGACCGGCGACGACCGCGAGAATGGTGGCGAAGGCGACGGCGCTGATGAAGGCGAAGAAGAACTCGCCGCCGAGCACCTTGGCGAGGATCGGGGCGACCATGTTGACATCCAGCTTGCCGTCGGTGGTGAGCTGGGCTTTTTCGATAATGGTCGCGGCACCGAAGCCAAAGAGGGTGGTCATGATGTAGAACAGACCGATGATGGCCATGGCCCACACCACGCTGGAACGTGCCGTCTTGGCATCTGGCACGGTGTAAAAACGCACGAGGATGTGCGGCAGACCGGCAGTGCCCAGCACGAGGCCGAGGCACAGTGAAATGAGGTCGATCGGTCCCCAGGGTCCGGCAACAGCGACGCCGAATTGGAGGCCCGGCTCCATGAGGTTTTTCGGCGGGGCGCTGCCACCGTAGTCGGCATGAGCGACGGAGTTGAAAAATTCGGTGAAGCTGAAATGGTGGAACTTCAACACCAGGTAGCTGAGCATCACCGCGCCGACCATGAGCAGGAGCGCCTTGATGATCTGCACCCAGGTGGTGGCCAGCATGCCGCCGAAGACGACATACACGAGCATCAGCACGCCGACGCCGATCACCGCCGGTTCGAAGCTGACTCCGATCAACTGCTTGATGATGGCACCTGCGCCGACCATCTGCGCGATCATGTAAAAGGTGGAGACCACCAGCGTGCTGAGCGAGGCGAGGGCACGCACCGGGCGTGGCTTGAGGCGATACGCAAGCAAGTCGGCCATGGTGTATTTGCCTGCGTTGCGCAGCGGTTCGGCAACGATGAGCAAAACTGTGATGTAAGCGACCAAAAAGCCCACGGAGTACATGAACCCGTCATAACCGGCGACGTAGATCATGCCGGAAATGCCCAGGAAACTGGCGGCGCTCATGTAGTCACCTGCAACAGCCAGGCCGTTCTGCCAGCCGGTGATGCTGCGGCCTGCCGCAAAGTAGGCGCTAGCGCCGGTGTTCTTCTTCGCGGCCCAGAAGGTGATAAGGAGTGTGAGGCCAACGAAGGCCAGAAACATGATCAGGGGTGTATTCATCGAGAGGGAAAGGAGCAAGTGGGAAAAGGAGATGCAGCAGATCAGAAATCAATCGTGACCATGGATCACGGCCGCAGCGGCTTTGTCCCACTTGGCGGCGATACGCACATAGAGAAAGGCCAGGACCCAGGCCATGATGAACTGCGAGAGTGCGAACACATAGGCCACATTCACTTCACCCCAGACCTTCGTTTTCATCATCTCAGGGAAATAACCCACCAGCACCGGCAGCGCGAGGTAGTAGAGCATGCAGAAGACAAAAGCCGGGATGATGAAGGCTTTTTTTTGCGCCAGCAGTGCACGGAATTCGGGTTTCGCCTCGAGGGCTTCCCAGTTCACGGGGGATTTTTCGCTCATAGTGGGCGCGAGAGTATGGAGACAGACCCTAGATGGCAAGGGTGGAAAGCAGCAGAGACGAAAATGCCTCCGTTCTTAACTTTTGTTAACGGACGTTTCTTGACTCTTTATGGGGCACCTCGGAAAAGAGCTTATGAATCCTCGACAAAAATGTGTGCACTGCGGGAAAGCCGCGGATTTCCACGAGGACTTCTGCACCTCATGCTGGAGCCACCGCACCAAGGGCAAGGTGCTGACCAGCGAGCAGATCGCCACGTGCGAGACGCAGCTGGCCGCTGTGAATGACAAGAAACGCTGGCAGGCTGAGCTCGGGGTGTGGCAAACCCGGCTGGTGATTCCGGCTATCCTGATGACTCTGTGGTGCCTTTTCGGGGTTTCCTTGCTGCTGCCCAACTTTCTAAAATACGGTGCAGGCCAGCTTGAATTCGCCATCGCGGTGCTCTGCGCGGCGGCTTTTGCGGGGGGTGGCTATCTAGTCGGCGGAGCCAGGGCGCTCAACATCGCCTGCCCCTTGCTGATCCTCGCCAG
This sequence comes from Verrucomicrobiaceae bacterium UBA7681, assembly GCA_002482965.1. GTDB lineage: Bacteria > Verrucomicrobiota > Verrucomicrobiia > Verrucomicrobiales > Verrucomicrobiaceae > Prosthecobacter. The sequence goes on along the minus strand of DLGZ01000031.1, from coordinate 22,622 downwards.
CCTTGCCGCCACTTACCACATCGGAGGTTACTTGCTCGATGTGCTGCATGGCGATGCGGCATTCAGCAAAGGCTTTATCTTCAGCGCCATTCGCTTGGTTTTCTGCGGCACGATTGTGGTCTCAGCCGTGAAGATTTTGCGCATCAAACGCCGTGCCGCCTCATAGGATCAGGCTCTGCTTCCACAAAAGCGGCAGGCAGGCATGGTTTGCGCGGCTTGTTCCTTGAGCAGTGTCAGTCCCTGCGCCACTGGTGCGGCGAAAATGGATGCTTGGATTGTTATCGGACTGCTCATCGTAGCCGTCATCGCTTTTGCCACAGAGAAAATCTCCGTGGACCTCGTCACGCTGGCATTGCTATGCGTGCTGGTGATGTGTGGCATTCTGAAGGCGGAGCAGGCCTTTAGCAGATTTGGCGACCGGGTGATCATCCTGCTGGCGGCGATTTTTGTCATCGGCGCTGCTTTGCGTGAAACCGGCGTGCTGGACATGCTGGGCGGTGTTCTGGCCCAGACCTTCGGCACTCGTCCGAAGCGGCTCATGGGCTTCATGATGGCCGTGGTGGGCGGTCTGTCCGCCTTCATGAACAACACCACGGTGACGGCGGTGTTTGTGGGCCCGGTGATGGGTCTGGCGCGCAAACTGCGCCTCCCTCCCTCACGCCTGCTGATGCCGCTGGCCTTTGCCTCGCTGATGGGCGGCACTTGCACATTGATCGGCACTTCCACGAACGTGGCCGTGAGCGGTGCCATCACCAAACTAGGTTTGCAACCGCTGGGCATGTTTGAGTTTACCGCGGTCGGTCTCGTGCTCATGCTGACCGGCATCCTCTACATGGTCTTCATTGGCACCCACCTGGTTCCGGAACGTGACAAGGCTTCCGCCATCGCCGGGGATGCCATGCGTGACTACTTTGCCGAGGTGATGGTACTGGCCGGTTCGCCTCTCATCGGCCAGGCTGCCTTCGATTCGGACTTTTCTGCGATGGAATTTCAGGTCATGAAGATCCGCCGGGCCGATCAGACATTCGAGGCCTCACCCAAGCTCCGTTTTCAGGAGGGCGATGTCGTGCTGGTGGCCGGCAAGGTGGAAAATCTGATCCGGGTGAAGAAAATCGAGGGCATCGACATCCTTGAAGACGTCACGCTGCGCAGTTCCGGCGTGGACATCAGTGATGCCCAAGTCGCCGAGGTCGTCCTGACACCGCGTTCCGGATTTGTGGGCCGGTCCTTGCGCGAAAACAACTTCCGCCAGCGCACCGGTCTCTCGGTGCTGGCCCTCATGCGTGGAGATCGTTCGCTGATGCATCACATGGCCAACGAGAAGCTGCGGGCGGGCGATGTGCTGCTGCTGCAGGGGCCGAGCGACCGCTTCCGCGTCTTTGAGGAAGGCAATGACATGATTGTCATCACGCAGTACCAGTTCAGTTCGGAGATCCGGCGGCGTGGCTTCATGCTGCTGGGTGCCTTTGTCCTGGCCGTGATCGCCAGCAGCATCGGCTGGGTGCCCGACACCGTCGCTTTCGTGATGGTCGCCATGCTGGCGGTCTTCATGCGCTGCATCAAACTGGAGAACGCCTACGCCAACATCGACTGGCGGCTGCTTATCCTGATTGGAGGCATGATGGCCTTTGGCGAAGCGATGCAGGTTTCCGGCGCATCGACCATGATTGCCAATTTCATCACCGGCTGGTTGCAACCGATGGGTGTCTTTGCGGTGTTCACAGGGTTCTGTCTGCTGACGATGCTGCTCACTCAGCCGATGTCGAACGCCGCCGCTGCGCTGGTGGTGCTGCCCGTGGCGATGCAGGCCGCTGCGTTGATGGGTGCCAATCAACGCACCTTTGCCATCGGCGTCATGCTCAGCGCCTCTGCGTCCATGCTCACGCCGTTTGAGCCGAGCTGCATCCTCGTCTATGGCCCCGGCAAATACCGATTCGCGGACTTCATTAAAGTCGGTGGTGGCCTGACGCTGGTGATGCTCATCGTCATATTGACCATGGTGCCGATGTTCTGGCCGCTGAAGTAGTACGCTGTCGTACTTATCACTCAGGTCCGAGTCCCGTCTTCTGTTTCAGCACGATTTTTTCAATGGCCTTCATCTTCGAATAAGGCGGATGCGGCAAGGGCACCAGGGATGCGATGAAACCACCCTGGTGCACCACGGCGCGTTCATGCGAGAACGTGAGGAAGCTGTGATGTCCGTGATAGCTGCCCTGCCCGCTCTGGCCTGTGCCACCGAAGGGCAGATGCGAGTTTACGATGTGCAACAAGGTGTTGTTGATGACTGTGCCGCCAGCGCTGGTTTCGCGCAGCATGCGTTGGATGAAGGTCTCGTCATGACCGAAGGCATACAGCGCGAGTGGTTTGCCGCCGGACTGAATGAAAGCGAGCACTTCATCCAGCGAATCATAAGCGAGCACGGGCAGCAACGGGCCAAAGATTTCCTCCTGCATGATGATCAGATCTGGGGTGACACCGCTCAGCACCGTGGCCGCGACATATCGCGTGGCCTCATCTGTTTCTCCACCGATGACGGCCTGAGCGCCTGAGGCGATGGAGCTGTCCAGCAAATGCTTCATGCGCTGCCAGCCACGTGCATCCACCACTCGCGCAAAATCTGGCGAGGCACGGCGCTGCTCTGGTGTGTCGCCATAAAACTCACGAATCAGCCTGCTGATTGCCGACAGAAACTCGGCGCACAAAGCGCGTGGCACCCAGACATGATCAGGAGCGATGCAAGTCTGCCCGGCATTGAGGAATTTGCCAATCGCGATGGCGAGAGCTGTTTTGGAAATGTCGCAACTCGCATCCAGTACCGCAGGTGATTTGCCACCCAGCTCCAGTGTGACGCTTGCCAGGTGTTGCGCAGCTTTGGCCATGATCTTTTTGCCAACCACAGGACTGCCAGTGAAGAAGACATGATCGAAGGGACATTCCATCAGCGCTTCTGCGGCAGGCACACCACCCCTGAAGGCAGCGACTTCATTCGCAGGGAAGGTTTCATTGATGAGCTGTGTCAGCACCTCTTCCGTGTGTGGCGTGCGATCTGACACAGACATCATCACTACATTGCCCGCCGCGATGGCACCCACCAACGGGAGCAGGAAGAGATTCACGGGATAATTCCACGGCGCGAGAATGAGCACCTGGCCTTTCGGTTCATAGCACACCTCGCTGCGTGACCCCAAAGTGAAGAGATGACCGCCGGTACGCCGTGGCCTCATCCAGCGCTTCAAACGTGCACAGACAAACGCAATCTCATCCGTGACTGGAGCGATTTCAGAGATGGCCACTTCCGCCTGGCACTTGCCGAAATCCTTCTGCATCGCGGCGACGATCTCATGCCTCCTTGCAAGCAGGGCAGCCTTGAGCAGCTTCAGCTTGGCAATGCGCTGTTCCGCCGTGCTCTGTGCGATGTGCCAGCGATTTTTGCGCTGAGCCTCAAAAACTGCCTGGATGTCTGAAGGGACCATTAGGTTCGTTTCCTCATCAAAAGCTGACTTGTTCCCAGCTCTTATGATTGGGGTTAGCTAGTTTGTTAAATTACTCATATCCGTAAGTACTGCGAACAAGCGCAACAAGTGGGTTCCCCTTTGGAAACACAAGGGTTCCACGGGCAGTCGGGCTGTGAACGGATCCGGCAGGAATTGTGAGCGAGCTCGAACAACCCGGACTGTTCACCTTTGCTCTCATACCTTGCGGTTTTGTTGGTCCAGTTGTGCACGAGTTGTTCGCAGCAATTCTCGGAGCGCTGGATTGTCTAGAGCGGCCTGGGCTGCCACCACTTCGGCGTCTTTTTTGCTGCGACCGGTGCCACGTCCGAGCTGGGTGCCTCGCCAGGAGACTGTGGAGATGAAGTTTTTCGCGTGATCGGGCCCTTCAGCACCGACGATCTCATAAAGAGGTGGTTCCACGCCTACTGCTTGAATGAGTTCCTGGAGCTGTCCCTTGGGATTGGCATCCAATGGGCCGCGACTCAATGCTTCGAGATCTTCGGCGAAGAGCCGTTCGGCAAATTGATGGGCGGCGTCGGTGCCGGAATCGAGGTGAATGGCCCCTGCGACAGCTTCAAGGGTATCGGCGAGGGTGGATTCACGATCTCGGCCACCGTTGGCCTCTTCACCACGCCCCAAGTGCAGGTAGGCACCGAGTCCGATGCGGCGGGCGATGCGGGCGAGCGCCTTGGTGGAGACGAGCTGGGCGCGTGCCTGGGTCAAAACGCCTTCGTCAGCCTGGGGCAGGCGTACATAGAGCAGATGTGAGAGGGCGAGCTGCAGCACGGCGTCACCGAGGAATTCGAGGCGCTGGTTGTCGGAGTGGACGCGCTGGTTTTCGTAGCCAACGCTGCCGTGCGTGAGCGCGAGCTTGAGCAACGCGGGGTCGCGAAAGGTGTGGTCGATGACTTTTTCCAGCGGTTGCATGAGTGCCTGTTAGTAGCCGGAAGTCCGGCAGCACTCCATGAAAAAAGTGGGGTGACCGACGGGACTCGAACCCGCAACAACCAGAATCACAATCTGGGGCTCTACCGTTGAACTACGGCCACCATCTCTTACCGAGAGTCGAGCATAGTACGCGGGAGAAGCGGATGCGCCAGCGAAAAATCGGGGGTGGAGAAAGTGCAGGTAGCTAGTGAGTTCAGCCCTTCCGCCGGAACCAGACCCACGGCAGGGCAAAGGCGGCAGTGATCAGAACGGTGAGCACGCCGATCATGGCGGTCATGCCGAGGGTGATGAGTCCGCGATTGCTGCCGACGGCGAGTGCCCCGAAGCCCAAGCCGGTGCTGAGTCCGCAGTAGGCGAGCGAACGGCCCAATGACGCGACACGTTCGCGAGTCATGCCGGGTTCACGCAGTGAATGCATGACATGGATGGTGAAATCGAGACCAAGACCGAGGCAGAGGGGTATGGCACCGATGCTCATGAGGTTCCAAGTCAGACCCCAGGCCGACATGCCGCCGAGGAGAATCCAGCCACTGGAGGCCAGGGTGAAAAAGGCGAACGCGCGCTCCCGCCAGCCGTGAAAGACCAACATAAACAAGATGCAGGCGATGACGGCGGTGGGCACGACGACGTGCAGGATCTCACGTTTCAGCAGCGGCTCCAGCGACGTGCGCAGAAAGGCCCAGCCGGCCGCATGAGCACCGGGAACCTTTTCCAACTCGTGCAGCACAGGCGCATTCTCCAGTGTGCGTCCTTGGGCGAGACTCATGGAACCCATGGCCATCACTCCGTGTTTATCGTGCTGTGAAACAATGCCCCCGAGATTTTCGAGGACGATGGGCTTGGGCCACAGCGGCAGCGCTGTTTTGGCGGCGGCCCATTCCTGCCATTGCTTGAAGACATTCTGAGTCAGGGCGTAGGCGACGTCGGTGAATCCGGCGGCATCGACAGCTTGTTTGAGGGCGTCTTCGCGTGCGGAGAGGGATTGCAGAGCGGCGAGATTGGCCTTCTGCGCGTCGGCATCGGGCACCAACGCGAGGGGCAGCAGTTGCGCTTCGACTTCGTCGCTCTTGAGCACCTTTTGTGCGGCGATGATACTCTGGCGTAGGGCGGTGGAATCCTTTGCTGCAAAGACCAGCGGCACGTTGCGTCCTGGCTCATTGCTGGTGTTCAGCATGCGTTGCTCGATCTCCTCCAGGACATCGAAGGCTTCGCTCTTGTCAGGGCGCAGCACTGCGGAGCCGAAATCCATCTTCGGCAGGCCCTTCCAGCTCATCACCGCAGTGGCGGCGATCAGGGCAGCCAGCACCAGCCAGACCATGATGCCCTGCATCCGCATGGCCAGGCGAATGGTGCCGTGATGCTCTTCGAGTTTGCCCGTGGTCATGCCCAGCGGCAGAAAGCCAAAGATCATGACCGCCGCGCCGATCAACACACCGAGCGCGGATAACACACCGAGCTGCGCGACTCCGGGAAGCTGGCTGAGACCCAGCATGGCAAAGATGCCAGCGATGCTGACGGCAGACCACGTGACACTGGGCAGCGCACGCCGGCAGATGCGGCCAAAACCTTCGCCCGGGTGCTCGCGTGCCACATGCAGACCGAAGACACCAAAGTCTTCGATCAAGCCGGTGAGGATCGCGGCAAAGCCCATCGACATTACATTGAGAGAGCCATAGATCGCGCCTGCTGTGCCGAGCGTGAGCAGGTTGGCGCAAAGGATGGCGAGCAGCAGCCAGAACAGCGGCTTCACACTGCGGTGCAGCAGCCAGAAGAGGAAGCCGACGATGAAGGTGACGGCTCCGATGGACTGCCGCATGTCCCCCTCCATGCCGGTCGCGATTTCTGCCTGAAACGCTGGATCTCCTGTGAAGCCGATCTTCACGCCGGTGAGTTCGCCTTGCTGCGGCAGCCATTCTTCGCGGACCGCTTTTTTGATCTGTGTGAGCCACGCATTGGCCGCGCGATAATCCGCGAGCGCCTGCCCCGGTGGTGTGATAAACAGCAGACGCAGCGTGCCATCGGCGCTGCTGAATTCATCTCCCATGAGGCTGCTCATGTCGCCACCGCCGCTCATGAGTGACAAGGCACCGCGTGCGAGGCCGAGGGGATCGTAGCCGGTGAGCGTGGCGTTTTGCAGATCCAGCGAAGCACCTGCGGCCTCTTTGGATTTGGCGAGCAAGGCCGTAATCGACGCGGGATCGAGCGAGGCGATGAGCTTCGACACTTCTTGTGGCGGCGCATTGAGCCAGAGATAGGCGACGACTTCGGCGATGATAGCAGGATCAGATTGCAGCAGAGATTTGCTGCGCACGCTGGCGCACAGCTCCGGCTTGGCGGCCAGATGCTCGGCCAGCGCATCCGCCGTGACTTCGACGAGTGCCGGATCATCGGCCTGCACGGCGATGAGCAGCAGATTGCGCTTCTGCTCGCGCAGCAGGCGCGTGCCCTGCAGTCCTGGAAGTTCCTGCGGCAGCAGGCTCAGCGGATCGACATCGAAATCCAGCCGTGAAACGCCGAACGCTCCCGCCACGATGACGAGCAGTAAAAAGAAAAGGCGAAGCGAGGCAGGTTTCATGAACGGCTGAAAGAAGCGGAGTCAGACGGGAAGTCCACTGTCGAATGTCTTGACGTGTCCGCTGCCTCCGGCCAGCATCGCGGCCATGTTACTTCTTGCCGCAATTCCAGCCAACTACTGGCCCTTCGTCGTTCTCGCTGTCAGCGTGACTTTCATCATCATCGCGATCAGCAAGCTGCGCATGCATCCGTTTCTCGCGCTGGTGCTTGCGGCTCTGCTGGCCTGTCTTCTGGCAGGGAAGGATTCCTGGGATGTGGTGCAGAAGGATGGCAAGTCGAAGGCGATGTCTTCGATGGTGGGCGCGGTGGAGATGGTGTCCAAGGGCCTGGGCGATTCGGCACGTGACATCGCGATCTCGATCGCGCTGGCGGCCATCATTGGCATGTGCCTGATGGAAAGCGGCGGGGCTGACAAAGTGGTGCGGCGCTTCCTCGCGTTCTTCGGCGAAAAGCGCGCGGGCTGGGCGCTGCTGTGGAGCACCTTTGTCCTGAGTGCACCGATCTTTTTTGATACGATGTTCATGCTGATGGTGCCGCTGGCGATGGCGCTGCGCATGCGCACGGGCAAGGACTACACGCTCTATCTCATGGCGATTTGCTGCGGCGGCACGGTGACGCATTCCATGCTGGTGCCGCATCCCGGACCTGTGGCAGTGGTGGAGAGCCTGAAGCTGAATGTGGGCGAGTCGCTGGTGGGCGGGCTGGTCATCGGTGCCATCACCTGCTTCTTTGGTTTCCTCGTGAGCAAGTGGCTCAATGCGCGCACCGACGTGCCATTGCGTGAAAAGGGCGGTGTCTCGCTCTCAGACCTTCAGGGCATCAGTGGCAAGCCGGAGAGTGAGCTGCCTTCATTTTTCTGGAGCATCATGCCGGTGGTGCTGCCGATTATTTTGATCAGTCTCACGACAGTGTTTGAACTCGCGCATGAAGGCGCGGCGAAAGGCGCTGGCTGGGGTGTGTCGATGGTGAACGCCCTGGGCGGTGAGCAGGGATTCGCTGCGGTGCGTGGCTGGGTGGACTTCATCGGGCACAAGAACATCTCGCTGATCATCGGTGCGTTCATTTCCATCGTGGTGCTGGCCAAGCAGCGTGGCTTTGGCTTGAAGAAGATCGAAGAACTGATGGGGCCGCCGCTGGAGACGGCGTGCATGATCATTCTGATCACCAGTGCAGGCGGAGCCTTTGGCTACGCACTGCGCCAGGCAGGCGTGGGCGGTGCGGTGGAGCTTCTGGCGAAGGACTACAGTCTCAACCTGGTGGTGCTTGGCTGGATTGTCTGTGCCGTGGTTCGTGTGGCGCAGGGTTCGGCCACAGTGGCCATGCTGACCGGTGCTTCGATCATGGCACCGATGGTGACTGGCGGGGCTCTCGGCTGCCATCCGGTCTATCTCTTTTCGGCTATCGGCTTCGGCGCGATGTGCGGCTCATGGATGAATGACAGCGGCTTCTGGGTGGTGAACCGCCTCAGTGGCATGACCGAAAAGGAAACCCTGCGCACCTGGTCCGTGCAGCTCACGGCGGATTCAGTGATCGGTCTGTTAGTGACTCTCACCTTGAGCAAAGTGTTGCCGATGGTGTAAGGATCACGTGCTCATGTCTGACATCGCCACGCATTCCCAGCTCAGCGCGCTCATCCGCCATCGTCGTTCCATCAAGCCGGTGGACATGGATGCGATGCGCGTGGTGGGACGTGCGCTGCTCACGCAGGTGCTCGAAGATGCGACATGGGCGCCGACGCATGGCCTGACGGAGCCTTGGAAATTCATCGTGCATCAAGGAGCGGCACGTCAGCGGCTTGCTGAGACGATGCAGCGTGTTTATCGCGAGACGACTCCGGGGCATGAGTTCCGCGAGGACAAGATGAAGAAGATGAGTGAGAACCCGCTGCTCGCACCCGTGGTGATTGCCTGCGTGATGGAGCGGCGTGGTGGAGCCAAGATTCCTGAACTCGAAGAGATTGAAGCGGTGGCGTGTGCGCTGCAAAATCTGCAGCTCTCCGCCACGGCGGCTGGGTTGGGATGCTACTGGTCATCCCCTCCCCTGCTGGGCACTCGTGAGTTTGCCGACTGGCTGCAAATCGGCGCGGAAGATCGCTGCTTGGGTCTCATTTATCTCGGCTGGCCGCGCGCGGGATTGAACTGGCCAAAGAGTGTGCGCAAGCCGGTCGAATCGAAAACCCAATGGTGCGATGACTGAGTGGATCACAAACACCTGGCATGCGACGGCGCACTTTTTCACTGCGATGCCATGGCAGATGTGGAGTGTGTGGACGCTGACGATTTGCCTCCTTCTCGTGGGCATCATTGGTTCGGTGGTGCCGTTTCTGCCGGGGCCGTTGATGATTTTTGCGGCTGGTATTTTGCATACCGTGCTGCGCCCTGAGTCTGGCATGAGCACCTGGGGCATCGTGATTTTATCGCTCCTTCTGGTGCTGTCCTACGTTGTTGATTTCGCCAGCGGTGCCATGGGTGCGCGCTGGTTTGGCGCGAGCCGTTGGGGCATCGCGGGCGTGTTCATCGGCGGCATCGTGGGCATGTTTTTCTTCCCGTTTGGCTTGGTGCTGGGTCCGCTGATCGGCGGTGTGGCCTTCGAGCTGATCTTTGCCAAGATGAAGCTGCATCCTGCGGCGAAATCGGCCTGGGGATCGCTGCTGGGTACGGGCGTGGGCCTGGTGCTGCGCCTGATCTTGGTCCTGGCCATGGTGGCTACATTCTTTCTCGATGCGCTGGTGTGGTAGGGCATCAAGCCTTGCCATGCAGGAGCATGCGCGCGCCAAAGACGACGAGGATGGTGCCGAAGATGCGTGTGAGTGTTTCGTTGCTCATGCTCTTCAACCAGCCTGCTCCAAAGTAGGCGAAGATGGACGCGGAGATTGCGGTGATGGCGGCGACTTTCCATTCCACGTAGCCATGCTTGGCGTTCTGCGTGGTGGCCATCAATGCGGTGGGAATGATGATGGCGAGTGAAGTCGCGACGGCCGTTTTATGCGGCAGCTTGAGGAAGAACACAAACGCGGGAACCATCACCACACCACCGCCGACGCCGCATAATGCTGCAACAACGCCGCTGACGATGCCGATGGCGAGACAGGCGAGAATGGTGGAAGTGGGCATGATGATTTAGCGGGATTGTCTGGCGAGCAGGCCGACGAGCAGACGCTCAAGCACGAGCTTGGGGTCGAGTGATGAAGTGACGAGCTTGGAGTTGGCGACGAGGCAGGCTTTGAATCCGGCGTGCAGTTCTTCGAGCGTGAAGTTGCCGGTTTCAGGGATGGCGAGAAACATTGGATAGGCGTTGAAGCCGGTGCCGTCTTTTTTGCGCGGCAGATGCGAGGTGGCCGTGGAAGGCAGGCTTTCGAGCGAAGAGGTGAAGCCGGAGTAGTTGAACTTGTTGAGCTTGTGGCGTGAGCCGAGGTCCTTGATGAGCAGCAGGCTGCGCACCCGTGGCACGATGGCGGCGAGCAGCAGGCCGATGGCATTCTGCCCCTGATACATGAGCGTGCCGAGCAGCTCAAGCGCGCGCGGCAGATCGCGTTTGCCGATGGCGTTGCCGAGATCCCACAGCACGCCGGCTCGGCTCATGGACACCATGTTTTGCACGGTCTTCAGTCCGGCACGGCGGCGCTCGCCGAGATAGAGATCGATCTTTTCGAGTTCGTTCTCCATCTGCCGTGTGTCGTCGCCCGCCATTTGCACGAGCAGCTCCAGCGCACCGCTTTCAAAGGTGAGGCCGAGGTCCTTGGCCTTGCGTGATGCCATGGCGAGCACCGGGCCTTCCCACCCGGCGCGTGAGGTGTCGGGCTTGTCAAAGATTTCGAAGTTGGCGAGCTTCGAGATGCGCTTGTACGTGTTGCGGCGTTTGTCGATGCCCGTGGCGCTGATGACAAAACTCACATCGCTGCCGAGGCCACGTTCGACCACATCGAGGATGCGCTCGAATCCATTCACCGCATCCTGGCCTTTGCCCGGACCGGAGTCCCCGAGGAAGTTCGCGTACTTCAACCACACCACCTTGCTGCCGCCAAAGAAGGGCAGCGTTTGCAGCGCCATGCACACGTTCGAGCAGATCTTGCCTGCGTGTTCGGCGTTGTCGGCGGTGCCGTCGATGATGTCGTTGCTGAAGTCGCCCGCATCCGGTGGCGTGAGGCTGCGCACGAGCAAGAGCGCGGCTTCCTTCACGCGCGCTTCATCGCTGCCAATGAAGACATTCAACTGGCTGGCGGCGGGTTTTTTCGGCGGCGGCATCCTTCACCGATGGAACAGGATGCGCATGGCATCAAGCCTCACGGCGTGCGCGATCTTGACATGCGCCCGGCGATTTGGTGAAATCAGGGCGAATACAACCATCATCCTATGAAAACTTCATTGATTGGGTCCAGGGTTTCGACGGCGGTCGTGCTTCTAACAACTGCCTTGTTCATCTCTGCTGCGGGCTTTTCAGCCAAGGCGGAAGATCTGAATGCCGTGTATCAGCAGGGACGCGCCGCTTATTATAAAGGCGACTTGGAAACGGCGCAGCGCCTGCTCTCCCGCGTGGCGGCGGCGAATCCGAAGCATGCCGAGACGGCGAGCATGCTGGCCTACATCCGTGCCAACTACCAGCCGAAGGACATCTCGCTGAAGAATCAGTACGCCGCTGTCATTCTGCCGAAGGTGGAATTGAATGACGTGACGCTGACGGAAGCCATCGAGGGTCTGCGGGCGCTGTCCAAAAATGCAAGCGGCGGCAAGGTGATGCCCAACGTGATCGTGAAGGGCGAGGAGCTGGCGAAGCGCAAGCTCAGCCTGTCACTTGCCAACGTACCCTTGGACGAGGCGCTGAACTACGTGACGCAGCTCGTCGAAGCCAAGGTGACCTATGACAAGCATGCCGTCATCCTGACCAGCTTGGCAGACACGATTACCTCTGCGGTGGAAACGAAATAGCACACCAAGGCTGCCAGACTGACTTGCAGTGAATCAGCACACCTCTGAAACAAAGCAGAGGTGTGTGTCGTAAATGATTGATGTAGAACGAGTTACGCTTAGCAAGCTCGTTCTTCGGAGCTAAGCCTCCGGCCTGAGGCGTCTCGCCTTCAGGTTCTCAGAAAACAGCTATGGCGCTTCTCGGGAAGGAGCGCCCCACCCCGTCTTACTGACTCAGTCGTTGAAGAAGTGACGTCCGGTCTGGCCGGCTTCGGTCTTGTTATCCACTTCCCAGTACACATCTTCAAAGATGGACTCGGGTTCTGGATAAGGACTGACCTTGGCGAACTCTGCGGAGTCTTCCGCTTCCTTCTGCGCTTCTTTGTCGATCTTCTTCAGTTCTTCTTCGGTGGCGACGCCTTCGGTGAGGAGGTTGCGCTTCCACACCTGAATCGGGTCGTGCTCGTTTTGGAACTGCTCGACTTCTTCCTTGGTGCGATACTTGAACTTGTTGGCGTCAGCGACGGAATGCCCTTCCCAGCGGTAGGTGGCGATTTCGATGATGCTCGGCTTCGACTGGGTATGTGCCCGCTCGATGGCCTTGCTGACTCCAGCGCGGACTTCGTAGATGTCGGCACCATTGAACTGCTCCCAGGCCATGCCGTAACCTTCGGCGCGCTTGGCGAGGTAGTCCACGTAGGCGGAGGAGCGCTGCTGGCTGGTGCCCATGGAGTAGCCGTTGTTTTCGATCACGTAGATCACGGGCAGATCCCACAGCTCGGCGAGATTCAAAGATTCATGGAAGGCGCCTTGGTTCACTGCGCCGTCGCCGAGGAAGCAGAGCGCGGCACCTTTGAGGCCACGGTATTTCAGACCGTAGGCGAGGCCGAGGCCCAGCGGGGTCTGGCCGGCCACGATGCCGTGACCGCCCCAGTAGTTTTTGTCAGGAGCGAAGTAGTGCATCGAGCCACCCTTGCCGCGTGAGCAGCCGGTGGCCTTGCCGTAGAGTTCGGCCATGCACTCGTTCATGCCCATGCCGACGGCCAAGGCGTGTGCGTGGTCGCGGTAGGCGGTGATGACGTGATCGTTCTCGCCCATCACTGAAACAGTGCCGACGGCCACAGATTCCTGGCCGATGTAGAGGTGGAGGAAGCCGCCCATTTTACCGGCTTGGTAGTGCTGGAGGGACACCTGCTCGAAGCGGCGGATGCGGACCATCTGACGATAAAGTCCCACTTTGTCGGCAGCGGTGAGCTTCTGATTGATGGGGTCGGCGGCGTGTTTCGCCAGGGCGTTTGAGGGGGCTTTTGCGGTGGCCATGAGGTAGGGCGATACTAGCTTGCTGCATGCGGGAAGCAAGCAGGGTGTTTGGCTCAGACATGGGTGGCCGGTGCTCTTCAGAAACCCTTCGTCGCACCTGCCCTGTTTGGCGTTTTTACTCGGCCTCGAAGATGTGCTAAAGGGTCCTCATGAAGGTGGAGTATCTGGATCAGCGCATGGAAGATGGCTCGCGATTGTTTGCCATCACCCAGGAGTTAATTTCCTGGGCTGAATTGCGCCAGCATCTGGAAAAGTTGTATGGAGTGGAGATCCTTCAATTCATAACCGATGGCGTTGTGGAGGGCTGGCTCGACTTCCGCTACTTCGGTCAGCAATTTTCCGTCAACAATCCCATGGGAGAGTATTGGTTCTTTGTCGCAGACCCTACCTGCTCCTCCTTCCCCCTTTCCGAATTGATGGCCCACCTCAGGAAATGGCAGCCCGCCGCCTGAGCTTCCACCCTTCCCACGCTCCTATGCCGAGCAGGCCTGCGCCTAAAAGACAGATGGCCAAGGCGAGGCGGTCGGCACCTTTTTGCAAAACTGACTCAGCCGGAGCCAGCGGATCATAAGACACCGTGACCGCCTGACCTGCCTGCCAATCCCGAAAACTCGGGTCAGATGCATAGGCTGCCTCGGCGGCTTCACGACTGTCATAGGAGAGCAGTGGCAGGGTGTCTGTGGCATGCGAAAAGCTGTGCCCTGTGTGTCGTATGCGCTCCACCTCATAGACATAATTCACGCCCACATCGTAGTCGTAGCGCATCTTTTTTTGATAACGGCTGCTCTCGATCCGGTGGCCTGTGATGACCCCCTGAACGGTGGGCCATGAGGTGGATCGTAGCGCGGGAATGAGCGCCCAGATCCCCATGGCCAGAAAGGCCAATCCCCCGATGCCCAGAGCCCCCACGACAAGGAGAGGGGCGCATCCGCGTGGTGGCAGGGTGTTTTTTTCAGCTCTCATTGCCCTTCCCTCCCGCCACCTTTTTATCCCAACGTGCAAAGCTCCGACCCGCCTCGCTGAACAAGGCCATGCCGCCTCGTTTCTCACGGCCTGTGACGAGGCGATACACCTCAGCGGTGGCAAAGGCTGCGATGGCTCCCAACAGGAACATGCAGCAGAGCAGCACCGTCCCGCCGAAATAAGCCTCCCAACTGCCTACCTTTTTCTCGAGAAATTCGGACATCGCATGGCACAGCAAGGCTGAGCGAGGGGCATACCTGCTGGAGGAACTCACACCTATTTGGATGAGCATCAGCAGCACCGGAGGCAGAACGGAGTAGGTCCGATTCCAAAAGTAGAACCCAAAGAAGGCGGCCCCTGACAGGATGGAGCTGGGAATGACGATCACCATCAGTGCCGTCCAAGCGGCAGGCCGACCGTAGCCGTACCAGCCGATCAGTTGAACCGCGACCAAAAACGCGATGTAGAGCCAGCCAAAAAACTTCATGCAGAGCAGTGCTCACCCCTCTAATACACTGGGCCTCCCTCCGCAAATCCCAACTGCTTTACCCCACGGAGGCTCCTCCATTGTTCCACATGGAACAATTTTACGCCCGTGCTATCCTCTCCGTCCCCTGCCCTACCGGCTCCAAATTCGCCTTTCGCCCCCTCCATGAGCTCCCTCCACACCTTCCCCAAGCACTATGACGTCATCGTTTGTGGAGCCGGTCATGCCGGGGTGGAGGCTGCGATGGCGGCTGCGCGGCTGGGTTGCCAGACGGCCATTCTCACCCAGAACCTCGACACCATCTCCCAGATGTCCTGCAACCCGGCCATCGGGGGCTTGGCCAAGGGGCATGTGGTGCGCGAGATCGACGCCCTCGGCGGGGTCATGGGCCGGAATACGGACGCCACAGGCATCCAGTTTCGCATGCTGAACGCGCGCAAGGGGCCCAGTGTGCAGGCTCCTCGCGCCCAGTGCGACAAGAAGGCCTACCAGTTTCGCATGAAATGGTTGATCGAAAACCAGCCCAATCTCGACCTTCATCAGGGCAATGCGGCTGAACTCTTGGTCGAAAACGACGCCATCACTGGCATCCGAACCAGCCTCGGGATGATCTACCGGGCCAAGGCGGTGGTCATTTCTTCCGGCACTTTCATGCGGGGACTCCTCCATGTGGGGCAGCAAAACCAGGCCGGCGGGCGCATGGGGGACAGTATTTCCACCCTTTCCGACAGCCTCCGTGAGCTCGGTTTCGACGTCCAGCGCTTCAAAACCGGCACCCCCTGCCGCCTAAACAGCCGCAGCATCGACTTCTCCAAGTGCGAACTCCAGCCCGGAGACGAGCCTGCCCCACGCTTCAGCTACCTCTCCGGCACCCTCCCAGAGGACGAAGATGAGGCCCCAATCGAGGGCTCTGCTCCCCTTCCCGGCACCGGTCCCAACCAGTTCACCCTGAACTCCTGGGCCCCTGAAAAGTTCCACGTGGAACAAATTCCCTGCTGGATCACCTACACGACCCCCCAAACCCACGACATCATCCGCGCCAACATCCACAAGTCGGCGATGTATTCCGGCCGGATCGAGGGGGTCGGGCCGCGCTACTGCCCCTCGGTGGAGGACAAGGTGGTGCGCTTTGCGGAGAAGGAACGGCACCAGATTTTCCTCGAACCGGAGGGTCGCCAGACCCGTGAATTCTACGTGAATGGCGTCTCCACTTCCCTGCCCTTCGAGGTCCAGTATGACTTCATCCGATCCATCCCGGGCCTCGAAAAGGCTGAGATCGTCCGCCCCGGTTACGCCGTGGAGTATGACTACTGCCCCCCTACCCAGCTCCACCCCACCCTGGAAACCAAGCGCGTTTCCGGCCTCTACTTCGCTGGGCAGATCAATGGTACCTCCGGCTACGAAGAGGCCGCCGGTCAGGGCCTCATCGCCGGGGCCAATGCCGCGCTCAAGGCTCAGGGCCGTCCCCCTTTCCTGCTGCAGCGCAGCCAGGCTTACCTCGCCGTGATGATCGACGACCTCGTCACCAAAGGCACCACGGAGCCCTACCGTCTCTTCACCTCCCGCGCCGAGTACCGCCTCCTCCTCCGCCAGGACAACTGCGACCTCCGTCTCACCCCCCTCGCCGCTGCCATCGGTCTAGCCTCCCCTTTCCGCATCCGGCACACCGAGGCCAAATCGACGGCCCTCGCCGCAGCCCGTACCATTCTGCAGGAAGTCCGCTTGGACGGTGTGACCCTCGAAAAATGGCTGCGTCGTCCCGAAAGCATCCCCTCCCAGCTGCCTGCAGAGATCTACTCCCAGTTCACCCCCGAGGTCTGGAGCCTCGTCGAAAACGACGTCAAATACGCCGGCTACATCACCCGGCAGGAAGACATGGTCGCCAAAACCTCCCGCATGGAGGAAAAGATGATCCCCGCCGACTTCGACTACCACGCCATCCCCGGCCTCAAAACCGAAGCCAAACACCGCCTCACCGCCCTCCGCCCCGCCACCCTCGGCCAAGCCGCGAGAGCCCAGGGCGTGAATCCCGCCGACATCGCCCTCCTGGCGGTGATGCTAAAGCGCGGCAGCAAGGAGACAGAGGGCGCGGAATTGGGGGCATAGTCCTCGTTTTCGTCCTCCTCCTCGAACTCGTCCTCGATTCGGGCCTCCAAGCGAACAAGCCCCATCCACCGGTCTCAGTCTCGTCCCCTTCCCGGTCCCAGCTCAACCTCACCGCCCCATGACTTCCCTCGCGGTGCTGTCCCTCGCGTTCCTGATCTAGTTAGCGCTCCACTTCGGCTCTCGCATGCTCAGCTCTAGGCTCGGCACCCGTGCCACCCGCGCGAGCCCTGACTCTGCCAGCCGACGCCCCACAAAGTGCACGCCTCCAGCCTGAGAGCCAGTTCTCATCCACATGACCGACGCCACCGTTTCTTGCCACCGCCCCGACGGCATTGCCGAGACCGTCCAGTGGGATGAGCTTCAGCAAGATGCAAGTGCTCTCCAAGAGCGCCGTACCCTTTGCCCCTGATTGCTTCTGGCTGCTCCGTGGCCCCGAAACCGTCGGCTGCTGAATTCCCCAAGGTGCCACCTGCGGCACCGCGCCTGCAGCAACTTCCCGGCTTCGACAACAAGGTCTTCATTGATGCCCAGGGTAGCACCGAGGAAGCCCTCTTCACCTGCTGGAAGCGGCCCGCTTGACTTACCAAGTCCGATTGGGGGGGACGGCGGCGGATTCTGGGATCAGGATCAAATCAGAATCCTGATCCTCGTTTGACCCTGAGCTTTCACCCAGAGATAACGAGCGAGGGCGCAAGGCTCACTGGAGGGTAAGCCAACGAAGGAATCTGCTCCATCTTCTCCGGGGGGTGTACGCGAATGCCAAGTTGGCCTTCAAGGGTTGGGAACCAAGCTTGCTTGGACAAATGTTTCTGTAGTGGCCTGCCCTGTAGGGTGATGCGTTCACGCTCTCAATGATACCAAGCAAGTACGCGAGCTGTCGCAGCCGATACACATCCTGGACTTTCAGGATGGCGAGGAGTCACATATACCCTTGGCAGGTAGCTCGCCAAACGGGAGGTCTGCCATAGATGAGAACGAAGAAGACTGACAACCCTTCGAAGCCAACACCCGCCCATGCTCATCTTCGCACTCCTTTACCTCGTGGGCTTCGTCCTGCCCTTCATCGGTTTCTACCATCCATTCGTGGCATCCGCACAGGCAGCGCCAAGCGCTGCCTTCTAGCGGTCCTTATTCCGATCCTTTACTGGCTTGCGGTCGCTCAACTCTACGCTGCCGATCAGCGCTTCATTCAGGACGAGACACGCAAGAATGACGGCAACCTTCCCGACTGGGTTTGGTGAACCCATTTTTCACCCTTGGCATACCTCCCCACGAATCCAGCCAAAGCCGCCACGCAGCAAATGAGCTCCTTGTTGGCTTTGCGCGTACCCCCCCCGGAGAAGATGGAGAAGTTTCTTCCGCTGGTGGCCTGGGTTGCGCGGGCGTGCTCGCGGATACCACCGCCGTTGAGAATGTTGAAGGGCTGATTTTTCTCGCTGCTGGCAAGTCCATCCGGGATGCCTCGGCCTTTCACTCTTCCGTTTCAGTGGAAGACCGGTCTCGTGTGTGATCTGAACTACCATAATATGGTATTTAGTGCTGCCGACTAGGTGGGTGATGAAGACGGCGACTTGAGCGTCCGTCGCCATGGGGAGGAGGTCTCATCCATCGCCCGCGCTGTGGCCCAGCACTAAGGAACACCCTATGCTGGTGACCTTGCGGGAGTTGATGGCTCAACCGGGTCGGACATGACAGCGGCGATTCGTTTACTGAACTCCCGCGCAGCGGAAAGAACAACGAGTTCCTCAATGCGCAGGGCCAACCTCTGCACGGAATTCTTTGTCGAAGAAGAGCCTATGCAGTTGTGACAGGTTTGCTGAAGAGGAAGTTTTGAGGCGTGTAGAAAAGGCCCTTTTGGACTTAATGGCGAGGCGAGCAAAATGTCCCGCATCGTTTCAGATTATCGGCGTAACAAGGCTGTATCCCAATGCTGCCCGCACTTTTATCACGACATCGGCGAGTTGTTTTGCCAACTCAGAAGGATTTAAGTCGGCCGGTAACTGCGCCTGCAAGTTGCCATTGGGCAGTCGTTGGAAACCGGTGCCTAACATTTCCAGCAGCTTTGGGCTCAATTCATTCCATGCCAGATTAGAGGCATCCGTGAACTTGTAACTAGAGAATCCACGGCTGAACAAAACGAACTGCCAGTTTTCTGATGAGGTAGTCAAATCAATTGAGATGGCTTGATCCTTATGTATTCCACGACACCGCACATGCGTTATCAGGGTGGTCTTTTGATAGATCGAATCTATCACCTCATCTTTATTGAACTGGTTCAATTCTGTTTCCGCTGCGTATTTCTGCACTTCAGGAATTAACTGTGACCTGTAGTCCCAATAGGCCTTGTTCAGTTCTTCGACATCGCGGCCATGAGAGGCGAAGAATTTTTGAAGATCTGAGTTTGGGGTGCCGCTAAGATTCTCGAGAGTTTGCATAAGGTCAGAAAAGTATCCTACATGTTTCAGATTAGCCCGAGGCATGTATTGCCCGAAGAGAGGACGGATGGCTCCGATGAGTTGAGAAAAACGTACGACTATAAACTTCGCATCCTTCGCCTTTCGGTGTTCCTCGGCAGAGAGATCTCGAACGGACAAAACAATGCGATAACAGCGCTCTGGCATGAGGCCTGCCTCAGATGCATGCTTGGTCACAAAAGCTGCATAGTCATGAAGGTCGTTGTGGAGAGATGCCCAAATCTTGTTTTCCACTCCAATGATGAATTCTTCCGTCTGCACCAGAAGATCCAGCCTTCCCCCCTTTTCTGTGGTGCTTTCCCTTTTTGGAGGTTTCGTCTCATGAATAGGGGCTTTCCACTCAATGCCTGCACACTCCATCAAAGCTCTCAGCAGCAAGTCGCCCATTCCGTGCTCTGCTCCAGGGTCAAGGTAGAACGAAAGCAGGTTACTGCATACGTTCTCGTAGTGTGGATAACCTGCCAGTTCTAAAAAGGTTTTCGGTGTCTTGAGCCCACGGAGCCGCGCAAATTGGCTGATGAGTTGTTCGGGTGTTATTGGCATATCGTTGATTCCAGCCAGGCAGTGAAAATTTTAAGAGTCGGTGTCAGATAAGCAGAGCTGATTAAGAATGACAAGGAGTTGCGCATGGCACAAACCGAGAGGGGCCGTTCTACCTCCCCGCCTGCACCACCAATCCTCGCACTTCCACGGTCTCCCCGGGCCTCAGCTTGAAACAGAAATAGCCTTTCATACCAGCATCTGCTTTGCCGTTCTGCACCTGGGCGGGGGCTTCTTCGATGCGTGCCACGTACTGGCCCTGCTTGCGGCCGAGGAGGGCGGTGTGCCATTGGTTGTCCTGCGGTGGGTTCAGGCAGGTGAGGCGCTGGTTGCCACCGTCGGCGGACTGGAGGTCGAAGGATTCGAGCTGACCGCGGTAGTCGGCGGAGACGATGAAGTCGCCATCAAGCAGCGTGCCGCGATAAACGAGGATGGCGCGGGGCCAGTTGCTGTTGGTGGTGTTGCGGGCGCTGAGCACGCCGTCCTGGATCTGCACGGTCATTTTGTCCAGCGGGTGCTCGGTCCAGCGGTTGTCGGCTTTGGACCAGCACCAGACACGCCAGTCGGCGGCCTGCATCGGGACCTTGCGTGCGGTCATTGGGGATGAAGGCGCGGGAGCAGGCGGAGGCACTGCGGCGGTCGGAGCGCTGGTGGTCGAGGGGCGCAGCTCGCGGAGCTTAAGATTGCGGTAGGCCACCTCGGCACCGTGATCCTGCAAGGCGATGGCGGTGGCGCGCTTCACGCCGACGCCGGGGTAGTACTTGTACTTGCTGCTGGCGATGATGCGTTGCAGCTCCGCGCTGCCCAGCTCGCACTCCGCCACCTTGCGGCCATTGAGCCAGTGCTCCACGTGATTGCCATTCACGACGATGCGGCCCTGGTTGAACTCGCCCACGGGGCGCAGCGTTTTGCCCGTCGGGGTGACGAGCGAGTATATGGAGGCGGCGAGCCGGTTCGCGGCGTTGTTGGCGTGCGGGGCGTCATCAAGCACCTGGTATTCGAAGCCCACCGGGCTGTCGCCGGTGTCGCCGGGATAAAAGTTGGCCGTGCGTTTCTCACCTTCGGTGAAGAGGTATTCCACGCCGCTGTTGCCCACGGGGCCGACGCGCCACTCGAATTCGAACTCGAAGTTCGTGTACATCGCATTCGTCACGAGATCACCGCCGGTGCCATTGGGGCGGCCATTGCCCGGAGGCAGGACGAGGCAGCCGTCCTTGATCTTCCAGGACCCGGCCGTCACCGACTTCTTCCCATACGTGTGCCAGCCGGCGGTGCTGCGGCCATCAAAGAGCAGCCGCCAGCCCGCCGCCTGCTCCTGCGGCGTGAGGGTGTTGTTATCAGCGGCCAGAGTGCCAACGGTTTGAAACAGCATTGCAGCGGCCATGACGGCCAGCCGGCGAAAGAGGAAGGGAGGTCGGTGCATGGCTGTGGCGTTTCATGAATGAAAGCGGAGTGCGCGGTGGAAGGCAAGCGCGGAGGGTGGGGTGCTACCCGCAGGTCATGCCATTCGCATTCTGCCACTTCCTAATTCTCACTCCAGCGGATGTCTCTTCGAACACCCACGTTGTGAAAATGGGCATCGGCATCTTGAATGAAGCCGTCTTTGTCGATGCGCAGGCCTTCGGCTTTGAGCAGGCGGCGTTGTTTGCGTGAGGACTCGGCAGGCATGTTCGGACTGATGCGCGCGTTCGCCGCGACAACGCGATGCCAGGGCAATGCGGCGGATTCTTCTGGCGTGAGATGGCTGAGCACCGTGGCCACATGACGGGCGATGACGTTCATGTGGATGGCGATGCTGCCATAGGTGGTGAACTGGCCGGCGGGGATCAAGGCGACCAAGCGAATGACCTCCGCACGAATGCGGGCGAAGGCGACGGATTTTCCACGGGCGGCCATGAGGGCGGAGGATGCGCAGCGTGCAGGGTTTGTCGAGGTGGTGCGGCAGAGCCGTGGCGACTTCTTCCATAAATGGAGAGGAAATGTCATGGCGGCGAAGGATGCGCGATGGATGTTCTTATTCGTCATGCAAAGTCCTCTTGCCCATCATAAGCGTCTGGAACGTGTCGAACTGGAACCCGGTCTGACCGCGTTCCGCTGCCCTGAAACCGGCGGGCATTGGATCCCGGCGGAGAACTACTGGCGCTGGCGCAGCAAGCTGCCTGCGACGGCGGTGGCTGAGGATAGCCCGGCGGTGGAGGCGGTGCCAGTGAGCGAGTATGATGGTGCGGTCAAACTGTGCCCCGAGTCGGGCACGGTGATGATGCGCTTTCGCGTGGGTCACGGGCAGCCGTTTCGCGTGGAGCGCTCTCACACGGGCGGCATCTGGCTGGACGGTGGCGAGTGGGAGGCGCTGTGTGGCGGGCACCTGCAAAATTCCATTCACCTGATCTTCACGGCACCGTGGCAGAAGGTCGTGCGCCAGCAGGAGCTGGATGCCGTGCATCTGGCACAGTTGCGGGAGCGGCTGGGCGTGGAACTGCTGGAGAAAATTCAGGTGCTGCGCCAGGAGCTGGCTGAGCATCCACAGCGATCCGCCGCCCTGGCGTTCCTGAATGCGCAAGCCTGAGCGGTGGCTTCAGCGCTTGAGACCAGTCCCAGACGTCAGCAGACCAAGCTTACGCAGCGAGGCGAAGAGCTGTTTGCCAAAGGCCTGTAGCAGCTCGGCGTCCACCTGCCGCTGAGTGGCAGGTGTGCCCTCTTTGGCCGGAGAAACCGCGATGGACTGCTCCAGGGTCGGGACATGGATGAAGAGAACCAGACGCAGCGCTTCGGGATGCTGCTGCTGGGTGTAGAGGAGTGAGTACAGCATCTC
>DLGZ01000023.1:36616-37047 GCA_002482965.1 Verrucomicrobiaceae bacterium UBA7681 | reverse complement strand
CACTGGCGCACTGCACCACTTCTGCTGCGGCGATGAGGTCATGTTTCGCATCCACGGCGAGTTGCACGTTGTAGCCGATGAAGAACCCGCCCTGCTGGGCGTTGCGCATCTTGCGCGCATCGGCGTCGGTGAGCGAGACCTCGGTGTGCCCTTGGCTCTGCATCTCTGCGAGCAGTGCAGCATGCTCCTCACGGCTGGCGCGCAGCCGGGTGATCTTCTCCGCCATGCTCTCACTGTTTTTGTCACCTGCGGGTGGTGAGGGTGGCGGAGGAGGCGGTCCTTGCTCGGCGTCCTGCCTGTCGAGTTCGCGCAGGTAGTCATCAATGCGCTGGTCGATGTGTTTGATCACCTCGCGCAGCTGCTTTGCGTTGAAGTGCCGCCCTTGGCTGTTGCTGGCCTTGAACTTGCTGCCGTCGATGGCGACGAGCTCC
>DLGZ01000023.1:0-36531 GCA_002482965.1 Verrucomicrobiaceae bacterium UBA7681 | reverse complement strand
TGCGCAGCAGCCAGATGACCTCAAGGTTGCGTGCCGCCTCGGCCTCCAGGCGGCGGCTGGAGCGGATGCGGTTGAGGTAGCCGTAGAGGTAGAGCTTGAGCAGGTCGGCGGGATGATAGGGCGGACGCCCGGTGGCCTTGGATGTGCTGCGGGCAAAACCCAGGGCTTTGAAATCGAGCGACTCGGCATACGCATCGATGAAGCGCACTGCGGCTTCGGTGGCGACATAGTCGTCCAGACATGGCGGCAGCATCTGCACTTCGCCGCGATCAGTTCCTCTAAGGTGACTCATGCCCATCTTTTTGCGCATGAAAATGCCACCGGTCAAATCGATGAAATAGTTTTCACACAGCCTGTTTAGCCGGAATCCGGTTCCGGAAATCCGCTTGGTGCCAACCAAAGTTTTCCGTGCCATTCATACCTAGGCCTTGATCCTGTCCCGCTTTCGCGTGGGTTGCACTCGTCACATTGTCAGGAATGGTTCCCCCTTTGAAACCAGCCCTGCTCATCTTTGCGTCAATCATCCCCTGGACATGGCTGAATCCCCAGCTCTCCAGCCTCGACCATCGTCAGAACGAACTGCGCGCAAAACTCCCCGCTCTCCCAGCACCCCAGCCCCAAGAGCACGCCGGATTCCACAGCGGTCTGGCACCCCACGCCGATTCCGTCCGCTGGGTCCAAATCGATCTCGGAACCGAACATGCGTTAGACTCAGTTATCGTCATTCCCGCCATGCTCGGCGTAGCCGAAGCCTACGGCTTCCCCCAGCGCTTCCGCATCGACGCCTCCAATGACCCTCTTTTTGCCGAATCCGACACACTGCTGGATCAAAATGTCGCCGATGCCCTTCCATCCCTTGCCCCATGGTGCGTCACCGCAAAAAAAATCAAAGCCCGCCACATCCGCTTCACCGCCACCAAACTCGCCGCCCAACCCCACCAAACAAGGCGCTTCATCTTCTGCCTCGGTGAACTCCTGGTCTTCAGCCAAGGCCGCAACGTAGCCCTCCATGCCCAAGTGCTTGCCCCCAATTCCGTCGAAACCCTCCCCACCTGGTCCCCCCGCCATCTGGTCGATGGTGCCTATGCCCTCGGTCTTCCAGTGCAACCAGATGAAATAAACGGCAACGGCTGGCACAGCGGCATCTCCAGCACCGCCGAAACCACCAAATGGGTGCAGGCAGATCTGGGCGCACCACGCGACATCCAAGAAATACGCCTCATCCCCGCACACCCCCGCGACTACCCCGAGCGCTCCGGCTTCGGCTTCCCCCGCCGCTTCAAAGTAGAAGCCGATGGCAAAACAATCTTCGAAAGCACAGACTTCCCCAATCCCGGAGACACCCCCGTAGCTCTTCCCACCCCCAACCTGCACGCCCAGACCATCCGTTGCACCGCCACGCAACTCTGGGAACGCAGTGGCGACTTTGTGTATGCCCTTGCAGAACTGCAGGCTTTCGACGCTGGAAAAAACATCGCCCGTGAAGCAGTCATCACCAGCTCCGATGACACAATCACCCCCTCGTGGAGCCGCGCAGGCCTGATCGACGGACGCAGCAGTTCTGGCCTGCTGCTCGATGAAGCCACCTGGCTCGCCAATCTCTCCCAACGCCGCCAGATCACCGATGAACTCGCCGCCTTGGAAGTTCAGCGCACCACAGCGCTTATCATTGCACAAACACGCATGGTATGGCTGGCGGTTGGTGTGTTTTGCCTCGCCATCGTCATCACTTGGTTGGTGGTAGTGCGCTCCCGCCGCTCCCGCCGGCACGAATTGGAATCCCTGCGCCACCGTATCTCGCGCGATCTCCATGATGATATCGGCAGCCACCTTGGCAGCATCCGCCTCATGTCCGAACTGGCCTTGCGTGATGGTTCCACGTCCGACTCACTTGAGGAAATCCATCGCCTCGCCGGTGAAGCCGCCGAGTCCATGCGCGGCATCATCTGGCTCGTACGCGAAGGCGATGCGCCACCGCTTGCCAGTCTTGTCGAAGCCATGCGTCAAAGTGCTGCCGTCTTGCTAAAAGACACCGAATGGCAAATGGAGGCACCAGATGGCAATTCAGCCACAGCTTCGCTCGAATTTCATCGCCAAGTCTTCCTGCTCTTCCGCGAAGCCGCGCACAACATCGCCCGTCACGCGAATGCTGCACAGGTTCGCATTGAAGTGCGCTGGAAAGCAAAACACTTCCATCTCCGCATTGAGGACAACGGCTGCGGCTTTGATGTCGCCGCCATCACGGCTGGCAACGGCCTCGCCAATCTCCAGCACCGCGCCACCGTGCTCGGTGGTGCTTTGCAAATCACCAGCAGTCCCGGCAGCGGCACCTGCATCACCTTGGAGGCCGATTTCTCATGAATACGCTTTGGATCGTCGAAGACCACGCTGCCTTCCGGCGCACTCTCGTGCGAGTCTTGAATGCCGAGGCTGACCTCCAGTGCTCGCGCGATTTCGATTCCTGCGAAAAGCTCTTCGCCGCACTGGCCAAGCCCGACGTGCCCGATTTGATCCTCCTCGATGTTGGTTTGCCCGGCATGAGCGGGCTTGAAGGCATTCGTTTGATCAAGGAACGCGCACCCAAGGCGCTCGTCGTCATTCTCACCGTCTTCGAGGACGATGACAAAGTCTTCCAGGCCATCTGCGCCGGAGCCGCCGGTTACCTGCTCAAGACCAGCAGCGCCGCCGACATCACTCAGGCGGTGCGCGATGCGCTGGCGGGTGGATCGCCGATGAATCCGCGCATCGCCCGGCGAGTCCTGGAGATGTTTTCCAAGTTCGCCCCGAAGCAGAACGACTACGGCCTCAGCGAGCGTGAAAAAGAAATCCTCCAGCTCATGACCACTGGCCTGATTAAAAAGGAGATCGCCGACAAGCTCACCCTCAGCGTCCACACCGTCGATACCTACCTGCGCCGCATCTACGAGAAGCTGGCGGTAAATACGCGCACCGGAGCCGTAGCCAAGGCTCTCAAGGAAGGACTGGTATGAAGAACACGCTGCGTCTGTCGTATGATTGCTTCAATCCTATTTCGAATCTGATTTCTGTGATGTTAACGACCCGATTACTTCTACCGATCTTCACGCTTTCATGGGTGATTGCAGGCAACGCTGCGGATGTGCTGGAGCCTTATTTCAAGGAGCATTGCCTGCGTTGTCATGGCGAGAAAAAGCAGAAGGGGGATCTGCGGCTGGATACGATGGTGCGAGATTTTACGGGTGGTTCAGAGACTGAACGGTGGTTTGAGGTGATCACTCGCATTGGCTCGGGCGAGATGCCGCCGGAGGATGAGCCGCAACCGACGGCTGAGGCTTCGGGACAGGTGATAGATTGGCTGTCAGCGCGGATCAAAGAAGGGGAATCGGCACGCATGGCGAAGCGTGCGCCAGTGGCCCACTATCGGCTGAGCCGGGAGGAATATTCATTCACGATCTCGGATTTTCTGGGTGTGCAGTATGACACCCGCGCGCCGGGGGCGTTTTCTGAAGACCCTGGGTGGCAAGGTTTTGAAAGGCTTGGCAGCGAACTGTCGCTCGCGCCTTCGCATGTCGAAAAATACCTGAAGGCGGCGGCGGAAATCATTGATCTGGCCTTTCCTGACAAGAAGCCGTTTCAAGTGAAGTCGCATGTGGATGCCCTTTATATGGACTGGCAGAATGCGGGCAAACGCAAGGAGCTGGACGCCATCGGCATCACGCCCAAGATTCGAACGTTGTTTTGGCCGGGGCACATCCTGTCCAATGTGCGCCCTGACGGCGGCTACCGGCAGGCGGCGGGTCGCTATCGCGGACGGATTCAGTTGAGCGGACTGACTCATGCGGGCGGACGCACGCCGCATGTCACCCTGTATTCCAAGGAGCTGGACCGCATGATTTTCGAGGCGGATGTGCTCGCGCCCGAGGACAAGCCTGCGGTGCTGGAGTTCGAGGTCTTTCTGCCTGCGGGCAGGTGGGATGTTGCCATCAGCAATGCGGTGCCAGGTCCGTCAAACCTTGGCCATGCGGGTCGGCCGGGTGGTGCCGTGTTAACCACGCTGAAGGACCCAAAATCTCGTGAGCCGTGGCAGCGCAAGATGACGGATGATGAAGGCAAGCCTTTGTATCCGCTGTTGATTGTGGACTGGATCGACTGGGAGGGGCCGCTGGAAAGCCCTGAGGACCTGCAAAAACGCGAGGGCCTCTTCCCGGAAGACAACGCCGACTCTAACGCGGTGCTGGCTTGTCTCACGCGCTTTGCCGAAGGTGCGTGGCGCCGTCCAGTGACGCCGGAGGAGGTGCGGCCCTACATTGGCATCGTGGAGCGTGAGCAGGCGGCGAAAACACCGCTGCGTGCAGCTTATAAAACAGCGCTGCTCGGTGTGCTGGCGTCGAAGAATTTCACGTATCTCACCGAGGGTTCACCGGGAGAGAAACGGATGCTGCTCAATGACTGGGAGCTGGCCTCACGCCTGTCCTATTTCCTCTGGAGCTCCGCGCCGGATGAGAAGCTGCGTGCTGCGGCCGCAGGTGGGGCACTGCGCACGAGTGAGGTTTTGCGTGCAGAGGTCGTGCGCATGCTGGCGGATGCCAAGACTGCGCGCTTTGCAGAAGCGTTTCCACGCCAGTGGCTGCAGTTGAAACGAGTTGGAGAGTTCCCGCCGGATGAGAAGCTCTATCCTGATTACGAAGCTTGGCTGGAGCACAGCATGGTGCTGGAGACCACGAGCTACTTTGCCGAAATGTTCCGCCAAAACCTGCCGCTGCGCGAGTTTATCGATTCGAACTGGACCATGCTGAATCCACGGATGGCGCTGCACTACGGCATTACTGCGCCAGACAGCGCCGATTTTCAGCGGGTTGTGCTCAGTCCCGAGCAGCATCGCGGCGGGCTGCTGACACAGGCGTCCATTCTCAGCCTGAGTTCGGATGGCACGAGGCATCGACCGGTGCATCGAGGCATTTGGGTTTCGCAGGCCATTCTGGGCAAGACCCCGCCACCGCCGCCGCCGAATGTCAGTGCCATTCAGCCGAACCCGGTGAATGAACCCAAGGCGACGATTCGCCAGAAGCTCGCCGCGCATAAGGCGAACCCCAACTGCACGGCCTGCCACGCGAAGATTGATCCGCTCGGGCTGGCTTTTGATCATTACGACGCCATTGGCCGCTGGCGCACGGAGGAAGTCGTACCCACGGGCAAGGGGAACAATCCGCCCGTGGATGCCAGCGGCACGCTTTCGGACGGGCGCCACTTCGCCGACTCTGCCGAATTTAAAAAGCTGCTCGCCGCGAAGCCGGAGCCGTTTGCGCATGCATTCGTCAGCAAGCTGGCCGTGTATGGCCTGCGCCGAGCGGTGACGCTGGATGATGAAGCCGCCATCAAGGCCATCGTCGAGAAGTGCAAGAGCAGCGACTACGCTCTGCGCGATGTCATTGAAGCCTTTGTTTTGTCAGACCTTTTTCGGAAGCGTTAGCCATCCTCTGAACCCATCTCTCATATGAATTTTCTATCACAATCCTGGCTCATTGGCCGCCGCCATTTTCTGCGCGGTCTGGGTGTCTCTGTTGGTCTGCCGTTGCTGGACTGCATGAGTCCGCTGCGGGCTGCTTCTGCCGCGCCGAAGGCCAAGCGCAGTGTTTTTGTGTATCTGCCGAATGGCGTGAACACGCTCGATTTCCAGATTCTGGGCTCTGGCAAGGACTACAACATCAGTCGTGGGCTGAAGCCACTGGAACGTCATCGCGCCAATATCACGCCGATCTCGGGGCTGCATCATCCACACGGGCTTGGACATCATCACGGCTGCCAGAGCATCTGGCTCACGGGCGCAGAGATCGGCCAGGGGAAGCGCAACAGCATCAGCCTGGATCAGATGATCGCGGAAAAGCTCGCGCCGCACACACGGTTTTCCTCGCTGGAGATCAGTGATACCGGACGCTCGCTGGCTTACAATGGTGATGGCATCAACCTGCCTGCCGAGATCAAACCGCGCGATGTGTTCCGCCGCTTGTTTGAAGCGCCTGAAGGCGGTTTGGAAAAAGAGCGCGAGGGGCTGCGTCGTCGCGGCAGCGTGCTTGATGTCGTGCTGGATGAGGCTCGCGCCTTGGATAAGAAAATCGGCAGTGAAGACCGGGGTCGGCTGGATCAATACCTCAGTTCCGTGCGTGAGGTGGAGGTGCGTACCGAGCGTGCCGACCGCTGGCTCGATGTGCCGCGCCCGCTGGTGCCGGAGGACATTCGGAAGAACCTCACCCGCGATGTCCCGCAGACCAAACCGGGTGACTATTACCGCACCTTTTATGACCTGATGTTGCTCGCCTTTCAGACCGACACGACCCGTGTCATCACCTTCAGCACGGGCGAGGAGGGCAAGGGCCTGCCGATTCCAGAACTTGGCATCAACCAGACGCGGCATTCGCTTTCGCATCACAACGGTGACCTCGAACAGATGGACCGCCTCACGCAGAGCGATGTGTTCAACATCGAACAATTCTCGTACTTCTTGGACCGCCTTGCTGCGACGAAGGATGGCGATACGTCGCTGCTGGATCTCACTGTCTCGCTCTATGGCAGCGGCATGGCGTACGGACACAGTCATGGCAATGCGAACCTGCCCACGGTAGTCGCGGGCGGACGCGCGCTCGGCTTGAAACACGGCACACATGTGGATCTCAATCAGGGGCACTTCAACGGCTATGCCCTTGATGAAAAAGGTGTGTTGAAGACCAGCCACTATGAGCTGTGCTCGCGCCCGGTGAATGACAAAGGCCGGCTGAGCAACTTGCTGCTCACCCTTGCGCAAAAGATGGATGTGGAGACTGCCACCTTTGCCGATAGTCTTGGCACCCTCTCACAAATCGAAGGCTAAAGATCATGCGTGTTTTGTCCTTCCTCGCTGCAATCAGCAGTCTTATCGCATCGGCGTATGCTGCGGAGCCCGCCGATCCGCGCATCGCCCTCGACAGCGCGTTTCCTGATGCCAAGTCGGGCAAGCCCTTTGCGGGTGAACTCATCCTCGTGGAGCATGTGACGCGGCGTGGCATTCTGCGGCTGGATCGCGATGGCACGATCAACAAGTACTTCTGGGATCTGCCGCACCATTTTCAAATGCTGCCGTATGCCGCGATCAACCTGCATGGTGCGCCCGCCAGTTTCGAGGACCTGCCCATCGGCACTCATTTGCATGGTGTTTTCTACCTCGGGCCCGAAGGCGACTTCCAGATCAAGCCGCCTGATACGGGATACGACGCCAGTAAAATGGCCAACCCGGATCTGCGCTCCATCGTCACGCAATACTCACGCGTACTCACCCTTGATGATGACTTCAGCTACTATCAGAAACGCGGGGAGGGCTGGAAGATCACCGCTTTTGGCCCGGACAAGAGCAACGTCACTGTCGAGCGCGTCGCGCTGGCTGATGGCAGTGCGGTGAAGGACGCCAACGATGGGAACAAGTCCGTGCAGGTGCTGCATCTTGACCGTGGCACGCGTATTTGGAAAGGCCGCGAGATTGCCGCGCTCGAAGACCTCGAAGTGGGTCAGATCGTGCAGCTCAATTTCACCTGGGCCATGCTCTACGCATCCATGAAAGAAGACGGCCTGTGCCGTGACATCTGGATCGATGCGGCCAGCCGCGAAACAGCCATAGAACAGCAGCGGCAGATTTACATCGCCCAGCAGAAACGTCTGGGTTTTCCTGGGATCATCCTCAAGACCGAGCCTATTCCTGGTCAGGGGGCGAGCGGGCATATCACGGTGGCCTTGCCTGCGGGCATCGACGCTGAACTGATGGATGCCATCAAGCCCAAGACGGGACTCGATCTTTGGCCCGTGGAGCCCAATCTGCGTCATTGGGGCAGCTATGGCAGCGGCGGAGTGGAAGAAGTGACCCGCATCGAAAATCCGCCCGCCGGGCACAGTGGAGTGCAGATCAAGCTGCGCTTCTATGAAATGCTCGAAGGCTTCCGCGCAGGCCGCACGGTGCGTATGATGATCCGAGTGCCGAATGTCAAAGGGCGACCCAGTGAGGACTATCCGCGCGAGCTTTCGCTGTATCCCAACGACACGCGTATTTTTCACGTCGGGCCTGCGCCCGTGGCTGGCCGCGAGAAGGAACCGGAAGAGCCGAAGAAGTGAGGAAGGGAGTGTCCCGCGCTCGCGTGGCATGAAAAGAGCGGGTGAACGCCGTATGAGTGAACCATGCGACTTCCTGTTTTCATCATCTTTGCCGCCGTGCCTGCCTTTGCGGTCGATTTTGTGCGTGAGGTGCAGCCAATTTTCGAACAGCACTGCTATGAATGCCATGGCGCGAAAAAGCAGAAGAACGACTACCGGCTCGACATCAAGGACATCGCACTGACCGGTGGCGCGGAGCATGCGCCGAACATCGTTCCGGGCAAAAGTGGCGAGAGTCCGTTGTATCGCTTTGTGAGTGGTGCGGATGAGAAGATTGCGATGCCGCCAAAGTCAAAGCTCAGCAGCGCGGAGGCCAGTGTGATCAAGCGCTGGATCGATGAAGGGGCCGTGTGGCCGGAAGGTGCGGATGTGGCCAAGGTGGAGGACCGGCTCGACTGGTGGAGCTTCAAGCCGCTGGTGAAAAGGGATGGAAGCATTGATGACTTCATTCGTGCGAAGCTCACGGAACAGGGACTTAAGCCCGCGCCGCTTGCAGATGTGCGCACTCTGATTCGTCGGCTGTACTTTGACCTTACTGGACTGCCGCCTTCTCCGGCGGATGTGGAACGCTATGCTGCGCTGCCGTTTGAAAGGCTGGTGGATGATCTGCTGGCTTCGCCACGCTATGGCGAACGCTGGGCGCGGCACTGGCTGGACCTTGTGCATTACGGTGAAACGCATGGCTATGACAAGGACAAGCCGCGCATGAACGCGTGGCCGTATCGTGACTACGTCATCCGTGCGCTGAACAGCGACAAGCCGTATGCGCGGTTCATCGAGGAGCAGATCGCGGGGGATGTTCTGTATCCAGGCACCACGGACGGCATCACGGCGCTCGGGTTTATCTCCGCCGGGCCGTGGGATTACATCGGGCATGCGGAAGTGCCGGAGTCCAAGCTGGATGGAAAAATCGCGCGACATCTTGACCGTGATGACATGGTGCAAAACACGATGGGCGCATTTTGTTCGCTGACTGTCGGCTGTGCACAATGTCACTACCACAAGTTCGATCCCATCTCGCAGGAGGATTACTATTCGCTGCAGGCCGTGTTCGCGGCCATCGACCGCACGGATGTGAACTACTACCCTGATGATGCTTCGATGCAGCGGTTCGTGGATTTGGAAGAGCAACGGCAGAAAATAGCCGCCAGCATCACGGCGCTGGAGGAGCCGCTGAAACAGAAAGCGGGTGAAGCCTACACGGCGCTCAGCAAGCGCATCGACGGAGCTGCCGACAAGGCATCCAAGGCAAATCCGAATGTGAAGCCGGACTTTGGCTATCACAGCGCCATCGCGATGGAGCAAAACACGGTGAAGTGGGTGCAGGTGGATCTCGGCAAAAGCGTGGAGATCCAGCGCATCGTGTTGAAGCCCTGCTACGATGACTTTGGTGGCATCGGTGGAGGCTTTGGATTTCCAGTGCGTTTCAAGGTTGAGGCGAGTGATGATCCTGCGTTTAAATCCGGCGTGACGCTCATCTGGCGCAAGCACGATGCGACGTTCATGAACGACTTTAAGAATCCCGGGCTCATCCCTTTTGAAACGGGTACGGCGGGTGATGACGGTGCCATGGGCAGATATGTCCGCGTCACGGCGGTGAAGCTCGCGGAACGCAAGAACGACTACATTTTTGCGCTGGCGGAGATGGAGGTCTTTGCGGATAAAACTGGGCCGAACCTCGCTGCGGGACGGCCTGTGACGGCGATCGACAGCATCGAAGCTGCGCCACGCTGGCAGAAGAAAAATCTCACGGACGGCATTGCGCCCGAGGCGCGCACGCAGGAGGACAAGCAGCGGCTCATCAGTGAGCGTGACGCGCTCATGCTCGCCCAAGCGGATGCAGCTACGCGCCAGCAACTCACCAATGCCCGCAAGGAGCGCGCAGCCATAGATACGGAGATCGGCAAACTGCCGAAGCCGGGCAAGGTGTATGCAGGAGCCATTCACACGGGCACGGGGGCCTTCCGAGGAACTGGGGGCGAAGGCGGTAAGCCGCGGGTGATTCAGGTGCTCAAGCGTGGTGATATGAAACAACCCGCGAAGGAGGTCGGGCCGCAGGGCATTGCGGCGCTGAGCGAGGCCTTTCATGATGTGTATCAACTTTCAGGGGAGGGTGAATCCGCACGCCGTGCCGCCTTGGCGAAATGGATCACCGACAAGAACAATGTGCTCACATGGCGCAGCATCGTGAACCGCGTCTGGCAGCATCATTTTGGCAGTGGGCTGGTTGATACGGCGAATGACTTTGGCCGCATGGGCAACAGGCCGAGTCATCCTGAAATGCTCGACTGGCTGGCCGTGACGTTCCGCGACGATCTCGGCGGCAGTTTGAAGAAGCTGCACAAACTGATCGTGATGAGTAACACTTACCGGCAGTCGTCCGACAAGGCGGTGCCGGCGGATGCGAACAACGTTTTCCTCTCGCACCAAAACCGCCGGAAGCTCGATGCGGAATCGATTCGCGATTCCATCCTCGCTGTGAGCGGCAAGCTGGATCTGACGATGGACGGACCGAGCTTCCAGGATTTCGTCATCGAGAAGCCGCAGCACAGTCCGCATTACGAGTATCAGCTGCACGACCCTGAAGATCCGAAGTCGTGGAGGCGCAGCATCTACCGCTTCATTGTGCGTTCGCAGCAGCAGCCTTTCATGACCACGCTCGACTGTGCCGATCCCTCCATGCGGGTGGAGAAGCGCAACGAATCACTCAGCCCACTGCAGGCGCTGGCCATGATGAACAACGGTCTTGTTGTCTCCATGGCGAAGCATTTTGCCGAGCGTGTGTCAAAGGAGGCGGAAGGTCTTGAAGCACAGACACGACATGCCTTTGTGCTGGCGCTCTCGCGCAGTCCGACGGCAGATGAGATCGCGCCGCTGCTCGAATATGCGAAGAGAGAAGGCTTGGAAAATACCTGTCGCGTGTTTTTGAATCTGAACGAATTCAGCTTTGTGGACTGATGGCCAGAGGAGCTATGGACGTTAGATACCCAATCTTTGGATGAGAGCCGCCGCAGAGTGGTTTCAGCTGCATCATGACGCGCTGAACTGTTCATCGAGATGAAACATCCGTTGCAAGTTTTGTGTGACGCACGCTCTTTAAGTGAATGCTCTGGTCCCATAACTACGATCCTTTCAACAATCTGGTGCTCTCCACGCTGGTGGCCGCACTGCCAGTGATCACCTTGCTGGGCCTGCTGGCGTTCTGGCATGTGCGGGCGCACCTCGCGGCGCTCGCGGGACTGATCGTGGCGCTGGTCGTTGCCATCATGGTTTTTCACATGCCGGCACAGCTTGCGCTTTCAGCGTGCGGTTTGGGGGCAGTGTTCGGCTTGTTTCCCATCGGGTGGATCGTGGTGAACGCGATCTTCATTTATCAGATCTCCGTCGAGACCGGTCAGTTTGAGTCCTTGAAGAAGCAGATCGCCGGGCTGGCGGGTGATCGGCGCATTCAAGCGCTGTTGATTGCCTTTGCCTTTGGTGCATTCATCGAAGGCTGTGCGGGGTTTGGTGCGCCGGTGGCCATCTCGGGAGCGATGCTGATCGGCCTGGGTTTCAAACCGCTGGAAGCTGCCAAGCTCTCGCTCATTGGGAACACGGCACCGGTGGCGTTTGGCTCGCTGGGCATTCCGCTCACGACTCTTGCGGATGTCACCGGGCAGGATGTGCATGTGCTGAGTGCCATTGTGGGGCTGCACCTCACGATCTTCTCATTCATCGTGCCGTTCTGGCTGGTGGTGGCGCAGGTCGGCTGGCGTGGAATGGTCGAGGTCTGGCCGGCGTGCCTGGTCTGCGGTGGGAGTTTTGGCGTGGTGCAGTTTTTGGTTTCGAACTTCCACGGGCCCTGGCTGGTGGATATTGCTGCGGGACTGGTTGCGATGGCCTCGATGGTGATTTTGCTGCGTTGCTGGAAACCGCGAAGTGCTGAGAAAAAGAAATCTCAGGAGGCGAAAATCGAGCGTCCTTTCCGCGCCTGGATTCCGTGGGTCATGCTTTCGTTGTTCGTGGGAATCTGGACCACGCCGTTCGCGAAGACGATGCTCAACGGTTATGCGCCCGGAACGAAGGCGCTGAGCACGTGGCAGGCGCCGATCATCCCGGTCTCGACGTTGCATCTCGCCGTGCAGAAAATGCCGCCGGTCGTGGTGAAGCCCGAGCCCGAAAAAGCGGTGTTCACCTTCAACTACCTTTCCGCGACGGGAACCGCGCTGCTGCTGGCCGGTGTCGCATCTGGACTGCTTCTTGGCAGGGGGCTCAAGGAGCTGGCCTCGATTTATCTACGCTGCTTGTGGCGCGTGCGCACTTCGTTGCTCACCATCGCGCTCATGCTGGCGCTGGGTTATACCACACGATTCTCCGGCACCGACACGACGATGGGACTCATGCTGGCCGGCACGGGCATGCTGTTCCCGTTTTTCTCGCCGCTGATCGGCTGGCTGGGGGTGGCGCTGACTGGCAGTGATACATCCTCGAACGTACTCTTTGGCAATCTCCAGCAGGTCACTGCGCAGCAGTTGCATCTGTCACCATCGCTGATGGTCGCATCCAACAGCTCAGGCGGGGTGATGGGCAAGATGATCGACGCGCAGAGCATTGTGGTCGCGAGTGTGGCGACGGGTGGCCAGCCGGACAGTCCTGATGCGGGCACGATTTTGCGCAGTGTTTTCTGGCACAGCATTGCGTTGGCCATGCTCATGGGTGTACTGGTGATGGTGCAGGCGTACTGGATGCCGTGGACCATTGCTGGTGCGAAGTGAGCTGGAGGGTCAGGGCTTCACATCACGCAGATTGACCATGAGCAGGTGACGCACGCGCGGTGGTTCGGTGCCGCGGTGGAAGCTCTGCACGGCGCGCTCGATGCGCTGGTCCTCCATGGTGGCGCGTTCGTGCTGCCGCAGGTGCTCGGCCCAGGAGCCAACGAGGAAGGTTTCGCGGTAGTGAGTGGGATCTTCGAGGTCCGCGAAGAGTGAGCAACGGAAGGCACCATCTCGCAGACGGGTCTCGCGCAACTGCAGCATGGCGGCGCGAAAGGCGGGGGCTTCTTGGGGGTCGATGTGATACTCAAGGGTGATGAGCACGGGGCCGTCGCTGGGGGCGGGTTCGGTGGTCATGGCGCTGTGAGGCAGCATGTGGCCGGAAGGACTGAGGTCGAGCTTTTCGACATGGCTGATGGGCAGCAGACGTGCGAGCAGGGCGCTGAAGAGCAGGCAGCCTGCGGCAATGCCGAGCGCGGTCGGCGCATTGAGATGGCTGGTGAGCTGGCCCCAGGTCAGGGCACCGATGGCAAAGGCTCCCTGCATGACGACCAGATAAATCGCGGAGCTGCGGGCGCGCACCCAATTTGGGAAGACGCTTTGAGAGGCGACGCTGAAGGTGTTCATGCCGCTGATCCATGCCGCACCTGTGATGACGAGCACGAGTCCCATGGCGATTTTTCCTGGCACCAGAGCGATGATGGACGTGGCCACTGCTGACACGACGCTGGCACCGAACAGCACCTGATCGAATGAAAAGCGTTCGCGCAGCTTTGGCAGCCACAGCAGGGCCATGAGGATGGCGCCGCCGCCGTAGCAACCCATGAGAATGCCGAAGTCTGCGGCGGTCCAATTCCGTGAATGCACGATGACCGGCAGCAGCACCACCGGAGCCACGGCGGCAAACATGTGGATGCCACCACGGCAGAGCACCGCCTGCATGGCACGGGCATGGCGCACGTAGCGGATCGCGGCGGCCATGGCACCGAGCATCTGTTCCTGCTGGGCGCTGCGTGGGGTGGCAATGTAGTTGCCGGTGCACATCACTCCGATCACTGCGACGAAAGACAGGGCGTTCAGCGCAAACACTGGTGCCGGGCCCAGTGCTGCGAGCAGCAGGCCACCGAGGATGGGGCCGAGGGATCGGGCGATGTTGAACCCGACGCCGTTGAGTGCAATCGCGGAGGACAGTTGCTCGCGACCCACCACTTCAGGGATCAAGGCCTGCCAGGCCGGCATGGTGAAGGCGGCGGCGACGCCGAGCTGAAAAGTGGCGAGAAGGAGCAGGGTCTGCGTGAGTTCGCCATGCCATGCCAGCAGCGCCATGCCGACGGCGGTGAGCAGCGCGCCGGTTTGCGCGATCAAGATCAATCGCCGACGGTCCACCAAATCTGCCAGGGCTCCAGCGGGCAGGGCCAGGAGGAAGAGCGGCAGGCTCGACATCGTCTGCATCAAGGACACGAGGTAGGGCGAGCTCGTCATCGTGGTCATCGTCCAGACCGCCGCTGTGTCATTCATCGTGGTGCCGATGTTCGATCCGATGCTGCCCAGCCACATGGCGCGATAGACAGAATTGCGGAGCGGGGACCAGGCTGACATGTGTATTTAGCATAACGAATATGCTGGGCTCCGCGACTGTGCAATTCGCTTCCTGCCAGACCTCGCGCGATTGCGTGACAAGGGACCGCTGGTCAGCTGCGTATGAATGACTACTGTTCTGCCATGTTCACCCGCCGCCAGCTTTTGCAAACCGCCGGACAAGGCTTCGGCGCGCTCGCGTTTCATTCGCTGGCCAGCGCGGAGACCTCGCATCGTTCCCAGGTGGTGGCTCCGAAGGCGAAACGCGTGGTGCAGCTCTTCATGGGCGGCGCTGCGAGCCACATCGACCTCTTTGATTACAAGCCGGCGCTGATCAAGCACCACGGCGAGGACGCCGACTTTGGCGAGAAGGTGGAGGCGTTTCAAAACGGGCTGGGACCGTGGAAGAAACCGGTGTGGGACTTCAAGCCCTACGGCCAGAGCGGCCGGATGCTGAGCGAGGCCGTCGCGCCGCTGGGCGCCTGTGCGGATGACATGGCCTTTGTGCACAACATGGTGGGCAAGACCGGCGTGCATTCGCAGGGCACGCTGCTGCAGGCCACGGGCTTCAATCTGCCGGGCTTTCCAGGCGTGGGCTGCTGGGTGAGCTACGCGCTGGGCTCCATCAGCGACAATCTGCCCACGTTTGTCGTGCTGCCGGATCATCGTGGTTTCGCCTCGAACGGGCCGAAGAACTGGGACAGCGCGTTTCTGCCTTCGCAGCATGCGGGGACGATCATTTATCCCGGTGCGCAGACGCCCATCGCCGATCTGTTTCCGCACAAGGCTGGGCGCTACATCAGCGCGAAGTCAGATCGCGAGGGATTCGCGTTGCTGGAGCAGCTGAATCGAAAACACATGGCGGTGCGCGAGGAGGATTCGCGCCTGGAAAGCCGCATCCAGAGCTACGAACTCGCCGCGAAGATGCAGCTCGCCGCGCCGGAGGCGCTGGACATCTCGAAGGAGTCCGATGCGATGAAGGCGATGTATGGCATTCAGGAACATCGCACAGTCTGGCCCACGGAGATCAATCCCGAAGAAGAGGCGGACTACATGGGCCGCAAGTGCCTCGCTGCGCGCCGCCTGCTGGAACGCGGCGTGCGTTTTGTGCAGATCTGGAGCGGCAATGACAACGGCTTCCCGCGCCGTAACTGGGACAGCCACGAAGACGTTGAGCGCGATCACGGCCCGCTCGCCTGGGGCATGGCGAAGGCTGTTTCAGCACTGATTCTCGATTTGAAACAACGCGGGCTGCTTGATGACACGATCATCCTCTGGACCACCGAGTTTGGCCGCATGCCGAGCACGCAGGGCGGCAAAGGGCGCGACCACAACCCCTACGTCTTCACCAACTGGCTCTGCGGCGGGGGCATCCAAGGCGGTGTCACCGCTGGCGAAAGTGACCAGTGGGGGTATAAGCCGCTGGATCGAGCGAACCCTACCACCTGCTACGACATCCACGCCACGCTGTTGCATCAGCTTGGAATTGATCACACGCAGCTTACTGTCCGGCATAATGGCATTGATCGCCGGCTTACGGATGTGCATGGGCAGGTGATCCGGGGACTGGTGGGCTAAAACAAGATGTTTTCCACAAACCGTTGCACGTGCTGAGGTTGTTTGCGGTGCTTCCTTGTCACTGCAACAACGTCGCGTTCGAAGCGTTCAGGGAAGGGCAGGGTGGCGATGGATTCCTTTCTTCGATAGAGAGCGAGTGCACGACGGGGGACGAAGGCGAGGCCGAAACCGGACGCGACGAGGTTGATGATGAGGTCGAAGCTGTCCAGTTCCATCGCGGCTTGGAGATCGAGATGCTGGCGCTTCATCCAGCGGCGGAGGTTTTTGCCGGTCTGGGTACTGGCGTCGATGAGGAGCCAGGGCTGCTCCGCCATCCAGAGCCGGAGACGTTCGGCGCGTTTAACGGGCGCTTTGGCTGCCATCGTGGCAGGCGCGATCAGTTCAAAGGCATCTTTGAAACGGTGGGTGACCTTGATGGAATCCGGCAGTGGCGAGGGTGGGCACATGACACCAACGTCGATCTCGCTTGCATCCAAGGCGGTGAGAATGGAACTGCTGGTGTTGTAGCTGATGCGGCACACGACTTCGGGATGGCGCTGGTGATTGGCATGAAAGAGTCCGGGCATATGGGCCATTGCCAGCGTGCGTGAGACGCTGACGCGGACTTCGGGACGGATGGAGCCAAACTCAGCCTGCAAACCATCCAGCGCCGATGCAACACCTCCGATCAGCCGTGCGGCTTCCGCAGCGAGGAAGAGCCCAGCTTCTGTAATCTCGACAGACCGTGTCGTGCGGTTGATCAGACCCAGGCCGAGGCGCTCTTCCAACGACTGCATCTGCCGCGTGAGCGCGCTTTGCGACAGCCCGGCCTCCCGTGCGGCCCGGGTGAAACTGCGGTGCTTTACGACGAGATGAAAGAGGTGCAGGGCGTAGAGGTCGAAGGGTTTCCTGATCAGGTATTGTTGCATTAAAGACAACAATACTCGTATTTTATGCAATTCACGCAACTAATCCAATGTGCGAATGCATCGGCGCGGACAACCCCGCTTTTACCATGCCCAACATTGAAGATCGCCTTCCACAAAACACAGCCGGACGTTTTTACGTCGATAGCAGCTGCACAGACTGTGATCTGTGCCGCGGTCATGCTCCTGAATTCTTCCGCCGTGATGACGACCTGGGTTATAGCATCGTTTTCCATCAGCCGGTGACAAATGAGGAGATCCAGCTTTGCATGGAGGCGCTTGAGGGCTGCCCCACTGAATCTATTGGGCAGATCATTCAATGACGAAATCCAGAACCTGATTGAGAGCTTGCTGCTTTAAAACCGTAGTGAAGTCATGAACAAGTTACTGATCCTCCTGTCATTGCTGGCACTCCCGGCCTTCGGCGAGCCGCTGCGGCTGACGACGTTTCGCGCGGATGTCACGCCGTCGGTGGGTGCGCCGTTGTGCGGTGGGCTGGTGAAGCCGGTGGTGGGAGTGAGCGAGCCGTTGCTGGCGCTGGGGGTGGTGATTTTGAGCGATGACAAGCCGGTGGTGCTGTGCGCGGTGGACTGGTGTGAGATCCGTGCCGGGGATCATGTGCACTGGCGGGAGGTGCTGGCGCAGGCGGCGGGGACGACGGCGGAACGCGTAGCGGTGCAGAGTTTGCATCAGCACAATGCGCCGATTGGAGATGCGGCATCGCACCGGCTGCTGGCGGGTTATCCATCGCCGCCGAGTGTGATGGATATGGAATGGACCGAGCGGGCGCTGAAGGGCGTGGCGGGTAGTATTGAGGTGGCGCTGAAGCATGCTGAGCCGGTGACGCACATGGCGCATGGCGAGGCGGCGGTGGAGCACGTGGCTTCGAATCGTCGCATCATGGGCGACGACGGGAAGGTGGCGAAGATGCGGCTGAGCTCGACGAAGGATGCGGCGCTGCGGGAACTGCCGGAAGGGGTGGTGGATCCGCTGCTGAAGACGATCAGCTTTTGGAATGGCGAGAAGAAGCTCGCGGTGCTGCACTACTATGCGACGCATCCCATGAGCTATTATGGAGACGGCATGGTGACGTATGACTTTGTGGGCGCGGCACGTGAGCGGCGCACGCAGGACGATGGCGTGCCGCATCTGTACTTCACCGGCTGCGGCGGCAACATCGCGGCGGGCAAGTATAATGACGCCAGCAAGGAGTCCCGGGTGCGGCTGGGGGAGAACATTCATGCGGCAATGGTGGCTTCCGAGCAGCAGATGAAACGAGCGCCGCTGACGAAGATCGAGTGGCGCGCGCGGCCTGTGGTGCTGAAATCGAATCCCGAATTTCCCGAGGAGCGCATGCTGAAGGTGTGTGAGAACGCGACGACTGCGGCCTCGACGCGCATCAGTGCGGCGTTTCGCGTGGGCTTCATCCGTCAGAGTGCGGCGGGTGTGCCGATTCAGTTCACCAGCCTGCATCTGGGAGACGACGTGTGCCTCCTGCATCTGCCGGGTGAGACCTTCATCGAGTATCAGCTCTTTGCGCAGCAGCAGCGCCCCGGGGGATTTGTTGCCACTGCGAGCTATGGTGATGGTACGCCGGGTTACATCCCTCTGGAAAAATCCTTCGCCGAAGGTGGCTACGAGCCCACGCAAGCCTTCGCAGCGCCGGAGTCGGAAAAGGTGATGCGGGAGACGATTGTCGAGTTGCTTCGTGCGAAGTGACCGCAGCCCCGATGTCTTGCGATGACGTTCAGCCTTCAAACGACCAGCGCCCAAGCTCTTGGAAGGTCTTTCGGTTCATGATCGCCTTGAGCAGGACGATTTCGTTGACCCTCCAACCGACAGGTTCCACATACTCTTCTTTAACAACGGCATCGTCATACAGCAGCGTGATATGCGGTGTAAATTGTCCGGCGGGCTTGCCCATTTCGCGCTTCAATCGGGAGGCGAAAGCTCTCAGGGGTTCATTGCCTTCACGGTCTGCGAGAACACACGGGCAATTGGCTTTCTTCTCTGAGAAGCTTTTCACCCGATCAAACCGAACCTCAAAGGGACTGACTCCTTTCACCGCTTTGGCCGCGACCATTTGCGCCATCTGGAGGGAGCGCTCCAACGCACGTGGTGCATGGTCAAAAGTATGCAGGGTGACATGGAAACGACCTGTGGGCCGGGGAGCCCCCTTCAAGCCGTGCCTGTCCCGCACTTCGCAAGCGCACCGGGCGATCTGCTCTGCTGCCACAGGGTCTGGAAGGATGGCCAGAAACACGCTGGTGACCGGCTGCCCTTCAAGGGCGGCAGGCATGTCGGAAAATAAGAACTGGTCATTCATGGTCAGAGCGGACGAAGGACTGGAACACTCAGCGAAGCTGATGACAATTCAATGCGCGATGATGTCCTCAGCCTGCCTTTGCCCGTTGCACTCGGCTTGAGCATGGTGTCGATTTGATGCCCTTCACCATGATCCTCGACACTCTCGAAAATTCCGCCCGCTATGAAGCCCTGAATTCGCGTTTCGCGAAGGCCTTTGCCTATCTCCGCACGGTGGACGGCACGCAGCCGCTGGGGCGTTTTGATCTGGATGGGGACCAATGTTTCGCGCTGGTGCAGACCTATGAGACGAAGCTGATGGAGAAGGCGAAGTTTGAGGCGCACCGGAAGTACATCGATGTGCAGTTTATCTACAGTGGTCGGGAAACGATCCTGTGGGCGCCGCTGGCGGCGATGCAGGAGGAGATGATGGCCTACAACGAGGAAAAAGAGGCCGCGCTGTGGAAACTGGTGCCTGATGTGACGCCGCTGCACCTGAGCGGCGGGCATTTTGCCATTCTGTATCCGCAGGACGCGCATGCGCCATGCATCGAGTGGGACAAGCCGGAGCAGGTGTTCAAAGTGGTGGTGAAAGT
This sequence comes from Verrucomicrobiaceae bacterium UBA7681, assembly GCA_002482965.1. Lineage (GTDB taxonomy): Bacteria > Verrucomicrobiota > Verrucomicrobiia > Verrucomicrobiales > Verrucomicrobiaceae > Prosthecobacter. Next base: position 16,668 of record DLGZ01000023.1, on the reverse strand, counting down.
GGCTGTGGAGTAATCCATCGCAAAAATGGGCGTACTTGGGGCGTAATCTGCTTCTACCCCCTGATGAAGCTGACGCCTGTTGTTCTCTTTTGCTCCCTCGCCGTGACTGTTCGCGGTGCGGAGCGCGTGCTCACCTTTGAGAAAGACGTGCGGCCCATTGTTAAGGAGCACTGCACGCACTGTCATGGGGAGGAAGAGAAGCCGGAGGGTGGGGTGGATCTGCGGCTGCGGCGCTTCATGGATCTGAAGTTGGAGAGCGGCAGCCATGTCGTCGTGGCGGGGCAGCCGGCGCAGAGCGAGCTGGTTCGCCTGATCAAAAACGGGGAGATGCCGAAGAAAGGCAAGCAGGTGTCCGCGGAGGAGCTGGCGATCATTGAGCAATGGATCGCCCAGGGGGCGAAGACCGCGCGGCCGGAGCCGCTGGCGCTGGCCCCGGGACCGATGATTTCAGACGACGACCGCGAGTACTGGGCCTTTCAGCCGGTGAAGCGCCCTGCGGTGCCCCGACAGGTGGATGCGAAGCAGGTGCGTACGCCGGTGGATGCTTTTCTGCTGAAATCGATGACGGCTCAGGGGCTCACCTTTGCTCCCGAGGCTGACCGGCGGACCTTGATCCGCCGGGTGTCGCTTGATTTGACCGGACTGCTGCCGACGCCGGAAGAGGTGGAAGCCTTTGAGAATGACAAGTCACCGCTGGCCTATGAGCAGCTGGTTGAGCGCCTGCTGGCCTCCAAGAACTATGGAGAGCGCTGGGCGCGGCATTGGCTGGATGTGGTGGGCTATGCGGACTCCAACGGTTACTCGGAGGCAGACTCGGTGCGACCGCAGGCGTGGCGGTATCGTGATTATGTGATCCGTGCGATGAACGCGGATAAACCCTGGGATGAATTCATTCAGGAACAGCTGGCGGGGGACGAACTCGCCGGTGCGACGCATGCGGACTTCCAGCAGGCGGTGCTTGATCCGCATCGCACGGATCAGCTCATTGCGACCGCGTTTCTGCGCATGGCACCCGATGGCACGGGCGATGCGCCTGATGACGCGAAGCTCGCCAAGAACCAGGTGATCGCTGAGCAGATGAAGGTCACGACCTCGTCGCTGATGGCCATGACGGTCGCGTGTGCGCAGTGCCACGATCATCGCTACGATCCGATCACGCAGGCGGATTATTACCGGCTTCGCGCCGTCTTTGATCCGGCCTACAACTGGGAGGCCTGGCGTGCTCCGGCGCAGCGGCTGTACTCGCTCTACTCACCTGAGGAACGCGCCAAGGCGGCTGAGATCGAAGGAAAGGCAAAGGAGATCGAGGTCGAGGCACGGGCGATGAGCAAAAAATTCCTCGATGAGATTTTCGAGGTCGAAATCAAGAAAGTGCCTGAGGCGGAGCAGGCGAACTTCCGCATTGCCCGTGACACGCCGAAGGACAAGCACACGCCGGAGCAGAAGGCGCTGATCAAAAAGTATCCCTCCGCGCTCGCGACCTACTCGCTGAATCTCTACGATCAGAAGAAGCAGGACATTGTGGATGCGAAGATGGCCGAGGCCAAAAAGCTCAGGGACACGAAGCCGATGGAAGGCTTTGTGATGGCGCTGATGGAAGTGAAGGGCCAGATGCCCGTGAGCAAGCTTTTCAACCGTGGTGATCATGACCAGCCGAAGCAGGCTTTGACGCCCGGAGAACTGAGCGTTCTCGCGAGCCCGCAGATCGAGCCTTTCAAGCCGGTGCCGGTGAGCAGCGGCTCCAGCGGGCGTCGCCTTGCCTATGCGCAATGGCTTACCAGCGGCAAACATCCGCTGACGGCGCGTGTGCTTGTGAACCGTTTTTGGATGAATCACATGGGGCGTGGCATCGTGAACACGCCGGGTGATTTTGGCCGCCAGGGTGAGTTGCCCACGCATCCGGAGCTGCTCGATTATCTCTCTGACGAGTTTGTGAAGAGCGGCTGGAAGCTGAAGTCGTTGCATCGCCTGATCATGCTGAGCAATGCCTATCGGCAAGCATCGGTGAATGCGGCCTCGCTGCATAGCGACCCTGAAAATAGATTCTATGCGCGGTTCAAACTGCGCCGCATCGATGCCGAAACGCTGCGTGACTCCTTGCTGGCCGTCACTGGCACGCTGGTGCAGGCGAGCTATGGCCCGCCGAGCGGCATTGGTCGTGATCCGCAGGGCCGCGTGGTCACGGGCATCGACAAAGGAACGATCACGCTGAACAAGGTGGATCCCGGTGGTGCGGACGATTTCCGCCGCTCCATTTATGTGCAGGTGCGGCGCAGCAAGCCCGTCACGGTGCTCGACACCTTTGATGCGCCGATCATGACGCCCAACTGTGAACTGCGCGCACAGACCACCGTCGCTCCGCAATCGCTGCTGCTGATGAACGACACCTTTGTGCTCGACAGCTCGCGCCGTCTTGCGGATCGACTTGAGGCTGCATCTCCTGGGAATCGAACTGAGCAGATCAAAGGGGCATGGGAACTGCTTTTCGGCAAGCCGGCGACTCAGGCTGACATCGCCCGTGGCATTGCGTATCTGGATGAGCAGACGAAGGCGCTGACGCAGTATCACCACGACATCCAGCATGCGAAAGGCGTCGTGCCCAATCCACCGCAGGAGGCCATGGCCAGCCTGTGCCAGATTCTTTGCAGCTCGAACCGCTTCCTCTACGTCGAATGAACCGCCCCCAGCTCTGCTCCCGCCGTCACTTCCTGCATGCCAATGGCTACAGCCTAGGTACCCTGGCGCTTGCCTCGTTGCTAGAGCGCGATGGTTTGCTCGCCGCGCCGGTGAAGCCTGAGAGTGTCACCGGTGAGATACGCTACGATCTGAATCCGAAGAAGCCGCACTTTGAGCCGCAGGCAAAGGCGATGATCTCGATGTTCATGATGGGTGGGCCGTCGCAGATGGACCTGTTTGATCCGAAGCCGATGCTCACGAAGTACGACGGGCAGAAATTTCCCGGTGAGATCAAGTACGACAATCTCGCGCAGGCTTCATCGAAGTGCTTTGGCTCGCCGTGGAAGTTCGCGAAGCATGGCGAGTGCGGCATGGAGATCAGCGAACTGCTGCCGAACCTGAGCAAGGTGGTGGATGAGATCACACTGATACGCTCAATGACCTCCGGGGTGAGCAATCACGCGCAGGGGCTGTATGCGATGAACGGGGGACGTGTCACCGCCGGGCGTCCGGCATTGGGCTCGTGGCTGACCTACGGTTTGGGCAGCGAGACGGACGAACTGCCCTCGTACATGGTGCTCGCGCATCCCGGCGGACTGCCCACCTTCAGCGGCGAGCATTTCACCAATGGCTGGCTGCCCTCGCTGTTTCAGGGCACGCTGGTGCGTGCCGCAGAGCCGCGCATTTTAAATCTCGATCCGCCGGCTTCGCTCTCCGGTGCACCGCAGCAGCGCCAGCTCGATCTGCTGAAAGTTTTCAACGAGGACCACCTTGCCCTGCATCCCGGCGAGCTTGATTTGCAGGCGCGCATTGCCAGTTATGAACTCGCGGCGAAAATGCAGGTCGCGGCGAAAGAGGCACTCGATATTTCGAAGGAGCCTGAGTACGTCAAAAAACTCTACGGCGTCGATAATCCGATCACCAAAGACTACGCCACGCGCTGCATCATTGCGCGTCGGCTCGTTGAGCGTGGTGTGCGCTATGTGCAGGTTCTCAATGCGGGCCAGTCGTGGGATCAGCACAGCTCGCTCATCACGTCGCTGCCCAAAAACTGTCAGGCCACTGACCAGCCGAGCGCCGCGCTGCTCATTGATCTCAAGCAGCGAGGTCTGCTCGACAGCACTGTGGTCCACTGGGGCGGCGAAATGGGTCGTCTGCCCGTGCTGCAAAATGATGCGGGCCGCGAGAAGTGGGGCCGCGACCACAACACCTACGGCTTCAGCATGTGGATGGCCGGCGGCGGCTTCAAGAAAGGCTACGTCCACGGCGAGACGGATGAATTTGGCCACAAGGCTGTCATCGACGAAGTGAAGCACTACGACTACCACGCCACCCTGCTGAAGACCTTCGGCCTCGACCACACCAAGCTGACCTACAAGCGCAACGGCCTCGCCGCCTCGCTCACGGACAATCAGGGTGCAAAGGTGGTTGATGAGCTGCTGGCCTAAAGTTTCGATCGGTGCGCACCTGACATGACTGCTGCCGCTGATCCGAACCCATTGCACCGCTCGGCGGCATGGAAGTGGACGATCTGCTGCCTGCTGCTGCTCGCCTCGGCGATCAACTACATGGACCGCCAGACGCTGGCGAATGCGGCGGTACGCATAACCAAAGAGTTTCAGCTTTCGCAGGAGCAGTATGGGCACATTGAGGCGGTGTTTGCCTATGCGTTTGCGGCGGGTTCCCTTGTGTTCGGATGGCTGGCGGATCGTTTCTCCGTGCGCTGGCTTTATGCCATCGTGCTGACGATGTGGTCGCTGGCCGGGCTGGCGACGGGTTTTGTGCACAATGAGCAGGAGCTGCTGTGGTGCCGCATGGCGCTGGGCTTTTTTGAGGCCGGTCACTGGCCCTGCGGCATTCGCACCACGCGGGCGCTGCTGGATGCGCGGGAGCGCTCATTTGGCAACAGCGTGCTGCAGAGCGGCACCTCCGTGGGCGCGATCATCACGCCGCTGATCATGAGCGGCCTCATGACGGCCGAGCTCGGCAGCTGGCGCACGGCGTTTCAAGTGGTCGGCGTCACCGGCTTTGGCTGGCTGGTGCTGTGGTTTGCCCTCGTGCGCAAGGCGGACCTGCCTGCGCCGGTTCGTGTGAGTAATACCTCGGACCAGAGCGATGGCACCAGCCTGTGGAGCGTCATTTTCAGCCGTCGCATGCTCATCATCTTTGTGGTCATCGCGGGGATCAACACGACGTGGCAAATCCTGCGTGCGTGGCTGCCCAAAATTTTGCAGGAAGGCCGTGGCTATACGGAAGCGGAGACGCTGTGGTTCACCTCGGCGTGGTATGTGGCCACGGATGTCGGATGTCTCGGTGCGGGGGCGCTCGCCGTGTGGCTGGGCCGGCGGAAAATGTCGGTGCATGCGGCGCGTGTGATTGTCTTTGCCGGCTGCGGGGCCTTGTGCGCCTCCTGCGGGCTCACGCCGTGGCTTGAGCATGGCTGGGTCCTGCTCACGGTGTTCATGCTCGCGGGTGCGGGTGCGCTGGGTGTGTTTCCGTTGTATCATGCCTTCACGCAGGATTTGTCGGGGCGGCATCAGGGCAAGATCACCGGCATCGCCGGAGTGGTGGCGTGGGTGCTGCCAGCGCAGGCGCAGCAGTTTTTTGGCAGGCTCGCGGATCGCACGCATTCGTTTGATCAGGGGCTGATGCTGGCCTCGTGCCTTCCGCTCATCGCGGTGCTGCCGCTGTGGTTGTTTTGGGAAAACAAATCTGAACGCACCTCCTCCTTATGAGCTCATCCCCCTGGACCCGCCGCTCCTTCCTTCTGGCCAGCGCCGCCGCTGCTGCCACGGCCCATGCCGCACCCGCGCCAGCACGCAAAAAGATCGCGCTGATCGCGACGGTGATGTTCAAGAACTCGCATGCGATGCATTTCGTGGACCGGCTTGCCATGGGCTACGTCTGGGCCGGGCAGTGGATGCCACCGCAGACGGATCTGGTGTCGCTGTTCTTCGCGCAGTTCCCTGCAACAGACCTGGCTCGTGGTCGTTCGGAGCGCTATCACATTTCGATCTATTCCAGCATCGCCGAAGCGCTGACGCTGGGAACTGGCAAGCTCGCGGTCGATGGCGTCATCCTCATTGGTGAGCACGGCGACTACCCTGAGAATGAGAAAGGGCAGACGCTGTACCCGCGCTATGAGTTCTTCAAAGAAATCGTGAAAGTCTTCGAGGCCAGCGGTCGCAGTGTGCCCGTCTTCAACGACAAACATCTCTCCACCGAATGGAGCAAGTGCGCCGAAATGGTTGCAGATGCGAAACGGCTGGGCTTTCCTTTTCTCGCGGGATCTTCACTACCCGTGACTCGTCGTCTGCCAGCGGTGGATCTGCCCTGGGGCACGCCGCTGGCTGAGAGCGTGGCCGTCGGCTACGGTGGTATTGAGAAATACGATTTCCACGGTCTTGAAACTGCGCAGTGCATGTCAGAGCGCCGACGTGGTGGTGAGGTGGGCATCAAAAGCGTGCTGGCTCTGCGTGGCGAGAAAATGTGGGAGCATGCCGCCACGAGGAAGCAGACGAAGCGTCTGCTCGGCGCTGCACTCACGCGCAGCCAGACCTGGCCGGTGGAAGGTTACCCATTGGAGCCAGTCAGCTTTGACTGGGCGCGCAAGACCTTCCCCGATGCCTTTGCGTACTTCATTGAACATCGCGACGGCTTCCACACGACGCTGTTCATGCTGCCCGTGCGGGACTTCAACTATGCAGGCCTGAACTCCGAGACGGGCGAAATCATCTCCTGCCAGATGTTTCTGCCGATGCCGGGATCAAGCGCGACCACCGCCGACTTTTTCAATCCGCTCATCCATCACATCGAAGACATGATCCTGCATAACCGTGCGCCTTATCCTGTGGAGCGCACGCTGCTCACCTCCGGCATGCTGATTGCTGCGGTTGAATCGCTCTATCGCAAGGGCGAGGTCATTCAGACACCCGAGATGGCGGTGACTTACACAGCGCCGAAGGAGTCGTTGTACTGGCGCGAGTGAGCAATGCTGTTATGCCAAGGTTCAGCGATAAACCCTGGATGTCCTAGCGTTTGAAAAAGAATGAACGCTATGCTCATTGCTACTTTTCTATTGGTCTCTGTTGTTAAAGTCGTGGCGGATGATCCCGTCGCAGCATGGTCGAAGGATGTCACCATCAAGCCGGTGTCGGCCATTGAAGGGCGGCACACCACGCACAGCTACTACCTCACCAATCCCGAAAGTCCGGATGGCACGCGTGTGCTGTTTTTCACCTCCGCTGATCCGCAGGGCCATATGGGCGAGGTCCGCATGCTGGAACGCGCCACGGGGAAGGAGACGGTGCTGGCTGACAACGTGCACACGGAAGATGCACACCGTGTCGCGTGTCAGCAGTGGCTCTCCGGGGGCAAGCGCGTGGCGTTTCATGAGGTGATCGACAAGAAATGGCGCGTGGTCGTGGTGGATGTGGGGACGTTGAAGAAGACGATCATCGCTGAAGATCATCAGGTCGGCTTCGGCAGGCCGGATGGGGATCTGCTGCCGATGTATGGCTGCCATTGGAACCCGGGGCCGTATCGAGATCTCGAAGTGTGGGATGCATCCACCGGCAAGACCACCACCTTAGCGAAGATCAGCGAGGTGGAGGCCAAGTATGGCGAGTGGCTGCAGAAGGAGTTCGCAGGCAAGCCCTGCTCCATCTTCTTTCCCGTGCTCAGCCCGGACATGAAGCGCGTGTTTTTCAAAGTCGCCGCAGGCAACGGCGGGGACGATTACATGTCCAGCAGAGCCAGCCATCGTCAGGGCACGGTGGTCTATGACTTTGAAAAAGCGGCCTGCATCTGGCAGCGCAATAAGTGGGGTCACCCGGCCTGGACACCAGACTCGCAGCATATATTTGAAGCGGGTAACATCAGCTTCGACATTCATGACAACCCGGCCAGATACGCCCGTCTCAAAGACGTGCCCGTCCTCGGTGGCACGCATCCTTCGGTGTGTCCGGACGGCAGTGTCATGGTCACTGATGGGCTGAGCCGCAATGTGGGCGGCAAAGACGATGAGTGGGGCATACAGGTGGCGGACATGAACGGCGGCAAGTGGGTGCTACTGCAAAGCTTTGCGCAAAACGGCGGCGCCAAATCCTGGCGGCGCAATCACCCACACCCCGCCTTCAGCGCGGATGGCAAACGCATTTACTACAATGTCAACGATGGTCCGTTTACGAGGTTGATGGTGGCAGAACGTCCGTAATTTGCGCTTTGCTTGGAGCGTTGGTAGGCCATGAAAATCATCGCTGCATGGCTGTTCGCATTCTCGTTGTCTGGGTTGTTCGCGGAGGAAGCGGAGCCCAAGAACCTGCAACGCGTGGTCGCCATCGAAAATGTGTGTGCCTGGCCGAATCTCACGCTTCTGCCTGATGGCACGATCATCGCCATCTTGTTCAACCAGCCCGGCCACGGCACGCTGCAGGGAGACGTGGACTGCTACGCCAGCACCGACGGCGTGAAATGGGAGAAGCGCAGCACCGTCACGCAGCATGAACCGGACACGATTCGCATGAACCACTCGGCAGGCCTCGCCAAGAACGGCGACCTCCTCGTGCTCTGCTCCGGCTGGACGAATTTGAAGCAACCGCAGCGGCCCAAGCAAGCTGATTTCCGAGATGCCGTGCTGCGCAGCTGGGTGCTGCGCTCAAAGGACGCCGGCCGCACCTGGAGCAAGAGCGATGTTTTTCCCAAGAGCGAGTCCGACGAATGGACCGAGCACATTCCCTTTGGCGACATCTGGACGGCACAGGATGGCACGCTGCGCACCTCCTGCTATCAGGGCCAGCTCACCGACCCGACGAAATCGTCCAAGACCAAGGGCTGGCGCTCTTGGTGCTTTCGCAGTGATGATGATGGAGTGACGTGGCAGCCGCAGTCCATCATCGGACCCACGCACAATGAGACGGACATTTTTCCACTTGGCGGCAAAAGCTGGCTGGCCGCCGCACGCACCACGCAGATGGAGCTGCTCCGCAGCGATGACGATGGGGCGACCTGGGGCGCACCTCTCAAGGTGACCGCACGCAATGAGATCAACGGCCACCTCACCCGTCTGGCAGACAAGCGCCTGCTGCTAAGCTACGGCGTGCGCATTGCCGGGCAGCATGGTGTCTGTGCAAAATTCAGCAGTGATGATGGCAAGACCTGGAGCGCTCCCATTCGTCTCGCCCGCAGTGAGGTGAGTGACTGCGGCTATCCCGCCAGCGTCCAGCTCGCGAACGGAAAACTCGTCACCGCCTACTACTCCAAAGCCGCGCCCGAATGTGATCACTACCACATGGGCGCGGTGGTTTGGGAGGCGCCTTGATTACCGGGTCACTGGAAACGCATTGGCGCTTTCGCGCACGAGCTGTTCGTGCCGCAGTTCAGCCTTGGCCCGTGCTTCGTCTTCTTCAAAGACGGCCAGTCCAATGACTCCCACGTTGCTTGCTGCTCCTTTGGAGGCGGCCTTGGAGTTAGCCACGCTGCCAAGCACAAACGACCTTGCGGTCGTATTGTCTTTGCGGAAGCCATCGACATCGTATGTCTCTTTGGGTTCCAAAATGAAGCCGCGTTGTTTGGGGCTTGCCGACTTGCCTGTGAGAACATTCAGACCATCCACGCTCAAAACGACCTCGATGCGTTTTTTGGTGCGGTTTTCGAGCCTAACTTCGTAGTGACTGCCGCTTTCTCCGATGACGATACGCTTCCCGTTGACCTCATAATGAGGGAAGACATTGCCATAGCGGACCAGGCCCACTTTCAGGCGTTCTCCGGCTGTCGCGAAAAGGCCGCTGCGCTTGCTCATGCTGCCGCCCAAGATTCCCGCCATGGCCCTTGCGCCCACTTCGTCATTGTAATGAAACGAGTCCACCGCATCGGGTGTGTCGGATTTTCGGAACATGCGGGCGTTCTCCAAAACCGAATACTGCTCCCGCCCCGCAGAGGTGCCTAGGCCGGGGCGATCTTGAATTCGAGTAGTGGAACCTGGCACTAGAAGATTGTCGATGGATCTGTTGTTGATCGCGAAACCACCGGATCGATTGCCTGCGGTGATGGGACCACCACCATCCATATACGGCATCATGGGCGGCGGAGCCGGAGATTTCGTCGAAGTACATGATGCCATCAACATGATGGCCAATGAGACGGAACAACAAGCAATCGAACGGCGGAGTTGGGCTGGGCTCATAAATGCAGAAATATCAGCATTTGGAAATCTGGCAAGATTAAATGCTGGAAAATATGCATTTAACATGGCCGAGTGTGAAGAGGCACTGCGTGGAGATAGGCTTCAATCTGCACTTGCGATCCATCTTAAATGCAGCATTTTCAGCACATGGCAGTCAAAGACGATCAACTTTCCAAACGCGAGCGGCAGGCGATGGACATTGTCTATCGGCTGGGCAAAGCGACTGCGGAGGAGATCCAGGAGGAAATGCCCGATCAGCCTTCTTACTCCGCCGTGCGTGCGCTCTTGAGCATCCTGGTGGGCAAGAAGCTGCTCAAGCACACCCGCGAGTCCCGCCGCTATGTTTATGAGCTGGCCATCTCGCGTGACAAGGCGCGTGATTCGGCGCTGCGAAAGCTCATGCGTACGTTTTTTGACGGTTCTCCCGGCAAGCTGATGGCGTCTTTGCTGGAAACGAAAGACCGCAAGCTGCCGCCGGAGGAAGTCGCAGCGATTCGGAAATTGCTGGACGAGCAATCGCCTTCCTGATCCACTCCCCACACACATCATGACCGCCTTGATCGCCATTGCTCTCAAAGCCACGTTGTGGGCCGTGCTCATGAGTGCTGCCGCGCTGGTGGTGCCGGCGCAGTATCCGCAGGTACGGCGTCGTTTTGCCTTGCTGGGCATGTGGGGGTTGTGGGTGCTACCTTGGTTGCCTTTGCCGGTGTTCAGTCTTCCAGCAACAGCGATCACAGTTGCGGCTGATGTCACCGCTCAGGCAGATCAATGGTGGCCCGTACTGATTACAGTCTGGGCTTTGGGAAGCTTCATCCTGCTCCTGCGCGTGGTGAGCGATGTGGCCGGCATTCTGCGACTGGTGCGTCATGCCGAGAAGTCCACGCTGAATCCGGGCGGTGCTGTCGAAGTGCGCTTCACTGCGGATATCGAAGGCCCCTGCATGACAGGCTGGCTGCGGCCCTGTGTGCTGCTGCCGCTGGCCGCAGCCTCCTGGCCAGAGGGTACGCTGCTTGCCACCCTGCGGCATGAATGCCAGCATGCGCGGCAGATGGACGGGCTGCACCGCTTCTGTGCCGCTCTCGTCCGTGCCTGCTTCTGGTGGAACCCTGCCATGCATGTGCTCTGCGGGATCTACGAGGCGGAGTCCGAAGTCTGCTGTGATGAGGAGGCCGCCGCGGCATGCAGCCGGCGTGAATATGGAGAAATGCTGCTGGCCCATGCCACCCAGATACCGATGCCGGCATTCGCCATGTCCTTTGCCCGTCGTTCGGGCCTGCGCGTCCGCATGCAACGTTTGTTTGCAACCCGCCGGGATTCCCGCTGGATGCTCTTTGCACGCTGGCTGACTGCATTGGCGCTGATCATCAGCGCCGCTGTTCTCATGGCCTCGATCCGGGTGCTGCCGCCCGAAATGGCGCAAGGAAACTCGCTCAAAAGCGAGGCGCAGCTCCGTTTGAATGCAGATCCGTTTCCGGGAGCGCCGTAGCCAGCACTGCGCCAATGGTGACGTCGCGCACACCATGAAAGCATTTCTCTTCCTCCTGCTGTTCTCCGTCAGCGCCTTCGCAGCCAAGCCGAACATCATTGTCGTATTCGTCGATAACTTCGGCAACGGAGACCTCGGCTGCTATGGTTCGAAGCTGCATCGTACGCCGAATGTCGACCGGCTGGCGGCGGAGGGCACGAAGTTCACCAGCTTCTATGTGGCGAGCGGTGTCTGCACGCCGAGTCGTGCGGCATTGATGACGGGCTGCTATCCTCGCCGGGTGAACATGCATGTGAGCGACACGGGCGGCGCGGTGCTGCAGCCGGTGGCGAGCAAGGGGCTCAATCCATCCGAGGTCACGATGGCCGAGGTTTTGAAAAGCGCGGGCTATGCGACGATGTGCATCGGCAAATGGCATCTCGGTGATCAGCCGGCGTTTTTGCCCACGAGGCAGGGGTTTGATGATTTCTTTGGCCTTCCGTACAGCGATGACATGACGAAGGATAAAAAGCCGGACGTGTGGCCGGAACTGCCGCTGATGCATGGAGAGAAGGTGATCGAGGCGCCCGCAGACCGCGATCATCTGGTGAAACGCTGCAGCGAAGAGGCGGTGCGCTTCATCGAGAAGCATGCGGCGGAGCCGTTTTTTCTCTACCTGCCGCACACGATGCCTGGGTCGACGAAACATCCGTTTTCGAGCGAGAACTTTCGCGGCAAGAGTGCGAACGGGGAGTATGGCGACTCGGTGGAGGAACTCGACTGGAGCACCGGGGAGATCATGGCGACTTTGCAGCGGCTTAAACTCGCGGACAACACGCTCATCGTCTGGACCTCCGACAACGGTGCGGTGAATCGCAATCCGCCGCAGGGCAGCAATGCGCCGTATCGTGGCTCAGGCTATGACACGTCTGAGGGCGCGATGCGCATGCCCTGCGTGATGCGCTGGCCGGGAAAGATCGCTGCTGGAGCGGTGAATGATGCGCTGTGCTCGACGATGGACTTGCTGCCGACTTTTGCGAGCCTCGTGGGTGCCAGACTGCCAGCGCATAAGCTCGACGGGCATGACATTTCTCCGATCCTCTTGGACGCCAGCAAAACCGCATCGCCGTTGGATGAGGATAGTTTCTTCTATTATCGCATGGATCAGCTTCAGGCCGTGCGGGCGGGAGATTGGAAGCTCTACCTGCCGCTCGAAGGCAAATTTAAAACTCTGAGCGGCAAGCAGCAGCCTTCCCCGATGGAGCTGTTCGACGTGAGGCACGATGTTGGCGAGGAGCATGAAGTGTCCGCGCAGCATCCAGAGGTGGTGGCCCGGCTAACAGCCCTTGTAGAGAGAGCCCGCACTGACCTGGGCGATTCCAAACGCGACGGTGCCGGTCAGAGGGAAGCGGGAATGGTGGAGCATGCGGTGCCGCTCTTGCCTTGAGACGCATTTCCTGCTGTGTTGACGCATGACCCGTGGCAGCCGTTCGCTCCTTCTTTTGATTCTCGTGATTCTCGCGGGAATCATTGTGCCGTTCATGATCTGGGGGGCACAGTTTGACCAGACACTGAGTCTTGAAGGTGCGAGGAAGTGGATGGAGGGCTATGGCGCGTGGGCATGGGCGGCGGGGATCGCGCTGCTGGTGGCTGACATCGTGCTGCCGGTGCCTTCGACGGTAATTATGTCGGCGCTGGGGTGGATGTATGGCTGGTGGATGGGTGGCCTGGTCAGCGCGGCTGGATCGATGATTTCCGGCATCATCGCCTATGCCGCCTGCCGCTGGCTGGGGCGTGGTGCGGCGCGTTGGATTGCGGGTGCGGAGGGGCTGCGCAAGGGAGAAGAAATCTTCGAGAAGCGCGGCGGTTGGCTGGTGGCGCTTTCGCGTTGGATGCCGGTGCTGCCAGAGGCGGTGGCCTGCCTCGCGGGACTTACCCGCATGCGCTGGCGGGTATTTTTACCGGCGCTGGCCTGTGGCTCGGTGCCCACTGGGTTTGTGTTTGCGGCGATCGGCCACCTCGGACAAAGCGAACCCACCTGGGCTTTTGCTTTGAGTGCCATTGTTCCAGTAATGCTATGGCTTGCTGCGGCGCGTGTGCTGAAGCGCTAACGCATTTCAATCAACCCGGCGCTGGTAGCTGCCGAACGTGCGAGCCTGCACATCTCACGGCGAATGATCCATACGCCAAGCGGCACCAGCAGGACGATCGCGGCGACTGCCACCAAGCCCAGCACGAGCAGCATGTGCAAACCTGCCGCCATCAAAATCGCGGTGACGATGAGCCATAGAATGAGATTCCATCCAAAGCTGCGGCGGATGCGCAGGAGCAACTTCACTCGTGTGAGGCAGCGGCCGTCGGCATGGAATTCCGTGACGCTCAAAAAGGCGCGTGAAATTTCCGACCAGGGCCAGGCCTCGATGTCAAACCAACGCCAGCCGTCGTCCTCACGAAAGATGATGTGCGCGGACCGGAGCACCTTGCGCAGTTCCTGCAGCCAGGTGTCACGGGTGGTGCCGGTCTCGCTCCAAAAGCACAGCGTTCCCAGGCTGAGGGTGATTTTATGCGGCCGGGTGGGCGGCATGATGTGCGGCAGCAGCGGATGGCGGCTGGGCCGTGCACCCAAGGCCAGCATGCCACGCAGCCGCGCCCACTCGCGCACCACAGGCTGCAGAAAGCTCAGCCACCAGAGCAGCAGGCGATCCAGCAGGCCATGGATGCTGGCTGCGGCAGCATTGCGGGCACTGACCTGCCAGGCAGACCAACACGCAAAGCCCAGCAGCCCCAAGGCCAGCCATGGTTGCTGACAAACCAGCGCGAGTAGCAACAGTGCGAGCCACAGCAGGCCTGTAAACCATTCCCACCAGCGGAAGCTGGAGGAGGAGTAGATCACCTGAAAGGCACCGAGACCCAATGGGCCGTGGAAGATGCTGCCCTCGACAGGATAGTCCGCCGGATGCTGATCCCCATAGATGCCGCCTCTCCAGCGCGCACCACCGAGATAACCGAAACGTTCGGGATGCGTCTTCATCAAGAGCGCCTCCGCACAGCCATAGCCAAACTGCTGCGTCAAATACGCCCGGATGGTGAAACGCCGGTGATGCCAGACCATCGCCCCAGGTACAAACAGCAGCCGCCTGCCGGTTTCACGCAACCGCCAGCAGACGTCCACATCATCACCCGCTGTTTTGAATTCCACGCGAAATCCGCCGATGAGTTCGAGAGCGTCTTTCCGAATGGCGAGATTGCAGCCCGGCAGGTGCTCGGCCTCGGTGTCATTGAGCAGCACATGCGCCGGCGCCCCCGGAGCTGCGGCGACAATGTGCTCGATGCGGTTGCGCGGCGGCGGCGGGATGTTGGGACCTCCGGCCGCTACGACGGTTTCTTCCTCAAAGGCATGACTCAAGTGCAGCAGCCAGTCAGGGTGGACGATGCAGTCATCATCGGTGTAGGCAATGATGGAGCCGGTGGCGAGTTGCGCGCCGAGATTGCGGGCGACACTGAGCCCGGCATGCTCCTGAAACTGATAGCGCACTTGCGGATGGCCTTTCGCGATCTCGGCGATGTGCTGACGGGAACCGTCGTCGACGAGCAGGATCTCGAAGTCGGGATAGCGCAGCGCCACCAAGGAATCCAGGCATCGACTCAGCGTGGCGGCCCCATTGTGCGTGCAGACCACGACGGAGATGCGTGGCGCTGCGAGGGGAGGCAGCCAGACGGGTGGCAGCTCACGCTGCAGGGCACAGGCAGGGCGCTCCTTTCTCTCGCGATCCACCAGGCCAAATTGCCACTCGGTGATTTCTTTGCCTCCCCGGTGCCATTCGTCCGTGTAGGCAAACCAGACCCCGCCCGCACAGCCGCCGCTCAGCAGGCAGTCATGCTGCCAGCGCATCACCTCCGCCTGTCGCTCCGGCCCATGGGTGGCAACATCGAGACCAAATTCCGTGATGATCAGCGGCTGGCTGCCCGCGAGATTCTGCCAGCGCGCAAGGCAGGCGCTGAAAGCGGCCGCTGATTCCAGGTACACGTTCACCGCGATGAAGTCGGCATTGCGTGGCACGAGATAGCCGGTGGACGGATACGTGGCGTAGCTGACGAGCGTCTGCGGCGCATTGCTGCGGGCGATCTCGATCAGTTTTTCGATGAATGCCCGCACCCTCCGGGGCTTCATCCAGCGCACCAGGGTCTTCTCGATCTCATTGCCGACGAGGAATGCGGTGATGCAGGAGTGTTTACCCAATCTGGCGCTGATGACGGCGACCTGGGCTTCGATCTCTCGGCAGAGAGTGCGACTGGCGAGAAAATCAACATGCTCACTCCAAGGAATGCCAACGATCAGTCGCAGACCGAGGGATTCGACTTCGCGCAGCACCACCTCTGTAGGCGGCTCGTACAGCCGCACGGTGTTGAAACCCAGTGCAGCGATGTGAAGAAGGTCGGCGGCCAGTCGGTCGTCTTCAGGAAAGGGCTCACCACGCGAGTTCGGCTTGAACGGGCCGTAGGTCACGCCACGCATGAAATGGGCTGTCCCATCGGCCAGTTGCAGGAACTTTCCAGCCGCCACCACACGCGACCCGTGGCTCACGGGCGGAAGGGTGGCAGGAGGGGTGGCGGAAGTCATGCAGGCGTCAGGTTCACATTCGGCGGGTCCGAAGGGTGAAACAGGTACGAGCCGAAGGCCAGTCAGACTTCAGATCTCGGAAGCTTTGTCGCTGGGCGTTTGGCCTAGGCTGAGGTCTTTCGGCTCAGCAGGGTCCGTGATTTCCATTTCCACCCAGCCATCGCCTTCGCGATCGAGACGACGGGCGTTGATGAACATCACGATGCACACGCCGACAAATGCCGTGCTGGTTTCCAGCACAAAGGGTGTGGTGAAAAAGGTGAAGAAGTAGGCCAGCCCCTGCATCACGATCTCACGTGCGGTTTCATTCACATAGGCGGAAACAGCGACGCCCGTGATGATGGCGAGGGACCACAGCAGTGCTTCGAGCCACCACAGCGATTTTGGGGGATGGGCTTCAGGCGCAGGCATCTTCGTTGGGTCAGTTGACAGGGCTAGCTTTAGCGCCGGTGACCGGAAAATCCACCTGTTTTGTTTTCGCATTCGTCGCACCGACCGTGCTTGGAGAGGCCGCCACAGGAGCAGGGGATGCGATTTCGTCGTCCTCCACGGGCAGCGCCTTCAGCGCGGCAGGCTCCACCTGGCTGTGCTTGTCCGCCACATGCATCCCCCACATGGCGGTGGCGGCAAGGACGAACACAAAGACCGCAAATGCCGCCGGCAGCGGGGATTTGATGGAGCTCACCTGGCTCTCAACGGGTGAGGAGAGGCGTTCTGGATGCG